>JBAWZA010000041.1:0-1053 GCA_037143335.1 bacterium | reverse complement strand
TGGTTTTACGAGAACTCCAGTTTCGGAAGAATCAACAACGGTTCTTACTCCAGGTAAATCACTCGTAACTAGGGGTATCCCAAGTGCCTTTGCTTCCGCTTGGGCAATTCCGAATGCCTCAAGAGCATTTATTGATGGGAATACGAACGCATCAATTGATGCATAAAAATCTGCGACATCAGTTTCAGGCACGAAACCCAATAACCCAATTCGAGGGTCTCGTGTAGAACTTACCTGCAGCTTTTTATATATTTCTTGGCCTTCTGAACTGACAGCGGTGCCAGCGATTAAGAGTTGATCATCAGCTCGTGCCATTGAACCAAACGCAATCACCAAATTTTCAAGACCCTTCTCGGGGGCAATTCTTCCAAGAAAGCCGTAGTGATAACCCGAAGACTTGCGAAACGAGGGCTTTGATGGTTGTCGAATTTGCACTGGTGGTGCGATTGCAACCGATCTGACAAGCGAAGACTTAATTCGCGAGTTGTCCGCATAATCTCTGCTCGAAACGACTGAAGATCTCGACCGTCTTAGCGAAAGTCGACAACTCATATCCATAACGACTTCAATGATTCGTCCTAGAAGTGATTTTTGCGAGACAAAGTCGCAATGATAAGTCATCAATTTCGGAGTTGAAGGCATTAGCGAAATCAATCCTGATTCAAGCATCGGTAAATGAAGATGAAGCAAACGGGTTCGTTTGGCATAACGATAAACCAAAAAGGGGAAAGATGCGCTAATCAAACCGTTAGCTACTCTCATGATCACACTTGCACGAACCACATCAACGCCATTTATGGTTTCGAATTTCAACAAAGATTTATCGTGTCGCTGACACACCACGCATACTTTCAAACCTTTTTTGACCATTTCTTCTGAAATACGTTTGGCCATATCGGATAAGCCGCTGATATGTGGTGAGTAGTAATTTAGAGCGACTACATAGTCGTATTTATGGTCGTATTCATGGGTATTGGCGCCATCGAGGTTATTACGACGACGCATCATTCATGTCTTTGCAAGAGTGCTTTGCTGAACTTTTTGTGCGTTGAA
>JBAWZA010000040.1:0-1067 GCA_037143335.1 bacterium | reverse complement strand
CTTCATCCTGGCCATGGATAGATCACTTGGTTTCGGGTCTACACCCAGCGACTGATCGCCCTATTCGGACTCGATTTCTCTACGGCTTCCCTATTCGGTTAACCTTGCCACTGAATGTAAGTCGCTGACCCATTATACAAAAGGTACGCAGTCACCCTTGCGGGCTCCTACTTTTTGTAAGCATGCGGTTTCAGGATCTATTTCACTCCCCTCCCGGGGTTCTTTTCGCCTTTCCCTCACGGTACTAGTTCACTATCGGTCGATGATGAGTATTTAGCCTTGGAGGATGGTCCCCCCATATTCAGACAGGATTACACGTGTCCCGCCCTACTTGTCGTTAGCTTAGTATCACACAGGTCTTTTCACGTACGGGGCTATCACCCTCTATAGCCAACCTTTCCAGGTTGTTCCGTTAAGTCTTGTGCTATCACTAACAGGCTTCTCCGATTTCGCTCGCCACTACTTTCGGAATCTCGGTTGATGTCTTTTCCTCGAGCTACTGAGATGTTTCAGTTCACCCGGTTCGCCTCGCATACCTATGTATTCAGTATGCGATACCTTTCGGTGGGTTTCCCCATTCAGAGACCTTCGGATCAATGCTCATTTGCCAGCTCCCCGAAGCTTTTCGCAGGCTATCACGTCTTTCGTCGCCTATCATCGCCAAGGCATCCACCACATGCTCTTATTCACTTGACCCTATAACTTTGATCTTTCTTTCGAAAAACAAATTAAATCAAGGAAAATCTGTCAGGTCTTTCACCTGACGCGTTATGCCGTAAATTAAGCTTATCGCTTAAAAATACTTATTGAAATTCAAAAACTCGTTTGAATATTCATGTGACGCAATCAAAAAATTGTTGCTGATGGCACGGTGTACATGAAACCTTTACGAATATGTACTTTCCACCAGCAACGCTGATTCGACTCTATGAATTGTTAAAGAACAGCCGAGTTAACCAAACAATGTTGATTAACAACAAAGAGGCCTTGTTTAAAAGCCTCTTTGTTGTTAAAAATGGTGGAGGATGACGGGATCGAACCGACGACCCCCTGCTTGCAAAGCAGGT
>JBAWZA010000039.1:0-1068 GCA_037143335.1 bacterium | reverse complement strand
AGTTATGATGATGATGGTCGCTCATTCGATAGTACGCGCTCATGCATGGGAATTCATGAACGAAAGTTGGCAGAACTTCTCCGAGCTCTACAACGGCGGAGGCGTAAAGCTGTTATCGATAGCAAAGAGTGTCGTAAACGGCTTCACGACACAAGCAGAGTTGGACGACGTGACAAGCTTCTTTGCTTCCCATGTAGTTCAAGGCACCGAACGCGGGGTAAGAAAATCGATTGAAGGAATTAGCGCCAACATCGCATGGCTAACCAGAGATCGTGACGAGATACTGGGGTATTTTCAGAGCAAGGCCTAAGAACTAAATAGCGGATTGGCCCAACGTACACTAGTGTACAAAATGTTTGCTGGACCTATTGCATCACTGGAAGTGCTACTCGCATCTTCGTACCATTGTATTCTCAACGTAACGTTATTCGGACCGATCGTCAAGCGCATAGGAGCAGGCAATGAAGCTTACGTCCCTAAAGATCCGCAACTATCGTACGCTCGAATCGCTCGACTTAATTTTCCCGTCTCAGTACTCCGCCATCTGTGGTGCAAATGATTCGGGAAAAACAAATGTTGTCCGAGCAATACGGGCGCTAATGAGTGAGGAGGACGCACTTCCTAGCCTTGTATTTCAGAACGATTTTTCCATCAAGGATGAATTCCCGAAATGGAATAATACCGATCCCAGTAAGCGTGAAATCTCTTTTGAAATATCTATTACCCTCCAGAAAGTGCGAGACGCTGGTTTCTATCAGTTCGTAGTAAAACAGCTCTCACTTGTCGCTAACTCCGATTCACTAGACATAGTTATCAAGGTAACCTACCAAGCTGATCGTCCAGAACCTGTGGTTGTGGTCAACAATGCCGGGACTGAGTACTCTGACCTCAATGCCCAGGAAGTCCTCAAGAAGCTCCAGTCATCTAAAAGCATCCTTTTTCATAACTCGACTCAAATGGAGCCTCATGCCATTTTCCGCAGAGGGAATACCGCAGGTTTTATTCGAGAAATTTCTGGGCCACATCAATCACTCGTCGAGAATATGAAGAAGACGGTCAATCGTGGTT
>JBAWZA010000038.1:0-1068 GCA_037143335.1 bacterium | reverse complement strand
AAGAAGATTACGAATGGGTATGCTCATCACTCGAGAAACATTTCAAAATTACTCGGAAAGGTCAACTAAAATATGGTCTTGGAATTGACGTCGAACAAACTGTTGAAAATGGCGTGGTTACCAAAATCAAACTACACCAAAAGACTTTCACTGTCGCACTGCTTACGGAATATGGGTTTCTCGACTCAAAGCCTGTCTCAACCCCAGCAGTCCCGAACACTTGCCTCGTCGCTGACATGAAAGAGTACAAGACGCACAAGAATGATCATCAAGCATCCAAAATCTCCATCGAAAATTACCCTCGCATTGTTGGCAGCATCCTCTGGGCTAACCTTCAGACTCGCCCAGATATTTCGCAAGCAACTAACCAGCTCACACGGTTCGTCGCAAAACCATGTCAAGGTCACCTCATTGCAGTAAAACACTTGTTACGTTATCTCAATGGCACTCGTGACTATGGTCTTACCTATTCCAAATCTGGTAATGCTCAGCCAGAAATATATTCCGATGCGACCTGGGGATCGATTCCTCTATCGATGCGGTCTGTAAATGCCTATGTGGTCATCCTATACAATGCAGCAATATCGTGGCACTGTGGATCACAAAAGAGCGTATCATTGTCAACAACAGAGAGTGAATATTTTGCTCTTTCTGAAACAGTGAAAGAAGCAGTTTACATCAAACATGCTTTAACCCAAATGAAGTTCGCTGCAATCACTCACTGGAACAAAGACCCTATGATCATCTTTGAAGACAATCAAGCTGTCATCAACGTCGTGAAGGGTGATATCAATCACAAGCATCAAAAGCACATTCTGATACGACTGGCTTATACTCGTGAGCAATTTCATAACAACATCATCACTCCAGTATACATTCGATCTGAAGATAACATTGCTGATGTTCTTACCAAAAACCTACCACAAGAGCCATTCATACGGTTTCGAAAATGCATGCTTGGTTCAGGGTAAAGGAAGTTACTCCACCCCCCCCCCCAACCTTCAATTCCACCTCTCTATATACGAATATCCTATTATATTCCGACCTTGTACAATTAACAATTTACTA
>JBAWZA010000037.1:0-1095 GCA_037143335.1 bacterium | reverse complement strand
TCGTTGGTCATTTGCAAAATCCTAAACTGAGGAAACTATCGGAACGGTCACATTGTACCAATACTATCGTCATTTGTCAACCGTAACCTTGAGAAAATCTTTGGCATGTAAGTTGCAATAGCGAATCGACGTAAAGCCTTACTATGTAAGGACTTAGGGAAAATCGCCGGGCCGAAAATGACGCAACCCCCTACACTATAACGACTTACAGCGATTCAAAGTCGCGAGCGTTAGTATAGGGGGCTGGGGTAGGCACGAGAGGACTCGGGTTACTCTACCAAATTTGATACCACTTTCGGACTTGACACAGCGACTGATTGATGATAGTAGAGTTCATCCTACTAAGTTCAACGCGAACCGCTTGAAGTTCGTCCTCAAGAACTTTAATTCTGTTAGACGAAATCACATACTCCTCGAAGTCATCCTTGCCAATCAACCGACTAATATGGCCAACAATAATCTTTTCGATGTCGATTCCTTCGAGGATGTCGCTATCTTCAATTTTTTCACTGACCAAGGCTTCAACGTCGATATCATCCATGATGTCGCGGCTATCAATCTCATCCCTCACGAGACTCTCAACGTCAACATCTTCCAATATATCGGAATTGCTAATGTCAGAGATTCTGTCCCTGACAAGCTCCTCAACGTCAACACCTTCAATAATCGAATCATTGCTCATATCCGCGAGCCGACTAGATACGAGGTCGTTCATATCAACGCAATCGAAATAATCGCTCGAATCCATTCCGTCGAGTGCATTTCCGATGAGTTCTTCAATATCAATTTCAATCTTCATTTTCAATAGCCTTCTTGAGTTGAGTTCCGCGAGTGCGACAACGTTTGTCAGCTTTATTCGCGTGAGGACCGGCACCGGATTTACGTGCCCGGTATTCGTAACGGATTTTACCACAACCACGAACGGTTGTCAAGTCCGATGAGTGGATAATTACTGGACGCCCACCACTTGCTTTGGCGTAAGCTTTGAATGAACTAATCATTCTTGACCTCTCGCATAAAATCTGGCCGATTCAAGAAACACCACTTCGCCATCGCTTCGCCATTAGCAAAACGATGCTCAACCTGAGATTTGTT
>JBAWZA010000036.1:0-1975 GCA_037143335.1 bacterium | reverse complement strand
ACTTTTCCTCATTTTCTTTTCGTCTCTGTGGTTGTCGCCAATCCGTTATGCGACTTTCCGCATTTTCCCACCTTGATGCCTGATCAATTGTCTCAAATTGAAACTTGCCGAAGGCAACCCTGAGGAGCAAAGCGACGAATGGGCCTCGTGAATAATCGACGAGTTCCATTCGGCAATGTCCCATTGCCTCAGGATGACCTTCGGTCAGTTTTACATGGCCGATGAGTGGTTCGATTCCTGCTCGGCGGTCCCTGAGCTCGTCTTGTATTTCTTTCGTCGGCAGGAACTTCTTGTTCTTGATATTTGATGGAGCTTGCAATCCAATATTGTCGACCTTTCGCTCCGCCGCAGCCTTCAGATTCTTGGATGACCAATAACCTTTGTCGGCACTTATTGAGTTCAATTCTCCCTCGCCAAATAATTTCTGATGTTCGTCGAGCATCGGTATAAGTGAGTGCTTGTCGCTCATGCGTAGTGACGTTGATTCCAGAACAAACAAGAAATTCCCCGCGATTCTGCCAAGCTGAAAAACACGGCCAAATTCGTTGGGTTTGCCCACTTTTCCTTTTTTGATACATGCCACCGCCGAAGCATGCAGCGATAATATCTTGCCCGCCTTGATAGTATGGGTTCTGGTGAAATGCCCGACGTCTAGAAGGTACCTCCAAGCTTGGTCTTTGATTTGATCGAATGCACGTCGAATATTCCACGGCAGGCGAGCTATTCTTGCAGAATCGAGTGCATTGCAGATATCCACGATTGGTCGCATCTGTTGTTTGGCCATGGTGAGGAGATCTCGAAACACTGCACGGCGTCTTTCGATATCGACATTTTTTGGTAAGAAAAAATAGGATCTGGCATATTCTTTGATTGTCTTCATGTCTACTGCGATGTCGTCTGGTAGTAGGCCGCGAGTATGTTTCTTTAGGTAGTCGCCGGCGCGAATGCGCCAGCGACGTGTCCAGAAGGGCGTGAGCCCTGAAGGATCTCGGGGATAATATACTGTCCCCTCCTGTACTGTCGAATCGAAATCGGTTTTGCATGGGTCGGCGAATCCCAATTTTACCGCCACTTGGGCGAAAGAATTCGCAATGTTTCGCTGTGTCTCCGGTGACAATCGACTGCGAAACTCTTCGATTTTGGTGTGATCTGGTGCCTGCCATTTCTCTATGATCCCAAACCCACAAAATAACCTGTATGCACCGTTGTCTTTCATTCCGTATTCGGTGGCTCGATCGGTCAGATTGTATAGTTTTTGAAGCAGATATGCAGCCAAGTGAATACGCACTTGAATCTTTCTGCCTGTCCACCAACAACCTTTGATCGTCGTGCGTTTGAGATCGTCCGCACATTGATCCATAAGACTTTGCCAAGGCAGTGTATTGGCCAATCCGATCAAAGGGTGTTTGTCTGGTATTGCAACCATTACGGCACGAGCATCTACCTTGGCAGATGCACCTTCCAAAGATATTGTCATTTTTTAAGAGTCCTTTCCAAACCACGAGCATCACTCCATTGAGGCTCAATATTGATTGGAAATTCTCGCAAAAAATTACTTAAGATTCCATCTCATTCAATCTAAGTGTTCGCATGAAAGCTCACTCCATATCGGATTTTCTAAAACTATCAATGCTTCCTTTTTTGCCCGACTGTACCCTTTTATCTGCTTTTCGCGATATTTTGCTTCTTCCACACTCGCGAACCTTTCAAAATATACTAGTCGATCCACATTGTACTTCTTTGTGAAACCCGGAATATAGCGCCTCTTATGATGATTTATTCTCGACTTTAGATCGCCTGTGGAGCCGGTATACAAGACATTTTTACCATCATTGCAAAGCATATAGACAAAGCCAACATTCATAAGCAACACCTCCGCGGCCTGTAATAGCAGACGAAATCGGTAGACCGCCAGCGACATTTGCGAGGCATTAGACAAATTTTTCATTTAAAATATAGGCAAGATTAAACCAGA
>JBAWZA010000035.1:0-2151 GCA_037143335.1 bacterium | reverse complement strand
AATGCCTCAAAAATCGTCTCTTTTTCCATTATAGCATATCCTCAGCCGAACAACCGTAATCTTCGTCCGTTCCAAATCCAGCCGAAGCGAGAGCATCCGCGTCTGCTTCCGCGTCCGAGTTGAAACCATCCCAGGGCTCGTCGTATTCATCTTGTTCTTTCATCTCGTCGATAAATCCGCGGATATCTTCGGCTGGGAGTCCAGTCAGTTTTGCTATTTCCCAAATATCGAGATGTTCATCAAAATACATATCTTCGATTTCTGCAGCCATTTCAGCCATCTTACTCATATGACACATTCTCCATATCATTTTTATAATTCATCGCATCTTCGTTGGCGATATTCACCAGCGACTTCATTTTAGACAGCGACACATTTTGATACTGACCCAAAAGAACACAAAGAACACTACTCACATTCACACCGGAAATAATCTGACTCATCGCTTCGTCGATTATTTCGTTGGTTATGTCTTTTTCACTTTTCAATTCGTTTCCTTTTTCATTTATTGAGCAATCATTATAAGCTGATCGTGGCTAAATGGCAAGGGTTATTTTGGCTGTTCGTAAGTGATTGATTATTATAGATAATTTCGAAATCTACTTCAGCAATTTCATCATGATAATCTTTTTCATCGCACGACTGTGCTGCGGATACCCGATAACCTTTATCGTCTTATCGTAGCAGTTCCGGCAACCAGAACATTTTCCACCATTCTGATACGCAGTGCAAAGAGTAATCCCGTCTGGAACATGTTCAGTCGGAAGAATCGTCGAGCCATGCAATCCTGGTGTAAATTCTCCCATGACCGAATCACTCGAATTACGAACAGCCACATTTGGCAACGAATTCATCTCTGCTATAATTTTCTGAAACTTCGGAAATTTATACATCCGTGTCGGTAACCAGTGTTTCACCGAGGGCGTAGCCTTCATCACTGCAAGCATCTTTCGAGCGAGCTTCAGCGAATACATGTCACCCGAATCGAACCACCGAAAATATTTCTCTTTCTTAAGAACCTCTACGATATCAGCGACCCATTCGTCGCGCTGCCAGTCTTCTTGATTCTCAGCTCGCACCTTCTTCACCATCGGAAAGTGATATGTTCCCTGAGTAGCATAGCAACCCTTACACGGATCGACAAGTCCACCATCTTCGGCAATACTACCTGGACAAGTAGTCAATGCTTGCAGCGACCAGGATCGAATATTATCTAGTTTGCTGGTTTTCGACATGTGTAACATATTAGTGGCCCGCACTCATTTTCTCACCCAGTGCGCGATAGATCCCCTCGACCACGCTCAATTCCAAATTCAGTTCTTCGCTGATATCTTCGCACGATATCCCTTTTTGCAACATATCTTCTATCTTATGCATTATACTCATTTCGTTCCTTTTATCATTTATCATACAGCTATTATAGGGGGTTCGTGGCTAATTGTCAAGGCTTTTAATTGTTCAATAAAATCAGAAGGTTACGGAGCCGACTCCTTCATTGCCCGAATTGCGGCGGCGCAGTCATCTGTTCCTGCAACCCATTCTTCAGATGAATAGTTTTTGTTTCGAAGTCGATCGCACACCTTCGCCGCCTCCTCCAAAGCCTTGTCGCGCTGCTCAATTGCAGCGGCGGGGAGGGCGTAGAGGGGGCGATATTGGTATAGCTCGACTTGCTGCATCAATTCTGGCGGTTGTTTTGTCACGATTCTTTCCTCTTCGGAAATTCCAACCTCCCGCCAATATTCCCACGCCACCGGCTCCGCATCCCGCAGCGCCGTAATCTCCGCTTGTGCGGCGGCTAGTTCTTCTTCCAATTTTTCTGCCAAATACTGCAATTCTGTTGCGGCGTATTCCAGCCCAAGAGCATCTTCTAGAATCTTCTTACAATGTGCATCCGTTCTTGGCGTATCGCTCATTTCCCGCACTCCTTCAGGGCTTCACGCGCAATATCGCGCCAAGAGTCGTTTTCGTTATGATGACCCTCAATTGTTTTCAACGCCGCCATCGCCTTGTCGCGCTGCTGCTCGGCGGCTTCGGCGCGTTCAAGGGCTTCTGAATACCATTGATACCCGGTGGTTTTCTTCAACTCATCCCGCTCCGCGATCTCTGCTCGACGGTTCCAGATAGCATTAGCTTCGGCCTGTGATTCAATGC
>JBAWZA010000034.1:0-2617 GCA_037143335.1 bacterium | reverse complement strand
TCACGCGGATCACTCATTCGCCATCTAGTAATCTTCCGCCCAGTCTTTGTAGACGAAACTTCTGATACGCCATCGAGAATACGATGAGCAGTAGAAAGCATCTGAGCTTCTTCAAGAATCATTTTCACCACATGTCGATTGCAATGCATTTGTGCTGCAATGACAGGATCAGAATCTAGAATAAATCTATTCATTTTTATATTCTTTAAAAATTGGAAGTGGTGCCATAAGTTTTATGTTAGCATAACCAATTCGAACCTTTTCATAAAGATCGGAAAGACTATTATCATTTGGAATGACATAATCAAACTCAGTAGCAATCCATGCCCATTCAGACTCATGAACGTCTGGATACTGGAAATTGATCGTCGAGCGAGCTTCATCATCTGATGGACAATCGCATAGAATAGTTTGAATTGGTTTATACCATTTTGGTTGTTCGCCGCGATAAACTGACCACACATGTCCACCCAAACGTCGAAGCATATCTATTTCATTTGGAAATCTAACATCAGAAATTACAACGCGATCATATTTCTGAATAGTATTTTCCAATGCAAATACCCATATGTCTTTATGCAGAACGTCACGAAACAATTCGGTTCCGACATATTGAAGCGCATATCTGGGAGAGAAGTTTTTAATTTCTAAACGATTTGCCCACCATTCATCTACGCTTTCTCTGCTATGACGATCTTCGGCAGTCTTGCCTTCCAACATTGCACGATCCCATCCGAATATATCTGCACATGCGTCTTTCAAAACAGACGCAAAAGATAATCGAGTGAACTGGAGGTGTTCAACCAAATAGTCAGCAGCTGTGTCTTTCCCAGAACCAATCGAACCACATATTCCAATTATGCAATTCTTTGGATATGTGATCATAGCATTACGTCTTCGAATCGCTGAGAGACTGGTTTAATCGGTTCTGGTTTCGTAATAACTTTTTGTTCGACTGGCGGCGGGGTCAAATTGATATACGCAATTACTTTGCGACCACCATCACGAACTGCTTCTAGTTTCATTCCTGCGTCATGACGGGATAGCCAAATAGAGCTTCGCGCCACACGTTCAGACCCCGCCGCAGCAACCAATTCATCTACAGTGAATCGATTATTACCTTTTTTCAAAAGATCTGACAACATACTCATTTTCTCATTGCGCTTCATAACAATTTCCTTTCATTTAAGTTTAATCATATTTTCATACATCTCTACGATCTCAGAACAACACTCTACCATCATCTCCAACGAAGATAGTTCTCTCGCAGTCAAATCCATATCTTTGAGTGAATTGCAATGGGTCATTTCGCCGCGACAATCATCAAGATCCTCTAATGTGTTTTCAAATCTGCAATACGACATATTAGACATTATTCTTCCTCTTTAGAATATCCGACTGGAGTGAATCCGCATTCCATTTTTTTGTCATCAGTCCAGTCTTTGAGATAGTCATTATCTTCGTCAAACAAATCCAATGCATCTTTCTCCGATATCACGCGATGCGAGACAATCGTTTCGCCTAGATGTTTCTGACTAAACTCTTTGACATCTTCCATAGCCACACTATCCAAAGCGTAGTCGGATTTTCCTTTCGGAACTTCAACAACATACCGTTGACGAAATTGCGACACGGTCTCTACAAGAACCCATTCAGTTTCAATAGAATCATTCTTTTTGCTCAATGTGTAACTCCCATTCTCATTATCTTTCCATTGTAATGTATCGCCTTCTTTCCAGCCCATTTTTTTCAGCAAATCATCAGAGAACGGAAGAATCAAATCTCCGTTCTCATCTTCTTCCAATTTTACCGTAAAATTATTCATTTTAAATTTCTCCTAAATTAATACCAAGTCCGATGTTGTTCGGCGACATGTTCCAACCCGTCATACTCCAAGACTATCCAAGAAATACGATCGGGAATTTCAACGACACGCAGTTCAGAATATCTGTCGTGAGATTTTTCACCTAGTTCTTCTACAACTTGAACCAAGGCTGGATCATCGCGACAAATATCGTAAATATGAACCGAATTCACATCTTCGATTTTTTTGATTTCGGCATATCTGCGCATTGCTTCGTCAGATAATCCGAAACCACCATGACGCGAATTAATTACAATTTTTTGCATTTTATCGTTTCCTGTATACAAGGGATTTCTGCAATTCACCAGGATGGGTGATGCATACAAACGTCACTACATCTCGACCTTGAAAGTCTTCTTCGATGTTCTCGAATGTAACATATTTCTTATCGATGGGATGTTCCTCACCGCAAGCAGAACACTTCACATAATTTTCCATACCATCCATGACTATTCAGTCTCCAGTTCATATTCGAACACTTCATTCGGCTCACACTCATTAACTTCCACCACACTGTCGTCGGCTTCCAGCAAGCGCATCCACTCAGCCGCACCTTCAGCATCAGCCTCCGACATGGGTTCACTGGAAAAGACCAACCGACCCGACAGATAAACACCGTATGTATAAAGATCACTCATTATTTCATCTCCTCTTCAAATTGTTCCGCTTCAGTCATCGGAGCCGACAGTTCAGCCAACACCGCATCCATGCGATCAGCTTCTTGATACCGAGCTTCTTCCTCGGCACGATCAC
>JBAWZA010000033.1:0-2727 GCA_037143335.1 bacterium | reverse complement strand
GAAAGAACACAGTGATCAGATGGTAGAGCATAAAAAACCCCGGTCACGATTGACCGGGGTGAAATGATTTTTAGTCTCGAAACTTGACGATCTCGTTCAATCCCATCCAGCAGTGTGATTCGATAAGAATTGTCCATCACACTTCGTGATGATCTGAATCAAAGAATCCTTGCCAGCGACGGCATCGTCAGAAAGAAAGACATTGTCAAGAGTCGCAGTCGTTCCTGTACCAATTTTGTCAAGCCCTTCTGGTGTCATCGCACGTCCATAGGTCATGTGATTGTCGCCGTAACACAAATTTCCGTCCCATTCATTCTGTGCGCCGTGAATAAGAAGAGTTGTCGAAGATGTGTAAATAGGGTCAGCCGTTGTTCCATCTTTGGGCCCTCTATTTCCAAGAACTACTATCTTGGAATTACCAGAAGACTTCCATTGTCCAGCTCTCCTTTGGTTTAGGGTTGTTCCTGTTGTTCCCAGATACTTCACGAGAGGCATCGTTGCATAAGAAACCGAAGAAGCGCCGATTCCGCCTGTCGTTCCCGTTCCGTTAATGTCGAATAAGCTCGCGCTCGATCCGCCAGGAGCGGTCGCATCTCCATCCCAGTAAATATCTGCCGCAGGCTTATAAGAATTAAATTTGTATGTCGGGCAGACAAGGACATGCGAACTGATTTCCGCTGGGCTTACAAGAAGTACGCATGGGAATAAATTCTTTGCGACTCCTGCAGACCAAAGATTTCGGTGAGAATTCTTTGCCTCGTCAAAATCCCCTCGGCCTGGGACTTGAACACCATTGATTCCAAGTCGATTCACTTCGCCAGGGAGAAGAAAATTATTCTTGGCATCATCATTTGCTTGTGTAATCAGTCCTGCATGCATTTGCTTGATTTGGGTCGCACATTTGACTTGCAGAGCATTTTTTCGTGCTTTAGCAAGAGCAGGGAGAAGGATTCCAAGCAGCAAGGCGATGATCGACATAACGACAAGTAACTCGATCAAGGTGAAAGCACGGTGAGACTTTTTCATAGATTCTCCAATTTGATTTGTATGTTGATTTTTCATGGTTTTTTCTCTTTCATAATCGAAGGCATTATGGAGCAGGGACATAGTCATAAACGATAGTTCCGCCATTTTCGGTTGGAGTTCCAATAGTGAAATTCACGGAGGCATCGTTTTGTTTCTTTGCTCCTGTTGATCCAGTGTCATTGCAAATGAAATCACAGCTAAACACATTGTCTCTATCAAGAGTCCCGGAGCCTCCGCAGTCAAATCCAACCTGCAAGGGATAAATAGTCTGTGAGAATTCGACGTGGTTGTCGCCGTAGCAAATATTTCCAGACCATTCTTTCTTCGGATTGTGCAACAAAAGCGTTGGGCTCAATAGAGTCAGAGCGAAATTGGCAGCGCTATTATCTGCGGGGCCATTGTTCCAAATTGCTCCTCCACCAGGTCCAATTCCTCCGCCAGGTCCACGAGTTGCGATCAATGGGCGTAATCCACCGGCTGTAGCTTTCCAAGAAGATCTCTTCCTCTGGCCAAATAAAGCCTGATGAGCGTATGAAGTGTGGGAAACGGGCTGTCCATCAGAACCCGCAGCAGTTGAATGAATATTTGCTGTGAAAGTGTTATCCCAGTAACCCTTTATAGTTGTAATTCCTGGCACATCAGAATTATCTTGAGCAGGATTATACTTTGTGTAGTCATATGGAAGGTCCCCAACGGCGCCAACCTCGGCTCCTTGACCCTTTTCAACACACTTTGACCCTGGGTATTCGGTAGGTCCAATTAAAATGTCGGTATTGAACAGCTCTTTCGCAACGCCAGCAGAGTAAAGGTATGCAGTCTTGTTGCACCCAAAGTTTTCATCTCCAGAACCTGAGATTTGGATTGGGGCTCCAGTTCCTGTTAAACTGACGCCTTTTCGATTGACCAAGCCTGGGGTCAAAAGCCTTTGCTGACTGTCTTGAGCTGATTGAATGACAAAGGCTTTGTGAATCTGATTGATATTGCTTGAATCCTTCACGGTGTTCGCCGAATCTCTTGCCTTGGAAAGTGCGGGCAGGAGGATTCCGATCAGAACCGCAATGATTCCAATCACAACGAGAAGTTCAACTAAGGTAAATGCACGGGGTTTTACTTTGATTACAGTCATCGACATTGTCCTTGAAGTACGGGGATTCATACTGTCACGTAAACGGAACGTCCGTGTACGCCAAATGAGAAACAAATATAAAACAACTTAAAAAAATGAAAGCACAATTTCAGGGAGGCTTCGAAGATCTACGAGCGAATTGTTCCAAGATTTCCTTGGAATTTTCTTGGAGTTCATAAACTCCAATAATTCGAATTATAAATCGAACGAAACGTGCGCCAAGATGTCGGCTGCTGGGTCGGAAGGTATTGGTCCGAAGAAAATAGGACCAGAAACTTACGAAGGACGATTTGAGCTTTCCGCTCGGGTATGAGACTCAGCAAGCCAATGAAACTTTAAATCTGAAACGCGAAACTTGAAGACCGATACGAATCTGTATGAGATCTATACGAATCTACTTCAGATTTAGGTCTAGTCAAGTTTTTGTTTTCAATATATTTATTTCCGAAATCGCTATTCTTGCAAGTTATGACAACCTCGATCTCTCATAATGCAATGGAAATGCTTGCCAAACTTGGACTTGCTTTGCCTGTGGCTCCCAAGCCCGTCGCTTCCTATGTGCCATCGGTCCGCAC
>JBAWZA010000032.1:0-3121 GCA_037143335.1 bacterium | reverse complement strand
CATCACATGCTGAAGCGATGGTATGCGCTCATAATCACATCTATCGTGCTTTTCAACCAACAGGCAAAACATGGATGGTGATTTCGGGCAATGGTGGAAGTCTGCTCGAATCAACTGCCCCACCTGAGAAAAGATTTTTTGGGTTCAGCCTCGTCGAAGTGTATGATGATGGGACCGTAATCCAAAAAAGTTTTGGACATGAGTTTGGAATTTCCTATAAGGATTCTTCACCCATTGCACAATACCCCACAACTATTCGAGAAAAAAATATTCTCACTTGGAAATAACACCATTTTTTTTAACACGCACTAACTACCAATGAAACAGATTAAACTTACCACACTTGTACTCGCAGTTCTTTTGGGAATCGTGTCATCTTCCTTGGCACAAACTCCGAAAGTATTGATTCATTACTGGAATTTCGATGGAGTTGTTGCCACAACTCTGTCACCGACACTTACACAAATACCGGATATGCCGGCTGATTATTCGGTGATTGTACCGAAGCCGTTCGTGCGGTACTATACACTTCCAGGTACTTCATTCACGGCAGTCACACGTTATATTGATAATACCGTAGGGACTGATTCAAATGCTCGTTACTCCGTCGTTCCAACTGGTGCAACTGGAAATCAGGGGCTTCGCTTACGTAATCCACTTGATAGCTCCCAGCTTCGTGTTTATGCATCGACAAAGGGATACTCTGGAATTGTCGTCAAGTACGCGCTTGAATCCTCAAGCACTGCAAGTGGTGATTCAACCGATGTCTTCGATTATAGCGTTGACGGAGGGACAACCTGGAAAAACGGTTATGCAAACGGTATGAAGGTCAACGGCTCACATGCCGATACTCTTGATACCACACCTCTAATTTATCAAGGAACAAGCTTCGGCGTTGTAACAGTTGATCTTAGCGCTGATAAATCCGTTGATGATAATGCGAACTTCGTATTTCGTTTTCGTTTCAGAGGCAACACCTCTCTCACAAAAGGCAACAACCGCTTTGATAATTTAACGTTCGAAGGGGACGGCGCAGTGGTCAAAGTCCCTGCAACAATCACAGTAACTAATCCTTCAGGATCAAGTATCCTCGTTGCAAATAGACATGTCACCGTTAGATTCGATACAGCTCATGGCGTTGGCGAATCTCGCACGATAGAATTCTCTCCCGATGGAGGTACCACTTGGACATCCGTAGGAAATGTTACGGGCGCACTAAGTTATGATTGGACGATTCCAAACACACCAACGACAAACGGAATGATCCGCGTAAAAGATGGGGCTGGTACTGTAGGCATGTCAGGCACATTCATTATCGTCAATGTTGACAAGAAAACCAACACACTGATTCACTATTGGGATTTTAATGGAATTACCAAAGCTTACAATAATCCGAACATCCCGAATTTCCCAGCTGATTTCTCGGCAGATGCTTCGGCAGTAGGAGACCTTGCATACACCTTACAGGCTGGTGCTCCGCCGACATACGCTGGCTACGTTGATAACGTACCGGGAGATCTTGGTAATGCCAAGCTTGGTGCATCTGCAGGTTCCGGATTCCGTGTACGAAATCCAACTGATATGGTCGAACTCCGTTTTAAGATTCCGACCACAAATTTCAAAGACATCAAAATTAACTATGTCATCGAGCTTTCAAGTCTTTCTTCACAACGGACAAGAAATTTCGACTACAGCGCCGATGGTGGTACAACTTGGAAAACTGCGGGTCTGAGCAAGTTAAGCGAAGCAACTGCAAATCTTACTGGCTTTGAACCTGTCGCTATCAATTTCGGAACTGAGACATCAGTAAACAATAACCCGAATTTAATTTTCAGAATTAAATTTACTGATTCTACCACAATCGGTGGCAATAATCGTTTCGATAACTTCACTGTCGAAGGCGTAACGACGGTAAGTGATGTAAAGAGCACAGAGTCTAACCCGCTCAACTGCTCAGTCTATCCTAATCCTGCTTCTAAATATTTGATTCTTTCCACTCCGAAATTATCGTCAAAAGAGATTAGAATTTTTGATATGAGTGGTAAGTCAGTACTTCAAGTAAGCGGCAATGAGCAAGATTTCTCCCTGGACATCAGCCAGCTTGCTTCGGGAGTCTATTCAGCTCACGTATTTGAAATTGCTACGAAGACGGAAAGCATTATCAAATTCGTAAAGCAGTAATTTCTTTTCCAATCACCACATGATGGCCGGATCAATGGATCCGGCCATCCGATTTCACTTTTTTTGAAACAACAGAGCGTGTATAAATTTATTTGGTGCGGTGCTATCATAGCGATTCAGTTTGTCGCAGGTTTAGTATTCGCTGCGGAGATCGAAGGCGTCATCATTGATCGCAAAACTCACGAGCCTGTAATTGGTGCTGCAATTAAGATCGCCGAATCAGGCAAAGGGGCGAAGAGCAGACTCGATGGATCGTTCAAGATCCATGGAGTTGGCGACGGTCCGGCGACGATCAAGGTTACTCGGCTTGGATATGTCGAGTTTGATACAGTCGTGCAAGCACGCTCAGGTGATTACGACATTACGCTCAATATCGAACTCTCACCTACAGTTGTGCATGGCCGTGAAGTGGATATCAACGCACATGCTGAACATGGCAGTGATATCGAAGCGCAAAAAACTGAGCGCAACTCGGATAATGTCATCAGCGCAGTATCAGCTCGCACGATTGAAGTATCGCCTGATCTATCAGTAGCAAACGTTTCGCAACGTCTCTCAGGCGTTACGGTAACTCGTAGCTCTTCGAACGGTGACGGCCAATACGCTATCATTCGCGGTATGGAAAAGCGATATAATTATACGACAGTAAATGGAGTAAAAATTCCAAGCCCGGATAATAAGAATCGTTACGTACCTCTTGATATTTTTCCGAGCGAGTTACTTGATCGTCTCGAAGTAACCAAAAGTTTACTCCCAACGATGGAAGGCGACGCAATTGGCGGAGCAATGAATTTGGTGATGAAGCAAGCGCCCGATCATTTCATTGCAACTGGCAAGGTCGGAACGGGATATAACGGATTATTCTTCGACAGAAAAGTCTACACCGTTGATCTTGTCAAAAATGAAACATCGCCTCGTCTTGTACATCCCGGTGCCGTTA
>JBAWZA010000031.1:0-4854 GCA_037143335.1 bacterium | reverse complement strand
TATGTCCGATCAAGAAAATGTGGTGCGTCGTGCTTTTTTGATGGGCTTGAGTCACATCATTGGCAATCCAGTTTGCTGGGACATGCCAATCTCTTCCTGCCGCATCAGTCGAGGTCACGACAAAATGAGTATTCTTGAAATCGAATGAGTAGGTGAGTTTACTTTGATCTGTCGTTAAGCTATCAGATTCAGGTGAGTGCACTGTTGGCCCATTTCCACCTCGACCAAGATATTTTCCCATACTTGCAAGCCAAGCCGATTCGGCATAAGCCGTCGAAACCTTCACTGCATTTTGAGTTTCATGATTTCCGGGAATCGGAATTAACTCAATTCCTGCTTTTTTTGCCGAAGATGCTTCCCACAGATTCTTCCATGCATTCAATTCACCAGCAAGTGAGGTTGAATCAGATGCATATCCAAATACCATATCACCTGCAAAAAAAAGAAAATCGGGACGCGGATTAAGCCCTGCAATCTCATCAAATGTGCGTTCGAGTTGAGCTGTATTGGCTGTGCTCGGATTCTTCGTCAGGTCCACGTCGTTCTTATCAACGCGGTTACAACCGGTAACGACGAATGAGAATAGTACTTTAGGAGGTGTTGTCTTTGCTTGAGAATTTTCAAACAGCACAACACACGCTATCGCAAGCGCGAACACCCCAGTTGATACGAATTCCAAAAAAATCACCCGCTTGAATTTCTTTAGTGAACGACTATCATCTTTCCTCTTGCTATGCGATTTCCTGCGCTCAGCACATACGTGTAAGAGCCTTCAGGAATTCGTGAGGCATCAATTGCTATCGAATGCTGTCCCGGGGATAGGAGGACATCAGATCCGATTTGCACAATCTCTCTACCTGTGATATCATAAATTCTACATGTGACTATCGAACTCTCACCCAATCCGTATTCGATTGCGGCATGAGTGCGCGCAGGATTCGGGATAAGTATCGGAGTGGCGATAATAGATTCTTGCGCAACTGAAACCGTTGCATCTTTAATATCAAATGCTCCGGAAATACCTGTTGCACCGGAGGCGAACATGAGGCGAATTCGCGCACCCAAATGTGTACCAGTTGGTGCTTGCCAACCAAAATTATATTTCGATTTGAATGCGAGGGCAGCTTTAATCGGTGTCCAAGTTTTTTGCGAATCTAAACTCAAATCAATATTTACTGTAGCTCCGAGATAGCCCGTCGTTGTCCATGCGATCAATGCTGAATCTCCCGGCTTCACCGTCCCAGGTGTTGTACCTACACTAATTGAAAGTACAGTCCCTGGCTGTGCGATTGCAAAGAGTGCACTCTTACCATTCACACCTGTAGTATCAGAAACTTTGACGTAGCATTTCCCAAGATTCGTATCAGGCACAGTCCAATCAAACGATGTTGACTCGGTCGTTACATTACCCAAGGTCATCCAAGTTTTTCCGCTATCTCCAGAAAACTCGATCTTCTTCCGCGCAGAAAGTGTGCCTTGCGGAAAGAATGTTATTGCCTTATGTGATTTTGCTACGAGTGTATCTTTGGCAACGGGAGTTAGAACCGTTATGGACGGCGCAGGTCCTGAGCCAGCTGCTCCGATACCTTCAACCGTAAAATTATCGAGGCGATTATTTCCCTTTGTAAGCGACGTATTTCCTTTAAAACGAATTCGGAAAACGAGCTTTGGGTTATTCTCAACTGCTTTATCCGAACTAAGATCAACCTTTACCATACCCCAGCTTGTACCTTGATAGACAAGTGGTGTAGTATCAAGTGTATCCACTGCGGCACCATTTACCTTCATCCCATTAGCTCGACCACTCTTCCAAGACGTACCTCCATCTACACTGTAATCAAATATATTTGTGGAATCGCCACTTGCGGTGCTTGATGATTCAAGTGCATACTTCACAATGATCCCAGTATATCCAGTCGTCGGGATAAAGCAACGAAGCTCCATGCTATCAAGGGGATTTCTCAGACGGAGGCCGTTATTCACTGCTCCTGGTGCGACTACCGAGCGTTTGTTCGAATCAGCGCCCGGTGCAACTGGATCAATGTAGCGGAGCACAGAAGAAGAAGTCCCAGGCAAGGTATAGTAACTGATCCTTGCTTGTGACTTGTCAAGTAATGAGTAATCAGCAAAAATATCTCTGATACCATGCGCCGCTGTAACAGTATCATTAACGACATTGTCGAAATTCCAATAGTGAACCAAGTTCAATTGGTCGCCAGCACTTTGATCACCTTCGACAGTAAAATTATCAAAGCGATTATTTCCCTTATTGAGAGATGTGTTGCCTTTGAAGCGAATCCGGAAAACTAAATTCGGATTGTTCTCGACCGAGGGATCAGCACTGAGATCAATACTCACAACTCCCCAACTTGTACCTTGGTAAACAAGTGGTGTTGTATCGAGTGTATCTACGTTAGATCCATTTACCATCATGCCAGCGCGCTTGCCGTTAATCCATGTAAGGCCACCATCAATACTATAGTCAAAGATATTTGTCGAGTCGCCACTTGCAGTGCTCGATGACTCAAGGGCATACTTGATCTTAATCTTCGAATAACCAGTAGTTGGAATCGAGAATCGCATTTCGGTACTATCAAGTGGATTCCGCAACCTAAGCCCTTGGTTGAGAACTGTTGGGACGAACGGTCTGCGATTACTATCGGTGCCAGCAACAGGGTCTATGTAGCGCAGCTGCGACTTTGGCAAAAGTCCCGGGGTAAGATACAAATTCAACCTTGCTGTCGCTGTACTAATTGCCGAGTAATCGGGGTGAAAAATTGGAAAAGTTGGATTAGCGTCAGTGAGTGTATCATTGACGACATTATCGAATGTCCAATAATGAATGACAACTGTTTTTGTCTTTTTGGGAAGTGGTCCGATATTGAAAAGCTCGCTCATGCCGATGACACCCACCGTATCACGAACGCGAATTCTACCCAACGCCGAATTCACCACACTTGGCACAGTCCAATCAAACGAGGTGCCGAGACTTACCGAACCAAGTGGATACCAACTCGAACCGCCATCATAAGAGTAATCTACGAAACGCGTTTCACTCACTACACCTGAGACATTGAATGAAATAGTTGTGAGGTTTTCGTTATAGACCGAATCACCCTTAGCAGGTTTCGTGACCGTAATCACTCCAGGACCTGGATAGAAAATTGTGAACGGACCAGCAACAGCGTAGTTCACGCGTTCGTCAACCACCCTTACATAACAATTAATCGACGGTGTATTCGGCACAATCCAATCAAATGTCGTTCCTTGGGTGTTGCCAATCATTCTCCAGGTAAGACCACGATCTGTGGTGTACTCGAACGTCCGACTCAGTCCCACCGAACCCGTCGGTGTAAGCGAGATTGCTGCATGCTTGCCCACAGTTAAGGTTTGCCCAGCCGTAGGGCTCGTGATCGCATACGAACCAGTCAGCGGCGGAACAAACGTCCCTTCGACGGTGATGTTGTCGAAGCGATTGTTTCCGCTACCGCCTGTTGTATTGCCAGAGAATCTAATCCTAAAAACCAGATCCCAATTATTATTTACTGTCGTGTCATTCAAATTGACAATCACTAATCCCCAATTGGATCCCTGAAAACTTGATTGCGTAACGTCGAGCGAAGCAATGCTCAACCCACTTGTCTTCCACGTTAAACCACCATCGGTGCTATAATCGAATAGTTGAGTTTTCTGTCCACTTGCAGCACTTGATGATTGCAGTGCATACTTCACTACGATGTTCTTGTAGTTTGTCGTAGGAATAATCAATCGGAGTTCAGCGCTATCACTCGGATTTCGGAATCTCAAGCTCTGGCCTGCGATGTTTGAATTTCGTGCGTTAGTGAGATCACCAGCATTATTATCAATAAAACCAGCGTAGTTACTTGATGTACCAGGATAGAGGGTGTATGCTAATTTCGATTTGACAGTATCTTGAACGGTAAAGTCTGGGGTCATCGCCGGTACTCCCGGATTGCGGTACGCTGTCAACAGATTGTTGAAATTCCAATAATGAATCAGACTGAGTGGAACGTTCGATACTGGAGCAACGAATGTACCCTCAACTGAAAAATTATCAAATCGGTTATTACCACTTGCGCCGGATGCATTGCCGCTAAACTTGATGCGGAAAATGAATTTGGGATTGTTAAATGCAAGTGTATCCGTAATAGCAACGGTGATAAGTCCGAACGTAGTAACGAATGTGCTTACGTCCTGGCTGGGAATACTCAAACCAGATGTTTTCCAAGTCAGACCACTATCAACACTATAGTCGAAGAGTTGTATTTTTTGCCCGCTTGCTGCACTCGAAGTTTGAACTGCCCACTTCAGCACAAGATTTTTATAGTTCGTTGAGGGGATATACATCCGAAGTTCGGCACTATCACTCGGATTACGGAAACGAAGGCTATTACCTGCTACGAAGCCATTACGTGCATTAGTGGTATCACCCACGTTATTATCAATAAATCCCGCGTAGTTCTGATTCGTCGCTGTCAACCAATACACCGCATTCACCTTCGTAATATCGAGCACCGATACATCAGCTGCAATCGGTGGAATGCCGGGATTGTTGAAGGCTTTGGTGAGCGAGTTAAAACTAAAATAGTGAATCAGCGTTGTCTGAGCTTGCGCAGAAACTCCGGTCACAAGCACAAATGCGATAATGAAAAATTTTCTGAGGTGAACAAACATATCAGTGGCTATCATCGTAAAAAAGGTTACAAATTTTGTCTCAAGGGTACACAATTCTCTAAGTGTCCGAATCAAGACTGGCAAAACTACCACTTCAATGTTACCAAATTATTACCGAATTGTTAAGAAATTGTTAAGAAATTGTTAAGAAATTGTTAA
>JBAWZA010000030.1:0-6812 GCA_037143335.1 bacterium | reverse complement strand
TTTTGTACACCCGTAGGGACTCGAACCCCAAACCTTCTGATCCGTAGTCAGATGCTCTATCCAATTGAGCTACGGGTGCAATTTTTTCGATGGGAGCGTATAACGCAATTTCAAAATCAAAAATTCAGGTAAACCGAAAGTTGACGAAAATACTCATTCTACGTGGATTTTTGCATGATCTCGGTGGCTCTGACGATACTATGCTCCGTATTTGAGGGTGGTGTCGCGATCATTTTTTTCTTGAACGATGTCCAGAATTCGAATCCGTACTTATTAAGGAAATAGAGCAAGCTCAACTCGCGTTCTTGTAATTTGCCGTTCGGCAAGAGATTTGCTCTCATCTTCTCGAACTGTGTTTTTATTGTGTTCTGCTTTTTTCGTTCAGCAGAAAGTGATTTGTTTTCAAAATCTTTTAGTGTAGTCAGCATCTTTCCTTTGATTGATGTCAGTGCCTGATCTAATGTTACGTCCGTTGCTGTAACATGCGGTCGGAGTTTCTCAAGCTCGGCTTCAATATGCATGTGAACGGCATCGAATGATGTTGCGAGTAATTCTTCTTGCTCCGACTTCAAGATATTTGACGTAATTTCTTCGCTGTCATTGAGATATTGTTCCGCTGAAATATCATATTTCGTTAAGAGTTGATCAAAGCGATCTTCGACGATTGTAAAACCTATTCTTGGTACGATTGCTGGCATCTTAATCCCAGCCCAATCATAGGCCGCACTGAGTTGCGCAAAGTATGCAATCTCTCCTGGACCTGCGATATAGGCCGCGGTTGGGAGAATCGTATCTTGAACCAGTGGACGCATCACCACATTCATGCTAAATAGTTGAGGTGAATCGACGAGCATTTGTTCAAGCGCCGAAGCGGTAATTGGTTTTGCGTTTATTGTAAATCCCGATTCTGCTTGTTGCAATTTATAGCGTCTGCCTTCATCAATGACAAAGAGGTTAACGCCTTGTGGCTCAATCTGTGCATGATAACCATTGCCACTCAACTCCGTTGTTGAGAGTTGAAGCTGTTTCGAAAGTTGTGGTGCAGTATTTATTTCTTGCGCAAAAAGTGATCGGGACTGAGCCTTAAGCTCTGGTGTATTTGCATTCAAAACCAATAATCCGTCATCACTAAAAAGTGTACCGAGTAGCACAGCCTGTGCTTCGGCGAATGTCTTACCACTGCGATACGCATCTTTGTAGAGATTCAAAACTGATTCGCTAAAATCCGTTTTGGGAATAGAAGACTCGATTTCGGAATAGAGTGTTTCTAATGCTTGGGTCTCCAAATCAATGCCACCCACTTGCATTTTGAGAAAATCATTACTTGGATGATACGAGAATTTACGCAATTCAAACTGTGAAGTTATCAAGTTAACAAACGACGTCTCTTCAAAATCATGATCCTCAGTCTCTTGCCAAAATATCGGCACGAAGTCATACTCAGGATGCTTGCCTTTTAAATGCTTCGATAAAATAATTGTATGCAGTGCTTTATAGACCGTATAAAGTGGTCCTCCAAAAATCCCAACTTGCTGCCCAGTTACTACGGCAAGACATCGTTCGCTCTCGAGCGATTTCAGATTATTTTCAACGGCTACGCTTAGTGATTTCGCAGCATGATGTTGCTCACGCAATGATTTGAGTAGAATTTGTCTTGTCGAACGAGCATTCGGTGTCGCAGCCTGCTCTACTCGCCACTTCAATAATTCAGGAAATGATTCATCATCATGCGATGGCGCAACGGGAAAGAAATTCCTGATTGGGGATGAGTTGAATGCAGTGATGTAATCCACTGCGAGTTTAGAGAACTGTCTGGAGTGAGAGATATTCATGAGTGATAAGATTCAATCACCTCTTAACATTCTGTTCCGAGAAAGTGTTTAGAGAGCTATGACAAATCGCCATAAGCTATTGCTCTGGGATATTGACGGGACACTTGTCCTCTATAGGGATAAATATCCCCATAAACTTTTTGCCTCAATGGTCAAAGAATTTTTTGATCTCGAGATTTCACTTGCTCAGTATCGCTTTTCAGGAAAAACTGATAAAGCTATTATCGGTGATATGATGGAAATCGCCGGCATTTCTCATGACCAACATCAACAAAAGGAATTCGCAATGATGGAATGGATTGCTGACAAAGTCGAAGAGCAAACATCTCCTGATTCCTTCACCCTCCTCCCGAATGTTACCGAGTTACTTCAACAACTATCACAGGCTCCCAACACCACCCAAGCACTTTTGACTGGAAATCTTCCTCGATGCGCCGAAATAAAACTTCGGCACTTTGATCTGATGAAATATTTTGCGTTCGGAGCGTATGGTGTCGAATCTGTTAATCGGAATGATTTAGGTCCTATTGCACTAAAGAAATTCGAAGAACATCTCAACCCTATTTCTCCCGAGAGCTACGAAGCAATAATAATTGGTGATACAATCCCCGATGTTCTCTGTGCCCAGCATATTGGAGCCAAATCTATTATCACTTTAACAGGTCGAACTGTCCGCTCAGAAGTCGAGCCATATAAACCAGATTTTATTTTTGATAATCTGATAAATACGGCTGAAGTCTTACAGGCAATTTATTCCTAATGATCGCAAACTATCGTTGTGCTGTCTGCGGTGAATCGAATGAAACATTCGTTGATGAATTTGCTGGCGCCAATCAAGAATACATAGAAGATTGTCAAGTTTGCTGTAGACCCAATGTTCTTCGGATTCATATTGATGAAGAGACAAAAGAGATTACTATGACGGCTGAGTTCGAGGAGTGATGTTACTCAAATTCTTCAGCCTCTATTTTCGTAGAGATATTCCTTGCAATTCGTTTGATTACATCGAATGGAAAACCTCGTGATCCGAGAAATGCAATGAGCTTTTGAGTTCGCTTTCTCTCGTCTGGCTCTCTTCGCAAAAGCAGCTCCCATTTCTTTTTTGCTGCGAGAGTGGCACGATCTTCTTCGGTTTCGCTTTCATCCGAAGTAGCAAGCGCAGTCACAATAATTTCTTTACGTACTCCTTTTCTTCGCAACTCATTTGCTAATTGTCTCGATGATATTGGTTTCGCAATTCGCTTATCATGAATAAAAGCTTGAGTATAAGCTTCATCATCTATGAGTTTTGCATCCACCAGATCCTCTATTGTTTCCTGGGTGATGGTATCATCAAATTCAGATTTTAGCAGTTTCTCGCGAACTTCCTTCTCTGTTCGTCGTCTCGCATTTAAGAATTTAGATCCGACCCGTTTTGCGGAAATCCTGTAATCAACTCCACGGAGGTCTTCAAGGAGTTGCTCGGTGAGTTCGTCGCCTTTGCGAAGTCGGAATCTTTCAATCGTCGCGACATTTATTCCGAAAGCGAATTCACCAGCGATAAAAACTGATGCTCTGAGTTTATCTTTTTTCTGATAAGCGATCTGCGTGATGACCGGAGGACGATCACCAGAGATACGGTAACCCTTAATGTTTTTTTCTTGCTTCTTCAAGAGGGGTAATGGCACGCGGATGACACGGATTGTTGCGCATCGTCTCAGCGAAAATCCGCATACATCTGCGTCATCCGCGTGCTATTAATTAACTATTTCTTTTTACCAGGCTTTGTCATATCCTCAGCCGTTACGCCATTGGATTTACTTGCGACTGGTGTCAAGCTGATACCCAACTTCTCGCGCACAGCATTTTCGACTTGTGCATACGAATCAGGATATTCTTTGAGATAGGCTTTCACCGATTCTCTACCCTGACCAATTCGCTCGCCACCCAAGCTAAACCACGAGCCACTCTTTTGAATGATGTCATTCTCGATTGCCACATCAATCATATCGCCCATCTTCGAGATGCCTTCGTTATAGAGAACATCAAACTCTACTTCTTTGAATGGTGGAGCCATCTTGTTCTTGACGACCTTCACGCGGACACGATTGCCGATAATATCAGTTCCTTCTTTGAGCACATCACGTCGGCGAATATCAAGTCGGAGCGACGCATAAAACTTCAGGGCATTTCCTCCTGTAGTGGTTTCGGGATTCCCGTACATCACTCCAATTTTCGAGCGAAGTTGATTTGTAAAGATCACGGTCGTATTCGATTTGCCGATCACAGCAGTAATCTTTCGCATTGCCTGAGACATAAGCCTTGCTTGTGCTCCCATCTGCGCATCTCCCATCTCACCTTCGATTTCGGCGCGTGGAGTAAGTGCTGCAACGGAGTCAACAATAATCACATCAACTGCCGCGCTTCGGACAAGCTGTTCCAAAATATCTAGTGCTTGTTCGCCATACTCTGGTTGGGAAAGGATGAGTTCGTTGAGCTTCACACCCAAGCGTTCAGCATACTTAACATCAAGAGCATGTTCAGCATCAATGAAGGCGACGTTACCGCCGCGCTTCTGAGCTTCAGCTATGACATGTAGGCATAACGTCGTTTTGCCGCTTGATTCAGGTCCATAGATTTCAACAATTCTGCCACGCGGGATTCCGCCGATACCAATGGCGGCATCGAGCGAAAGCGATCCTGTCGGAATCACTTCGACCTTTACGTGTGGTGAATCGCCAAGTCTCATCACGGCTCCTTTACCATGCTGTTTTTCGATTGCATCCATGGCGATCTGTAATGCTTTATTTCGTGCTCCTTGCTCTGGAGAAATTGGTACGTTTGTTGAAGCTGTATCCATTGTCTTGTTAGTATTTTTCAAACTCAATTTTTGTGCATAAGCCCTTGTAACTCCTTATTTAGCAAGAACATCGTTGTGCACACATTTAGAATTCTTTCTCCGGTTTTGGGTACAAAACCACTTATAACCGAATGCCGATTTCACTGCTGTGTCATGCC
This sequence comes from bacterium, assembly GCA_037143335.1. GTDB lineage: Bacteria > Bacteroidota > Ignavibacteria > Palsa-1295 > Palsa-1295 > PALSA-1296. Next base: position 1,983 of record JBAWZA010000030.1, on the reverse strand, counting down.
CTCACGATGTATATAGGTGCCCATAAGTGTACCATCTAATATAAGACATTTTTTTGGGGTGCGCATAAAAATGAAAAAATGATGTGAAGATTGCGAATTCAATTTTTTCGATGTACTCATTCGAAGTTCGACCATCGTCATGGATTTCGTTTTGAATAATATAGTGACGGTTTCAAGATATGCTGCCCTGTCACAAATGTTATTTTCTTTAATTGTCCGCTGAGCTACATGAGATGAATATGTCCTGCGGCATAGGAAACAAAAATACGGTATCGCTTTATCGCAGTCGAGTTTTCCAAAATTGCAATTCTGAACGATGTGATCTGTTTAGTATGCTATTCCAAAAAAAAACTGGTCTCCGATGAGACCAGTTTCTACACTATGTACAAATTTGTTCTTTAGTGTCAGAATAATTACGGACCAACTCTCTGCCAAGCTGCGCCAGAAACGACGAAGGTAGCCGTTGCACCAGATGCGATCACTGTTCCTGTTGTTGCCTGAAGATCGCCGTTGTGTATGTAGATGATTCGTCCATTATCGGCGGCAATGACAGCGGGCATCGTAATAAGATTGGCTGCAGCGGCGGCGTCGTTGGTAATTTCAATCACGGATGATGTTGTCGGAATTACAATTGCAGCTCCTGCAGCAATAGTAGCATAGGAAAGCATCGTGACACCAGTACTGACTGTTAATCCAGTTGCGACAGTAACTGCACCGGCCGGTGTGATGGTCAATGGGGTAGTGCCGGCAGTGGCTTCTTTTATTACGAAGCTTCCAGTTGGGCTAATACCCTCGCTCCAATCTCGAATTGATCCTGCCTCGGCGGCTGTAGCGTATAGATGCAAGCTCGAAGGCCCGAGGTAAAGCTCTTTCCAACGCAACGCTGTTGTGCCAAGCTCATAGCTGACATCAACTCTTGGATTGAGCTGCTGAAAGATCTCCGTGTTCGTCCAGGTATTTGATGTAGCGAGATTAATCGCAAGTGCTGTACCCGATCCATTACCTTGTAATGTTACTCCGTCAACATTTAATCCGTTCCAACCGACGGTTCCTCCATTATTCGTTGTGAGGAAAGTGTTATTTGCACCCGGGCTGAAATCAGCGGGAAGAATTTTAGCTATCGAGAGATTCGATGCACCATCACTTTTCCATACTCCCGCTGCATCAGCAAGCGGCAATACCCACGTCACTGATGTTGTAACCACACCTGCTTTGAAGCCGACAAATTTTGTACCATTCGGAAATGCGCCACTTGTATTGTACGGAGCATAGAAATCTAAAGCGCTCGCTTGATTCCGATTATTAGCAAGCCATACATCTGCATTGGCTATAACTGCAACATCAGCCGCTGCAATCGTCATGTCACGGGTGAGAATGCCGTCGTTTGCATTGAAACCCAAAGCGCGTGAACCATCAAGTTGCATACCACGTCCGCCAAGAATTGCAGTATAATCACCGTTAGCATGGTTAGTACCACCACCTAAAACTGCAGCGCGGTTACCACCTACGATGTTATCAATTCCCCCTGCAATAACGCCGAATTGATTCGTAATCTGATTATTGGTACCGCCACCAATAAATGCACGAAGCGCTGGAAGTGATACTCCATTATTAATACCGCCGGCGATTGTTGAGTAATTTCCGAGCGCACCATTATTTAATCCACCACCAACTGTTGCGGCATTTCCGCTTGCAGTGTTGCCTGCAGTCGTTGTGCCATCATATCCACCGCCACCGACGAATGCACCCGGCGCACTTGCGGTATTCGAACTACCACCAGATATTGCAGAAGCTTGTCCTGTTGCTTTATTGGCAAATCCACCGCCTACAGAAGCATGGAATGGACCCGTTGCTTGATTATCCTGTCCGCCGCCGATGCTTGAGTATGCACCACTTGCAAGAAGATTAAATCCGCCTGAAATTGTTGAGGCATTACCGCTTGCAGTATTTCCAAAAGTTGTCGTGCCGTCGTATCCTCCGCCA
>JBAWZA010000029.1:0-9001 GCA_037143335.1 bacterium | reverse complement strand
AAAAATACTATTTCTTTCCCACACTCGGCGCTTCTTCTCGTAGGCAACATCGACATTCTCGGTGCTGCATTGTGTACGCTCGGCAATAATCTCACAGAGAATCCAATTATGCAGATGTGGGCAGAATTGAAGCAGGATCGAGCCGACTTGGATTCCTCATCCTTCAGCGCCGATTGTGGTTTACCGGCAATGCTTGAAGGATGCGATGTACCGGCCGCCATGAAGAAGCTCGAATCGGATATTGTGATGATTAGCCCGATGATTCAATGCCTGCGTCAGCTGCGCGATTTGCTCGCTGATGCGAACGGCATTTCCGCCGAAGAACAATACAAAACTGCGGCGTATACTGCTGAACAGATCGCTGCTGAACTCGAATCAGACTGAAAGCACAAATGACAAGCAAAAAAATATACATTGCTCCAACAAACGCCTCGGCGTGGCGAGCCGCTCGAATCATCACAGATTTTGAGCTCTCAATACATAACATTGAGCCCATATGGGCTCCGACTTTGAAGCAGCTAGCTCTTGTATACGGCGAAAGTCAGGCGTATATTCGCAGGATACTTGTGGAGCATTATGGAAAAAGGATTACATTCAAAAGAGGCCGCAACGGCGGTATCAGGCTCACAAACTTTCCTCGCTGCTGGATGTATAGATGAATTAGTATCAGGTCAATATCATTTATGAAAGAAACACATATGGCAAACTATCTCGACAAATATCGGCTCATCTTCGATCACATAGAAGATACGGTACAATACAACGCACACTTTAGGCCGACTGTGAGCGGAACGGCCCGAATAATGGGATTTTCTTCATCTCGCTGGCGCCGAATACTTGTGGCGCAGTACGGCCATCGAATCGTATTCATAAAGGGCCACAGGGGCGGTATTGAAATAAGCGGATTGCAGAATCCGCCAATCATCGGCCGCCGGTATACCTTTGCACAAGTTTGCAATATGCCGCCAACAGGGCTAAGACTGTGGGAGAATCCTTTGGAAAGCAACCGGCCGGCAATTCGCTGGAATGCAAACGAGAAACAGCTATGACAAAGAATAGCCTTATTGATTTCAAGTATTTTCTAGTCATTCTTACTATGGAAGCGGCCATGAAAGACGGACAACGAATGACTGTGAAAGGTATGGCCGGAGTGTTGGGCATAAGTCCAGCTCAATGGAGCCGAATACTTTGGAAGCACTACGGCCCACGAATGATCCTTACGAGAGGCCGCCGGGGCGGCATTCAACTCGAAGGAATAACTTTCCAAGTGTTGGGCAGCGGTATATATCAACTTTTCTGAAATAAAAGGCAGCGCTGTGGGCGCAATAATAACTCAAGAGAGGCCTTTGAAAGGCAACTGAAGAGCTGGTCTAATTGAGGCCAGTGACAGTTGCCTTTTTTTATTTGCATTTTGATGATCCAAACAAAAAAGGCCGCCCGTAGGCGGCCTTTCATTGGCACGAAATTGTGGGTGATACGCCGGGTCTTATCGACCGATCAGATAATCCTTATGAAGCGTAATGCCGCCGGTGCGGCCCTTCGTGAAGGTGATTCCCACTCCATAGTGCTCCACGAGGGCATTCCGAACAAACGGAATTGAAAGCCCAAGTGTTGCCGACAATTTCTTTACAGACATTCTCTCAAACTTCTTCAGTCCAGCTTCAAGCTGAGTTGCGATGAGAAGTGTTGTGGGCGATATCGGTGGCATTGGTGTGATGATGATTGAGGCGATTGATGAGGCGTTAGGTGATTGCATAATTTGTTCCTTTCTTGTTGAACGATAACATTATACCATATTCTAATATAAAGCGCAAGCATATTCTAATGAAATATAATGTTTCAAGGAAAAAGTTGATAGTAACGGGCCTATTCACGGCCCGACTACCGGCCTGGCATCGGGCCCGTAATAAAAATATCAGTAAAAGGGCTTGACGGGCGATAAGATTATGGTATAATGCGAGGATGTCTAACACCATACCTATCGGCATTCCTGAATCAGGCTCGAGAGCGCAGTTTATTTCTGCGGCTCGTGCTATGTTTCCTTCGCAAACTCAACTCACTCGGGCTCAAATCCGCTCAGTGGCACAATCCATTGGTAAACGCAGTTTGCCATTGTGGATCGTCAATGACAATACTCGCCGCATCACACACGGCCTGTACTCTGTTCCTGAATGTGGCACTGCGCCAGACGCAACTGCACCGGCACCGGCAGTGGAAACGAACGCAATTCCAATAAATGCACGATGGCCAAAACCACAATCGGCCGGAGTGATGACCTTTGCTGCTGCTGCAGTTATGGGAATGACCGGCGGCGAACGAGATACACTCATTCCGCCAGTTTCTGCTGAATATGTGCCATGGGGACATTTCACAGACATTGAGCGCATTGTGAAAACTCGCCTGTTTGCGCCAACATACATCACAGGTATGAGTGGTAACGGTAAGACCACAATGGTTGAGCAGATCTGTGCCAAGTTGGGACGAGAATGCTTTCGTTGCAACATCGTTGCAGAAACTGATGAGGATGATTTGCTCGGTGGATTCCGCCTGCAAGACGGTAATACTGTCTGGCAAGACGGGCCTGCAGTTGAGGCAATGAAGCGTGGTGGTATCTTGTTGCTGGACGAGATTGATCTCGGCACATCGAAACTTATGTGCCTGCAGCCGATCCTTGAAGGCAAGGGAGTGTATCTGAAGAAGATCAACAAGTGGGTGATTCCGGCTTCAGGATTCACCATCTTCGCCACGGCAAATACAAAGGGTAAGGGTTCGGATGACGGCCGGTATATCGGCACGAACATTATGAACGAGGCGATGTTGGATCGTTTCGATTACACTTACGAACAGGATTACGCCCCTCGAGCAACTGAACGCAAGATTCTTAGCCGCTCAATGACAAAGTATGGAAACAACGATGTCGCCTTTGCTGATAACCTCACAAAGTGGGCTGAAATGATCCGCAAACTTTTCGAGGAAGGATCAATCGACGAATTGATTTCTACTCGCCGCTTGGTCAACATTGTGAAGGCACAAAGCGTGTTTGGTGATAAAGAGAAGGCAATTCGTATGTGTCTTGCTCGATTTGACGCAGAAACTTCTGCGGCATTCTTTTCTGCATACACCAAAATTGACGGCGAGATGATTCCGATAGAAATTGATCCTGAAACAGGAGAACCGATTGTACCGGCTGCTGGAATTGATCCACTAACAGGAAAGAAGGCCTAATATGGAATCACCAAACCTATACAATCCTGATGATTTTGATACAAAGGTTCAAGCCGATGAAATGCCGGACATCACTTGGGATGAGCCAATGGATGATGATGAAGCCGAATTGTCTGAAGATGTCGATGAATTGGATGAAGAAATTGATCCGTTCGATGATGATGATGATATCGACGCAAAGCCGGATGCTGATGATGAGGATAATTGGGATGCCGAAGATGATGCACAAGGCCGGTGGAGTGGAGAACTTGTGTATGGTTATGATCGTGAAATGTCGGAAACTGAAGCAGCATTCTACGGGCAAGATCGTGATTATGATGCCATGAATGAATACTATGGAGATGACGATGAGTAAGCAAGAACCTGAATACGAAGAAGGACTAGAACCGCTCACAAGTGCCGGCATACGAAGTATGTGTGTCGGCTTGAGTGACGAACAACAGTCGAACTTTATGCTAGAGATCGGAGCAGCAATCGAAAGAATGGTTGAATCAGATCGTGTAGATGTTCTTGTCGATGAATCAGGCGACTTTATATACCAGCTGACTCCAAAAGGCATCCGTTGGGCTAAAAGTGCAATGCAATCAGGAGATGAACAATGAAAGATCCGACACAAGATTATTTCGATATTCAGCTTTCATTCTCAACTTCTGATTCGTTCAAGACCTTTGGTTTGCTCACAACTGTGGCAAAGTTGTATGGGTATGAGGTTCGGAAAACAGTAGACCGGCCGGTACTTCGGTTTGGTGTAAGCGCCCTTGTGAGGATGCACCAATCCAAACAGTTCGGCGATACTTCAACCGAAAGTATTGAACGAGCCGTAAGAAAGTTCGTTGATGTGCTTTCAATCGAAATGGAACGCCACGACGAAGATGATATTGTTTGGTGGACAAAGATCACCAAAGTAGACTATGAAGTTTTGGTTTCAGCTATGGATTAGAGCGTGATTTGATTTGACATAAGGCCGTCAACGAGATTTTTGTTGGCGGCCTTTTTTTATCGAAAGTTGATAGTAAATACGGCCCACTAATGCGGCACAATGCTGGCCGGATTGTGGCCCGCAATAAAAATATCATCAAAAGGGCTTGACGAGCAATGAGATTATGGTATAATACGAGGATGTCCAAAAACACAACCAAAGAGTCCAAAGGTATACTCGCAAAATTGCTGGCTACAGAAGGTATTTCTGTAACGCACAGCGTGAAGGCTGAAACAGCAATGTTCGATGTCAAGAACAGGCAACTTGTATTGCCTATGTGGTCAGATATGACCGATGATATCTATGATATGCTTGTAGGTCACGAAGTTGGCCATGCGCTCTTTACTCCATACGATCAGGAGAAAGAATCAAAGATCGAATCAAAGGGCCCGTGGAATGCTGATGCACAAGAAATCGGTGGAGATTCCCACGGCCACATTGCAATGGCGTATCTCAACATCATCGAAGATGCACGAATCGAAAAGTTGATGAAACTGAAGTATCCCGGCCTTCGCCGTGACTTTGTTTCAGCCTACGCAAAGTTGGATGCACGAGATTTCTTCGGCGCACACGCAAAAGCACCAACACATCTCATCGACCGAATCAATTTGCACTTCAAGATGGGTGTTTCAGCAGAAACTTCTTTGAATGTGCAGTTTTCACCGGCCGAAAAGGTATTCGTGGATCGAATTGCTGCATCCGAAACATACGATGATGTTGTGCAAATCGTCAAAGATTTGTGGGAATATGAAATCGAAAACTCAAACAATCCAAAACAATCGCCGGAATATGTACCCGAAGATGGCGAAGATGATGGTGAGTCAGATGGTGAAGATGGCAAACAGCGTAAAAATGAAGATGGAGATGCTCCTAACGGCGGAATCAAAGCAAGTAAGGGTGGATCGAAACAACTGACCGCACCGGCCATGGCAGAAACGCATAACAATTATCTCGAGAATTGCAAGACGCTTGTATCCGATGATATCACAGATGTTTCATATGTTTCGCTTCCTGTGCCAAATCTCAAAAACATCATCATCACACCAAAAGAAATTGAACACATAATGTCGGCTTACAAATCAAACGATCCTTGTGTACAAACTAATCGTGCTGCAGCCGTTGTCGAAACCCAAAAGTTTATTCGATCATCGAACAAATCTGTTGCAATTTTGGTGAAACAATTTGAAATGAAGAAAGCTGCAGATGCACACAAGAGATCATCAACTGCTAAAACCGGCATTCTTGATACGGTGAAGATGATGAAATACCGATTCGATGATGATATCTTCTTGAGAAGCCTTACTATTCGTGATGGAAAGAATCACGGCATCGTTATGTTTGTGGATTGGTCAAGTTCAATGACAAACATCATCGACGATACGGTGCGACAATGTTTTCTTATTGCTTTGTTCTGCAAGAAATGCAACATTCCATTTGAAGTGTATGCTTTTTCTAGTGTGCATATTCGTGCTGACCTCAATCTCAATCGACAGACAGACAAAAGTTGGGATGAACACTACAATGTAGCCGATATGGAAGTAATCCAAGCTGACTCTTGGAGTAAGGCTAATGGAGAGAGATTGCGTTCAAACTATGAAAACGAAGAACCCGCTGTGGCCACTACACAATACCTAGAGTTCAGTGATTTTTCTTTGTTGAACTTTGTTTCATCAAAGATGTCGATGAAAGAAATGACGACTGCTATGGCAAATATGTTGCAGATCACATCAGTTTATGGCAAAGCCGCACGACACTCGTACTACTTGTTGAATCCTGTGTTGCGCTTGAGTGGAACACCATTGAACGAATGTGTTGTTGCTGCAACAGAGATTGTCAATCAGTTCAAGGCAAAGAACAACATACAGATCGTTTCAACGATTATGCTTACTGACGGCGAAGGTGGCAGAGTTGGTGTCAGACAGCCTACAAGCGATCACAAATCTTTTGTTGTGAATGAAAAGAAAAAAGTGACATATGATGTTGGAAAAATCAAATTGAGTCCAGCACTTGGATGGCAATGCACAGACACAGAAGTGTTACTTCGGATTCATTCGATGGAAACAGGATCGAATCTGCTTGGATTCTATCTCAACGAATCGTCATCTATGAGTGGATCAAGAATGTTGGACAGTTTCTTGAATAATCCACACGGCCAAGTTCATACATACGGAATGACTGAATCAGAGAAAAAGAAACTTATAGAAGAATGTGATTTAGAAGCGCAGAAAAAACTTGTTATGTCCAACAACTACAAAAAGGATGGATATTTTGTGGCAGAAATCGGATGCAAAATGGGTGGATACAAGGAATTGTATGTCATTCGTGGAACTGCAATGATGGATACTTCAGTAGATTCTATTGGTGAACTTCAGGCCCTAGATAAAGGATCAAGTGTAACAGCTGTTCGCTCGGCGTTTCGTAAACAGATGAAAGAATCTGTGATGTGTAAGAATCTTCTCAATCGCATCATCGACAATATCTGCGTATAATATGTGGACAGATCAAAGATTCCCAACAGAAAGCGAATTAGATGTTCTAATTCGTAATGAAATCAAAACCCTAACAGAAAGTCACAATGTCGGAAATAAAATTACAACTAGAGTTTGTTTGCGAGAGCGTAGAACAAGCCGAGAAGTTTGCATCGGAAGCGTACCATCAATTCTTTACAACAGAGGAGTATCCGAGAATGATTCTCTCAACGATTTATGAAAACAATGTGCCGGTATTTGAAACACGAAATGTTCGTGTAACAGATCATCAGGCATTATTCACGCCGGAACAAGGAATGAAACCGCTAGAAATCAACCAAGAAAGTAAAATAGTATAATGTCAAATTGGAACTACCGTATCATCAGATTCATTGAAGATGGAGAAGAAACTTTTGCGATTCGAGAAGTCTTTTACGAAGGCGAAACGCCGGATCTTTGTACGATTCAATCGACCTATCCGGCATCAACAGACGGCATAGTCGGACTTCAACTTCAGATCGACGCATACCAACAGGCAATGACCTTGCCGGTATTAGATTACACCATATTCGCACAACCAACAGAAAGCCCACAATGAAATCAATAGAAGAAACAATCCGTAACAAGAATCGAATGTTCTTGGTGTGTTTTTCAAGTGCAGAAGTGTACCGCCTTGGTATGATTGTACATACACTTCCCAAGACATTTGCAAGATCTATAAAACGCAATGAGTCAGTACCTTTTGCCAAAGGACGAGAGTGCAATTTCCGTGTTAGAGGAGCCAAAAGAGCTAATACACTAATTAAATACTTTGTATCTAGTATGCCACAAGTCCAATGTGATATCTATTCAGCATCATATGCCAGTTAAATCGTAAACACAACCAACAGAAAGCCCACAATGAAAACAGAAATGACACCAATGAAATCAGTAGAAGAAACGCATCGTAACAAGAATCGAGTATTTGAATTGAACTTTTCAAGTAAACAAGTAGACAAGCTGGATATGCTTGTCAATGTACTCCCAAAGAGTTTCAAACAATCCGAGAAGGGTAGCGGGTATTGCCTTATGTCCAACGAACGAGATTACTCGTTCTCTGTTAGAGGATACAAGCGTGCGAATGCACTCATTGCCCTCTTTACAAGTTCGATGCCTCGAATCAAATGCAACATCAGCTCATCGTATCAAGACTTGAATCGTAAAACCCGAACCAAATGAAAACAACAATGAAAACAAAAATTATGAAAAACTTCGCACCACTATACAGCCTCAATTCAAACGGAAGTATCCAGCAATGGAGCATTTCTGTTGAGGACAATCGTATCATCAAAGAGTACGGTCAGATCGGCGGCAAGATGCAGACGGTCACAGATACTATCCGTGACGGCAAGAACATCGGCAAGTCCAATGAAACTACACCCCAAGATCAGGCCATTGCAGAGGCAACTGCTCAATGGGAAAAGAAACTGAAGTCGGGATACTCCAAGACACAGAGTGATGCCCGAGCCGGTGTTGTGGATACAAAGTTTGTTACCGGCGGAATGGAGCCAATGCTTGCACATAAGTTCAGGGATCACGAAAGTAAGATTGAGTATCCGTGCTACTCTCAGCCCAAACTCGATGGCATTCGTTGCATTGCAATCATCGAGATGGGTGTGGCCACTCTGTGGACACGCACACGCAAACCAATCACAGGTGTGCCACATATCATCAAGGCATTGGAACATCAGTTCCCACAACACGATGGAGATGGGCCGGAAGATAGGACGATCTGTGACGGTGAACTATACAATCACGCCTACAAGAATCGGTTTGAAGAAATCGTTTCGTTCGTGAAACAAGTCACACCAAAGGCCGGACACGAAGTGGTGGAGTATCACATCTATGATATGATTGATGACTTTGAGTTTCACGAACGCTCAAACATTATCGAGAAGGCCGACCTTATGAGTCCATTGGTTGCTGTAAAAACAACCTACACTCTCAATGCAGAGGAGTTGATGGAACAGTTTACTGAAGATCGTGGAGCCGGATATGAGGGTACAATGGTACGCAATGCCGATTCTCTATACGAAGGCAAACGATCTTACAATCTACAGAAGATCAAGGAGTTCGATGATGCCGAGTTCGAGATCACAGGAGTAAAATCCGGCCGTGGTCGTATGGCAGACTGCGCCATCTTTACTTGCACTTCATTGAATGGCGGTCAGTTCGATTGTAAGATGGAAGGCTCTCTTGATGTCCTCAAAGAGATTCTAAAGAATCCCAAGAGTGTGATTGGTAAGATGCTTACTGTGCGCTATCAAGGATTCACGAACGGCAAGATGCC
>JBAWZA010000028.1:0-14459 GCA_037143335.1 bacterium | reverse complement strand
CGTACTCAAAGGATATGGTATGACGGAATCTTCGCCTGTGATTTCGGTGACTCGTACTTCAAAAATCACCTGGGGAACAGTTGGGAAACCGATACCGAATATCGAAGTCGTTATCGCTGATGATGGCGAAATTCTTACCCGAGGTCCGCATGTGATGAAGGGTTACTATCATGATGCACAAAGCACTGCCGAAGCAATTGATGCAGATGGTTGGCTACATACCGGTGATATTGGAATTATTGATTCAGATGGGAATGTAAAGATCACTGACCGAAAAAAACATTTATTCATCTCGGCAGGAGGAAAGAACATCGCACCTGGTCCGATCGAAACTCTGCTCTCCCAGTCGAAATTTATTGAGCAAATAATGTTGCTCGGTGATAAACGGGAATTTAACATCGCACTGATAGTGCCCGACTACGCGATCATTAAGGAGTCGTTAAAAGATTTTTCTGCCCTGAGCGAGGCAGAGCTTACGACTCACTCGGAAGTACGAAATGTCGTTTGGCAAGATATTGAACTCCTCCAAAAGCCACTCGCATCGTACGAAAGAATTCGGAGATTCGCACTAATGCCCGAACAGTTTAGTGTGGAGAACGGGATGATGACACCGACACTAAAGATCAAGCGTAAAGAAGTCGAGAAGAGATATGCTGATTTGATAGAATCGCTGTACAAAGACTTTAGAACTATCTGAAGGAGTGGGTGTTTAGAAACTGTGTTGAATTAGCAAATTTTCCTATGAAGCCTTTGAGACTGCTAACTATTTACTGCGTTTTTTTTATTAGCACCGTTACAGTTGCGCAAGTATCGAAAGACGCGGCTGTTCAACTGGAGGTCACACTAAGCACGGCACCGGCTGCGATTACATTGCAATGGCCAGCAGATCAGAATGCACTATCTTACACTGTTTATAGACGTAATCTTGGTGAAGTAAACTGGGGAGCGGCTCGTAAGGCTCTTGCCAAAACTGCCACCAGCTACAAAGATTCGACCGTCTCTGTAGGTAAAGTGTATGAGTATAGCGTGAAGAAGAGCTTGAAGGTTGGAACAACGTCAATAACTGCATACGGATATACTGAGAGTGCAATCAATCGCCTGCCGGTTATCAACCGTGGTAAGATGATCCTCTTAGTTGACAATTCATTCAAGGACGTGCTGGAGCCGGAGCTTGGTAGATTAGAGGAAGATTTATGGAATGAGGGTTGGCAGGTTATTCGCCATAATATACCTCGGGATATGGCAGTCCCTGATGTGAAGAAAATTATTACCGACGATGAGAATGCTGACCCAATAAATACAAAAGCTCTCTTTCTTTTCGGACATATTCCTGTGCCATATTCAGGGTTTTTGAATCCCGACGGACATCCGAATCATTACGGTGCATGGCCAGCCGATGCATACTACGGTGAGTTTGATAATGGCGACTGGACTGACGATGGGAAAGCAGCGTATAATGATTCGATCGTTGTCTATCGTCCCGACCCGACCAATCAGCCTAATCGTTACGACACTGCAATTGTCCGCGATCAGAATCGGAATGTACCCGGTGATGGGAAATTTGATTTCATCCAAATCCCAAGCACGATTTACTTGATGATCGGAAGAGTTGATCTATCGAACATGCTCTGGAATGGTAAATCCGAAAAAGATTTGCTTAAACAATATCTGAATAAAGATCACGCTTTCCGTACTGGTACGCTGACAGCTCCTGTGCGTGCATTGCTCGAAGATAGCTTCGGTTATTTTGGTGGCGAGGCATTCGCGGCAAGTGGATGGCGATTTATGTCTCCACTGGTTGGTTCGAATAATATCAAAGAAATTACTGGAGCCACTGATGATGAACGAAGAATAAAATGGCTTGGCGATCTCGATACCAATGCGTATCTCTGGACCTATGCTTGCGGAGGAGGCTGGGATAACGGCGCTGGTGGCGCGGGCAGTACGAGTGAACTTGCAAATCAAAGTGTGAAAGGAATTTTTACAGCAATGTTCGGAAGTTATTTTGGAGATTGGAACACCGGAAGTAATTTCCTCCGTGCGCCACTGGCAACCGATTACGGCTTAAGTTGTGCATGGTCGGGCAGGCCGTGGTGGCACTTCTTCCCTATGGGACTTGGAGAGCCTCTCGGTTTTTGCGCACAGCTAACGCAAAATAATAGTGGCGATTACGTAACATCCGGTTCAGGTATCAGCAACTGGGTTCATGTCGGACTGATGGGTGACCCAACGTTACTGCTGCATCCAATTGTCCCGCCGACGGGACTCGCGGCGAACCCAAATACTGAGAAGACAAACGTACTTTTGAGTTGGAATCCTTCGAGTGACAAAAATATTCTCGGATACAATATTTATCGTTCATCTTCGAGTCGAGACACACTACTACTTTTGAATCCTTCGCCAATTCTCGGTACCACATTCACAGACCTGAATCCATTGAGTGATACGAACGCCTATTATGTTCGGGCAATTAAATTGGAAACAACTCCGAGCGGTTCGTATTTTAACTTAAGCCCGGGTACTCGTGCAGTAGTGAGTGGAATGATAAAGGGTGGTGTAGCTACTCAAACTTCTGGCGATGACAGACTCCAGGTTTTCAGCACACTACGCGGCTATGAGATCGTACTCAAAAAGATAGACATTTCTAACACACGAATCGAACTCTATGACCTGACAGGCAAGGTTGTGCATCTATTTGATGACCGTGTGCTCTCACCGGGAGTCTATCGCTATGTGTGGTCAAGCGAATCCGCTACTAACGGCATCTATATGTTGAGAGTGGTGGGAAAGAATGAGGTACTGACTGCGAAGATCATTGTTGTGAAGTAAGACATAAAACTCTCAATGTCTTCAAAACAAATTTCGTCACCCCACCACCACATTCACCAATTTATTAGGTACGACGATAATCTTTTTGATAGGTGCTCCGGCTATGTGCTTCAGGACTTTTTCGCTTGAGGTAGCAAAGTTCTCAAGCTCTTCGCGTGAAAGGCCGTTCGGTACATCCATCTTGTCCCGAATTTTTCCGTTGATCTGAAATACAATTGTCACCGTGTCCTGAATCATCTTCGATTCATCATACTGCGGGAAACGTGAATCAAAAACTGAACCAGCATTACCCAACATTGACCAAAGCTCTTCAGTAATATGCGGAGCGAAGGGTGCGGTTAATTGTATCAACGTCTCAACTGCCATGCTTGGCACGGGTTGATCGGCGGGAATCTCGTTCATGAAGATCATCATCGAGCTGATTGCTGTGTTGAGTCGTAATGCCTCGATGTCTTCGCCGACTTTTTTGATTGTTTGATGCATCACACGCTCTTGATCCCTTGTGAGCCGTGCATCAGAAATCTTTGAAGCGATCGCATTCCCTTCATCGTCTGCGACAAATCGCCACAACTTATTCAAGAAGCGGTTCACACCGGATATCCCTTTTGTATTCCACGGACCGCCTTGTTCAAGAGGTCCCAAGAACATGAGGTACATACGCAGAGTATCAGCGCCGAATTCTGCGATAATCTCATCAGGGTTTACGACATTGCCGAGTGACTTCGACATTTTTGTGCCATTCTCGCCGAGCAAAATTCCTTGATGGAATAATCTCTTGAATGGTTCAGTATAGTGTACGACATCATAGTCATAGAGCACTTTATGCCAAAATCTGGAATAGAGCAAATGCGTAACCGCATGTTCGTTGCCGCCGATATAAAGATCGACTGGATTCCAATACAAATCATTCTCTTTCGAGATGAGCGCGTCGGCATTCTGCGGATCGGCGTAACGAAGATAGTACCAAGATGATCCAGCCCATTGGGGCATGGTATTCGTCTCGCGCTTGGCGGGTCTTCCGGTTTCAGGATCGGTAGTGTTTACCCAATCACTGATGACTGAGAGTGGAGAATCGCCTGTGCCGCTCGGACTATAGGATTCTACATCTGGGAGCGTTACCGGCAATTGAGATATGTCAAGTGCCTTTGCGTACTCACCATCACCATCATCTACGTAGATAATAGGGAATGGCTCGCCCCAATATCGTTGTCTCGAGAAAAGCCAATCGCGAAGTTTGTATTTAATCGAGCGTGATCCGATATTTTTTTCTTCGAGCCAGAGAATCATTTTCTCTTTGGCATCCGAGGTAGTCAATCCATCGAGAAAGCCAGAGTTTGTGGCAACACCTTCATCGGTGTAAGGCAATTGGTGAGAATGTACGCTATTATTTGGCGCTACAACTTCGACGATGTCTAATCCAAATTGCTTCGCAAATTCAAAATCACGTTCGTCGTGACCAGGCACTGACATAATCGCGCCGGTTCCGTAACTCATCAATACATAATCGGCAATCCAAATTTGTATAGGCTTATCCGTTGCAGGGTTGGTAGCGTAAGCGCCAGTGAACACTCCTGTTTTTGATTTATCTAATCCTGTTCTCTCTAAATCGCTTCGCCTTGCAACAGCCTCGGTGTACTCTTCGACTTGTGTTAGTTGAGCCTCAGTTGTTATTTTCTTTACGAGAGGATGCTCTGGGGCAAGCACCATGTAGGTGGTGCCGAAGAGTGTATCAGGTCTGGTAGTGAAGACGCGAATGGTATCGTTGTGTCCGGCCACACTGAAATCAATTTCAGCACCGATGCTCTTGCCTATCCAATTGCGTTGCTGATCTTTCGTCGAGTCAGGCCAGTCAATGATGTTCAGGTCTTCGAGCAGTCTATCAGCGTAGGCAGTTATTCGAAGCATCCATTGACGCATGTTTCTGCGAACAACGGTGAATCCCTTTTCCTGTTGCTCAACGACTTCCTCGTTGGCGAGCACAGTGCCGAGTTCGGGACACCAATTCACTGGTGCATCAGAGAGATATGCCAATCTGTATTGGGAAAGAATCTCGGATTGTTTTTTTTTCGAGAAGGATTTCCATTCCGATGAAGAAAAATTCTTTCCGCCTTCGGACTCGAGTAGTCTAATTAAGTTTTCAATCGGCTTTGCTTTATTCTCAATCGGATCAAAGTAGGAATTATATATTTTCAAAAAAATCCACTGCGTCCACTTAAAAAAACTCGGATCGGTTGTGTTTATTTGACGAGACCAATCATAGGAATAACCCAGTGCATCCAATTGCCTCCGGAACGATGCAATGTTGACCTCGGTGGTAACCTTCGGGTGAAGTTTATTTTTGACGGCATATTGCTCGGCCGGCAAGCCGAAAGCGTCCCAGCCCATTGGATGAAGTACGTTGCAACCTGACATGCGCTTATAGCGCGCTACGATGTCACAGCCAGTATAGCTTATCGGGTGACCCATGTGTAGCCCTGCCCCTGAAGGGTAAGGAAGCATCGGCATAACGTAATATTTAGGTTTAGCAGCATCGCGCTCGACCCGGTTAGACTCATGAGTCTGCCAGTATGCTTGCCACTTGGTCTCGATTTGTTGGAATGGATATGCCACTCTGGTAGATAAATTTTAGTATTAGATGAACTGAACTATCACAATAATAGGGACATTAACATACTCTAAGTTCCCAACGTCGTATTTTTGTAGAAATGAAACGTATCTTACTGAGCATAATTTTCCTACTACTCTCGCGTTTGGCGATTGCCCAAGGCATGCCAATAGACAGTTTATTCGAGAGGTTCTCTGAGCATTTCCCGAAACAAATGCTCGCTTCATTGCGCAATCAAATACAAATCCGATATGATGAACAGCGGGTTTGGGGATTGGCAATTGGCGATTTCTCGAATGATACATTACCCGATCTTGCTATCTCGCTTTACGACATTGATAACCCGACACGTGAGGTGACGGTCTATCTCCTCCTCAATGTCGGTAATCAATCCTTCAGGAATATCCTTCGGAAAAAATATTCTTACGTTGAGACACCCATTGAGGTTGGACTAACGACTGACGGTTCTGTTGTCACCGTGATGCAAAAGACGGGCGACGACCAGTGGTATCAAGAAGGTTACACCTTCTACGCTGGAGACCTCACGCTGGTTGATGATTACCAAACGAACAAAGAAGAAATTCCAGCAATTAGTCCGAAGGCAAAAGCGATGGGGCATTCACGTTACCGCGATTTCGAGACACTTCTGACCAAGGAGACATATTTCGCAACAAAAGATTTGCAGAATATGATGGAAGCGAAGTTCTATACATTTCCATCCTACAACCGCCTTCGAAGTGTGTATCCCGGGTACGGGAAAGACATGTCGGATACGACAAAACAATTTATCATTAAGGGTCTCGATTACCGTCGCGATGCAAAAGACCTCTCCATCCACCGAGCACTAGCATTATTTGATGATGAGTATATATACTTCTCCATCACCGTTACGGATGATGCTGTCTATGGAGGTAGCGAAAAAATGGAGAATGATGATCGGGTGGCGTTGTGGTTTGATACCTGGGGCGGAGCTAATCGCTATTTCCAAAAAACAAAAAAAGGTGGAATTCCAACATTCCGCACCGAGACTGATTCGACGGTGTATAGCCTTATCTTTTCGGCACCTGATGTCGGTGGAAGGTCTGCGAAGCTGACTATTTCGAGCGTTGCCGAGCTTTCAGAAATTCAGAAAGAAGCAAGTAAATCTATACGTTCATCATTCACTCGCGATACCACCTCAGGTCTTGTCAGTGGCTATACGATAAAAGCTCGGATACCATTTGCATTCCTAGGATATGAATCTAATCCTGTTACCGCATTCGAGAATCGCGCAAGCGAGATGATGTTCGAGACCAAGGATGCGAAGTCGCAGAAAAACGCGAAAGTCCAACCCGAAGAAATCCAGCCACCGAAGATTGGATTCACGGCGATTGTGTATGATATTGACAATCCTAAACATCCCGAAGAAACGACTATTCAAGCTACGAGTAATTTCAGAACAGATGACCCAACGAGTTTTGGCGAGATAAACTTTATTCCCTCACGCAAATTCTACGGGATGGTGCAACCACTGTACCTGAAAGAATTCACGCAGGAGATGATTGAGGCGGGGTATTGAGGGGTTTGTACCGTACGGATTTAAGCACAGTTTTGACACCGTCATCGCGAGGAGTGCTTGAGCACGACGTGGCGATCTAAACTTTCTGTTATGCGAAACGAGAACTTTGAGATTGCTTCACTTCGTTCGCAAGGACGCCAGAATATTCTGTTAGAACTGCCTTTTGACTGTAGCTGTTTCTTCGCGTCTCAATTCGTAATTCGTAATTTCTCATTCATAATTAAAAAAAATGCGCGGACCGATCTCAAAATTCATCGAGCATCACTATCGTCACTTCAACTCGGCAGCCTTAATGGATGCTGCCAAAGGCTACGAGGCACATCTTGCCGAGAATGGCAAGATGATGATTACCCTCGCTGGAGCGATGAGCACAGCCGAACTTGGAATATCCCTCGCCGAGATGATTCGACAAGGTAAGGTTGATATTATCACCTGCACTGGCGCGAACCTTGAAGAAGACATTATGAATTTGGTTGCGCACTCCCACTACAAACGCGTACCGCACTATCGCGATCTTTCACCGAAGGACGAATGGGAATTACTTGAAGGTGGATTCAATCGCGTCACCGATACATGTATCCCCGAAGAAGAGGCTTTCCGTAGAATCCAGAAGCATATTCATAAACTCTGGAAAGAAGCACAAGATAATGGCGAGCGATACTTCCCACATGAGTTCATGTACAAACTGCTTCTATCCGGTGTGATGAAAGAGCATTACGAAATTGATACGAAGGATTCGTGGATGATCGCAGCAGCTGAAAAAAATCTACCGATCATCGTCCCAGGTTGGGAAGATTCAACAATGGGAAATATCTTTGCCTCTTATTGCATCAAAGGTGAATTGAAGCCGTCAGTGATGAAGAGCGGAATTGAGTACATGGTCTGGTTAGCGGATTGGTACATCAAAAATTCTGGTGGTAAAGGAGTTGGCTTCTTTCAGATTGGTGGGGGAATAGCAGGTGATTTTCCCATTTGTGTTGTTCCGATGCTCTACCAAGATATGGAGATGCACGATATCCCGTTCTGGAGTTATTTCTGTCAGATTTCCGATTCCACGACCAGTTATGGTTCATATTCAGGTGCAGTCCCGAACGAAAAAATCACGTGGGGCAAACTCGATATTCATACCCCTAAATTCATCATTGAGAGCGATGCCACCATCGTTGCGCCTCTGGTTTTTGCTTGGATTTTGAAGTGGTAGTATAATAGGGTAAGGATTCTTGCCCTTGAAATCGAGCATACGAGCTGTTACCTTTCGCGATCTCGACTGACTTTATGTATAGAGTAATAGTGATATGTATATTCTACTATGAACAGACGAGATTTTTTTCAAAAAATAATTCACTCAGATGCTGCACAAGCTCCGCGAGTCCAATCTGGAACTAGCCTTCTGAGTCCTTGGCAACCGACGGCATCGAACCCCTGGGATTTTTCGGCAGCGAATTATCTCTACAATCGCTTAGGATTCAGTGCCCGGCATATCGAACTGAATGCGGCGGTATCGCAGACTCCACAGCAACTTGTTGAAACACTCCTTGATGATGCTCTGCTGAGTTCTCCTAATCTTCCTCCTCCTCCACAAGATTCAGAGATCTGGTTGCAACATCCGCCGTACGTGGGACCCGATGGACCAATATTCAAAATAGAATATTCTACATACCAAACTGCGAAAGTGGATTTAAAAGGCGATTGGATTCGACAATTGGCACAACCTGTATCCATGCTTCGGGAGAGGATGATGCTTTTTTGGGCGAACCACTTTGTCATCGGAGCGGAAAAAATTTATCCTCCCCAGATGATTTATAAATTTTGTGATTATCTCCGCCAGAATCCGTGGGGAAATTTTCGACAAATGATCAAAGATATTACGATTCAACCCGCGATGCTTATCTATTTGGATGGTGCGTGGAATGAAATATCGAACATCAATGAAAATTATGCTCGTGAGCTACTCGAGTTATTCACGATGGGACGTACGGATAAAATGGGAGTGGAGAACTATACTCAGAAAGATATCCGATTAGTTGCACAGGCACTTGTGGGTTGGAGATACGATAATCAAACACTGTCTCCGGAGTTGATGCCACCTATTTTTGCTAACTATTATTTCGACTTCAATACGAAGACTACGCCGTTTGACGCTGCCCCGAAGGTCTATGGTCTTGCACAAGCACATCGCTATGCACTATTTCAAGAATCTCTTGATAAGATTGAGGGTGATATTATCGATCTCATCTTTGAACGAAGGGCATCAGAAATTGCCTATCATATCGTTGAAAAAATATATTCGGAATTTGTCTATCATGATACATCCGGTATTGACGCCAAATCCGTCATTCAAGAACTGGCTGATCTGTTCTTACTCTCGGACTGGGAATTGAAGCCCATGCTCACAAAGCTCTTTGAGAGTGAACATTTTTTCGAACGAACACATCGCGGTAGTTCTATCAAGTCACCGGTAGATCTTTCAGTAGGGATTCTCCGCAAGCTGGATATCAACCCAACCTTAAGTCAATGCTGTACTATCAGGTTGATTTGTAGCGAGATGGACCAAGAGATACTACAACCACCAAACGTGAAAGGCTGGCCCGGGTATCGAGGTTGGACAAATTCTACCTCGTTACCGAAAAGAAATTACGCAGTTCTGCGAGATTTGATACTGAACGGTTCGATTCCGTCACGAGGCTTGAGTCCGCATACAGGTTCACCGTTTGATGCAGTCAATTGGGGCGACCAAAGTGTACTTACATGGGCAACTCAATTCAGCCAAGTGAACGGCGATTACCTTCTATTCGTGACTCAGTTATCTGAATTCCTACTGCCGCTTGTGATTTCATCCGATGAGTTAACTCAGATCGCAACCGATAACGGTCCTCTGCATTTTTATGAATGGCCTTCTTTGCCGGATGACCAGCGCGTATTAATTATCCGGAAGGTCGCCTTTGCTCTTACGCAATTGGCAGAATTTGAATTGCAATAACCTCTTCCGACAATACAAATATGAAACGTAGAGATTTTCTAAAGTATAGCGGTGCCGCAATTACAGGCGTACCGTTCATGATGGGTAACTCACGAGCGACAGCGCTTTTTGATTCGCCAACGCACAAATTATTTCAACCACTTCAAAATATCAACGAGAACATTCTCGTGATGATATATTTAGAAGGTGGCAATGACGGACTCAATACCGTTGTGCCTTTTGAAGACACACTCTACGATGTGAACCGTCCGAGTATCGGCTTTACAAGTCCGGCAGAAAAAAAATCGTTAACATTTCGACCGAGACCAGAATTGGGTATGAACCCAAGTATGAATTCGCTCCAACCATTCTGGGATGAAGGCAAGTTGGCGATCATTCAGAATGTAGGGAATTCAAATCCTGATCTTTCGCATTTTCGATCTTCGGATATCTGGAACAGTGCGAGTGATCCTACGTTGAATATCTCAACTGGTTGGACTGCTCGCTACCTCGAAGGACTCTATCCTGATTTCCCCAGTATTGCTCCAGAAGATCCTCTTGCCATTTCAATCGGGTATCACCAGAGTGCAGCATTTTTTGGGAGTAAAGGATTGGTGAATATCCGAATTGATGATCCGCGAACCTATTTGGGAACTGCAGAGCAACATAATAAAGATGTCCCCAACACAGAGGGTGGTGTCGAGCTAGCGTTTATGCGTAGCCTTATTTCACTCTCAAATGTCTATGCCAGTCGGTTCAGCAATCTATTCCCAAAATTTGCTACGAGTACTGTCGTTTATCCGAATACACAAATCGCCAATGATTTACAAAAGATTGCATGGTGCATTGGTTCGGGATTGAAGACGAAAGTCTATTACGCGCATCTGAAAGGTTTTGATACCCACGGAGCGCAATTTTCTAAGGACCCAAACGTAGATGGCCATGCAAAGCTTTTGAAAGATTTGAGTGAGGCACTTTTTGCCTTTCAACGCGACTTGGAAGGATTGAAAGTCGATCAGAAAGTGATGACGATGACGTACTCCGAGTTTGGTAGGCGAATCAGTGGGACAGGAGGAGTTGGAAGTGGGACTGATCATGGTACTGCGGCTCCGCAATTCCTATTGGGATCGCCAATCGCTGGCGAGATGTATGGCAAAAATCCTGACCTAGCCCATCCGGATGCGAATGGCAACTTGGTTTATGAATTTGAGTTTAGGCAAACATACGCTTCTATTCTTCAGCACTGGTTTGGAATGGCACCCGCTGCGGTTGCGACACTGCTGAACCCCAGCTCGACACCAACCCAATTCAAGACAATCTTTCCAATAAACGGTAAGGCTACTGAACAGTCGCTTTTCCGTAAATCTGCCTATGGAGTAAACCCCAGCAACATTCCGAAACCGTTACGAACGACGATTTCGCCAAACCCCTGTCGAGATGATGCTTCCCTGAGCGTCTCTCTTGAGCATGAATCTGTCTTTCACGTTACGATCTATGATGTAGAAGGGAGATTCTTGGGTGATCTTCATAACTCAATAATTGGTGCAGGTTTGCAGAAAATTGGTATCAAGATGAGTCAATTTTTACCGGGAAGTTATACTATAAAAATGGAAGCTCTCGGTGGCGTTGCCACACAGAAGTTAATCAAGCTATGAAGGATAGGAGTTCTGTGCGGAAGGGGGGACTTGAACCCCCACACCTCTCGGCGCTACCACCTCAAAGTAGTGCGTCTGCCATTTCGCCACTTCCGCGTTCCAATTTCGGCAGTAATTCCGAAGTTAGGGCTGTATAACTCTCAGGGTATAGACGGAGTTCCGAAGAATATAAAGCATCTTTTATGAATTCGGAAATTCTATCCGCTCCAGCAGATAACTCTTCACATTCTCAATTGGCAGTCGTACCTGTTGCATCGAATCGCGTTCGCGGACGGTGACGGATTGATCGGTGAGCGTGTCTGAGTCAATGGTGACGCAGAACGGAGTGCCGATCTCATCTTGTCTGCGGTAACGTCTTCCGACTGCACCGGAGTCATCGTAGAATGTTTTCATTGATCTGCGCAAATCGCGTTCGAGCTTCTCAGAGATTTCGGGCATACCGTCTTTATTGACGAGAGGTAAGATTGCCGCTTTCACGGGAGCGATAGCAGGATGCAATTTCATTACTGTGCGCACTTCATTTTCTAATTGCTCTTCTTCGTAGGCATTACACAGCAGTGCCATGAATCCGCGTGAAGCGCCGGCAGAGGTTTCGATCACGAATGGGACTTTCTTTTCCTTCGTCTCTTCATCATGAATTGAAAGACTCTTCCCCGAAAATTCCTCGTGACGGGAAAGATCAAAGTTGGTACGGTTATGTATTCCCTCGATCTCGCCGAAGCCGAAAGGGAATTCGAATTCAATATCTATCGCAGCTTTTGCATAATGTGCAAGTTTCTCGTGGGGTTTAAGTTTGAGTCTCTCTTTCGGAATACCGATTGATTGCCACCAATTGTAACGGAGATCCCGCCACTCTTCGTAAAATTTTTCGTCGGTGCCTTCTTTAACAAAAAATTGCATTTCCATTTGCTCGAATTCACGAGTTCGGAAAAGAAAATTTTTCGTATTGATCTCGTTTCTGAAGGCTTTACCGATCTGTGCAATTCCAAATGGCAATTTCTGCCGCGATGCTTGCATCACGTTCAAGACATTCACGAATATTCCCTGTGCTGTCTCAGGTCTGAGATACACTTCGTTACCTGCTTCTTTGACAGGCCCGATGTATGTCTCGAACATGAGATTAAAGTTACGCGGGGAAGTCAAGGATTTTTTCGTGCCACAGTTTGGGCAGATGACGAGTTCTTGTTCAACCAACGTTGCAAAAAGCAAATCATCCTCGTCAACCCTCATCAATAAATATTCAGCAAGAGTTTCTTTCAAGTGTTCGCGATGATCTATGCCTAGGTGTTTACCGATTGCCTGTAGTTTCTTTTCACTCATTTCAGCAAAAAGATGGTCAACTCTGAATCTTGACTTACAGGATTTGCAATCAACCATTGGGTCGGAAAAATTCTGCACGTGACCTGATGCTTCCCAAACTTTTGGATGCATGAGGATTGAGGCGTCAAGTCCTTCGATGTCGGTGCGGTATGTCATAGCCCGCCACCATGCTTCTTTGACATTACGGAGCATCTCGACTCCGAGGGGACCATAATCCCAGCATCCGTTGAGTCCGCCGTAGATTTCGGAGGATTGAAAAATGAAACCTCTGCGCTTGGATAGTGAAACGATCTTTTCTAATTTCTGCTGAGCTGGTGTCTGTTGAGCCACTGGTTTTGATGTGTTGGGTAAATGAAGTGAATTTAAGAGTACAAAAATACGGCAATGATAAGTCCTGGCTGAGGTTTATTCTTCTGGGTGGTTTTGTCGGAAAGCCGATTTATTTGGGTAAAATGAAAAAGCCGCTCCCGTGTTGCGGCTTTTTTCTTGAACTCGGTTAGTGATATAGGAGTATTTGTTAACCGAACTGTATCTTGGCGCCAATAGACAAAGTTTGCCAATATCCCGTTCCGATTCCAATGTTAAATTTTTTGTTTTCTCTATAGGTTAACCGAATGTTAGCGAAAAAATGAAGTTTGGGCGATTTTGTGGACAATTCTTCCATCAAATTCGTGCTTTCCGAGGGAATGAGAAGCAGAAAGTGTAGGATGGACTCCCAGTCCGTCCCACAGAAATTGAAATTTTGCGGTTGACCAATGTCATCAAATATGGACTGCACGCCAACAGCTTTCTTGTTCTGACCATCAAGTCTGCCATCGGCGTACGTTCCACAAATCTGTTTGCTGGTCTTGCAAAAATACCGGATATGTTCCGTGGAATCAATACCGACAACTGTAGTAATCTTCATTTTTTTTGGCTTATGATTCATTCACAGGGCGAACCTCTTCGCAAAATCTGCATCAACCCTATTTCGGAGGGCTTCCCTTCAATGATTGAAACCTTAGGATAGTTTTTCGATTGCTTTGAGTTAACACTTCTCGAAGCATTCATTTGAGATGCCTTTGATATGACCAACGTTCTGATTCTATGTTACTTGCTAATTTAGTCCGCACATTATCAACGGAAGAGATACAGAAAATTCGGAAGGAGTTTCAGCTTTCGGAGCGATCACGTATGCTCTTTGAGCGGATAGCTTCTGACCCCACGGAGCCTCCCGATTCCGATAGCCTCACAAAAGCATTCAGAATATCCAAAGAAAATCTCTACAGGCTCTGCTCTGAAATTGTGGACGAAGCCATTCGAATACTTGCAAAGCGAGAGGAGTTTGCATCATTAAAATTCTACCTTGACAAATTTCTTTTCAGACCGTTTATCACAGAACTCCGAAGGTTAGAAAAGCAACTCTTGCGTGAGAATAATAGTGAGTCCCTGGAGCGACTATATGAATTTGGCTTCAAAAATTCAATGGCATTTCCTGTTTCGGTTCTTGATCTGAAAATTACAGAAGAGATCGGAATGAAATGGATTCGGATA
>JBAWZA010000027.1:0-19750 GCA_037143335.1 bacterium | reverse complement strand
ATTTCGCTACCTTAGGACCGTTATAGTTACGGCCGCCGTTTACTGGGGCTTCGGTCGAAAGCTTCGCCTTGCGGCTGACCCCCTTCCTTAACCTTCCAGCACCGGGCAGGTGTCACTCCATATACATCCCCTCAATGGGGTTGGCATAGAGATGTGTTTTTGTTAAACAGTCGGTTGGCCCATTTCACTGCGATCCGCCGAAGCGGACACCCTTTCTCCCGAAGTTACAGGGTCAATTTGCCGAGTTCCTTAACCACGGCTCACTCGAGCACCTTAGTATATTCAACCCATCTACCTGTGTCGGTTTACGGTACGGATTGCCTGTATAATAGTCACGAAGATTTTCTCGCCAGCCTGATTAGACACCACTCGGTTTGTCGAAACTCCCCGTACTGTCAGCTTTCAGCTCAAAGCGCGGATTTGCCTACGCCTCTCATAGCCTACGACCTTCAACGCACATCCAATCGTGCGCGGGTGGTTCACTTCTGGGTCCCTCCTTGACATCAAACTCATACAGACAAGCATCAGAATATTAACTGATTATCCATCATCTACGCCTTTCGGCCTCGACTTAGGACCCGGCTAACCCTGAGACGATGAACGTAGCTCAGGAAACCTTAGATTTTCGGTGCGCATGATTCTCACATGCGTTCTCGTTACTTATGCCTACATCTTCTCTTCTGAACGCTCCAGCAGGGCTCACGCCACCACCTTCAACGCAGATCAGAATGCTCCCCTACCCAGTATTACTACTGCCATAGCTTCGGTAAATAGTTTGAGTCCCGATTATTGTCGGCGCCACGTCGCTTGACTAGTGAGCTATTACGCACTCTTTAAATGAATGGCTGCTTCTAAGCCAACATCCTAGCTGTCTATGCAACGAGACATCCTTTCTCTGTTAACTATTATTTGGGGACCTTAGCTGATGGTCTGGGTTCTTTCCCTCTCGGCAATGGATCTTATCACCCACAGCCTCACTGCTGGAAAACATCATTACCGGAATTCGGAGTTTGTCTGGGGTTGGTATCGTTGTGACGACCCTAGCCCAATCAGTGCTCTACCTCCGGAAGATTCTTATCCAACGCTGCCCCTAAAGGCATTTCGGGGAGTACGAGCTATCTCCCAGTTTGATTAGTCTTTCGCCCCTAACGACAGCTCATCGGAACAGTTTTCAACCCGTACCCGTTCGGACCTCCAGTTGGTTTTACCCAGCCTTCATCCTGGCCATCGCTAGATCACAAGGTTTCGCGTCTACCACCACATACTAAGCGCCCTATTCAGACTCGCTTTCGCTACGGATTCGCAACATAATTGCTTATCCTTGCATGTGATGAGTAACTCGTAGGCTCATTAAACAAAAGGCACGCAGTCACTCCTCCGGATAAATCCGGGCTCGCTCCTACCGTTTGTAAGCGCACGGTTTCAGGTCTATTTCACTCCCTTCTAAAGGGTTCTTTTCGCCTTTCCCTCACGGTACTAGTTCACTATCGGTCACTGGAGAGTATTTAGCCTTACGAGATGGTTCTCGCAACTTCCGACAGACTTTCACTTATTCCGTCGTACTCAGGATCGGGACAAGAGTCATTAACATTTCGCTTACGGGACGATCGCCCTCTATGGTGTTCCGTTCCAGGAACTTCAGCTATATTAATGATTTCTTACTCTTTGATGACAGTGCAGGTCATCGGTCCATCCTTTAACACCCCTGCATCAACGCTTGCACGCTTGACAATACAGATGGTTTGGGCTCTATCCGTTTCGCTCGCCACTACTCAGGATATCACGTTTGTTTTATCTTCCTCCGCCTACTTAGATGTTTCAGTTCAGCGGGTTTGCTCTATCTACCTATGTATTCAGTAGATAGTACTAAGGTATTACCCTTAGTGGGTTTTCCCATTCGGAGATCTCGGGGTCGAAGCCAGCTTCCGGCTCACCCAAGCTTATCGCAGGTAACCACGTCCTTCATCGCCTTCCAGTGCCAAGGCATCCCCCATACGCTCTTTGTAACTTCACCAAAAACATTCATAATACAAGTATATGGTGCAAAGTATTATTCGTACCTTACTACCAAAGTGCATCACTACAGTGTTTGATAAATATGAAATTCTTGCCATAAAAATGGCTCGAATCCCATGATCTATGCATATAATGGGCAACTGATTTCAGTTTCGTTCGTCTCCAAGAAACGCCGACTCACGTCCGTATTTCTCAGGTATCACCGCATTTCACAACGCGGAAAGTGATCTGACTGAATTAGTCAATTGTCCTGGCTCGATGCTTGTGATTACAACTGTCAACTTCTGGCTTTGCAGCCTTCAGCTAACATTGCATTCTACAAATATCTATATATTTTCGATTTGATTCTTGCGCGGTTCCGATGCTTATGCGTTGGGCTAACTCTACAGGTACTTCAACCTTTCTGGCACAAGTGCCGAAAAGATTTTTTCGCTGTAAAACCGTTTTGTGCTTACAAACACAAGTCGAAATTTCACGCCGCTTCTGTTGTCAATAAACTTTCCCTTTTTGCAAGGGACGCGTATAACGCATGTATTACCCTCGGTAGTTCCGACCATCTGAAAAATTCTTTACTTTTTCTTTGTTTTCTCTCTACTCTTAAGGTCATGGAATGCTCTGGAACCCTGATATAGGTGCCTTTGTGTTGTAATAGCGAAGAAAAATAAAACCTATGACCGATTTACTCAAACATCTACTCATCTCTCAGTTCGAGGCATCACTTGCCATGTATAAGCAACGGATCGAAGTCTGCCCAGCCGACCACTGGGATGGAAAGATCGCAAATGATACATTCCTGCAGACCGCCTATCATGCGCTGTTCTATTTGGACCTCTATCTAAGCCCTGATGAAAGTGCATTCGCTCTTTCTGACCTAAATATCAAAGGCGGAGATGATAGGCAACAAGGTATCCAAGCTGGTTTGGGTAAAGAAGACCTCCTCTTATATGTAGAGCACTGTCTGGAAAAAATCCGTACCGTGGTGGACTCCGAGACAGCTGAAAGTTTGCAAGGACCCTCCGGCATTTCGTGGCGCAAAACAAGTCGAGCCGAGTTGCACGTCTATAACATCCGCCATTTCCAACATCACATTGGACAACTCTCAACCTTTCTCCGTAGAATTTCTAACGAGAATAATCTTTCACTCAAGATGATTTGGGTCGGAGAGGGCTGGAAAAGTTAACTCAGTCATGTCCTGCAAATCAATGGTGAATTTGCATCAAGATTGATAAATGATTAAATGCAAAAAAACAATCCACTTTCTTCCCACAAAGACGCTCAGCTTAGCAAGGCTCGAATCCTTGTCTCAATGAGGTGGAGAAAAGTTTTGTCGTCGGCATAGAGATGATGAGATAGTGGCGTCCAGGATGCTGGTATTGAGCCGACACTCATCATGATGTCATTTATTTTTTTCTTTGGCGCAGCACTTTCTGGTTTCCATAAATCAGCCAGTGGCCATCCGAGCACATCATTCGGCGAGAAAACATTATCCCAATTCGCAATATCGAGATTTTCGGGATTGGGAGGAAATTGGATGGATCGAATATCCTGGGTTGCTGGGTCGCGAGCAATAAAGAGCGGGATATTTGAACCGTAGGTAATCAACGAAACTAAGTTCTCCATCTTCTCAAATGGGCGAGTAGGGGGTTTTGTCGTTCGTGGATTATGGTATTCTATATCCCACCGATAGTTTGTAATGATCACACTTCCCAAAGAATGAGCGAGTATCATGAGGGGTGATGAATCTGCTTCATCACCGAGATCGCTTTGCAATAAATCTAGAGACTCAAATACCCTGTCATGAATTTTCTGATAGTATGAATTCGGGTTCGCATTGCCTGGTGTGCTGCTTTGATAGGATGATAAATAACTCACGGGGTCGCCGAGCGCATCTATTGCAAATTGGTGCAAGCCCTTCCACCCAACATCATATTTGCTCGTGAGCTTTTGATAGACATACTCTTGCATGTTCTCTGTAACCCCATCCCACCAACAACCACGGATACATACTTTGTCGCCGAGCTTTGCTCCGAGGTTCTGAAGAATACGGCGTGATAACTCCGCATGAAAATTTTCCGGGTGTTTACCCATCCCATGGATAATCAGGATGCCCAATTTATTTTTATTCATCGGTTTTTCCGAGGTTGTTCATTATTCAGATACGAACGTAGGAGCGCTGCCTGCGATTCCAGTTCTGGGCATGGATTTTTTCTTAGGATTTTTGGCTTTACTATGGGTCAAATAGCTTCTTGAGCGGTTGTGTTGCTCTACGCATTATTTGATGCCATTACGGTACGTTGTTGTTTGTGATCAGTGCTCAATAGATTTCTCACCATATTATTTCTTCTCCTCGCAGAAGTTGTTTCGGCTCAGCACCAGCCGACATGGGAGCTTGTCGAAAGTCGAAAGATGTCATCGTTCGATATGCTCACGACGCGGACAGGTGCCTTTGCAATCAATGATGGAGGTTATCATGCTATCGCAAAATATGAGAATGGCAAGATCACTGATGTCTTTGTGGCAGGTGATTTGATCTCTTCTGTTCTCATCAAAGATGGTAACACAGTTTTCTTTTCTGTGAAAAATGACGGCATTTACCAATCAAGTAATAGCTGGAAAAATTATACAAATATCTTCCCGGAACCAAGCGCTACACTCCTCGCTGTTGGCAATGGACTGATGTTAGCTAACCTTGGTACACAACTGAATTATAGCAGTGATGGTGGCGCTACATTTATACCATCGTCGGGGATTCCTGTCACCGAGACGATTACTACGGCTGAAGTTTTGAATGCTGGAATTGCTTTCGCATTGACTGGGAAAAAACTATATCGGACGATGGATGGTGGAAAGACATGGATCACTCTGCTCGATACCTTGGTTCAAACGAACACGATTTATATAGATCGGACGCGAAATTACATTTACATCGGTGGTTCGAGGCTACTTCGCTCGCCTGATAACGGCGGGCATTGGGATAATATTACGAGTCTATTTTTTGACGTACTCCCCGGACCAGTGATTGGCGCAAAGGATTGTTCTGGCGCTATCTATATAGGACCAGATAAAGCGACACATGGATCTGATATGTACCGCTCTGTTGATCAAGGACACTTCTTTCAAATTGCGGGACCCACTTCGTTCTCATCTATAAGAATGCGTAAGGGAGTTGTACTTGATAGAGGCTCAACAATTTTTTATTTGGATTCCAGCGGTCTCTTGAGTGTTGTTCGCGATGGAATTGATAGCGTGATTTCGGACTCGGTGCGCGATAGACTTGTCATTCAAGCTGACACTGCTGTGAATAACTCACTATGTCCGGGCACACCAGCAACTTCATTTGCTGCTTCGCTAATATTCGATCAGTGCACTGGTATCGTACTTGATTCTCTCAAACAAACACCGCTCTCTGCTACGTTTACTGCGAAGTTCACGCCTGGATTTTTGGGTGATACTACAGTGACTATACCTATGAGTTTTCATGCCACTCACTCCGGTCCGGATACGGTGCATTACAAACTGAAATTCCATTCGCCAACGACTGGTAACATCGAGACGAAATTTTTTGATGTGGTGGGTTTCGGTGTTGCGGGCAGCCCAGACATAAAACTTTCGACTACTGAAATTGACTTTCCACAAACCGGCATTGACTCAACCCACAAGCAAACGCTAACCATTTCGAATCCGGGGTGCGATTTACTTGTCATTGATAGTGTCATCTCAAGTAATCCTGCTGTCTATTTAATCGAACCAAAAAACTATCCGCTCAAAATTGTACCGGGGAAATCAAATTCCGTAGCAATAACTTTTAACCCTCATCTCGAAGGCGAGTACCTCGAGTCAGCCGAAATAGCGAGTAATGTAGGAAATAAGTTTGTTACGTTGAAGGGCACAGCAACTACTCATCCTGTGGAAGGGGTAAGAATCTTTAGCGAAAAGTATAACATACGCATCGCACCTAATCCGGCCCAAAAAATAATATCGCTAGCTTCCGATTTTGCATTGCCGCAGCATCTTTTCTTACGCGATGTACTCGGAAGAGAAGTACTCCCTATCGAGACTGGCAAGACTAATAATTGTTTGATTGATGTATCAAATTTTCCAAACGGCTATTATTTTCTGGACTTTGGAGATGGCAGAGGTGAAAGGATTGTGATTCAACATTGATACGAAAAATACTCATAGCATTTTTTCTGACCTCCGCTACGCTCTGCAGTAATGCAGAGGCGCAACATTGGCAGAAAGTGTTTACTCTTCCGAGCGCTGGTAGCTCTGCTGCATTTTTCAATCCTGATGTTGGTTGTATAGCTACAGGCAGTTACCCGGGCGGTTACATCGCGAGAATTTTATACACCGTTGATGGTGGTCGCTCATGGACAGAGTCGCTCCTCCCGAATTTAGATCTCTTCGGGCAAGTGACGGATATTTCTTATTACGATCGGTGGACAGTGTGGGCAACCGTACGTGAGAAAATTGAACACGGGTGGAGCGGTATCTACAAATCTGTTGATGGTGGAATAACATGGAAGCTTTGGTTTCAAGCGGAATTCCCAGTTTCAATTAGGCAAACATCACGCGGACTTTTTTTTACCGATCGCTATCTCGGAATTCGCAGATCAACAGACGGTGGACAAACATTTGATGTCGTCGCGCCATCAAGCGGTGCGTTGGGGTTAGATTTTATGGATGACTTAGTTGGTGTCTCATCTTCCGAAGGCACAAACCGAGCACCAACCTATGTAACGATTGATGGAGGTGCAACTTGGTTTGCTTATGATCTGCATCATGAGGCTTGGACGGCGTTCGCTGATCCGGCTACGAGGGCTGTCTTTGTTGCAAGCGAAGCTGATCTCGTTTTTCCCGCTACAGAATCGGAGTTAATAAATTCTACAGATTTTGGTCACACCTACAACACGCAATGGACAGGCGGAGGTGATGCCATTTCAGGAGGAATTGGCGGAGCAAAGTGGTGCAGAAGTGTCTTGTATGCGCAAGGGCAAGATTCCTCTGCAAAAATAAGAGGCTTGAATGGATTTGTGCGATCAACTGATGGCGGCGTCACGTGGGTTCGCGTTGGTGGTCCATCCAATCTGCGAGATAAAAGATTTGCCGTTACCGGCAAAGGTGCGGTTGTATATGCCTTCGATAAAGGTGATCCGCTCGATAAGGGACGCGGCGGAGTCTGGAAAACTTCCGACGGAGGTGATGGCAAGCTCACTACTTCGGCACTCGGCTATACTTCACTTAAACAAATTTCTAGTGGTACAAATATTGCCGCTAAGTTATGCGACAGCGCAGATTACTTGGTAGAGCTTCATTATTCCGATTGCGATTCAGTGTTACTTTCATCCGTTGCATTCATTGATGATTCACTCGGCGAACTTCGGTCACCCAAGAAATATCATTACTTCGGAAAAAATAATTCACGAGTAGATACACTACTCGTTCGATTGAATCCGAAAAAATTGCATTCGCAAATTGAACGCATACGTCTGACACTCAAGCAATCCGATGGCACAAGTCAAGATACAATCATTAGTGTTAGCGTCCAAGGATTGGCTGCGCCAGAACAGCCACTCATCGAAGAAGCCGGCACATCCAACGCAATTGATTTTGGATCAGGCAGTGTCTGTGGCGGCGACTCTGTTCGCGTTGTAACCATCACCAACACTGGTTGTTCGCCAATGCGAGTCACATCACTCCAGACTAATGGCGCACCATTTTTTCTTTTATCCTCATTTAATCCATTCACACTTGATCCGGGAGTTTCACGTCAGATACTCATTCAGTTTAAGCCAACAGCCATCGGAAATGCCTCAGGCAAATTGACGATGCTCACTTCAGCCTCAACGACGACAGTCACCTTGACTGGCATCGGAAAAGCTGGGGAAAGAGGATTTATTCTTTCGCAACCGGTTATTACTTCTACGATTTGCGATTCTAATGCAGGGACACTTGTCTTTAGAAACATATCATGCACGCCAGTTCGAATAGACTCGCTTGGAGTTGATGCACCATTCCGTTTCGACCCACTTGCATTCCCAATTGTTTTAAAAACTGATTCAGTCATTATTATCCATTTCCATTTCACGCCATCAAGTGATGGGACGATTATTCGCAATGTCACCGTTCATTCGGTAAATGATAATAATGTCACGCAACCCTTTGATACAATTCTTTCACTTATCGCAGTGGCAACGCGTGGCTTGCCTGTGCTAACGCTCTCATCAACTCGCCTCGATTATGGATCGCTCAGTACCTGCGGTTATCGCGATCTTGAGCTGACGCTTACCAATGACGGTTGCGATACACTCAAGATCATTGACAACACATTGCAAGGCTCGCCGAATTTTACGATAAGGCAAACGGCACAAGGCATCTCCGTCTTACGTTTCGGTAGTACAAAGATTATTATCAGATTAAAACCGACTTCGTCCGTACCGTATAACGGACAACTTACTGTGCACACAAACGCTGGCGGCTTTACTGTTGATCTCAGTGGTGCTGGACTCGACGATCCGGGAAGTTTGACACTGACGGCAACTCCTATCGGCAAGGTGCTAACCTGTCGTGATTCAAGTTTCGCGCTCACGCTCTCGAATACGACTTGCGATTCACTCACACTTGATTCCATAAAATATATCGGCATTGGTGGCACGGACTATACAACGAACTTCATTGTTGGTACTTTCTTCGAGCCTGGCAAGATACTTGTATTGAATGGTAAATTTACACCACAAATCGGCGGTGATCGCTCTGCAATCGCGCATCTGTATTTGCATTTGCCAAATGGCACGTTCAAGGAGATAACGGTAGCGATGAATGGGGCAGGCATTCAACCTGTAGTGATTCATTTGGGATTGCCGAATGCAAACTTATCCGAATCCCAGTACAAAAAACTTCGCATTCCGATTCAGCTACTCGATCCGACAGTTATACCTGTTACGAAAATCTCATTCACTTTAGATTTTAATACTGATCTGATCTCGCCTGAATCATTTGATCTATCTGGCTCTGTTATCGGCGGGGGGGCGAATGTCACAGCTACTGCGACGAGTGCGACGGTAACAATAAATGCCTCAAGTCCCCAGCTATTGAATTCCGGTTTACTCGGTACACTCGTTCTACTGGCTTACACAGCCGATACGTTGCATACAGATATTATTCTCCAAGATTTCTCCGTCTTAGGCATTGCTGATTCCAAAGATTGTTTGCCAACCGAGATTATCACTCCGCCAATTATCCATACAAGTTTTGATCTTGCTACGTCTTGTGGGGATACCGTTCTCTCGCATTTTATGCGTTACGGAATTTCGGGAGTGGGGATCACGAGCATTGTCCCGAATCCATCGCACGGCAGTGTTAAGGTTACATTCTCATTGCCGCTTGATTATCACAATGATGGCAAGTTCGAAGTCTTTGATGCATTGGGGAATAAGCTTCAATCACAAATGCTTATCGCTGGGCAGTCCGAGCGTGTGATCGAAAAAACATTTGAACTAACAGGCGATAGTGGACTCAGAATACTTCGCGTATCGAATGGCACAGGCGTCGAGAGCGCATCATTTATTCTCAGCAGGTAGATTTCTTTTTTCGTAGCCTGCCTTGCGTACTTTCTTCCATTCGAGTAAGACCATCGTGATGACAAACACACTAATGCACATGAGGATAAATATTCCCCAATAAAAGTGAATGGATATTCGGTAGAGTTCGAGGGAGAACATCAACCCGAATCCAATACATGCCGCGGGAAAAACCCAAAGTCTTTCTTTGAGCAGACCATACACCAACAATAACTTAATCACCGCATTGACCAGCAAATAAATTGCCACGAGCATCTCGACATTCATTCCAAATGAATGTGCGGTTACCTTGATAAACTCCGCTTCAGGGTTTTGCGTCCGATTTCCAACAAGAAATCTGGTGAAGTACCGATACGTTTTTCCAAGCGTCCCTGGCTCAGCAAAAATCACAGCGATTCCGCCTATGAGCTGCAATGCACCATCAAGTCCCTTCAAGAACAAGCTGATCCAGAACGCCCGATGCACAAACGATTTATCCTCTTGGTGCGCTAAAAGCATACTTACTAAACAGAATAGTGGGAGTTTCGTTGATGTGGCTCGATTTTTTGTCTTTTCTTGCCTAACTCCTTCCCTACGTGATAATCTCAAAAAAAGGTGCGGAGTTATTTCATATCGTAAATTTGCGGAGATACTAAGTACCCGAAAATCCTAATCGATAAATTGAGAAAAATTCAACTTCCACGCTCTGGCGTTCCACTTTACGGCTTTATAACAGGCATAGCACTGTTTGTTTGTTCGCTTGTACTCGATACTCCTCTTCATCACATTGCTGGGGGAAAGCCGGCAATGGCAGCGGGAGTCGCTCTGCTTATGGCATGTTGGTGGATGACAGATGCACTTCCTATTTATCTGACTGCTTGCATTCCACCTATTTTATTCCCACTCGTGGGAGTTTTTGGTGGGGGGGTTTTTTCTGATCTTATCAAAACGCTCCTTCAATATCTAGATCCATATATCTGGCTTTTTGCGGGCGGTATTTGCATTGCTGCCGCAATGCAGCAATGGGGATTGCATAAGCGTATTGCGCTGACAATCATGCGTTTCATTGGAACAGACCCGAAGCATCTTCTCTTTGGGATGCTTTCAGCCACGGCGTTTATTTCACTTTGGCTTTCGAACACTGCCTGCGCCGCACTGATGTTCCCGATCGGCATGGCAGTGATTAAGCAGCTTGAGCATCAGCTCGGTGGGAAGCGACTATCAAACTATGGAATGGCAATAATGCTTTCAATAGCTTATGGTTCAAATATTGGACTTGGCACAAAAATAGCTACAACACCGAACGTGATGTTCTGCGGATTTATGGAAAAGATGGGAATGTCCGTTTCATTTATGGACTTTCTGATTGTCGGAATGCCATTTGTGTTATTTACTCTGCCTATCATCTGGTATTTTCTTTGGCGAGTCGCACGAAGGGATGTTATTCCTGAATCAACTTCTGGCGACGTCATCCGTCAAGAGCTTCATTCCCTCGGTCATCTCAAAGAGGAAGAGTGGACTATCCTCATGGTCTTTCTTACTGCATCATGTGTGTGGATTTTCAGCGAGCCAATTACGACATTTCTCAGACCGCATGTAACACTATTCCATTTACTAAGTGCTCATGTTGAGGGAGGTGTGTCTTTACTTGCTGGTATTGCTCTTCTTCTTTTACGTGAGAAGGGTCATCCAGTGCTGGCGGTTCACTCACTCCGAGGGCTTCCATGGGCTACACTTATTTTATTGGGGGGAAGCTTTGCAATGGCGTCCGCAATTCAACTAAGCGGGTTATCGGATTGGATGGGAGTGCAATTGCTCGCAATAAAGGAACTCAGCGGCTTCGTGCAAGTGCTTCTGGCAAGCGTTGCGACTGTTGCTATTACTGCCGTCGCAAGCAATACAGCAACAATAGCTATCATGATGAATGTGCTCAAAGGTATTATTACGCCCGCTCTGCTGCCGACGGCACTCTACGCTTCAACCATCTCGTGCTCCTGCGATTTTGCGCTACCTGCTGGTACGCCACCAAATGCAATCGTATTTGGAAGCGGCTACGTGACAATTCCACAGATGGCAAAAACAGGGGTTCTGCTCGATGGAATCTGCGCAATACTATCGGCTGTATGGTGCTGGTTTATTGTGAGGTTAATTATGTAAGGACTACGTTGTCACCAGATCAATTTTCATCGGCACTTCAGCCTTGATGATATTTGATGGAGCACTTTTATTGCCGGCCAGATCGTAGGCGCGGATGTAGTATTCGTAACTTCTGCCCGATGTCGTTACGTTATCGGTGTACATCGTAACGGTGACAGAGTAGTAGTGCTCAAAATTCTTGCCGCCATCAGTAGATCGCCAAATTTCATATCCGGCAATTGCTTCGTTGTCAGTAGCTTTCTCCCAATTCAATCGGATTTGATTTGTACGCGCAAGGAATTTAAGCGGGTCGGCTGATTGCCATACGGGAGGCTCAGCATCATCCGAGAAAGGAGCTTGGACAAATTCTTTGGGCCAGAGTCCGCAGACAACTGGATGAAATGTTTCGTCAAGTGCTTTGCAAACATTCCAATAAATACATTTTACAATGGACTCGGAATTGCCTTCAAGAATTTTGCGGATAATATCAGGATCGGCAAGTAATCCGCGAGCCATGCCGATAAGATCAGCACGATCAGCTTCTAAGATTTGCTCGGCCAACTCCGGCGATGAGATCTTCCCTGTTGCAATGACTGGAGTATCGTAACCATGCTTCCGAAGATTTCGGCGTGCAGCTTCTGCCATGTGGAGGTTGTATCCATCTGGATAATCAGCAGGAGGCATGCACCTATCGCCTGAGTATCCTGTATATGGATAGAGGACTTCGCCTTCTTTATGAACTGCATCTTCGAATTTTCCGCCGGCGGAAAGTGAAATGTAATCTACTCCTCCCTCTGCCATGCGTAGCGCGATCTCGGCGGACTCCTTGGAAGTATATCCGCCCTTGATACATTCTTCGCCGAGGAATCTGACACCTATAGGGAAATCATCGCCAACCATTCGGCGGACTTCTTTGATGGCATTAAGTGGAACGCGAAGTCTATTCTCAAGCGACTTGCCGCCGAATTCATCAGGTCGCTTATTGCGCTTGGATAAAAAACTCGACATTGTATAGGCATGAGCCATGTGCAACTCTACTCCATCGTATCCGCATTCACGAGCACGAAGAGCGGCGCGACCGTATTGTTCGATGATCGCTTTGATCTCATCCGGCGTAAGGTCTTCGATTTTTTGTCGCCAACCTGACCGAGCAATCTTTAGAAAATGAATGATCTGTGGGACAACTTTGGAGTTGCTCGTATCATGTACTTTTTTTGCAAGCTCGGTAAGACCCGGTTTGAAATCATCGTTACAGATTCGGAGCAACGGACCCGACTTCGCTTCATGGACAGCCATCGCCTCGACGACGATAAGCCCTGTGCCACCAACAGCAAAGCGGACATAGCGATCAGTTATATCTTTATTGACGAATCCATCCTCGCCAGATAGACGCGTAACCATCGCCGGCACGACAAGCCGATTCGGCAGCGTCATGCTGTTGATTTTGTATGGGGTTAAGAGTTGCTTATACATTGCGGAGAGGTAAACACTTTTTGGGGAGTTATGTTTGCAGTAGTGAACAAATTCTATAGCTCCACTTCCCATGAATAAAATCTTTTCAATTCGTGCCGCCAAAGGCTACGAAAAAATGCAAATTCGGTTATGGTTTGTCATTCTAATTGCCTTAGCATCGACTCTCGGAACATTTTTAGTTTACCTGCAAATTACTTGAGAAAGCATTGATTCTTTCCGGAAGCTACAATTTATTTTTTTTTCCAATATTGTATGCAGTAGTCGGCATCGCTCCAGGGGTGGTAAAAATGACATGGAAAAAAATTCTTATCCAAACAATTTTTGGTACTATTTTCGGGAGGCACTTTTTCTTGTAATGTTTAAGCTAATTCTAAAATATTAAAACATAAAAAAGCCCCGTTCTTCAGAACGAGGCTCAAAAGTTAGAACGCCGAATTCTTTAGGGGATAGTCTTTGAGTAGGTTGCCTTCACTTCGAACCTAAAGTCAACAGAGAAAACAATAGGTTGCTCGTTTGTGCTGGCACTGAAGGTCAGCAATGCCGAACTGCCCGAACCCATCAGTTGCTCTTGAAGAAATGTCTTGCCCTCGTCGGTTAATGTTAGCGGTTGGGCAACTCCTACAATCGGCATCAGCGTTACGTTGCTCAGAGTTGCCAGTGGCTTATTGACACTTTTATCAAGATTTGATACTGTTAGTGTACCAGTAATGACTTTTTGCGTAGCCGATCCGGTGAATGTCGTTACAGTGTAGGTGCCAGATTGAACATCCACCGCTGTAATATCCGAACGATATTTTTGGTAATCTGCGCTTGCCTTACTTGCATCGAGCGTATCAGTTCTCGAATACGATAGACCAGCATAGTTTACGTCGAAGGCTTTGTGCAATGTTACAGAAAAATCCTTATGCACAGTACAACCGGCGAACAGAAAATTCCCACATAACAAAACTGTGAACAGTGCGAGTATTTTTTTCATGATGAACTCCTTTGGAAACGAGGTTTATATGATGAACAATTATAGAACACTCTGTTTTACATTGGGCACTCGATGTGATTCTCATTCACAACACCAGTGAGCATGTGGTAGTATGCTTTCGCAGCGGCTGTTGCGGCGGCGATGGCCGTTTCTTCATCGGTCGAATTTGTGATGAGCGAAGCAAGCATATCGCGCTCAGCCTGGCGGTGGATTTGATCTGCCTCTTCGTGAACGCGGAAGAATGCAAGACCTTGACTGGTCTCGACGCCGTAAAACTTCTTCAAACCTTCAATCTTCGTATGCGATACTTCTGGCAACTGAGATTCATACCCGTAGAGAGCGGCAACACCCTGAAGCGTTGAGCCATGACGCGTAAGTTCGAGGAATGTCTCTTCCATCGCAGCCGTCTCTTTGTAAGGAGTAGCTGTGCGGACTTCGTTACGATCAGCACCAAGCGCATCGGAGAATCTGAGCCACAATTCTGGGTGATTTGCTTCACCTTGCTCTTCTTCCATCAAGTTCAGCAAGAGCTGTTGACGGATAGCGATATTCTCGGTATTGGCATGGACGTTCGATACGTAACGCGGGAAATTTTTCTCGAACTGGTAGTATTGCTTCGCATACTCTTGTAACTGAGCATTCGTCAACGTTCCAGCATTCCATGCCTGATAGAATGGGTGGTTGAGCACGGCGTATTGTGCGATTGCTGAATCGAGACGGTTGATAAAATCTTGTGACATCATGGCTGTGGTATGTTGAATAAATTTCTTTGTACAAATATACGAAGAGAAATGGTGGTTAATTCAAATGCTTGTCCAAAAAGTGCTCCATTGCTTCGTAGGCTTCGAACTTATTTTCTTCGTTATGGAAGCCATGACCTTCGTTTTCTTTTACGAGATATGGCACGTCAATTCCATGTTTTTTAAGTGCTTCGACGATTTGATTTGATTCGGCGATATTCACTCGAGGGTCTTGAGCGCCCTGAATCACCAGTAGTGGGGACTTGATCTTGTCAACATGAAATACTGGGGATGCCGAGTGAAGTAACTCTTCATCTTTTTCTGGATCACCGACCATTTCGTACATCATCTCCAAAAATGGCTTCCAATATGGCGGTATGGTATTCATGAATGTAAAGAGATTAGAAACTCCGACATAATCAATTCCGCAAGCATAAAGATCAGGCGTGAATGTCATTCCCGCGAGTGTGCAGTAGCCGCCATAGCTTCCGCCATAGATTGCGACCCGTTTCGGATCAGCAATGCCTTGATCAATGACCCATTGAACAGCATCGGAAACATCATTCTGCATAGTCTTGCCCCATTGCTTGAATGATAATTCCCAGAACTTCCTGCCGTAGCCGATGGAGCCTCGAAAATTTATTTGCAGAACCGCATAACCACGGTTTGCGAAAAGTTGAACTTCAGGATTGTACGTCCATAGATCTCTGAACCAAGGACCACCGTGTGGATTGACAAGCACCGGAAGGTTCTTTGCCTCTTTACCCTTCGGCAAGGTGAGATAGCCATTGATGAGCAATCCATCACGAGACATGAATGAAATCGGTTTCATCTCGGCAAGTTCATTTTCATCAAGCCACGGACTAACGTCCGTTAGCTTCGTAAGCTTATCGCCTGCAAGTTCGTAGAGGTAGAATGCCCCAAGTGAGCGATCACTATATGTGCGGACAATGAAGATGTCTTCATTCTTATTTTCGCTTGCAAGTTCGACTTCATAGTGTGGTAGCTTTGCTTGGAGTTTTGTAAAAATTGTTTCGGTGACTGAGTCCAAAAATTTTCTCTCACGCTTCCAAGTCGTGAAGGGAATAGAGGTGAGTACACTTCGCTTTTTCGAAAAATTCAATGCTGTCACATCTACATCCGGATGCTGGAATATCACCTCGAGTTCTTTCCCTGAAGCAATATCAAATTTTACTATCGCGCTTTTATCGCGCTCTAAATTACTTGCGGCATAGACATGCTTATTATCAAATGTAAAAAACAACGGGCTGACGATATATTTGAAGTTTGTCGCCAGTATTGTTCGGAATGAATCGGCTTCGTGATCGCGATAGAGAAGTGTGGTGTTCACACCATCGGTTGTTGTCGCTACGCGGATGTTGCCTTCGTGATCGGTAATCCAACCAGTGATATTTCCTGGATTCTCGGCGGCAAGTTTCAGCTCGCCTGTTTTTACATTGATGCGATAGACATCAAAAATTTCTTTATTACGCTTATTAACACCGATAAGCATTTCATCCGGTTGCTCTTCCAATTCGTCAACGACGTCAACGGTAACTCCTTCAAAGGGAGTCAGGTCGCGGACACTTTCGGTATGGATATCAACAGAGAAGAGGTGAAAATTTTCATCGCCAGCAGTATCTTTGAGATAAATGATAAAATCATTCGATTTCCAAAAATAGCCAGCCATATCACGCGCTGTCTCGGAAGTGATTCGTTTTGACTCACCACCAGCACGTGGCATGACAAAGACATTAAGGCGACGCTCGTACGGTGCGAGGTAGGAAATCCAATTCCCGTCCGGCGAAATTTGGTAACCGGTCTTTTCCGGATTCTTAAAAAAATCGCGGAGTGGAATGCGAGGTGCTAAAGCCATTAATTCAAAGAAAAAATAAAAGGGTGTACGGCATTCTGAGTTCGTAAGTAACACGCAAACACGCAATTTCACTCATCAAAAATAACTGTCTTTGCGGTAGTCGCAGGTTAAAGCCTGCGAAAACGAGGGAAGGAGGATGCATCATCGTTGTTTGGTCAGTAACCGACCTCGGAGCATGTTCAGCGCGGCGTCGGCACTTCGCTCCCGATTCACAGCCCGTTCATTGCCAAAATGAAAAAGTTTGGCGGTTGTAGGTTTGTTGGCTTCGGCAAGTGCAATCCAAATCGTGCCGACAGGTTTGTCTTTGGTGCCGCCATCGGGTCCTGCAATGCCAGTGATAGATAGCGCAAACGTAGTTTGGAATTTCTTAAGCGCACCTTCTGCCATCGCGCTGGCACACTCTTGACTCACTGCACCATATTTTTTAATGAGTTTTTCAGAGACTCGAAGTTCGTTTGTTTTGACTTCGTTGGCATAGCTGATGATGCCACCTTGGAAAACTTTGGACGAGCCTTCGACATTCGTTATTCGCATCGAAAGCATACCTCCGGTACAGCTCTCGGCAACGCAAAGCGTGGCTTTCTTCTTTTTGAGCATTCCGACTACTGCTCCCTCGAGTAGATCGGAATCGACACCAAATATTACATTTGGTATTTTCTTCCGGATGTAGGAATCAATTTTGTCAATGCTCATCTGAGCTTGCTTCGTGGTTTTTGCTCTGACCGAAATTCGCAGGCGAACGCCAGATATTTTTGGCAAGTATGCGAGCGTTGCTCCAGGTACCAGAAAAGTATCTACATTGCCGATCTTCTCAGAAAGAGTTGATTCGCCAACACCTGATGTGAGTAAAGTGCGGTGCATGATAACACTGCCAAGTTTTTTTGCGTAATCTTTTTGAAGTTTGGGGAGGCAATGAGTAATTAAGAGCCACTCCATTTCATGCGGGACACCAGGCAGAATAATAAAAGTCTTACCTTTGCTTGAGTAGTACAATCCCGGAGCAGTTCCCTTCTGATTCGGCAATGCTTGAAATCCAACGGGCACCATCGCTTGACTAAGATTGCTCTCAGGCATTTTCCGAATGCCAAAGGTTCGAAACCTTGCTTGTACTCGCGATAGAACCATTTTATCTAGAACGAGTTGTTTCTTGAAATATTTTGCGACAACATTTTTTGATATGTCGTCATGCGTCGGTCCTAATCCACCGGTAGCAATAACGATGTCATTAGTTTTCCATGCGGCATCTATCGCTTCGAAAATCTTCTCTTCGTTATCACCCAAGGTAGTGATTCGCGGTACTTCAATCCCAATGGAGTTGAGACGAGCCGAGATGAACGAGGCATTCGTATTGATTACCTGACCAATAAGAAGTTCATCACCAATCGAAAGAATTTCTGATTGCATTAGAAGTACGCTTTATACACCATCGTCAACACATGCGCAGATATATTTGCATAAATACCTGCTACCACATCATCCAACATCACACTCGACCCGCCAATCCGTTTTTCAAAAACAGAAGCGGGATAAAATTTCATTACATCAAAAAAACGGAATAATACAAATGCCAAAACCACGAAAACGGGATTACCTATATACCACAACGAAAACAGTGCAACCCATTGACCTAATACTTCATCAATTATTACAATGC
The DNA here is from genome assembly GCA_037143335.1 of bacterium. Taxonomy (GTDB): domain Bacteria; phylum Bacteroidota; class Ignavibacteria; order Palsa-1295; family Palsa-1295; genus PALSA-1296. Next base: position 1,320 of record JBAWZA010000027.1, on the reverse strand, counting down.
CTGGATCATGCTCTCCTGATTTGAGTTCAATCACATCGGTCGCAACTGTACCCAAAACCAAAATAATAACTGATGCGAAGAGCAGAACCCAATTATTCTGGAAAAGGGGAATGAAATAATAGATTAGTGCGCCAATAGCACTTCCGACGGTGCCAGACGCTACGGGCGAGAACCCCGCAAAACACACGGTACCAATCGCCAATGCCCACATCGGGACATGTTTCAATGAGGCGGAGTTCATCGCCCATAGGCGGGACCTCGCTTTGGCAATCGGATCGAATGTCTTCAACAATTAATTCAGGATAACTCTTGCGACGAGCGCTTCAGAAAATACCGGCGAAATACAATGCGGAATACTTGCGCGTTATCGTATGTGTATTGGATTGCAGTCGCCAGTGTTAAGATCGTTATACCAAACACCGTCCAATACAAGATGGATTCGTTCATCATGCTTAAACCAAAACCTGTTATTGATGCGCCGATTGTGCCACTCATAAGGAGTACACCCAATAAGATATAACAGATGAATACCATCTGGAGGAATGTTTTATATTTTGCAAGAGAGCTAGTCTTTATCGGGGCATTGCCGGCATTGGCAAGCATACGGAAGAGAGTTACATACACATCGCGAGCCACGATGATAATCACTGCCCAATCAGGAATAAGTCCACGAGAGGCAAAAGCGATGAGTGCGGCGCTGGTTAAGAATTTATCAGCGAGGGGATCGAGGAAAGCGCCAAGTGGTGTCGTGAGTTTCCAAAGGCGAGCGAAGTATCCATCGTACCAATCCGAAAGCGCAGCAACCACAAACACTACCGTCGCCCAAAAATAGGGCGTAGGCTCAACGACTGCAAAGAGCAAGTAAAATACTGGCGCAAGCAGAATTCGTAAGACGGTGAGTTGAGTCGGAAAGCTCATCCAAAGCAATTCATAAGGCTACAAAGATACCACATTCATGCTTACGTCAATGCAATGTCATCCTTGACATCGTTCGCCGCGGTGAATCTCCGTTCGGAATGACAGTATCTTGAGCAGCTAAGCGCTACGTAGCTTCGCTAGATGCAAGAATCTCAGAATCGTGATATAGAACCAACCCATATCGAACTCGTACCATTTGACCGAGAACTTAGCGCTTGAAGGGAGTTTGTGATGATTATTATGGAGTTCTTCGCCAGAGAGCAAAATTCCAAGCGGGACGATATTCGTGCTCGCATCTTCAACCTCGAAGTTACGATAGCCGATGGTATGGCCAAGGCCATTAACGACTCCTGCAGCCCAAAACGGTACCCAGAGCACTAAGCCCATCCAGACAAAAAGACC
>JBAWZA010000026.1:0-24009 GCA_037143335.1 bacterium | reverse complement strand
GGCGATTTCTGTAAGCGCTAGTGCAAATGCACGTTGAGCATCGGTATAGACGCAGAGAATGTTCTCAAGTTCAGGAATGGACTCGGTATTTACTTGAAGCCAACCAGCTGGAAAGTGGCCGGCAATATCGAATGCAGGAGAATGAAAAAATTCCTCATCGAGCGGCGATGTGGACATTTCATATAACGGTTTTTTCTTCTCGACCTTTGTCTCCGAATAAAAAAGTGCACAACCACTAAAGAAAAGAAAAATTAGAACGGAGTATCGTAGCATCTGAGCGTTGTGAGTCGTGGTTTGACTGATCATATTGAAACGTCCGCCTCAACAAAGTGAAACCAACTCTCAATTCCCTGGCTTAATCCTTCCGACGCCACTTCGCTTCTTCCAAACTCAAACTAAAACTAATTCGGTGGGTATTGCCGAGTTGATCTTGTGCACTGAAACTTTGGAATGCATAATCAATCGTAAGGCGTGGAAGGTGAATGCCTGCACCAAGGGTGAACATTTTCAAATCATTGTAGCCCACCCTGAGCATCACCATTTTTTTTAATTTGTATTCCAGACCAAAATGGAAATCTGAACTGATTGGGCCGAGGTGTACTTCTGAGCTTGAACCCAAATTTTCGAAACGGAGGTCTACGTCAATTGCGGGTAAAAGTATGTGGTCTCCGTTGTTTGCAATATCCCATTGATACGACCCAGCCAACTTGAGTGTAGGTGGTACGAGCTCTTTTGTACCTGTCGAGTATGAGAGCAGCGTGGTAGTAATATCCTCTGCGATTGCACCAAGTGTTAATTCAGGCAATAACATATATCGGAAGCCAACATCAAATCCAAAACCGGTCGCATGATTTGTCGGATCGAGCTTACGAAGGATAAACTTTGCAGTCGCGCCAAATGAAAGTATCGAATCGTGCGCTTGACCATAGGAAAAAAGAAATCCCCAATCATAATTGCCAAACGAAGATACTTTGGAGTAATCGAGGTAATCTCCCTCGTCAAATTGGCCATTCCCATTTGCATCAATGAGAGCACTACGAGTATCTTTTATATTCGAAATACCTATATGCATTACCGAAATCGAAGCTCCGCCTGATGAGCCTAGCGGAAAAGCAAGTGCAGCAAAGTCGTGGCTCACGGTATTGTCGAACCGAGCTTCGTGCATACCAACAATCGAAGGAAATTGAATTTGTGAAAGCCCCGCAGGATTCCAATATCCAGCAGATGCATCCTCTGCGATGGTTGCGCCAGTATTTCCCATCGCAAGTGAACGTGCGCCTACACCAAGTTTGAGAAACTCTCCAGCATAAGTTCTGAACTGCGCATGGAGAGTTGTGCAGCAGAGTATGAGTATGGAGAAAATGATTATTTGAAACCGATTTACCAAATGCGTTTTGCTTTACAATAAAAGATTTTAGTTGTTGAAGTATCTTACAAATTCTGAGATGTTAAAATTCACTTAGGACACATTCTTACCCTACTCCCAAAGATGAAATTCTTGAGGATACCGAATTTTCCAAAGTGTTAGCCCTTGAGCCGGTGCAATATATCTTGCACGATCTAACTCAATTGGATTTGTTAAAAGATGTTTCCAATTATCGAAGTTGAGTTTTGATTTGCCTACTTCAACTATTGATCCGACAAGTGCGCGCACCATTCCCCGAACAAATCTATTGGCACGAATAGTAAAAATCAACTTATCGCCTTGTGTCTCAAGTGAGCATAGATTGACTAAGCATCTGTAGTGCTCAACGTCATCGCTTAACTTCGAGAATGAAGTAAAGTCGTGATCTCCAATGAGTGCGTCAACGCAAGACTTCATGGCGTCGAGGTTTAAATCGCCGCGAACATACCAAGTCGCGTCTCTTTCGATAGCTGTTCGTTTGCGGATAATCGTATAGCGGTACTCGCGATCAACAGCAGAGAAGCGTGCGTGAAAATCTTCGGGGACTTCGCGGATTGAATGTATCACTATATCTTGAGCAGATTCAGCGTTAAGTGCTTCAGCTAACTTCTCTAAACCGAACTTAATCTCTTCTATTCGTGCATGAGCAACCATTCCATGAGCATGGACACCAGTATCAGTTCGCCCTGAGGCTGTGACCGGAATTTTTTGTTGCAAGATTTTCGTGAATGCACTTTCAATTTCTCCTTGCACAGTCCGAACGTCTGGTTGAACCTGCCAACCAGCGAAATCTTTACCGTCGTACTCTATGAGAAGTGCAATTTTCAAATTGATTTTTTCGATTTTATTCTCCGACTTATCTTCGGGTCGAAATAAATACCCGTAACAGTTTTCGAGATATTACGTTACTAACGAATAATTTTTCGTCGTATTATCGTCGTATTTGAGAGAACACAATTATGTGCGGAATAGTAGGTTACATCGGAGATCGCGAAGCAACACCCGTTATCATAGCTGGGCTTAAAAGGCTTGAGTACAGAGGTTATGACTCAGCAGGAATAGCACTCATTGACCGCCACCATTCAAATGCAGTTTCCTCTTCAGCTGGAGATTCTGCGACAATTAGCATACGCAAGTGTAAGGGTAAAGTCACTCAGCTCGAGGATCTTATTGGCAACGTACCTCTGACATCGAAGCTCGGCATCGGCCATACTCGTTGGGCGACACATGGTGCTCCGAGTGATGTGAACAGTCACCCGCATACCGATCAATCAGGAAAACTAGCGCTGATCCATAATGGCATTATCGAGAATTATGTGGCAATTAAAGAAACACTTCTCGAACGCGGACATACTTTTACAAGCGAGACTGACACGGAAGTGTTAGACCACCTCATCGGCGAGTTTTACGTTGAAGGACGCAATTTGACCGAAGCCGTCAGACTTGCACTGAACGAAGTTATTGGAGCCTATGGCATTGCGGTAATCTCGAAAGATTCGCCTGACGAAATTATTTGTGCTCGGAAAGGGTCTTCAATCGTAATTGGTATCGGGGAGAATGAACATTTTATTGCCTCCGATGCCGCCGCTATTGTTTCCTACACTCGAAATGTCATCTACTTATCTGATGGCGAAATGGCGACGGTTACCAAGTCATCGGTAAAAACTCGCACCATCGGCGATGTTGTGATTACAAAAGACATCGAGGCAATCACCATCAAACTTGAAGAGCTTGAAAAAGGTGGATACGAGCATTTCATGCTTAAGGAAATCCATGAACAACCTTCAACAGTCCGCGATGCAATGAGAGGAAGAGTCATCGAGGACGAAGGGACAACGATCTTAGGTGGTTTGCGTAATCACCTTCCCCAGTTGCGGAATGCTCGACGGATCTTGATTACTGCCTGCGGTACAAGTTATCACGCAGCACTTATCGGAAAATACATGCTCGAGCAACTTGCGCAAGTACCCGTTGACGTTGAGTATGCTTCAGAATTTCGTTATCGAAATCCAGTAGTTACTGAGGGTGATGTCATGTTTGTCATCAGCCAATCTGGCGAGACAGCAGATACGCTGGCGGCGATGCGCGAGGCAAAACGCAAAGGAGCACTTGCTTTAGGAATTGTAAATGTTGTTGGCTCGACTATCGCTCGTGAGTCTGATGGAGGTGTCTATATTCATGCGGGACCAGAAATTGGTGTAGCATCAACGAAAGCATTCACATCACAGGTTACAGTGTTTGCTCTGCTCTCAATCATGATCGGTAGAATGAAAGGTCTATCGGTTGTGGATGGCAAAGAACATATTCGGGGACTGTTGGAGCTACCAGGGAAAATCAAACAAATTCTCGATCGCTCCGAACCTGTGATTCAAGAAATAGTTGAGGAATTTAAGAGCGCCGATCATTTCCTCTATCTCGGCAGAGGTTACAACTACCCCGCAGCTCTTGAAGGTGCGTTAAAGCTCAAAGAAATTTCATACATCCATGCAGAAGGCTATCCCGCTGCGGAAATGAAGCACGGACCAATTGCACTGATTGATAACGATATGCCTGTCGTTGTGATCGCTCCAAAAGATGATGTATATGAGAAAGTACTCTCTAACGTACAGGAAGTACGTGCACGTGGCGGAAGACTTATCATCATAGCAAGTGAGAGTGATAAGCAGGCAGCTAAACTTGCCGAGAAAGTTATCTATATCCCAGAGACTTCCTCTATGCTGACCCCTATTCTTTCAGTAGTACCACTCCAACTACTTGCATACTACATGGCAACTGCCCGCGGAGCAAACGTTGACCAGCCAAGAAACTTGGCAAAGTCCGTAACGGTAGAATAAGCAGTTGAATCGATTAAGGTTTAGCAAGAATTTTCTCATATAATTCTGCGTATTTCAGTGCAGAATTATTCCACGAAAAATCCTTTGACATTCCATTGATCTGAAGTTCACGCCATTTATTCGGATGTCTGCGGTATTCGCTCAGTGCTCTCTCAAGCGCTTTCATGAATGACTTTGCATCATACTTATCAAAGAGAAATCCAGTGGCAGGATATTTTTTTGTTGCTTCGAGTGGATCAGTAATAGTATCTGCTAATCCACCTGTTCTTCTGGCAACAGGGACAGTGCCGTATCTCATTGAGTACATCTGATTTAAACCACATGGTTCGTAAGCACTCGGCATGATGAAAATATCTGCGCCGGCCTCAATCTTATGGGCAAAATTATCATGAAAGCCAAGAAATAATCCAATTTGCTTCGGATGTTTTTTCTGTTGCTTCACGAAGAAATCCTCGAATCGTTTTTCACCAGAACCTAAGATCACCATCTGCGCGCCAGATTTGAGAATCTGATCCATTGACTCCATCACGAGGTCAATTCCCTTTTGGTTGACAAACCTTGCAATGAGTCCAATGATAGGAGTACCCTTCTGATAAGGGATACTCATGGACTCACAAAGGTCCATTTTGCACTCCTCTTTTATGTCAAGTGTTTCTGCGTTATAAGGCTTGACGATTTTGAGGTCCTCAGAAGGATCCCACATAGCCATATCAATTCCATTCGTTATTCCATAGAGGTCTTTCTTCCTTTTGGTGAGTAAACCTTCCATGCCGCAACCAAACTCCGGAGTTCTTATTTCATCAGCGTATGTTTCACTCACTGTGGTAATGGCATCCGCATAAGCTATACCCGCTTTCATAAATGAAAGTTGTCCGTAGAATTCACATCCGTTCGGTGTGAAATATTCTGGAGGAAGCCCTAATTTTAAATATGAGGTTGCAGGGAAATTTCCTTGATAAGCAAGATTGTGAATCGTGAACACTGTCTTCGTGCCTCTGAAAAATGGGTCATCTTTCATAGCGTCCTTCAAATACATCGGAAGCAAACCCGTCTGCCAGTCATTACAATGTATGATATCGGGCTTCCAAAGTAAACGTTTACACAGACCAAGAACTGAATGAGCAAAAGTGATAAACCGCTCATCATTATCAGGATAATCAATTCCGGTTTGTGGGTCGGAATATAAACCCATTCTCGAAAAATACTCCTCACTCTCAGAGAGATAAATCTGCACTCGCGTTCTTGGTGTCAGGATTGCACTGGATTTAACATTGACTGTCGTCGTCTTATCACCAATTTTAAAATCCATCCCCTGTGTGCGATTGACGATATGGATTTTCTGCTTTTTCTCGCCGATGAATCCGTATTTCGGCATAATGAGTCGGACGTCGTGGTTAAACTCGCGCAGAGCCTGAGGCAGCGCAGAACTGACATCCGCTAAGCCTCCTGTCTTCGCATAAGGATAGACTTCACTCGATACAAAGAGCACTCCACGTTGAGGAAATTCCGGTTTTGCTACCTGACTCATAATAATTTCGTAATTTTATGCAACCGTAAACAATTGCAAAATTGCGTCTGCTTAGGTACATAATTATGCAAAAATACGGAATTTTCTATGTAAGGCGTGCGGTTTTACTTTAACGACATACCCCCGCTCATGTCTTTCTTGTCATGTTTGTGTTATTTTTACATCTTTACGACCAATGAAAAAAGTACTCTTTGTTCTCGCTGTGCTCGCATTGCTACTCTCGAATGCTCTGGCGCAGGATATCGTCACGGTAAAACCGCAGCGCGATCCGAACTTGCAGTGTGGATTTAATTTCACTTTTTCCAATCACAATGCCGCTGGGAAAAATATTGATGAAGTTCACTTTAAGCTTATTTCAGGCAATGGACTTGCATTGGACGGGATGAACCCACCAGCTCAATGGAAGGAAGTCTTCGACGGCTCAGGCAATGAAGTTGATGGAACTGCCAATAACTCGGGTATTGCACCGAATGCTACACTCGGAGGCTTCGTTGTCTATTACAGCGACCCCAACTTTCAGACCCCAGTCACGATAGAGTGGGTTGCGCTGAACTCCGGTACTGGGCTAGATAGCGGAACCGTCCAGCTCACCTGCACACAGTATCAATCCTATACCAAGTTAGATACTGCAACGGTCATTCCCGATCAATCAGGTGGTGACCCATGTTTTATTTTCACTCTAGTCAACCGTAATTCGCAGGGTACACCTCCGAATACACAATCTACTCCGATAAAGTATCTACGCTTCCAGTTACTTAAGGCAACTGACGGATCAATGCGTCCCTCAAAGATGACAGCAGCTCCGGGATTTGTCCTTGATTCAGTAACGACGAATTCTGCCTTTTTTCACTCCAACAATGTCATTGATCCAGGCGATAACGCCTCAGGTTTTAAGGTGTGTTTGAGGGCTAATCCTACTTCCACAAAATTTAGTTTCGTTTGGTGGGCTTATGATGACCAAGGTTCGCTCATTGACCGAGACACTGTTCGCGATGTCCCCAATACTGCTACAAGCTCCAATACGGAGTCAGATATTGTTGAAGCCAGCGCCATTTCAGGATGTCTTTACACTATTAAAGTTAAGGATTTTCACGTTGCAAATTTACTACCTCCATCACCAATTGTCAAATTGATTCTTGCAAGCAAGACCCCTGGAATTACTTTTACTGCAATACCGAGTGCCCCGGCAAAGTGGAAAAGCTTTAAGAATGCTACTTCTGACACCGTAACCTTTGTAGCAGATTCAATAAATGTTGGAATTCCTGGTGGAATTATCAATTCCAGCTTCAGTGTATCAGTTGACGGACCAACGACGACGCCGTTTACAATTGGTTGGGAAACAGACCAACCAGGCTCTCCTTTCCCATCGAAAGTAACAACCGTGAGTACCGGAAATCTGAACCTCAACTGCAAAGTTGCAGTGAAAGCAACCGATTCGATCACTACATCCGTTGGAATTGTTGAGTGCGAATTCAAGGCTACAGTAAATAATAGCCATAATATTTTGCCGGAGTCGAAAATCACTACGGTTACAATGAGTATCACTCCTGGGAGTGGCCAACTCACTGCAAAAGGAACGAGCAATCCTACTTGGAATTTCTCGAATCTTTCTGCAACACAAATCGAGTTCAAAAGCCCAGCGGTAGAGGAAGCATTAGCCTCAGGAAGTATGGAAGACCTACTTTTCGTGTTGGCTCCGAAAACCGCAGGCACTCCTGTTACGGTGAACTGGACTACGACCGACGAACATTCCCTACAAACCGGCAAGGGTAGTTTTGAGGTAAGCTGTTCTCCATCCATTACAATCTGCGATACGGTTACATTCGATCAAGCGATTGCGCAAGATTCGTGTGTTACAAGATTCACAGTTCATAATCGGAAGAATGCAAATATCATTGAGCTCCTCATAACGCCGACAAATGGTTGGTTAGTTGATACAGCCAGCACTCCGTTGGGTTGGACAAGACAGTATGACGGGGCGAAAGCATTCGTGAAATTTACTTCAACCACCGGTGTCAAGGCAAGTGAGCAGCAGTCATTTGACATCAAGTTTATCGCCTACCACGACACGAGTTCAAAGAGTCCGGATTCGTTTGTTGTCGTAGCGGCTACTACAGACATTAACGGCAAGACGTGCGTTAGCGTTGATACTGTCGGTGTTTGTTTGTCACACATTACTACTCACGGATCTGTCGCGGCGAGATCTGAAGATGTCGGGGTAAGCAGATATATGATTCGTCCGAATCCTACACGCGGCGATGCAGAAATCTCATTTGAAATGAATACTCAGGAGCGTGTCATCTTGACTGTGCTTGACGTACTGGGTCATCAGGTGAAGACACTTAATAGTAAGATTCTACCTATCGGCTCGTATTCGATTCAGTACAACTTCGAAGGCTTGCCTGACGGAACGTACTACGTTCGTCTCCAAACCCCAATCGGAGTAACGACCAAAAAATTAGTCTTGGCGAGATAGTCTGAAATTTACTTAAAAAAAAGCCCGGCTATTTTGTCGGGCTTTTTTTTTACGAATCATTAAGATCATAAATAAGCTGGAGATTCCTGATTCATTAATCTCCGCATCAACAAACCCAGCACTGCATTCTGGCCTTTGAGCAGACCGTTGATAGTCTCCGTGACAGCTTCAGGAACATCTTCATGTTGTTGCTTTGCTTTGGCAAGTTCTCGAACGGAAAGAAACCATTGCACTTTTTGGCTCGTGGTGAGTTTCATGCCCTTGCGTTGCAGATATTTCTGTGCGCGAGTTACAAGGTGATAGATAAAATCAAAATCGCCAATCATAAAGTGATACATGATCTGGAGAAGGCGTATCTCTATTTCGAGGTCAACCGCGAATGCACTTCCAGTATTGAGTTGGAATGCTTTCTCTAAATATCTTTTGCATTTACTCGGGTCTCGTCGGAGCAAAGCGAGTTCTATGTGAAAGATAATACCTGCAGTCGCAACCGGAGAGCCTCCTCGACGAATATGATTTTCGTACCCCTTAGCCAGTAACTCCTCCGCTTTGGCATAATTCCCTGCGATGAGATACAGACGTACTAAGCGATCAAGATGATATGCAAAAGTGCGGAATAATTCGACCCCATGCTTTTCATAGAGTTGTTCATAGAGTTCAAGTGCTTCGCGGAATTCACCGATGGATAATTTCAAGTTTGCAATTCGAAGTGACATTCGAATTTTCTCCTCGGACCTTAGAAGCTGTGGAAGTCTTCCAGCAAGCGACAAGGCTTTGAGAAGATGGACTTCTTGTTGTGCCATATCTGGCTCAAGCAGAGCGTAATAAATGATAAAAGCGCTCTCGAGGAAATAACATGTTATTTCATGGGTACTTCCCGAAAGGTCGCTTTCAAGCTGTCGCAACTGTTGGCTAATATATTCGACATCCTCAGGTTTACGTTTTTTCGGATTTGAGGTGACAATGATCTCCTTAAAAAGTAACTCGCGTACTTTTACATGATAACCATTGTGCGGATGTTCTGTTTGCGCAAGCGAAAGAAATCGTTGTTTGAACTCTTCAAGTGTTTTCTGATTAAAATGCGCTAACGTCACAGCTTGCAAGACGTTAAGGGTCTGCATATAGAACCGCTCAATCATCAAAGAAGGAGCATTAATTGCATAAAGCTCTTTCTCTTGAGAGAGAATCTCTTTCTTGCAATGAAGCCCTAATCCACGAGTCTGTAAGAATATTAAGAGGTATGCTCCCTCTTCAGGGACTAACACCTTATAACACCTTTTGAGCAGGACGGATTGGATGGAATAGAGGTGGTTCATGGTTATTCCCACGAGTGCTGCCTGCTCTTCCGGTGAGGGCCATAAGGGCATGCTTCTCGATCACAAGGTCGAGAACCGCTTTCTGCTTTCCCTCGAGGCGCATGCGCTTAATATTGGCAAGCTCCTCTGGGAACAGAGATTGTATAAGCTCCGGTAAAAGGCTCATCGTATGAATCCAGTTTAGCTGCTTGGTTGCAGTAAACTGTTAATTTGTATCCCGTATTGTTCAAAACTGAGTTCGTGGCAGAACTCAGAAGCACGAAAATACGACAATCTTAACTAAGATTCACGAGAATCAGGTTTTGGTGATTATAGAAACCACAGTAACTTTTACTTTATGAGGTTAATCTGCTGCGTTCGGATTTTACCTTGATAGTCGAGCCTTACAAAATAGGAACCACTTGGAAGTGAGCGAGCATCAAAGACAACTTGGTTCTTCCCTCTCCCCACATAACCATTGACCAACGTGGCGATCAATGTACCGCGAGAGTCGAAGACCTCGACTAAAGCATACCCGCCTTCAGAGAGTGCGAAGTTGATGGTCGTAACACCGCGGAATGGATTTGGATTATTGGGGTTTAACTCAAATGAAGCACCTGCTGGGTCCGCGACACTGATTACTGCAGGGTTTGAGATCAAGTTCTGCATCAAACCACTGCCGTTAACTGGGAATTTAAAACCGTTGCTGCCATCCGTAAAGTCTGAAGTCGTTGTAACTTCAGGCTTATTCAAGATTGTTTTACGGAGATTATCATTTAGGCCAAACCATTGAGTTAATAGCGCGGCGTATACCTGCCGGAAATCGAATTGAGCGGTCAAGTCGCCGTATTGATCAAGCGATGTCGGATCGGATGGAGTATTCGGAGTTAGGTTTGGATGTCTGCCATAGACCTCACCATTGACTTGCTTTCCAAAAAGGAACATAGGTGCGGCAGTGCCGTGATCTGTGCCCTGGCTGCCGTTCTGGTTCACTCTACGACCAAATTCAGAGTACGTCATACCCAAGACATTGTCCCCGAAGCCGAGCGCCTCAATATCTGATTGAAAAGCAGCAATTGCTTCACCGAGATATTTATGCAAGAGTCCCTGTCCTTGGGCTGGATCTTTTGTAAATTGATTAACGTGGGTATCGAATCCACCAAGGGTTACGAAGTACACGCGAGTCTTTAAACCTCCTTTGATACACCAAGCAACTTTCTGTAATTGTGTTGCAAGGGAATTCCCCGTTGGATAGGTAGCGATATTTTTTGTCGCATCAGGCTTACCGAATATCTCCGTGAATCGTTGCCCATAGACATCTGCCTCGGTCAAGATCGCACGAACATATCCCAACTCCGAGCCGTAGTTATTATTCAGCACGGGATCGTCGGTGTAGTTTGTCGCCCCTTTGTAGTTGCTTGGGTCATACACTGCCGAAGCCATGACTGAGCGAGAACCTTGGAAGGATAGCGAAGTTGAGTAATCAATCTGGATTGCAACAGGGTCATCTCCCTTCTGCACGTCTAATGGATAATTTGGAGAAACCTGAGTTTCTAAGAATCTTCCCATCCAACCGCTTGATACGATGATATTCGAGTCACTTGCCGTATTCCAAATATCGGTTGCACGAAAATGTGACCGGTCGGGATTCGCGTAGCCGACATTCTGAATTACCGCCAATTTCCCAGCCTTGTAGAGATTATAGAAATCACTTCCCAACGGAGGATTAAGTGCGAGATCTCCACGAATGGTATAAGTGAGTCCAGAAATTTCACTGCCTTTCACGTAGCCTATATCAGCACGCTTTGATCGATAGATTGGATCGTTGAAGGGTATCACGGTATTGAGACCGTCATTGCCACCTTGCAAGTTAATGATCACCAAAATATTATCCGTGCCTGTTTGCGAATTCAGTAGTGCATCAAAAGCCGGTGAACGACCAAATGCTTTTCCTGAAAACAATCCGCCAACAGTAAAAGGAACTGCTGCTGCTGCAACACCGATCGGTAAAGATTTAAGAAAATCGCGACGTTTCATTCTTGTGTTCCTCCTTATTAACTTAATTGATAATCCGCTAATTGCATAATAGAAGCGGCCATAACACGAAGCGCTACTTGCTTCAGTGCATCATTGAGCAATGGCCATTCGTAGGTTTGTACAGGAAATTTTGCCTTGATATACGCAAGTGCCGTTGCAGACGGTGGCTGGGCACAGAGAAATGTTGCGACTTCCTTCAAAATATCATCAAACGTGCCTGAATAATTTACGAATTGTTTTCCCCAATTCGTAACCATATCATTCGTAAGCGTTACGGGTTTGAATGGATTGCCATAACCATCCGTCGTAGGTCCGAGCACAGGTAGGCTTCCGTTAAATGCAAGCGCATACGAAGCTACGTTCCTATTCGGAAGCGTCGTCACGCTTAGCCAGTTATGATAACCGGGCCATCCTTTTACATTAGGCGGGTCCAGCAATTCTTGTGAGCCTGACAAGGCATAAACATAGAGTGAGCCGAGAGTAAGTTCTCCAGCCCCGTTCGGATCATTCTCAGGAATTGGGATTCCGAAACCCCGAACCATCGTCATCAAATAATCGAACGGAGACTTAATCTGACAGCCGATATTTGCTTCATCAAAGAAATGCGCACTCTTGAGAAGCGCTGAAAGTACTGGCTTCAATTCCCAATTACTATTCTTGAATAGCGTTGCCATTGCCTGAATCACAGCTCTCTCGGAAGAACCAGATATATCATGATAGACAAATTGTTGATAGAGCTTGGAGCATATATACCATGCGATTTGGTCACCCCTTTGATCGAAAATCTGATCAATTAAATCCTTGTCCATCGAAGCCCCAGAAGCTGTGAGGTTATACTGACGAGCGGTGCCATCATAAATTTTTTGTAACGACGAGTTATGACGCGTTTTGTCATAGACGGCTGGCAGTGTTGCCTGCGAAGCATCAATCGTCCACCCCGTCAACGCAGCGGCAACCGCCTCAACATCATATTGAGAATAATTCGCTTTGCCATCTTTATCCGTTACGCCGATTGCAAATAGCTCCTGTAATTCTCGTGCATAATTTTCGTTCGGACTTGTGCCAGCATTATAAATTCCATCAAGATAAATCAACATCGCAGGATGTATAGAAATATCCGAAACCATCTTCTTAAAGTTACCCCAAGCATGTTCTCTTATATAGCCGAGATAACTATACATCAGTTGGGGATAATAGACCTTCTTTGACTCAACGACAAAGTGATTCATCCAAAACATTGTTAATCGTTCGCGAAGCATGACTTCAGGCTGAACAAGTTGAACAAACCAGTGACGGCGAATTTCCATGTTTGCCGTATAGTAATTCGACTGCTGTTGTTGTTGTTTTGTGTAGTCCGTTCCGACGTATGGAGCTACGCCAAGCCACGGGGTTGACGCAGGAGCTTTCGAATACCTTGGGTCTGCGGGCTTCTTTGATAGAAGCGAATCATTGAGAAGTGCGTCAACAACTTCTGAAGGCGATTTGAGTTTAGCAGCTGCGATCTCAGCTAACGTTGCACCAAATCCTGCTCGGCGATAGAGATGACCGATAGTGTGTGCATCCCACGGTTGAGCAGTTGAAGGCGCCCACGGCGTAAGATCATCCGATTGGATTTTTAAGCGGTCACGTGATGTACTCGCTTGAAATTGTGGCGGTGGTAGATTGATCCTTGGTGAATGTAGTGCATCCGCTGCGAATGATTCGGTAGAACTTATTGCAACTCCGGCTGAAGTAAGCCCCGCCGTTCTTAAGAAACTTCTTCTATCCATACTCTACGTAAGATTAATGAATGAAACTGGTAACTCCACAAGACAACTTTATAATCTACACCTAATGGGTAAGAATAATTCACCTGTTAGCGGGTGTGTCTTTCTCACAACAAGGCAAGGGTGTCGTCGGACGAATCCTCAATGACAGAATCAGCACTCGGATTAAGTAAAGTCAATGCCTCTGATAATGGTAATTCTTCGACTGAGCGCAATTTTTTCTCAATCACTCTCGTCCGCTTTGAAGCATCATCAATTTTATTCGCAGCCTCTTGTAACTTCTTCCTCGTCGCGTCAAGTATCAATCCGAAATCTCCGAATTGCGTTTTGATCGCCCCAAGCAAATCCCATACCTCGCTCGAACGCTTCTGAATAGCAAGAGTTCTGAATCCCATCTGAAGACTTTGCACAAATGCTACTAAGTTCGTCGGCCCAACGACTGAGATTTTGTAATCGTGCTGTAATGCTTCAACCAAGCCCTTTCGCCGGACTATCTCCGCGTATAGTCCTTCGGTCGGTACAAAAAGCATTGCAAAGTCTGTCGTGATAGGTGCATTGATGTATTTTTCGGAAATGCGTTTAGCCTCTTTCTTAATAGATGACTCGAATGCCGCCGAGAGTTTATTCACGATGTCTTGCGATGCACTTGATTCGATTGCCTCGATAAGTCTTTCATAGTCCTCTTTCGGAAATTTGGAGTCAAGTGGCAGGAGAACATGCGTATTGTCATCAGTTTTACTTGGGATTTTAATTGCGAATTCTACCAACTCGGCACTTCCCTTCCGTACAGAAACATTCTTCTCGAATTGCTCGGGCGAGAGAAATTGTCCGAGTATTTCACCAAGTTGAAATTCAGCAAACGTACCACGACTCTTTACGTTCGTCAAAACCTTTTTTAGATCTCCGACACCTGTTGCAAGACTCTGCATTTCGCCCAAGCCTTTGTGGACTTGCTCTAAACGCTCGCCGATGATATTGAATGACTCGTTAAATCTCCGCTCAAGAGTTGCATGGAGTTTTTCATCAACCGTTACTCTCATCTCCTCCAATTTCTTCGAGTTATCTTCTTGGAGAGATCGTAATTTCAACTCAATGGTCTCACGAATCTTTTCGAGTTTCGCCTCGATTTCTTTTCGGAAGGTATCGATATTATCATGTGATGCTTTGAGTGATTGCTCATTGGTTTTAATGAGTTTTTCAACTTTGTTTTCAATTGTCGCATTGAGATCATTGAGACTCATTGCGAATTGATCGAGTTGTATCTTTTGGTCGGTACTAAGATTACGGAAGGAATTCGTTTGCTCTTCGCGCCCTGCTCTCGATGCATCGCGAATTTCTGTACGGTTGAGCGAGAACTCGTCACGGATCTGTTTCTCGATTTTTGTGAACTCCGCTCGAAGTGAATCAAACTGTTTTTCGTTGGAATTATCAGGCTGATTTTTTCGTACAACTTGGACGAGTTGGAGGGCAATGATGAGAAGGATACCAAGAGTAATAACAATGAGCATTTTCTTATTTTTCTTCTTCAGCTGGCGCGTTGAGTCTTTCTACGATCTGTCCGATTTGCTCTGCCATTTTGGTGTTCCCTTGTTTTTTTGCCGCAGCTAAGGCACGAGTAAAATATGACTGCGCCTGCGCAATCGCAAGTTTTTTATTATCTAAATTTGCACGAATCGAAAGTAAGCCACCATTAAAGAGCGCATTCAAATGTTCGGGTTGATACGATAGTGCCTTGTTGATCTGTCGAACCGAAGCCTTGAAATCACCTGAGGCTTGAGCAAGTGTAAACGCATAATCCACACGGGCATCAACATCATCCTCATGACGAGCAAGATAGTATTCATACTCCGGTTTCGCTTTCTGCCAGAACTCCATCTCGTAATACACATTGGCCAACCCCAAATGTGCCTGATCGTCTGCTGGATTACTTCCTAGAACCCGAACGAGTGAATCCAATGTGGATTGAAGCGCTAAGCGCTTGGAGTACATTTGCGCAGAGTCTGAGACTTGTGTATCATTCTCTTTTTTGTGTGGGTTTTCTGCAAACTTATCTTCTTTGTGGGAAATTAGATAAAAGAGAAAACTCAATCCCGCGATGACAAGTAAGACGATCGCCAATTTTGAAGGCGGTAGTTGTTTGGAAATAGGTTTTTCATTTTGAAGACGCGCCAAGAGAATATCCTCGACTCGTGCTGGCTTAGTTTCAGAGGATGGCGAATTCGGTTCTTCTACGTTCACAGTGGATTGGAGTTAGTATATTTTCTAAAATGCAATCGTCTCATTTTTTGAGCCTGAGCATCGTCTTCTCATGAATGACGCTTCGGAAATCCTTTGAAGGCTTGAACGTCGCAACGTGGCGGACTCCAACAGGTACAGGCTCCCCTGTCTTTGGATTACGCATGATGCGGGGTTTACGCTCAACCATTTTGAAGGTACCAAAACCACGTATCTCAATATGCTCACCTTCACCGAGTATATCTGAGATTGTCGTAAAAAAACTATCGATGAGAATCTCTGTCTCAAGTTTGGTTACGCCGGTTGCATTTGAAATCCGTCGTACGATGCCTGCCTTTGTCATAACTGATTGTAAGATAATAAATTAGATAAAATTAAACACTGTAACCACTCTACTACGTTCTCACCAAATCAATTTGTTCGGCACCCAGACTTTGCGAGGAGAATTCGTTGTCATTCCGAACGACCGTTTATTCTTTTGTGTTAATAGCACCTCGAATTCAATCCTAAAGTAATGTCAGAGCTACCATTTCACATTTACCCACTCGAGACAGGATTTCATGGGCCGAAACGTCCGGTCGCAAACCCCGATCTTGTCGCAGAATATAATTACGCAAACTTCTCGCCGTTCAAGAATTCCTCTGGGAATACGGATGAATATATTGCTTCAGCCGCAAAAGAAATTAGGCGCGATATTATTCGTTCTCTCGTCGAGGCAAAGAGTGGCCACTCTGGCGGCCCACTCGGCATAGCTGATGTAATGGCTGTTCTATACTTCGGAGGTGTGATGAATTACGATGCGACAAATCCATGGTTGGAATCCCGCGATCGTTTTGTCCTCTCTGCTGGGCACATGGCTCCGGTGCTTTATGCAACACTTGCAAATGCTGGATTCATGAAGAAGGAAGAACTTCTCACATTGCGCAAACTCAATTCCCGTTTACAAGGTCACCCAGGAAGAGATATGGGATTACCTGGAATTGAGACTTCAACTGGTTCGCTCGGACAAGGCATGGGAATCGCCGCTGGAATGGCGCTTGCAGATAAGCATGTCTCGAAGAACGGCAGAAGAGTATATTGCATAACAGGAGATGGCGAACTTCAAGAAGGTGAGATTTGGGAAACAGCGATGTTTGCGTCTCATTGGAAGCTCGATAATTTCTGTGTACTTGTTGACCGTAATCATTGTCAGATTGATGGAAGAAATCCTGATGTCATGGAAGTTGACCCGGTTGAGGATAAATGGAAAGCATTCGGATTCCATACCATTCATATCAATGGCCATAGCATTTCTGAAATTCGAAATGCATATAAAGAAGCCGCGACCGTAAAAGAAAAACCAACGTGTATCATCGCCGAAACCTACATGGGGCATCCTATCAGCTTTATGAACGACGACTATCGCTGGCACGGCAAACCGCCGAATAAAGATCAGGCGGTCTTAGCGCTTGCAGAGTTAGCAAACTGAATCACACACTTGCAAGCATAGGGTATCCAGATTAATTATTTTTAGAATTTCAAATTCGTATTTCATGACAAAATTCGAACTTTTAGGCAAGAAAGCAACCCGATTCGGATTCGGTGAAGGACTTGTAACTCTCGGTGAGCGATACGAGAACGTAATCGTTCTCGGAGGAGACATTACTGGCTCAGTAATGACATCGTATTTTCAAGAGAAATTTCCTGATCGTTTTTTCTCAACCGGAATCATGGAAGCCACAGCAACCTTGGTAGCTACTGGCTTGGCACTGAGTGGCAAGGTCCCATTCTTTGCAAGCTACGGCGCGTTCGCTGCCTGCAGAAATACAGACATGCTACGTATCTCGGTTTGCTACAATGATGCGAATGTAAAAATTGGCGGAGGTCATGCCGGGATTTCCGTAGGTCCAGACGGAGCTACGCATCAAGTGCTCGAAGAGATCGCTATTACGCGAACTCTTCCAAATATGACCCTGATAGTCCCATGCGATTTTGCGGAAGCGAAGAAAGCCACGATTGCAATGGGTGAATTCATTGGACCAGCCTATATTCGTTTTGGTAGAACTGACACCCCGATGTTCACCAAGGATGATACGCCATTTGAAATTGGTAAAGCTCGTGTATTTCGTGAAGGCAATGATGTTGCGATCTGTGCCTGTGGACCTATGGTCTGGGAAGCATTAGTTGCGGCGGAAAAATTAGCAGAAGAAGGAATTCAAGCTCGTGTTATTAATGTCTCGACGATCAAGCCCCTCGACAACGAAACGATTCTCGCGGCTGCAAGAGAATGCGGTGCGGTTGTAAGCGCAGAGGAACATCAGATTACCGCTGGCTTGGGCGGCGCAATCGCTGAACTCTTGGTCAAGAATAATCCTGTACCTATGGAGTTTGTTGGAGTCAACGATAAATTCGGTGGTTCAGGTGATCCTGACGAACTCATGGCACTATTCGGACTTACAAGTGTCACTATAATCGAGTCTGTGAAGAAAGTAATTGCACGCAAGAATTAAACGCCTTAGCCGATTCGCGATTTAATTTCTGATTATCGTAAAAAAAAACGCACCGTTTCGGTGCGTTTTTTTATTCAAGTTTAGAGTTGAATTATTTCTTTGGTGCATCAGCCATCGGCGCGCCTGGCGGTGGCATGTTGATTATTGGGTCAGGCACCTGGTTATGAATCGCAGGGATTGTTCTCAAGAAAGCGTAAACAGACTTGAGATCTTCGTCAGTCATCTGTTTGAAAGCTGGCCAAGGCATTGGTGGCAGAATATCGCGTCCAGTACCGATGTGCTTTCCGTTACGGATTGCTAACATGAACGTGGTCTCATCCCATTTTCCGATTCCAGTCGCTGAATCAGGTGTGAGATTAGCTGTATAGGACACGCCCCAAGGTCCTGCCCACGCCGTCTGTGTTGCGGCTGCACTCACCATCCAAGGACCCATTGGTTTCGGTGGTGGTGGCAATTTCATTTCAGCAGGGTGTCCAGAGAGCATTCGTGCCATATCCGGTCCTGGGCCGTGTTCGCCCATAGTCCAAGGTGTATGACAATCGTTACAACCAACGATTGTCACAAGGTACTTACCTCGCTCAGCCGAAGCCATTGCTCCTGATTTATTCGCCGAGTCCTTCCCCAACTCCGTTTTAACAGAGTCAGATTTCTTATTGCAACTGATTATTGCAACTGCAAAAATAATTGAAAACACAGCGGTGACCGCTAATGACGATCGCCAAGATTTTGTCTGTAATTGTTCCATTGTATTGATGAGTGGTTAATGAATTCACTGCAAATATACAAAAATTAGGAGGTCACATTTGATTTTTTTTGGGAACAAGCCATCGGATGGAATCAGAGTGTATCAACCGTAGCATAATGCCGATTCAGCATTAGTACGCCAAAATCAAGTGTAGTTTGGCCTTCAAAATAATACACATGGCGTAGAAGACGATTGTAAGTGTCGAAATTTTCATTTCTGTAGTCGCGAACGATGAGAACTTCCTTGTGACTTAGCAGTGAATCTGCAAATTGTTTAGCGAGCTTTCCGAGGCTCAATGCTGAGTCCACAGATATTTTTGCATGAGCTGCCTGTGAGTCGAGCCGCGCTCCGTGCCTCGTCTCATACGCGTCAATACCAATAATCCTGAGCGAAATCGTATCACTTTCAATCGCAAACTCAAATGTATCTCCGTCAACGACACGACTTACAATCACTTTTGCCGATGAATCGAGCAAGGGGTTTTCATCGTGATCATGAACTGTGACAGTAATAGTTTTTTCACAACCACTCGCGAAGAGTGCGATACACAAGCAAATAAATAAATTCCTCATGCCTCGCGGTTAGACTCATTCATAACTTCCATAAAGCGAGAAAACCCACTCATTAAGGATTTCATTTTTGTGAGAGTCGCTTCATACTCTGCTCGGATTTGCACCGTCTGACTTTTGGCACGCTCGATCTCCATCGGAATGTCCTTTAACATTCTATCACGTTCGAGCCGAGCCTCTTGCATGATTAGTTCTGCTTCCTTCTTTGCTTGATCCTCCATCCGAATTGCAGTTTGTTGCGCGGCAAGGAGCGTTCTCTCCAACGTACTTTCCAAACTCAGATAGTGATTATTTTTTTTCTTGAGCGAATCCACTTCATCTTCGAGGGACATCGCATCGCGTACGAGCAAATCGAACTCTTTTGACACCTCATCCAGATATTTCCGGACTTCGTCAATGTCGTATCCGCGCATTTTTTGCTCGAACTCTCTTTTCTTAATGTCTAATGCTGATAGCATGGTTATAGCAAATAGTTAGTCTAAAAACTTTATGAGTTATTTTTTTGCCTCTTGCCAAAAAGTGCGCTCCCAATCCTAATTATTGTAGCTCCCTCTTCAATGGCAACTTCGAAATCATTAGTCATACCCATTGATAAATCGTGCAGTTCCAAGTTGTTGGCAAGGTTTCGTAACTTCTGAAATACTGGTCGAACTTCATCGGCTTCACTTAAGAAAGGTGCAACAGTCATTAAGCCTCTGACGCTCAAAGCAGTAGCTTGTTCACGAATTGCATAAAGGAGGTTCTCCGCTTCCTCAATTGCAACTCCCTCTTTCGTCGCTTCGCCTGCAACATTTATTTCAAGTAAAACATCAATCGCTCGAGAGTATCGAGTAGCCCGATTTGATAACTCGACAGCTACCCCAAGCGAATCAATCGAGTGAACGGAGTGAATAAATGGCGCGATAGATTTTGCTTTGTTTGATTGAAGGTGTCCAATCAAATGCCAGCGAATATCAGGAGGGAGCAATTCCTTTTTTGCAAGTAGTTCTTGAACCTTATTCTCACCGAAATCTCTGATACCGAGGTCATAGGCTCCTTGGAGAATCTCGACAGGTTGAGTTTTGGTAACGGCAACAAGTGTTACCTCCTCACGCTGACGACCAGTACGCAAACAAGCCGTTGTGATTCGCTTTTCAACTTGGTTCAGATTTTCTTGCAAGCTCATTTGCTCACAAAAATACGCATAGGAAACGGATCATCGTGAAGAATGGGTAATCGTCGCTTAGCCTTTAGTGAGTGCTTCGGCGCCGCCAACGATTTCAAGAATTTCTTTTGTGATTGCGGCTTGACGCGCTTTATTATAAAATAATTGGAATTTAGAAATCAAATCTTTTGCATTCTTCGCCGCAGAATCCATCGCCGTCATACGTGCACCTTGTTCGGCGGCATTGGATTCGAGAAGTGATTTCCATAACTGAGTCTCAAGATGTCGTGGGACTAATACATTCAAGATCTCAGCAGGCTCAGGTTCGTAGATATACTCAATATTGGAGGAAGCCAGTTTAGCTTCTGCAAGCTTGGAGCGTTCAAGTACAGGGAGGAGACGGTCTGCTGTTTGTCTCTGAGCTATGACGGACTTAAATTCATTGTAAATCAACTCGATCTTGTCGTATTCAGCATCTCCGAAAAGTGCTGTTACTTTCTCGGCAATCGTTTTTGCAGTTCCGAAATCAATCTTCGTGAAAACTCCAACATGCTTGTCAATGATGTTGTACGAGCGCTTGCTAAAATAATCAGTCGCACGACGACCAACTGTAATCAACGAAAGCCGATTAGTGGCAAGGTGCGTACTGTAGAGATCTCGCATCCTCGCTTCGGCAAACTTAATGATATTTGTATTGAACGCACCTGCAAGTCCACGATCACTCGAAACGATGATAAGAAGCACTTTCTCTGTTTGCTTATCTTCAAGGTGGCGACCGAAAAGCATCGGGGATTGCACGATTTCGTCACCGGCACTGCGGAGAAGATCCTTCAGAAGTCCGTCAAGTGCCTTCGAGTACGGACGAGCTGAAATCATGGCATCTTGGGCACGGCGCAATTTAGCTGCGGCGACCATCTTCATCGCCTGAGTAATCTTCAGGGTTGATTTGAATCCGCCAATTCTGCGTTTTATTTCGCGTAGTGTTGCCATCTATTTTTTTACTCTTTGATCTTACAAATTCGAATCCGTACCTCTACTGTAGCCATTTATAGAATCGGACGGGTATGCCGTCAGGTATTACACCGCTTAGTTCTCCAGGTATATTGGAGTACTGCTGTTGCCACAATATTTGCGATGTCGACTTACGGAACAAGAATGAACCGAATGCCACATCTTTCAATCTCCCACTATACACAAACACCATATACCGATCGCTTTGATCATAAACAGAGTGATCTTCGTCACGAACATCTGGTGCTCCGTAAATTGCTAACACTCTTCCCGGATCCGATTGAATTCCGAGGGTCGTACTTGTCGAATATAATTTATTCGCTAACTCCACTCTTCGGTCAAATTCTATTCGAGCTTCGTTTAGTTTGGTCTCCGGGGTTAAATCCCTCAGCCGCCAAAATCTATCCAGCCAGGTATCTATGTCGTAGTTCGAGCTGAGCGACGTAAACTCACTCATCTCATCAGCGGTCGCGACATATGGAAGTGAAGCACGAAGCGAATCCTTGCGAGAAAATTGTTTTACTTCCCTAAACAACGATAAAGGAAAACCAACTTCTAACCCCACCCACCAAAGCGTACGTGTTCGGTAGTCGTCAACACTATCCGAGCCTGTCCCACGCCATTCAGCAGAAATTCTGTACTCAACAGGAATAGGAAAAGTAGATTTCACTCCTAAGACAGTACGTAATCCATATTTAAGCTTTCCAGTTAGTGAAGTATTCTCAAAAACAAGAATTCCCCAATCAGCGAATAGTTGAATCTTGTCTGGGAGTGAACTCGTTAACGGATGCCTCAGTCCAAAAGTAATCCCAGTAGTGAACGGATCAGAAATCCCAAGATGCCCTCCGAATAGATAATGAATTCCTCCGCCCGGCTCCGCCAAAAATTCCATCGCGATATCTGGCTGGATGATTGTCCCGAATGTTCCATCAGAACGGAAACCAGAGTAGGGTCCAATACCGATACTGGGGATAAGCGTAAGATGAGATTTTTCAGGCTCAACAATGCTGGAAGAAATCGGTGATTGTTGAAAAATAATCCCTTTACCCGAATCAAGCCCTTGCGCAACCGAAGGAGTGACATCAGCAAATAATTTCCAAAGAACTACACCGCAAATAACCCAACAAATCAGTGACTTCATCCTTAGCAGTAATAAAATATATTGCTAAAGAACCCGCTGTGGTACCGGAAGTTGCGGAAACCGAACCCACACCTCATGTTTAGAAAGCATTACTTAAAGCTTTCGGTAAAGCCTGAAAGTGCGGCTTTGAGTGATGCGGTAATTTCCGCTGTCAACTCCTTTTTGTCCGCAATGCTTGTGAGCAAGTCTTTGTGACGTAAGCGCATAAACTCGAGCAAGGTTTTTTCATATCTGCGTACTTGAGGTATCGCGACGTTATCGAGATAACCTTGAGTACCAGCAAAAATAACAACTACCTGCTCCGCAATCGGCATAGGAACATACTGATCTTGCTTCAATAGCTCTACCAGACGCTGTCCGCGAGTCAGCTGTTGGCGCGTCGCCTTATCAAGATCAGAGCCAAATTTCGAGAAGGCTTCGAGTTCGCGATATTGTGCTAAATCTAATCTGAGTGTACCTGCGACTTTTTTCATCGCCTTAATCTGAGCATTGCCACCTACTCTCGATACCGAGATACCAACGTTGATAGCTGGTCGTACACCAGAGTTAAAGAGATTCGGCTCTAAGTATATCTGACCATCGGTGATGGAAATAACATTTGTCGGAATGTATGCTGACACGTCGCCTGCCTGGGTTTCAATCACAGGAAGAGCGGTGAGTGAACCACCACCGAGTTCGGCACTGAGCTTTGATGCGCGCTCAAGTAATCTTGAGTGCAAATAGAACACGTCGCCAGGATATGCTTCACGCCCTGGTGGACGACGAAGTAGGAGCGAAAGTTCGCGATAAGCAGATGCCTGCTTAGAAAGATCGTCATAAATCACAAGCGCGTGACGACCAGTATCACGGAAATGCTCGCCGAGTGTTGCTCCGCAATACGGTGCAATAAACTGTAGTGGAGCTGGGTCTGATGCGGTTGCAGCGATGATCGTTGTATATTCCATCGCACCGAACTCTGCTAACTTTGCATTGACCAATGCGATAGTCGAAGCTTTCTGACCGATGGCAACGTAGATACAATAAACGGGTTCAACACCCTGCGCTTTTGCTTCAGGACTGTGGGTATATTTTTGGTTGATGATCGTATCTAGAGCGACAGCTGTTTTTCCAGTCTGTCTATCACCAATGATAAGCTCACGCTGACCACGTCCAATCGGGATCATGCCGTCAATAGCTTTGATACCAGTCTGTAACGGTTGATTAACCGGTGAACGCTGCATCACGCCGAGTGCCTTGCGCTCAATGGGTAAGAATTTATCACTCGGAATCGGAGCACCGCCATCTATTGGTACGCCAAGTGGGTTGATAACTCTACCAAGCATGGCATCGCTCAC
>JBAWZA010000025.1:0-26670 GCA_037143335.1 bacterium | reverse complement strand
GTCGTAACAAGGTAGCCGTACCGGAAGGTGCGGCTGGATCACCTCCTTTCTAAGGTGCAATCTAAGATCATCGTAGGACGTAAGTCTGAAAATGCTAATGGAAAAAACGATCAGTGATTGGTCTTCACGGACACATCATTACATCGGCACAGAATCATTCGTGAATCAAATTCACAGTGACATCCTACTGACCTTCTCCTTGTCTTTGGATTTTTATATCCATGAATCCCATCGCTTTGCGATGGGATTTTTTTATATGGGAAGGATTTTAATTAAATCTTGTTATTACTTATATGAAAGTGAGCGAGGCTATCAAACTCGTAGAAAAAGATGGATGGTATATCGTGCGAATACGAGGAAGCCACCGGCACTTCAAACATCCATTGAAGAAAGGAATTGTGACGATTGCGGGTAAACCCTCGATAGATTTGGCAGAAGGTACTACGCGAAGCATTTTAAAACAAGCCGGATTAAAAAAATGAACGAATATTTAGTGATCATCGAAGAAACTCCTACAGGATTCTCGGCATATTCGCCGGATATAGATGGCTGCGTTGCAGCGGCTGAATCGCGCGAAGAAGTTGAGACCTTAATGAATGAAGCGCTTACCTATCACCTTGAAATGCTTGCTGAGGAAGGTCTTCCAATTCCAAAACCCCACACCTATTCACGCCAAATGAGGGTTGCGGCTTGAAAAAAACAAATAAGCATTCGGCAAACGGAAAATCCGACGATATGCTCCCGCAATATGATTTCAGCGGCGGAGTAAAGGGAAAGCATTTCAAAAAATTTCGCGAAGGAGTCTCTATCCAACTTCTCGGAGAAACGAAGGATACGAAATTAGTCGTCCTCGATGAGGATATGGGAAATATTTTTCCTGATTCAAAATCTGTCAATGCTGCTCTCCGGCATATCGTTGAGGCATTGCCAAAGACAAAAAGAAAACGCGCAGCATAAAATCTAAGCTCCAATTAATCCCATCGCTCTGCGATGAGGATTTTTTTTATTTCTTTAGTCCTGTAAGGACGACATACCACTAGCCCAGGGCGTCACCTTCGTGACGCCCTTCAAGACAGGAGTGGGAATCTGAGCCTCTTTATTTTGCTCTGTCCCGCTAATGAAACAGTAGCTGTACGTCGGCATTCGACGGCTGACCGGGGATGAGCGTCCATGAACCCGTTGTTTTTGGCGGCGCACCGTTATAATTGAAGTTCATATAATCGCCGGAGAATGACACGTTGTGGACAATGCTCGTAAACTTTGGGATCGGATTGTTCGTATTGGTATTGCCGAACCCGTTCGTGCTGCTCCATTGCAGATGATCGAGCAGCATGCTGTATGTGAACTGCATGTATGTCGTATCGTTACGATATATTCTTCCGCCACCGTTGACAGTCGCATTGACGAACCGGTACACCGAGTCGATCTCACCGCTGCACGTTGCATTATATTCGTACGTCCATCCATCCTGACCTTGCGACTTCGAACTATTCGACAATGTGAAATTGAGCTTGTCCCACTGCAATCCGTCGAAATCAAATCCCGGATTCGGGAATCCGGTTGTCTTGTCGATCGCGGTACCGCTAAAGCTGACGTTGCCGGGATTGATGTAATTGAAATTCAGTCGCAATCCGGTCGCTTTATAGACGTATGGCGGAATAGGGTTGAACACTTTGTACACGAATGGCGGCAAGTTCGTATTATTGACGATCACAATGACATTGATCGAATCGCTGCGAAGGATGTCCCCCGGCATGATGTTCACCGGCACGGTGCATGTGATCATCGTATTCGACCAGGAAATGATGTCTGGATATGAGCCGCCATACTTCATATTCTGTAAGAACACTTTGCTCGAGAGTCCCTTCGAATTTCCGAATCCGTCGCCATAGATCGTCATTAGATTACCGACGCCGCAGCTATCTGCGGGGAGGATGCTCGTGATCCCCTCGCCCATGTTCAACACCATGCCGTTACTGCGACGGCTGCCGACCGAGACATACACATTCCCGGTGCGCGCACCTTGCGGCACTTTCACGGTGATCTTCGTATCGCTCCAACTCACTATTTGTTTTGCCACCACATCAATGAACGTTACTTTTCCTTTTGCCTGGTCGTTACCGAACTGCACGCCGTCGATCTCGATCACATCCCCGATCGCTGCCGTATTCGGTACAAGCTTTGTGATCGTAGGCTGCAATGCGAAAATGTGATACCAATGGAAGTCAATATACCGCTCCCCTTTGTGTGTCGCATCTATCTGATATGGCTGCTTCAGATAAAATCCGACGATGTTCTCGCCGCCCTTGAGTGCCAGTTTTGGATTGACGCTCACCGTATTCCCGTTTCGATCGTGTCCCGAGAACACCGCAGTGTTGAGCGTCGGACAATCCGGATAGATATCGAGCGAATCATCCGCTGTCGCAAAATACTCAGTCAGATCCTGACGTGAGCCATCAGAATTCAGGATGTAATATTTATACGCCGGGAAGCGGTCGTTGCCGATCGTATTGTTCAGTACTTCCTGATAGCGTGGTCTGATCTTGTCCCAAGCGAGATAACTAGACTTCCCTGCAAAACCGATATTCTCGAATTGCAGCATCGCACCATCGGCTTTGAGACCAGCAACATACGGCGCGAACGTTCCTGCCGTGAGTTTTATTTCGCTTTCCTTGCCGGGCTTGTTCGGATCGGCAATTACAAGCCGTCCGTTCTGTCGGTCTGTCAAGTCAACACCATAGACGATCATCGCATGACCGCCTCCTGAATTTGAGGTCATCAGAAGCGATTGCGGCTGTTTACTTGCATAGATACCGAGAGCAAAGCACCAATACGTCAGTGGTGAATTTGTCTTTTGGAAATCGATGTTCTTGATCCAGCCGTCAAAATTGAAATCTTTCTGTATCGTCGAGGCGAACCGGTAGCCGCGATTATCGTCGTACTGGAAATTCGCTACGGTGTCGAAGCGTCCCCAGAGGGGAATATTCACCTTCGGTTTCTCTTCGTAGAAATACCACATCGCCGTCATGCTTTGTCCGGCGCAATGACCACCCGGCGCAATCTGCGAGCCATAATTTATGAATTCCCAATCGTCACGACCGGGAATGAAATTCGACTCGACATTTTTCAGAGCAACGAGTTTATCGAAATCCATTGCGATGATGACAATGTTCGCAATGTCATCGGCAGATTGCGGCGACGCAGTACCTGCCCTTGCTGATCCGACATTGCTGATGAGTCCCGGACTGAAGTGCCGCGTACCAATAAGAATGTGATTGCTATCGGATTCGAATAGCGGCAACGGTTCGAGTTCGCCCGTGCGATCGACGTAGAAAAATCCCATGGCAAATTTTCCTGCCTGCACTTTCACCGGTATTCTGAGCTTCATCAGGCTATCGGCATAGCCTCCGCCATTTCTGATCTTGATCATCGGACCGATCGTCGAAAGAGAGGTGCGTAACTGGGAACCGGTAATGTCGGCATACGAGATCTCGAACGACTTCGTCCCGCTATATGCATTGCTCGGAACGCTCAGCACTAACCCCGCCAATGAGCCGGTCGAAACGCGCAACTCTCCGCCGTTAGATGCGATAGTGCCGCTCATGACGGCAACGGTGCTGCCTGTCGAGATCGTGCCGCTCGTCGGAGGAGTATTAGGCTCGGTCGGCGAATTATTCTTGCATGCACTGAATATGAACAAACCGGCAATAACTGCTCTCTCTATCCACACGTTTTTCATGTTATTTCCCTCTATTCGGCTCATGAGCCGCAATCAAACTGTCAAGATTTCTTCCGCTTTTACACACGGAAGTAAAAAATATGCTTTCTTATCGCACGCTTGTAAATTTCGAGCCTTAAATTACGCCCCTGGGTTAGTAAAATTCACGGTAAGTGTAATGACCAATTGGTATGCAATTTTTAGACCAAACCACTTGCAGTCTGAAAATGCTAATGGAAAAAACGATACTATGATTGGTCTTCACGGACACATCATTACATCGGCACAGAATCATTCGTGAATCAAATTCACAGTGACATCCTACTGACCTTCTCTCTGTCTTTGGATTGTTAATCCAAAAATCCCATCGCTCTGCGATGGGATTTTTTTTATCAGAGGTTCTTATTTTTTTTCGTATATTTATCCTTAATAATAGCTTTTAAAACGAACAAACAAACGAAAATGCTCTTGGCAATCGCTTATCCTGATCTTTCGGATGAAGCTTTCACTTCAATTCAAAAGTACCGAAAAGCTAATGACAGAATGTATGGAGTGATAGACCCACATTTCACTCTTGTTTTTGCGCTTGATGGTATATCTAAGGCTGAATTTTCTGAAGAGGTCATGAACAAGCTGTATAGAATTCGACCAATCTCATTTACCTTGCACAATTCTGTGATTAAGAAGGATTCATTTAGTGATCTCTATTATGCTTTTCTTGTGCCTGAGGAAGGATATAGTGCATTAGTAAAACTTCACGACGTACTCTATAGCGAATTGCTCTCTGAATACCTTCGGCTTGATCTGGATTATATTCCACACATCACCATAGGCAATTCCACAGATCAGCTTTTGTGTGAAAAAATGATTAACAAGTGGAATGCAAGCTCGTTACCCATCCGTGGAGTTGTCTCTAAGATTGATATTGTGGAATATGAAAACGATCGTGTCAGTACAATTGAGATAATACAATTGCAGTGATCAATACACAATGTACTCGATGTTGTATTCTTGCCTTTTGACCAAAGATTGATAAATCAATCAGTGATTGGTCTTTACGGTCACACTATTTTTGTTCCTAAAATGATCCTAAAATGATTTTAAAAACTGTTTTGAGCACCTTGACAAATGGCGAAAAATTTCGTATATTTGCAAAGAGATTTTATGCAAACTATGAGCACCATATTCAGAATAAAAACATCCGCCTCGGCGGATGTTTTAGCTTAGAGGAAGTTATTGGTATGTGCACACTGATGTTGTTGTAGAATAAGGAGTTACAGGGGCTTATGTAATTTGAGCTGGCAGAAAGCAGATTTCTTAGTGATTGATTTTGAGCTATTTTGCCTCCCACTTGACGACCTGTGGGGATGGTGCAAATTCAAAAAAGATTCATAGGTTATTTCAAGCACGGTGTTTGTTAGGAAATTCATGAGGGTTTTAACGCATAATAAAAAGTCAATTCTTGGTGTCATGCTCATCGCTTCGGTGATGACTATTTCGTGGTCGCCTGTTTTTGCACAGGGCGGAAAGTGGTTCTTGGGTTCGCCGATGGATGGAGTTCGCTCGGGTCTTACTTCCTCCGCGGTTAACGACATCATCTATGTCATTGGTGGAACAGACTATAATAGTGACGTCAATAAAGACATCCTCGACACGGTTGAGATTTTTAACCCTGCGACAAATACTTGGAGAGCAGGACCTTCGATGCCAACTGCTCGTTTGAATCTCACTTCGTGCGTAGTGAATGATAAAATCTATGTGATTGGTGGGAATAATTTTAATGGCTACCTCACTACGTTAGAAATTTTCAATCCTGCGACAAATTCCTGGACTGTTGGACCCTCGATGAGCGTTCCTCGCGATTTTCTCAGCGCCGTCGTTATCAACGGTAAAATCTATGTGATCGGCGGAAGAAATTCGTCAGGGTCGCTTGGTACAGTTGAAATTTTTGATCCGACAACAAATTCCTGGAGTGTTGGACCTTCAATGCCTACAGCACGCGCTGCGTTTACAGCAAGCGTGGTCAACGGTAAGATATATACGATCGGGGGATATGATGGACACAACACGCTCGGGACTGTCGAAATATTTGATCCAGTGACAAATTCCTGGAGTGCTGGTCCGTGGATGCCGACCGCACGGAATGTGCTCACATCAAGCGTGGTTAACAACAAAATTTATGCGATCGGTGGACTTGATACTACCCATCTCGTAACACTTAACACTTTGGAAATTTTTGATCCGCTGACAAATGCCTGGAGCGTTGGACCGAAGATGCCAACTCCACGCTATGCTCTCACATCGACTGTAGTCAAAGTCAAAATCTATACTATCGGTGGGTGGAATAAATCGCCTCTCGATACGGTAGAAATTTTCGACCCGAACGCTAGTTGGGTGAAGAATGAATCGAACTCAGTATCTATAAGTCTTTCACCGAATCCGACTAGCGGTGTGCTCCGAGTTCAGGGTTTGCCGTTAGAGAATATCACTGCCACGGTCATGAATATGCTTGGAGAAACCGTTTTGCTGCAAAAGAATCTGATAGCTCCATACTTCACGCTCGATCTCTCCATGCTCCCATCTGGCACATATTACATCGGTATATCTTCCGCGAATTCGGTGGTGACGAAGATGGTGGTGAAGGAGTAGGGCGAACAAAGGACGACTTGCTTTGTGTTTTATCTAGAGGATTTTCGTGACAGGATTTTTTAAGTATGTTGAAGTTTGACGAATTAACAAAGGCGTTGGAATTCATTCCTCCTTCAGTCAAGGGGGAGTCAGAACCAACAGTGCGCTTCATGTAATTCACACGCGGAAAGAAATTGTACGAAACAAGAAACTGAGCCATTGCAACTTTTGGCTCAACTTTTGAAAGATTAAATACATTCTAAAAACTGGGAACATATAATTTATGCCATTACACATAAACGTCTTCGCGATATTGGCTGCTGCTGTCGCCAATTTTATTATTCAAATGATGTGGTATGCTTCACTCTTTGCAAAATCGTGGAGTAAGGAAATGGGGTACGACCCAAAGATGCGACCGGATAAAAAGGGAATGCTAAAAGGGATGGCTCTTACTTTCATTGGCTCTTTTCTTTTTGCCTGGGTACTGGCTTTTTATTTAGCTGGTTGGAAATTCATACCTGGAGCAAGTGAGATGTCTCCATTCATGACAGGATTCAATTCTGCTTTATCTGTTTGGATAGGATTCTTCGTAACCATTCAATTGAGCAGAGTCGTATGGGAAAGACACTCCTGGAAGCTTTTCTTTATCAATGTCGGCTATCATCTTGCAGCGACAGTTGTTGTTGCAATTATTCTTTCTTACTGGACGTAAACCGAATATTCCCGCTCTACGAGATTTCTATTCCTTGAACAATTTATCAGGTTCTCATAAGCGAATTCTGTGGTGACAAAGAGGGTGGTGCGGGAATAGGGCATGTTATGTAGGGCGACGGAAAGATTTATTCCTGCAATGATTGCATGATAGCATACGTCAGTAGCGCCAAATCAGAACTCCGAACTCGGATTTGATTCACTATCACTTTTTTATTTCAATCCGACCACCGACATAAATTATCTCCACGTTGCCGTCATCGAAGATTTCGAAGAATGTTTTATCTCTGCAGGCGAAGAAGGTTGGCGTGAGCAAGTGAATACTTTTCTCCTCACGAAATCAATTGTGCCTCCCAACGATACCGAGTGGCAGTCTGTGTTTTGGCAAAGACAGATGACACGATTCCGATAGAGCACCTTACCGCAGTCGGATTGATTACGTACTAGGAAGTAGATTCAAGATTAGGGCGAGTCCAAATAATTGAAAAGCTTACAGCGATGGATTGAGTTTGGATTTTGAACGAGTAAATCAGTATTCCCGAAACCTCTCCTACGAAAAATACGTTAAATACATCGGCTCGGAAAGCGAGCCATTTATTTAGAGCGGAAATAGGACTAAATTAGTCGTATTGATTTTAGGGGACGCAGGCTTAAGCCTGCGACTACCGAGGGTAGAATATGTTTAGGTTATCAAAGCGAGTCGAGTACGGGTTGATGGCGTTGCAGCACTTGGCAAAGAGCGGCAATGCGACGACGCGCGAGATTTCGGCAGCTCGGCAAATTCCCTATGACTTACTCGCGAAGGTGATGCAATCACTCAAGCGTGATGGCATTGTTGATTCATATCAAGGGGCGCATGGGGGATATGCAATGCTGATCTCGCCAGGCTCTGTGAATTTATCGAGAGTGATGAATGCCCTTGATGAAGATACGAATCTCGCCGAGTGTATGTCAACTGGCATTTCTCATGAGCAATGTTCAATGTATGAAAACTGCACGATCAAAGACCCACTCAATAAATTGCAAATGCGGATGGAAGAATCCGTTGGAAAGATGACAATAGCAGAATTATTATAGCCGTGAATCGTCTTTCGTGTTTCGTCACTCGTCATTTGTATAAATGATTTTGACGAACGACGAACGACGATATGCGAAAGACGAACAAAATGATGAAGTTACCGATATACTTAGATAATAACGCAACAACGAAACTCGACCCACGTGTGCTCGAGGCAATGATGCCGTACCTCACTGATGTGTATGGAAATGCTGCAAGTAGAAATCACTCATTCGGATGGAAAGCTGAAGAAGGAGTTGATTGGGCGCGCAATACCATTGCAAAATACATCGGCGCTGATGAGAAGGAAATAGTTTTTACATCTGGCGCGACGGAATCAGATAATCTCGCCATCAAAGGTGTTGCCGAGATGTATGCATCCAAAGGCAATCACATAATTACTTGTACCACCGAGCATAAAGCAGTGCTTGATACCTGTAAAGCTCTCGAGCGCAAGGGTTTGCGCGTGACGTATCTCTCGGTTGATAAAGAGGGATTCGTTAATCTCGATGAACTGCGCGATGCAATTACTGACCAAACCATTCTCGTGACCATCATGCACGCGAATAATGAGATCGGTGTGTTGCAAGATATCGAGGCAATCGGAAAAATTTGTCATGAGAAGGGTGTGCTCTTTCATACTGACTCAACTCAGTCCATTGGCAAAGTAGCATTCGATGCTCAACGGATGAACGTTGACCTTGCTTCGCTCTCAGGTCACAAAATCTATGGACCAAAAGGCGTTGGAGCTTTATATGTTCGCAAGAAAAACCCGAGAGTCAAACTTGCATCACAGATGGATGGCGGCGGACATGAAAGAGGTATGCGCTCGGGTACATTGAATGTCGCTGGCATAGTCGGACTTGCAAAAGCCGTCGAATTGTGCATGACAGAAATGCCAACCGAAGTGCCGAAAATTCAGGGAATGCGCGATCGACTTTGGAATAAGCTCAACGCAGCACTCGATGAGCTTTATATCAACGGACCGGACCCAATAAAAAAAGCTGAGTGGCGCTTGCCAGGTAATTTAAACATCAGCTTTGCATTTGTCGAAGGCGAAGCAATGATGATGGGGATAAAAGACATAGCAGTCAGTTCAGGCTCGGCGTGTACATCGGCAAGTCTTGAGCCGAGTTATATTTTGAAAGCACTCGGAGTTGGTGAGGACTTAGCTCACACTTCCATTCGTTTCGGTATCGGTAGATTCACAACAGATGAAGAAATTGATTATACCGCGAATGATGTGATTAAAGCAGTATTGCACTTGCGTGAAATGTCTCCGCTTTATGAAATGGCGAAGATGGGAATTGATTTGAAATCGGTTGAGTGGGCAGCTCATTGATCGTGATTTGGCAAGACTAGCGACGTGCACGAAAGACGCATGACGAAGCCAGGTACCAGAAGATTCGTATTTTTGTATCTTCTAAAGTTGCAACAATAATTATATGGCTACATCAGATGTATTTATAGACTATCCGTACGAGCTTTTTAGCTACATGCGGGAGATACATAAACCGGTTTTTCATAACTCGAACGTGTTCTTGCGTGATCTGCAATTCTCGATACAAGATTATTTCGAGGATAAGCAAGGCAAGACGATTCGCGATGCCGAAGCCCAGCGAATCGCTGAAGAAGTTTCTCGTGCTTATGAACGCAAGGGAATTTTCAAAAAAGTTAATCCGCAGGGGTATGTGCTGAATTTTCCAGAGCTTGTAGCAGGCAAATCAGGTACACGCGGAGGCTTGTCAGGCGAACTGCCTGATCAGATGCCTCCACCGAAAGCTGCTGTGTCTGCGCCGGCTCCAAAAGTCGCTGCGCCTGCAGTACCGAAACCAGTGGCAGCAGCAGTTGCAAAAGCAACAACCACACCTGCAGCAACCGGAGCCGCACCGGCTGGAGCAAAGGCTCCGCCACCTTGGCTGAAGAAGTAGATTCAACTCGCTTCACCCAGTGGAAAGGACTCTTAGTCCGTTCGTCTAGATAGAGTTTTTGAACACATCGTGTAAGAACTCGTGCCACTAAGCGAAGATGAATCATAGACAAATTTTATTCGTAAAAACTGATAGAAAGAGGAGATACGTATGGCATATTCAGATAAGGTATTAGATCACTACTCAAACCCGCGCAATGTCGGGACAATGGATCCGAATGATCCGAATGTCGGCACAGGACTTGTCGGCGCACCTGAGTGCGGTGACGTTATGCGCTTGCAACTAAAAATTTCCGATGATGGAATTATCGAGGATGCGAAGTTCAAGACATTTGGCTGCGGTAGCGCGATTGCTTCTAGTTCGTTCGCAACGGAAATTATCAAAGGACGTTCGATTGACGAAGCCTACGCACTCAAGAATACTGAGATTGTGAAAGAATTGAATCTTCCACCAGTGAAAATTCACTGCTCCGTACTCGCTGAAGACGCGATCAAGGCCGCGATTGCTGATTACAAGAAGAAGCACGTAGCGATGGAAGTTGTTGCGTAATCGTCTTTCGTCATTTGCGGATTGTCTATCGTCATTGGATGCATGACTAACGACGATAGACGACCGATGTGTCTCGTAATGACACTGTTCGAAAATGAAGTTTATATATAAAGTTTTAAGGAGATAATACTATGCTTATGGAAAACGATGTAATGACTGCTCCGTCTCTTACTGAGACGACAATCGAGAAGGCATTCGAGAATATAGACGACGAAATCGTCTTGACCGAAAAAGCACGCACCGAGATTGCAAAAATCATGTCCGCTAATAGCATACCGGATACATTCGGTCTGCGCGTTGGCGTCAAGGGTGGTGGCTGTTCAGGACTTTCGTACTCACTTGGCTTCGATAAAGAAGCACGGGATAGCGATAAGATCGTCACGAAGGAAGGCGTTCGCATTTTCGTTGACCCGAAATCGCTTTTTTATCTTTCGGGTACTCAACTTGATTACACAGACGGCTTGAACGGCAAAGGATTTGTTTTTAACAATCCCAATGCTACGAAGTCTTGTGGTTGTGGAAGCTCGTTTGGAGTATAACTCAGGGTGCAGGATTTCTTTCTTACATTCGGTGTCGAGCGCACATTCGGAATTGATGACGCCGCCCTCGAGCGGCGTTTTCACTTCCTTCAGCGCCAATCTCATCCAGATCGATTTACCGGAAGAACGGCGGAAGTGGCTGAGAATGCACTTACGCAGTCGAGCAATATCAACGAGGCATACCGAACACTTCGCGATCCGCACCGCAGATCAAAATATTTATTAGCATTGTACGGATTTTCAGTAGAAAAGTCCAAAAGCGTGCCAATGGACTTGTTCGAACTAGTGATGAATGTCCAAGAAAAAATATCGGAGTACGAGTTTGCAAGTAGTGAGCAAAGGTTTGAGTTGAGTAGGAGTGTCAAGCCGATCATCGAGGATGCAGAGCGGCGGAAAACGGTTTTAGAAAATGAATCGGAGCATTTACGGTTTGATTGGGATTCGATACCAACGCACGCAGGTGAAGCAGTAAATCTTTCTGAGAATGAGAAACGAATACTTCAAACTCTTGCTTCAAAAACGGCGGCACAAACATATATTTCTACGCTACTCAATACCATGCACGCTGCGATGAATGGCGAATCACTTGTACTGAAACACTGACATTATGTCGAACGCACAAACAAATATCCAATCTTCACTTCTGCAAGCGCAGTCTGCCCTTGCCGAATTTTTGGCAGATGAAGTTTTACTTGGAAGGATAGATGAATTCGTGGAATTACTCACGAATTCTTTTCAGGCAGGTAAGAAAATTTATTCTGCTGGTAATGGAGGAAGTCATTGTGATGCTATGCACTTCGCTGAAGAATGGACAGGTCGCTATCGCAAGGACAGGGAGCCGATGCCAGCGCTTGCACTCGCTGACCCCTCACACATGAGTTGCGTATCGAATGATTATGGATTCGAGCATATCTTTGAAAGAATGATTGAAGCATTCGGAGCCGAAGGCGATATTTTTTTAGCTATCACCACATCCGGTAATAGCGAAAATATTTTTCTTGCTGCACAAGCTGCAAAGAAAAAAGGGATGAAGGTTGTCGGATTACTTGGTAAAGATGGCGGCAAAGTCAAGGCGCTTTGTGATATACCTATCATCGTACCTGGAAAAACTACCGACCGCATTCAGGAATTGCATATCAAAGTAATTCATATCGTTATTGAATGCACCGAGCGGAACCTCTTCCCCGAACTTTACTGACCTATACATTTTCATTTTGAATTCTTAATTATTCCGTTGCCTCTACAAATCACATTACCCGGACAGAATTCTGGCGGCAAGATTGTCGGGATAGATCTTGGTACAACAAATTCTCTTGTGGCGTTTGTGGAATTCGGCGAGGCGAAAGTTATCTCTGGCCGTGACGGTGGTTTGGTGCCGTCTGTAGTTACTCTTGATGACGGTGGCAACGTGATTGCAGTTGGCGTTGCAGCAAAAAAGCGTGCACTTGTTGACGCGGCACATACAGTTTATTCTGTGAAGCGTTTGATGGGGAAGTCATTCTCCGATGTGCAAAAAGAATCGGGGATGCTTTCGTACAGGCTTGTTCCTCGTGAAGAAGGGTTGGTTCGCGTACATATTGGTGAGAAAGAGTATACTCCGATTGAGCTATCAAGCTATGTTCTAAAAGAACTGAAAGAGCGTGCCGAAAAATATTTTAGTGAACCGGTCGCTAAAGCTGTGATTACCGTTCCTGCATATTTCAACGATGCACAACGTCAAGCGACGAAGGATGCAGGGCGATTAGCTGGACTTGATGTACTGCGGATTATCAACGAGCCAACAGCCGCAGCACTCGCGTATGGACTCGACAGAAAAAAGAATGGCATCTTTGCCGTCTATGATTTCGGAGGCGGGACGTTCGATGTTTCTATTCTGAAACTAACCGACGGAGTATTCGAAGTACTCGCAACGAACGGTGATACTTACTTGGGTGGTGATGATATTGATAGAAGGTTGATGGAGTTATTCTTGGCACAGATTACCAGAATATCTCCGGGATTTGAACCGAGTCCTGAAGAAATACAAGCGATTCGTCAAGAAGCCGAACGCGCAAAAATTACGCTGACTTCCGCGATGGCAGTGACTGTTGATCTTCAGTTTCCTCAGAAAGAAATCAGCTATAAACGTAATCTCACTCGGCAAGAATTAGAGATGGTTTCACGTCCGATCTTAGATCGTACAAGAAAACCGTGCCTTGATGCACTCAAAGATGCGGG
Source organism: bacterium (assembly GCA_037143335.1). Lineage (GTDB taxonomy): Bacteria > Bacteroidota > Ignavibacteria > Palsa-1295 > Palsa-1295 > PALSA-1296. Next base: position 13,320 of record JBAWZA010000025.1, on the reverse strand, counting down.
CTTAACCACGAGACAAATTGAAGATGTTGTTCTCGTAGGTGGTTCGACCAGGATGCCTGCGGTGAAGGAGTTAGTGCAGGAGATTTTTGGCAAGAAACCACATGACTCACTGAATCCTGATGAGACGGTAGCACTCGGAGCGGCGATTCAAGCTGATGTACTTTCTGGCGGATCATCTGATATTCTCTTGCTTGATGTGACCCCACTTTCGCTCGGAATTGAAACCATCGGTGGAATGATGAGCACGATCATTCATCGCAACACCACTATTCCAACAAAAGCACAAGAAAATTATACAACGTTTGCTGATAATCAAACGGGTGTAGAGGTAAATGTGTATCAAGGCGAGCGCGATCTTGTTAAGGATAATCGTCACCTTGCATCGTTTACTCTGAAAGGGATTCCACCACTTCCTGCTGGTGCTGCAAAGGTAGAGGTAAACTTCTTAATAGATGCCGACGGCATCTTGCATGTAAGTGCGAAGGAAGTTCACACCGGTATCGCGTCCGAAATTGAAGTGAAGCCTTCGTGCGGATTGACCGATGATGAGATCGAGCGTATGCTACGCGAGAGTATCGAGTTCGCTCAGCATGATATTGCAATTCGCCGACTGACAGAAACTCGCACGGAAGCCGAACGAGTGGTCGCCGCAACCGAACGCGTGCTCGGCCAATTGCGCAGAGGAGAACTGAGTGTAGCTGCTGAGGTATTACAAAAACTCAACATCAATCAGATTATCGATGCGCTCTATTCAGTGAAAAAATCACTCCAGGGTGAGAATGCAAAAGAAATCCAAGACAATCTCGATTCATTAGAATCCGCTACCGAACAACTTGCACATGAAATTATGAATGCTTCGGTTTCCGAAGTCTTAAGCGGAAAGGCAGTTGAACAAGTTTAACAAATGGCAACTATTACTTACTTACCGATGAACGTCACCTGCGAAGCACTCGTAGGAGATAATTTTTTAGAGATTGCACTTGCAAATGGTATTGACTTGCAGCATAATTGCGGTGGCGTCTGTGCATGTTCAACGTGTCACGTTATAGTCAAACAAGGCATTCAATCATTAACCGAAATGTCTGATGACGAGGCTGACCAACTCGACGAAGCAGAAGGTCTCACGCTTGATTCTCGTCTCGGTTGCCAAGCGAAAATTACGGATGATGTGGACTACATTGTCCGAATCCCTCAACTCAACCCCGAAATTGCGCACCTCTTTCACGAAGGTGCAAAAAAAGAGTAGGGCTTTTTTGAAAACTTATTTTCCGCAAAATCGGTTAAAGTAGGTGAGATAAGGATTACATAGGCCGGAGGGTAGCGTAAATAAAAGTGCCCCAGTTGTACCTCTGAGCCGCAGGTTACGAGAAAACATTCTCGAAGATTAAGGGAACACAGCCGATCTCACTACGGTAATACGGTTCAAAGTAAAACCAAAGAGGATCCGATCACAGCACGGGATTGATTGACGTGCTACGTTAATAAAATGGTAATACTCGCTCATATCGATGAGCATTGATTTCTTCGAATGAAGAATATATTTTTTTCTTTCACATACACCTCATAACATTATGATAACTATTGTAGGCGGCGGCTTCTCCGGTTTAGCAGCTGCATATTTCCTTCACCGTGCCGATAAAGACGTCCAGATACTCGAATGGTCACGCGGACTTGGAGGACGAGCTACGACTCATAACCTCGGTTACCGAACGATTGACGTAGGCGAGCAACGTTTCGATCTCTCGAAATCGTCGAATAAATTAGAACAGCAATCACGCGAGTTGCTCAAGCAAATGCTTGCTGAGCGTGGTGTTACGGACAAACTCAAGGCGTATCCACCTAACGTTCTCCAATTCGATGGACGCTCAATTAATTCTGCAAAAAAAGTTGAAGTACCCGAATGGTTTTACCTTGATGCGGGAATGAAAGCGTTCGCAGAAGCTCTGGCACATGAAATTCCGACGCGTACGCATACTCGGATCAGCGAACTGATTGTCAATGATAAGAGCATTACTCTTAAAAATCAGCGCGGCGAGAAAGTCGAATCGAATACGATAGTTCTTGCTGTGCCCGCTCCAGAAGCATTAGCACTTTTACAGGCTCATGCCGACAGTGCACGGGCTGTGAAGAAAGTCTGTGAGAAACTCGCAGATGTAGAGTATGCACCGATGGTGAGTGCCATTTTTGGAATTTCACGACTGAAACTCAAGAGCTCGTTCTCGACTATTTTCACAGAGGATCCTACAGCACCGCTCTTCTGGCTTTCGCGTGAGCAAAAGAAACGGAAGCTTGGTGTACGTCACGGAGAAAATACATTCGTCATGAAGCTCGGTTCGGAAGTGAGCCGCGACTACATCAATAAAGGAGATAGCGAAACGTTCGCGGCAATCGAAAGAGTATTCGAGGAAGTCATGGATACGGCTCTGCCTGATATGATGTATAGCGAGATTCAACGATACAAATCAGGGTATCTAAAAAAGTCTCCATTCAAAGAGCAGGAAGTTCAGAAGATGAAACTGGGTGCAACGGTGTACCTCGCGAATGACTACATCGCTGGACATACTTCCATCGCATCCCAGATTCTTACAGGCAAACTTGTCGCAGACGAAATTCTGGGCATAGATGCTGCGACATTAATTTCTTCGCCGAAACGCGCTCAAGCAGATATGTCTGAGGAGCATTGGCTGGCAATTGTTCCACCTGCGAAAGACCCGCAGAAGCCTAAGCACCAGCGTAAACAGCACGACTCCAAAACTCAGCAGGCAAAACGCAAACGTCTGAAAAATGCGAAGCGCTCAGCTAAGCGTATGGCGAAAATCGGCTCACGTCCTGAGCCTGGAAAGCGTAGAAGTGGACCTCGGGAACGCCCTCAAGGAGGTAGAGGCGGTGGATTTGCAAGACCACAAGGCGGAGGTGGAAGATTTGATAACCGTAGAGCACCAGATAACCGTCGTGGTGGGTTCGGTCCACCTCGTCAGGACAATTGGCGTGCACCACAAGGTGGTGGTGGCGGCGGGTTGAGACCTCGTCGTACTGTGAATGTATATCAAACAGGACCGCAACAGCGGAATCCAGGTGGTGGCGGTGGAGGATTTACACCTCGTCCCCGAAACGATAATTATGGTTCGGAACCACGTTATAATCCACGGAGCGGTGGCGGTGGAGGATACGACCGTCCAAACCAAGGTGGTGGTGGCGGTTACCGTCAAGGTGGTGGAGGCGGTTACAACGACCGGAATCAGGGTGGTTACAGACCGAGTGGAGGATATTCTGACCGAAATCAAGGTGGCGGAAATCGCGACCGCAATCAAGGTGGTGGTGGGTACAGACCTTCGGGTGGCGGGGGATATAATGATCGTAACCAAGGTGGCGGTGGAGGCGGATACCGTCCGAGCGGTGGTGGTGGTGGCGGTTATAATGACCGTAATCAAGGCGGTGGAGGGTATCGCCAAGGTGGGGGTGGTTATCAGAATCGCCCACAAGGTGGAGGTGGCTACCGTGATCGAAATCAAGGAGGCCAAGGAGGCAATGGACCTTCACGTCCGCCTGGTGGGAGACAATTGGATAACGACAACCGTTTCAACCGTGCCCAAGATGACGAGTAGCATCTGGGCACAGTGCCAAGACTAACAAAAAGAGGGCTTGCCGGCGAACCGGCAAGCCCTTTCTGCTTTTAAAAAAGGGTAAGTCTTACTTAACGAAGTTTCTTCTTATGACGATTCTTCCGAAGACGCTTCTTTCTCTTATGTGTTGCCATTTTATGGCGTTTACGTTTTTTTCCGCTGGGCATGAATTGACAAAAAGTTTAATTCGTAGCGAAGTGATAACAACATCAGAGCAGGAGAGTTTCCGCAAAATGAAAATATCGTAAACTAAACTCCAAACCTGTCCATCCATCCCTCAGTGGATTCAGCGCCAACTTCCAGATTGTAAATAGAGAGAATGTTTATATTCGGGCGACGGCTTATTTTTTTTTGTATCTTTGTAGTGAATATTCTTTTCACTTCAATCAAAATGCAAATAAAACACTTTATACTCGCTCTGCTTTTTTGTGCGACACTCGTCACCGCACCTTCGATTTCTTCAGCATAATTCAGAGACGGAGGGCTGTATCTCGGTCCTCATATCGGACTTTCTGCCGTTGGTAGCCAGCCTGTTTTTGGTGCAATGTTCGAGACCGGAATCACCGAACCAGGCAAAGTAGGTCCTGGTATTATCGGAATCGGTGGAAGAGTCGATTATTGGAGCTGGGCGTACTCTACGGATTATAGTTGGACATGGATTGCGATTTCTGCATTCGCCAATTACCATTTTATCCTTACCGATAACAAATGGGATCTTTTTGCCGGGCTTGGATTAGTATATGAAAACATCAGTTGGAGTAATAAATCTGCTCTTGGTGGTGTGAACCTTTACCCAAGTACGGTCACCCTTCAAGGAAATGCTGGTGCACGATATTTCTTTTCACCAAATCTTGCTGGACGTGCTCTTGTCGGATTTGGAATCTCTTACATCACAGTAGGTGTGGACTTCGGTTTGAATTAATAATTGCTCCTTTGTTGTTGTGTTGATAAGACGCTCCTCTAAAAAGAGGAGCGTCTTTTTTTTACCAGCGAAAACTAAAACTCAACATAACCTGCGAGGTCACCACGTCATCTTGATTAACAATTGCTTGAACGTCTGATCCGGCTGTATTCTGTCCGCCATAGACAAGGTGATCGGTGCGGTTACTTGTTTGTTTGTAGGATAGCTCCGTAATTACACTTGGACTCAGTAGGAGTCCTAACCCAAAGGTTAAGCAAGTTATGCCATAGTTGGTCGGATCACTTTTGTATGCTGACGGTTCTGACGAAAATCCTCCGCGAAGCATTAACCCAATCGGCTTGAAAACGTATTCAGCGCCGACCTTCCACGTGAGTACACCGCCAAGATCATTACGCGCAGCATCGTTGAGATCACTCAGATCCGTTGACGCTTCGCTATAGCGCATTTGAGAATAGTCGCTATAACTTGCGGCGACCGAGACCGTGGCCCCCCAACCCATTAGGGATAATCCACCCCCGACCCGGAGCGGGGTAGTCAATGTATAATCGTTTTGCACTGGCGCATTCAAATCTTGCACATCGAGTTTCGGATCAAGTGTTGAGTAACTCGCGAAGTTAAATTTCGAAGAACCAGTCCGTTGAAATTTATCAATGATTGCAAAGACCTGCGGGGTTTCTACGGTTAAGCCGAAAGAAACATGTTCATTTGGTGTCGCCAAAAATCCTAATTTCAGACTGAACCCATCTTGGGTTTGATGACGAGTATCGGTGATGGTTGCACTTTTAAATCCGCCGGGCGGGTTCGAGTCCGTTCTGCTGAAAACGTTATTAACATCCGATTCAGTATAGACTCGTCTGTAGTCGAATGAACCCGTAAAATAATTCAGTGTCGCACCAAGTGATATATTCGGTGCAACATCTATCGCGCCACCGAGTCTGATTGCGTAGAGTCCGCCTTGTTGAGTAACTGTACCTGTTTGTAATAATCCACCATTCGCGAAAGGAGTGGTGAGCCTTGGCGTTGTTGTGTCGAGTCCATGCGTGAGGTAGAGCTGCCATGCGATATTATTGTTTTGGAGATTATAGAGATAATCTGAGAATGTTTCATTGCGAGGATCAAACCCAGGATCTAAAACAAAACCTTTTGTATCAAAGAGCGATGAGGTCGGATTCACAGCGCTAAACTTGTAGGTCATATTATAGTCCCGATCTCTGTCGACGCTAAAACCGAAAGCCAAATGTCCACGTGTCGTAGGCACAGCCGAGGCATACGCAAAGGAAGAGATGTTGAAGTTTGTCAAATTCTGAGTCAAACTCGATCCAAGATAACTTGCTGTGGAAGAATGATCTTTATAAAAAAGAGAGAAGTTCATTTCATCCGAGTTTACATACATTAGCGCAGCAGGATTCCACGCTAGAGCACTGTAATCATTGGCATTAGTAATACCTGTTCCACCCATGGAGATTGACCTCGCCCCAGTTCCTAAAGGCTCAAGACTTAACCGCACACCATCGGTAAGTGATTGAGAATATGCACTGGTTGAGATGAATAAGATTGAGAGTAATAAATAAAGTCGCTTGTTATTCATAATTCGAATTGTATAATGGTTGGAAATAAATCGGGAGTGATTCAATTATCGTCCGCGATGCGTCGCTCCAGCCGGATGGGCTGGGCTGTGGGTTGAAGCACTAGTGCCGGAGCTATGCGCGTAACTCCGGTTTAGATTTGGAGAATTGTTGCGTGAAGGTCGAGAGTAGAGGGGTTGACTCGGCCGTGACGCGTAATTTTTATTTTGACGCTGGTAGCTTCGTGATTGTGAATTTGGAATCGGTACGTAGTACGATTGTCTGCCACCTCTGCCATTTGTTTTTTCAACATCCTTGCTTGGTTGCTTCTGCGGAGCCGGAGCGGATTGAGTAGCAGGAGCAACGTCTTTTGTAGGGCGAGTCTCAGGTGTTTGATTTACATCCGGACTTGAGTTCTGTCGAGGTGCAGTCTTTGCATCCTGAGTAGAAGTCTCGGTACCCTTATCTACAGGTTTTGATGGAACATTCACACGAAGTGTTGGGCTTGTCGGATTCGAATTTCTCCCGTTGTAATCGACTACGGTTGGTGTGCCGCTGATGTTGTGACGGGTAGTTCGTGCTTCGTTGCCAGAAGTTGTTGTGCCGGTTGATCTCCCAAGTGCTGGATCCATCGCTGTACCTACCACACGTGGAGGCGTGCCTATAGTCGAATTAGTTCTTCCGCGCTCTTCACCACCTGATATTCTGCCACGATGGGTGTTGAGGTGTCCGAACTCTGATCCTTCATACGAACCATATCCGTGATAATTGCTACCGTACGAATGAGAGTAGTAGTAATAAGGGTAGTATGGTTCAACCAGACATCCATAAGGTGAAAAACCAGTCGGGTAGTACCAATCCCAATACGGGTCGTAATAGTTAGAGTAATAAGATGAGTACCCCACGCTCCACCAAGGGCGGTGCCAACCATAACCCCAGTTGTATGAAAGAGTTAGAGCAGGAGGAGTATAATTCACATAAGGGTCGTCGTAATAGTAGTAATTATTCACGACAGTTTCGTCACTGCTCCCACTGTTAAGCGAATACCCGTCATCAGATCTCTGGCGTAAATTATCCGGGTAGTACAAACTGTCCCCAGTTGTGGGTGTGCCATCGGGCACAACCACTACTTTCTCTCGTTCGTGATGTCCGGTATATCCCCAATAATCTCCTGAAGACTTCACCTGGGTATAGCAACCTGTTCCAAATACCGTTGCAAGAAAAATTGTAAAAATTGCTTTCATGCTGTTCTCCTTAATCTACTCATAAAATTGTTGTGAATCATTCACGCTTATATAAACGATGAGTCCACTGAAAAGATACATCATTAATCCTAACAATTTGATGAATTCTTCTTCACTCATGGGGCAGGTTTTTTTAGCTATTGAAGACAACGTAAGACATTAACTCACGCAAGGGAGTCGAATGATTCCTTTAGAACAACTGTTTTACAGAGCTACAAACAATTTCTATTAATATTATATGCTCTCTCATTTTTTCGGAATAATTCTCGCCGCACAACCCGCTGGACAAGAGTCATCAGGCGCTGGTTCGCTTTCGACTGTCGTGATGTTTGGCTCTATCATTTTGGTTTTCTACTTTATGATGTACCGACCTCAGCGTAAGCGTCAGAAGGAACGTGAAGCGTTGATGTCGAAAATGGATAAAGGCGACAAAGTAATCCTTTCGGGCGGAATTCATGGTACGATCAGTTCGATTGAAGATACGACTATGCTTGTTCAAATTTCCGACAGCACAAAAATTCGTGTGGAGAAGGGGTCAGTAAGTACTGTCATTCCTAAATAATTGTCGTACAAAATAACATTGCAACTCGATGAGTGCTATGCTCAATACGATTGACGAAGCAATAGAAGATGTGAAGCGCGGTAAGTTCATCATCGTTGTTGATGACGAAGATCGCGAAAACGAAGGAGACCTAATCGCTGCTGCAGAAGTAGTGACTCCTGAAATGATTGCATTCATGCTCCGCAAGACAAGTGGTATTATTTGTGCTCCGATTACTGAAGCGAGAGCCGTAGAACTTGGTCTATCAATGATGGTGGATGTGAATACGGCACGTTACGGTACTCCATTCACCGTGAGCATTGATCTTATCCCCGGCACAACGACTGGTGTATCGGCAAGTGACCGAGCAAAAACAATTCAAGCACTCGTTGATCCGAAAACGCTCCCCTCAGACTTTGCCCGACCAGGCCATATCTTCCCGCTTCGTGCAGTTGACGAGGGAGTTCTTCGTCGGGCTGGACATACTGAGGCAGCAATTGATTTCGCTCGGCTTGCAGGATTTCAAGAAGCCGCAATTCTCTGTGAAGTAATGAATGAAGATGGTTCGATGTCTCGCTTGCCTGAGCTATTAAAGTTAGGCAAAGAATATGACATGAAGGTCGTCTCAGTTAAAGATCTTATCAAGTATCGGATTGAACGAGAAAAGCTTATAGAAAAAGTTGTCGAAGTTCAACTCCCAACCTACTACGGCGATTTTCATCTTCACCTCTATAAAAATAAAGTGGATGGCAAAGAGCATATTGCTCTGACAAAAGGTGAAATATCCGGTGAACCTCCATTAGTCCGTGTTCACTCCGAGTGCTTTACAGGGGATACACTTGGCTCGCTCCGATGTGATTGTCAAGATCAACTTCATGCCGCGATGATGATGGTCGAGAAAGCAGGAAGAGGTATTATCCTCTACATGCGTCAAGAGGGAAGAGGTATTGGTTTGGCAAATAAACTCAAGGCATATAAACTTCAAGATGAAGGAGCTGACACCGTGGAAGCAAACGAAGCACTCGGTTTTAAAGCCGATCTTCGTGACTACGGTATAGGCGCTCAAATTTTGGTTGATCTAGGTATCCGAAAGATGAAGTTGCTCACCAATAATCCGAAGAAGATCATCGGTCTTGGTAGCTATGGTTTAGAAGTAGTCGAAAGAGTACCTATCGAAATTCCTTCCAACGGCGTTAATGCATCATACCTCGAGACGAAGCGGAAGAAACTTGGTCACATGATAGGCGCGGACTCCCATAGTATCGAGTCTGTTCTCAAGAGTCTCATCGAAGGTAAACAGTAAGTTTTCATTGCGCTGTCGAAATCTTTGCTTACTTTTGTAGGCGAAGTTGTTGTCGTTTTCCAATTTGAATTATTGCCATGAAGAAAATACTTCTAATTATTTTTCTTTCCATTTGTGCACGCAATTCATGCGCACATTCCGTTAAAGAAATCTACCCATTCCCGAAATCGGCTTGGGACAAGACGAGAGTATATCTAATTGGCAGTACAACTCCAATCGTAATCGCCGATAGCCAAAGCAATGCTGAGAAAATAGCACTTAACACACTCCTTACTGCTATCAAAAAAGCCACTGGCTACCAAGTATCGACTACTCTTTCCAAGGATTATATCGGAACGGGGGGGATAATTTTTGGCATTCCGAATAATTTTGATTATTTATCACAAAAAATATCCGTGACAAGTCCACTGGGTGAATCTTTACTTCTTCCTGCTGGATACATTTTGGATGTTTCAGCAAGCGAGATGATCATTGCCGGTGCAGATGAGGAAGGATTATTTAATGCTATCACTACCTGCAAGCAACTTTGGGATGTATCGTCAGGAGTGATTCTCATAAACGGAGCACACGTATGGGACTATCCCGACTATCCTGATAGGTGGGTATTCTCCGGACATAACTTGCTTGTCGTTCAACAACTTTCGGCACTTGAGACTATCGCCGATACCATGTCGCTCTATAAACTCAATGGCATTCAACAGAATGATTTCAAGTATTCGATTTTGCAGAATATGGGGGCGAATTATTTTCAAAATACCGATGGCCTGAAAAGTCATATTCAAAACGAAGGGATAGAATTGATTCCTGGCGTTATTGGGCTTGGTTGGTCAAGCGGAATTCTCTACAACGATCCCAATCTTGCCGAAGGTTTGCCAGCAACTGCAACCTACATTATCGAAGGTGATACTGGAAGACTGATACCCGATCCGCGAACAATGTTGATCAACGGCGGATTTGAAACAATAAATGCAAATAACCAATTTAGTGGCTGGGGATTTTATGATGGTCCAAATGTCAGTACATTTCAAGATAAAACGGTATTTCATGGTGGCACAGCTTCGGCACGTTGTACCAATTTTACGCAAGGCAACTCCTCCGGTAATTGCAGATTTTCTACCCTGGTGAATTGCGATACGAATAAATACTATTCAATGTCGGCATGGATTAAAACTCAAAGCCTCAGTGGTGGATTTGTTCAGATGTTGGCACTCGGTGGTACATCAGGACAGACGCTGACCTTCACCCAGCTCTCGATTCCAGCAACAGGCGATTGGCAACGAGTAGAGGTTAATTTCAATACGCTTTCAAATACTTCCATCAGATTATATATTGGCATTTGGGGTGGAGTGAGTGGCACCATTTGGTTTGATGATTTTTCCATCCAAGAAGCAGGGCTTTCGAGTGTTCTGCGTCGTGCGGGTTGTCCACTAACCGTGACAAATAATAATAGCGGGATTGCATATACCGAAGGTACTGATTTCGAAAAGATTATTGATCCGTTGGTTGATTCTCATAAGGATTCTTACTTCCCTTATCATACTCCGCCAACATTTAAGAGAATTCCGGGCCACGCACTTCACAACGGCGATACAATAAAGATAAGTTACTACCATCCCTTCGCTTCTGTCAGCGACAACACCGGCAATGGAAGTGTCATGGCTTGTGTCTCAGAAGATACACTTGTTTCGATACTCAAAGACCAAGTCACGAGAGTAAATAATCTTTATCATCCTTCCCGATTTTTCATGGGACATGATGAGATCAGAAATATGAATCATGATAAAATCTGTCTTGATAGAAAGAAATCCCCAGCAGACTTGCTCTCCGAAAATATGACGCAGTGCCATAATCTTATTCGAAATATATCTCCGAAGTCCGAAGTGTTGATGTGGAGTGATATGGTTGACTCGTTACATAATTCCGGAAATAACTACTATCTTATTAATGGTGATCTAAGAGGCGATTGGGATAAAATTCCGAAAGATATTACAATCGTGAATTGGAACGGTGGCAATGCGAAGTCGTCCTTGCAATTCTTCCAAAATCATGGTTTCAATCAAATCAGTTCGCCTTATTATGATGTCGGTAATACTTCAAGCATTCGTGCATGGCGCATAGCACAAGAGGGCATCGCAGGAGTAAAGGGTATGATGTACACGACATGGAACAATGACTACAATTTTCTTAGAGCATTTAGCTACTATGCTTGGGGTGCTGGACCGAATATTATTCATACGCCACTTGACACTTCAATCCTTAATAGCGTAAGCTTTCAGATTTATGCTGATGTTCGACGTGATCCTTACGACAATACCGATGCTATAACTTCTGTCGAAATGGATATAGTTGATTCCCTCGGAACTCTGCTCAATAGCTATACGATGACGAATTCCGGAGGGAGTACGTATTCTGCCTCGATTCCAAATTTCTACTCAAAAGGTTTACGTTATACTATCACGGCAACAAATACACAAGGATTGACAAGAACATTACCAACCTATATTATCATGCGAGGTGGAAAGCTACCAAATGCTCCGATACTACTATCGGTAGCTGATAGCACCAAGGATACTTTAATGAAGCAGACCTTGAAATGGAAGTCAATTGATTCTCCGAAGAGTTATCATTTGCAAATTTCGAATTCGACATCGTTTACTTCTCCAGTTTTAGACTCATTAATTCTTACTGATTCCGCAGTAGTATATCTGCCAACTCAAAAACAGCCTTATCATTGGAGAGTTCAAGCATTGAACGAAACGGGGGCAAGCAATTGGTCAGTGGTTTGGCAATTCTCAATTCTTTGTGTACCACCTATTCCAACTCAGCTTCTGCCGTTAGATTCGGCATTGATAAATTCGGATACTGTTTTATTTTCCTGGACGACAACAAGTTGCGATGAGGGGTATGATATTCAAATTGCTTATGACAAGTCATTCGCGAATATATCTTCTGATTTGAAAAATTTATTAGGCTCATCATACCCAGCTACCAAGTTGAATCGTGGATTAAATTATTATTGGCATATCAAGGCTTCTTCGTCTCCACTTGGAAGTACTCCTTGGTCGCCGACCAGAAAATATTTTGTTACTCCTGCTATGGATGCAAAGCAGTCGCATTCGACTTCTTTAAATCTTACCAATCATCCAAACCCACTTCGAGATGAAACCCAGATTGATTTCCGAGTTGCTCACGATGGGTTTGTATCATTGAAGTTAGTTGATCTGCTCGGTAGAGAGACGAGAAATCTGATCGCTACAACTCTCAGCTCGGGTGAGCATAGCATCATGCTCGATGCGAAACATATTCCTGCTGGATTATACATCCTTGATCTGAGAACATCCGAAGGAAATATCACGAAGCAGATACAGATTTTGCGATGACACACATTTTGCGAGGTATAAAATCGAACGGCTCACCCAAAGGCGAGCCGTTCGTGAAATTCAAATTAATGAATTAACGGTTTACCAACGTCCGCCGCCGCCGCCGCTTCCGCCGCGATCATAACCGCCACGTCCGCCACCACCGCCGCCACGACCGCCACCGCCGCCGTAACCACCACGTCCGCCGCCACCGCCACCAGTGCGCTGTTCCATTGGGCGTGCTTCGTTCACAGTGATTGTACGACCGCCTAATTCGGCTTCGTTCAACTCTGCGATTGCTTTCTTGGCTGCTTCGTTATCTGTCATTTCGACAAATCCGAAACCTTTTGAACGACCGGTTTCGCGGTCAGTGATTACCTTAGCGCTCGATACCTCACCGTAAGGCGAGAAGATCTGCGTAAGCTGTTCTTCGTTTGTTTGGTAGGGTAAGCCACCAATGTAGATTTTCATCATAAAAATGCTGAGATTCAAGTAGATACTAAAAAGTGGTTACGTCAAGTAGAAGATGATTATCTGATCGAAAGCTTACAAAACATGTAGATTCGGAGGTAAACTGCCGGACCACCACGCGGAAAGTCAATTCTCAAAGTAACTCTAGTTACAAAATACGAAACCGTTATTTGCGCTACCTATAACATAATTGTTCCGGAATAATTCCATCCTGCTGAGTATTTACTTACTACCCCCTGTCATTCCCGCGAAGGCGGGAATCCATCCCCGTTTCTAATTCGTAATTAAGGAT
>JBAWZA010000024.1:0-29295 GCA_037143335.1 bacterium | reverse complement strand
CTTGCCGGTGAATTAGGCTCTGGGATTACTCTCGTAAGCGAAATCATGTCAACCGAAATGCGTGGGTGGGGTTCGACCATCATCGCTGGTATCGGCGTAACGGGTGCAGTGCTTGCGGCGATTCTCGGAGATACGTATGATTGGCGAACATGTTTTTTCATTGGCGGTGGAATGGGATTTGCTTTGCTTGCTCTGAGAATTGGTGTTTATGAATCAGGAATGTTCGAGCATGTAAAAAAGCAAAACGTAACACGTGGAAATTTTTTCAAACTCTTTCGCAATCGGAAAAATACGTGGAAGTATCTCAGAGTAATCGGCATCGGAATGCCGACATGGTTTGTCGTTGGAATCCTCATCACGTTTTCACCTGAGTTCGGAAAGGTATTCGGCATGACCGAATTGCCTTCTGCCGGAAAAGCGGTGATGTATTCGTACATCGGACTTTGCATCGGTGATATTCTTTCTGGCATCACAACGTACTCCCTTCGTAGCCGAAAGAAAGCAATGCTCATTTTCTTGACTATGACGACTGCATTCATTGCATCATATTTTATTTTTGCACCAGTACAACTTGGGACATTTTATTTCATTTGTAGTTTGCTGGGCTTTGGGACTGGGTATTGGGCGATGTTCGTAACAATAGCAAGCGAGCAATTCGGCACCAACATCCGAGCAACAGTAACGACCACAGCTCCCAACTTTGTCCGCGGTGCAGTTGTGCCGATCACAGCACTCTTCAACCTCTTGCGCTCACCTCTCGGAATCTCAGGCTCGGCATTAACCGTCGGAGCAATCACGCTCATCATCGGCTACCTCTCCCTCTGGAAAATGGAAGAAACTTACGGGAAGAATTTGCATTATGTGGAGGAGATGGAGTAGGATGCAACAACAAAATTTTTTAGCAAAAAAAAGGGGACACAAACTGCGTCCCCTTTTTTTGAATAGATGATATTTTTTATTTACTCTGCTTTCGGCTCCGCTTCGGGTTCTACTTCACCGATGTCCGGAATCTCGCTGCCTTTTTCGGGGACGAGCATTTCTTCTGGTAGTTCATAATGACCTACTTGCTTCTCTTCTGCTGAGCCTTCAGCAGTAGCAGACTTCTTCGTTGACTTCGAACGAGTCGTACGCTTTCCAGTATCTTCAAGAGTTTCTTTTGGTACTGGATGCTTTGCATTGTATTCTTCTACAATTGCTTTATCCTGTGCCTTGAGCCACTCGGTTGCTGAAAGTACGATCTTCTTATTCTCTGCATCAAATTCGATAACACGCAAATTCAGCGTCTCATCAATCTTGAATACATCGCCGATGTTACGCAATGAGCCAAATGCCAACTGCGAACCTGGTACGAATCCATCAATACCACCAGGAAGCTCGACGATAACACCCTTCTCGATGATACGAACGATCTTACCTGTTGTATCTGTGCCTTCAGAGTATGACTCGCTGAGTGAATCCCATGGATTATCAAGAACTTGTTTATGTCCAAGAGCAATGCGACGGTTCTCGGCATCAACACCTAAGATCATCACGTCCATCTCTTGACCCTTCTTCAAGATTTCGCCCGGATGACGAACCTTCTTCGTCCATGAGAGATCGGAGATGTGGACAAGTCCATCAACACCAGTCTCAAGTTCAACGAATGCGCCGAATGCTGTGAGGTTACGAACTGTACCTTTATGTACAGAGCCAATCGGATATTTTTCGAGGAAGAGTGACCAAGGATCAGGCTCGAGTTGCTTGATACCAAGTGAAATCTTCTTCGAATCCTGATCAATGTTCAAGATGCTTGCTTCCACTTCCTGCCCCATTGTGAGGACATTCGATGGATGCTTCACATGCTGTGTCCAGCTCATCTCTGATACGTGAACAAGTCCTTCGATACCTTTTTCAAGTTCGATGAATGCACCGTAATCGGTCATTGATACAACCTTACCCTTGACACGTTGGCCAACTGAGTAACGTTGCTCGATCTCGACCCATGGATGAGGCAGAAGCTGCTTCATACCAAGCGAGATACGCTTCTTGTTCTCATCAAAATCAAGAACAACAACCGTAACAACTTGATCGAGTTTGATAACTTCTGATGGATGCGATACACGACCCCATGAGAGATCAGTGATATGAACCAATCCATCTACGCCACCAAGATCAACGAATGCACCGAAGTCAGCAATTGCCTTCACTGTACCTTCCAAGACCTGACCACGCTCTAATTTTTCGGTGATGACCGAGCGCTGATCGTTCGCATTCTCTTCCATCAAGATCTTATGCGATACGACAACATTCTCTGATGGATGATTGATCTTTACAACCCGAACATCCATTGTCTGTCCGAGGTACACATCGAAATCACGAACTGGTTTCGTATCAATCTGCGAACCTGGCATAAATGCCTCTGTTCCCAAGAGATCAACAACGAGTCCGCCTTTGATGCGACGCGTAACCTTCACTTGCATAACTTCGCCGGTCTTCGCAGCTTCGTTGATGCGCTCCCAAATTCTGATGAAGTCAGCTCGCTTGCGCGATAACTGAAGTCTGCCTTCTTTATCTTCGATCGCTTCGAGAAGTACTTCTACTTCATCGCCGACAGCGAGTGATGGCATATTTCCGAATTCCGAACGAGGGATCATGCCCTCGGACTTGAATCCGATATCAACGGCTACTTCAGAGCCGGTGATCGCAACGACTCTGCCCATCAATACTTGATCGGGTTTGAGTGCGTTAAAAGTTTGATCGTAGAGTTTGGTCAACTCGTCTTTCTCAGTTGCAGAATATCCGCCGCCGAGTTTTACATTTGGATCAATGATGGTTAAATTGTAATCCCTTGTCGTTGCCGGAGCTTGTGACTTAGGTGGCTTTGGGATTTGAATCTGCTTCTTCGTTGTGGCAGGAGCTTCGTTCGTAGATGCGACATCCGCTGTCGCCGCGATGAGTGTTTCGGTATCTGACATTAGAATAAATTCCGACAAATGGTTAATAAAACTTACAAGTACCTCGTCGGAGAATAGATAAAAGTAAGAGTGAATTTGTACCCCATTTTTTTGGGGAGCCTCTAAACATAAGGCTCTCGGAGTTGGTTCGGTGGGAGATTAGGGGGTAACCAACACTACCCCAATGTCATTGCGAGAGGGCTTTAGCCCTACTTGGCAATCAAAAAATCTTGATACTATTGCAATCTCGACATGTGATGTCATTCCGAACGGAGATTTTTATCGCGAAGCAGAAAAAACCATATAATGAAAAACTTACATAAGCGCCTGTAACCCCTTATTCTACAGAGACATCGTTGTGCACACAACGTGGTGCCTCCCCATAACGCAAAAACCGACTCAACGCCGGTTCTTCAGGGCTAATATTCTGTTCGAATTGTAGAATCTCATCTCTGCAAATATACGAAATTTTTTCTCAAAATGCAATAGGTGCCCTTAAGAATGTGGAAAGAATGTGCACAAAGCTCCCTCGCTTTGGATAAGGAGAGGGTTGGGGTGAGGTTCCGTCTGTCATTCCCGCGAAGGCGGGAATCCATAGCCGTATTCAATCGGAGATATCAGGTCTTCGACACCCAGACTATACGATTTATGAATGCCAGAATGATTCATGAACCCAAGCACGGATTCCCGCCTTCGCGGGAATGACAGGTTTAGTTTTACACTCCGTAGGGACAACCATAGAAGCCCAGCACTTTAGTCCCAGGCTCCCCGAATCCCAAATTTTTAATTTTGAATTATCTATACTCTCTCAAGATCACGCCACCGATATTATCGATCGTGATGCACTGTGATGGTACGTCGGTCCAGCAGCCGGAGTTGACGTAGAGGACTCCATCTTTTTCTAATTCCATTGCTTGGTGGGTATGTCCGCAAAAAACGTACTTGGCGCGCTTTTGCTTTGCGTAGGCGATGGCATCGAGTGCGATTTTTTCGGATACGCGTAACCACGTTTTCGAGCGTTGCTTCATCCACCGCGAGAGGCGCTGTTCGTCGGAATCAATACGCTGAAAAAATTGGTAGAACCATGTTGCTAGATTAGTGATGAGTACGTTCTCGGTCAGGAATTTATCGAACTGATGTCCGTGAATCGCAAGATATTTTTCGGATTCAAACTCCCAAATGTATTCATCATACACGGTGATGCCAAGCAAGTGCGAAAGAATTTCTGCAATACCATCATGATTGCCCGCAACCCATACTACTTCGACATCATGTTTGTGACCGGAGAGTTTGCGGATGTAGGAAAGAAATTTCCAATCAGCTTTCGAGAGACGTTTGAAGTTCAGATCTTCGAAGACATCACCATTCAAGATCAAACGGGTGAACTCGTATTGCTTGAGCATCTCGAGCGCATCCTTCGAGCGCGACACCTCGGAGCCAAGATGGATATCGCTCATGATAAGCGTATCGACGACGTTTGCGGTAACGGAGACGGCTGTGTTATCGCTGTGGTCAGAATCAAAGTCCGCCTCGGATTCGTCGAAGAGAAGTGAACTGCGGGATAAAGTTAACGTTGACATAGTGTTACCCGAATAGTTGATGAAAATGTCTCAATATCTCGCGGGACTATAACAAAAAAAATGCAACTCCCACTGTTAAGAAATCATTAAGAAATTGTTAAGAAATTGTTAACACGCGTATATTGCAGACGAGAGTATCTTAAAACAAGAATTGCGCCGATAATTTTTTAGGACAGTTCATAAAACAAAATAGCGAATGGGCAAAACGCTTGAGCAGCGACTACGAGATCAATATGGTAAAAAAGGAATCTATGCAGGAAGCTCACACTTCCACGACTATTGGTGTCGCGATTCGATGTTCGCATCGTTCGGCGCTCTTGCAATTGGCGATCACGAGATCGTCTATAACACGGTCTCGCACTTCTTAGATAATCTCCGCGAAGATGGTCATGCCGCTATGCGTATCGGCACAAAGAATCAAGTGCTTCGCTACCTTGGGCTTCCGACAACCTCTGGCGTGTTTCATGCTCAAGATAAGGGCAAGAATGATACGTTCGATGGCAACTCTCTTCTCTTAATCGTTGCGGATATGCTTACGCAGTTATCAGGTTCATCACTTCCCTTGGATAAACTTGAACATGTGACAAGTTGGCTCAATGCTCAAGATAAAACGGCTTTATTACATGAAGGCAAATATGCAAGCTGGGATGACTCGCTCAAACATCAGGGTGCAAGGCTATTTACGAATGTCTGCTATTACCGCGCACTCCGCGCCGCCGCAAATTTGCTGAATGATCCATCGTACCTCATCCGAGCTGAAAAAACAAAAGCAGAAATTCAAGCATGGTGGAACGGTACATATTTCGCCGATGGGAAAAATGAAGCATTGCTTGTCGCAGGAAATCTACTCGCAATCATTTGGGGAGTAGCGACAAAAGAGCAGGCAAAAAAGATTTTAGACCGAGTTGCTGATCGCAAAACAATTGTCCCGCCTGCCGGTTTTTGGAAGCCAAAACCAAAAGATGTTTTCCTCCCATTTTTTCTATTGCATATCAACGACTATCACGGCAAGATGGAGTGGAGTTGGCTTGCTGCAACCGAGATCGCCGCGCACCGTGTCATGGGTAATACTTCCGAAGCTGATGAGCGTACCGATAAAGTGCTCCAGCAAATTCATATCTACGACACCCTCCACGAAGTATATGAAAATGATAAACCTGTCAGCAGACTGATCTACCATAGCGAAAAAGATTTTGCATGGGGATTGGGTTTGATGCTGGCAAGTCGGTCGCCGGAAGTATTCGGGTGAATAATTCTTCATGAATGGCTTGTGCTATAACTTCCTGTAGATTCACGCGTAGCTCATGTATGGAATTACCACCAAATTGCTAAACCGCGACCAGAGCGGAATTCGAGGGTATTTCGAGATTTAACAATTTCTTAACAATTTGGTAATAATTCCTTCACATTAAAAGTGTATTTTTGCATAATGCTTAAACTGATAGGAAGGGACATGATATGAGGATAGCTTATTTTGCCGGATCAATGAAACCAGGGATGGACGGTGTTACGCGCGTGCTCTACCGTCTGAGTGAGTATCTCCAACACAAGCAAGTCAGCCACGTTTTCTTTTCTGCGATCACACCGCCTGAGAATGAGCGCACCGTTCCGATGTATGATGTCCCTTCAGTACAATTTCCTCTCTACAACGACTATCGCTTCCCGCTTCCCGGAACAAACCAGATCGAGGAGCATCTTGCCGATTACCGCCCAGATATTTTGCATATCAACAGCCCTTGCTCACTTGGACTTGCGGCAATCAAATACGGTCAGCGAAATAATATCCCTGTCGTTGCAACCTATCACACGCATTTTGCAAGCTATGCTCGTTACTATCGTGTAAAAATGTTGGAGCGCTTCAGCTGGTCGTACTTCCGCAATCTTTATAATAAATGTGAGAAGGTATATGTGCCATCTATGCCCATTTTAGAAGAACTGCGCGATCATCGCCTAACGAATTTAGAATTTATTCCGCACGGCGTTGACACCTCACTCTTTCATCCACGACACCAGGATGAGACGTGGAAGCGACGTGTTGGCGTCGAAGGAAAACAAGTGTTACTTTTTGTTGCAAGGCTCGTCTGGGAAAAAGACTTGAAGACACTTGCAGCCACTTATCAACTACTCAAAGAGCGCAGATCGGATGTTGCATTCGTAATATGTGGCGATGGACCTGCACGTAAAGATCTCGAAAAATTAATGCCTGATGCAAAATTCCTCGGCAATCAATCGGGTATAGATCTATCAGCAGCGTATGCCTCCAGTGATGTATTTGTTTTCCCATCTACAACAGAAACATTCGGCAACGTTACACTTGAAGCGATGTCATCGGGTTTGCCACCTGTGTGTGGGAATAAGGGTGGCGCAGCTGGATTTGTAAAATCTGGAATCACGGGCTTCCTCGCAAACCCACGTGATGCTGAGGATACAGCACTGAAGATCGAATCACTGCTCGATAACCCAGAGCTTCGTGCAGAGATGTCGAAGCAAGCTTTCCTATATGGACAAGAACAAACATGGGAGCGTAGCTTGGAGAAAATGCTACTGAGCTATGATGATGTCGTTCGCACCTACTCCTCCAAGAAAACAACGACGATGAATATCGGCAAGCCACGTCGCAGAATTAGTCAACTGATTCTGCAACACTAATCGAACATAGTCATTTCGAACGAAGAGAGAAATCGTTATGCCTGAAATATTCTGGATTAACGATTTCTCCCTTCGGTCGAAATGACCAGCATGAACTCTATCGAAGAATTGTAAATTTCTGAATCCTAGAATCACCAATAGACTTATCTGTAATTCTGAGAAAATACGTACCTTCGCTGAGATCGCGCACGTCAATCGAAAAATGATTTCCGGAAACAATTCCACGCTCCTGTACTTTACCTAACACATCCAGAATTTCGTAATTGCTGATAGTGCAATCACCATCAATCTGAACCGACAGCGTTGATGAAGCAGGATTTGGAAATACACTATAGGTTGCCCCGATTAAACTATTATTGTGAACCGCATTTGTCGGACCACCTAACTTTGCGAGCACTGTTCCACTTCCGCCTGGTGCTACTGCCATACCTTGGAAAAATAATGTACCACTTGTGTTGAGTGAAAGATAGATATCTCCGCTTGGCGCAATGAATGTAAGATTCGGTACGCAAGGCTTCTGGTATTCTGCCTCAACAAGTCCATGTCTTTGATAGTGAAGTGAACGATCCATCACATAGACGACGGTCCCGTCTTGAAGGTAACTTTTTCTCGTAATGCGAATCGTTGTATCAGGAGAAACAAATCCGAAATCTGCGGTGCCTCGGACAATTGCAGTCAACACCACTTGCGCACCACGAACTACAAGCTGAACTGGATTTGTAACATGAATCATGTGAACGACCTTCATAGTCTCATCCAACTCGACAACATATCCATCGCCGGTCTGCGTATTCACCATTTTATGCAGTGTATCTTTATCATTGAGCACGATGTCGCTTGTCGTTGCACCCATGATTGCATAAATATGGCCTGATGTTGGCTCTACGGTCGTGAGGAGATTTGCATCCACACCTCCGGTATTCCAAGCGAAAGTATTCGGCTTGCCTGTGACCTTCAAGCTATCTGAGTGAACGACGGCTTTTGTAGACAAGTCAACGGTTGTCTTATGATAATACCACGGTCCGTAAGTAGGTCCTGTAAAATCAATCACAAACACTTTTCCTTTTTCCTGCCACTGCCAATACAACGGCGTAAGTCCCAATTGATCAGCTGACACTGCTCGTGAAAGTGTACCATCAGTATTAATCTCAAGAAAAACATTGCCATACACTTTTATGGAATCGGATCCCAAGACCGAACTATTGCCCAAGCCCGTTGCATAAATACAGATCGTCCCATCGGGCATTACTTGGAATCGTTTGTACTCACCCATCACAAGAATTTTACTCCAAGCCATCGAACCATTCGGTAGGAATTTTGAGATAAAATAAAATGGAAGAAAGTATGTGAGCTTCGTTGCGTCCGGTGCTGTGAGAGCGTAATCGGATTTATCGATCATATAACTATTTCCTCCGGCATCAACTCCGACAGACGTGAGTCCCCCAGATACCGCTGACCCACCAAGCAACTTCGTATTCCAAAGCGCCTTCAATGTATCGCTGTACTTCGCCATCACAAATCCGTGACTCGGAGAACCAGCGAGTTTGTCACTCGTGCCAGCAAAGAGGAAATTTCCTTGATCATCCATTGTCACAGCTCCCCAATCAGTTGAGCCACTCACACCAACTACTTTCGACCAAGACCACTGACCGAATGAATTGCTCGCAACGAGACAAGTTACTACAAAAAAAACCGAGGAGAGCTTTGTGGTGATTGACATACGCATTATTGTGATAGTTGCTGAAGAAAATTCTGGGTACGAAAATAATGGTACAAATATACCAACCCAATTTACACAAATCCTGAAAAGTCTTGGAAAATAAAAAAGGGGCTTTCACTTCATGTGATAACCCCTCCCACGGGCTACTTTTTTATTCGAGATCGAATAATAGAAGTAGCGGAGGACCATTCTATCACTAAGAAACTCTCTTTTAAAATATTGGTATTAATAACTGGCTAATCAACATGAGATTCAAGAACATTAGTTTCTAAAAAGCCTAAGTTTCAGCAATATTATAAAGTATTGTATGTATCTACATGTAATGTGGCGATTCTACTTAGAAATCACATCCTGAAGCGCATCATAGACATGATGAAGGGACTCAATAGAGGTACTATAAGGTGGTAAGAGGTAAATTGTATCACCCAGCGGACGTATTAGTAGCCCAGCCGATAAACATTTTCTTTGGAGAGCAAATGGTGAGCCGCCAAAGTAACCAGCCGATTTTTTTGGCTCCATCACTGCAAGGCTACCCTTGACACGGACATCATAGCCGAGTTGCGAAGCAAGGCGGGTCATTCGTTCGGTATGCACAAGCTCGATACTTGCTACCCGCTCCATGACTGGCTCATCTTCAAAAATTTTCAGAGAGGCGACGGATGCGGCGCAACTGATTGGATTTCCCGTAAAACTGTGTCCATGAAAAAAAGCTTTGGAACGGTCATCGCTTAAAAATGAGTCGTAAATTTTCTGTGATGCAAGTGTAACGCCAAGAGGAAGGAAACCGCCAGTCAGCCCCTTCGAGAGCGTCATCAAGTCCGGAGCTATTTGAATTGAATCCGATGCAAAAAAAGTACCTGTCCTTCCAAACCCTGTTAGCACTTCATCAGCAATGCAGAGAATATTTTTTTCTTTGCACATACGCATCGATTCTTCGAGCACTTCCTTACGCCATAACTTCATCCCGCCAGCGCCAAGAAGAAGTGGTTCATAAATAAATCCGGCAAGACCAGAATTCGTTCTGATATTTTGTCGGAGAACCTCAAGAAATTTCTGCTCAGATTCTGAAAAATCATTAGCCTTCTTATCGTCTTTCTCTGGCTCTGGGAACGGCAGACGGATCACATCAAAAAGCATTTTGCCGAAAGGCGCAGTGAATGCTCCGCGTGAGCTTGCACTCATTGCACCGAAGGTATCGCCATGATACGCACCTTCGAGAGCAAGAAAGGTGGTGCGGTCTTCGCCATGATTTTTCCAATACTGCACCGCCATCTTGAGTGCAACTTCGACAGCCGTGGAGCCATCGTCACTATAAAATACTTTTGCAAGTCCCGACGGTGCACGGTCACTGAGTTTCTTCGCAAGTACAGACGCAGGTTCGTGCGTGAAGCCTGCGAAGATGACTTGTTCAAGCTTTTGCGCTTGCTCGGCAATCGCCGCCGCGATGCGTGGATGTGAGTGACCGTGAAGCGTTACCCACCACGATGAGATACCATCAAATATTTTTCTTCCATCAGCAAGATAAAGATACGAGCCTTCACCACGCACAACTCCGATCGCTTCGGGAAGCAATTGCATCTGTGTATAGGGATGCCAGATGAATTCTCTATCGTATGCTTGCCAGTCTGTCACCGAAATGTTCTGTGTAAGTGGCTTGTAAATTTTGTTTGTTCAAATTAGAAATGATTGGAATGCGTCCAATAATTTCCGTCTTGCCATAATGCGCAACAGCTTTTTCATTTTCTTCATTCGGTTCACCAATCATCACTACGCCTTCAAGTTCAATGTCGCGTGCACGAAACGCTTCAATTGTTAGCAGGGTATGATTGATCGTGCCAAGTGACGAACGCGCGGCGAGTATCACCGGCAGATTCCACATCATCATCAGATCAATTTGAAAGAGATCATTATTGAACGGAGCGAATACCCCACCAGCCGTTTCGATTATCATGTTATCAAGTTTCGGTGGCAAGAGCGATTCAATCTCAATGCTAATCCCATCAAGCCTTGAAGAGAGATGCGGTGAAAGTGGTTGGGTTAAGCGAAAGGCTTCCGGCAAGATCCGCTTTGGATCACACTCCGAAATTCTTAAAACTGCTTCGGAATCTGTTTCCTCTTGCAATCCGGATTGAATCGGCTTCCAGTATTCATATGAGTCATCAACCGACATCAGCAATGCCGAAAGAATTGTCTTCCCAACGTTCGTATCTGTTCCGGCGATAATAAATGATTTGCTCATAAATAATTTTTCTCTAATTCAATAAGTCCGTCGCAAAGTTGGTCAAGTTCGCCTTGTTCGTGCATCGCATTTACCGTTATTCTAAACCTCGCTGTTCCTTCAGCAACTGTCGGCGGACGAATTGGACGAATATCTACTCCGCGCTTGAGCATCTCATCTCCGACTATAACCGATGTTGCATCATCTCCAATTATTAATGGAATTATCGGCGATCTTCCTTCAGGCACAATCCATTTTTTTAGATGCGTCCGTAATTTTTTGCGAACATAATTCGCATTATGGTGCACCTTAGTGATGAGCGAAGGATTCCGTTTTATCTCACGCAGCACTTCGCTGATCGTTGCTGGTACCATCGGTGGAAGTGCTGTCGTGAAGATCATCGTGCGCGCTTTGTTAATGAGATACGATTTAATAATTGCCGACGAACAAACAAATGCCCCCGCACTCGCGAGTGCTTTGCCACATGGATGAATACTCAGGAGTATTTTCTCGCGAACATTTTTTTCATCAACAAGTCCGCGTCCGTGCTTTCCATAAAGTCCAGTCGCATGTGCTTCGTCAACGATGAGATTCAATCCAAGTTCAGTGCAAACATTTGCAATCTCAACGAGCGGTGCTTCATCGCCATCCATCGAATACAAACTTTCAACGAAAACGAAAATATCTCCACCACTCCAGGCACTTGCTGCTTTACGAATTGCCTCGATAGAATTATGCTCCACTACTTTTTTTGCTGCAAGGCTTGCATGAATCCCCTCCTTGATACTTGCATGAACCATCGCATCATAAATGATGAGATCATGTCGTGTCGGGATTGCCGTGAGCACTGCCATATTGGCTGAATAACCTGAGGAAAAAAAGAGCGAACTCTCTACACCCTCAAATTCTGCAAAATCTTTTTCGGCATGTTCATGCCAGATATGATTACCGCGCAGCAACCTCGAACCACCAGATCCAAGCGGAATCCCAGATTGCAAATCTTTGATCGCACGTTCGCGAATCACGGGGCTATTGGTCAGCCCAAGATAATCGTTGGAAGTAAAATCCAAACACTCGGTTATCCGGAACTCCCTACGGCGATTTTTTTGCTCCAAAATTCCAAGTTCGGAGCGAAGCCTTTCCTCAACTACATGTTCCATTGAACCCTCTAACGATTTCAGAGGTAATAACCGTGCCGACAAGAGAATCAATAGACAAGAAAATGTCCCGTCTTATTTCCAAGCCGCGCAAAGTAATCGCCCTTCGGAACTCCGACAGTAGAAAGAGTATATTGAGTTGTACCAGGAGGAATTTCGATGCGGGAGATTTCTCTACCGAGGATGTCGTAAATGTAAAGCGTTTCTGTGCGAGTAGCGACCGGGAAGAAGAGCCGATAGCTATTAAGGAGAACGGTAAACAATATACTCTTAGATTGAGCTGATTCATTTGCAACACTTGATGGTCTGGCGATTCTAAGTGTCACACTTCCGAAGAAATCACTAGTATCTGAATTAACAACTGATACTAATTCATCATCAAATCCTTCATCAACAGTTGGAGGTGATTGCATCTTACGAACATAGGTCGCGGAAATCAATTTCTTCACAAGAGAATAACCTGAATCTTTGACAACCAATTGACTATCACTTGCTGTATAAAAATCAAGCTCTTCAAAACTTACACCCACTTTTGTCTCCCCGCGTGCGACGCGCTCACTATAAGAATAATCAAAGTGGAGTAATTTATTTGCGGCGCTATCTAGCAGGAAAGTAATCGAAGTAGTTATTCCGTTGTAAGAACGATATTCAAAAGCATACGACATGCCATTTTTGGAGTACGTAACATCTGTACCAACTACTTGCATAGTTATCACCGATGTGTCGCTGCTGGTTCTATCATATCCCCCGGGGGGAACATGGTACCATGAGTGACGAGAAATATGCATCGGCACTTTAATTTCAAATTTAGAAATTTCAAAATCAGTTTGCGCAGAAACTTTGTAAGATAGAAGTAGTAGGAATAGGAGTACAGTTTTTTTCATCCTACAAACTTACGCAATTATTAAAGAGATTTTTCCAAATCCTGTACTGGGCATAAAACCATCCCCCTACTCCGTCATTGACATCTCAACTGAAAACGGAGCCTTCTTCTCTACACCCAGTTTTTGCAGGAGCGCGGAATCTCTATCGAAGCCAGGATTTGGTGTAGTTAGAAGTTGATCTCCTGTGAATATCGAATTTGCTCCAGCAAGGAATGCAAGGGCTTGGGCTTCTTCGGAGAGAGAAAGTCTTCCGGCAGATAAACGGACGCGTGACCGAGGCATCAAGATTCTTGCACAGGCAATGACGCGAATAAAATCAAACGGGTCAAGCGGTGGCAAGTCAGCAAGCGGTGTGCCCTCTATTGGGACAAGTGCATTGATAGGTACGCTCTCAGGTTGTGGATCAAAATTTGCGAGGGTGTGCAAGAAATGTATTCTGTCATCAATCGTCTCGCCCATACCTAAAATTCCACCGCAACAAACGGAGATACCAGCGTCACGAACATGTGCGAGTGTATCAAGTCTATCTTGATACTCACGCGTATGAATTATTTTTCCGTAATAACTTTCGGATGTATCAAGATTATGATTATAAGCCGATAGTCCTGCTTCTTTCAAGCGCTGTGCCTGCGACTCATTGAGCATACCAAGTGTCGTGCAGACTTCAAGTCCCATTGCATTTACCTTCGTTACCATTTCGAGGACGTTCTCGAAATCTTGCCCTTCATGGACTTCTCTCCACGCCGCACCCATACAAAATCTGGTTGAGCCTGCTTCTTTGGCTTGAGTAGCAGCGGCAACAACGTAATCAACATCCAACATTTTTTGCGAGCCAACACCCGTATCATAGCGCGCAGCTTGCGGGCAGTATGCGCAATCCTCTTCGCATCCTCCGGTCTTTACCGAGAGAAGTGTACAAAGCTGTATATCAGCAAACGCATGGTAGTGCTTATGCACAGCGCTTGCTTCGGAGACCAATTGCAAAAATGGCGTTTTGAATAATTCGGTTACGTATTCGACTGAGATCATATTCGTATGAAAATACTGACAATTCGCGCACACTTAACAATTCCGAAACCGCAACCGTCCCCAATGAGAAATTGGGGTATGTCTCGGTCGTGAATTGTGTCATTCCGAACATAGTGAGCAATCCCCTTCCGTGCAACTAAAAGCCAACATATACGTTACAAATTTGACGTAACATTTGCACAATTTATGAAGTATTTTATCCTTGCGTTAGCACTCGTTTTCACATCTCTTGCAGAGGCTCAGACTCAGCAGAGCATTTTCGACGAATGGTCTCCGATTATCGCTGGCTCAACCATGCACATCAGGATCACTTCCGATCACATGTACCTTCGTTACAAAGGTAAAAGCATAGTACCAGAGGGGATTTCGAATCTCATGCCGTTGCCTCCGCCAACATCATCGCCTTCGATGAAGGTGATCGAAGGCGACCAGATGCAAATCGAAAAATATGACACCGTAAATGTGTTGAAGATCAAGTATGACTCTCTGCAATCAAAAGGGAGAATTTTCATGCAGATGAGTTTTCTCGGCTTAGATTCGATCATCGTCCCGCTAAGTTTTGCTCTCACCGATAACGGTGAGATTCGCTTCGGGCTTGGAATTGATTTCATGTCACTCTTTTCTCCTGACACGAAAACATTAAAGCAAATCGAGACAGCCTCTGATAAGATGATTGCCTCCCAATCACACACAAAAGCAAAGACATTCACACCGAGCCCGAAAACAATTGGGTTAGAAGGATTTAGCTTACTCTGCTTTAGCTCTGCTCGTACTACGGAATTTGCAAAACTGAAAGACGCAAAATATATTCCGAAAGCCGAACTTATTGGGATGATTAACTCATTCGGCAACCGCATCTCTGCCCAACTGCAGAAATTTCCGTTTGACAGCACTGAGACTAATCCATTGAAAGCGATTGGAATGATGGGAACACTCGTTAATAGTGTCTGTGGCACTGCTCATGATCTATTTATTACCCATGGCTATAATCCACTCTCGATCTCTTCCTGCGCCGATGCGTTCAAACATGATTCCGACGTGACCAATGCACTCAAGCTCGCTGGCGAAAAAGTTGAGCAATCAGTCCCCGCACTTCGCGTAGCGAAAATGAAGCGTGAACAGAGAAAAGCATTATTCAAAGAGCAGTTGAAATCAATGGAGAATGAGGTTCCAAGTGCTGAACCCAAACCAGCCTCGGTTCTGCTGGATAAAAAATCTCCTGTGACCAAAGAAGAAGAAGAATTTGTGCCCGTAACCAGCGAGCCGAAACCAAGAGAGGATAATTAATCAGTCTGTGAATATCCACCAAGCGCATACGTATTACGTTCAAGGTGGCCTCTATGAGCTTTCCAGAAAAATGGAAGAGCATTTTGTAAACGCTGGAGGGGAGATTCGTTTTAAATCATTGGTGAAGCGAATTGATTTTGATGAAATGCAGAAGATCTTCACCTTAACAGATTCAAAAGGCAGGACGTACCAGACAAAAAGAGTTATAAGCAATGCAACGATCTGGGATACATTGACACTATTCGGGAATGTTCCAAAACGATTGCGCCGAAAAATCATAACAGCATCCGATCGTCCTCAAGGAACACGATGGGGGGCGCTGATGCTGACTGGGGTAGTGGAAGATGTTTTAGATGATGGAGGCTCGCTCTATCACCAATTTCACACTCAGGAAGGTTCGCTATTTCTATCACTATCACATCGTGATGATAGAATTCGCAGCCCTGAAGGTTGGCGCACTATCAGTGTATCATCACACGAAAAAAATCCGGAACGTTGGTTAGCGATGGACAATGAATTATATGAAACTGAGCAACTCGCTGCCCTTGAACGATTTGATCACGTCCTCACCAAATTCCTACCCGGATATAGACATGCAAAGAAACTATCGCTGGAGATGGGTACACCTCGTACTTTTTCTTTTTACACACACCGCACAAACGGATGGGTTGGAGGAATTGCCCATTCTGTAAAGAATTGGATGCCGACTTGGCAATCGAATGTAACACCAGTTCACGAATTTTATCTTGTGGGTGATACTGTATTTCCAGGTCAAGGAACTCCGGCTGTTATTCAGAGTGCGATCAATTTATGTGACCGAATCGCACCACATAAAAAATAGTAGCAGAATATTAGACTCCTGTATGTGCTTTATCATTCCGTGAGTCATCGATTTTGCAATGCACTAACTGAAGTAGGAGAAAAATGTAGTTCACTGAACTTTGTGAATTATTTTTTCTTTACATCTTCGGATTTCAAAGCCGCATTGACAATGCCATCAAGCATTCCCTGAAAAACAAATTGGTGAATTGGGTAGAGTGCATACCAGTATGCTAGACCGATAATACCAAGAGGATCAAATGTTGCGGTTTGACGTATTGTTGAATTCTTGTCGTTGCCGGTGACCTCGAATTCCAGCCAGGCGCGACCGGGCAGCTTCATTTCTGCCGAGAGCCTGAGCAAGCTGTTTTGCTCAATGGCTTCTACCCTCCAGAAATCCAGTGTGTCCCCAACTTGGATTCTTTCAGAACTTAAGCGTCCTCGCCTCAACCCAACGCCACCTATCAATGAGTCTAAAAATCCTCTGATTTGCCAGAGCCTGTTCCATGCGTACCATCCTGTTTTGCCACCGATTCGTTCGATCGGTTTGAAAGCTTCAGGTGCTGAAATGGGTAGTTTGGCAATGCGAGAATCAACTAATCGTGATCCGAAACGTACTCCTCCCCAGGACCTGTGAACTCCCGTCGAAGAAAGCGCACTAGACCACCGCGTAGCGGCGAAATCTTTTTCTTCACTCTGAATAGCCCCCTCAAGAGCCGCCTCTATTCCAACTGGATGAATATTGAAGATCTCTATAGCACTTGTATCATGAACAATAGTAGAATGCACGATACTTTGAATAAGCTTTCTCCCGATCCGAGCATAGAGCGGGGTTATCAGTGCCAGCCAGAGACTTGAAAGAGAGGGTGTTAGAACAGGGACACTGATCATTCGCAATTTCACTCCTCGTTTACGTGCATAAGCTTTCATAATATCGGCATAGGAAACAATATCTGATCCCCCTATCTCATAAACTTGAGACTTGAGAGCAGGAATTTCAAGACCAGCTATCAGATATGAGAGCAGGTCGTCGATGGCGATTGGTTGTGCCGGCATTGCAGCCCATTTAGGGATTACCATTAATGGAAGCCTTTCGACAAGTGAACGAATCATCTCAAACGATAAGCTTCCGGCGCCAATGACAATTGAAGCACGGAATTCAACTACTGGAATACCTGAATTGCGCAATATCTTCCCAACTTCCTGCCTGCTACGCAAGTGAGGAGAAAGTTCATGACTTTCATCGCCCAAGCCACCCAAATAGATTATTCTTTGAACACCTGCTGCGCTTGCCGCTTCTGAGAAGTTCTGGGCTCCAAGTCTATCTTGTTCTTCGAACGAACCGCTCGATCCCATTGAATGCACAAGGTAGTATGCAATAGTAACGCCAACCATCGCTCGTTCTAAGCTTGCGCGGTCCATTACATCGCCTTGAGAAATATCGGTAGCTGCTGATACTTTGTCTTTAAGATACTCAGGATGGCGTGCAATACAACGAATGCGATATCCCTCCCGCTCAAGAATTCTAAGCAGCCTCCCACCTACATATCCCGTCGCACCTGTAAGCAGGATAAGAGGTGATAGTAACGGAAATTCACCCTCGGGTTTTGCTTTCATATATTATTCTTATTAATAGAATCCCACGGGGCAGATAGCTCCGAAAGCTGGTCAGCTTTTTCTTTGTCCTTTGAGGAGTATGAGATGAAGATGTCGCTTGGCATGGACTGCAAAGATACGAAGTGGAGTAATCAGTCAGTCTAATTTGTTTAATCGGCTACCCATGACAAACATACAACTACTTATCAATGAAGTTAACTCCTGTACGGTGTGTCAATCATTTCTTCCGAATCCTCCGAAGCCAATTTTCTCTGTCAGCAAAACGAGTAGGATTCTGATCATTGGGCAAGCACCGGGACAGAAAGTACAGACAAGTGGAATTCCGTGGGATGATCAAAGCGGAAAAGAGTTGAGAAGATGGTTAGGCGTGGAGAAAGAACAATATTATGATCCATCCTTATTTGCGCTTATGCCAATGGGGTTTTGTTATCCCGGCAAAAAAGCAAGCGCCGATCTTCCTCCCAGACCAGAGTGTGCTCCGCTTTGGCATCATCAACTATTGGCAGTGATGACGGATGTGAAACTGACAATTCTCATTGGGCAATATTCGCAGAAATTCTATCTTGGTGATAAATTTCTGCCTTCGGTAACAGAAAATGTTAGAAGGTACAAAGAGTTCTTGCCAACGTATTTGCCACTGGTGCATCCATCGCCAAGGAATAAGATCTGGCAAAAGAAAAATCCCTGGTTCGAATCGGAAGTTATTCCTGACTTACAAAAAATCATCGGCAAGCAACTTGGTTGAGAGACCAGATATTACTCGACTTCCACTTGCACTTCATTCGTTCGCATGAACCATGGTGTCCACGGAGGATCGTAACGAGCGAAGATAACTTCACCAATCGGCTTTAGTTTTTTCTCTCTGAGCCAATTCAGTAGCTCATCTTTTTTTTCTTGCATCCGTTTGGGGGACCATGTACCGGAATATTTTATGACTGCCATCTTTTTTCCCGGGAGTTGTTCTATCTTTACCCGATCGTCATTCGGTGAAGGAAGTGTTACGAGAGTATAACTTGATGGCATGGTAAAAGCTATGACATATTTCCCGCCCGTGACCTGCATACTTACCGGCGCAGTCATTGCGATCTTCTCGGACCGTTCTTCGGATGATGTTACCGGTGCAGTCATTGCAATTTTTCCTTTTGCAGTATTATCACCGAATATGAATTTTGCTATACGGCGGAATCCCTCATTTGATGCCTTATCCATATCGCTGGATTCTACAACGGTCTTTGCAATAATGCTCGGCTGATACTGCCTGATCTGAAGATTGTCTTCCCCTTCAAGCACATGAAATTTTGGTTGCTCGATAGACACGTAATTACATCCTCCTAGTACAATTGCAAAAAATAATATCCAATACCTACACATACTTTTGTTTTTCAGAAAATTAGGTGCAAACTTCGTGCCAATCATTGCTTGCTCACTACTCTCTCTAAAAGCGATGCAAAAAGGGCTATGAGAAGGTAAGAAGCAAGTGCACTCGATGCCATTTCGGCAGTCGATCCTGGTAGCGGACCAAAATTGGCATAAATCTGGACAATTACGAGAAATAGTAAAAAGCCCCAAAATATGTATCGGGCTTTTCGAGTAACGATCCAAAGTCATGCTAATATGTGATGATGGCGTGTATTTCTGAGGGTGCATTGGGCAAATTTGCAGTACATAAACCAATCTCCTTAAAAAAATTTGTTCAGCCATTGAAAATGCATTATACCTTGATCACAAAGTTTCGTTGGGAGCATCTCGTATCACTCGATGTTAGTCAGACACTACAACTCTGAATGGAGTTGCTGAATGCTTCTCACGACATGTTCGCCTTTGCGAAGCGACTTTACAGCGCTCACGATAGATGCGGCGGCGGAGAGTGTCGTAATGAATGGGACTTTATAGGCAAGTGCTGACCAACCAATCTCGTACTCAGCGATACGAGATATTTCTCCGCTCGGAGTATTGATGACTAATTGCACATCACCATTCTTAATGGCATCGATGATATTCGGGCGACCATCAGAAACTTTATTCACGCTCTCAGCAGGAATGTTGTGATCTCTGAGATACTTCGTAGTACCGCTCGTGGCGATAATCGAAAAACCTAAGTTATGAAATCCGCGAATGATCTCGGCAGTTTTGTCTTTTTTATCTTGATCGCGAAGAGAAATAAAAATTGTTCCCTCAGTCGGAATCTTGATACCCGCGGCAAGATGCGATTTCAGAATCGCTTCACCAAAATCTGCACCCGATCCCATGACCTCACCCGTCGAACGCATCTCTGGTCCTAAAAACATTTTCACGCGTGGAAATTTGTCAAACGGGAAAACAGACTCTTTGATTGCTACGAATGCGGTGTGTTTATTAAAATCTTCTACTTCAAATTCGCTGAGTAATCTTCCGGACATAATTTTCGCGGCGATCTTCGCAAGCGGTCTGCCAGTAGCCTTCGAGACAAACGGCACCGTGCGACTTGCGCGAGGATTTACTTCGAGTACATACACCGTTCCGTCCTTCACGGCGAACTGAATATTGATAAGACCAATTACATTCAATGCATTCGCAAGCATCCGAGTATAGTCAATGATGAGATTATAGACTTCATCGCTTGTGTCATAGGGCGGAATCACGCTTGATGAATCGCCAGAGTGAATGCCTGCCTCTTCGATGTGCTGCATCACTCCACCGATGATAACCTTGCCTAATCTATCGCGAATGGCATCAACATCGAATTCGTATGCATCTTCTAAAAATCTATCAATAAGAACTGGACGTTCATGACTCACTCCCTTTGCGCTTGCCATATATTCTGCAACTGCTTCCGGGCGGTAGCATATTTCCATTGACCTACCCCCGAGCACATACGATGGTCGCACGAGCACAGGATATCCGATGGAATCAGCAACGGCAACTGCTTCTGCCTCTGTAGTGGCGGTTCCATAAGGAGGGCATTTGATCCCGAGTTTATCAATCAACTCGCCAAAACGTTTTCTATCTTCTGCGAGGTCAATGTTGTCTGGAGCCGTACCAAGTATTGGCACGCCAGCGGCTTCGAGTTGCTTTGCAAGTTTGAGTGGTGTCTGTCCGCCGAAAGTTACGATCACACCATCTGGTTTTTCATGATCTAAGATGTTCATCACATCTTCAAAAGTCAGCGGCTCGAAATAAAGTTTTGTGCACGTATCATAATCCGTCGAGACCGTTTCGGGATTACAATTAATCATGATCGTCTCGTACCCTTCTTCGGCGAGAGCTTGCGCTGCATGGACGCAGCAGTAATCGAACTCGATTCCCTGGCCGATGCGGTTCGGACCGCCGCCTAAGATGACGACTTTTTTCTTGTTCGTCCGGACGGACTCGTTTTCTTCTTCGTAGGTGGAGTAGTGGTAAGGGGTCTCGGCGGCAAATTCGGCAGCGCAGGTATCAACAGTCTTAAATACGGGGACAAGCCCCAATCGCTTGCGTTCAGTGCGGACTTCAGATTCGGAAACCTTGAATATTTCGGCTATCTGTTTATCGCTGAATCCTTCGCGCTTCGCGTTATAGAGAAGCTCCGAATCAATTGTAAATTTCTTCATACAGGTGCAAATTTACGACAAGAATTCGGGTTGAACATGTTTCATACAATAATAACGAAATCTTTGGTTGCGCACGGAGAGAAGCTGGATTTCTGGGTTGAATCCGACTTTCAGTGACAATGTGTCGTATTTTTGCATTCATAATTTGTAATTCTTAATTCGTAATTAAAAAAGGATGTCATTACTTATCGTCGGTTCATTAGCAGTTGATACTATCGAAACCCCATTTGATAAGCGCGAGCGCGCCCTTGGTGGGAGTGCTACTTATATCTCGCTCTCAGCAAGTTATTTCGCGCACGGCTCCGAAATCGGGTTAGTCGGCGTCGTTGGCGAGGATTTCCCGCAACATGCGTGGAATCTCTTCCAAGCGCGGGGATTCGATACCTCAGGTGTTGAGGTTGTCAAAGGTGGCAAGACGTTCTTTTGGGCTGGTAAGTATCACTATGATATGAATACCCGCGATACACTGACGACAGACCTCAACGTATTCGCAGATTTCAAGCCGAAAGTCCCTGCCAAACTTGCCTCGCCAGATTACCTTGTCCTTGGGAACATCGCGCCGAGCCTGCAACTTGAGGTTATCAATCAACTCAAAGCAAAACCCAAGCTTATCATTTGCGATACAATGAATTTCTGGATCACCGGCGCACCCGATGATCTGAAGAAAACTCTTGCTAAGGTAAATGCTCTTGTGATTAACGATGGCGAAGCACGATTACTTGTTGATCATCCAAGTCTCGTTGTCTGCGGACATAAACTTCAGGAAATGCTTGCGGCTGATAATCACCGAATTGTCATCATCAAAAAAGGCGAGCATGGCGCATTGCTCTTCTACGATAATTTTATTTTCTCGGCTCCGGCATATCCTCTCGAAGAAATTTTTGATCCAACCGGTGCTGGCGATTCTTTCATGGGCGGACTCATAGGCTATCTCACTCGTTGGGATTCCATTAACTACGCAACAGTTAAAAGAGCGGTGATCTATGGCACTGTACTGGCAAGTTACTGTTGCTCGAAATTCTCCACCGAAGGAATCGAAGAGCTTTCGATGGATCAAATCTATAAGCGCTTCCGCGAATTGCAATCCATCTCAAGCTTCGAGGATGAGCCATTCAGAACGAAAGGGATGGATACGCAAGGGATGATGTGAAATTAAAGTCTGTAGATCTAGAAAACGGCATCGTTCTATTTCGCCACTTTTTTTGCCACACACTTATTGTGATTAGAGGAAAAGCAAATGAGAGTCTATTTTGAGTACTTTTGCAATTCTTTCAAGTGTTTCTATTTGAACATTTTCTTGACCAAGTTCTAAACGACTGATATAATTAGGATGGAAACCGGCACGAACACCAAGTTTCTCCTGTGTCCAGCCAATTTCCTTCCTAAATTTTCTTATATTGTCCCCAATCGTCTTTTTAATTGACATGAAGACAAAAGTTACGTATATTTGTCTAAATACAGTTCAACCTCATAGGTTGAAAATTGAAAGTGTGCATTTTGTAAATTAATTGTATTTTTTTTTGCTTTTTACCTAACATCAAGATCGAGTCATGAAAAGAATAATTGCGTTCATGTTTCTATGGGCAATCCTTTGTTCAGAAAAAGTCTCAGCACAGTTTACACTTCCATCCGATACCACTACATATTGGATCCAAAATCAACAGGGAGTGATGATCCCTATAAAGAGAAATCCTGATAGCACTATTGTAAAAGGACAACTACTAATCAGATTCAGGCAGGGTGCTCTGGATTACGACAAGCTCATGTCACCATATTTAGTATACTATGATATAGGACCTAGAGCACACCACAAAGGAAATCAAATACTTTCATTTCCTGAGTTACCACATGACGACACTTCCCATCGTGGATTTCCTGATAGTCTTCGGTTCAGATTACTTACGGAGCACTTTTACTTTGATTCTTCAAATAATATAATAACTGATTCTACACTTAGAAATTTTTTTATTTCCAGCGGCGGATTTTTCCTACGTAGACTCACAACTGCAAGTCCTGTAGACACGCTTTCAATTACAAGACGC
Source organism: bacterium (assembly GCA_037143335.1). GTDB lineage: Bacteria > Bacteroidota > Ignavibacteria > Palsa-1295 > Palsa-1295 > PALSA-1296. The sequence goes on along the minus strand of JBAWZA010000024.1, from coordinate 5,791 downwards.
GGTGATACCCTCGGATGTGACCATTACAACTGGATGCTACTAAATTATGATACAACCGTTAATGCCTTATTGCTCTGTGCGGCTTTAAAACTAAATTTTCCACACGATATTCTCATGGCATTGCCAGACAGAAATGGCACGAAGTTTTTCAAACATCCTGGGGATAATCTTAAATTCTACGATTCGTGCGAAGTCAATTTAAAACGAATGATAAATGCGGAGAAAGCCTGGGATTTTGAAGTCGGGAATCCTTCGATCATACTTGCCCATTTTGACCAAGGTGTGGATTATCGTCATCCCGATTTAGGCGCAGGTATCGGGCCAAGCAAACACGTTCTTTACGGTCATCAATTCTATGTTAGCTCAACGGGAAGTATTGACCCCATAAACATGAATCAGGGACATGGTACCCCGTGTATCGGCATCATGGGAGCTTTAACAAACAGAAATGCAACATCAATCGCCGGTATAGCTGGCGGGTGGGGCGTTTTGCCAAGTGATTCACCAGGTTCCCAAGACTTAGGTATGGGGTGTAGTCTTGCTATTCTCGCATCTGGTGCTACCGGTTACAAAAGTGCATACATTGCTGCTGTTTTTGAATCCGCTTCTAGGAGTGCATCAACTTTTTACGGTACTGGCGTAAATGTAATTAATACTTCTGCAAGTATTGCGAATGATGGGTACTCGGAACCTGATCTACATGGTGCGATAAATTATGCGTTTGAAAATGGCGTTATCCAGTGTGGCGCAATGGGTGAAATAAATTATAACGAAAACGCAAAGCCCGTTAGCTTCCCTGCCGAATATGAGCAGAGTTGGGTTATAGGTGTGGGGGGCAGTCGGTTTGAAGACGCTCATCCTTTGGACAAGAAAACAAAAGCTCAATGGTCCAACTATGGATTTACAATGGGTCTTTTGGCGCCGAGCGGTGACACACAATTCGGATGTACAATTGCTGGTCCTGGCTTAAATTATTCTACGATCAACTCTCAAAGTCCTACCATTCTGGATCCTTTAAACGAAATCCATAACCCAATTTATACTTATGGTAGCTTTGCAGGTACTTCGGCATCTGCTCCAAATGTAGCTGGAAGTGCGGGGCTGATTCTGTCATGGTTTACAAGACCTTATTCGGGCCAACACGTAGCGCTTGAACCGGAAGATGTTTATGGTATCATCAAAGCTTCTGCCTCTATGTCATTAGCACAAACGGCTTGGGATACGAGTAATGGATGGGGCCACCTCGATATCGGTCAAGCATTCAAAATGCTTGACCCCGATTCTACAAAAGCGGCCGGTAGATATGTGCTATACCATTATAGTTTTTCTAACTGGTTGGATTCTTCAGCTTGGACCACCGACTCTACCGTCTGGTTTTTTAACAAGGCTTGTAGTCCTGTCACTCAGGGCAATCATCGATTAGAAAAATATCAAAATCGCACATATCTCTTGAATGATCTAGGTAGAACGGCTCAAGAAAGTAAGTATTTCGCTAAAGTTAGATCTATCTCAAAAACAATTAGTCTTGATAGTATCTGGGATGTAAAGTCTACTACCCCGTTATTTGCTTGGGGTCGAAGTGGAAGCTTGGGCGAAAAAAGCGGTTGGGATTTTTCGCAATTTAATTTTCAGTCCGGTTATAGCCGTGTAAACGATGGAACTGGGGGAGATACCCTCAATGAGGGTATCTATCACTCTCAAAATACTACTTTTACTGTGGTTACAGCACAATATGATGTCTGGGCTTGGGATACAACGACTCACGCCTATACTGACCATATTGGACATGTACCACCTGATAGTATGCTCGGTGTTAATTTTTCGGTTTTCGGTAAACTACAATCGAGCAGATCAGATGTAAATCAGATTCAGCCATCACAGAAGGAAGAGTTGGTCGTTTTTGTGAATTCTGATAGGGAGCTTGTTGTTGATTATACTGCGCCAGCTTGGAACATTCGATCAAGCATCGAGATATATGATATTTTGGGCAGGTTAGTTGTGACTTATCCCAATAGCACTAAAGTATTGGGCAGAAATAGGTTTTCGACCTTTACCAATCTTAATTCAGGTACTTATGTCTGTAGAATTAATAACGGAACGTTCACAAAATCAAAGAGCTTCCAAATTGTAAGATGAAAATATTTTTTGCAATTGCTTTGTTTTTTTTCACCCACTGTGCAGCTTATGCCCAGTGGGTGAAAACAACATGCCCAGTCATTGATTTTGATGGTTCATGTGCGTGTTTCAAAGGTGATACTCTCTTTATTTCGTCGGGAGGGTATGATGATTATGCACGTTTCCATCGCTCCACCAACAACGGAATTACTTGGACGGAACTTCATATGCACCTTCCTAAAGAAAAACGAATTCAAGCGTTAACCTACTCTAACAATAAATTAGTTAGCTGCATGTTTGATTGGAATCCCGATTCAACGAGCGGGATATTTTTCTCTACTGATAACGGAGATCACTGGGAAATATCAGAAGGGAGCGGGTCCCATTTTGGGTCAATTACTTTATTTGCTTATTCCAATGGATTATTATTCGGAATTTATGGAAGTGGTGGTCTGGCCCGTTCAACGGATAATGGCAATAGTTGGCATGATATTTCAGCTGCATTCTGGGGCAATAATCCAATAACACAAGCACTCTTTCACAAAAATATTCTTTTCCTTTCCACATATTTTAACGGAGTAGTTCGCTCTAATGACTCTGGTAATACCTGGACAAAATTAGACAACGAGCTGAAAGGTGATGTTGTGTACGATGTGCTTAATATTAATGATACACTTTTTGCAAACGATGGAGATATCTGGAAGTCCGTTGACGATGGACTCCACTGGTCTCACATATTTGGGCTTAATACTGCACTATTAAAAATTGCGACAAATCAAAAATATCTTTTTTCATGGGGGGATGGAGTTTTCTGTTCAAATAGTAATGGTATGAGTTGGAAAAATATTAGTTTTAATTTACCGACGGCCAACCTGTCTTCAAAAAATGCCTACCTTTACGCGAATGATTCTTTTGTCTTCGCATTCGCAGATAGTATGTTATGGCGTCTCAAAATATCTGATATTCCAAATATCGTGCAGCGACAAAATTCGTCTATCTGCCCTCTTTCCATTTATCCCAACCCAGTTTTCGGGAATACCATTAATGTATCTCTGAATTGTATTCTGCCATTCTCTAAAATGAGAATTTACGATCTGCTGGGAAAAGAGTTGATCAGCGTAAGTATTACAGATCAGAATTCATTTCGTATTCCAATCGCTAATTTGTCGAATGGTAGCTACTATGTCGTTTTGAATTCAGGTGGGCTAATGTCGGAACGGAGATTTGAAGTCTTACATTAGAAAAAGAGTCAATGTTTAGTTGACTCTTTTTCTAATTGCAATAGAGGGCTAATCGTTTGGCACTTTGATCGCAAGAAATCTCTTGTCGCCGTTATTATCAATGACATTCATCCCCAGAGCTTTACCTTTGCTCTTATTCATGATACGCTCAAAATCATCTACATTCGAGACTTTCTTCCCGCCCAGCTGTGTGACGATACTTGCAGGACCGAGTGCTCTGTCGTATGCCTCAGAACCTGGAACAACTTTTGAGACATAAACTCCGCCGTCAACATCATATTTTTCTTTTTCGGAAGAATTCAGATTTCGAATACTAACTCCAATGTTGTCGAACGTCGCCGATGTTTTGCTTGGTCTGCTCTCAGACTCATACCTTGATTCCTCATCAGAGTTATTTACGCTTAACGATGCAGCATCATCAGGTCGTGCGCGAAGCTTGATGGATTTTTCAATTTCTCTTCCGTCGCGCCATACCTTTAGCATGATGTTATCACCGACATGGTGGACGGCAACCAAGCCTTGAAGTTGATTTGATTCATTTGTCTCTTCGCCATTGACAGAAAGTATAACATCACCTTCTCTGAGACCAGCGGCTTCGCCTGCGCTGCCTTTATCAACTCTATCGATACGTACTCCACGTGGTACTCCTAGCCCGAGTGCCTCGGCTTCAGTTTGATCGATAGCCTTGATCCTCACACCAATAATACCACGATTGACATGGCCAGTCTTGATAATATCCATTGCAACTGCTTTGGCAAGGTTGATCGGGATTGCAAATCCATATCCAGCGAACATGCCTGTCGTCGTGGCAATCATTGCATTAATACCGATGACCTGTCCGCGTGCATTAAATAATCCGCCACCAGAATTTCCTGGATTGATCGCAGCATCGGTCTGAATAAAATTCGAAATGTTGTAGTTTCCTGCTTTTGAATTGCCATTTCCAGTTGGCATATTTCTGCCAATTGAACTTACGATTCCTGTCGTAACGGTTGACTCTAATCCTAAGGGGTTGCCGACAGCAAGAACCCATTCACCCACAGAAGCTTCATCGGAGTTGCCGAGTGCTGCGACAGGTAAACCGGTTGCATCTATTTTTACAACTGCAAGGTCAGTGGTTGGATCAACTCCGACAACGTGTCCTTCATACTCATGTTTATTCGTGAGCTTCACAATGATGCCACCTTTTTTTGCGGCATTCTCAACGACATGATTATTCGTAAGGATATATCCGTCTGCCGTCACGATCACGCCTGAGCCTAAACCCTCTGATGGTCCTTGCTGACCAGGCATGTTGAACGGGTTCATCCCCTGCTCATCATCCTCGCCACCATTCGGTGACTGGAAAAAATAGCGGAATGGATTAGTCCCCTGTCCCTGCAAATCGGATTTGCCTTTTACAGGTTTCGGTGCTTCGGACTTAACCTTGATCGAAACAATGGTTGGTTGTATGGCTTTGGCAACTGCCTTAAAAGATGTGTTAATACTCTCAAGCGTTGCTGATTGCGGGATATTAGGTGTAGGTCCGCCAAGTGTGACGTTATCGGTCTGACCAAAGGCGATATTTAACTTCGCAATCCCACCAAATCCTGCAACCATACCGACTCCGAAGAGTAAGCCAAAGGCAACCAGAATAATTGGGCGCACAAATGATTTATTTCTCAACATAATCAACTAATTCCTTCTAATAAAAAGATTAACTAAAGAATCTTAACAAAAAAAACCACATAAATCGAACAATCCTTTTTAACGCCTGAATCGGAGGGAAGTTTCAGAAATTGGTAATCTTGAGCCTACTGAAATTCGGGGATTCTTTCGATGTTAGATTTACGTTCAAACTCAGACGCACGTTAGCTCTCAACTATGATCCAAACCGATAGCCACGTTATCACATCCAGTAAACCACGTAGCGGCGACACCGAATTCCAGTCGCTTGTTGCCTTGCTCGATGACCCAGATATGCGCATTGCCACCGCCGTCGAAGATCGGTTGAGGATTCGCGGAGCATCTATCCTTACACCGCTACTCGATTTTATTGACATCTCACCTGATGCTCTTGCTAAGGAGCGGGCGGGTGTGCTGGCAAAAGAGTTAAATGAAAAAATTCTCCTCGAAGGTTTTGCTTCACTAAGGGAAAAAATTGTAGAAAAGAAAAGAGGGACTCTCGAAGAAGGGACGTTTCTGATTGCACGATTTGGTCACCCTCGAATTGATGTCGAATACTACAAAGCCGAGCTTGATGCACTTGCCGGAATGCTCCGTGATAGAATCGTCGGTATCCATTCGCCGATAGATGTACTTACTGCAACCAACGAATTCTTTTTCAAGACACGCGGCTTCAAAGGCAATCACGATAATTTCCTCGATCCTGATAATTCCTACATGAATCAGGTCATTGATCGGAAGCTTGGGATTCCGATCTCACTCTCGGTTTT
>JBAWZA010000023.1:0-36233 GCA_037143335.1 bacterium | reverse complement strand
TATGTGAAATATAAAAAATAAACAAAAAAACAAGGTTTTTTCAAAAAAATGGAAATAAGGGCATTGGGTCTACATAACATTCGTCTAAAAACATCCATAAGATTTGAAATAAAAAAATTAAATCTCAGGTTTAAATTATTCCTTTTCTTCATTAATTTTTTCGGCTTTTTTTTTCCTTGCCTCATTTCGTTACAAAATTCAAACAAAATAAAATACTACCCCCCCCCCCCCCGCTAAATATAAAGCGGACTAAGCGTGAGATCATCTGGGACAGAGTCGAACTTGAAACCAAAGGTTTGTTAGGTGAGAATTTTTTGGTAATCAGTAAAAAATTTTCATCCGTACTGACTTGGCATCAAACTTGTGTAGCCGCACTAATAAGAGCACGCAAGACAACAGATCAAATTGCAGGCTTGCTCTCGGTTAGCCCGCGCGACATAGAAAAAATCAGGCAACACATACGGGAAAGGCTTGGACTTGACTCGGAGCTTGACCTCATGGTATTTTTTTCTGCAATCTAAAAAAAATGTAAAATGTACGGTCTAAGTTCGGTCATGGTTCGGTGGGTTTTTCAGCAAACCTATTTATTTTTGTATCAACAAGTTCATGCAATTGCATGGATGATTTTTTTAGAACATTTTTCATAATCACTGTCATGGCTTGCGGCTGTAACAACAATCAAAAAGGAGAAAATATGGTATTAGCACCAACGGACTCTTACGGTCCACAAAATGTAAACTCGAACGGCAACGGCGGATACGGAGCCGGTATGCGGATGTCAAACGGATTCTTCCGTCCACAAATGGCGATTACGACACCGGGCTGGCAGGATATGTCTGTCGCTCAACCCATTGATCCGAAAGCAATTCTGCAATACGCAGGTCTCGGTGCAACGCTCGGTACGTTCACACGAAGCACCAACATTTTGCAATCAGCATGGGGAGCAAGTCCGCTTGTATATATTGGAGCGAATACAAAGGTAGTGTCATACGACATCACCGATGCTGCTACTACGACTGATGCACTTCAATGGACATTCAATCATCAGATGGTAAATGTTGGAGCGAACATTCCATCTGCACTTAATAAAATTGCATACCTACGTGCTGGCGCGATTTGGGATAATCAAGTTGAGATCAACTTCGGAGCCTCAACATATAACAACGTGCAACTCACCGTCAGAGATAACCTGGCAACGTCCGGTCAATTCTTGAACAGCGCAACAGGTTCAGTGCCAGTGATTTCATTCGGTAGTGGCATCACAGGCAATCAAGTATTACACGTTTCGCTTCTCCGCCCGGGAGTCTATTCGATGGTACTCGCCATGGTTACAGGTGGTGTTTGGAGCGTTTTTGAGATGGAGTGGATTGTAATCAAATAATTCTTATTCACTGAAAGAAACGGGGGTATTATGTGGGATGATTTATTTTGGTTTATGAATCATGTGAGTCAATGGAACCAACCGGACCCATGGTCATTACGATCACCCTACCCCCGTTGTACCTGTTGAGGATATTCCAACTCAAGATCCTCGGGAACTCGAACCTTCTGGCTGGTCTTTCCCCGATCCACCTAAAATGGACTCAAATCCATCTGGACCGATGCTTGACATGAGCTTATTGTTAGGAATGGAAGGATCTGGGCTTTTTTCTCATTACTATACAACCCAGGATCCGAGTAAAGGGCGGACGGGTCCGATCGACAAGGGAGGGAAGTACGATATTACTTTTCCGAATGACCCAAATATGGAAAAGTATGGTGATAAGATACCTCCAATAAAAGGAAGAAAGGACAAACATGGGAAGGATTCGAAATGTCCTGAATCCAATGCAAATCGAGCCCAAGAAGCTTGGGCTGCTGTTATGGCTATGATCGACTATAAAATTTCAAAAATGAAAGCTATCATAGGCGGTTGTAATAAAGACATGGATGAGTTGCTCGACTGTTTGATGAATATTCCTAAGACTGATTTCTCCGATCCGATACCTGATAAGGATCATCCTGAGTTGGGGTTGACAATTGTTTGTGAAGATCAAGCTCAAAGACCAGACGGGCTTAAGCCTCTTGCGTGGTGGGATGAGGAAACCAAGGAACTGCACATAGACTTCACGCGGATTGATAATAATGTTACTGTTCCAGGTTTCGGACATAATGAAGTGCTGCAAGCGACTATAGCTCACGAATTAACTCATAGCTGCAATAAGACAAAAGATTTTTTAAAAGGTCACTCATCGGAATTGGAATCAAAATTTTTTGAGGCTTATCTCTACGGTAGCCCGTGGCCTCTGGGGCTCAACAAGTTCTACAGTCCATTATTAGGGAAAAGAATTGATAATGCGGGTACTATTAGAAAACTTTGTTGTGAATCTGAGCGATTTTTGGACTCCATGTCCGAGACGGAAATACAAAAATTTGAGTCATCTCTAAAATCTGAAGGAGTATCGCTCGGTTCAAATCTGATGTTGACAGACAAATTAGTTTGGGATACTCGAACTGGTCGATCATGGCTCAGGTGCGATGATGGAAGTTTGAATGAGTTAACAGTAACCGACGGGGTTAACCCATTTGCAGATCAATCACAAAATAGCGATCCTCCCTTGGACATTTCATACTGCACAAACGCTGAGCTTGGTGATATACACAAACTGTGTTGACAATAAATTATTTGCGCTTGGGAATTCATCATTTTCCTATTAGGTTTAACCTGGTGTTACAATTAAAAAGCACATTCGAAAGTTATGAAGATTACTTTGATTATTTGCACCATTTGCATCTTTACGAGTGCGCTTTACAACAATGCACCAGCTCAACAAAATTGGCTCGATACAGATGAGAAGGAATTTATTGAATTATTAGATAACTATCCTTTAGCGATTGGTACTGCAGACAACAACGAGCATAGGACGAATAGATTCGTAGTGACTGATACATTGTCAATGGGTGTTTGGTCGGGTTGGGGTTGTTCAATCGGGGATTGTTCGAATATACCAATCAAAATTACCAAGTTGAGTCCTTTCATTCTGGGCGAAACGCATTTTAGTAATCAACAGCTCATCATCGATCTTCCTGTCGCTCCCCAAATTATCGACACAATTGCGGACATCAATTGGATTGGGAAGCAGCTAACTAACGGAAAAATAATTCTCGCAACGAAGAATAGTTCAAAATCAATTGGAGAGACGGTACTCATGATGGAAGGTAAATGTTACTTCCTTGATAAAACCGAACACGTATTTTTCGGGAAATTACAAGTTGTAAAGGGAAGGGAAGTTCTAGCTGAAGGATTCTTCAGATTGGTAAAAAATCCCAAGCAGGACTAATAATACAGTATCGCTTTTTGTAAATTTTCGTCATGTATGCTGTATCCTTAGGCGTGGATATCGATTGCCACTTTCACACATCTGTTGAATAAGTTTTAATAAATCAAATCACAATTGTCTAATTCAACCGACGCGCATTTGCAACTGTAGTTCGGAGTAAAATAATTAACCTTACTATTGGTGCTACTCCGAAGCACGTAGTGAAATCCGTGTCCAAACATTTTTGCGTGTGCTCTCTTACGTCTGTTGCACATTAAGGCACGAACTAAAAAAAGGAGTGAGATTAATTTAACCAGCTTACTCAACATCCTAACCATCGATGACAACCTTTCAGTAAAATCGCAATATAACCTACTTACCGTTCATCAATATCATTCCATTCTCCTCCTCCCCCCCTAAACACTTTCCCTCCGTTTGCTGTTTACATCCGACTCTAAAAATTTATTTTACGGATGAGTAACACGAGTAAACCACTTGTTGGCATAATTATGGGATCGAGTTCGGATTGGGATACCATGAAGAACGCTTCGGATATGTTAAAAGAATTTGGCATCGAGCATGAGAACAAAGTTCTCTCAGCGCATCGCACACCTGCATTGGCGATGGAATACTTCGGCTCTGCTGAAGCGCGCGGGCTTGAAGTCGTCATCGCCGCCGCGGGCGGAGCGGCGCATCTTGCTGGCGTAGCATCAGCTCATACGCTCGTTCCTGTGCTCGGAGTACCGATGGATAGCGTCTTGAACGGACTTGATTCGCTTCTCTCAACGGTGCAAATGCCCGGCGGCATACCTGTCGGCACACTTGCTATAGGCAAAGCTGGCGCAAAGAATGCAGCACTTCTTGCCGTTGCGATCCTTGCGAATTCCCGTCCCGAGCTTCGTACCAAACTGCGTAAGTTCAGAGAAGATCAGACTGCGCAAATAGCCAAACAGGAATTACCGCAATAAATGAAAGTCACACTGCTCTCCGAGCCGCAACACGGCACGTTGCTCTCTGATTTTTTTTCTTCACATCCAATGATCGAACTCGTTACCTCTGGTGCCGAGATCGTCATTGATGGTTTGTTCTATGACCTTGAGGAAAAATATACCAGCCTGAGTTCGTTTGAATCAAAGGATGCGATCTTGATCACGAATACACTCACTGCTCCAGCAACTGCTATTGCTCGGCATATCAGTGGGTTCAAACGTATCATCGGCGTGCCGATGATACCATCCGAACTCGCAACTCAGAAGGTTATCGAGTACTCAATACCCTTGCAACATGAGAATGTTACTTCGAACAAGGAAATACTCATGTCTGTGTTCCGGAAAGAAGTGGAGTATATCGCCGATGGAGTAGCCGGTATTTTTCCGCGGACAATTGCAATGGTGATTAACGAAGCGGCGTTTGCTTTGCAAGATAAAGTTGCCACGGCAGCTGATATTGATATGGCAATGAAGCTCGGCACGAATTATCCGAAAGGACCACTCGCATGGTGCGATGAGATCGGAGCTTATACCATCGTTGCAATCATGGAAGCCTTGCAAATTGAGTACGGTGCAGATCGTTATAAGATTGCACCAATGCTGCGATTGATGGCAGAAGCAGGAAAGAAATTTTTCGACTAACCCTCAGTGGGGTGGACTCTTAGTCCGCCCGAACGGAGCAGAGAGTCCGTTCCACTGAAATCAAAAAAATAAAAACACATGAAAGCATTTCTTGGAACAGGTCTTCTTGGCGCGAATTGGGTTCGCGCGCTTCGTGCAAAAGGCGAAGATGTAAATGTATGGAATCGCACTGCATCGAAAGCGACTGCACTTGAAAGCGTCGGAGCAAAAGCTTTTGTAACTCCCGCCGAAGCAGTGCGCGGAGCTGATAGAATTCACCTCGCACTCTCGAATGACGATGCTGTGAACGAAGTTTTGCAGAATGCCTCAAGCGGTTTTGAAAAAGATGTAATCATTATTGATCATACAACCACTTCCGCTCACGGAGTAGCTGAACGCGTGAATTACTGGAGCGAAAAAGGTGCAACATATATTCATGCACCAGTTTTCATGGGTCCATCAAACGCACTCGATGGAACAGGTTCGATGCTTGTCTCAGGCAATCAGGAAGTAATTGCAATGATTACACCGGAGCTTGAAAAAATGACTGGGACTCTGATGAATCTTGGTGAGAATGTGAGCGAAGCCGCCGCGTATAAACTTCTCGGCAATCATTTATTTCTTTCTATCTCTGCTGGAATCGCAGATACATTTACACTCGGAAAATCAATGGGAATTTCTCGCGACGATGTCGTTGATTTTATTGATCAGATGGGCACGACCCCACTCAAAGCAAGAGTTGCAAGATTACTTGCAGGTAATTATGATGCACCAACATGGGAATTATCAATGGCGCGCAAAGATGCACGCTTGATGACAGAAGAAGCTATCCGCGCTGGACACACACTTGATGTGATGCCAAACTTCGGCACGCACATGGATGCGCTCATCGCTGAGGGACTTGGGACGAAGGATTGGTCAATTGTTGCGAAGGAAGCTATTTCTAAATAACATGAAAAACGCATATATTATTTCTGCTTGCAGAACGCCCTTCGGAAAATATGGAGGCGCACTCAAAGATTGCCGACCCGATGATTTGGCAGGTATCGTTATCGCTGAAGCCGTAAGGCGTGCAGGTATTGACCCGAATGAAATTGACGATGTGATGATCGGCTGTGCAAATCAAGCTGGCGAAGATAATCGCAATGTCGCTCGAATGGGTGTGCTGCTCGCAGGTCTTCCTGAGCGAGTACCCGCGACGACAGTCAATAGACTTTGCGGTTCATCACTCGATACAATCATTCAAGCCGCCCGAGCCATCATGTCAGGAGAAGCAGATATTATTATCGCTGGTGGAGTCGAGTCAATGACTCGCGCACCATACTCAATTCCAAAAAATGTTTCTGGTTCTGCCCTCTTCGGAAACCTGACTGCCTACGATACTGCACTTGGATGGAGATACCCAAATCCAAAGTTAGAGAAAATGTTTCCGCTTGAACCAATGGGCGAAACAGGTGAAAACGTAGCAGAGCAATGGAAAATCTCACGCGAGGATCAAGATGCGTTTGCGCTTGAGTCACATCGCCGCGCTTCTGTTGCACAAGAATCCGGAGTTTATGCTGAAGAAATAATACCAGTTGTGATTCCACAAAAGAAAGGTGATCCGATCATCATTTCTAAAGACGAACAACCTCGCGCTGATACGTCACTTGAAAAACTTGCGAAGCTCTCCCCTGCATTCAGGAAGAACGGCTCTGTCACAGCAGGCAACTCAAGCAGTCTCAACGATGGAGGGAGTGCTGTTGTTGTTGCAAGTGAAGATGTAGTGAAGCGTCTTGGTATTGAGCCGTTGGGTCGGTATGTAGCTTCTGGTGTAGAAGGTATTTCTCCGAGAATCATGGGAGTCGGACCGATATTCGCCGTTCGTAAAATTCTTACACGAATGAATATATCCATAGATGATATTGATCTGGTCGAATTGAACGAGGCATTCGCATCGCAATCGCTCGCTGTCATTCGTGAACTTGGTTTATCCCCAGACCGTGTTAATGTCAACGGCGGTGCGATAGCCCTTGGGCATCCCCTCGGCGCAAGCGGTGGCAGACTTGCAGGCACATTACTCTATCAAATGCGTCGCCAGAATCTGAAACGCGGAATTGCAACTATGTGCATTGGTGTTGGACAAGGAATTGCGACCCTTTTCGAGAGAGATTAAGTACAACTTCTTTCCCCTTAACGTGTTCTACATCTAGGGAATTAAATTAAGTGTATTAGCATTCTATCAAGCAATGAAAAAGGGATTATTCATATTATTGTTTCTCGGCATCAGCGGTGCGGCTTTCGGCTTCACCGAAGTGCTGACCTACCTCAAAGGTCACCCAGAGACTGATGCTATCGTGCTTGAATGGCAATCAGGTACAGAGAATGGCGTGAAAAGTTTTGCTATCGAGCGTAGTGACTCAAAAACAAATGACTTCAAAGAAATTGGCACAGTATCAGCTTCCGGAAATAATTCGAGTTACCACTACCGCGATGCAGCTATTACAGGTGCTGCTCAGAATGGCTCTGGTGGTCGCATAGTACCTATGGCAGATCTTTATAAGTACCGCATCCGCATTAACTATGAGTCAGCAGTAAGCTACTCTCAAACCATTCCTGTCAGCCGTCCATCGGCGGGTGTCAAGCGGACATGGGGTATGATTAAAGAGATGTTCCGATAAGCAGTTTGATTTTTGATTTATTGTTTTCAAATCCCGCATTTGCGGGATTTTTTTTTCGAGCCTGTAAATGACCCTATACCTTGCTTCACAATCCCCACGCAGAGCGTTGTTAATCAAACTTCTCGGCATAACGGATGTCGTGGTTTCTCCCTCGAATATCGAAGAAGTATTCGATTACTCCGAATCACCCTCAGCAATCGTCCAGGATTTAGCATACCAAAAAGCAGCGGCTACTCTACGCTCGCTTGGTGAGGGTCAGCGCTCGGGCGTTGTATTGGGTGCTGATACAATCGTTGTCCTTGGCGACCGTATCTTAGGAAAGCCGCTCGATAAAAATGAGGCTGTGACAATGTTAGCCGATCTGAGTGGAAAGACACATAGTGTTTTTACTGGCGTCGTTTTACTCGAATATCCCTCAGGCAAGTCGCTCTCGTTCTTTGAAAAAACGGACGTCACCTTCCGCACTTTAGACTCGGAAGAGATTCTCAACTACGTGAATTCCGGCGCTCCCATGGATAAAGCAGGGGCGTATGGCATACAAGAAGACCAGGGCGCGGTCTTTGTAAAGAAGATAGTTGGGGACTATTACAATGTTGTGGGTTTGCCGATCTGCTCGCTCTATGAACATCTTCGGCATTTTGCCCCTAAACTCTTTTGACACCCTATCAATAGTATGCTTGTGCCGACTAAAGTATCATCTCCAGCTGATGAAACTAAAACTCCCCGTTAGTGTTCATAATAACACTGTCTTTGTGTGGGAAATTATAATTGTTGGGTTTCCTACGTTCCGACATTATTGTTGTCCTGAAGTACAATTTGTATTATCTGATTTGAAGAGTTATGAAAAAAATCATTACTGTCGCTTGCTCACTTCTCCTTCCTGTCGCAATCTTTTCGATGATTGCGATAACTTCTGCATCCGCTCAAACATTTAAACGGAGTACAATCTTTGAAGAATTTACCGGTGCATGGTGTCCCCATTGCCCTATTGGGTCTTTTTCTATGGATTCACTCGAAGTAAAATACGGTGAATCTGCCGTCGTTTTATGTTGGCATGGCGGTCCGGGAATTCCCTCGAATATCGCCTACGATCCCAACTACACTCCACTGACCGATACTATTGCTGCTGTATTTGGTATTGGAGGATGGCCGATGGGGCTTATGTCAAGAGGTTTTGTCGGGGGGTTCGTATTGGTTAGTCCTCCGGCAATCGGTCAACCGATGTGGATTTTAGATGCACAGTATCCAGCTCTTGTTTCTTCGTTCTTAAACCAAGCTCCGACAGTTGACTACAGAATTGTAAACGCTACCTACGATCCTGCTACGAGGAAGGTAAGTTTTGATGTTGACATTACACCATTCAATATGTCAACAATGCGTTCTGATGACACAACAGTCTATTCCACCATTGGTGTCATCACCGAAGATAATGTAGTTGCCTCGCAAGAAAATGCTGGCGATTGGAGTGTCGTACCAGCTGGAGCGATCGATGATTTCCATAACCAAAATGTCGTACGCGCTTCTGGTGGTAGTGCTATCTACGGAGATAAATATACTCTTGGCACAAAGACTCCGACTGAGGCTCTTCCGTTGAGAAAACATTATACAATAAATGTGAAAGCTGGTTGGGTTGCTTCGAATATCAGAATCAAATCGTTTACACAAGCAACTTTCCCGAAAAATGGAAAGACCATCAACTTTGATGTCTTGGAGGCAAAGCAAACTGCTGCAATTACAACACTTCCAAGCGTTGCTGCTCCGAGTGTTTGGATCGTCACGCCAAATGAGTATGCCAAGCCAACCTCGAACATCGTTAGTGTTATTTGGGCGAAGGGTGGAAGCGTGAGTGCAGGTAAGTTTGAATACTCTCTCAACGGCGGAAGCACATGGAACCCAATCGTTGGCGCAGAGAGCGTGACAACCTCACCATATAAATGGACGACTTCATTCACAACTGATCAAACGATTACACTTCGTGTATCTGACCCAGCTAACTCAGCCGTGAATGGTGTATCTGCACCGTTCGATGTGAAAGCAGTAAAATCAAGCTTTACCATCACTGCGCCAAAAGCAAATGAAAAAGTTGTAGGCGGCACCACAAACTATGTCGTCAAATTTACTGCACTCAACGTTGGCACACAGCGCAACTTCGAGCTAACGACCGATGGAGGCACTACATGGACTCCGATTACTGGCAGTGCAGCTGCGAATACATTCACTTGGGCTTTAGTACCAGATGTCGCAACTACTCAGGCGATGATTCGCGTAAGTGACGAAAATAGTGTGACTGGCATGAGCGGTATGTTTGAAATCACATCCAAAGTTGGAACAGGTTCTATTACTTCTATTTCTCTCGATGGGTTAGTCTCAGGGAAAATCGGAAATGGAAGCCAGCTAAAGATTTCTTGGACATATACTGGCGATATCGGAACCTACGACACCGTTAAATTATCTCGTGATAATGGTGCGACATGGAATGTAGTACCAAACGGAATTGTCAAAACAGGGGAAGGTGGAATAACTGCAAATCCGGTGATCTACCAGACACCACTCTCGGGAAATTATCCATCATGCTACGTTAGCGTATCGAGCAATAAGGGATTGACGTATCAATACCCAGCATCTGGTGATCCAGGATTCCAAATCGGTCAAGGCGCAGGTGTTTATACCACCGCCGCTAATGGATATTCACTTGCAAATTATCCAAACCCTTTTGCTAACGAAACGACAATTAAGTTCGAGATTCCTGTTCGCACATCTGTTACTGTCCGTATTACCGATAACCTCGGACGCAACGTCGAACAATTCGTCACGAAAACGCTGGAGGCTGGCGAGCATACACTGCAGTTCAACGCTTCTAGCTTGAGCAACGGAGTTTATACATACTCCCTAGAAGCAGAAGCTACGAAGTTAGTAGGTAAGATGAGTGTTGTAAAATAATTTGTGTTGTTAAGAAGTAATTCAACGGCTCTGGAGAAATATCTCCGGAGCCGTTTTGATTTTGGGACTGTTAACAAGAGTACCAACACCAACGATTAAGCCAGACCATGAAATACGTAAAATCAATTCTCGACCTGATCGGCAACACTCCATTGCTCGAGATAACTCGAATCAAACCTGATACCACAAAGGCAATGATTCTTGGCAAACTTGAAGAGTTCAACCCAGGTGGCTCGGTGAAAGATCGTATCGGTATCCGAATGCTTCTTGATTCCGAAAAAACTGGGAAGATCAAGCCCGGTGGCACCATTATCGAACCCACAAGCGGAAATACAGGGATCGGTCTCGCACTCGCTGCTGCACAAAAGGGATATAAGTGTATTTTCGTAATGACAGACAAGGCTTCGACTGAGCGAGCAAAATATCTGCGAGCTTTAGGCGCCGAAGTTGTTGTCGTATCGAGTGCTGCAAGACCCAGTTCACCTGAGTATTACTACAACACTGCACAACGTCTCGCCTCCGAGTTACCGAATGCTCTCATGCTCAATCAGTATGATAATCCTGCGAACCCAGGCACACATTACGCAACTACTGGACCTGAGATTTGGGATGCAACAGAAGGAAAGATTACCCACTTCGTTTGTGGCATTGGTACTGGCGGTACGATAACAGGTAACGGAAAATATCTCAAAGAAAAAAATCCGAATATCAAAATCATCGGCGCAGACCCTGCTGGTTCATCCATCAAAACATATTTCGAAACGAACAGACTTGTCGAAGCACTACCCTATCTCATCGAAGGTGTTGGTCAAGAGCGCATACCAAAAAATCTCGAGCTAAAATATGTTGATGAAATCATCAACGTAAATGACAAAGATGCCTTCATCACCGCGCGAAGATTAGCGCGAGAAGAATCTCTTTTTTGCGGAGGCTCAAGCGGCATGAATGTCTGGGCTGCACTCAAAGTGGCTGAGAAGGCTCCCCCTGACAGCGTGATCGTCACAATCATCTGTGATACAGGCGAACGCTACCTGACAAAACATCACTCGGATGAGTGGCTCAAGGAAAAGAGATTCTTGGAAGCCGGTAAAATGAGTATCGGACTTATTGCTCAACTAAAACGAAAGACCACTGCTCCGCTCCTCTCAGTCGCACCGCACGATACAATGCGCGATGCAATCTTAAAAATGGACGAACATGCTGTTTCGCAGTTACCAGTCATTGACTCCGAAGGTAAATCCGTCGGCTCCGTTCGCGAATCACGTTTGATGGCACGAGCACTTGATTCACGAGAAGTACTGGATAAACCAATTATAGAATTTATGGAAGCCTCTTTGCCGATTCTCGAAGAATCTGAAGATGCGAAGAAGGCTGTTACAATGCTAAAGGATTCTCCAGCCATTCTCATTGAAGAATTTGGAAGAATCGTTGGAATTGTCACACGTCATGATGTGCTCGAATTCCTCTGATAAGTGAATAATTGATGCGCGATACTCAGAAGTCTCGAACAGCTCTCCTGCTTCTTGCACCGTGGCTTCTGACGCTCGTATTTTTTTGGATTTACCCGCTATGCTACGCGCTCTATCTTTCATTTACAAAATACAAAACTCTCACTACTGAAACAATCTGGATAGGGACAAAGAATTATCAGAAATTATTTACTGATCCGACTTTTACCCAATCGCTTCTCAACACAGTAATTTTTGTTGTCGGGACAATTCCATTCACGATGGGATTTGCGCTCCTCTTTTCTACCCTGCTTTCAAACACGAAGCGATTTCAGAATTTTTTCCGATCAGCACTTTTTCTACCGAGTGTGACATCGCTTGTTGTAATCGCGCTTATTTTTACGAATCTGTATTCTGCCGAGGGATACATCAACACACTTCTAAAATTAGTCGGACTTCCATTTTCTGAACGCGGTTGGCTACTCGAACCTTCGACGGCATTACCTGCTGTGATGGTGATGGATATTTGGGTTTCAGTTGGATATTACGCCGTGCTATTCCTTGCCGCAATTCAAAATGTGCCGAAGGATTATTATGAAGTAGCCGATATAGAGGGTGCATCCAAGTGGACGCAATTCAAAAGAATTACTTTGCCACTTATCAAACCAACTATTCTTTTTGCCATCGTACTCAATACGATTAAGAGTTTTCAAATTTTCACTGAGATTTATGTGCTCACCAAGGGTGGACCGCTTGGCAGAACTTCCACATTAGTTTATTCAATCTACGAGAATGCCTTCGAGCGCTCCGACGGCATGGGCTACGCTTGTGCAATCGCTTACATCCTGTTCTTCATCATCGCAATCTTCTCAGCAGTAGAGTTTCGGATGCTCAAAGAGAGATAGTGCCTCACTTAGCACTACTGATGTCCACGAGTTCTTCCGGCATCGGGAGCAGTAACTGTCGGAGCAATTGGTGCGCTTTTCACTGGTCCATACTTCGCCTCGTAGTCAGCATATTTGAACGTTGCTAATTTCTGCACGATTTGGTTTTGTATGGCTTTGTACTTTGAAGCGCCTCTGCCAAAATTTTGCATCGTAATAAAATATGCTGCAAGCTGATTATCTGCCGTTGCAACGTAACCCGCAAGTGCTGTGACACCGTTCAGTGTACCTGTCTTACTCCGCGCATTGAATTGTGCAGGCGTTCCGATCATTCGCCCACGCGTTGTGCCATCCACACCTGCGATGGACATCGTGGATACAAAATCAGGGAACATCATTGGTCGCTGACGAATGCCGTGCAGAAGTTCAATTACTGAATTCGCTGTCGTCTGATTACTCCGCGATAAACCCGAACCGTCGTAACAAACTCCATTGACGCAGTGAATGACGCTCAACCACGACTTAATTAATTTACGTGAACGCTCGGCAGAACTTGAGCCAGTGACATCACTAATTGAGGATAATTTTCGGAACATAGATTCAGCAAGAAAATTATCGCTCCGCTTATTTGTCTGTTTGAGCAAATCAAGCAAAGGTGTTTCCTTTTTTGCGAGAGTGGTGAAGGTTGAATATTTGGTCGGCGGTTTACCTGTCCGTGATTTGCCAGTTACCACAATTCCGTTTTGTTCGAGCTTCCATTTCAGGAGTGATGCCATCGCAAGCGGGACATTCTTCGTCGGGATGTTATAGACGCGCGTCATGCGAGCAGGTATCAAACCCGTCACCGTGATGATTTGTGTTGCATCATTGGCACCGCCGTTCGAAGTTGCATGCAATGTATATTTTGATCTTGTGTGAGTGACCACGGTTCTCGTCTTAGCGTGTCGCCCTCTGCCTTTGCGAATTTTCCGTTTGATTGTTTTTCCGGGAGCGCTTGTGCTTGAGCGATTCACGATTTTTACATTCGCAAGTGGTGGATAGATCGAAACGTGTCCCGGCTTGCCTTGTTTATCAGCACCAGAAACGCGAAGCGTAATCACATTCCTATCAATAAAGAAATTTGGAGAGGAGGAGAGAAAGCCAGGCTCCGTAATTTCATCAGCGAGATCATCGTTGGCTTCATCCGTTTGTTCGTCTCCCAAAGTTGAGTCAATAGATGCAAAATGGGTGAGGAGCGAATCCGTTGAATTCGAAGCGCTCGCATTGGTCGAGTGCTCAGCAAGATATGTCTTCGCATCCTGTGTCAGGATTTCGTCATCAGATTCATCGCTGATAATGTCGCCTTCAATTTGTTTGATACCACGATCCAAAAGTTGTTCTGCTAACGAATCGAAATCACTTCCACGTAGCGTTGGGTCACCGCTCGGTCTGAGATAGATATTCCCAATCACCGAGGAGCCTTCTACACGCGATGGAGCAGCAATATCAAGTCGTGTAGCAAACTTATAGTCTCCCCCTAAAGCCCATAAGGTTGCCGACGTTGTGAAAAGTTTTTCGACTGAAGCAGGCAGAACGGGAGTTGCCGGATTTACAGAATAAATAGGGTGTAAAGAATTATCAGGCTCGAAGAAAACAACTTTCAAGCTTGGGGTCATTCTACTATAGCGAGTATTTGGGAGAATGTTCTGCAACTCATTCCGTAATCCGCTAAGAGCAAGCGAGCTATCACCGCGATACCCCGTGAACGAAATACTGAGCGGTGAACGAGCAGAGTCGAGTACTTGCGGTTGAGCTGAAAGCATCTCCGCACTCAAGAGTATTAAAAGGCTAACAATCCATTTCGGCATCACTTTTGTACAACGATAATGAAAGTCTCTCGGTTGCGGCGAAGACACTCAATTGCCAAAATTAATTGGAGTCACTCAAATATTTCTTATGTTTGTGAGGATAACTTTGCATACGATACGAATACCAAAGAATGAACGTTGAAGAACTAAGAACATTTTGCCTGAGTCTTCCTCACGCTATCGAAGATATCAAGTGGGGAAACGACCTCTGTTTCTGTATTGGCGAAAAAATGTTCGCCACCACAAGTCTCAATCCCGCCGCAGGATTTAATTGCTCGTTCAAATGCTCCCCAGAAACTTATACGAAATTGATCGAACGAGATGGGATTACCAGCGCTCCATATACCGGACGTTTTGGGTGGATTTGCGTCAAACGAAAAAATGCTATCAACTCCACGGAGTTGCAAGATCTCATAAAGAAATCCTACGATGCGGTGAAGGAAGGATTACCCGCGAAATTAAAAAAGGAATTGAAGTAACTCTTACATAGGTGAGAATGACTTACCCTTCAAAATTCTCCAGATAATATTTTACGCGTTCAGTAAATTGAACTCCGTACATACCATCAATCAAGCGATGGTCATAAGATAAACCGAGGTACATCATCGAACGAATAGCCATCGTATCATTGCCGTCTTCATCTGTTTGAACTACAACGCGCTTAACGATTGCGCCTGTCGTGATGATAGCAACCTGAGGCTGATTAATAATTGGAGTGCCAAATAAATTACCATACATTCCAGGGTTCGTAATTGTGAATGTTCCCCCGGAAATATCATCTGGTCTTAATTTCTTCGTGCGAGCACGATTGGCAAGATCAGCAACAGCTTTCGCAATCCCAGCAAAATCGAGATTCTGTGCTTTATGAATCACAGGCACAATCAGTGCTGGCGGAAGGAGCGAGCCTTCAGCCGGTGGGACTCCAACGGCAACGCCGAAGTTAATATCCTTCTTTACATGGATATTCGAGCCTTCAATGCTTGAATTGATAAATGGGAAATCTTTGATCGCCTTGATCATGCAGGAGATCATCAGCGGAGTGAACGTCAACTTCAGTCCCTCGCGTGCAAAAAATGTATCTTTATTGTTTCGCAAGAAACGAACCACATTCGTCATATCAACTTCGCTCACACTGGTGACATGTGCGCTGGTGTGCTTCGAGAAGATCATGTGCTCCGCAGTTTTGGTGCGGATGTTGTCCATTGCAATAATTGCATCTTCAGCAAATGTCACGGCAGGTCCAGGCGGCGGTGTTTTAACTTTACCTGTCGGAATAATTTTTCCCGAACGACGTAAATTGATAAAGTTGAAGAGATCATTTTTGTTGACTCGTCCTCCAAGTCCGCTCCCTTGAATTGTATCAAGTTCAGTTGTTGGAATCCCCTCTTGTTTAGCAATCGTGCGGACAAGTGGTGAGTAGAATCTATTTCCTGCCCCACGTGAGGCAACTGATATGTTCTGTGCCGACTGAGGCGTGTAGGTTACGGGTGCAGATTGGA
The DNA here is from genome assembly GCA_037143335.1 of bacterium. GTDB lineage: Bacteria > Bacteroidota > Ignavibacteria > Palsa-1295 > Palsa-1295 > PALSA-1296. The sequence continues at coordinate 20,046 of JBAWZA010000023.1, read as the reverse complement.
CTTGAGGTGCGGCTATTGCCTGAACGAAGGCAGCTTTAGCTGGCTCGGCTTTCTGAACAGCGGCTGGTTGAGCGCTTGAAGTACCACCTGAAATAAATCCGAGTGTCGCCCCTACAGCGATAGTAGCTTTTTCTTGAGCAACGATTTGAGTGAGTGTACCTGCAACCGGTGAAGGTACCTCGGTATCAACTTTGTCTGTAGAAATCTCAACGATAGGTTCATCCTTCGCGACTGAATCCCCTTCCTTCTTCAACCAGCGCAAAATTGTGCCTTCGGTGATAGACTCACCCATCTTTGGCATGACAACTGCCTGACCAGCTCCTGATGGAGTAGGTTTTGAGTCTTCAACTGGCTTGGCTTGTAGCTTCGGAGTTGGTTCGGACTTAGGCTCGGGCTTCTTCGCTGAAGGAGCTACTGTTTTCTCACCTGCCTCGCCGATGATGGCTACAAGTGCGCCTACGGCGACGGTCTCTTTTTCCTGAGCAATTTGTTGAAGCAGAACTCCAGCTACGGGTGCAGGCACTTCGGTATCGACTTTATCCGTAGAGATTTCAAGGATAGGTTCATCCTTTGCGATTGCATCACCTGGCTTCTTCAGCCAACGGAGAATTGTACCCTCGGTAATGGACTCGCCCATCTTGGGCATGACAACATTAGTAGCCATCGTTCAAATATTATCTTATCAAATTTTCTTGAGCGAACATAACAACGACAAGGGAAACTTCGCTCCGCAATCTGGTAAGGTAATGGCGGGCGAGAGTTTACCCCGTAAACTTCAAATGAATCTCCAATATCTCAGACACATTTCCTAATTTCATTGGCGGTCCCCAGGTTCCGACTCCGCACGACACATAGACGTGAGTTGTGCCCTTTAACTTGTAGCCCCAACTCAATTCATATACTTTCTTCGTAATGAAGTTTAGCGGCCAAAGCTGTCCGTTATGAGTATGACCTGAAAGTTGCAGGTCAACTCCCTCGCTTACAGCTTCATCAAGTTTGAAGGGCTGGTGGTCTAATAAAATTAATGGCAATTTCTTATTCACTCCCTCAACCAGAATCTCCAACGACTTCCTCTCCTTACCTGCGAATCCCGAAATAGAGCGATCTTCCCGTCCCATGATGGTCATACCAGCAACTTCAACTTTTTCATCACGAAGAACTCGGATGCCATGTTCAGTAATGTAATTTACGGAAGGCTCGACTCCACCGATATACTCGTGATTACCGGTAATTGCAAATACTCCGAATCGCGATTTCAACTGACGAAGCACCTCCCCTAAATTGAGCTTGATAACGGGATCAACATCTCCATCAACGATGTCACCAGGGAGCAAGATAAGATCGGGAATAATCGAGTTCAGTCTGTCAACGATTTGCTTGGCTCGCCATTTGCCAACGATGGTACCGAGGTGTAGATCACTTGCTACGGCGAGTGTTAATTCTTTAGCAACAGAGTTGGGCTTATTAATCTCAAGATCAAGTCGCTTGACGCGAATCTTTTTGGCATTGAAGTATCCTATCAGACAGATGAATCCAACAACGACCACATCGGCAATCATCGTGCACAATTTCAACTTCAAATATGCCTCGCCTTGCGGGAGAAAATGACCGAAAAGATCAAATAGCCTCACAAGATCAAGCGCTACGACGGAGAGAAAGAAATACAAAACAAAGGCAAACCAAAATGAGCCAATCCAAATAAAGGTATCGCTGAAGAAACTCATATACCGCCGCTCCACCACTCTGCCAACCAAGTAGGAGTTAGAGATGATAAAGAAGAGAATGCCATACACCAGCCGGGACCCAGAAACATATTCCAGTGCTTCAAATCCGCGAAGTGAAATATAGAAATTCACCGAGCCAAATATCACATAGAAGACAAGGAAAAATAGTATCGTCTGCTTGGTGCGGCGAGTCATGGGTGGTTCAGCTTTATCTTGGAATTAGGCGAATTAGGCCTTGAAAATATCTCCCTGTTTTGCTTCAGGAGGTCCTTTCGGTTTCGGAGTCTCGATTTCAAATTTTTCCAACTCCTCATCCTCATCAGCAGGCACATTCGCAGTAGCGGCAACAAGATCACCCTCATTCAAGCGAACAACTCGGACGCCTTGCGTATTTCTACCCATCACCCGAATCTCGCTGACGTGTGAACGAATCACTAATCCATCCTTCGTAACCGCAATCAAGTCGTCATTATCCACGACTTCTTTGATTGCAACGAGCTTGCCCGTCTTATCCGTCGCCTTCATGGTGATCACACCCTTACCACCGCGACGCGTAAGGCGATAATCTGCAACGTCGCTACGCTTGCCATAACCTTGCTCACTGACAACGAGAACTGTGGTCTCAGTTCGTTTCGGAGCAATCATGCCGATAACAACGTCACCTTTTTCAAGAGTAATGCCACGCACACCGCCAGCAGTTCTGCCCATCGTGCGAACATCGCGTTCGTTGAAGCGACACGCCATACCCTCACGTGTACCAATAATAATTTCTTGCGTTCCATCTGTCAAGCGGACATCCTTCAACATGTCCTTATCATCAAGGGTGATAGCTTGAATACCTGTACGACGGATATTTCCGAAAGCCGAGAGTACGGTCTTCTTAATCGTGCCATGATCGGTTACCATAGTCACGTAATGACTATCATCGAATTCTTTCACGGTGATAAACGCCGTGATGTGTTCATCCGCCGGTTTTTCGAGAAGGTTTGCGATTGATCTACCCTTCGCAATCCTCGAACCTTCAGGGATCTCATGAACCTTCAACCAATAACATCTGCCTCGGTTGGTGAAGAACATGATATAGTGATGTGTCGAGGCGATGAACATGTGCTCGATAAAATCATCCTCTTTCGTAGCAGCTCCGGTAATACCTTTTCCTCCACGACCTTGACGACGATAACCAGAGACAGGAATACGCTTGATAAATCCACCATGCGAAATCGTCACAACGACATCTTCTTCGGCAATCATATCTTCGATCGTGAAATCCTTCGTATCGTATATGATTTCCGTGCGACGTTTATCGGCAAACTTTTCTTTCAGAGCAGCAAGATCATCAGCGATAATCTGCAATTGAAGTTTTTGCGAGGCAAGAATTGCTTTCAACTGCTCGATGAGTTGAATTACCTCACGGTACTCAGTTTCGATCTTGTTACGCTCTAAGCCGGTCAAGCGCTGCAATCTCATTTCGAGGATTGACTTCGCCTGGATCTCGGAAAGACCGAAACGCTTAATCAAATTCTTTTGCGCTGCCTCGGTATCTTTAGATTTCTTGATGACTTGTATAACTTCATCAATATTATCGAGGGCTATCATATAGCCTTCTAAGATATGCGCTCTCTTTTCGGCGGCAGTAAGATCAAACTGTGTCCTGCGACGGATAACTTCGTTGCGATGCTCGATGTAATGGCGAATAACTTCGCGCAATGCTAATACTTTCGGCACCCCATTCACAAGTGCAAGCATAATGACGCCAAATGTCGTCTGCATTTGGGAATGCTTATAGAGATTATTCAGCACAACCTTCGCAACGGCATCGCGCTTCAAATCAAATACGATACGGACGCCGTCTTTATCAGACTCATCACGCATATCAGCGATGCCTTCGATCTTTTTATCACGGATCATATCGGCGATCTTCTCTTGAAGTGTCGCTTTGTTCACCATGAAAGGAATTTCGGTGACAATTATAGACTCTCTATCATTCTTCGAGGTCTCGACTGTGGCTCTGGCGCGGACAATTACCCTTCCACGACCTGTCGCATAAGCATCGCGCACTCCGTCATATCCATAAATCAATCCACCTGTCGGGAAATCGGGGGCGGTAATAATTTTCGCTAACTCTTCACTTGTGATGCTCGGATTTTTAATATAGGCAAGACATCCATCAATCACTTCACCGAGATTATGAGGCGGGATATTCGTTGCCATACCGACAGCGATACCAGTAGCGCCGTTAACTAATAAATTAGGGAATGCAGCAGGAAGAACAGAAGGCTGTTGGAGTGTATCATCAAAATTCGGAACGAAGTTAACGGTTTCTTTATCGAGATCACGGAGCAGTTCAGTGGCAAGTGCTGTCAACCGAACTTCCGTATAACGCATAGCCGCAGGGCTATCACCATCCATCGAACCGAAGTTACCCTGTCCGTCAACCAATATGCCTCGCATCGAGAAATCCTGAGCCATTCTCACGATTGAGTCATACACCGCGACATCACCATGAGGGTGGTATTTTCCTAATACTTCTCCGACGATACGAGCCGATTTCTTATAAGGACGGTTCGGCGCCATACCAAGCTCATTCATGCCATAAAGGACTCGGCGGTGAACCGGTTTCAATCCATCACGAACATCAGGTAATGCTCGGCTAACGATAACTGACATTGAGTAATCAATGTAGCTCTCACGCATCTCATCTTCAAGAGGACGGGGTAGAATTTTCTCGGTAAAAGTCGCCATGAATGCCGGTTAGTTGTGGGTCAAAAATGCTAAAAAATATCGAGCCTCTATAACAAGAAAATGAGGGTGAAAAGTCCTGTTTTATCCCCATTTTCGCGAATAATCCAAAGAATTACTGCTTCAAAATCGAACATCGGAACAGGTTGGTTTATAATGACTTATGGACAGTGATTGGAGGGGTTTATATAGGGGGTCTGACAATGTTGGGTTTACTATTTACAAATAGTAATAATCGTAGGGGGAAACACCCCAACCCCTCCTTTTAAAAATGTAAGCAGCCCATGAGTCCCACCCCTCCGTCGCGGCTGGTTGGGTACACTTCAAAATTTATTCCATTCGAAGAAGATTGGGGTCCAATTCTATTCGGACGAGATGACCTACTGTATGCGTAACCTAAAAGACCTCCCGCGAGCGTTCCCAGATGTATAAGTGCCGTAACCAACGCTCCGCCGTTATAATTGCTATTCATACCCGCAAAAACGACACCTGTAATCAGGAATCCAGCATAACTTCCGAGTACCGCACCTGAAGTATAGAGTGTGCGTTCATGCGAGCTGATTTTTCCACCGAGACTAATCCCGAGTCCCATCATGTATGGAGAGGCGGCTATCAACAAAATTGGTAGTCCATCGCCACCGGAAGAAGTGCTTTGCAATGAATACATACCAACCAAAAAAACTGGCTCAAATAAAAGCAATCCACCAAGAGCTTCCGAAGGGATAGACGGTTCGACAAGAGAATCCAAATATTGGATTTGTGATTTGAAGAAAGTGGAGTCATAGCGAATAGTTGTCTGCCCATCGGATGGGCGCGGAGAGAAAAGTAAAACCAAAAAGAAAGATAAGAAGAACGGAAATTTCATCGTGTTCGGAAACTCAATAGTTATTCTGCGTCCTACATAGAGCAACAGTTCTGTACGAAACAATTTGTCGTTCAGTGTCAGTCCCTCAAATTCTTCGCACAATGAGATTGATATGCGAATAAAATCTGAAATGGCTAAGCGAGATTCGAAGGAGTCCCCAACCCCTTCGATTACACAGTCAAATGTGCCTCCACTCGATTCTGTTTGCGTAGTTTTAATCACCCAGCAAGACACATCCTAAAAAATGTAGTCCCCACTTAAGAGGTAATTTGTCCTTTTAAGGACTTTCAAGTATAATCCCCGTAGTTTAGTGGTATGATTAGTTCACAAAAAGCGACGCTCCAAGGAATAAGTGAGTTAGATGCAGCTCTCGCTCTCTCACGTGATGGCTACAATGAATTGCCATCAGAAAAACGTCGGTCATGGCTTGCGATTATATTGAAGGTCATTAGCGAGCCTATGCTTCTCCTGCTTGTTGCTAGTAGCGCTATTTATTTTATTCTTGCTGATCCAAGTGAGGCATTTATCCTTCTCGGATCTGCTCTGTTTGTTATAGGAATTACCTTCTACCAAGAGCGCAGATCCGAGAGAGCTATCGAAGCCCTCCGTGATCTTTCAAGCCCACGCGCATTAGTGATTCGGGATGGTGAAAGAAAACGCATAGCAGGGAGAGAAGTTGTCCGAGGTGATCTGATCGTCATAGCAGAAGGTGATCGGGTCCCCGCCGATGCTGCGCTCCTCGAAGTCGCATCTCTCGAAGTTGATGAATCAATGCTTACAGGCGAATCAATCGCCGTCAGAAAAAGCGTTTGGAAAAATAATTCTGTGCTTGAACGCCCAGGTGGCGAAGACCTGCCATTTCTCTACAGCGGGACATTAATAGTCCGTGGTCGTGGAATAGCTAAAGTATTAGCCACCGGACAGAACACAGAGATGGGCAAAATAGGAAAAGGATTGCAGTCTGTTAAACCAGAAGGAACGAAGATTCAAAATGAAATAGGCTCACTGGTAAAAGTGATAGCAATCACTGGTCTCTTGGTATGCGCATTAGTTGTCGTTTTTTATGCACTGACGAAAGCCGATGTACTTCAGGGAATTCTTGCAGGTCTGAGCCTTGCAATGGCAATGCTCCCCGAGGAATTTCCTGTTGTACTTACAGTCTTCCTCGCTCTTGGCGCATGGAGACTGTCGAAGAAAAATATCCTCACCCGTCGCATACCAGCCCTTGAAACGCTTGGCGAAACAACAATTCTCTGCGTAGATAAGACCGGCACACTTACTGAAAATAAAATGGTCGTTCGCGAGCTCCGAACACTTACCGAAGTTTTTCAGGTCAAAACTGAAGAAATCAGCATCCTACCCGAAGGTTTTCTTGAGGCAGCCGAATCTGTAATTCTTGCAAGTCCGAAAGATCCTTTTGATCCGATGGAAAAAGCAATCCATCTTTTCGGTGATCAATTTTTCAATGAGCAGAATTATCCCGGAAACCAGTGGACACTTGTGAAAGAATATCCGCTAAGTCCGGGGTTACTTGCTGTAACGAACGTTTGGCGTACATCGGAAGGATCAGAGCATATGATTTCCGCTAAGGGGGCTTTGGAATCAATTGCAGAATTGTGTCGAATCAGTGGAGTTGAACTCGCAGCAATTCACACCCAGGCAAGAGAAATGGCAAATCAAGGACTCAGGGTTCTTGGGATTGCCAAAGGTAAGAACGAGGGGAGCAACTTACCTGAATCTGCAACTACATTTGCTTTAGGGTTTATCGGACTTATAGGGCTTTATGATCCTCCCAGAAAAACCGTCCCTCGGGCAATTATTGAATGCTATGATGCAGGGATAAAGGTTATGATGATAACAGGTGACTATCCCCCGACCGCAGTGGCAATCGCGCGGCAGATCGGACTTCGGAATCCTGAAGCTGTCATTACAGGGACAGAGCTTGCCACACTCGATAAAAACGAACTTGCTGCTCGTTTAAAAAATATTTCCATTTGTGCACGCGTTCTACCCGAACAGAAACTCAGCATCGTAGAGGCGCTAAAATCAAGGGGCGAGATCGTAGCTATGACAGGTGACGGCGTCAATGACGCACCCGCACTAAAAGCTGCAAATATTGGAATTGCGATGGGTTCAAGAGGAACAGAAGTTGCCCGCGAAGCCGCATCCATAGTGTTGCTTGATGATAATTTTACTTCAATTGTCGAAGCCGTTCGCAATGGCAGAAAAATTTTCGATAACTTGCGGAAGGCACTCTCGTATATCGTTGCTGTCCACATTCCGACAGCAGGAATGGCATTATTACCGTTGCTCTTTGGCATGCCGGTCGCGCTATTTCCGGTACATATCGTGTTTTTAGAAATGATTATTGATCCAGCCTGCTCAATCGCATTCGAAGCAGAACCTGAAGAAGAGCAAAATATGAAGAAGCCTCCGAGAGATCCAAAAGAACGACTGTTGAATTGGCGGCGAATTGATCTGAGCCTTGTTCAAGGATTTGTTTCACTTGCGATATGTTTCGCAGTATTCGCGATCTTCCTGAAAATGGGACGAGGTGAGACGGAAGCTCGTGCGCTATCATTCGCTACACTCGTATTCAGTAACTTGGGACTCATCCTAACAAATCGGTCTTGGACAAAATCTCTTATTTCATCGTGGCAACAAAAAAATTCTGCACTTGTTGCAGTGCTTGTCGGAAGCATCATACTACTCGGCTTAGTTTTATATATTCCGCTTTTCCAGAACTTATTTCATTTCAATATTCTTCACGCAGATGACATTCTTTTTTGCGTCGGAGCCGGAGCCATTAGCATCCTGTGGTTCGAACTATTTAAATTCTTTAAGAGAAGAGCATCGCTTTCACGGTAGTGCCCTACGAAATCATCCCTGTGGATCGTTGTGGAGTTTAGTAATGAGAACTTCAAGTATCCGCTCAGATACATTATGAAGACGGATTAGAGCTATTCAAAATTTCCAGAGAACGATAAACTGGGACTGAGGTCAAAGGAAAAAATTGGTATCAGATTTTTTTCCTCTATGTTACTTTATTTACAGAGGTTTACACTGGTAGGAGTACCTTTGCAACGGAAATTTGAATTACAATTTGATATAGTTTGAATTGTGAGCCGCTAACCGGACTTGAACCGGTGACCTGCTGATTACGAATCAGCTGCTCTACCAACTGAGCTACAGCGGCATCTCTACTCTGTAAGTGCGTGGGACAAACGAAGAATGCTCGTAGCTCGGTTCCGCTTGAGTGTTCACTTGTGGCGCGTGGAGTCTTGAACTGACCCAGAATTCTGGTTCGGCTTGAGTGGCTGTAAATCCTCAAGCTCCGGGACTTTCGGAGGTGTGTGATGCGTACTGATCTCTTTTATGTTTACGGTATTTCCTCGCAGAAGTGCTATAGGTTCGCGTGTGAAACTTGCTTTTCGAGCAATCTGCTCTTTAATGATATCACCATCAACGTGTAATTCAAAACTTGCTGTGTCATGAGAATTACCAGATGTTGCCATCCCGTTCTTGAAGGTGACATCACCAATTGCACTGCCGAGAAATTTTTGGATGTTCATCGGGAAAGCAATACCTTCGAGATATTGAGTAGAATCAGGGATATCCGTGAATGTGATATTGTAATGAATGTTCTCACCAGTCATTTTTGCATTCAGATTCCTTGTCACAGGAATTTCAGTGAGTGTATAAGGGCTATGCATCATGCCTTTGTTATTACCACTCATCGCCGCTACGGCACCGAAACCGTGTTCCAACAACTGACCAATTCTAAGTGAATCTGAGAGTGACATCATTGCGTGAAACATGTCATAGTCAAACGAACGCGCTATCGTATTATCGCGGAAGCCACCAAGATTATCAAAACTCATCACCAAGCCATCCGGACTGAGTCGGTAACGGAGTGTCTGTCCCAAAAATTGAGCGCGAGGCAATGCACGAATATCATGCAATCTGGATTTCAGATCGTACTCATTATTCGAATTAAAGCGGAAGAACTCGTTTCGCTCGTTCTGATCCTTTACATAAATAATTGTTGTGAGTGAATCGAGTGAGGAGGCCATTTGCGCCGAACCGTCAGGATTAATTTTTTCAACTGCTTCGGTAAAGTCATAGACGGTTGTCCTCCAAGCTGGCTCTGCCATTTCAGAATCAACCTGTGAAAATTGTTGGCGGATGTAAAGCACTTCACTTACGCGCACATGAAAATGATCGCCTTCTTTCAGTGAAAGCTTTACCAATTTATCTTGCTGGGCAAGAATTGCCGTAGCTGTGAGAAGTTCAAGAGTGAGAAAAGAAAGTAGTAAGATTTTATTCATTCTGGATTAGTAGCAAAGAAAACAGATCGTCTTTCGCGAAACAAAGCAAAAGCCGCCAGCGTCATTCCGTCCCAAATTGTCCCGTCAGCGATTGAATGACAAAGTGTTGTGTAATCAAGTTCAATAACTTCAAATTCCTCCGAACGTTCGGGTCTCATAGTCGTTCTCTTTAACGACCGTGCAACATAGATGTTACAAATTTCGTCCGTAGCTCCGTTCATGGGGTTGAAGCCTCCGATATGCGTCATCTCACCAGCAATAAGACCAGCCTCTTCACTCAGTTCTTCATACGCAGATTCTTCATACGATTTTCCAGGCTTCACTCCACCGCCAATAAATTCGGTGCTCACACGTTGGGCTAAATACCGAAACTGTCGGATTATCACGATCTTTCCCTCATCGGTGATCGGAATAATCATTGCTGAGCCGTGGGTATGGATGTAAAAGTACTCCCCCTCCGATTCGTCAGGTAAGCTGTATGCGTCACGACGATACTCCCACCATGGATTCTGGTGGAGAAGTTCAGTCCGAAGCTGGAGCAGAGTTTTTAACATATATATAAAGTCAACTGAGAATGGATTTGGTTACATAAAAAAAAGCATAAAAATAAAAATCCCCGCCTTTGTGAGGAGGGGATGCTTAACGATTAAGACAAAACTCAGAGTCCGAGTTCAGCCATTTCGCCTTCGGTGAAGAAGAATGCGATCTCTCGCAAGCCGTTCTCGACTGAATCCGAGCCATGTACTGCGTTCTCACCCTTGCTTGTAGCATAGAGCCTACGTATCGTACCCTCTGCTGCTTCAGCTGGATCGGTAGAACCGATGACTCTGCGCCACTCGGCGATAGCATTCTCGCGTTCGAGTGCGATAGGCACACATGCTCCGCTCGACATGAACTCAACGAGACTTCCGAAGAAGGGACGCTCTTTGTGAACCTCGTAAAATTTTCCAGCACTTCTCTCAGAGAGGCGTGCAAGTTTCATATCAAGGATCTTGAAACCCTCTTTTTGGATATGAGCGATAATATTTCCGATATTTCCTGCCTTCACCGCATCAGGCTTCAGGATACAAAGTGTTTTTTCGATTGCCATAATAGTAAGTTGTAATAATAAAATTGGTTTATAAACGATAGGTCATTTACGTCCTGAATTAGGATATGACGTATAAATAGCATCGGTTGTTCAAGCTATACTTTTTGTGCTAATACCCTCGCTACAGTCTCGCCGATGAGCGCAGGGCTTTCCACTACGTGGATGCCACACTCTTTCATCGTCTTCATCTTCTCATCAGCTGTTCCTTTGCCACCGGAAATGATCGCACCAGCATGACCCATTCTTCTGCCGGGAGGTGCCGTTCTGCCAGCGATAAATCCAATGACGGGCTTCGTCACATGTGCCTTGATATAATGTGCGGCATCTTCTTCAGCCGAGCCACCGATTTCGCCGATCATGATGATTGCATCCGTCTCTGGATCATCTTGAAATAATTTTACCGCATCAATAAACCTTGTGCCGATAATCGGATCTCCGCCGATTCCGATTGCTGTTGATTGCCCCATTCCGGCATCAACTACCTGCTTCACGGCTTCGTAGGTCAGAGTTCCTGAGCGCGAGATAATGCCGATCCGACCTGGCTTGTGAATAAATCCAGGCATGATGCCAATCTTCGCTTCGCCTGGTGAGATAACTCCCGGGCAATTTGGTCCAACCAAATACGTTTTTGAATTCCGAATGACTTCGTAAACAGGAATCATGTCCTTAACAGGGATTCCTTCAGTAATACAAACAATAAGTGCTATCCCTGCGGCTTCGGCTTCAAGTATTGCATCCGCTGCGAATGGTGGCGGTACGAAAATGCACGTTGCATTTGCGCCAGTTGCCGCAACAGCCTCTGCCACAGTATTGAAGACTGGTACGCCAATGTGCATTGTGCCGCCCTTGCCAGGGGTCACCCCGCCAACGACTTTTGTGCCGTACTCAATCATCTGCTGGGTATGGAATGTGCCTTCACCGCCCGTGATGCCCTGAACTAAAAGCTTGGTATTCTTATCTACTAAAACGCTCATGAATCAAATGGTTATGTGTATAGGAATGCAAAAATACGACATTGGGAGGCACTTCGTAACCATTTGCACATTCTCTCCGTTTAAAAGGCCGATTAAAGTTTACCCAAGTGACATTTTTTGTAATGAAGACGATACTCATAGTAATACTAGGAATTAGCATTTTTTCCACAGCCGGAGCACAGGATTCTACGAAAAAATCGCCCTATGAAATTCGCGATCCGAAAATTGGTGTAGTCATCCTTCCGCAGAAAAATGCACATGATAATTCAGGCATTAACTTCGCTCGTCAATTCCCCGGCGCAAAGGTATTAGCTGATACATTCTTAGATAAACGCGAGAAGCATTTACGGAACCTTCGCCAACTCAGCTTCGAAGGCGAAAATGCTGAGGCATACTTAAGTCCCGATGAAAAGCATATCACCTTCCAAGCTCGCGGAGCAGGAAAAAATGATTGCGATCAAATTTTCACGATGACACTCGATGGCAAGAATGTCAAGCGCATCTCGACAGGCTATGGTAGAACAACGTGCAGTTACTACTACCCAACTAACGATCTTATTCTTTATTCCTCCACGCATGATATGTTCGGAGGTGATTGCCCACCCGAACCAGATCACTCGAAGGGGTATGTCTGGCCACTCTATAAAGGTTATGATGTTTTTATTGCCGATACAAATGGAAAACTTATCAGCCGCTTGACCGATGACACATTATACTACGATGCTGAAACGACTATCTCCCCTACTGGGGACAAGATGGTAGTGACGAGCACACGATCCGGAGACATTGATTTATACTCGTGTAATCTTGATGGCACCGACGCGAAACGTCTGACAAGTGAACCCGGCTATGACGGCGGAGCTTTCTTTTCTCTCGATGGCAAAAAAATTGTCTATCGTGCCTCGCATCCAGGTGGCGATACGCTCCATCATTTCAAAGAATTGCTTAAAGAGGGCTTAGTAAAGCCGACGGCATTAGAGATCATGGTAATGGATGCTGATGGCTCGAATAAAAAACAAGTGACTTCGAACGGTAAAGCAAACTTCGCCCCTTTCTTTTTTCCAAATGGAAAAAGAGTAATCTTTGCTTCAAATATGGATGATCCAAAAAATCGGGAGTTCGATCTTTATGGTGTGGATACAGACGGATCACATCTGGAACGCATCACCTACCATGAGGGCTTCGACGGCTTCCCGATGTTCACCAAAGATGGAAAGCACCTCGTCTTCTGCTCAAACCGAAATCCTTCACATCCAGGGAATACAAATATCTTTGTTGCTGATTGGGTAGAGTAGTCCGCTCTTTTTAGTGGGACGGACTCTTAGTCCGTCCCGTATTATTCATAAAAACTACGAACGGACTGAGACTCCGTTCCACTGAATAAGGATTATTCTTCAAACCGAAGTCTGGATTCCCGCCTTCGCGGGAATGACAAAATGGGTTTTAGTCAGAAAATCTCGGGACTATCTTAACTTAATCGTAACCGGATCAACGAGTTTGCTCTCGGCTCCGCTGTCCGTTACAACTTTGACAGAATAGAGAATACTTGAGGCACCGGGAGGTCGTTTATCAACGAATGTTCGTGACTTCGAATCTGCAAGACGAGCGTATGTTGTAAGCTTGCTTGTTTCTGTGCGGTAAATCAAATAAGTAAAAGGCTCGGATGAATTATCATAGTCCCAATTAAGTGTTACTTCTTTCTTGCCCGCATCGTAAGTCCCTCTGAGATTCCGAACACCGGGTCGCAGACCATTGTCATAACGCTTGGCTGTGATGATATTCGAGAGTTCAGAGAAAAGCCCAGACTCGTCGGCAGTCTGAAATGCATAATCATATTCATCATTCACAGCGCCAGAGCGATCAATAAATTTTCCAGTTGCAACCGTAGTCATAGCTATCGAATCCCATTGTTCAACCGAGGAGCGCTTGCGTAATAATTTATGGTAAGCAACATCATCACTCGAGCTTGGCACAAATTCGATTACGACGTTCGAGTCCGTCACCAAGTAACCTGTTATCACCGCCGCAACTGGCGGAACAACATCTGGTCGTTTCACTTGCAGCATGTTGCTCGTATGAGATTCATTGTAATGAAAATCTATCGCATACATTTTATAATAGATGTAGTGTGTGAGTGTTCGAATCTCGATCGTATCCGTTAGCACCGTTTCACGAGACACATTCACCGAACTATCGGTAAATCTCTCTCGTATCACACTGAACTCATGAGTAGAATCATTGGCACGGAGCAATCTGTAACCTCGGTAATCTCTATCCTTGGGTGGTGTGAAATTAATCGTGACAATACCATTCGTGTCAATACTGCCTTTCACGAGGACAGGAGGCTCTGGTGGAGTTGAATCAATCATCACACAATATGCACTGAATGAACGCACCATGTTCCGAGCCGTATCATACGCTTCAACGATATAGAAATTTTTATCCGCAAATCCACCACTTTCGTCGATCAATTCTCTTGCACTCGGCGGAAGCATCCTCTTCGTAATATGTCGGAATGAAGTTGAGTCACCTTCATCAACCGTGTCACGGCCGATATGGAATCCCGCCAAGTCCTTATCAACAGGTTCATTCATCTGCCAAGTAATCTTCACTTTCCCTACACCAATATTATCAGCATGAACTTCCGTCGGCATTTGAGGAGCAGTCCGATCACGAGGCATTGCTTGAATATGCCCGATGAGTTCTTCACTACCAAAGGAATTGTACCCAAAAATTCGGTAGTGATAAACTTTATAATTTGTCAGAGCCGTATCAGAATAAAATTCAGAATTACTCTGCGCACTATCACCGGTTATAAGTGTGATAATCGGAGCACTATTAAGCGATTGATAAGTCTTGCCACCATCGTCGGAGCGCATGACATGGTGAGCTGTGAAATCAGGAATTTTATTCCAAAAAATCGTAATCGCACTTTCCAATTCCTCTGCGCGAAGAGAGCTTTGAAAAAGATGCTTGAAAGATTCGCCACCGACACTTACCGTATCCGTCGGGTTCATGCCTGCAGGAATATCGCCAAGCACTGTGATCCTGTAGAGATACGGTACCCCCGCATCGATTAAATAATCTTCAAAACGCAAACCCAATCCCACTGCCGCCATACTATCACGATCGGCAGCGAGCATTGCGTAGCTATACTGCGATTCAAGCGATGCGCTTTTATCTTCGGCAGACTGATCACTTGCTTTATTTGCGCTATCACTAAAAAGCATTGAGTAGCCAATGTGCAGATACATCATTCGTGTCGAATCCGCAGGTCCCATCTTGCTCAAGAACCAGTGCCAACCGCCCATGGGCCAAGGAATAACAGGATGATTTGCGTTTACTAATGTAAACGGACCTGGGGCACCTCCTCTGAGTTCTGCCCGTTCAACACGATACCCATTAGTTTTTCCAAGTTCAAAAATTACTGAGTTGGTCGGTGCCCATCGAAGTGATACAGTGCTATCATTTCGACGAGCGATGATCCTGACAGCTTTATTCGACTTGGATTTTGGTTGTGCTAAAGTTGTACCGAGAAAGGTCAAACTACACAACAGCATCATCATGCCGGATCGGAATCCGGTGAAAAGATGAGTTGTACAGCGGTGAGTGGGTACGCGCATAATTTTTTCTAAAGAATATTTTACGGTGTACACTGTGTTCCTTTACTGAAGTTTGCGCTAAAGCTGCCAGCGATGAGTCCCCCGAGCAAATTGTAATTTCCGGCAACCGATCCGGTAACCCATGCTGGATTAGGGAAACCACCTGAGAGATACGCGCCGATGTTTAGCGTTGCTAAATTGTAATTACATCCGCTTCCGCAACACCATAAACAAATCGTAGGCAAGTTATCGTAACAGCTCCAGTCATAGAAGCAACCCTTGAACGGATTACCACAACATGGATGGTAGATTCTTCCGCCGCCTATATTCCACGGGCTTACATGCATCGAGACGCTCACGCCACCATAGACAGCTATGGAGCCTCGCACATACCATTTATTATACCCCGTAAATCCAGGGCACGGCGTGCCATCGTAACGAAGTAACGAAAGATTTGCTTCTGCTCCGGCATTAGTTGACCAGTTAATCGTGGCTACTAGGATATTGATATTCCCGCTCGCTGAAAACCCAATCTCGAATCCTGTTGCTAGTCCGACACCCGACTTCGCGCTGTTGGTTGCGCTTGTGAGTACACTGTTGTTAATGCCACAACCAGCGCGAGCCAAGCCATTCAGAGTCGTTTGCATAAACGAACTTGGCGGATTGATATTATTTCCGAACATGAAATACGAGTGTGAACTTCTAGAGCCGAGCACATTTACGGTGAGAGTAACTCTATTCGTCGGATCACCGATCTTCACATACCATAATCCGTTTGTGCCGTTCACATATACTTTGAGTGTGCCACTTCCAGTAATCGGTGGTTTATTAATATTGATGCTTGCATTCAAGCTGAAGATTTTATTTGGGAAATCATAGTTGACATTCAATGAGCCATAGACTGGAGCCGTCGCACGATCAGCAAATTTTGCCATCATCCACAATTGACCAGATACATTAAGCACCGTGATTCCACCACTCGCATTGAACTGTGCGCCGACACCTATGTCGCCATTCATCTTTGATGGGTCAGGTGTTGTACCGAGAACTGCTTTGATCTGAAATCCTAAGCTGATATTTTTATCCGGATTCATTGTCGCGCCCGAACTTGCACTTGTCGTTGATGCCGCAGTTGCACTTGGAGTGGCTCCTGCCATATTCACATTCATATGATACCATGCCGCAACTCCCGCACCATAGAGCGCATAACCTGTCATGAATGGAATTCCCGTTGGCAATATAGCCTTCGCTTCGACATACCAGTAACGATAATTATTTACCAAACCGAATCGCGCTCCGGCACTTAGTTCCATCGCCATCGAAGAGAACGTAGCCTTAATCGTTGCACTAAAGCCATCGCCCCACTTGACATCGTTGTAATAAAAATTTAGTGTGCCACTGATTTTAACAGCGGATAAGTCGGCATGAATAGATATTTGATCTACGAAGAAATCTTTGAACTTCGGCTTGAATTTGAATTTGGAATCGCCGCTACTTTTCTCGATTGCACCGACGAGCCTGAATGTGCCATCCCCACCGATTCGATTAGAATCGAGGTTCACACTCAAATCAAATTTTAAAGCGGCGGCGAGTAACTCTGAGCCTGATGTCGGTTGAGTCTCAATCGAAATATTTTTTATACTAATCGGAAATCCTGCTAATTTCTTCTGCGGACTTGCAAAACTCCACGTGCCTTTGGTGAAAGAAAATTTTTGTGGAGTAGCTTTGTCATCATACGTAAAGTTCACACCTTGGAATGTAGGTGCAAAATTTACTTTGATTTTCTTACTCGTACTGGGCACTGTAATTTCTTTATCATTCCATCCTACACTGCCATTGAGTGTCAAGGCAAATTTCTTCTGCGTTTTTGAAATGGTTATCGCAAGTAGAGAAGTTTGGTTTATCGTCAGCGAGGCTCCGGCAAAGAGATTTGTCGTAATATCTTTATCAGGCTTCAGCGTAAAATCAAATTTCTTCTGATTGACATTGAACAGTGCTTTATAAACTAACGCACTTCCTGCATCTGCATCGCCGATTGGAAGATTTATTTTACCAACAACGTATGCTTGGGTGAGTGACGTATTTACAAGTGAGATACTCACCGTATCCAACGACCCACTCATCCGTGCGATGTCGCCTTTAGGATATTGCACAACGTTCGCCGCAATAAACTCTCCGGTTAAACCCGTTTTTGCAATGATAAGATTATTTGCCGAAAACTTCGGCGCTTTATCCGGATCGTCAAATGTCCTCCAGCCATCTGGCATCGTCACCGAAATAGTCTTGGCATAAATTCCCTTGAAATCATCGCCTTGTGTTCCACTATAATTTTTGGGGAATGTCATCCCCGCAGTATTCTCAACATCGCTCAGATCAAGTGTGAGGTCAGTGATTTCCAAACCGACTCCGTTTGTACCTGCAATAGTACATGGTTGTAAGCTACCTTTGAATATCCAATCTTTCCATTTCACTGTCTTACCCAAAAATGATGCCGCGACTTGAGCAGTCGGACCTGGATCGGGATTCGGCGTCAACCACGTCCGTGGGAAAATCACATCAAGATCAACAGCGAGTGTATCGAAACTCGTGCAATTCCAAGAGATGTAGCATCCTTCCCTACCAGCGGCGCGAGTCTTAAGTGTGACCTTAAATGAATTCGCTGATGATGTACCGTTAAATGTAAAGTCCTTCAACAACTCCAGAGTTGCCTTATGCGATAACCCTGCTTTGCAGAACGGGAGGTTCGTCACGCCAAATGAAAGCGTATCATCATAAGCAGTGATAGGAATCGATGCGACTGCTGTCAGGATACCGTTATCTTTGGTGAACTGAATTTCTGAAATACAGAGTGTATAACCGTTGTAGTTATTGACACCAATCGGTGTTTTGAGTGCTTCAACTTTTTCGTTCGCTGCACTCGATATTTTCCCTTTGGTGTTCAAATACTCATCAAGTGTAGCTATCTTAGATTTAGTCCACGAGTTTGAAAGCACTGCGTTCACGCCAAGTTGGATCGGGAAAGTCGGAGCATCCTCATCAGTAACACTCTTGACATCACCGGATACCATCTGCTTTACTCCATTTATTTTCATGCTCTTGAACTCGACAAGCACGTTTGAGAAGAGCCATGATAATTTTATCGTACCCTTCCCGTTCGCATTTGTAGGTGAACCAGTGGTGACTTCGGTTACGATCATATCAAATGTGCCGACCTTGATAGTATCGCCGACAACAATGTCCACCGATGGAGTTGTCGTATCTGTTAATGCAACAGCGGAACACGCTCCGCATGAAGATGTGTCGCGAGGTGGAATCGGTTTATTGGATTTGGATGCCGATTTATTCCCGTTGTTTTTTGTCGTGTCAGCTCCGTAGTTTGCTCCGCCCTTACCATTATCAGCGGATTTTTTACCACCAGCAGAACTATCTTTCGATGTTTGAGAACCGCCGGATATTCCTCCAGATGATCCGGATGTTCCGTTTCCGACGACAAGAATTGGAATTGTATCACAGCCTTTCGTTACAGTGAATGTGTATGGTGTAGCCCATCCGTCATTCGAGAAAGCTAAGACATGTCCTTGTAGATCTTGCGGACGAACACTCCAAACATATTTTTTACCAACTTCCGGGAGAAAATATCCAGTTGGCCATATCATATTATTTACTAAAACATCCCTCTCAAAAAGAGGACGTCCCCCTGTAAATGCAGCCATATCGGCTTGTCCTGGTAATACCTCGAATATTGCGAAGTGATATATCACCGGATATACTGGGGGTTTGACTGAGCTCCATTGAAAATTTATGTAAGGGCTATTATTCTGCAAATCAATCACGTTATTGATTCCCTTCCGGCACAGTATTGCCTTATCACTCGGTGAAATAAGTTCGCCTGGACTATAGCTCATTACCATTGCACACCCTAAGCCACTTACTGATTCCAGTTTTCTTTGTTCATCAAGCACGTGGACCTTGATACAGATTAATCCATCCGGAACTCTGCCTGCGCGTTTGGATTGTGCATCTATATTGCTCTCAAAATGAATGGCGTTAAACGGAAGAATTGTGGAAGCATTAAAAAGAACTGATCCTGTCGGAATGTGGTGAGTCTGTAGTTTTGATGGTTGACTGTAGGCGACTCGAACATTGTTCTGATAAATCTCAACCCAAATTTTTCCCTCAAACGGGATGCCGGGATTTGTAATGATAACTTGCGCGGTGCTCGAATTACTTTCCCAACTCGATAAGTACGGACTTGGGTTGTTAATAGTCGGAATGATACCCATTCCTGGAATTGGTGGAAGCTGAGCATGGGCTGTTGCAGAGCATAACACAACGAAGGCAATAACGAAAGCCCGTCTCATCGAACGTTTTGTGTTTTTCATAGGCGCACACTCACAAATCTACTTCCCTAACTACAAATAGGAGTGGAAAGACGTTTCAGGAAAAATTAGTGAGCAGTATTCCGTAGTCCGTAGTCAGCAGTCAGGGGTTTTCGGTAGTCTTTGGTTCGCAACAGGCTTGCCCAAAATTTCAGTGGGACGGTCTCTTAGTCCATCCGTCCAATCGCCCCACGCTACATTATTACCTCCCTGTCATTCCCGCGAAGGCGGGAATCCAGTCTCGGGCTTCACAAAAAGTCCTCTATTTAGTGGGACGGACTCTTAGTCCGTCCGTCCAATCGCCCCACGCTACATTATTACCTCCCTGTCATTCCCGCGAAGGCG
>JBAWZA010000022.1:0-39176 GCA_037143335.1 bacterium | reverse complement strand
CGCGAAGGCGGGAATCCAGTCTCGGGCTTCACAAAAAGTCCTCTATTTAGTGGGATGGACTCTTAGTCCGTCCGTCCAATCCCCTTTCCGCTAAGCAATCCCGTTTCATCCCTCCAACGGGAATGACATCGATAGTTGTGGGGTTAGTACCATTAAGATCATTCATGAATAAAATATTTTATATCGCATTTATAATTTGCGCTGTTTTTTTCTGGAGGGCAACAGTATCTGCACAGACTAGCGGTCCCAATAGTCACGAAATACTGCCGTTTGCCGCTATTCCTTTAGATAGTTCACAACAATTTTGTAACAACCTCTACTACTCAGGCAATCGGTGGTTTCAAACGGGTTACCCTGAGAATGATAGAAAGGGATTTGACTCGTTACGTCTATTTATTGAATCTTGTGCTAATTTATTATTTGTTGATGGCTGTGGCAAGCCATGGCATGCATTCAATGAAATTACAGGTGATGCTCAAGGAATGAGTTCGGATAACACAAGATGGCTTGAGTATCGGGAATGGCTGAAGAAAGTATTGTATCTGAACACTACCGATGTTCATTATTACTGTGAAGATGTAAATGCTATGTTAGCGACTTTGAACTATTTTATTCCGGGAAACGGGCCAGATCGAAATGGTGGAATTGCAATAGTTGACTACTTATTAAGTATGAATAGATGCCCATATGAAACTGTAGAGCTGTTAGCTTTACGCAAGGCTACTCGTGATAAACAACTTCAAATTTGGCGTGACTCTGTTCGTGATTCAATTGCAACTCCTATTGACACTTCTTCCAAAACAATAGATGAGATAGGTTTTTCAATTCTTCGGGGGCCGCAAAATGTAATCCCTCAAGGGAAGCATATCATACACGGACTTGGGGATATTTCCGCTACGATTAATCCCTTCACCGATGCAACTACCTTACTGACTACCATCAGCGATGCGATGATGCTACGGCTTGAGATATTTGATATCCTTGGTAGATCATTTTTTATTGAGAATCAATTTTTCTCAGCGGGTGATGTGTATTGGAAGTTGGATGGAAAAATCTTACCGAGGGGCACCTACTATGTACGGCTTTCAACAATGGGTGGTGAGGTGAAGACAGTGAAGATTATCCATGAGTAATTGGGAATTGGGGGCGGGGATGGATTCCCGCCGTCGCGGGAATGACAAGGAGTGAGGGTAGCTCTTCAGTGGGACGGTCTCTTAGTCCGTCCGTCAAGAAATACGGGACGTAGCAGAGAGTCCCTCCCACTGTTCTCGGAGCATCAGTCTGCTCAATCGTCTCTCTCTATACAAGGACAACAATGAACTGATATTTCCTGTTTGCTTAAATAGAAGTTGTATTTTTGCAATCTAATTAATATTTGAATCTGAATAATGAGTACTTTATCTACCTTGGTTGACGCATTGTCCAAAGCCCCGGATCTTTCGATGGAAACGATGGAGCGAATTTTACAGGAGAATCTACCGAGTCGTGAGGAGGTCATCGCAGCAAGTGCTCCAGAACTTCCTTACGGTAGGACGATGCTTTATATGGATGATAAGCTCGAAGTCATTATCGGAACTTGGCCAAAAGGTGGCTGGTGTGATGCACATGATCATGGCACTGCCGAAGGCATTGTTTATTCGTATGGTGGCGAGATCGAGCACTTCAGATATGAATTCCAAGACGGAGTTCTCGATCTTGTCGAACATGAACGAATGAGATCAAATGAGTCACTGCGCCTTGAGCGTGGAATGATCCATTCATTGCAGAATGTCAATTCGGACGAACCATACGTCGGCCTTCATATTTATTCTCCACCAACTTCCGACGTTCGCGTCTTCGATCTGAAGACGGGAGACATTTATCATGTGACCGATGACTATCCAGCACTCATCCCAAAAGAGAGCGAGAAAATTGTTCGTCATGAAAAAGGATCGTTTACATTCAAGAACAGCGTACATGCAAAAGGAATGTAGAAAGTAATTACGAATGACGAATTACGAATTACGATTTTTTTTGGGAATTTAAAACCGCTTTCCCAAACACATCGTATCATTAAGAGGCTGTGACTTTTTTTGATGATGCTCTTGTTTTGTGGGGAGAGTATCAACTTGCAAAATTGTCACAACTCAATGTGGGAAAGCCGAGGTGATAGCCTCGGCTTATTTATTTTGACAATCTTTCGAATGAACATATTTTTTCTCCTTGCCACAATCTTGGTTTTCGTTACCAATATTTCCGTTATCGTTGCTTCGCCATCTCGACCTGATATTGATACCGTTTCTATTAGTAATCTTACCCCAGGCGTTGATGGCAAATTGGTAAGTACTCGAATAACTGCAACCATGGACACTATGCTCTGGAGTGAAGATGGAACAGGCATCACCAAATTCAAAGGAAGCTATCTGGGCTTTAGTGGCGAATACCGCGTCGCTTATGATAAAGGGATGATCTCTCAAGTGAGTTTTGTTGCACCAACTCATAACCCGGAAGAAGCGATAAAGTTTTATGATCAAATGTCCGAACAACTCATTGCCTATTTCGGTCCAGCTGATATCAGCTCCTCGAGCAGTGTCCATGAGCTTCGATGGGAAGGCATGAAGCAATCCTATTCGATCAAAGCGGTTGACGCAACGAACTACGTGACAGTCGCACTTAGTAGGTTCGAGCGGTAAGATTCGTAACTTTGTTTGATGCGGTACGAATTATTCCTAGCAAAGCGGTATGCCCTGACCAAACGGAGTCAGAGCTTTATCACGATCATCAGCATTCTCTCAGCTGTTGGAATCATGGTCGGCGTCGCAGCACTCATTTGCGTGCTTTCAGTATTCAATGGATTCTCCGGTGTAGTCACTGGCATCTTGGTGAATTTCGATCCCCATATCAGGATCAGTGCAGTCACAAAAGCTGATGAAGCGGCAAAATTTATTCCCAACCCCGACGATCTCCGCAAAAAAATTAATTCCATACCCGAAGTAAAATCTTCAGCAACCGTCATCAAACAAAAAGCAGTGCTCGTCCACTATACCTTGCCTCGCGTTGCGATGCTTACGGGTATTGATGAACATGATGTAACTGCAGTATCGGGACTTGCAGAAAGTATCACTTCCGGGAAATTACAGCTTGATGAATCTAGCATTGTCGTCGGCCAACTACTTGCTGATAATCTTGCACTCGTACTGGGTGATACACTGCAGGTATTTAGTCCATCTGGAATGGAAAGAATTCTCACCGAGCCTGTTACCCCACGGTCTCGCATGTTGATTGTGCGTGGCATATTTGTTGCGAATAATCGGGAGTATGATGCAGCGAATGTTTATACGAGTGCTTCAGTCGCTCGAGACTTATTCGAACTACCGCATAACGCAGCAACGACAATCGAGTTGCGACTCAATTCATTAAATGATGCAAACCTTGCGAAGGAAAAAATTGCCAGCTTCATAGATACTTCTCTTTATAAAATTGAATCATGGTACGATCTCCACACCGATCTCTACAATGTCATGGAGATGGAACGATGGATCGCTTATATCATTTTAATCCTCATTGTTGCGGTTGCGTCGTTTAGTATTTTTAGCGCATTGACACTTACAGTATTTGAAAAGCGGCGAGACATCGGATTACTTGTCGCATTAGGGGCAGAGCAAAAAAATATTCAGCGCATTTATCTCTATCAAGGACTTCTCACTGGAGCAATGGGTACGATTGCTGGATGCCTTCTTGGATTTGGAGTTGTGATGGCACAGCAGCAATTCGAATTTTTCAAACTCGATACAAGCGTCTATATTATTCCGGCACTACCCACAGAACTCAGGTGGCAAGATTTTGTCGTCGTGAGTATTGGGGCAATGATACTTGTTGCAATAGCATCAATTATGCCATCTCGTCGCGCTGCCAAGACACAGCCCGCCGAAGCATTGCGTTGGGAATAATCTGATAACTTCACTGAACGAATCGTATTCATGGAAAATATTTTAGAAGTACAAGCACTCAGCAAACGCTACGCATCAAGTGGAACAGGAGTCGTTGAGGTATTTAGCAACGTGTCATTTTCGGTTGCCAAAGGCGAAGTGATCGCACTGACTGGAACAAGCGGCTCCGGTAAAAGTACTTTACTGAATCTGATCGGCACTCTCGATTCACCGACTTCCGGAAAAATTATCGTCGGCGGCTCTGATACAACTTCATTCAATACTTCTCAGCTTGCATCTTTTCGGAATGAGAAGATCGGATTTATTTTTCAATTCCATCATTTGCTGCCGGAGTTTACAGCGATTGAAAATATTATCATGCCCGCACTAATTGCAGGTAAAGCCTTAGAGCAAGCAACCACCCGAGCTGAATCATTGCTCAATGAGATCGGACTTATCGAGCGAAAGAATCACCGTCCATCAGAATTATCAGGTGGCGAGGCACAACGCGTTGCCGTAGCTAGAGCATTCATGATGGAGCCAGCATTAGTACTTGCTGATGAACCAACGGGAAATCTTGACAATGATAACAGCGACAGACTCTTCGCGATAATGCTTTCACTTGCATCAAAATTTAACCAGACTTTCCTCATCGCAACGCATAACCTTGAGCTTGCCGCAAAAGCAAATCGGAGATTCCATCTCGATAAAGGATTGCTGGCAGAGTTCTGAGGTTGGTTTGCCTCGGAACGAGAGAAAACTTCTCGCAGTTTAACACTACTCAATATTAATTTTACTGATGGCACAACCAGCACGTTCACAAGTTCGACCAAAATCAACGGCGACAGCAACTTCCAAGGAGCGGACTCCCCGCGCCGCAAAGGGCGCATCAACCGTTCGCCCGTTCAATATGCCCTTCGAGTCGAAGAACATTACTTTTATTCTCATTGGAATTGCAATCGTAACGCTCGGTTACGTTGTCATGGGCATGAGTGAGACAATGGGTTTCATGGCGCTCAACGTATCGCCGATCATGTTACTCCTCGGGTACTTAGTTGTTATTCCTATGGGAATAATGTACGGAGCAAAGAGGAAAAAATCAGAGCCAATGACCGAAGAGTCTTCAGCTTCCTAAGCAAGCAAAACCGATTTAGTAATCAGCGAGAAGTGAGACCCTCACTTCTCGCTTTTGTTTATCAACCTTGATAATTTCTTTTCCTCCACCTGTTACTAATTTTTCCGATCCATCAACTAATCGGAAAATATAGAGCAGACTTGCAGGCACCTCGCGGACATCGGCAACGGTGCCGAGTAATGTATCACTCTCGTGATCTACGACATTCATCCCGATAATTTCATCGTGATATAATTTTCCTTCGGGTAATTCTAATCGTTCAGAAATGGGGATCAAGATACTACCGCCTCGTAATTTTTCTGATTCATTCCGATCGATAATTTCCTCAAATTTCAACAGAATTCCTTGATGAACAACTCTGGCACTTGATAACGTAAGGGTTCTGTCTTCGCCTTTCTCGAATTTGATTGTTACTGATTTTAGCCGGGAGAATCTGGTAGGGTCGAAGGTATGCATCTCGGCAAGGACTTCGCCTTTGATGCCATGAGCTTTTTTAATGCGAGCGATAAGTATCAGTTCTTCCATACACACTAAATCGTCTTAAAAAAAATCCCCGAACGAAGTCGGGGATTTTACTTCGCAATAAATTAAATGTATTACTCAGCAGCAGCTGTTTCAGCTGGTGCTTCAGGAGCAACTTCCGGAGCTGCTTCCATAACAGGAGCCTCAACAACCTCTTCGACTACTGGTTCTTCAGCTTTTGCTTTTGCAGCAGCTGCGGCAGCTTTAGCGGCTTCAAGCTCAGCTTTTTTCTTGCGGTCATTCTCTTTTTTCGAGACTAACTTATTATTAAGCGTAGCCTCTTTTTGAGCTTTCCATGTAGCAAAAATTTCTGCTGCTCGTGCTGGTTCAACTTTCTTCTTTTCTAAATGCCATTTCAGTAGAATCCCCTCTTTCGAAAGAATCGAACGTAATGTATCCGTTGGCTGTGCACCAACATTGAGCCAATACATAATGCGATCTTCATTGAGTTCAACCTTTCCGGTCTCTTGTTTCGGGCGGTACTGTCCGAGGGCTTCAATAAATCTTCCATCGCGACGAGCGCGTTCATCGGCTGCTACGATTTTGAAGATGGGGAGCTTTTTGCGTCCCTGTTTGGCAAGGCGTAATTTAACCATAGTTATCTATTTTTCTGATTAAGTGATCGAATTGTGAAGGATATCTGACAGGGCGAACAACTACGGCAAGCCCCAAGACAGAGTCTCCACTGTTACTTGAGGGGCATATAACACCAATCGGGCAAAATAATTTCCATAGCCTTGATTCGCCACCCAAGCACCCACGGGGCGTCCGCCCCTACCTCCCCATCATCTTATGCAAATCAAAATGCCACGGCTCGATTGCTGCGCCTGTCTTCATGATCTTCACTAATGCAGTCCAACCATCCGAAATGCAGGAGAGCCTCACGATATATATCCCCGCAGGAAGACTCGTCAGAGAGAGCCCATACTGTTGCAGTCCGAAACCAGCAGGTGTCTCTTCATGCTGACAGTACTCACCACTCGTACTGAGAACATCAATGATCATTTTATCGCCCGTGCAATTATCAAATGTCAGCACCGTGCTCTCGTCACACGGATTAGGATAGGCAAGAAGATGATTGGTATCAAGCGAATGCCGTTCTACGGATGCAAAGAGTGGGTTTAGACGCACAGGTATTTTCTCCGAACCGTTGAGGACTAGAAGACTACCCTTAGCGAAAATTCCATTCGCCTGATCTTCGGGTGATTGATAGGCAGGCGCTCCCATGATGTAGGTAGTTCGTCCATCTGCGATGATGTGTATAGTATCCTCTCCACCATACCCTCCTTCATTCTGCGAAAAGAACACATCAATCTTATCGTCAAGTGCTTTTCCCAAAACATATAATGCTGTAAATTGGAATGTGAAAAAGCCACCACCTGTCCCTAAAACAGCGTTGCCAGTCCCAGTCAAGTCTCCAAAATCATGCATCGGCCCAGGCCAATTATCCTTGGCAAAATCTCCACTATAAAATGCTGGTGAATGAATGAAATAATCCGGATTATTGTAACTCAGTCTCTTTGAACCGAAATCGGGACCACCACGAAAAATGCAGATGCCATTTTTTGAGGCTCCTGAGCTGGTTGAAGTTGAGATAGGCAATGGGCAAAGCAAATCTACTGAGCGGTCACCTGGGGATTTCGGGAAGGCTCGCATGGGAACTCCATTACCTCCACTTGTATGGTAATCTCGATACAGATTCCAATCTGATGCAACAAGTATTGTATCATATTTCATCGAATTGACGAACTTATGTAAATCGAAACCTGGAGCATTCTTATAGTAGAAAAAATTTCCCCAATAGTCAACAGTCAAAATATCTTGCCTGCCAGTTCCTCGCCAATCCCCTTGATAGATACCCCTTTTCATGGAATCAATATGTAGCCCTTGATAAGGTGGAATCGCCCAAATCACTGTATCATCCCACGATGCTACAATCCCCTTATCATAGAGTTGTTGCCCGCCTTTAATCAATGCAATGTATGAAGTATCAAATTGCCCTGTAGAATAGTGTATGTTATCCACTCCCATAAGAATATCATCAACCGAATCATTCGTCAGTTTTCCTACGAATGGAGTAAGATGTCTGCTATCAAAAGGAATTACCTGCGTATAGTGAGTTGAATCAAAATCATCGTTTTCATCTGCCCAATAAATTGTAGCATTGATAAAAGCACTCCCATCATTTTGATAAACAAGCATGTCCAACATCTCCGGAGTGTGAAAATGACCAAAAATGTATGTTGGTAAATTGCTGAAATCTCTATATCTCTTCAGAATATTTAGAGCGTGAAGACGGAATGATGGGCCTGTTTTAACACTGGTCAGAAACGGAATATTTTCCGGCAGACCTTGCATAACAAGCCGGTCATACTTCTCGCCCTTAAGCGGAGGAAAATGACCGACGTTACTCCCCAAACCTTGATCGGCTACTCCACCATAAATGGTATCAAGTTCATTCGGATCACCCATGTGGGAAAAGTAACAAGCAGAATCGAATGCGCCCTGTGCATGGGTGTCGCTTGTAAAAGCAAGCAAGATGAAAACAAAAATGAGGTTATGAAACTTCATGCTTATGAAAGTTCGGAATGAGGGGAAATGGTTGCATGAATAAATCTCCTATCTAAAACACATCTCACCTAATCTCGACATTGTTCTCAGGAATTTTTTCGTGTCACCACCGGTGAAGTACGATGAGTGAAAAAGTTTTTCAATCGCGACGTGTGATTGTACGATGAGCGAAAGATTGCTGTCGTAGGCTTTGTCAATAAAATACACAAACCGCAAAGCTTCGTGCGGATGAGAAATTTGTTTTACGTCTCGGAGAATAATCCGATCGAGTTTGCCAATTGCTCGGCGAATGCGCATCGGATGAACCTTCGAAAGGACATGCAGAAAATCTGTGAAGTTTGTATCAATTGTCATAGCATCAGATTTGGCTAAGAGAAGAAATTTTTCTAATTCAGCTATCTCAGAGAACCATGTACTTTGTTCATCACTTTGCTTTAGATGTTTGCTCCGATAATCCTCTCCATCAATTTTTACGACTCGGAAACGCGAAGTGAGTTCGCCTAACTCTCTCTCAAAATCTTCAACGGAAAACTTTCCTTCACCAAGCGCACCCGGAGGAGTGTTCGAGCTTGTAATAATAGAAACACCTGAATGAAAAAGTTGTCCGAGTAAATTCGTGGAGATGCGTGTATTCGCGGGATCATCTAATTCAAATTCATCAATAATGAGGAGATCAAGTGAGCGGAGCGATTCAAACACTCCCGTGAGCGATTGCAAACCAACAAGAAACATTAACTCTTGAAACGAAAGAAATGCCGAATTCCCCTCACATGCATAATATGATGCCGCAAGCAGATGCGTCTTCCCTACTCCGAATCCACCATCAAGATATAACCCCCTGCCGCTCAGTTTTTGAGAAAATATTTTTGTAATAAAACTTTTCGATTTTTTCTTTGCGTGTGAAATTTCTGCAACGAAGTTGATTAGCACATCTAACGCATCACGTTGCGAAGGGTATTCGGTGTCGGGTTCATAGTTCGTGAACGTTGTGTTCTCAAAATGCTTTGGTGGGACTAATTCACCGATGAATGCAAGAGCATCCATCGGTTCGGAGGCTAATGCCAACAATTCATTGGCATCGGTAACGGATGAAGCGTGGGTCAAGCGATTACCGGCAATAGTTCTGCCTTTTCAGGCTCGCCACACATCACGTAGATTGCGTCTTTGATCCTATCCATCAACCACATCGGGGTGGAGGTAGCGCCAGTAATGCCAACAGTATTTGTATTCGCGAACCACTCTGGCTCAAGTTCTTCCTCTTTTTCGATAAAAAAAGTATTCGGATTGGTTGAATGTGCAATGTCAAAAAGCACCTTGCCGTTTGAACTTGTTCTGCCAGCGACAAATACTATTACATCATTTGCAGTTGCGAATTCGATTAACTTTTTTTCGCGACCAGATACTTGTCCGCAGATTGTATCTTTCGCATGAAACTCCATCGCATCTTCTTCCATCGTGCCTACGACAAATTCTTTGATGCGTAACTTGAGTGCATCACGAATCGCATAAAAAGTTGGCTTATCCATCGTCGTCTGAGAGAAGAGAACTGTCGGTTTATCGAATGTAATTTTTGCAAGTGCTTCATCAACAGTCTTCACAACAATCGCTTCATCGTTGACCACACCTCGCAAGCCAATCACCTCTGCATGATCATTTTTCCCGAAGATGACGATTTGAAAACCTTTATTGTAAAATTTCTTAATGCGTTCTTGTACCTTCGTAACCACTGGGCAGGTTGCGTCAATTACTTCTAAGCCCAACTCGCGGAGCTTGCTATAGGTTGAGGGAGGTTCGCCATGAGCGCGGATAAGAATTTTCGTTGAGTGACCAGCGGCCTTATTTTCGGCAGCGATTCTTTCAAAATCGGCATGATGAATAGTGGCAAGACCTTCATTGCCCAACCGCTCGATCTCCATTGGGTTATGAATAATATCTCCGAGGGAGTAGAGTTTTTCGGCATGAGATAACTCCGCCTCAGCAAAATCCACTGCCCTGACCACTCCCCAACAAAATCCTGAATTTCTATCAACTGTTACATTCACGGAAGATAAAACAATAATTGTATTGTGAAAGTTGAGTGGTAACAAATGATAGAATGAAAGAAATGCTGAAGTGATTGACTGTTACTATTGCTCCAAGCGCTTCAAGCCAACTCTCACAAAATCTGGATTCAACTCAATCCCAATACATTTTCTACCAAGTCGCTGTGCGACAACAGATGTTGTTCCCGATCCGCTGAAGAGGTCGAGCACTCGGTTGCC
This sequence comes from bacterium, assembly GCA_037143335.1. Classification (GTDB taxonomy): domain Bacteria; phylum Bacteroidota; class Ignavibacteria; order Palsa-1295; family Palsa-1295; genus PALSA-1296. The sequence goes on along the minus strand of JBAWZA010000022.1, from coordinate 28,779 downwards.
AGGATTGGAGCTTGCTAAAATTATACGCTCAATCAGTGCTTCGGGCTTCTGCGTTGGATGCTCTGTATTTTCAGGCATAGACCAGAACGGAACGGTGAGATCAGTCCAGATATTCGATGGATGGGTCATGCGTTCATGCGTGCCGTCGTCTTTCGTGTACCAATCTTTCGGCTTCCCATCTACCCTGTATGGAGCAATTACCTTTTTTGCAATTTTTACATCCGCGATATTGAAGAGATAATTGTTACTATCCTTTACAGCGAACCAAATGTCTTCCATATTCTGCTTCCAGTTTTTGGAGGCCCCTCTTCCCTTCTCACGTTTCCACGTGATGCGATTCATGATTTTGAATCCATTTTCTTTTAGAGCAGACTCATAGAGCGATGATTGTTTCCAATCACAACAAATATAAACCGCACCCGATTTTTTCACCACCGGGTTAAGCAGTGCTACCCACTTAAGTACCCATTCTTTGTAAGCTGTAGGGTTCTGCTTATCACTTTTATTTCCAAAATCTTTACCGATGTTATAGGGTGGGTCAGCGATAACGAGATCGAAATAATTTTTCGGGAATTTCGGAAGTTCGGCGGCTATATTGCCATGAAATATTCCAGAAGTAGATGCTGTTATTTTATTGGGCAGAACCGGTACTTGTTTTGTGCTCTCACTCTGAGTAAGTCGGATTGTCTTATTGCGAGGTGAGGGCATGGGTTAGAATCCGAATTCAAGTGATAACGTCGTAGAAACATCCTTATAGCTAAACTGCTTCAGCGACGATGTAATGTTTGTACTGCTGACATCAATGGTCGGAGTGAATGTCGTAAATATGCCGATGAGTCTGGAGTCAAAATCCCATTCTCTGGTTAGACTAATTTCGGTAAGTGTGCCTTTATCATCGCGCTGAATATTCGTAGTCTGATTTTTGAGTAGGCGGCGTTTGATCTCGATACTGGCGTAGTGTTGATTTTCGTATGCGAAATCAATTGCGAGTACAATATCCCAGAGTGGCTTCCATTGCAGAAAAATACTTTCGCGCGTTAAGTCATAAGAATACTCATCATCAATCGAGGACCCTGTGCCTCTGGTGCGAATGCTTATGAGTGAGTCATAGATATAAGGTCGCAAGTTCGATGATCGAGACATTGACTCGACAATTCCCACCGATAAATTTTTCGTGGGAAAGAACATGAGTCCGATGCCTCCGAAATAATGTGTATAGGTCTTCGGGAGAATAGTGACGACTGTATCGGGTCGGAGCGGATGGCCTTTCACTGGTACAATCACACTATATTTCAGTGCCTGTGCATAATTCTTCGATCCGAATGCCAATTCCGGGACGAGCACAACATTGGTCATAATTTCAAGGCGGCAATCAACTCGCGCAAGAAGCTCATTCGCATCCGATAGGTGAGCACTATCGAGCGGATAGCTTGTGACTGAGTAACCAAGCGTCAATCCCGTTGATGCATGTGTGCCGAAATAATAATCAAGCCTCGGTTTTATATCAAACAACGTATTCGTATAGACTGTGTAAGCTGATCGGTTATCTTGGCGATCGAAGGTGATGGGGATACTCAACTGAGTTGCGGTCGTCTTTTTTGAGAAGACTTGCAAATCCGTTCTCAACGAAATATCATTTGAGCTGAAGTCCGTAAATGCCGTTTGCGAATTTACAAGGGTAAGTGTAGGAGAAGTTTCGGAGGATATCGTTGCAGGTGGCGAAACGGTTTGAGCATGTTGAATTGCTTGGGCAATTATTAATTTTTTTTCGGCATCGTTCGGCTTCGTATTTGTTTGGAAGGAATCAACCGACGACTCAGTGCTTTTGACAAGAATTCCTTCATCAACTGGAACGGCAGATTTTAGGAGCGTAGTAGCTTCAGCAATTTCTGATTCAATCTGATTTCGGACTTGTATTGCAATCGGTACATCCTGGAATATTCTCAGTTGAGTGGTCAGTTCGCCGCCGACGACTTCTCCAATGCTTTCGGTAAACGGTTCTGATGAAATTATTTGACTCAGTGCAAGAACGGATTCTGAAACTGAATCTTTTAAATCCGAAGCAATGTCAATGGAATCGGAGCTAAGCCCCTTTTCATCAATGTCGAATGAATCTAACAATTCGCTTATGTGCGCGAGGCGAGTAGAGATGAGCGCGGACTTATCAACTTGTGGTGTCGGAGTGAGCTTGGTTTTTTTCTGCTCCAATGTTGTTGTGACCGATTGTATGACGGAGTCGCTCCTGACTGTCGCTACTTTGGCCGGCAATATAGGTGGTTCGTCCGCTAAATTTGACAAATAAAAATTTCCCTCAACTCCGAAATGCGTTCGCGTATAGGTTCTGTCTGAGGATGCGGTGTAATAATTCGGAGTGTATGTTGCCTCAAATTTCAGTCCCGTGTAGTTTGTCACATCCCAACTATAGAGCAAATCTAATGACGGGGTAATCACATTATCCGGCGCGGAGCTAGAATTGCCTGTCGTACTCGTCGAAGCACCCGAGTTAGTCGTGTGGAATCCCCCAAAAGAGACCGTACCAGAAAACTGCGCGAATGCCGCTGGCGCGTTTGCACCAACGAATATCCATACTATCGCCCATGCCCGAAATCTCAAACTCATAAATTGATTATCACAAATTTACGAAGGATCGGCAAGTGTGCTGGTGATTCAATGGTCTGCTACCTCAAGAGTTGGTGATATAAAACCGAGTATGTGCTCGGGCTAAGGAGCGAGAGTAGGTAATAGAGCATCCACATCACCATGCCGATAGTAAGTGGGACAGAAAAATTATCATCAAAGCGAAGCGTGACGCTTGCTGCTTCGATGATCGCACCTAAAACGGCGGCTATCATTCCGATAGCATATTCCTCCCAGACACCAATGACCTTCGGTGCTATGAAAATGACAATCCACGCCGATGCAATAAAAGCTAAGGTGCCTTCCAGACTTTTATCAAGAAAATGGCGCTTGCCGAACCGACGACCAATCAGTGCGCTCGATGCATCTGAGATAATGAGAATACTGAATGCCGAGATTGCAATAACTTTGGGAAAGAATAGAATGCTCAAGCAAGCGCTTATGAGAACATAAGACCCACCCGATAAAAGTTTTTTGCTTGAGTCGCGTTCATGGGGGCGTAAGATTGGTCCGACTAAAATATTGAAGAGTTTATTCAACCACCCAACGTAGTACCTGCCGTAATCAATTGCGAAGGCGACGACGGTAATCGGGACCAACACCGATAACATCGCACGATACGTGAGATAAGAATAGGCAATCGGGATGGACAGTGAACAGAGGTGAATGACCTTTCTCGCTAATTCACCCGTCATCGGTATCTGACGATCTCTTTGTATGGGCTGTGTACTCAAGGTTCGGTTATCTGGCGGCAAATCAGGAAAGAAATTACTAAGCCAACTCCCGATTTCGGAATGGTATCTGCCTTTTGTCTAACAGAATTGCCATTAATTTGCAAATTTACACCGAACTCGGATTTCGTCCGACACCTAACACTAATTCTTCGTGTTTAGATTTTTCTGATGCAAAATGATTTACGCCACACCAAAGGTCTCTTCCGAGCCTTCTATTTCTGCTCTGTACTCTTCATTGTTACCGAGCTATCCACTGCGCTCTATGCTCAAAATGTACAATGGGCAAGTGAGGTAATTAGTGTTTCCTCCGAAGTGGGAAAAAAAGAATACTCTGCCAAGCAAGTCTTAGGAAAACCTAATAAATGCCCTGCCGAGGGTGATAGCCCGTGCGCATGGGTCGGAGCAAGTGACGGTGTCTATGGTGGACGCGCCGAACGAATCAAAGTCGGCTTCAAAAAGCCGATGCAAATCCAACAAGTTGGAATAGCAGAGAACTATAACCCGGGAGCTGTTGAAGAAGTCATCCTCTACGATATGAAGGATGCACCGCATGTCGTCTTTCACGGTGAAGCCGCGCCGACGAAGGTTCGCTCAAGAATAATGTCTGTGACATTTATCCGAACAGACTACAAAGTAAAAGCGCTTGAACTTGTCGTTCAATGTGGGAAGGTACCTGGCTTAAATGAAATTGACGCAATCGGAATTTCCGATTCCAAAACGCCGATCAAGGCAGAGATCAATATCATTCAGGATGCTGAAACAATTTCTGCCAAGGAGAATTTGGGAGCAGGTGTAAACTCTTATACTCAGGAAGTCTATCCAATTATTTCGCCGGACGGAAAAACACTGTACTATGATCGGAAAGACCACCCGCAAAACTATGTAAATGCCTATGGTGGCATCGCAGATAATATCTGGGTTTCCGAACGTATGGCAAACGGTAGCTGGGGACTTGCAAAAAATATCGGACCACAACTCAATAACGGGTATGGCTCATTCGTGCTCTCTATCACTCCAGATGGTAATACACTCCTCTTAGGCGGGTCTTATGATCTCACAGTTCATGCCACTTTGCTTTGGATGAGTAATCGCCAAGCATCGGGTTGGGGAAAACCTTACAGCCTGAAGATTGATAGCCTTTATACAAAAAATCGCTTCATGGAGGGTTGTCTCGCCGCCGATGGTAAGACGATCATCATTAGTCTTGAGCGCGAGGACTCGTATGGCGTTCGAGATTTTTATGCCTGTTTCCTCAAAGAGGATGGCTCATGGACAGCACCGAAGAATCTGGGACCGGAATTGAATACATCCGCCGATGAAAGCACACCATTCCTTGCCGCCGACGGAAAGACGCTTTACTTTGCAACGGATGGTTACAGCGGGTATGGCTCACTCGATATTTATCTCTCACGCCGATTGGATGATACCTGGCAACACTGGAGCGAGCCACAGAACCTCGGCCCTGTATTTAATTCAAGTGGCTGGGATGCGTACTATACAGTCCCTGCTTCCGGAGAGTACGCATACTTCGTATCGAGTAAGGGCAGCATGATCGGTGATCTTGATATTTTCAGAGCCAAACTTCCTCCTGCACTGCAACCGCTTCCGGTTGTGCTTGTGAGTGGAAACGTCATTGATGCAAAAACCGGAAAACCCATCCAGGCAACTATTCACTATGAAATTCTCCCGGGTGGCAAGGAAGCAGGAATAGCGCACTCGAACCCTGCAACCGGCGAATATAAGATTTCCTTACCTGCTGGCGCGCACTACGGATTCAGAGCAGAGGCACAGGGTTACGCTGCGGTGAGCCAAAATCTTGATGTCAAAAAAATTACGGAGTACACAGAATTAAAACGCGATCTCAAACTCGTACCACTTGAAGTTGGGCAAACGGTACGACTCAATAATTTATTTTTTGATTTTAATAAGAGTGTACTCAAATCCGAATCATTCGCCGAACTCGATCGCCTCGAATCACTCCTGGAAGCCTCGCCGCAAATGGAAGTTGCGATTTCTGGGCACACCGATAATGTTGGCAACGATGCAAGTAATCAGAAACTATCCGTTGACCGCGCCAATGCCGTGAGACAATATCTGATATCCAAAGGCATCGCCGCCAAAAGACTCAAAGCCGTCGGCAATGGTAAAACGAAACCCTTAACCAGCAACGATACTGAAGAGGGTCGTTCACAAAATCGCAGAGTAGAGTTCACGATTGTGAAACAGTAATCTTAAGATTTATCATTTGAATTCGCGATCCAATGAAAAATCCGGCAACTTGGACGAAAGCCGATCTTCACCTTCACCTGCAGCATGCACTTGAGTTGGAGATATGGACTATCCCGCTCTATCTTACGGCGCTCTACAGTATTAAAGGACTCCGATTGCTGCGGCCGCTCGATTACCCAGATGCGGCAAAGCTGATGTACTCTGTTGCCGTTCAAGAAATGCTTCATATTGAACTCGTGTGTAACATTTCCAATGCCCTCGGTAAATCACTCCAATTTCATGCGCCTTGTTACGACGGTAAAAAAGGAATACCGTTTATCCATCCGGCAAAGCAGTATTTGCCCGAATCGTTACACGGCTACCCAATCACTCCCCAAGCACTGAATGAGCATAGTCTCCGGCTTTTTTGCGCGATAGAGCTTCCCCATCCAAAATCTGAAGTGACATACGAGCACGAACGTTCGTACAACTCCATCGCAGAAATGTATGATGCCCTCCGTATCGGGATTGAGTTGCTTTGGGATGAATGTTATGTGGGTGACGATGTAAATACAAAACAGAAAAATAGTTTTCAGGAATATCTTCATCGGGGTCACCATGGTTTCAGTCAAATCGTCACTTCGCGAGCGACTGCACTTAAGGCTATTGAAGCAATCGTTGAGCAAGGCGAAGGAGCGGATTCACTCAGAGTCCCCTCAGACTACCGTCCACCGGAAATGAATGATCTCCAAAAAAATGCTGGCTGGTTCAAGGGTCACATGAGTCATTATCAAAAATTTAGTTTGCTCTTGCATCATCATCACAAACTTCCGGAAGTGTATGAAGTAAAAGAACACGTTGAGGATCATTCGGCGCAGCTTGTTGCGACATCAAGAGCCGATTGATCAATCCAGACCGAAAGTCCGGCAGAAGCAAGCAGCTCCGAAAGCTGGTCAGCTTTTTCTTTGTCTTTGGAGCTGTATGAGATGAAGATATCGTGGGGCATACAATGCAAAAATACGTTATTCTGACATCGTGATTACTTATTGTATCATTATTTTTGGTGTGGAAGGCGCGAAAAATTCGTATCTTTGTACGAAAAACAACCCGACCAAGGAGTTTTTCATGCCAAAAACAACACAATCCCGCATTTCGAAGCCAAATTCCAACGTTTCCGTTAATTTCGCGACCAAATTCCCTTACGGCGAAGGTATCACTTACGATGATGTCTTGCTCCTACCGGGTTACTCCGAAGTATTGCCACGCGATGTTGTCATTTCGACACAACTTACACAAAGCATCCAACTCTATGCGCCATTTATTTCGAGCGCGATGGATACTGTAACAGAATCGGCAATGGCTATTGCTATCGCACGTGAGGGTGGAATCGGAATCATCCATAAAAATCTTTCTATTGCGCGTCAATCTGAAGAAGTTGATCGCGTGAAGCGCTCCGAAAGCGGGATGATTCAATCCCCCATCACACTTACAGCCGACAGACCGCTGCGCGAAGCACGTGCTCTCATGGAAAAATATTCTATCTCCGGAATTCCGATTATCAATAAAGATGGATTTCTTGTGGGTATGTTAACTAACAGAGATATACGTTTCGAGTCAAAGTTCGATCAACCCGTTGATCGCATTATGACAAAGCGCGACCTTGTGACTGCACCACTCGGGACGACGCTCGAAAAAGCAGAAGAGATTCTCCAATATAATAAAATTGAAAAATTACCAGTCGTTGATAAATCAGGTAAACTGAAAGGGTTGATCACTTTCAAGGATATCCAAAAGAAGAAACGCCACCCTTGGGCAGCAAAAGATTCGCGTGGTAGGCTTATATGCGGTGCGGCAATCGGAATTGCAGCTGATACAATGACGAGAGTAGAGGCGCTTGTCGGCGCGTCTGTTGATGCAGTCTCGGTTGACACAGCTCATGGTCACACAAAAGGCGTGATCGAGATGGTGAAGCGGATTAAGAAAGCATTTCCTGAGCTTCAAGTTATTGCTGGCAACATTGCAACTGGCGAAGCCGCCACTGCACTCATTGCCGCAGGTGCAGATGCGGTAAAGGTCGGAGTCGGACCCGGTTCGATTTGTACAACTCGTATCGTCGCAGGCGTTGGAGTACCACAACTGACTGCAATTATGGAAGCGGCTAAAGTCGGACTTAAGAAAGGTATCCCCGTTATTGCTGATGGTGGGATTAAACAAACTGGAGATATTCCAAAGGCAATTGCCGCCGGAGCTTCAGCGGTGATGATTGGAAATCTTTTCGCTGGCACGGAAGAGTCACCCGGTGAAAAAATATTCTTAGATGGCAGAGCATATAAAACCTATCGCGGAATGGGATCGCTCTCCGCGATGGCGCAAGGATCTGCAGATAGATATTTCCAAGATGTCGAAGAAGGTCTCTCGAAATTAGTCCCTGAAGGAATCGAAGGACGCGTGCCATTCAAAGGTCCACTTTCTGAAGTCGTTTACCAAATGTCGGGCGGTCTTCGTTCAGCGATGGGATATACAGGTTCAGCAAATATTCAAGAGCTTCAAGTGAAGGGAAAATTTGTCAGAATTTCATCAGCAAGCTTGCGCGAATCACATCCGCATGATGTAACGATTACGAAGGAGTCGCCCAATTATCATCTTTAGTCGTTAGTAAATAGCACGCTGATGACGCGGAGTTTGGCGGATTTACACGGATTTAATCTGCGAAGATCCTCATAAATCAGCATCATCCGCGTACTATTTCTTATGTCTGAATAACTCCCGGATTAAATTTCGGAATATCGGGATTGTGAGAAGCTATCTCGATACCGAGAGAAATAATTTCGCGAGTTTTTCGTGGATCAATGATGCCGTCCGTCCATAATCTCGCTGCGCCATAGAGTGCTCCAGTTTGCTCTTCGTAACGATTGGCAATTTCATCAAGCATTTGCTTTTGCTTTTCTTCCGTAATCGTCTCCGAAGTTTTCTTCAGCGATGCAAGTTTGATGGAGAGTAGAGTTTTCGACGCAGCCGCTCCGCTCATCACAGCCAGTCGTGCCGAGTGCCAACTGAAGATTAATCGCGGATCGTACGCCTTTCCACACATCGCATAATTACCTGCGCCGTATGAATTCCCCGTGATGAAGGTGAATTTCGGCACGACAGAATTTGCGACAGCACTTACCATCTTCGCACCATCTTTAATTATTCCACCATGCTCGCTTCTTGAGCCAACCATAAAGCCAGTAACATCTTGCAAGAATACAAGCGGAATTAATTTCTGATTGCAATTCATAATAAAGCGCGCGGCTTTATCGGCAGAGTCGGAATATATTACACCACCTACTTGCATCTCCCCTTTTGCATTCTTCACTACCTTGCGTTGATTCGCCACGATGCCAACTGCCCAACCATCAATGCGTGCGTATGCAGTGACAATTGACTTGCCGTAATCGGCTTTGTACTCATCTATCTCGGAATTATCTACGATTCGACTGATGATTTCATAGACATCATAAGGCTTTGTAGTATTGACTGGTAGAATGGAAAGTAAATCATCTGCAGAGTATTTTGGTGCGCTAGATTTTATCCGATCAAATCCTGCTCTTGGTTTTTCACCAATTTTTGAAACGAGAGAGCGAATTGTTTCGAGGCAGACTTCATCATTCGGCATTTTGTAATCAGTCACGCCCGATACTTCTGAGTGTACTCGTGCACCACCAAGTGACTCGTTATCGATCTTCTCACCAATTGCTGCTTCGACTAAAGCACTTCCTGCTAAAAACACATGTCCCGTTTTTTCGACGATCAACGCCTCGTCAGACATGATGGGTAAATACGCACCGCCAGCTACGCACGGTCCCATGATGGCGGCAATCTGGACGATACCCATCGAACTCATCACTGCATTGTTCCGAAACATTCTGCCGAAGTGTTCTTTATCCGGGAAAATTTCATCTTGCATCGGAAGAAAAACTCCTGCACTATCAACCAAATAAATAATCGGTATTTTGTTCTCAATCGAAATTTCCTGTGCGCGTAGATTTTTCTTGCTTGTCATCGGAAACCATGCCCCCGCTTTAACGGTAGCATCGTTTGCGACGATCATGCAAAGTCTGCCACTGATTCTACCGAGACCAGTAACCACTCCGGCGGAAGCGGCTCCACCTTCTTCTTTGTAGAGTCCGTGAGCGGCAAATAATCCGATCTCTTCAAAGTTCGAATTTTTGTCAATGAGCAAGGCAATCCTCTCACGAGCTGTGAGCTTTCCCTTCTCGTGTTGCTTGTCAATATTTTTCTGCCCCCCACCAAGCATGGTCGTGACTTCTAATTTCCGAAGTTTTTCCAACTCATTAAGGTGGAAATCCGCATTCGCTTTGTACTGGGCTTGATTGGGGTCAATCGGCGATCCTATTTGAAACATTCTGTCTTTTTTCGTGTCTTTGTGGTATAGCTTGCTTGAGTACAAATGTACGATGATTTGAACAAATCAAACAATTCTTTCGAGCATGGCTACTTAGTATGAACAGCGACAACCTATTATTCTCAAAAACTGTTCTCAAAGTACAATAGATATTGTCATATTATTATGAAGTTCTTAATAACGATATTCCTTACAATTACATGCGCAAGCGTCCTTGCACAAACCACCAAACGTGCCGATGAAGATTGGGGCTTACGTCAACGTCTAACTGAGCGTGCTGCGTATTGGCGCGCTATTGAAATGTCTGGCACAGATACTAATATTCCCGAAGCGAAGCTACGCGGTTACAAGCAATTTACTGCTATCCCCCGCTCCAAGAGAATGATGATTCAGTCTGTCAACTCCTGGGAGCAAGTAGCCGGTTCTCAGGCATATTCGCGGAATGGTACTGGTAGCGTTAGTGGCAGACCCTCTTGCATTGCCTTCGACCCATCAAATCCAAATTATCTATATATGGGTGCATCCGGTGGTGGACTCTGGAAAACTACCGATGCGGGTAAGACGTGGGTAAGCTTGAGTGATTCATGGAGTTCGTATGCGATGGGAGGAGTTGCTGTTGATCCGAATAACCGACTCATTATTTATGCCGCGACGGGTGATATGTATGATCAGGTGGGCGACGGATTATATAAATCCGAAGATGGGGGTATTAATTGGACTCACCCTGCCGATGCCTCTGTTATTGGTTATCAGTGCAATCAGGTGGTAGTTGACCCATCAAATTCCTCTGTCGTTTATATTACCGGTACAGATGGTATGCGAAAGAGTACTGACGCTGGAATGACTTGGAAACAGAATCTTCAACTAGACGGAGTCACACACATGGTGCTTGATCCATCGAACACTCAGACCATTATTGCTGGTGGCGGTGGTCAGATAGTGAGATCTACTGATGCTGGCGAGAATTGGTCAAGTGACGTAGCAGCAAATATTTCCGGTAAGAACACGGTCACACTTGCGATCTCCAAGAAAGATCCAACTCGGGTGTATGCAAGTATCGCTGATGGTAGTACTGGCGGTTCCCTCGGTTTGGGGCGTTCCGATGATAATGGAAAGACTTGGGCAATCATTTGGAACCACGAGAATTACATGAGCAACCAAGGTTGGTATGATAATGCTTGTGCGGTGAATCCTAATAATGCAAACAATGTCGTGATGGGCGGACTTGACATTTACGGCACAGGCAACGGAGGAACAACCGTAACTCGCTACACAAGTTGGGGCGAAGCTTCCAATCTGAGCAGTTTCACCCATGCAGATATTCACGTATTAGCATTTAATCCATATTCACCGGGTAGCCTCTATGCACTTACCGACGGTGGGATTTTCTTTAGTAATAGCAATGGATTGAGTTGGCAGCAATCGAAGAATGACGGTCTTGCTACGCTCCTTTTTGTTGGTGGTGATGCGGCTCCGGATTTTTCCTTCGTCTTAGGCGGCTGTCAGGATAACGGCATTAATCATGCCTATGCAAATGACCGTACCTTCGTGCAAACCTATGGTGGCGATGGTGGCAATTGCTCGATCTCACAAGAAGATGGAGGGCAAATTGCGTACTCAACATACATCAATGCAGACCTTCATAAATCTACTACCGGTGGATTCGCGTGGGATATTGATAACGTGATTCCTGCGAACTCCGCGCTTGCTTCCGAAGGCGCACCATTTTATATGAAATTTGATGTCGCGGAGTCAGATGCTAACGCGGTTGCGATTGCAGGATATTATTATGTTCACTACTCCACGGATGGCGTGAACTCGCTCTCGAAAATTTCCACTATCCAGATGTTCCCATCGGCTCTCCATGTAGCAGCTGCAGACCCCGCCGTAGTCTATGTCGGAGCCGGCTACCAATCGGCGGCTTCGGGATACATTTATGTAACGAAGAATGCCAGTGATCTCACAGCCGCGAAGTGGACGAAGTCAACGACAAAAACTGGCATTGCAAGTTCTATTGTTGCCGATCCGAATAATGCAGCGATTGCGTATGCAAGTGTACAGGGCTATGGAGTAAAGCATTTCTGGAAGACAACTGATTACGGTAAGACCTGGGTTGCTCCTAAGAACAATTTGCCTGATTTAAATGCAACGGCAATTGCTGTTGCTCCGAACGGGGACTTGTTCTTGGGGCACAGTTACGGCGTTATGCGTTCGATAGATCAAGGTGCTTCGTGGGAGCCGTTGCGCGATGGGATTCCGCTCTGCTCGATTACAAAACTCCGGGTGCGTGGCAAAAATCACGAGTATCTTCTTGCCACGACATACGGTCGGGGAATGTATCGCATTAACATTGCAAATCTCCCCCGAACTGTTGGCGTCACACCAAGTGCTCCCACAACTGGCGAGCGTCCAAGGATTGTTCATATTTCACCGAACCCCGCGATCGCGCATTCATCAAAAGTGAGTATCAATTATTCGTTGCCGACTGAAGGCCCAACCACAATTGTGCTCTTTGATGAAATCGGTCATGAACTCAAGACCTTGATGAAAGATGTATCACCTGCTGAATTTGGTTCTACCGAAGCCGATATTTCGGAATTGCCATCGGGAAGTTATTACGTCGTCTTAACCGCCTCAGGGTACGCGGTGACCGAAAAATTCGTGGTGACGAAATAAAAATTTATGTCGAAGTTGCAGCTAAGTTATTGATTAATAATAACTTAGCATGATTTTTGGAATAGGGCTAGGAATTGTGCCCTATTTTTTTTTGTAACAAATGACCCCCCTTGGGGTACTTATATATAATGAGGGTTTATTCACTTGGATGCTTTCACTGATGTCAGCCAAACCGAGAACGCTCAGCGGTTGGCATCTCAGAAAAATTTTACACACATAATTGTAGGAAACAGGAATAATAAATTGATACGATTTCTCTGCCGGTAAGTTCGGCAGAGGGCAAAAAAAAAGAATAGTGAAGGATGGCTGTACCAACACAAAGCAGTTAGACCTCACTCGTTAGGTTAAGAGTCTGTTCTTTGATCTGCACTTTGCGGATTGCCCGGCGGAGAATATTTTATAACGTATCCATTTTTTTTATTCATCACTACAGTTATGCAAACGCTCCAACAACGCACCGTCTATTCCGAACAACCTTCCTTCAACCCATTTCTAATTGCCGGAGATGTATCGAGCATCAGAAATAGCTTTAGAGAAGGCTCCGCTAACCCGCTTGCAGGCATCCTAAGCGACGAAGTGTTCTCAACACTCCGCTCGAATGATCTCATAAACGAAAAATCTCTGCGCGACTACATTATTCGGCAGATGTTTCTTTCGCTCAAAAAAGATGGCAGGATGAAAACTGTGGAAGCGATTAAGGAGCTAACGATGATGTATCCATATTTGCAACAAGATACGATTCGGAAAATCGTGTACCGCGTGTATCCAGGTAGTTCGAGAAAGTCAATGATGTGAAGTGAATAAGTCAGGGTCGCACGGAAACTCAGATTCCCCGAGAGTTTCTGTGCGACTATTTTTTTTAATACACCACTACTTGAAGTCTTTCACCGGCGGATTCAATAAAATATACTCCGCTACCAATTGAACTCGGAATCAGTGCATCTGGACTTTTCTGAATCCACATTGTCCGTCCAAGCAAATCCTTCCAACGTGCATCGCCACTGCTACGAAGATGAAATAACTCACCGCTTCGAACAGGGTTCGGATATGCTGAGAGTATCGTGATTTCTGCACCAGTCTCTACTTTCTCTTTTCCGAATACGGCATCAAGTATCTCGAAGTCATCAACTCCGGCTTCGACTAACGCTCCTGCATAATCACTGGCGACAAAGCGGAACATCGTCGCGGCTGTTGGTAGAAAATAATTTTGGAGTAAGAATGTATACTCTTTCCACTGCGGAAAGCCTGATGAGTCGTTCGATGATTTATGCGTAAGCTGTACCGGTTTCCAGTTAGCTCCGTTGTCGTTTGAGGCTTCTACTTTCCATATTGGTATGCCCGGGTTTTGTCCGTGATCATTATTGTAATAATACCAATATCTGATAACTGGCGAATGAAAAGTATGAAGATCGAATGATGGTGTTGTGAGAGTCGTTGTCCCGCTATCTACATCATCGAAGCCTACATCGTTTGCTAAACTAGTCTGATTCCCAGTTACATAACATATCGAACCATTCGGAGTATGATCCGAGTCTTGCTGAATGAAGCGAAGTGGCAAGCTCGAATCCATAAGTGTACCATTTGGCTTTGCACGTACCCATCTGCCTGAAGTTGCTTCATAGTTCGAGCGTGATAACGACCAACCTGTTTCATTCTCGGCATCATCAAAAATCTTCCGCTCATACCCAACCAAGAATGTTGGTAGCTCGCTCTGTAGAGCAGAGTATGCCGTGTCGCCATATCGTGTGGCTACTTGTGCATAGTACCTAACTACTGAGCCCGGTTTTACTTTTGGGATTACTCCTTTGAAAAGTGATCCACCGTAGTGCGAGAAGTAAACCGGGTGAAATATATTCTCATCTTGAGTCGCATAGAAGAGCCTCAGCGAACTTGTATCCAATTCGCCAACGATACCGGTATATGCCACATTCACAAATGCCGGGTAGAAATTATTTAAGGTATCAAAATCATTAATATGTTGGACGCGGAGAATAATCTTATTTTCTAATCCGATATTGTGCAACTTGAAGGAAGCCAAAATATCTTTGAGGTGAGGCGTGCCGTTTTGAAGGTTATTGTCGTCATCGTCGGCAAGTATTGTTGCCACGAGCGTTGATGTAAAACCATCTTCTAGCGAAGCGGAGTCAGGAGGGATAAGTCCTGGTCCATCAGGCATTTCATATTGCATAAAATGAAAGAGATGCTCAGCCTCTTTAACGCCGATCCGTTTTCCTAAATCCCAAAAAGCGCCGGAGAGAATTTGGCTGGAGATATGAATATCTGGGGAGATGTCAGTAGGCCACCTTTTTTGATTGTCGCAAGTGCGAAGAATTTTTGTTGTCGTTTTAGGATCCCCATACAACCCAACTCCGATACGAGGATCATTGCGAATGAATGCACTATTCAAATCCGCGAATGCCTCTGCAAGTGATGCATCAGCAAGATTGATATTCTTTCCAGAGGCTTTCTGATAGCGTGCCTGAATCACTCGGTGTCCGTATTCATGAAATACGACATCAGCAACCTCGGCAGTATTTGAACAGGTAGCTCCGCTTCCAAAAAAATTCAGCGATGTATCAGCATCGGAATAAAAAGCGTCACACGAGGCAGCCAGATTAACTCGGACCTTCATCTTCTGATCTAATCCCAAAAGGTCTTCGTCAATTCTCTTATCCGAAAGTCTTGCGAAGCTCACAGCATAGAATCCATCGCGTTCGGCATCATCAGAATTTGTTCTATCCCAAAGAACCTCTGATTGACCCTGTTGCAGAATCGTTTTGAGAGTACTATTCGCACTCCCATCTTGCCTGGCAACGGTGAAGAATTTACCATCGAATGCAGTTTCTATATTCAACGGATAATTAAGGTTTGGCAATGTCCACACACCATCGGAGTCTGTGTAAGTACTCACGCCATTAGCCGTTATACGGACATAAGGCAATCCCACCATAGTAAGAGTATCATAGGGCGAAGAGATGTGTACACTCGCTAAGACCCTACCCGAGGCACCAGAGAGAACTCCGTTAGTTGACGCAGAAGATTTTTTTTCCAACGACTCCAGCTGAGTTTGTGACTCGGTAGATGTCGAGGCTTCATGACAACCTTGTAACTGAAGGGGTTTCTCTTCGATAATCTCACCGCTGAGAGCATCAAGCGTATATCTCGTCGATAAGAATAAATTGTCGATCGCAATAACTTCGTAACACAACCGGAGGAAACTCTTCCCTTTCTCTTCAATAAAAACCAAAGCAGGAGTGGTGAATCTCTGTCGTTCCGAGAGTCGGGTGACGTGAATTCTCTGCACTGCCTGTTCTGCTGTGAGGCTTGCGGTATTTGCATTCGGTTGGAGTGTCGGCAGGAAATTCCGAATAGCAAGAATTTCTCCGTTCTGCGCACCGATATCCATCCGTAAGAATCTCTCCCTGATAGGTATGCCCTGATAACGAAGCTCGAAGGTTGTAATCCAGTGATTGCCGTTCAAAAAATTTCCGAGCAGAGTGAGAGTGGCGTTCGGTGGTAATGCGAGCAGCTTAGTGGCAATATTCGCTACTTCCCGCAAAGCAAATTGGACAATTGATACCGAATCCGAGGGGTGAATCGGTGGGGTTGAAGTGTGAACCATCGGCTGGATGAGGGATGGTGCGCCATTGGCGTTCCGGCTGAGGATACTAAATTTTTTGCCATCAACACCCTGAGCGACAGCAGTGCCTACAAATAAGCAGAGAAATAGGATGTTGGCTATATAGCGATTGCTCATTGCTTCGAAATAAAGTGGGTCCGATCAGGATCACGTCTTTGTTTAAGTATTGAATCCGGAAAATAGTTGCACAGAGAATTCTCGTTAATTTTTCGCTTTTTTTCGCAACTTTTTCAGAAACTACGGGTTATAATCCTGTTACCACTGTGTAATTTCACTTACTACGTTCCTTAGAGTTTCACTATATTCACAATACCAATGACAAAATTTGTTACAGCTTTATTTTTAGGACTCTGCCTCTTCACCGCAAGTGGTGTGTTTGCACAGTCATCGTCAACTGTTTTACGCCCTGATGGAGCTAAAGTTCAGGACCCAACTGGTGTATTCTTGGCTCCACCTCATTATGCCCCCAGTTTTGCGCCATTAAATGGCAGCCACAACAGCACACAAAGTGTAGAATGGGTATCAAATGTTGACATGGCTACAGGTCAATTTGCATATGCATATTTCCCAACAACGATAGGAATTTCGCAACAAGATGGTTCGACTGTTGTGGATACAGTTGTTGGTTATACAGAGAGATTCACATCTCCTTACACTGCCAGCACCTACCTTGATAGCGTACAAGTTGGTATCGGAATACCTGACGGTGCATTGACATCTGGCGCAAACCAATTCAGACTAATTATCTCGGCTTGGTCTGCTGTTGTGCCATCCGGAAATTCACTGCCATACCCATCCAAACTAATTGATTCAACCTCTGTAAGTTATGAGGATTTATCACAGGTGCAGACTGGCGGATTGCAGTACTTAACAGTGAAAATGAAGCACAAAAAAGTTGGCAGATCATTTTTCATTACTGTTGAAACACCGTTCGATTTCAACTCTGATTTCAGCGGTCAACAAGTCATAGGTATCTTCGGCGACTCACTCGATTTTGCGTCACCAGTTGACACAGCCATCCAACGTTCAGTTGCTTCAGGTTTCCCTTATCAGTTTTATTGGGTTGGCATCACAAGAGGTGGCGGAGAACCGTTCTACCAGAATTTCTTCATCTTTGCTCTAGTTAATAGCTCTCTGAGCGCTGTTGATGACAAGCCACTCACGGGCAATGCGCTTGCACAGAATTTCCCGAATCCGTTCAATCCATCTACGGAGATTAAGTACTCTGTAGCGAACGATACTCGCGTTTCGTTGAAGGTCTATAACGCACTCGGAGTTCAGGTTGCCACGCTTGTTGATGGCTTCCAGAATACAGGTGAGCACAGTGTGAACTTCGCAGCTGATGCGCTTCCTACTGGAACGTACTTCTACACGCTTAAGTCTGGCGATTTCAGCCAAACAAAGCGTATGGTTCTCTCGAAGTAATCTTACTTAGAGTGATAGAACTTACAAAGGGTCAGGCATTGCCTGACCCTTTCTGTTGTTAGCAATTAACTAATTTTATATCGTATGAAATCCGCCACACGCAAAGTATTACCTACCGACTCCAACTTCCTCGGCCTTGCGCCTGAGTTCTCTTCATACGAGAATAGTAGGGTTGTCATCCTCTCTGCTCCTTATGAAAAGACGACGAGTTATGGAGGAGGAACAGGTAAGGCACCGGAAGCGATTATCCATGCTTCTCAATTTGTAGAGTTTTTGGATGATGAGTTCTTCACCGAGCTTTGCTTTAAGACTGGGATAGCTACACTTCCGCCGGTCGCTTATGGCAAGAAGTCAGGCAGAGCAGCTCTTGATTTGCTTGAATCAGCTGTCAGTAACGAGCTTGCAGCAAATAAATTCGTCATCACCCTCGGTGGTGAACATACCATTTCCACTGCCCCAATTGCCGCGCATTTCAAAAAATATCCGAAGATGTCTGTCTTGCATTTTGATGCACACTCAGATCTGCGTGATTCGTATTCCGGCACACCATACAGCCATGCTTGTTTTATGATGAGAGTTGCTGATGAAGTTCACTTCCCGATGAAACGAGTTGTGCAGTGCGGCATTCGCGCGCAATCAAAAGATGAGTTCGATTTTATTAAGAAATCTGGAGTGAAGACATTTTATGCAACCAACATCCGCAGAAAAAAACACGGCGAGAATTGGCAAAAAAGTGTCGTGAAGGCACTGCCATCCGACGAGGTTTACGTCACTTTCGATGTTGACTACTTCGATCCAGCGATCATGCCAACAACGGGCACCCCGGAACCGGACGGATTCTTCTGGAATGAGACGATAGAGATTTTTAGAGAACTTCGCAAGGCTGGGAAAAAAATCATCGGCTTCGATGTGGTAGAATTATCACCAGACAAAAAGCAGCAACACGCTACCTACCTGGTAGCAAAGCTAATTTATCGAATGTTGAATTTTGCGCTGGCGAAATAAATCGCTTATGCCTCCACCAGATTCGACGGACGCGTGGCTTTCACTTCTTCCCAATGATGGCAAGCAGCCCAATGACCTGGTTCGTGCTCAATGAGAAGTGGTTCTTGTGAAATGCACTGTGGTGTTGCATAGGGGCAACGGGCAGCATAATTACATCCAACCGGATAATTCGTTGGATTCGGTACTGTCCCTTCGATTGTCATGAGTCTATCGGACTCAATATTTAATTTCGGAATCGAACCAAGCAACCCTACGGTGTACGGATGGAGTGGATTATAATAAATTTCATCAGCCTTCGAGTACTCAACGATGTGGGAAGCATACATGACTGCAACTTTATCTGCTGTCTCTGCGATCACTCCAAGATCATGCGTGATGAGAATCACACCCATACCAAGAGTTTCTTGAAGCGACTTGATTAGCTCCAATATCTGTGCTTGAACAGTCACATCCAATGCCGTTGTTGGCTCATCAGCGATGAGTACGGCAGGATTACAAGCCAGAGCCATTGCAATCATGATGCGCTGACGCATACCGCCGGAAAGTTGGTGCGGGTACTCAGCGTAGCGCTGCTCTGGCGCAGGAATGCCTACTTTTTTCAGCATTTCAATTGCACGATTCTTCGCTTCTGCTTTCGAAACTTTTTCGTGGAGGATAACAGATTCTTCGATCTGGTTTCCGACGGTGAAAACTGGGTTGAGCGAAGTCATCGGCTCTTGAAAGATCATGCCAATCTTATTGCCGCGGATGGAGCGCATTTCCTCTTCGGAAATCTTGAGCAAGTCCTTGCCATCAAAAATAATTTCTCCGCCGACAGTTTTTCCAGGTGGATCAGGAATCAAGCGCATAATCGAGAGTGCGGTCACAGATTTTCCGCAACCTGACTCGCCTACTACGCCGAGAGTCTCTTTTCTATCGACACTATAGCTGACATTATCAACAGCTTTTGATACGCCGTCGTCGGTGAAAAAATATGTCTGAAGATTTTTGACTTCTAATAGTGCCATAGTAACAATGAAAAATTAAGAATGCAAAAGTAAAAATTTGTTGGTATTCTCTCCGCGCGCATCTCCGAATTAACGCTTGAGTTTTGGATCAAGTGCATCGCGAAGCCCGTCGCCGAATAAATTAAACGCAAAAACTGCGAGCATAATCGCAAGCGCAGGATAAATCGTTAAGCCCCAATTCGAACCAGCGGCAATAAATCCGTAGCCATCATAAATCATCTGCCCCCATGTGGATGTCGGTGGTTGTACGCCAAGTCCCAAGAATGAGAGTGATGCTTCATAGATAATAGCCGTTGCAAATCCTGCAGTCGCAATAACAATAATTGGTCCCATGGCATTTGGCAGAACATGCCTGAAGATGGCGCGCATATTACTCAGCCCCAACGCACGAGTTGCCTCGACATACTCCGTTTCTCGTAATGAGAAGAATTGTCCGCGAACAATACGTGCCATATCAACCCAGCCTGTGACGCCGATAGCAATAACCGTCTGAACAAAACCTAATCCGAGTGCAATAGAGATTGCAATAACAATCAAGATTGTTGGTATAGACCAAATCACATTCGTGAACCACATAATAATATCATCAACCCATCCACGATAAAATCCTGCAAGTGCGCCGAGCAACACTCCAATGAGGATGCTTAATAATTCGGAGCTGAATGCTACAGTTAATGAAACACGCGCTCCGTACATCAAACGGGAACATACATCACGACCGTATCTATCGGTACCCAGCAAATATCGAGGAGTCTTGTGCCACTCGGATTCATTTTTGCCGGCAAGTTTTGTAAGTGGAAGCTTTTTTGTATTGCCCTCATCCGTTATCATCACAATATCGGAGCCTTCAATTGTGAAGCTCTGAATTGGCATAGGAATCGGATCCCTACCTTCGAGGTCATTTACTCGCATGATGACATTGCCCTGAAAGCCACTCGGCTTCGTAGCGTACTCTAGGACTTGTAAATTCGGTTCAAAGGGAGCAATGAACGGGGCGAAAATGGCAATGAAGATGATGATCCATGTCACGACTAATCCCGCCATCGCGAGGCGATTGCGTTTGAGTCGTTTCCAGGAATAATACCAGAGAGATCGGGATTTCTCCTTTAACATCTCTTCTTCTGTTCGAACTGCTGCTGTCTTACTCATCAATAAAATCTGTGCGATTCGTTATTGTAGTTTTACTTTTGGATCAAGTTTGGCATAGAGTAGATCAACTAGAAAGTTGATCACCACAAATATCACCGCTGCAAAAAAGATCGTGCCTTGAATCGTTGGGAAATCCGAACGTGGAATTGCATCGAATGCAAGTGTGCCAATGCCCGGCCAATTAAAAATATATTCTATAAAGAATGTACCAGCCAGCAGTGCCGCAAGCCATGCGCTGATCGTCGTCACGACAGGATTAAGTGCATTGCGAAGAGCGTGGCGGAAGATTACAGTTCTTGATGAAAGCCCTTTGGCTTTCGCGGTACGAACATAATCACTGCTGAGGACGTCCAACATGCTCGAACGAGTTACGCGTGCTATGATTGAGATTGGTCGGACAGCGAGCGTCACCATCGGAAGCACTAAATACTCCCATCTGTAATTCCAGAATTCATACCAAGCCGAGTTATCTTGAATCACATAGCCAGAGATCGGCAATATCTGAAGCCACGAACCAAAAGCGATCAAGAGCAACAATCCAAAAACAAATGACGGAACAGAAATCCCGACAAGGGCGAACACCATTGAAATGTTATCCCAGAATGAATACGACTTAATAGCTGAGAGTATTCCAATCGCGATTCCAACAACTGTTGCAATGAACATTGCACTTAATGTAAGAATAATCGTTGCTGGCAGGCGCTCCAAGATGCTCTCCATCACTGGACGATTCGAGCTGAATGACCTACCAAGATCACCAGTCACAGCTTTTTTCATAAACACGAGGTATCGCTCCCATGCAGGTAGATCAAGCCCAAGCTCATGGCGAATCGCAGCTTGGGTCGATAAATCGGCCCGCTGCCCCTGCATCATTCGAGCAGGATCGGGCAGGAGATTCATCACCAAAAAGATCACTGTCATCACACCGAAGATGATCAGAATCGAGTAGAGTAATTTGCGTATGGTAAAAGCCAGCATTCCGTTTTAATCAAGTATGCAAAATTACCACAGAATTTGCCGCATCAAGTGAATTTCAAGATTATGGTGTTTCGCAACGCCTTGTACGTTGCGCTCGTAACTTTTTACCAACATCGCTGTTTTATCATTCATGGACACAAACTCCATTCTATTGACACGCCAGTCCATGAGAAAAGAGGCATTAGCCAAGCGAAATGGCTTGCCTCAAAATCTTCGGGATGCATACTCACAATTGATACGAAAGCGAGTTGTCGCACATCTTGAATCTGTCGGAGCTTCAACAGTACACTGTTACCTCAATTTCGGCTCCGAAGTCATTACGACAGGTATTATCTCCGATCTCATCGAGAGGCGTATAACCGTTGTCGTTCCGATTATCCGTAAACAAGGTGAAGCCGAAGTAATGTCGCATTCGATCCTCAGAACCCTCGATAATCTTCACTCGGGTACGTTCGGAATTCCAGAACCCGACACGGTTGAAGAAGTTTCGCGGAGCAATTTCGATGCCGTTTTGATGCCAGTAGTTGCTTACGATGGCGATGGTATGCGACTGGGGTATGGTCGAGGATTTTACGACAGATTTCTCACAACCTTAGGCACAAAAACACCCAAGGTCGGCCTCGCCTTTTCTCAACAAGAATTGGATAAAATTCCCATGCTTTCCCACGATCAACTAATGAGTTCTTTGGTCAACGAGAATTCAAATTTTATCTTCAAGTAGGTGGTATCAAAACGGATTTGATGTATTATATTTGATTCGTTATCAAGGAGAATACCAAAAGTTGACGAGTTGTTTTGCCCCCTCGCCATCATTAGTTTGCACTGATTTGGGTTCTTATCTCTCTTAGCGCTCTGACCCACAAGCAGAGGCGTTAGAGGTTGTATTACTTATCAACATACATAGTACTGTCATGAAAAACCGATTGATTTTCTCAATTGCAGTTTTTTTACTTTTAACGCTGGGCAAAACTGCATTTTCACAAAATTCCGTAAACAGAATTCCGCGCACGATTAGCTATCAAGGCTATGTCACTGACGTATCCAAGAAGCCGCTTACGGGTAATCACCTGATAGCGTTTCGTTTGTATGACTCACCCGTCGAAGGCACTTTGCTTCACTCTGAGAAATTTAATGCTCCTGTCGTGAACGGCGTATTTTCATTGGCAATCGGATCGCAGGAAGCAATTTCAACTGCTCTCCAATTCGATAGACCGTATTGGATAGGGGTGAGTATTGATGGCGATCAGGAGCTTTCACCCCGCACCTCATTCACCTCTGTTCCCTACGCCATTCATGCTGAGTCAGCAAGTACTCTGGCCAAAGGCGCAAGTGGTGCGATTACCAGTCTCAATGGCAAGTCTGGGGACATATCCATCCAAGGAGGAGCAGGAATTCAGGTCTCGACTGAAGGGAAGAATGTTACCATCACTTCGCTCGGTTCGTCCAACGTTGCCACCGCATTAGCAAATAACGTAACGAGCGTAACAGGAACAGCAAACCAAGTTACCGCTGCCCCAACGACCGGAGCAGTGATCTTGTCGTTGCCTCAGAACATCAACACCGCTGCCTCACCAACATTTAAGGGGTTGACACTTACAGGACTTGGATCAGGCATTGTTCATGCATCTGGTGCAGGACTTCTGAGTAGTTCAGCGATCACGAATTCCGACATATCCTCAACCGCAGATATTGATGACAGTAAGCTTGGGACAATTACGACTGCTGGCAAAGTTGATAACAGCGCAACGACTGCCACATCTAAAAATATTGCAGGTGCTATTGTAGCGCGCAATGCCTCTGGAAATTTTGTAGCTGGAACCATTACAGCCACCTTGAAAGGAAATGCGACAGGGACTGCCGCAAACATCACTGGTATTGCAACCGAGTTACACGGGGGCACAAACCAAGATACTTATGCTTCAGGTGATATGCTCTATGCTTCAGCAGCAAATACACTTGCCAAACGAACAATTGGTTCGAACGGGAACATCATGAGCGTTGCTTCCGGAGCGCCGGTATGGTCCGATCCAAATACGATAGTAGTTACTTCCGCTACTGGAACAGCGAATCAGATTCTTGTTAATTCTGATGCTCTCGCTCACAACGGAGCGATTAGTTTATCGCTACCTCAGAGCATAGCCACAACATCTTCACCAAGTTTCGCAACCCTCACTCTAACCGGTAAAGCAACATCAGCCTCGACAGGGGCTGCTGATGCCGCCGGAACACTGGCTACCAAAGACTATGTGGATAACACCGCTAAGTCGAATTGGAGTCTCGCAGGAAATACAGGCACAACAGCTGCCAATTATATAGGAACTACCGATGCCACAAATCTCTCATTCGCTACCAATGCCACAGAGCGGATGAAGTTGACATCAGATGGTAGCCTTTTACTCACTGGGAATTCAGGAGCCGTGCCGGCTTCGAATTCCGGTACTCGGATGATGTGGATTCCGTCACTTGGTGCGTTCCGAGCAGGACGCGCCAGTGGCACGGAATGGGATGCGGGAAATATCGGTCTCCAATCATTTAGCGTTGGGTTTGGCTCCTATGCCCTAGGAAATCAATCTGTGGCTGGTGGATATTTTACTTCAGCATACGGATTCGGCTCGACTGCGATTGGTGTTGGTGCTTCGGCATTTGCTGATGGATCAACAGCATTCGGCGCTGGCGCTCAAGCAGTTGGCATCAACTCTGTTGCAATGGGTGATAACACCACAGCGTGGGGAGTTGGGACAACAGCATTGGGCGGAAATACAAGTGCGAGTGGACTTTATTCCACTGCTCTCGGATTCAACACAACAACTACCGATGACTACAGTATCGTCATTGGTAGAAACTTGAAAATTGGAAAAGAAAGTTTTGGATTTAACGGAAGCCCGACGAGCACAGTAACGGACATCTCTGACTTAAGTAACATCGCATACTTTGGCGATGTTGATATTCTTGTCGGCAACTCGGATAATTCTTCTCGCTCAGTCCGTTTTTATGGTAAGAACAGTGATCCGACCCTCACTTCGAAATACACATCCATTAAAGCAGGAACACAAACTGAAAATATAAGCTATACACTTCCAACCGTTCAAGGATCTGCCGGAAGTTATTTAACGAATAACGGCACAGGTACACTTAGTTGGTCGTCACAGAATTCAGCGTACGCATCAATAAGTGCAGGAGATGAGATTGATATCCCTGCAAATACTAGTGTAGTAAAAATTGATGATAATAGTGATAACGCTCCGCTCAACGCAGTCGTACTTCCAAGCGGATCGAATGGGCAAATTCTCTATATCTTTAATAATGATGCCGAAGCCACGACTGGTGATGCAATCATCAATGCAGGCTCTACGGCAACATTCATCTACGCCGACGGGTGGCGAAGAGCAAACTAATTTTTTTTTATTCACGTTAGGAGAGAGTTCAACCAAAGGCGGACAATGCGTCCGCCTTTTTTATTGCCCTAAGCGTTAATGCGCATCAAACCACGTTTTTCCTAAGCCGTAGTCAACGTCTATTACGACATCCATCGCGATCGCATTTTTCATTTTGTCAGTAACGATTGCAGTAAGCTCCTCCGCTTCTTTCGGGAATACATCGAATACCAATTCGTCGTGTACCTGCATAATCATGAGCGATTTAAGTTTTCGTTTTTCGATCTCACGTTGAATATTGATCATCGCAATCTTCAGCATCTCAGCCGCTGTGCCTTGGATCGGCATGTTGATCGCCGCGCGTTCATCAGCAGCTCGAACAACAGCATTTGAAGCGTTGATGTTTGTCATATATCTTCTTCGACCTAAGAGCGTCTGCACATAACCAGTCTTCTTTGCCGAAGCTATTGTCGTATCGATAAATTCTCTGATACCAGGAAAAGCCGCGAAGTAACTCTTGATGATCTGCGAGCCTTCTTCACGCGGGATACCCAATCGTGTCGAAAGACCGAATGCACCAATGCCGTACATGATGCCATAATTTATTTCTTTTGCTTTACGGCGCATATCACGCGTTACGTCTTCGAGTTTCACCCCGAACACTTTGGATGAGGTTTGCGTATGAATATCTTCTTTATTGCGGAATGCCTCAAGCAACGCCTCTTCATGTGCAACGTGCGCCATAATGCGCAATTCGATCTGCGAATAATCAGCGGAAAGAATTTGTCCATCGTTGAAGCGTGTTACAAATGCTTTACGTAATCCCCTACCCATTTCTGTGCGGACAGGAATATTTTGTAAGTTCGGATCATTCGATGAGAGCCTCCCAGTAGCGGCAACCGCTTGATTGTAAGTTGTATGTACAAGACCCGTTTCCGGATTCACCAATAACGGAATTGCATCAACATACGTACTCCGCAGTTTTTGGTACTGCCTGTAGTTTACAATATTTTCAGCTATCGGATGCTGCGCCTTCAATTGTTCAAGCACACCAGCATCAGTCGAAAATCCTGTCTTGGTTTTCTTAATCGTTGGCAAACCTAATCTATTGAAAAGAATATCACCGAGTTGTTTAGGTGAATCAATGTTGAATTCACCTCCTGCATATTCATAAATTTTCGCGCGGACTATTCCAGCCTCTTCTTCCATTTCCTTGCTCACAGCGGCAAGCATTTTCGTATCAATCTTCACACCATTAAACTCAACGGTAGTGAGAACTTCCATGAGTGGAAATTCAACATCCCTCGCGAGCTTCATCATGCCTTCGGATTCCATTTTCGGCTGAAGCGCATTCTTGATCTGCAACGTGATGTCGGCGTCCTCGGCTCCGTACTCAGCGATGACAGGTGTCGGGATCGCCGCCATAATATCGTGTGAATCGGTTTTCTTCATCTTCCCTGCAATCGCGGAAAGCGGCACGGGTTTGTATTTGAGATAAATGAGCGAGAGATCGTCCATTGACTGCATACCCTCTCCATGAAGCATGGAAGCTCCGACCATCGTATCAAATGTCATCGGCTTCACATGCACGCCATGCTTACGTAAAATCAGTGCGTCATACTTGATATTTTGTCCGACCTTGCCAATTTTTTCATCTTCAAGAACAGGCTTTAAGGCGGTAATAACGATATCAACATTCATTCCGGTATTTGAGGCATTCGGTTCATCGCTCGCAAGTCGTTTACCGTGCTTATCCTCAGAAAATAATGAGCCGTCAGCATTCGGATTCGCTTTTGTAAGTAGTACAGGAATATAGTAAGCTTCTTTCGCTGTAATCGAAAATGATATTCCAATGATCTCTGCCATCATCGCTCGGCTGGTTGTCGTTTCAAGATCAACGCAGAATTCAGTTGACTTCGCAAGTTTTTTCGCTAATGCCGAAAGTTCTTTCTCGGTTGATATTACATGGTAGGTATGTTCGGTGTTTTTTATGTCATGCACAGAATTATCAGCGCCATCGAGTTGCACAACCTCGGATGGCACCGCTGATTCTTGAGTTGGGGTTACATCTACTTCCGTTACGTTCTCACCAAGCAACTGCGCTTCTTCAGCTTTCATTTTCAGAAGCAATGTCTTGAACCCAAGGTCCTTCAACATTTCTTCAAGTTTGCGAAAATCGGGAAGCTTGTTATACTTGAAATAATCTAAACCGTATGAGAGCGGCACTTCCCTGTTGATCGTTGCAAGCGTTTGCGAGAGATATGCATTCTCTTTTTCATTCGTTAACTTCTCTTTCAATGCTTTTTTTGTAATCTCACCGAGATGTTCGTAGATTCCATCGAGGTTTTGATATTGTTGCAAGAGCGGAGTAGCTGTCTTTTCGCCCACTCCGCGAACGCCAGGGATATTATCACTTGAATCGCCAACGAGTGCGAGGTAGTCTATAAATTGATTTGGCTTGAGTCCATACTTTTTTTCGACCGCCGCTTCATCGAGCAGGTCGAGCGATGTGCTGTCTTTTGGTCGCATTAACTTCACTTGCTTTGTAACAATTTGACAAAAATCTTTATCGGGGGTGATAATGATTGTTTCAAAATTGTTCTCCTGCGCCTTGAGCGATAAGGTACCGATCAAGTCATCGGCTTCGAAGCCGTCAAGTTCAATCTGAGGAATGTTATACGCTTTGGTAATATCCTTGATGGTCTGAATCTGCGGACGCATATCATCAGGCATTGCCTGACGCTGGGCTTTGTAGGGCGCATACATTTCATGTCGGAATGTCGGCGCGGCAGTATCAAAGCACACCGCAGCATAGTCGGGCTTGTGTGTATCAAGGAATTGGAGGATTGCATTCACAAATCCATAGACCGCACTCGTATTCTCGCCCCGAGCATTCGTGAGCGGATGCGAGATAAATGCAAAATATGCGCGGTAGGCTATTGCCATACCGTCAATCAAGACTACTAAAGGGGTAGATTTCTCAGACATTTTTTGGAAATTGAAAATTGAGAATGTAATCACTCTCGAACGGAAAGAGTAAAACACCAATTTTGCATTTTCAATCGTACTTTTTTTCGAGCTTATGTACAAAATCTATTGCGACTTTGATGCCACCGTAACCGTAAACGACGTTTGGGATAAACTCTTTAAAGAGTTTGGCGATCCCTACGCGTTCAAGGTGTGGGAGAAATTTAATACGGGCGAGTTCACAGCGGCACAGTGCATTGCGGCGGCATGTGAGACAGTGCAAGCCGCCGATCCACTTATGCTCGAAAAGATGTTTCTCGCCGAGCCGATCAGGCCGGGATTTATTCAGTTTATTGAATTTTGTAAATTGAAGTCTCTCCCGATCTCAATTGTCAGCGACGGATTTTCGATGTATATCCGCACGATGTTTGCGCATAATTTGATAGACTTGCCATACTATGCAAATACCGTTGAAGTGAATAACTTAGGTAGGTTGGATGCGACGTTTCCACTAATGCGGGAATCATGGAGGTATTCCGCTGCATGTTAATTCGGCATGATTCTCTCCACA
>JBAWZA010000021.1:0-46556 GCA_037143335.1 bacterium | reverse complement strand
CTCCATCCATTGCGGCAAATGCTTGGTATGAGTTATCATCTTTTGCACATGATTCGATATAATGGCGAAGTGTATCATATTGGATTTTCAGTTCCGTATTGTTTTGTGCATGATAAAGACACCACGAATGCCAATTGATACAGGTCGTATCAGATGCTTGTACCGACATTGGGACGGCGACTTTTTGATGAGTTGAGAAAGAACCGCTAGAAGACCAGCACGGTTCACCATCATCATTACATCCATTTGGACCTGAATAATCGGTTGGGGTATGATATGTTATTGAAGTTTGGCAAACCGTGTTCGTTCCATCCCATAACGAATGTCCCGCCACTGTGGGGTCGTTTGCTGCCCCCCAGTAGTTACGGTCTATGCTTGCTTTTGTACTAAGATCTGTTCCGTCAATTGTATTCGACCCCGATTCTCTTCGCAGTAGCAACTTGTTTGAGTTCGTTGAATACGTATTATTAAGACCAAAATTTGACCAAGTGAATGTGGCAGCTGAGTTTCCATATAGAATAAACGCACTACTGGCAGCTAGGGTTACTTGTGCGCCCGCCTCGCTCGCATTGTTCGCAATTGTATCGAACGCTGCAACATCTGCACTACCTATCGTACTACCGTGCATTCCACTTAAATCAACTGTTGAATTAGCGCTCACATATATACCATCGTGCGTAGAATTTTTGATGCTAGAGAAAACAATCTTTGGAACACTCGAACTTGACGATTTCAGACCTGTAGTATTGTTTGTCATTTGGGACAACTTGATATATCCCCAGTAATCTTGAGCATCAATTCCAATTTCCGTCATATTGGCAATATAATTATTGCATAAATAAGCAAAACTTGGTTGGGCAGAAACCAAGCCATTCGTCTCAATGAGAATCCCCGTACCGTATGCGTGATCAGTAATATTATTTTCACGAATATTACCAGTTGAAGATACCAAGTCAATCGCTGCTCGGCCATTGCAATTGTCACAGCTTGCATTGCTAATGTTAAATTTGTTACCATCAACGTTTAATTCCCCAAACAGACCTAAACCGTCTTCATCGTTGAAATTTTCAATTCTGATCCCACGAATCCCGTATCCCAAACCACTTTGCATGTATTGGAAAGTATTTCTTAAAACGTTTATATCCCGATATTCTACAGGAAAGAAAAAAATCGTATGGGTAATGTGTATTGCTTGATCAGGATATTTGTTGAAGGTCATATCTTGAATTGTGAACCCTCCAAGTCTGGGGCCAGTAGCATTAATTCGAAATCCAGTAGCTGTACCATCGGTAAACGTAACCCTATCCGGAGATGCGGTACCATTTCCGGAAGCATTGTACTGGATTATTCCGAATCCGCCGCCTGCAGCAGTCGGGAAGTCGGAAAGTGATTCATAATTTGTATAATCTGTCCTCGTAGAAGACAATGTTATATCCGTTGAGACTGTACCTGATCCAGAACCAGAAATCAACATCACTATGTGTGATGGGTCAATTGTGGGGTCAACGGTAGGGATAAATGAATTTAGTTTGCTATCCGTGAGGGTTGTAATATTACTCACTCTCAATAATCCAGTTAGTGGACAAGTCGGATGATCTACCAAATCAGCGCAACCGTCAGGTGAAATAATTCGTATTGTTGGTTCAAAGAGTACATTTACCATCGCATGATCCGCATTCAAAACCGGACACTCCCAAAATATCGCACCGCCGTGTATATTCAGATTAGGTGCAGTAGGCCCAGTACTAGGACCATTCAGATTTATTGTTGGACCTCCCGCGAAATTCCAGTTGTGTATCCATCCCGAAGACGGTGTTGCGCTACTACCATAATAATCCCATGTGGAACCAGAATTAACCGTAATCGAACCTGCACTTCCAGTTTTGGCGATATTGCAAACAGGCATTGTATATAGATTTGCTGTCGTGCTTCCACTTGCAGACCCGACGGTAAGGTCGAAATTGGATGTGTATTTTAATGTGCCTATATTATCTTGTGCCAGGAAAACTCCATCAGCGCTCACGTTACCTGGATATTGCCAATACATTCCACTTGATGTACTTCCACCGATTACTGCACCATAATTTGGATCAGACCAAATAGTCATCTTTACTCCATCAAGCAACTTACAGTTCGCTGATATTAGGCAAACGTTCGTGAGTAATGTATGCTCCTCAATATCTTCGTTGAAATCCTTATCAATTCGAACGTAGTAATGATTTAGTTGCGCCGATGTAGCACCGACGGGTGCATATACACTTCTCCAATGCATATGGATGCCCATCTGATTCGCTGCCGCACAGTAGCTCGTAGGATCGTCAACTACGAGATCAGGTCCGCTACCGCTGGTGGGATGTTCTTGATTAAGTAACAACCTTGTATCGGCACTATTGCTATGAGGATTATTTCCAAATCCGTTATAGGCACACTGGACTTTAATAAGCGGATTCTCATAAGCTGTCGCACCGCCATTATTATTTACTGCTAATTGATATAGGCAATAAAACTCGTCGAAAGTAGAAGTTCCATCATAGGGATTTGCAAAAGCAACAATCGGATTATCAACAATCGCAAGAACGCCATTCCGATGATCGAAGGCATTTTGCGGGATCGGGGATGGAAATGGATAGGTACCTGTTCCTTGGTACGGTCGAATTCCATCTACATACCATGCAATGTCGTTCGTAGGATTCCAGGTAATTGCATCATAATACACCAGCTCATCACATTCTCTTACATAAACACTAATGACGTGGGTTGATACACTTGCTCTACTTGATACGACAACCCGCGCATGAGTTGGATTACAGGTATAATTGAATGTGGCTGGACTCGTTGAGCTTGGGTTGTTATATGTTTTCGGAAGCGTTTCGATACCACCATGTTGTACAGCATTGCCATTATATTCTGCCACTTTAATATTTCCACCATTGATCCAACTTACTACAAAAGACGGTGTATTCGAATTCGCTCTTACATCGCAAGCAACCGTGGGGCGTGTACCAGTGGCGACAAGAAAAGCCGTTGTTGCTGTTGTTCCGTCCGTTAAATTGATTGCCTTCGCATAGATACTTCCACCGGAATTCCAAACAATATAGAGAAATTTTTTATCAATTGCGATATCAAATTCATCTCGCTTATCTGTTTCGCTATTGTCAATTTGGCGATCTGTGTTTCCTGCATCCTTCGTCGTTACATCTCCGCCACCACTAGGATAGTTGAATATCGGCTTTTGGATTATTTGTCTATTGATTGGTGGGTTTGGGAGTCCATCTAATGTGATATTTATTTGCCGATCGTTTACGTCGGATCCCCTCGCATCATTAAAACCTTCAACCTTAAATGTGAGCCTGTTCGTTGGCTCACCCCAAACGTAGCGTGCCCTTCCGTCAAGGTTCGCTACTACTTTCGGAGTTGTCGGATACGTTGTATTAAATTCACCGCCGGAGACGATACCAGGGGGCTGACATCCGGGATGTGAGGAACTACTACTCACATACTTCTCAGAAGGCTTTGCCAAAAGATTACTCAAAAGAAACCACCCTTTTTGGTGAGAACTACTTGATAGATTCCAGCTCGCGCCTGATGTAACTTCTTCTTGATTTGGACTAAAAACCCATGGATGGTCTGAAATTGAACCAAGTGTCCCAATACTTGACGAGCACGTCCATTGCCCATAACCGTTTGCTGCAAGGCAATCCATCGTCATATCCAACGTGGGATCAGTTGATGAATAGTGTGTGCCATCAACAACCTTGTACTGATTTATTCCTGTTGCATATACAAAATTCTGCCCCCTTACCCCAGCCGAGAAGCACAATACCACTGCTAAATATGCAAGCATGGTTTTTCCTAAAAAGGCTGTAAAGTGTGTGTGTGTGTGGGTTACGCGGTTTTGGTTGCGTGATGCTTTAAGTGTTTTCATGATGTTGATTATCTAATTTTTAGTTAATGCATTAAGTGGGTCACGGGCAGGGGAGTCGTGATACAGCGAAGTGTTGCCTGTCGGAGTATTTCGTCGCGTCTTGTCCAGTTCAAATATACAACATAAAATTGGAAAATGCAAGTGTTTTCGGAAATTATTTGCATTTTTTTTTGTGACGTACTGTCTAAAGTCCGTCCCACTTCTGAGGCCCGGGATGCTTTTGGAACGTGAGGGTTTGGCATTCTGTTAATATCAAGCTATTTAAAACCAAGACGGCAAAAATCGTCAAATCTAAAGACTACAATGAAACCAGGAATACATCCAGATTACCATACAGTTACTGTGCATTGCGCAGGCTGTAACAACGGATTCAAGACACGTTCGACTATTGATGGCACCATGCTTCGGGTCGAAATCTGCTACAACTGCCATCCTTTTTTCACCGGGAAGCAGAAGTTTGTGGATACAGCTGGTAGAGTAGAACGCTTCCAAAAGAAGTTTGCCAAATCCATTGCCGAACGCAAGGAAAAGACAACTTCAGTGGCGTAAGCATTTATTATGTTATATTTGAAGTCCTGACTTTCCGAAGTCGGGACTTTCTTTTTGTTTTTTCTCACACACATGATACACAGCCAAATCATCCTCTTTGAGGATCAGATTGCTCGCGGTAGGCATTTTAAACCACTCACATACACGCGCCCGTTTGCGGATTTGCTAGTAGGTGCGTATTCGGCAATTGAACGAATAAAGACCCATGCCTTGCCTGAAACAAGGGTCGGCTTGCATGTCAGCGCGGACTTAGTTGGCGTAACCAAACAACGTCACCCTGATCTTTTGGTGAATGAATCCGAACTTGCCAGACGGACAGTATTTATCAATTCACGTTTATTGATAACGGATCACTATTTTAAACTCCTACAATCCGAAGAGAATACACTTTTCAGAGTTGAAGAATCTCCGGAGGATATTCTCGGCTTTTGCCTCGGCGGCGAATTGCCTGAAGCAATACTCCAGAAGCTCACATCTGGCGAACTCTTTACCGAAGCGGATTTTACGTTCGAGGTTCGGAACATGCCGAAGCCGAAGTTCTTTACTTCGCTTTGGAATATGGTCAATTCCAATTCTGTCGTGATTCAAAGTGATATGAAGCGTATGCTCGCGCAGGGCAAACGTAAGTTCACAAATGATCTTCATAAAAATCCTCGTGTAAAGACTTCAGGATTACACAATTTATCCGTTAACGAATCTGCGCGCTTCGCACGGACGTGTTACCTCAATGGTAAGGGTGGACCGATTTTAATTGAGGAGGATGTAGTTTGCGAACCGAATGCCATCATCTTGGGACCTGCGATTATCAGAGCCGGAACGGTAATAAAAGCTGGTGCGAAGATACATGCTGGGAATACCATCGGACCCGTTTGCAAAGTCGGTGGCGAAGTCGAAAATTCCATCTTTCAAGGGTACTCGAATAAACAGCATGATGGATTTGTCGGACATAGTTATATCGGAGAGTGGTGTAATATTGGTGCTGGCACAAATACAAGCGATTTGAAAAATGACTATTCGAATGTTCGGGTAACAATCGAAAATGAAGTGATTGATACTCGCGCGCTCTTCGTCGGCTTGTTAATGGGCGATCACTCGAAGTCTGCAATCGGGACTCGGTTCAATACAGGCACAGCAGTCGGTGTCAGCTCGAATATTTTTGCTAGTGGCTTTCCGCCAAAGTGGATTCCTAACTTTTCATGGTGCGGTGATGCTGGTATAGAGCCGTATAGAATCGAGAAGGCACTTGAGGTTGCGAAAACGGTGATGGTCAGAAGAACCAAGACGCTCTCCGAAGATGAGAAAACATTACTGCGCAAACTCGCTGGTCAGTAATATATTGCTTGAGCTATCACGACGAGTGAAAAAGATCACTCACCATGCGCTCCAATGATTTGCACTTTTCCATTACAGGTGCGGCTTCGAGCAATGGTGCATAGTGAAGTCGGACTGCTGTTTTGAGATATGTTTCCAGTGAATGCAACAAGCCATGCACAATACCTAAGTACCAGTAGGTAATCTTCAGGTTATTACACCCAACCGATGCTGCAATTTTCGAAGGAATCTTGATAGCCGTAACTCTCATCTGACTTGTTAAGCCATTTTTTTCATCAACAGGAAATTTTTCCGTCAGTCCATATATTTCTTGGACTAATTCCATTCCCGATTGCCACGCAGCAAGATCCTCAAACTTTTGGATGTCATTCATGTTATTTTGTGTATTAGACAACGTAAGGAGGTGCAATTCTCCTTGTGTAATTCGAAACTGGCTCCTCTTAGTAGAGCCAGTCTCTATTAATAGATTTTTAGTTTATTATCCGTGCAATCCCGAGAAGCCTTCGACACCGTCGAATGTTGAGAGATTCTCTATCTTCACCACGTCATAGCCAGCGGCAGAGATTTTGCCGATTACTTCGTGTACGTTGGAATATGCACAAGGTTGCCCGTCTGAGGTCATAAATCTACAACGCCAAAAATCTGTAAACGATGAAACTGGCTGTGCATTAGGATAAACTTTTACTCCTTTATTTTCAACTATTTGTAGCTTGAGATTGCCAGATGTAACTTTCTCGATGTCAGTGCCAACCTTCATCGGGTCAGCACCAGAGTAATCCAAGAAAATATCTGCTCCGTGCAATTCCTTTTTCGCTTTGTAGCTTGACTTTGGAGTGACTCCGAGCTTCATCGGCTCGTTCGCTTTGCTGTAATCAGCGGTCTTGAGGATTTGTGGCGTTTGCCCTAATCGTTTCATCACAGCTTCAGCAAATTCTTTTGTGCCAACTTTTTCTTTACTGATACCATCTTTGAAAATGTCATAGGTATGAACACCATCTTCGAGAGTGCGTAACCAAGCATTATGGACTTTCGCGGCAACATCAGGTTGACCAATATGCACAAGCATCATCACAGAGCCTAAGAGCAAGCCCGATGGGTTGGCAAGATTCTGATTCGCACGACGTGGAGCCGAGCCGTGAATTGCCTCGAACATTGAGGCTGATTCACCAATGTTTGCTGAACCAGCTAATCCAACAGAACCTGCGATCTGTGCCGCGACATCAGAGAGAATGTCTCCGTATAGATTCGGCATCACGATCACATCAAAATTCTCAGGCGTGTCAGCCATTTTTGCTGCGCCAATGTCAACAATCCAATGATCAGCTTCGATACCTGGATACTCAGTCGCAATTTCATCAAACACTTTATGGAAAAGTCCATCAGTGAGCTTCATGATATTATCTTTCATGAAGCACGTTACTTTCTTTCTGCCATTAGTACGTGCGTACTCAAATGCATATCTGACAATTTTCTCAGAGCCAGGACGAGAGATGAGTTTCAAAGCCTGAAATACCTGATTTGTCTGACGGTGTTCGATTCCCGCATAGAGATCTTCCTCATTCTCGCGGACGATTACCAAGTTCATAATCGGATGCTTCGTGGCAACGTACGGATGGTAACTTACGCACGGACGGACGTTGGCATAGAGTCCGAGTACCTTACGAGCAGTTACATTCAAGCTCTTGTAGCCTCCGCCTTGAGGAGTGGTGATTGGGGCTTTGAGAAATATCTTCGTGCGGCGAAGTGAATCCCATGCGCTTGGCTCAATACCGGTATTTATCCCTTTGAGGTAGAGTTGTTCGCCGATCTGAATTTCTTCAATATCGAGTTGAGCACCAGCTTGGAGAATAATATCCAGAGTCGCTTGCATGATTTCGGGTCCGATACCATCACCGCGAGCAACTGTTATTGGAGTCTTTTGTGACATGAGATATGAATTGTGTTAATCGTAAATGAAAATCAATTTGCAAAAATACCACCTAAATCGTCCTCGTCCAATAATTTAACAATTTCTTAACACAGAATCTGCGATTCGCGCAACAACGAAATTGTTTACTCCTGATTCGGAAACCATACTCTTTACCTTGCACGATAACGGAATGAAGATAAATACTTTTAACTCAAAAATTACAATACAAATTTTTGTAATAGCGTTGTTCAGCGTCATTTCAACGCACTCATTATTTGCTCAGAATAAAATACGCGTCCAAGTTTTTGAACTTAAGCACCCCCCGCTTGCGGGTGTAACGAATAGCAGTGCGAAGGGTTCTTTGCCAATATACTACGGCGGTCTATCAGGGTTGGATAGGATATCGGGTACTACCAACGGTTTTATTTCAATCTCTGATCGTGGACCCAATGTTGACGCTGATAAGCTCAATGGCGGCAAAGGAGCAGGATTCTTCCCATTACCGAAATTTAATCCCTGTATCTACAATCTGCGACTCGAAGCGGATTCAATCCGTGTAGAGAAGATCATACCGTTAAAGACTGAGTCAGGAGGAATGGTCTCGGGACTCCCTCTGCCAGCTGCACCCGGAATGAAGAAAGAGATTTTTTTTATTGACACGAATAAGACTCCCGCTATGACAGATAAATTCGGTATCGACTGCGAAGGAATAGTTGCGGGGAAGGATAATGAATTAATCATCTGCGAGGAGTACGGTCCATGCGTTTGGAGTGTTGACAAGAAAAGTGGCGTGCTCAAGAAGCGATACTCCCCGTATCAAATTTCGGGGAAAGAAATTCTCTTTGATTCGGCATACGCTAAGCGCAGAGCCAATCGCGGATTCGAGGGCATTGCAGTTACGCCTAGTGGTCAAATCATGGCATTATTGCAATCTTCCGCAAATAATCCAAATTCGGAAGCAGGAGAGAATTCACGTGTGCAAAGACTTTTAGAGATAGATCCAAAAACCGGTAAATCAAAAACGTACGTTTACCTGCACGAACCAAAAACAGAAAATATCAGAGAGAAAGATTGGAAGATCGGTGATATGACAACAATCAATGAAAACGAGTTTCTTGTTATCGAACATGCTGTTCGTAAAGGTGAGGATTCAAAAAAAGTGTACATCATAGACAAATCAGCAGCAACACCTATCACATCCGATAACTTTGGCGGCAAGACATTAGAACAGCTCGATGATGCCGCTGGACTAGAGGCGAGTCATATCAAACCGGTGCAAAAGAAATTATTCCTCGATCTTCTTGCAAATGGATGGGATCCAAAACTTGAAAAGCCCGAGGGAATCACTATTGTTAACGACTCAACTATTGCAGTGTGCAACGATAATGATTTTGGGATTACATCCACAAATGCCGATGGGGTAATTAGCAATACTGGTGTTCCATCAAGAATTTATATATTCACCCTCCCGTCAGACCAGAAAATAAAACGTCTGAAAAGATAGAGTTAGATTTATATGAACTTCAGTTTACCTACTCGATGCTCGACGGAGCCTATCATTGATTGCACGACCTAAGCCTTCATTAGGGAATCGCTCCGCAAAAACAACTTTGATTTCTGATCGGTCAAGTAAACGCATTGCAGAAAAAATATTCTGTGCCGCTTCGCGCAGATCGCCAGAAGCTGAGAGTACGATTTGATTAGCCTCAGAGACAAGAGGATATTTATCCCGGAATGAAATTACTCCGACCTTGGATAAGTCCTGACCTACAAAATTCATATTCCCGAATACCAATTTATTTTTTGGTGAGTAGTGATGAGCTAATCCGCCTGGATAATTTGTGGTGGGTTCAGTGGACGATGCAATTATGAAATCTGGTATTACCTCTCTGATCTCTTCAACAGTAATTCCTCCGAGCCGAAGTATAGTAGGCTTTCCATCAATCTCGCCGATGATCGTTGATTCTATTCCAATATTACACCTACCACCATCTAAAATGTAAGGAATTTTCCCACCGAGTTGTGCAAATACATGCTGGGCTGACGTAGGGCTTACATATCCGAATGGGTTCGCACTCGGAGCAGCGAGCGGAAAATCAAGTTGGTGTAATAGTTCGAGAGTCAGTGGATGGTTTGGAATACGAACTGCAACTGTATTCAATCCAGATGTAACAATGTCTGGGATGATGCTTTTCTTCGGTAGAACAAGTGTGAGAGCCCCAGGCATGAACGCCTCACTCAACTTGAGTGCCCACGCTGGAAAATCAGAGACATATTTACGGACTCTTTGGATGTCTGGCAAATGAACTATCAGCGGATCGAAGAATGGTCTGTTCTTCGCCTCAAAAATTTTTGCGACCGCAGTGGGATCTAACGCATTAACCGCGAGTCCATACACTGTTTCTGTTGGAATGGCGCATACGTCCCCACCCTTGAGTATTGCAGCTGCTTCAGAAACTACATTTCCTATTGTTGTGATCATCTACAAAATCTTAACAGTGACGTCAAAATATTTATCTCATTTATTGAGACGGAATCTTGGATTGATCGTGGTGTCAGAATAGTGAGGGATTCTTCACACCTCATGAATATGTTCACATGCCTCAATAAATCACCAAGAAGAAAATGGAGTTGGTCGGAAAGTTGCGGTTGGGAATAGTGTACTACGCAAAAGGATTGTGGAATGGGCTTGATGCCGATCATTGCTTCATCTTCGCCTCAGGAATTGCATTTAATGTTCTTCTGTGTATCATCCCTCTCTCACTTATTATTTTTCAAATTTTTTCATTCATCCTCCAGAATAACGAGAGTGCTAAACATGTAGTCTTGGATTATATTCAGAAAAGTCTTCCGATAGAAGGGTACGGACAGGCTGTCCGTGATTGGGTGCAAAATCAATTTGCATACGTAACGGATGTATCCTACCTCCCTGGTCTAATCGCACTTGTAGTATTACTCTGGCTTGCGAGTGCGTTATTCTCTTCATTGCGTTCTGCTGTCAATGCCATATTTGAGATTCCGACTCACCACAACATGGCTGTCCTCAAGCTCAAGGACATTGGCATGATCTTCGTGGTATGTTTTTTTCTTTTGATGACGATTGTCTTCGGTCCGATCTTAAGTGGTTTACAAAAACTCAGTGTTGACATCCTACCTGAGGCCATTTCGTCTTTTGTCCACTCTACTGTCACGACGTTGATACCTCTCGCTGTGGCTATTGTGCTCTACCTGTATCTCTACCGTTCTCTCCCGCATGAAAAAATTCCGTGGCGAGTTTCTATTGTTTCAACCATATTCACCGTAATCATGATTGAGGTCATGAAATTTTTCTTTATTTTCTATCTTGATCGCATTTCGAGTATTGGAGCAGTTTATGGAACGTACGCATTTCTGGTAGCAGTAGCGTTCTGGGCTTACTATGTTGCCCTAGTTTTCACTGTTGGAGCGGAGGTGGGGAAGCTCTACCGCGATCGTAATCTTCAGTTATCCAAGCCTTCCTGATTTTTCCAAAAGATGAATTTAGGCAGTTATCAACAGAATAAGTAATTATGTGGATAAGTATCGAATTTTTTTTATGTGATCTGAGTTACATTTACTCAGTATTTTGTGTCATTATAGGAAGGCTTTCGTCGAAATCGGACTTTGAGAGGTTAGATTAAGACGAAATCATTCTGCTGTAGCTATCGGAGCTGAATTTTTAAAAGACGAAAAATTGGCTATAAACGTTTTTTTTACGTATATTTGTACGTGGAGTGGTTGATGTTTTCGGGGACAACGATTTTTTTATTCCTTTTTTACATGATAACGATGAAAACTTATTACAAGATGACGAAGCAGAGGATTTCTGCTTTGGTGTTTGTGGTTGCTCTACTTTTTAGCTTCACATCACAAAGTGTTGATGCGCAGGTTTCAAAGTATAAGGTGCTTTCTTTTGGAACCGGTTCGGCTCTGCCTTCAGGCAACATTATCCGATATCAGGGCAGTTGCACTGCATGCGGATACGGATTCTACTCAATCGGATTCAATTTCCAATTTGTAGGTGATCCCACTCTCTACACATCATTTGCTGTGTGGACTAACGGGTTTATCTCCCTTAACAGCTCACCATCGTCTGGAGCTAACAACAATAACCTTTCCGGTACTGGAGTGCCTTGCATCGGAGCTTTCTGGCAGGTGAATGGAACCTACCTCAATGGTGGTGGATGGAGAGGCTGTCCTCAGCAGTACATCTCCTACCAAACTACAGGCTCTGCTCCAAATCGTGTGTTGTGCGTGCATTGGGAGAATCCACCACTTGCTCGCCGTAACACTGGTTATCGTGGCGAAGGTGCTGGCGGTGGATACGAAATTCGCCTCTATGAGACTTCAGGTAACGTAGAATTATTCTACAAGCACATCTCTCAATTGACCTGTACTGGAGGTAATAACCCAACTGCAGCTTCCATTGGAATTGGCGGAATAGGTGTTGCAAATTTTGTTAGCTTAACCCCAAGTGGTGGCTCAGCTGCTCCAGCACTTAGTAACTCTACGGTAAACAGCAATATTAATCTTCAATCAACGGCTATCCCCGACAACACGTTATGGGTTTTAGGTAACCCTCCTAACCGTCAGTTGAGTGTATCACCTAAGACACTTAATTTTGGTATTCAGACAGCAGGTAGCTCAACGACACTCGTTGTTACCGCCTGCGGTACTGCAGATGGTGTTGCCCCTGTAATCCTAAGTGGCACACAGTTGCAAGGCGCTCCAGATTTCACAGTAACCGGACCTATCGGCGGCTCATCATTAGCACCAGGAACCTGTGCAACGTATAATGTCACGTTTAAGCCAACTCGTGGCGGCCCACGTACAGCACTTCTGAGTATCAACTCAAACGGTAGCGATAGCGGCTCACAATCAGTGGTCTTAAGTGGTAGTGGTGTAGTCTCAGACTACACGTACGATTCCACGGTATTATTCCGTAAGACTCGCACACGTTTAGGTGACACCTTAATCCAGTGGATTCACTTTAATGTAACTGGCGATGCACCACTTGTTTTCACAGCGTTTAATCTCACAGGCTTTGATGCCGGCCAGTATTCGGTTGTTCGTATGCCACCAAATGGACTTCTCAAAGGCGCGTACGATTCGATTGGCGTAGCTTACATTCCAACAATTGAGGGTAAGCACGTAGCCAAACTTACGATTATTTCGAATGCGTTCTTGAATAGCTCTGTAACGGTAGATTTGCAGGGTACAGGCACACTTCCACATATCGTTCTCACACCGCCAAACGCGATGTTGTTTGACTCAACAGCAGAAGGCGATACGATTTGTAAGAACTTAACGATCTGGAATCCTGGCACAGACACGTTGCGTATCAAAGCAAACTTCCTATCCAGCAATGATGGTGATTTCCACATCACACCGCTTGTAGGCTCCGATACAGCGATTGCCCCTGATCAGAAGAAGACGATTGGCATTTGCTTTATCCCACTGCAACAGGGTTATCGCCAAGGCAGAATCTTGATTTCGACGAATATCCGTAATACATTTGAAATTCCGAGCCGAGATACTGGTAGCACTTACCAGATAGATCTTCGTGGCTCAGGATTACCACTCGGCGTATTTGCTAATGCGATCAGTGGTCTCCCAATCCTTGATTCAGTAGTCGTTGGCAAATCAATCTGCCGTATGGATACAATCAAGAACAATGGTGATGCAGATATTTTGGTAACAAGTTATACCCTCACCGGCACCAATAGTGCTGACTTCACTCAGACCGGCTTACCAGCCACTCCATTCATCTTGAAGGCACGTGATAGAATGGTCATTAACCTTTGTGGCAAACCAGGTGATCTTGGTTTACGCAATGGCTTACTGACACTCGCTGGCACAACTGGTGGCAGGAAAGTCACACTTCCAATCGGTCTCGGAGTCTATGGCTTGAAGTCATGCGCTTCACCAGCACCGATTGCACTCTTTGCAGGTGCATCAGGGAAGATCATCAAGGGTACGAAAGCAACACTTTGCGATACGATCACCAACTGCGGTGAGGTAGCAGCAGTGTATTCAGCAACTCTTGTAGGTACAGATGCCTCGAAGTACACACTTGCTAATAGCACATCAGGTACGATCGCACCTGGCGCTACAGCCACATTCTGTGTAGAGTTCAATGCTTCAGATTTGGGTCCAACGAATGCCCAGTTGAAGGTCACCTCACCTGATGTAGCTGGTATGACTATCCCACTAACAGGCGAGGGTACATGCGCAACATTGACAGCAACACCATCTATCGCAGATGCTGGTGATGTAGGTCAGGGTGAGACAAAGAACATCACGTTCCAAATCACCAATAGCGGTACAGCTCCATGGTCACCGAATGACAGTGTGATTGCTGGATCTGATAAAGATGCTTTCAAATTTGTGAGCATGGTACCACCAGCCCCACTTGCACCAGGAGCATCAGCTACTGTTACGATCGCATTCCACCCACCTTATGGTACGAAGGGTAAGAGCTTTGTAGCTAATATCGCTTGGCCTAATGGTGGACCTTGTCAGAATGCACCGGTGAGTGTAGACTTGAAGGGTAATTCGATTGTAAGTGCAGTTAAGGAAGTAGCCTCAAATGGCTTCAGCCTTGAGCAGAGCTATCCGAACCCAACCCAGGGCAAGACCTCATTCACCTTTGTAACACCAACAGAGTCAGAGGTTCGCATCACGCTTGTAGACCTAACCGGTCGCACGCTTGAGACATTGATCTCTGGTAGAGTATCCGGTGGTGAACACTTAGTAAACTTTGACGCATCACACTTGACCAGCGGAACATACATCTACATGTTCGAGTCTGGTGCAACCAAGCTCTCGAAGCAGTTCATCGTAACCAAGTAAACGACTAACTTTAGTTATCATGAAAGGCGTGCCACTGCGGCACGCCTTTTTTATTGCTGGAAGATTCTTAGAAAAGCATATGGATGGATAATCCCGAAAAACCCAAAAACGACAATCCTATATGATTCTCAAAACATCAAAATATTGATAGGAGGCTTTTTTTTTGCGTATATTTGTACACATAGGAGTGCGTAGTCTCGGATATAACGATTTTTTTATTCCTTTTTTTTACATGATAACGATGAAAACTTATTACACGATTACGAAGCAGAAATTAGCTGCTTTGGTGTTTGTGGTTGCTCTACTTTTTAGCTTCACATCCCGGAATGCGGATGCGCAGGCTTCGAAGTATGTATTGCTTTCCGCATCCACAAGTGGCACGGCGTTACCTGCAGGAAATATCATAACATACGGGTATAACTGTACAGCCTGTGGATTTGGTACATACCCAATTGGATTCAACTTTGCGTTCACTGGAACCCCTACAACTTATTCATCTTTTGTTGTTTACTCAAACGGCATGATAAGTCTTAACGGTGGTTCGAGTAACCCCAATA
Source organism: bacterium (assembly GCA_037143335.1). GTDB lineage: Bacteria > Bacteroidota > Ignavibacteria > Palsa-1295 > Palsa-1295 > PALSA-1296. Next base: position 31,414 of record JBAWZA010000021.1, on the reverse strand, counting down.
GCAATAACCTTTCAGGTACAACGATTCCTCACATCGCACCATTCTGGCAAGTAAATGGAAGAATGTCAACCGGTGCTTCGTGGAGAGGTTGTCCACAAGGTTATATCTCATATCAAACAACAGGTTCCGCTCCAAACAGAATTCTAACTGTGATGTGGAATAGCATAACGCTGAAAAGACGCAATAGCGGTTATCAAGGTGAAGCCTTGTCAACGTGGCAGACGCGCTTATATGAAGTCAATGGCAACGTTGAATTTTACTATGCTCACATGACACCGACTGACCCATCATGCTCTGCAAGATCGGGATCTACCAGCCCAACGGCGGCAGCAATTGGAATTGGAAACGGGGCGGGAGTTTTTGTAAGTCTCACGCCAGCAGGTGGATCTGCTGCTCCGAGTAGAAGCAACTCCGCCGCAAATTCAAATGTAGATATCAATGCGACCTCTATCCCCGACAACACGTTATGGGTTTTAGGTAACCCTCCTAACCGTCAGTTGAGTGTATCACCTAAGACACTTAATTTTGGTATTCAGACAGCAGGTAGCTCAACGACACTCGTTGTTACCGCCTGCGGTACTGCAGATGGTGTTGCCCCTGTAATCCTAAGTGGCACACAGTTGCAAGGCGCTCCAGATTTCACAGTAACCGGACCTATCGGCGGCTCATCATTAGCACCAGGAACCTGTGCAACGTATAATGTCACGTTTAAGCCAACTCGTGGCGGCCCACGTACAGCACTTCTGAGTATCAACTCAAACGGTAGCGATAGCGGCTCACAATCAGTGGTCTTAAGTGGTAGTGGTGTAGTCTCAGACTACACGTACGATTCCACGGTATTATTCCGTAAGACTCGCACACGTTTAGGTGACACCTTAATCCAGTGGATTCACTTTAATGTAACTGGCGATGCACCACTTGTTTTCACAGCGTTTAATCTCACAGGCTTTGATGCCGGCCAGTATTCGGTTGTTCGTATGCCACCAAATGGACTTCTCAAAGGCGCGTACGATTCGATTGGCGTAGCTTACATTCCAACAATTGAGGGTAAGCACGTAGCCAAACTTACGATTATTTCGAATGCGTTCTTGAATAGCTCTGTAACGGTAGATTTGCAGGGTACAGGCACACTTCCACATATCGTTCTCACACCGCCAAACGCGATGTTGTTTGACTCAACAGCAGAAGGCGATACGATTTGTAAGAACTTAACGATCTGGAATCCTGGCACAGACACGTTGCGTATCAAAGCAAACTTCCTATCCAGCAATGATGGTGATTTCCACATCACACCGCTTGTAGGCTCCGATACAGCGATTGCCCCTGATCAGAAGAAGACGATTGGCATTTGCTTTATCCCACTGCAACAGGGTTATCGCCAAGGCAGAATCTTGATTTCGACGAATATCCGTAATACATTTGAAATTCCGAGCCGAGATACTGGTAGCACTTACCAGATAGATCTTCGTGGCTCAGGATTACCACTCGGCGTATTTGCTAATGCGATCAGTGGTCTCCCAATCCTTGATTCAGTAGTCGTTGGCAAATCAATCTGCCGTATGGATACAATCAAGAACAATGGTGATGCAGATATTTTGGTAACAAGTTATACCCTCACCGGCACCAATAGTGCTGACTTCACTCAGACCGGCTTACCAGCCACTCCATTCATCTTGAAGGCACGTGATAGAATGGTCATTAACCTTTGTGGCAAACCAGGTGATCTTGGTTTACGCAATGGCTTACTGACACTCGCTGGCACAACTGGTGGCAGGAAAGTCACACTTCCAATCGGTCTCGGAGTCTATGGCTTGAAGTCATGCGCTTCACCAGCACCGATTGCACTCTTTGCAGGTGCATCAGGGAAGATCATCAAGGGTACGAAAGCAACACTTTGCGATACGATCACCAACTGCGGTGAGGTAGCAGCAGTGTATTCAGCAACTCTTGTAGGTACAGATGCCTCGAAGTACACACTTGCTAATAGCACATCAGGTACGATCGCACCTGGCGCTACAGCCACATTCTGTGTAGAGTTCAATGCTTCAGATTTGGGTCCAACGAATGCCCAGTTGAAGGTCACCTCACCTGATGTAGCTGGTATGACTATCCCACTAACAGGCGAGGGTACATGCGCAACATTGACAGCAACACCATCTATCGCAGATGCTGGTGATGTAGGTCAGGGTGAGACAAAGAACATCACGTTCCAAATCACCAATAGCGGTACAGCTCCATGGTCACCGAATGACAGTGTGATTGCTGGATCTGATAAAGATGCTTTCAAATTTGTGAGCATGGTACCACCAGCCCCACTTGCACCAGGAGCATCAGCTACTGTTACGATCGCATTCCACCCACCTTATGGTACGAAGGGTAAGAGCTTTGTAGCTAATATCGCTTGGCCTAATGGTGGACCTTGTCAGAATGCACCGGTGAGTGTAGACTTGAAGGGTAATTCGATTGTAAGTGCAGTTAAGGAAGTAGCCTCAAATGGCTTCAGCCTTGAGCAGAGCTATCCGAACCCAACCCAGGGCAAGACCTCATTCACCTTTGTAACACCAACAGAGTCAGAGGTTCGCATCACGCTTGTAGACCTAACCGGTCGCACGCTTGAGACATTGATCTCTGGTAGAGTATCCGGTGGTGAACACTTAGTAAACTTTGACGCATCACACTTGACCAGCGGAACATACATCTACATGTTCGAGTCTGGTGCAACCAAGCTCTCGAAGCAGTTCATCGTAACCAAGTAAACGACTAACTTTTGTTATCAGGAAAAGGCGTGCCAACTTGGCACGCCTTTTTTGTTAGTGGCAGGCATACTGCCATGATTACGTTCATTATTTGTACTCAGCATTGCAAGTATAACATCAATACTCGTTTCATACCCAAAATGGCTGATAAAAAGTTTGGCACGGAATTTTCTTATAGTCCATCTCGAAAGGATTTATTTATGAAAGGAAAATACTTATGACAAGACTTATTACCAGACCAAGACATGAAATCGGATTCGCAATGCCACGTAACATGCGTAGCTTTTTTGAGGATGCTGCCAAAGGCACATTCAATGGACAAGTGACGAACTACGTTCCACGGGTTGACATCTCTCAGGATGCAAAACACATTTATCTTCATGCCGAGCTTCCGGGTCTCACAAAAGAAGATGTTCAATTGACTGTTTCTGACGGCACTCTTACCCTTAAAGGTGAGAAGAAGCAGGAGGAGAAGTCGGAAGATAAAAATTATCTTCGGATTGAACGTAGGTATGGCCAATTCATGCGGCAGTTCACACTTCCTGAGAATGTGATTGAGTCAGAGGTGCATGCCCAATTCACTAATGGAGTTTTGGATATAACAATTCCAAAATCCGAGCCTACAAAACCACAGGAACGGGTTGTTCCGATCAATGTCAATTTGAACTAACAACTACGGTATAACGGCGTTGGCAACTTGTTGATTGACCAATCGGTAGGTTGGCAACGCCCAATGCCTAGAAATAATTTACGTATTTTTGCACCGCATTAACCAATCTTAAAAAAGAGAATGTTTGTAAAAATAATCGTTGACGTAATTATCGCCTCTCTGGTTATCCTTGTACTTGCGGCAGTGTTCGCAAGAGGTACGCGCAGAAGGTTTGACGATGCGCAGTAATATCTGCCCCCATTTTAACGTGAGAAAATAGATTTTAAATCAAAGATAAAAGAAAATAAATGAGTAAAATTATTGGAATAGATTTAGGCACAACGAACTCGTGCGTATCCGTCATGGAAGGCACTCAGCCAGTTGTGATCGCAAATAGCGAAGGTGCAAGGACAACTCCATCCATCGTTGCATTTACAAAAACAGGGGAGCGTCTCGTTGGACAAGCAGCAAAACGTCAGGCAGTGACAAATCCGGGTAATACGATTTACTCGATCAAACGATTTATGGGTCGCAAGACTGACGAAGTGAATGAGGAACAGAAGCTTGTACCGTATTCTATCAAAGGTGGAGATGGCAATGCTGTCCGCGTTGATATTAGCGGGAAAGAATACTCACCACAAGAAATCTCTGCAATGATCTTACAGAAGATGAAGCAGACAGCCGAGGATTATCTCGGTACGAAAGTGAGCGAAGCAGTTATCACTGTCCCTGCATATTTCAATGATGCACAACGTCAGGCAACCAAAGATGCTGGCGAAATCGCAGGTCTCACCGTTCGCAGAATTATCAATGAGCCAACTGCTGCAGCGCTTGCATACGGGCTAGATAAAAAAGGGAAGAACGAGAAGATCGCTGTTTATGATTTCGGTGGTGGCACATTTGATATTTCCATTCTGGAATTAGGTGATGGTGTATTTGAAGTGAAGTCAACTGATGGCGACACACATCTCGGAGGTGACAACATTGATTCGCGTTTAGTGGACTACCTCGCCGACGAATTCGTCAAAACTGATGGCGTTGATCTTCGCAAAGATGCGATGGCTCTGCAACGATTGAAAGAAGCATCTGAGAAAGCAAAGATGGAATTGTCGTCGCTGATGCAAACAGACATCAATCTTCCGTTCATCACTGCAACAGCTGATGGCCCGAAGCATTTGAACTTGACAATGACACGCTCAAAGTTCGAGCAGCTTGTTAAAGATATTCTCGATCGCACAGTCGAGCCATGTAAACGCGCGCTTGCGAATGCGAAAGTTACTCCGAACGATATTGACGAGGTCATTCTTGTCGGTGGTTCAACACGTATTCCGAAAGTACAGGAGATCGTCCGTAATCTTTTCGGTAAAGAACCTCACAAGGGTGTGAATCCTGACGAAGTTGTTGCAATCGGTGCGGCAATTCAGGGAGCTGTGCTTACTGGCGAAGTGAAAGATGTGTTGTTGCTCGATGTTACTCCGCTTACACTCGGAATCGAAACGATGGGTGGTGTTGCAACTGCGATGATTCAATCGAATACAACAATCCCAACTCGTAAGTCTGAAACATTTTCGACTGCATCGGATAGCCAACCTTCGGTTGAAATTCACATCACGCAAGGCGAGCGTCCGATGGCTATGGATAATAAGTCACTCGGCAGATTCCATCTTGATGGCATTCCGCCAGCACCACGTGGCACACCGCAGATCGAAGTCACATTCGATATTGATGCCAATGGTCTCCTGAATGTCAGCGCCAAAGATAAAGCAACCGGCAAGGAGCAATCGATTCGTATCACTTCATCAGGCGGACTCTCGAAAGATGAAATCGCAAAAATGAAGAGTGACGCTGATGCTAACAAAGTTGATGACATGAAGCGAAAGGAAGAAGTGGATACCCGTAACCAAGCAGATCAACTTCTTTTCCAATCGAAGAAGCAACTCGATGAGTTGAAGGACAAGATGCCACCCGAAGCGCATGGCAAGATTAATTCAGCAATCACTGATCTTGAAAATGCCTTGAAGGGTACGGATTCCTCAACCATCAAAGCCGCAGTCGAAAACCTCAACCGCGTCTTCGGCGAAGCATCCAGCCAGATGTACCAAGATGCGTCTGCACCTCCTCCAGGAGGCACACAGCAAGAAGGCGCATCACCGAACGGTCACGACGGCAAAGTCGAGAACGCCGAATATACGGTGGTGGATGAGGAGAAGAAATAATCTGAACTGGAATTCATGGAATTTCAGGAATGAATGGAAACTAGGGGCACGCTTCGCGTGCCCTTTTTTATTTTGAATTTAATCCCGCTCACGGTTGAAACTGTGGGCTAATTTGTTGCCGTCGCCAGGAGCGACCCAGGAATTTGAATCCGCGCGGCGGATGGCAACATCCTAGCCCACCATTTCAATGGTGGGCGGGGCTTACCGTTCAAACCATCCTCTTTTTCCTGTAACAATTCACCATTTCTGCTGTTTTTAATAGCTCGTCGGGAGGTTTATTTCGCCTGATTTCGGACTTCCTATTTTACCTGAACATACATCTAAACATCGAGGTAGAAGCGTACGCACCATGAGTTGCAAGAATACTAACCCCATCTCCCTATGGGTTTCGCGCTGCGTTAGCGGCGGAGTGTTCGTGTCTCTATTATTTTTCCTATGTTCGGATTCATTTGCTGGCTGGAAGAAAATTGCACAATTCCGCGGAGAGATTCATGCGTGTTTTATTTTCAATGAGCAACGAGTACTCATCGGTGGCGAGAACGGACAGATCGAACGCACCTACGATGGTGGCATTACATGGACTGATTGCATAACCCCACCCGGATATTTCGGATATGTTGAAGATATATTCATGAAGGATTCGCTCAATGGATGGGCTGGCATCGAGCAAGATGACAAGACTCACGGACTGTGGTTTACGAATGATGGGGGAGTTACGTGGGCAGAGAAAATGAATATTCAAAGCCAGGTGACATCCGTCTATCAAACGAAAGCAGCTGTTATTTTCGGTGATAGAATTGGTAGTAACCGACTATCAACTTCGGTCAACGGTGGTTCAACGTTTGTTTCCGTCACAAATGATAGAGTGAACGGGATTAATTTCGTTGATGATCTTCACGGTGTCTGTACAGTATTCCGTGCTGACCCACCTGGATTCGATCCTCCACCTTCGTGGACAAATGACGGTGGTATTTCCTGGCATAAGTCTTTCTCTTTCGCCGAAGAAGCGTGGGGAGTATATGCGAATAAAGGAACGCCGAATTTTGTCGTAGCTGGTGAGTTGTATGCTGGGTATAATAATCAAACAGAAAATGTATTTACCTCAAATGATTATGGCATCAGTTGGATAACGCATCCAAATGCAATTCCTAGTAGAACGACTGGACATATTGCTGGTGTCGGGAATGTTATCTACGTGCAGGCTGAGTATTCATTCTCGCAAGCGTTCACTGGTCTTTATCGTTCAACAGACGGCGGTCAGACTTGGGTTGGTGTGAAAGGACCGACAAATTATCGTGACACACGTTTCGGTGTTACGGGTTGCTTGGGCGGGGTAGTCTATGCCTTCGATGCTTATGGTTCGGTATATAAAACTACAGATGGGGGCGACGGACAAATTCACGAACCGCCACATAATCCGAACATTTCCCCTGACCATGCCGACCTCACGGCGAACATGTGTAATTTTCTTTCAATCCCGATTGATTACTACAACATGTCGTGCAATCCACTCACCATCGAATCAATCTCTTTCATTGATTCAACCGATCCGACTGTCTCCACAGGGGCATTATCATTTGATCGGTATCCAAAATTACCACAAATACTCAGACCAACAAATCGAGATTTTCTTTCTGTTCAGTGGATACCAAAAAAACTTGGCGTTGCTAAACCGAATTCACTTACTTATGTAAAAATTCATTCAACAATGGCTGGTGGTACGATTGTATTTGATACACTCATACCGATTAGCACTGAGTCGTTCTCGAATAAACCTGTCGTTGCCCTCAGTGCTAACGAAGTGCAAATATTGCCATTGAATATCTGCGATCGTTCGGTAGATACAGTACTAAGTTTTACGAATTTCAGTTGTGATTCATTACAACTCGATAGCGCAAACTTGGCTTCTGATCAGGCATGGCAGTTGATTGACCCCTTGACAAATCTGCCTTTTAAATTTCCGATGCGTTTTGCCGTAAATGAAACCAAGAAATTCTTGGTACGCTTCAAGCCAAGTACTGTAGGATCGGAATTAGCAAAAGTTGCCTTGCATTTTTCTTACCAAGGTTTCCTCAAAGATACATCCGTACTTTTTTCTACTCTCAGTTTTAGAAAAATGAATGTCCAAGTTGATACGATCATTGCTTTAGGCAAACAATCTATTTGTACCACCGTTGATACGGCATTCACTCTTCTTAACTCAAATTGCGATACGCTTATCATTGACGGTATTACGAATGATAACGCCACAATATTTTCTGAGACGAATAGCATACAGCTCCCGTACTACTTGCCTCCGGGAAAGAGTCTGAAATACCGACTTCGTTACAGTTCATTGAAAAATGTAACAAGCGCTGCGTATATCAGATTTACTTATCACATAGATACTGATTCCGGTGTTTGGAGTTCTGTGATTTCAGGCGAAGGGATTGCTGGTAGTTCGCAGTTTATTACAGCACCCAATGCTCCAAATTTATCTTTCCCCGATCGTCTTGCTTGCTCAACGCCTGATTCACTTTCATTTACTATTTCTAATCTTGGCTGTGATTCACTCACGGTAAATGCGGCATTGCTATCAGCGGCAGGGCTTCCTGCAATTAATGTTACTACGGTGCCTTCGTTGCCTGTCGTTCTCTCCCATCCAAGTGACGTAGTGAAAGTTACGATCACCTTGGATGAAAGTGTACCTTCGATAAATGTCGGAGACTTGCTCGTAGCATATAGGCTCAGCAACAAAACAACTGTTGATACGAATCACTACTTAATTCGCGCAAACGTGAATCGTGGGCTTCGTTCGGCGATTGTTTCTCATGCTTCAGTCGATATGGGATCTGGCGCACTATGTGTCAATCGTGATACTGTTATCACCATTAGTAACATGGCATGTCCGGAGCTTACAGTTAACCAAGTAACAGTCAGTGGTAATTATTTTATGTGGCGCAATCCCATACCTCTGCCATTCAAACTCAAAACGGGCGACTCCAAACAGCTTAGGATTGAATTTTTGCCGACAACATCAGGCGTTGAAGTCGGCTCTCTCGATATCACCACGGATGCAGATAACCAGCAACAAATTACTATACCGCTGACTGCCTCTACAAAGATAATTGATGATATTACTTTTAAGCTTGTTGAAATAAATTCCACAACTTTGCACTCTGGTGATACTGCCGTATTTGCTATCGTTGCAAATCGTGATTGGGTCGGCGAACCGATTAAGGCACTTGATTTCTCAATCACGACAAATAGCGATCTATTGAATTACGTGAACAAAATCAAGCAGACAGATCCATCCTTCCAGACCATCGCAACCCCAGTTTCTGTCACTTCGGATATGACACAATTAAACGTGCAATTGACAGCTCCGACAGCTATTCCGATTCTTAAGGACAGTCCTATCGTTTCGTTCTACTACTCAACAGCTCTTGCAAATCAGATTAGTACCCCGGTTACTTTATCATTGCTCACGCTCAACGACAATGATGTACGATTTAGAAATTGTATTTTAACACCGTCTTCCGTGGATGCAGATTTCGTTTTGAATCTGGAGTGCGGCGCAAATACTCTCATTGATTGGATGCATAATATTACTCCTCTCACCAGCTCCGAGGCGCGGCCAAATCCAGTTACCTCATCAACGGATTACCAATCGGATATTCCTTACTTGATTCAGATTTCTGGACTAGTTGTATTTAGGTGCTACGATGCACTCGGTAAGCAAATCCAATTAAAGGATCAATTTATTGACAGAGCTGGGTATTTCTCGATGCATTTTAACGGACGAGACTTACCTGGTGGTATGTATCACTATTCTTTACAATCGGGATCAACGGTCGTTCGCGGGCGACTATTACTTCTGAAGTAGGATTGGTTGTTTTCTAAATCAAATGTTCCAACTCTGATACTGATATTTCAGTTAGCGCTCTGATAAATGTTGGCGATATATTTAAGCCTTCCGATACGATGAATTCTTCAACACCTGCTTCCTCAGCTTCTTCACGCGCTTCAATGTTTAACTCGTGCAACGTCTCGATGTGATCACTAACAAATGAGATTGGCACAATCAAAAGTTTTTTCTTACCTTCCTTAATGAGATGCTCAATCGTTTCTTCGGTGTCAGGTTCAAGCCATTTTTTGGGACCAACCTTACTCTGGAATGATAATCCATACTTATACTGTGCTCTGAATGGTTCAACCACTAACTCCATTGTTTCGCGAATCTGCTCCGAGTAGGGGTCACCCTTTTTTACAATATCAAGTGGCGTGCCATGAGCGGAGAATAAGATATAGATGTTTTCATTAGAATTGAATTTCTCTAATGCCTGCTGAATCCGTTCTTGAAAAGATTGGATATAGGTCGGATTCTTATGGTAGTGCTTCACTCGACGATCGTTAAATGTTGCATTCAATTTTGCAACCTGCCGATCCCATTCGTTGAATGCCGAGCCGGCGTTGGTGACCGAGTATTGCGCGTAAAGTGGGAGGAGAAGAATATCGGTAATTCCTTTTTTAATGAGTTCGTTAATCGTAACACTAGTTTCTGGTTTCCAGTACCTCATTGCAACAGTTACAAGGACTTCGTCCTTTCCGTAGTGCAAATCCATTGCTTGTTGCAAAGCATCTCTTTGCTTGAATGTCGTTTCGGTAATCGGTGATCTTCCTCCGATTTCGGAATATTTCTGTTGAAGCTTTTTAAATCGAAGCGTTGAGATAGCAAATGCGAAGAGTCGTTGAGTTAACATTCCTCCAGGGAATTGAACAATGTCTGGATCTTTAAATAGATTGAAGAGAAACGGCTTCACTGCATCGAGCGAGTCGGGACCACCAAATTGTAACAGCACAATTGCTTTCTTGTTTTTCATAGTAATAACAAACTTCCGAAAATGAGCGGTGGAAAAATAAGCGACATAGCCAAGATCACGAATGTGAATCTAAATCGTGAAAATTCTTCTCCCGGTGTGACTTCCTCTGGCAGCATCGTAACAACTTTTCTGCCGATGATACCGAGGGCTATCACTGCGATAAAAAGTGAAGCAAAAATTATGGGTAAGAGCACATTGCTCAGATCAGACATAATGTAGTTAGCTGTGCCATCTGAAGTATGCACGCCTTTTGCGATAAGCTCTCGCGCCTGTTGACCTCCGACACCGTATTGATACACAGCGATAATAAATGCAACGGATAATATCCCAAATCCTATCCAATAAAATAATCGCATTGACAAGAAAATGAGCAATGATTTCCGAGATTGCGCGATGAGTGGATATTTACTCAGGTTTCGATTGGACAAAACGGTGAGAAACATCGAAATAAATATCGGTGGCAAAAGCGAAAGTGTCAATAGATCAAATCGCATATTAGACCCACTCTCTTGGTTGTTGTAGTACGCGTATCAGTTTTTCCTCCTCTGAACCGATTGGCGGATGATAATCATAGTCCCAGCGCGCGAAGGAGGGGAGGCTCATCAATATGCTTTCAATTCGCCCATTAGTCTGAAGACCAAAGAGCGTGCCCTTATCGTACACCAAATTAAATTCAACATATCTACCGTGTCGTAGGAGTTGCCACTGACGTTGAGCTTCAGAATATGTTTCGTTCTGATGTCTTTCGACTATCGGCAAGTATGCTGGTAAGAATGAGTTAGCGACATCCTTAACAAAAGCAAAAATATTTTCTAACTCGGCACTTGTTCCGCGTAAGTGATCAAAGAAAACTCCGCCGATTCCACGTGTTTCGTTTCGATGCTTGAGAAAAAAATATTCATCACACCATTTCTTAAAGCGCGGGTAATAGCTGGTATCATGTATATCACATGCAGCGCGAATTGTTTGGTGAAAGTGTTTGCAGTCATCATCTACCAGATAATAAGGTGTCAGATCTATTCCTCCGCCAAACCATGCATCGCCAGTTGAGAGTTCGAAATAGCGGAAATTCGCATGAATAGTTGGTACCATCGGCGAACGAGGGTGCAAGACAAGTGATGTGCCAGTTGCAAAAAAAGTAACATGTGCTAAACCAGCTGATACTAATGATTCAGGTGCATCGCCATGTACTTCAGAAAAATTTACTCCAGCCTTCTCAAAAATATTGCCATCCGTCAAAATGCGCGTACGTCCACCTCCGCCGCCAGGTCTATCCCAACTGTCTTCATGAAAGCTTGCGCCCCCGTTGGCGACCTGCAAGCTTGCTGTGATGGTATCTTGAAGCTGACGAAAAAAAAGCGACGCTTGATCTTTTAGTTGCATTGTCTGACTTATTTCTTATGGTACGCATCTTTTGCAAACCGAACGAACGCACGTGCTCGGTCTGGGTCAACATCAGGAGTTATGCCATGCCCCAAATTAAAAATATGACCAGTGCAATCTCCCATTTTCTCCGCGATTTCATTTATGCGATCTTCAATAACAAAATCAGATGCGTAGAGTAACGTCGGATCAAGATTTCCTTGGAGCGCTACTTGATTGCCAACCAGTCCTTTCACTTCAGCAATATCAATTGTCCAGTCTAAGCCGATAACATCACATCCCGTTGTCACTATTTCAAGTAAAGATTGATTTGCACCTTTACAAAATACGATGACTGGTGCGCGATTGTTCGTTCGTCGCTTTACATCTCGAACGATGTCACCAATATATTGTAATGAGAATGTGCTAAAATCATCCGGCGTAAGAATTCCTGCCCATGTATCGAAAATTTGTACGACATCCGCACCTGCTTCGATTTGCATGACAAGATAGTCAGCGACAGCGGATGCAACTTTCTGCAACAACTTATGAGCTTCATCAGGCCGCGTGAAGACCATTTCTTTTGCATGTCGAAAGTCCTTTGATCCTGAACCTTCAATCATATAGCAGAAGAGGGTCCATGGTGCGCCACTAAATCCAATGAGTGGTACTCTTCCACGCAACTTCTCTTGGGTAAGTTTTATTGCATCGGCTACATATTTCAAATCTGTTGATGGGTCAACTGATTTGAGATCACGGATTTGAGTAAATAGTCTTATTGGATTGGTAAATCTTGGCCCACCTTTCCCTTCTTCGACAACAAGGTGCATTCCCATAGCTTCCGGAATGACTAATATATCTGAGAAAATAATAGCGGCATCAACTCCGACAAGATCAACTGGTTGCACTGTCACTTCCGAAGCGAGTTCGGGAGTCTTCACCATCGTTAAGAAATCATGTTTCGAACGCAGAGCGCGATATTCCGGTAAGTATCTCCCAGCTTGACGCATGAACCATACCGGTGCACGCTCAGTCGGCTCCCTACGAGCTGCACGGAGGAGAAGATCATTTTGTAAGTTCTGTTTCATATTTGTACATTCAAAAATTCAAGTATATCCTCTGCCAGTGATTCTTGATTCGCTTTGCGAGCAACAATTTCCGGCTTCCGATAAAGCAATAATTCTATCTCTTTTGCAGTTGTCTCGCCGATCGCTGCTAATACTGGTAGTGATGAAAGGTGCGATGAACCCATTTCTGCGAGAGTCTTCACAAAATATTCTACCGCTGATGGTGAGAAGAACGTTATAACATCAAGCTGTTCCTGTTCATCTACTTCGAATAATTGTAGCAGCCTTGCAGAGTCAGCAAGTGTCGGTCCCGTCGTTTCATAAAGCGTGTGCCTTTCAAGAACAGCTCCGCACATTTCGAATGCACGGTAGAGCACAACTAATCCGATTTGTGATTGCAATAGCAAAACATTTTTTCCACGTACATCAAATGTGCGTAAACTTATGAGAAGCGCAGCAGCACCTGCATTTTGATGTGGGAGTGGAATAGCTACTCGATAGCCAAGTTCCTCAAGCTTCCGAACGGACTTTTCGCCGACGGTTGCGAATCCAATATGTCGTTTCACTAATCCAGCGATACCGAGTTGCGTTACTCGTTCATGAAATAATTCAATTGCAGTAGGACTTGCGAGGACGCAATAATCAATCTGTCCAGCGGCAAGCTTCATTAATGATTGATCTAATAGACTCGTTTCTTTTGGGAAGCGAATGTCAATCATTGGTATCTCGACAACTTTTACACCTTCTGCTTCGAGTCTTTTTCGGAATGTATTGTCTACACCTGTTCTTTGAAGCGGTCTTGTTAAGAGTACTTTCGACATGAAATTATTGAGGACTCCTTTCTGACTCATTTAGAGAAGCAATAATTTCTGTCGCGCCATGATTGAGTAAGTAATCTGCTACACTTGAGGCGTTCGACATCAAATCCGCTTCCGAAGAGCTTGTTGATGTACGTAGTAACCCCTCACCACTCGGAGAAGCAATAGAAGCTTCGATCATGTATTTGTCACCGACACTTCGTACATACGTGCCTAAAGGCATTTGACAGCCACCACCGAGGAGTTTCAATATGTGTCGTTCAGTCTCTACAGAAAGTTTTGTTGGTTTGTGCTCGAGAGGAGTGAGAATATCAGAGATGAACTTATCCTCTGCTCTAATCTCAATTGCTAATGCACCTTGCCCAGGGGCTGATAACATATCTTCTGTTCTGATTATATGAGCAATTTCGTTTTCCAGGCGAAGACGGTAAAGTCCGGCAGAAGCAAGAATCATGCCGTCCCAATTACTTTCATTCAACTTCTTAATGCGAGTTGGCACATTACCTCTGATGTCAACGATCTTGTAGTCCGGTCTGATTGCTAGTACATGTGCCTTTCTTCGCAAGCTTCCCGTTGCGATGATTGCACCGTGGGGCAACTCAAAAAGCTTTGCTGATTTATCTTTTGAAAGAAAAGCATCCTCGACTTGCGCACGTTCGGGAATACAGGCAATCGCAAGCCCTTCGGGTACTTCAGTAGGTAAATCTTTGAGGCTATGGACTGCAAGATCAATTTCACCTGCAAGCAATGCAGTTTCTAATTCTTGAGTAAAAGCACCCTTACCACCTATCACCGATAGAGGAGAATCAATAATTTTATCACCCGTAGTTTTAATGATCTCAATGATAAACAGGAGTTTTGGCTGTAATTCTTCCAACCGAGATTTAATGAACCTCGCCTGCCATAACGCCAAATCACTTCCGCGAGAACCAATAGTTATTGTTTTCTTATTATGCTCCATGATTCCTTTCAGTTTCTTCTGAATCTAAAGCAAAGAGCATTCGTACGAGTTCGATACGCGCTTGCAAATCATCTTTCGTTGTACGCGGAGCTTTGAGCATCACAGTCGGAGTATGAAGCAGCCTGTTTATGACCTTGCGTGTCATTTGATCGAATCGCTCGTAATCGTCATTCGATAATTTGGAGCGGTGTGATTCTAATTCCTCTAAGCGAATTCTCTCAAACTTCTCGCGCAACGAAGCGATGGTAGGTCCTACTTCTAACTTCGTAAAAAGATCAAGGAATGATTCAAACTCTTGGTTGATAATAGAGTTTATTTTAGGGATCTCGTCCTTTCGCTTCTTCGAGTTTTGGTCCACGATATCCGCAAGGTCATCAATGTCTTTCAAGAATACTTGCGGTAATTTTCCAATTGCCGGATCGATATCTCTCGGTACGGCAATATCTATGAGCACCATCGGTAGCGATGTCTTTCTTAATCTGAGAGCTGACTCAACGGTATCAACATGAAGAATAATATCATCGCTACCTGTTGAGCTTATGACAATATCAACGGTGTGCAATATGCGGTCGATCTCCATCAACGAAATAATTTCAATCTTCGGAAGTGTTATTTTCGTGGCAAGTTCTTTGACAAGAGCTTCGGCGGTCGTGGGAGTTCGATTTGCAATAAATAATTTACCGATACCTTTATCTGCAAGGTAGCCTGCCGATAACTCGGCAGTTTCTCCGGCGCCTATGATAAGCGCGACTCTGTCACTAAAGCCGTCAAATACTTTTCGCGCGAATTCTACTGCCGCATAACTCACTGTGCCTGCACCAACAACAAGATCAGTCTCTGAGCGGACACGTTTGGCAACATGAAATCCCGCATGTGCAAGCTTTGTCATGAACGTACCAGTCGCGCCGACCTCTTCGGCGATGCGGAAGGCATCTTTTATTTGTCCAAAAATTTGTTGATCGCCTAAAATCTGAGAATCAATCCCGGAGATAACTTCGAAGAGATGAATTATCGCATCGCAGTATGATCGCTTGACAAACTCACGTTTCAGAAGAGCGCGTTCATCCGCCGGCAACGCTTTTGCTTCTAAGAGAAAATCTATTAGGTAATCAGATGATAATTCTTCATTAAGGGGACGGAGGTACAGCTCTGTTCTATTGCACGTCGAAATGAGCAACGCCTCGTCTGCGAAAACATCTTTCATGCGTAGCAGTATTTTCCCAATCTCGTTCTGGGAAAAAGTAACCTTTTCCCGTAACTCAACGGGAACAGCATGATGAGAAAGTCCTATGGATATTAATTTCGCCGGCATTAAAGAAAACTATGGTACTCCGTTCCTACAGCATTAATTATCGTCATGGATATTACGATCAACGCAAATCCTGTCATCCAGTAAATCACTAGCTTTCGACCTTCTATCTTTGCAAAACGTCGCAAGAGAATAGTCGTTCCGAAAACCAACCATGTCAGTACCGTGGCAATAGTCTTGGGATCAAACAAGTATGCCGCGCCTTGCGAGAGCGGTAATGTTTGGCCAACTAACAACGCCCCAAAAATTATTGACAACGTCAGAAAAATAAAACCAACTGCAGAGGAGCGAACTCCGAACCGCTCTAACCGTTGAAGACTCGGCAAGCCTCGATAAACTGTGCCAAACGAGTTATTACTCATCGAACGATAGAGAAGCAAATATAGGGAGCCATAAACCGTTGCAAGCGTCAGCGCAGCATAACCGAAGACAGCTGTAGTTACGTGGATATTAAAAATTGGATCCGAGAAAAGTGGGTTCGAGTGATTGTTGGAGATATCCGAAGATAACGACGAGACTAATTGGAAGGAGAAAGAAACAAGTGCAACCATGGTAGCAGTACCGGCTGAAAATTCTCGAGGTCTTAGTTCGACTATCGTATATGTTGTGAGTATCGTGAATGCAATTAACGAAAATAGCTCGTGACTCGTCGTCATGAGACAATGCCCGGATTCGCGTGTGTAGATTCCTATATATGTCGCGTGGAACAACAAGATCAGACCAATATAAGGAAGTAACCATTTTTTCCCAAAGTCTGGTCTAAGAAAATTAGCAAGGCAACCACCCAGCAGAAGTCCGTAGAAAACTGGTAGAATTAGCTGAATCGTGTGGGCAATCTCAATCATTGTTCCGAAAACAAACACTCAGCACCAAACATTCTACACGCCCTATAATTTGATGGTGATTTCGAGAGAATTAGTGTATGAGTCCATTTGCGAGAAGATACTCTGCTATTTGGACAGCATCGAGTGCCGCTCCTTTGCGAAGTTGGTCGCCTGATACGAAGAGATCAATTGCAAGCGGATTGCTCACATCGTTCCGAATCCTTCCTACAAGGATATCGTCTTTGCCTGATGCGTCGAGCGGCATTGGGAAGATATTATTCACTCGGTCATCCACGATTTTTACCCCAGGGAAATTTGCCAATGCCGTATGAATTTGTTCGATTGTCGGACGGCTATTCTTAAACTCGATATTAATACTCTCGGAGTGGGCACGCTGGACGGGTACTCGAACACAAGTTGCAGTGATCGAAAGTTCATGGCTGTGAAGAATTTTCTTTGATTCCTGGATGAGCTTCCACTCTTCACCGTTATATCCAAATTCGTTGATGGCTGTGTTATGGCTAAAGAGATTATAAGCGATTTGGTGGGGAAGTACTTGTGGGGTAAACGGGTTGCCAAGTACCAAATTCTTTGTTTGCGACTCAAGTTCTTCAAGCGCTTTCGCACCAGCACCGCTCACAGCTTGGTAAGTTGAGACAATAATTCGTCTTATGGGCTGCACGAGTGAGATGGGATATACCGCCATCAACATTACAATCGCAGAGCAATTCGGTACGGCAATCAATCCTTGATGATCTCGGATGTCCGCGCCATTTATTTCTGGGATCACGAGCGGTACATTGGTTTCCATTCGGAACGCACTGGAGTTATCAATGATAATACATCCAGCGTTTTTGGCAGCTTGTCGGTACTGCTTGGTTATTTCACTACCAGCACTAAAGAGAGCAATGTCTAATTCGGAAAATAGTTCAGGAGTCACTGCTTCAACGACAAGTTCTTTTCCCTTGCACGTAACAATTTTCCCTACGGAGCGATGACTTGCAAGCGCACACAGTGATGTGTAAGGAAAATTACGCTCCTCAAGCACACGAAACATTTCTGCTCCAACTGCGCCTGTCGCGCCGACTACACCTAACCTCAGTTCTCCTATTTGCATTGTTCCTAATAAATAATGTCTTCGATCTTTTGTCGTTCCCTTATTACTGTGAACGAACTACCGTCCACTAAAATCTCTGCACCTCGGGTGCGTAAATTATAGTTGGAGGACAACACAAATCCGTACGCGCCAGCGCACATCACCGCCAGATACTCACCGCGTTCGACAGCATTAATTCTCCGAGATTGTGCAAGGAAATCTCCCGTTTCGCAAATAGGTCCAACGATGTCTGCGCTCACAATAGATTCATTCTTCTGTGGCTTTAACGGTACAATCTGATGATATGCCTGATACAAGCTCGGACGAATTAAGTCATTCATTCCTGCATCAACGATGATAAAATTCTTATCGCCATTCGATTTTGTATAAAGCACTTTCGTAAGTAAGGCACAAGTATTTGCAACGATAGCTCTTCCCGGCTCGATGTTAACGCTACATCCTGTCCTGTAAAGAATCGGCAATATCGCTGCTGCAAATTCTTGGAAGGAGGGGATAGCTATATCTGTTTCAGATTGTGGTATTGGAGAATGACTAATCACATTATGATAACCCACGCCCTGACCGCCACCTATGTTTATGTGGCTCATATTAATGCCTTCATCTAGGCGCAGTGCGTTAACGAATTCGACAAGGGATTCTGCCGCTTCTCTATATGGTCCAAGCTCTGTGATTTGCGAACCGATATGAGAGTGTAATCCTAGGATCTGAACATTTGACATTTTACTTGCCATGCGATAGGCAAGGAAGGCATCATCAAGTGAAATGCCAAATTTGTTGTGGGATAACCCTGTTGAAATATATGGGTGCGTTTTTGCATCAACGTGGGGATTGACACGAATGCAAATCCGAGCTATCACGCCTAACGATTCGGCAAGTTGATTAACAACAGAAAGCTCCTGAATACTTTCGATATCTATAGCAAAAATATCAGACTTGAGTGCAAGAATAATTTCTTCATCAGTCTTCCCTGGACCATCAAACGAAATGCGATTTGGTGAAAAACCAGCACGAAGTGCAGCGACTAACTCACCGCCGCTCACCACTGAAGCACCTGCACCTAACTCAGCGAGAATCTTTAGGAGTGTCGGATTCGAGTTGGCCTTGATAGCATACGAGACCCAATTATTTTTACCACTACTTGATATTGCAGATGCAATTGATTGGTAGTTCTCTGCGAGTTGAGATTTTGAATACACATAGACCGGCGTGCCGTGCTCCGAAGCAATCTTCGAAAGCTCTAGATCCTCGCAATAAAGCGATGCGCCATCGTCTTCCCGATCACGATAATGAAATGTTGTGTCGTTCACGTTATTCGATTATTGTGAACGTAAGGTATTTATGCAATACTTCCGGAATACGGATTGAGCCATTTGGCAATTGATGATTCTCCAAGAATGCAACCATCAATCGTGAAGTAGCAAGCCCACTTCCATTTAGGGTATGAATTAGTTCAGGCTTTGATTTGGGGTCGCGTTTGAATTTGATATTCGCACGTCGCGCTTGAAACGCTTCGTAATTCGAGCAACTCGATGCTTCAAGCCATGTCCCCTCAATCGGTGCCCATACTTCAAGATCATAAGTCTTTGCATTTGAAAATCCTGTGTCACCATCGCAGAGGAGTAATCTACGGTAGGGAATTTCAAGTTTTTCAAGAATAGATTCTGCGTTACGTGTCAGCGATTCGTGTTCATCATAAGAAGTTTCGGGGAGGACAAATTTGACGATCTCGACTTTGTTGAATTCATGTACACGCAAGAAGCCACGAGTATCCTTGCCATACGAACCCGCCTCGCGTCTGAAACATGCTGTATATCCACAATGTTTGATCGGTAGATCCTCTGATTTTAGAACTTCGTCACGATACATATTCGTTATCGGTACTTCGGCTGTAGGGATTGCGAATAATCCATCCTCTGGCATGTAATAAAGTTGATCCCGAAATTTGGGAAGGTTACCTGTACCGCGAAGAGACTCTTCGTTTACAAAAAATGGCGGGATGACTTCCGTGTAGCCGTTAAGTCTTGTGTGTTCATCGAGCATAAAATTTATAAATGCTCTCTCCAATGCTGCACCGCGACCGATGTAGAGTGGGAATCCGGCGGCTGCAACTTTTGCGCCACGCTTGAAATCGAATAAGCCGAATCTTTCAGCAACCTGAAGATGATCTAAACCTGCCTTCTTCACGAATACATCTTCCGCTGGCTTCGGAGACCAACGTTTAACTTCGACATTATCAGTCGCACTCTCACCGTGTGGTACACTCGAATGAGTGATATTCGGTATGGTGTCAAGTAAATGATTGAGACGCTCTTCAATGTTTCGAAGTGTACTATCTTGCTCCGTAATTTCATCACTTGTTACCTTCATCTCAACAATGACATCATCAGCATTTCCGCCGCTTCGTTTGATGCGGGCAATTTCCTCGCTTACTGTATTGCGTTTATTTTTTAGAACTTCGACGCGCGAAATAATCAGCCTTCTGTCTGAGTCAAGAGCAAGGACTTCGTCGAGTATGTCATCAGTTTTTTTTGCCGAAATCGTCGAGCGCACCAGTTCGGGGTTTTCGCGTATCAGTTTTATGTCGAGCATGTAATTTATTTTGAATAGAGGCTGTTTAACAATGAATGTGTTAACTTTGCTCCGAGTTGTTCAACAAACCCGATAGTTATTTCGCACTCTCTGAAATTAACAGCGATACATCGAGATGAAAATCAACATTCTGCATGGAGTTTTCTTGTCCCTTTTTGGAGTATTGTTATTCGGCTTTCAATTTATTCCTTTGCAGGATTACCCAGCGTTATTGCACCAAGGGTTTGTATTTAATGAATATTTTTTTCATGCCAACAACTTCGGAGGATTCTACCAACTTCACCACTACATTCCACCTAATGCTATCAGCTCCATCGTCATAGGAGTGATGGATTTGATCGTTGACCCATTTATCGCAGGGAGAATCTATTTATTTCTTTTAGCAACATCGATATATTTCGGAGTTTATAACTATTTTTCTTTTCATGTCGGAAGAAAAACTGCCACAGGTTCGGTCTTGGCTTTCTACTTGACTTAGAATCTTCATTATCTTATGGCATATCTAAATTTTCTGACTGGCATCGGAGTAGTGCTGCTCCTGATTTCGTTCATACGAAAAAAGGGATATGAAGAGAATTTCTGGGTGATGTGCTCTGCATTCCTGTTATTATATCTCTGTCATTTTGTTGTGTTCTCAATTTTTGCACTATATTTTTTCTGTTTCTATCTTTACGAAAAGAAATATAAGCAGCTACTAAAATTAGGATTGCAGTCATCGCCTTCGCTGATTCTCTTTGTGCAGTATCTGCTTACTCGCACTACCCCGATTGTATCTCCGACAGCAGATTCGTATCTAGCTTTCTTATTTCAAGTACATTGGAAAGCAATTGTGCTGTTTTCTCCATTAGTGCCGTTTAATGTGTTTAAATGGTGCATGGAGATATTACCTGTTTTTAGGGTAGCGGATTATGTCTTTATTGGGTTAATCGGTACGATAGAGATAACAGTCGTCGCCTATGCGCTTATGAAACGAAAATTTTCACTGGAGCTCATACTCGGCATAGCAACATTTCTTATAGCATCTTTTTTACCTCTTCAATTTGGCGGTGTAGAACCTGCTGGCGAGCGGGTGGTTTTATTTTGCGTCTTAAATCTCTCGGTTGTGGGCTTTCGAATGCAGATGAATACTATTTTGCGAAAACTTACATTCTGTGTTTTCTTGCTTTTGACGATATCAATGTATTCGTACGACTATTGGAATTTTAGAGTATTCGATTCAATGGTCGGAAGGGGTGAAATTCCTCAGGCAGCTATTTTCCATTCTGAACAGAAAATAGAAGGGGTAAACGGATTCTTGCATCTTCATTTCTATGATGACATCAAATCTAAGCGCCCTTATCCTTACTTTAGTATAGGTCTATTCAATTTTGCAGATTCACTAAAGTCGAAGGCGAGTAATTAATCTTAGTATTTTTCCCAGTGCCGGAAACTCTTTCGTACGCGAAACAGTTATTACCCCGCTCTATAAAAGGAGCGGTGGTCTAAAAGACCATCTTCGCCTCTGCCAGCCTATTATGGCGTGCGGACAAACAGCCGGATTCTTTCCGACATGTGTCCGAGAATCGGGTAACTGATTCACACCGAGCGCACGGCAAGCGATAAGAGAAGCAATTAGGACAAAACAATTTTATTTTTCGATTCGGGGAAGTTGCCTTCCCTGAGCAACAGTTTTTCTAAACTATATTCTAGACGACAATGGCAAAAGCAAAATTTGATCGCTCCAAACCACACGTAAACGTTGGTACGATCGGTCACGTTGATCATGGCAAAACAACGCTTACCGCAGCAATTACAATGGCTATGGCTAAGAAAATGGGCGGCGGAGAAGTTCGTTCATTCGATTCTATTGATAACGCACCAGAAGAGAAGGCTCGTGGAATCACGATTGCAACGGCTCACGTTGAATATGAGTCGGCTGCTCGTCATTACGCTCACGTTGACTGCCCAGGCCACGCTGATTATGTGAAGAACATGATCACCGGTGCTGCTCAGATGGACGGAGCTATTCTTGTTTGCGCAGCAACTGACGGACCTATGCCTCAGACGCGCGAACACATCTTGCTTGCTCGTCAGGTTGGTGTGCCAAAAATCGTAGTTTTCTTGAATAAGTGCGATATCGCTGACCCCGAGCTTTTGGAGCTTGTTGAGCTTGAACTTCGCGAGCTTCTTTCGAAGTACGAATTCCCAGGCGATGATATTCCTATCATCCGTGGCTCTGCTCTGCAAGCGCTTAACGCAGGTTCGGATCCTACTGCAACTCCAGATGATCCTCGCTTGAAGTGTATCTATGACCTTATGGATGCAGTTGATACTTACATCCCAACTCCAGTTCGTGACATCGATAAGCCTTTCCTTATGTCTATCGAAGACGTATTCTCGATCACTGGTCGTGGAACAGTGGGAACAGGTCGTATCGAGCGCGGTAAAGTTCGCGTCGGCGAGGAAGTTGAAGTTATCGGACTTGGTCAGCACAAGAAAACGGTCGTGACCGGTATCGAAATGTTCCGTAAAGAGCTTGATGAAGGTATGGCTGGCGATAACGTCGGTATTCTTCTGAGAGGTGTTGAAAAGACCGATCTTGAGCGCGGACAGGTTGTTGCAAAGCCGGGTTCTATTACCCCGCATACCAATTTCAGTGCCAAGGTGTACGTTCTTTCGAAAGAAGAAGGTGGCCGTCATACTCCGTTCTTCAACGGGTATCGCCCACAGTTCTACTTCCGTACAACGGACGTAACAGGTGTAGCAACTTTGCCGACAGGTGTTGACATGGTTATGCCTGGCGATAACATCGAAATGGCTATTGAGTTAATTACCCCAATCGCTATGGAAGAAGGACTTCGTTTCGCTATTCGCGAAGGCGGACGTACAGTAGGAGCAGGCGTAGTTGATAAAATTACCAAATAACATTTCAGACGGGCGGATGCAATTGCGTTCGCCCTTTTCTTTTTGTTCATTCTCAAAATTAGTCAAGCGTATCTCATAAATGCAGAAGATTCGAATAAAGCTCAAGTCATACGATCATAATTTGATTGATAAGTCGGCTGAAAAAATCATTCGCACGGTAAAGCCCACGGGGTGTGTGGTCTCTGGACCGATACCGTTGCCAACGAAGAAGTCAATCTTTACTGTGAATCGCTCACCGCACGTGGATAAGAAAAGCCGCGAGCAATTTGAGTTGCGAGCACATAAGCGTTTGATTGATATCTTGAATTCAAATAGCCGTACGGTTGACTCGCTGATGAAGCTAGAGCTTCCAGCAGGTGTGGAAGTCGAGATCAAGGTCTAACAGGGAAAGTTAGAACAAAAGAATATAGGCGGATAAAGCCTATGCCAATTCATTGCAATTTTGCGTCGGGAAAAAATAATGAGCGCACTTTTAGGAAAAAAAGTAGGGATGACAGGAGTTTTTGACGAGGAGGGACAGTATGTTCCTGTTACCGTCATTGAGCTTGGTCCAAACTACGTTACTCAGAAAAAAACAAAAGAGAAAGACGGCTATGATGCTCTACAAATTGGATTTGTAGAAAAATCAGAGCACCGCGTCAATTCGCCAGCTCAAGGACACTTTGAGAAGGCTGGAACGACAGGTCTTCGTTATGTGAAGGAGATTCGCTCTTTTGATGAGTCGAAGTTTAATTCTTTGGATGCCGGCGCTGAGATCAAAGCCTCGGATGTATTCAATGAAGGTGATACAGTTCATGTCGTTGCCACTTCTAAAGGTCGTGGTTTTCAGGGTGTTGTGAAGCGCCATCACTTTGGTGGTGTTGGTCAGCAGACCCACGGTCAATCAGATCGTGAACGTGCGCCTGGATCAATCGGAGCTTCGAGCTATCCGTCTCGCGTGTTCAAAGGACAGAGAATGGGTGGACGTATGGGTGGCGATCAGATTACCACACGTAATCTTACGATTGTTCGAATTATTCCCGAGCAGCATCTAATTCTTGTGAAAGGCTCAATTGCCGGTGCCAAGAATCAGTTGGTGAAAGTTGTTAAAGGATAACCAAAGGCAAAACCTCTAAGTATAGAATTACTATGGATTTAGCAGTTTATAATTTAAGCGGATCAAAAACAGGGAAGACGATTTCTGTTGACGATACAATTTTTGGTATCGAACCGCACGAACATGCTATGTGGCTTGCGATTAAGGCAACACTTGCTAATCGTCGCTCTGGTACGCATTCTACGAAGGGTCGTAGCGAAGTAGCTGGATCTACAAGGAAGCTTTTTAGACAAAAAGGAACTGGTCGCGCACGTCAAGGTGATATTAAAAGCCCACTCCATCCAGGTGGAGGTACGATGCATGGACCGAAGCCTCATAAGTACACGATGACTCTTCCAAAGAAAGTGAAGCAGCTTGCTCGTAAGAGCGCACTTTCTCAGAAGATTGCATCAAATGCGTTTTATGTAATCGAAGATTTTTCTTTGGCAGAGATCAAGACAAAAAAGATGCAGGATATGCTCAATTCTTTTAGTCTTAACGGTAAGCAGTCACTTTTGATCACTGCAAGTAAAGATGAGAATATCTATCGTAGTGGAAGGAATATCCCTTCACTCACAATCGCTGAGGCAGATAATGCTTCGATGTATGATATCTGGAAGAATAGAGTGTTGATCGTTCAGCAGTCTGCGATTCCGGTGATTGAACAAGGTTTTAAGGGCGGCAAGCCAGTTATGGAAGTTGAGCACATTGCTCTTAGTATGTAATAGAAAGAATAACCGCAATGTCAACGATTTTACGCAGACCGATTCTCACTGAAAAAGCTACGCTGCTTGGCGAGAAAGGGATTTACACTTTTGAAGTTGCTCCTGAAGCAAATAAAATTCAGATCGGCGCCGCTGTTGAAGCGCAGTTCGATGTGAAGGTTGATCAGGTGAGAACTATATGGATGCCCGTTAAGACGAGATCGCAGTTTACAAGAAAAGGTGTGATTCGTGGAGCGAAGAGCAAACGCAAGAAAGCTATTGTTACATTAGTAACAGGTCAAACGATTGACCTGTTCACACCGTTTGAGGCAAAGCAGCAGAACGAGTTATAAGTTTACAATTATGCCCCATCGAGGCGATAAATCGAACATCGTTAGAAGTATATGGCAATTAGAAATTTAAAACCGAGAACAGCAGCGACGCGCTACTACTCGATCTCCACGTTTGAGGAGATTACGAGGACAACGCCCGAGAAGTCACTGTTGGCGAAACTCTCGAAATCTGGTGGTCGCGGTAATACCGGACGCATCACTTCGCGCCATCGCGGAGGCGGACATAAGCGTATGTACCGCATTATTGATTTTAAGCGTAACAAGACTGGTGTACCAGCCAAGGTTGCTACGATTGAGTACGATCCAAATCGTAACTGTCGCATTGCATTGCTCCATTATGCTGATGGTGAGAAGAGATACATTCTTGCGCCTGAAGGATTAATTGTTGGAGCCGCAGTTGCTAACGGAGCTGATTCGGAAATTGCAGTTGGAAATTCGATGCCATTGAGAAATGTGCCACTCGGTACATTCATTCATAACGTCGAGTTGCGTCCAGGACGCGGTGGTCAAATAGCTCGCTCTGCAGGTAATTCTTGCCAGGTGATGGCTAAAGAGGGCGATTTCGCAACGCTGAAACTTCCTTCTGGTGAGACTCGCAAAATTCCTATTGATTGTATTGCGACTATCGGTACAATCGGTAACTCTGATCATTTCAATATCAGTTGGGGTAAAGCGGGACGTTCTCGTTGGCTTGGAATTCGTCCTCAGACACGAGGTATGGCTATGAATCCTGTTGACCATCCGATGGGTGGTGGAGAAGGAAAATCAAAGTCGGGCGGCGGACGTAAGCATCCGAAGTCGCCATGGGGTACACTTGCTAAAGGCTATCGTACTCGTAAAGGCAAAAACGCATCTACAAAATTTATTATTAAGCGCCGCACCAAGTAAAATTTATGTCGCGATCGTTAAAAAAAGGACCGTACATTGACGAAAAGCTCCTCAAGAAAGTTGAAGTCTTGAATGAGTCACGTCAGAAAAAAGTAGTAAAAACTTGGGCAAGGGATTGCACGATTCCTCCTGAGTTTGTCGGACACACATTCACTGTGCACAATGGGAATAAATTTATTCCTGTCTATGTAACGGAGAATATGGTGGGGCACAAGCTCGGAGAGTTTGCTCCGACACGTACATTCCGCGGACACTCTGGACCGAAGTCAGAGAAGGCCTAATAACTAAGATTAAAATTTTAGAACGACAATGGCTCAAGCAGTAGCAAAAAAGAAAAATATCCAAAGCTCACCGGTGAAAATGCGGTTGGTGCTTGATCTCATTCGCGGTAAGAAAGTGCCTGAAGCACTCGCGATATTGCACTTCATGACGAATAAGGCTTCTGGCGTGGCAGAGCAAACAGTACGCAGTGCAGTTGCAAATTTTCAGTTGAAAGAAGATAATAAGGGTATTGATGTTGAGGAGCTCTATATCAGCCAGTGTTATTCCGATGGTGGCCCAATGCTCAAGCGCATTATGCCTGCTCCAATGGGCAGAGCGTTCAGAGTCAGAAAGCGCTCGAACCATCTTACGATTTTTGTGAGTGATAAGCTACCCGGCGGTAAGAAGAATGCTGAGAAGTCAGCTTCAGAATCCAAGCCAGCAGCTAGCCCAGCAACAGCCGCTCCGAAGACTCGGAAGAAGAAAGTTGCGAAAGATAGTGTCACCGCAACAGCGTAACAGAACTACAAACAAAATTTTTAACGAAGGACTCAAGTACTTTGGGACAAAAAACTAACCCGGTTGGATTCAGACTTGCCGTGACGCGTCCATGGGATGCCCGCTGGTATGATGATAAGAACTTCGCGCAGAAGCTCGAAGAGGATAATCTAATTCGTGCCTATATCAAAGGCCGATTGAAGCGCGCTGGTATTTCGAAGCTCACGATTGATCGCACAACCAAACGCGTTGTGTTGACAATCCATACTTCGCGCCCAGGAGTCGTGATTGGTAAGAGCGGAAAAGAAATCGCTCAGTTAGAGGAAGAATTAAAGAACGTTACAAAAGGTAAGGAAGTAAAAATTCTTATCAACGAAGTAAAGCGCCCAGAGACAGATGCTCAGCTCATCGCTGATCAGATTGCTCAACAGCTTGAAGGTCGTATTGCTTTCCGCCGTGCGATGAAGATGGCAGTTTCAACTGCGATGCGTTCAGGCGCTGAAGGTATTCGTGTTATGTGCGCTGGACGTTTGGGTGGAGCTGAAATTGCTCGTACAGAGCAGTATAAAGACGGAAGAATTCCGTTACACACTCTACGTGCCGATATTGATTTCGCAAAAGGACGTGCTCAGACCATTTACGGATCTATCGGAATTAAAGTTTGGGTTTGTCATGGTGACATCACCGGAGAATCTCCATTACAGATTTCGGCAAACATTGCTGTAAATGGTGTTGAAGATCGTGATCGTCGCCCAATCGTTTCTGCTGCTGGTGGCGAACGTCGCAGAAGACGCGGCGGAAGAGGTCGCGGACCTCGTCGCGAAGGTGGTGGTGATCAGGGCGGAGAAGAATAATTTTTTATTGAAAGAGTAAGAACATGCTTTTACCAAAAAGGGTAAAATATCGGAAGATGCAAAAGGGCAGAGTTCGCGGTAAAGCGACTCGTGGCGCACAAGTTGCATTCGGAAGTTTTGGCTTGAAGACGCTCGAAGGTGGTTGGATAACAGCCCGACAGATCGAAGCTGTTCGTGTGACCTTAAGTCGTACGATGAAGCGTGACGGAAAAATCTGGATCAGAATTTTCCCTTCAAAACCAATAACCAAGAAGCCTGCAGAAACTCGAATGGGATCTGGTAAGGGTGTGCCCGAGTATTGGGTTGCACCAGTAAAGCCAGGAACAATCATGTTCGAAATTGGTGGTATTTCTTCAACGCTTGCAGAAGAAGCTATGAGACTCAGTTCTCATAAACTTCCTCTTAAGACGAAGATGGTAACCAGACCTGATTACGTAGAATAAACCAGACAGAAATGAAAAGTACACACACTTCTCAAATGCGTGGTCGCGATGACGGCGAGTTAACTCGTCAGTTAGCGGAAAATTACGCACGCTTAACAGCATTGAATTTTCAGAAGGTGACTGGTCACTTGGAAAATAGTGCACAGATCAAAACGTTGCGCCGTGATAATGCAAGAATGAAAACCATTCTTCATGAACGTGCTTTAGCCGCTAAATAAATTTTAAAGTATTCTTTCCATGGCAGAAACCGAAGTACAATCAACTACAGTGCAGCGCGGCAATCGCAAAGAGCGAATTGGAACCGTGACAAGTGATAAAATGCAATTGACGGTCGTCGTTGAAAACGTCCGTAAGGTTGCACATCCACTGTACAAAAAATACTTTAAGAAGACGACAAAGTTCGTTGCTCATAATGAGAACAACGATGCAAAAGTAGGCGACACTGTCCGCATAATGGAGACCCGCCCTCTTTCAAAGACAAAACGCTGGCGCGTAGTTGAAGTTCTTGAGCGCGCGAAGTAATACAAACGAAGTTTAAGACTAAACGACAATGATACAGGAAGAATCAAATTTACAAGTAGCTGATAACTCAGGAGCGAAGCGCGTCCGTTGTATCCGTATTCTCGGAGGACATGAACGCCGTTACGCTGGGCTTGGTGATGTGATCGTTGTCAGCGTGAAGGCTGCAATTCCTAACGGTCAAGTTAAGAAGGGCGAAGTATCTAAAGCAGTGATTGTGCGGACGAAGAAAGAGTCGCGCCGTCGTGACGGTAGCTTTATCCGTTTTGATGAAAATGCCGTTGTGCTCTTGAATGCTCAAGGTGAGCCTCGCGGCACTCGCATATTCGGACCAGTCGCTCGCGAACTTCGCGAACGTCAGTACATGAAAATCGTATCACTTGCACCGGAAGTTATCTAAGCAGAATTTATGAAGATCAAGAAAAACGATACAGTCGAAGTCATTACCGGTAAGTCTCGTGGAGTGCGCGGGAAAGTACTTAAAGTATTTCCTGATAAGAACCGCGTTCTTGTCGAAGGCGCCAACAAGATGAAACGTCATGAACGCCCGACTCAGCAGAATCAGCAGGGTGGTATTGATGAGCGCGAGTTTCCGATTCAGGTATCGAACGTAATGCTCATTGATCCGAAGTCTGGCACACCTACCCGAATCGGTACGAAAGTTACCGTATCATCAGATGGTAAAGCTCATTATGAGCGTTACGCAAAAAAATCTGGAGATTCATTAGCATAATTTTATTGGGATGACGGTCGGAAATCGTCATCATGTTTGAAGAAAGACTATAATGGCAAAAGATAAAGCAAAAGCTCCGAAAGGAGAAAGCAAAGGTAAGGAACATAAGGAGCCGACTGAGTCGCTTCCAGTTGTACCCGCTCGTTTGCATGGAAAATTTAAGACAGAAGTTATTCCTGCGATGATGAAGCGGTTTAATTATGATAATGTCAACCGCGTACCAAGCATTACGAAGATTGCGATAAACATCGGTGTTGGTGGTGCAGCAAGTGATCCGAAATTGTTAGAGGCGGCTGTTCGCGATCTCGAAGCTATTGTTGGCCAGAAGGTTTCGATTACAAAATCGACAAAGTCTATCTCGAATTTTAAGTTGCGCGAAAAGCAAGCTATTGGCTGCAGAGTTACGTTGCGTCGTGCACGTATGTACGAATTTTTTGATCGTCTTATTTCTACTTCGATTCCTCGTATCCGTGATTTCCGCGGCGTACCAGATAAATCTTTTGACGGACGTGGTAACTATACATTAGGTATCAAGGAGCAAATTATTTTTCCTGAAATCGACGTAGATAAAGTATCGCGTATTACGGGTATGGACATCACGTTCGTAACGAGCGCAACTACGGATGCTGAAGCTTACGAACTGTTGAAGGCATTTGGAATGCCTTTCCGTAAACGTGAAGGCGAAGTAGCAGCACAGTAATTTTTTTTTTATTCTTGTAAAGAAAACGAGTGGCACGATTAGCATTACGAGTCAAACAGAAACGCGAACCGAAGTTCAGTACGCGCAAATATAACCGCTGCTCACGCTGCGGCAGAGCCAGAGCATATTATCGCAAATTCGGCCTGTGTCGTTTGTGTTTCCGCGAGCTTGCTCTTGATGGCAAGATTCCAGGAATTCGTAAATCGAGCTGGTAATCGCCGGCATCGAACAAGTAGTATTGTTAGAGAAGTTTTATTAGATAAGCATGGATACTATCGGAGATTTTCTTACTCGGTTACGGAACGCCCTCAAGGCGCGACATAAATATGTCGTCGTTCCGGCATCAAATCTTAAGTTTGCTATTAGCGAAATTCTTCGCGAGCAGGGCTACATCGAGAGCGTCGAGAAAATAGCAAATGATAAGCAAGGTGATCTGCGCATCACTTTGAAATATAGCAACGGCAACCCTGCAATTATTGGATTGAAACGTATTTCAACCCCAGGTTTACGTCGCTACAGCAAAGCCAGCGAAACGCCTCGCGTTCTTGCAGGCCTCGGAATAGCTATTATCTCTACTCCTCAAGGAGTGATGACTGATAAACAGGCAAGACAGCTTCATGTTGGTGGCGAAGTGCTTTGTCACATTTGGTAAAGAGATTCTTTAGAAAAAGTTATGTCAAGAATTGGAAAAAAACTGATCACACTTCCTAAAGGAGTGACAGTCGAACAAAAAGACGGGACAATCTCTGTCAAAGGACCTAAAGGTTCTTTGCAGACAGTACTTCCGGAGGGAATTACAGCGCAGATCGAAAATGGCGAGATCACCTTTGCTCGTCCTAACGATGCACCAAAGACTCGTGCATTGCACGGACTTACTCGTGCGCTCACGAATAATATGGTAGTCGGAGTATCGGAAGGTTTTCAACGCAAGCTTGAGATGGTCGGTGTGGGT
>JBAWZA010000020.1:0-47507 GCA_037143335.1 bacterium | reverse complement strand
CTCCGGGAACTGGTGATATCCAGCTTACCCTTGTGCAAACGATTCCTTTGACAGGTGCTGTGATAGTAACCACTCCTCAGGACGTCGCACTTGCAGATGCTCGGAAAGCAGTTCGCATGTTTGAGAAGGTACATGTTCCAGTTCTTGGTGTTGTTGAGAACATGAGTTATTATATTTGTCCTGCTTGTCATCATCGAGAAGATATTTTTTCTCACGGCGGTGCTGTGAAAGCGGCGATGGAATTCGGTGTTCCATTTTTGGGTGAACTTCCGATCGAGAAATCGGTCAGAGTCGGTAGTGATGAAGGTTCACCGATTGTCGTTAGCGGACCAGAGACTCAATCGGCTCATGCATTCAGAGACATTGCTCAAGCGATGGCACAACAATGTAGTATCGCGAATTTAATGCCGAACCAGAAGCCTGTTGAAATTTTACTCGGCACAGAAGACTGATGAACGACCTTCGGAAGCGGATTGAGGATGCACTGGAATATTGTCGTCCCTATCTCAAAATAGATGAAGGCGGGATAGAGCTTGCGACGATTGATGAATCTGCCGGAATCGTAGAGGTTCGATTTACGGGTGCTTGCGTAACTTGTCCGATGAAAATAATGACGCTCCGTGCCGGAATCGAACGAGCAATTATGTTCCATGCGCCAGAAGTGAAAAGAATTGAAGAGGTGTACTGATTTACGAGTCAACATGTAAATGATGGTTGATACTACGGTTCATCAACAGCCCAAAGGCGAAATTCAGAACTTCAATGCTTCTCTGGTAGATGGATTAGTTGCTGATACTCACGCTACGTTTTCCTTCTTCAAGAATACGAGTCCACTTAACCGTTCGAAAGTCTTAAGCCGAACAGCCGAGTTAATAAGCTCTCGAAGAGAAGAAATAGCAAGACTTATTACTTCAGAGGTTGATAAGCCAATTACGCATTCACGTATCGAGGTCGATCGTGCGGCGTTCACGTTCTCAGCATCGGCGAAAGCTGCGCTCAAGGCGGATGACGATATCTATCCAGAGCTTTACGGTGCTCCAAATGCAGTAGGAAAGAAAGTGAGCTATAGATATTTTCCACTCGGAGTGATTGCTGCGATCACTCCCTTTAATTTCCCACTCAATCTTGTAGCGCATAAAGTAGCACCCGCAATCGCGGTTGGGAATTGCGTCATCCTCAAACCTGCCCCTCAAGCCCCACGCACAGCATTGCTCTTAGCAGCGATTATGACTGAGGCAGGGTTGCCTTCAGGTGTGTTGAATGTCGTGAATTGCACAAATGAAATTGCGGAAACGATGATCATGGATGAACGAATTAAGATGCTATCATTCACCGGAAGTGCAGAGGTAGGCTGGAAATTGAAATCACTTGTCCCCAAAAAGAAAGTTACTTTGGAGCTAGGTGGTAACGGGTCGTGTATTGTTGATGAGGTTCAAGATTGGGATAAACTTGTCAATGATATTATTTCGTCTGCCTTTGGCTACGCCGGGCAAATTTGTATCAGTCTCCAAAATCTTTATGTAAGTGAAAACCTTTACCTCGAATTGCTCGGCCGAGTGGTTTCGGTTGCGAAAAACTTAAAGGTTGCGGATGTCCAGTCTGATGAAACGATACTGAGTCCGATGATTTCCGAAGAAGCAGCTACTAAGGTGGAGAAATGGATTCAACTTGCTATTGATTCAGGTGGGAAAAGGCATTGCGGCGAATTGATTCCCCCAAGAAATCTCTCCGCCACTGTGCTGACAGATGTCCCAGAAAATTCTCCGATTCGCAGTGAAGAGGCATTTGCTCCGATAGTTAATATCATTCCTTATAAGGAAATAAACGATGCACTTACGAGTATTAATTTAGGCAAGTATGGGCTTCAGATTTCTCTCTATTCAACGAATGAGGCTACGATTGATTCAGCTTATAAACAACTTGAGGTAGGTGGACTTATCATCAATAATTCTAATGCTTTACGCATTGACACTATGCCGTATGGCGGCGTCAAGAATTCGGGCTTTGGTAGAGAGGGAATTGAGTTCGCGATTCGGGAAATGTCCGAGATAAAAGTCAAATTCCGCCCTGAATAAGAGACACCAAGCTCAATTGGGATGTGAATGTCTTCCGGCGTGATGCCTGTTAGCGGCTTGAGCATGGTACTCCGCTTGATAGTGATGTCCTTGGGCTGTGTAGGCATGGTAGGCGGCCATTTCGGCGTTATTCTCGAGATGGTATTTATGAGCAAGACGTTGTTGTTTCGCCGCTTCTTCATAGTGTTCCGCTGCCTTGTTATGATCGTCGTGATGTTGCTTGTCCATTTTTCTTGTAGTATTTTGTTCGAGGGATATATTCTCTGCTCTTGGTTCAACGTATCAAATTTGGAAATGAGTCCGTGTTAGAATCGACCAGGCCAAGGTCAATAGTCTACTTTTCACTACTCCTCTCCCAGTATTCTCTCGACGTCTTTGTTTGGTATTACCCACATAAGTCCGACAGACGCGAAGATTGCGCATGAGATATATGGGTTCACAAATGCAAGTGGTATCGAGGAGATGTAGAGTATTGAGGATAGCATTCCTTTCACTCTCATCTTTTCAAATGCCTTTGTAAGTTCGCTCTCTTTCGCAGTTTTCCCGATGATACTGCCAAGAATACTATATGCCATTCCGCAAGCAACAAGCAGTGCTCCGTAGATGGCAACAGCTACTGAATCGTAGTTCGTATTAGCCATCCAAGCTGTCCCTACTGGGATAAGCGAAAGCCAAAACAGAAGGTGGAGATTTGCCCAGAGTACTTTCCCATTTACTTTCTGGAGCGTATGTAAGAGGTGATGGTGATTCCCCCAATATATCGCAATGAATACGAAACTCAGCAGGTAGCTTCCGAGTGAGGGGAGTACTGATTTGATGCTGTCAAGACTTGTGTCATTGGGCATCTTGATCTCCAAGACCATGATGGTAATAATAATTGCGATTACTCCGTCAGAAAACGCTTCGAGTCGGTTTTTGTTCATAATTCTCATTAGTGAGGTATAAGAACAACCGGTAAGCTATTTAAGGATTCCGTAAAATAGGGGATCGTGACTCAACGGGTGGAATTATTGCCCCAACATGACCGTTTAATGGCACTTAATTTCACCAGAGCTTTCATAGCGGTAGGTTCTGGGTCTTTCATACGCTATATACGTTTAACATGCCAATTACAAAAGAAAAGACGATGAGCTTCGTCTCTAAATTCGGCTCAAACACCAAGGATACCGGCAGAACAGAAGTTCAGATCGCTATCTTGACCGAAAAGATTAATTCTCTTACGCCTCATTTTGCAGCTAATCCAAAAGATAACCATTCTAAGCGTGGTCTCATCAAGATGGTAGGTCAACGCAGAAGCTTGCTTGACTATTTAGCGAAAAAGGACGTTATGAAATACCGTTCACTGATTCAGCAATTAGAGATCAGAAAATAATTTTGATGAAGTGGCTCCGACTCTCAGTCGGAGTCTCTTGTATTACACAGAACCGGACGCGGTAATCACTGTGATTACGCAAACATCTTTGACATCACGGAAGAAGCAAAAAGAGTCCGCCGCGGCGGGCGATGTACCCCAGAGACTCTCAGGGAGATTTCTTACCAACCTTGGCTCTTGCGCACAGCTTCCGAATGATGATTATGACATCGCAACTCAACTTTTTTAACTAACGACAAAATCACGCCCATACGACATGGGCTTTCACTATTCATTAAACTAAACATGATATACGATATTGAAATCGGTGACGGCAAGAAGCTATCATTCGAATTAGGCAAATATGCCAAACAAGCCAGCGGTTCAGCAATGACCCGACTTGGCGACACAATGGTACTTACAACAGCAATCGCGTCTCCGGACGTAAAGGATGTGGACTTCTTGCCATTGCAAGTTGAGTACCGCGAGAGAGCAGCAGCGGCAGGAAAGATCCCAGGCGGATATTTCAAGCGCGAAGCACGTCCTTCCGAGAAAGAAATTCTTTCAGCTCGTATTATTGATCGTCCAATACGTCCGATGTTCCCAAAAACATGGCGCTCTGAGACTCAATTGGTTGCATTCGTTATGTGCTCGGATCAACAGAACGATGCTGATGTACTTGCTGTATGCGGAGCATCACTATCACTTCTTATTTCTGACATTCCATTCAGCGAGCCAATCGCGGCTGTGCGCGTAGCACGTGTTGACGGCAAGATTGTCATTAACCCTACATTTGATGAACTCGAGAAAGCAAATTATGAATTCGTTGTTGCTGGTACTCGTGATTCGATCACAATGGTCGAAGGCGAAGGCCATGAGATCAGCGAGATCGAGTATCTCGAGGCTCTTAAAGTTGGTGCTGCAGCTGTAACGCTTCTCTGCGAAGGTCAAGAGCGTATCGCAAAAGAATTTGGGACAAAGACAAAACGTACTGCCGAAGTTGATGTCGAAAATCCTGAACTCAAAGCTCGTATCGAAGCCTTGGCTTCGGCAAGCTTGAAAACGCTCGCACGGACCGTCCTCCCAAAAGAGGAGCGTGCCGAGAAAACTTCCGCCGCCAAAACTGCGGTAAAAGATTCTCTTAAAGAAGAGCTTGGTGAGGAAAAGTATACAGCTGATGAAAAATTCATCGCTGCTACGCTCAAAGGCATTGAGAAGCGCGAGATGCGCGAGATGATTTTGTCGGATAATATCCGTCTTGACGGTAGAAACACTACGACTATTCGCCCTATCACCTGTGAAATCGGAATGTTGCCACGCGCACACGGTTCAAGTCTTTTTACCCGCGGTGAGACTCAATCAATTACAACTGCTACACTCGGAACAAAACGTGACGAGCAAAACATCGAAGGACTTCAACCCGAGACAACGAAGCGTTTCATGCTTCATTACAACTTCCCACCATTTTCAGTCGGTGAAGTTGGTAGAATGACTGGTACAGGTCGTCGTGAAATCGGTCATGGAAATTTAGCTGAGCGTGCATTGAAGTTGATGCTTCCTGAGGCAGAGAAATTCCCTTACACCATCAGAGTTGTAAGTGATATTCTTGAGTCAAACGGCTCATCATCAATGGCAACTGTTTGCGCTGGGTCATTAGCATTGTTTGATGCTGGTGTGCCGATCAAGAAGCCTGTTGCAGGCATTGCTATGGGACTCATTAAAGAAGGTGACCGCACAGCGGTGCTATCGGATATTCTCGGTAACGAAGATTTCCTTGGCGACATGGATTTCAAAGTAACGGGCACACGTGACGGTATCACAGCTTGTCAGATGGATATGAAGATCAAAGGAATTAACTTTGAGCTTCTGGAGAAAGCCTTGATGCAAGCACGTGATGGTCGCCTCTTCATTCTTGATAAGATGGACGCCGCGATCAGTGCTCCGAAGCCGGAGCTTTCAGAGTATGCGCCGCGCTTGACGACAATCATGGTACCAGTTGATGCGATTGGGCTTATTATCGGACCTGGTGGAAAAATGATCCGCTCGATCCAAGCTGAGTCTGGAGTTGACGATATAAGCATCGAAGACGATGGAAGATTGACAATCGCCGCAACGAATGGCGTTGCAGCGAATAAGGCAAAAGCAATGATTGAAGGTTTGTTGAAAGAGCCTGAAGAGGGAACAGTCTATCATGCGAAGGTCACTCAGGTTCGTGAAGGACTTGGTGCCATCATGGAATTCTTACCGAAGAAGGAAGGCTTGATGCATATTTCTGAGATTGACTACAACCGCGTCGAAAATATCAGTGACTTAATTCAGGTTGGTGATGAGTTTGATGTGAAGTTGATCGCCGTCAAAGGTGATGGTAAATTCTCCCTCAGTCGTAAAGCGCTCTTAGAAAAACCTGAAGGTTATGTCGAAAGAGAACGTGCACCTCGCAGAGATGATGACCGAGGTGGTGACAGACGCGGTGGCGGAGATCGCAGAGGCGGTGGTGGCGGCGGCGGAAGAGGTCGTTACTAACCCATCCAAATTGAACAACATAAAAAAAGGGAAGTCAGAAATTCTGACTTCCCTTTTTACTTGATTACGTTGAATTAGAATCCTTTGACTTTACCGGCTCTCTTGAACATTTGCATTGTGCCAAACCAACCGACGAGAACGACGATTGGAAAATAGATCCAACTTCCGGCGTAGCCCGATGTGTGGGCATTAATCATTGCCCATACAAGTGGTACTGAGAGATACGTGTTATGCTTCGAACGCATACCTGTTTGCGCGGCTAGAGCGGCATCTGGTGCTGTACCGTTTTTTATTGCTGTGATAATTTTCTGTTGGTTTGGCCAAATTCTAAACCAGACATTGTATGCCATGATTGAGCCAAACATTGCGCCCATGTACATGATATATCCACGATATGCAAAGCCAGCTGATTGCATCAGAAATACGACAGCGAAAATTAAGACATATCCAACGCCCGCCATCATCTTTGGATCCTTAATGCTCTTTGCGATGAAATCATAAATAAATGGTGCTAAGAGAAAGCTCCAGAACAGTCCGTGATTTCCGCCGGTCCATTGGCTTGCTGTTCCGACTGCGACACTTTGGTACTCGTAGACTAGTCCCAAGAGTAGGATGCCGAGAATCCAGGTATATGCCGCTCCCCATCTGAACCAGAATAGTGCACGGGGAAGTAATTCCGGAATAACTTTCCTCTTTGTATCGCCATCCATGGTCCCGGCGAAGGGGATGTTAACGAAGTTAAACCAATAGAGTATGCCGATCCAGAGAATACCAAAAAATATGTGGTACCACCTGAAAATCGGTTCGAGATATTGTACGATTTGATCCATAGAATCCTCCTGAATAGTTGGGTGAAATAAAAATGTGATACTTTCACATGGTACAAATATACGACGATAATGCGCTTCCGCAACTTTAGCTTGATAAGTGGAGACTTATTGCCTCGCCCAACTTTTCACCGAGCAGAACACTAAGATATTCCGTAAAGAGTTGACCAGACTTTTCATCGCTCCAATTTGCCTCCGATTCCGAATAATTAAACCGATGACCTTCGTAATTAGCGGATACCCAAAGTTGATTCACAGGGGAGTTGGGAGAGATGATAAACTTTGAACCATCGTCAAATATAATGCTCAAGACATCCCCGTTCTTTTCGAGATCGAAATCTGACCCTGCATCTATTAACGACGAGAGTTGGTCATCGAGTATGTTGATGGTGTGATCGTAACGCTCGATAAAAGTATTCATATTATTTTTTTGCTCGGGCGAATAAGTCAGATGGTGCAACCTGTGACTCGGTTAATTCTCTTTCAAGGTATCTCCCCGTATGGCTTCCAGTTTTGGGATGACGTGAAGCAATATCTTCGGGTGTTCCTTCATCAACCAAATATCCTCCGCCCTTTCCTCCTTCAGGTCCTAAGTCAATAATCCAATCTGCCATTTTGATGACATCTAAATTGTGTTCAATGACGATAACTGAATTACCACGAGAGCGCAATTCAAGCAGAACATCTAATAAATGCTTGATGTCATTAAAGTGCAAGCCGGTAGTTGGTTCGTCCAAAATGTAAAGCGTCTTCCCAGTCGCGACTTTAGAAAGCTCGGTAGCAAGTTTCACTCGCTGTGCTTCCCCGCCGCTTAAAGTAGGGGCTTGTTGACCCAAGCGGATATAGCCAAGTCCAACCGCATCGAGCGCTGCTATCTTCCGCCGAATGCGTGGAATGTCGTTGAAGAGTTCGAGCCCTTCGCTCACGCTCATGCTCAATACATCGGAGATCGATTTTCCTTTGAAGCGGACTTCGAGTGTTTCACGGTTGTAACGTTTGCCTCCGCAAGTTTCACAAGTGACATAAACATCAGGGAGAAAATTCATCTCAATTTTTTTCATTCCTGCACCCTGACATGTCTCGCATCTTCCGCCTTTCACGTTGAATGAAAATCTTCCTACTTTATACCCCCGAATCTTTGCTTCAGGTAATTCAGCAAAAAAATCACGAATCATCGTGAAGAGTCCTGTATAAGTCGCAGGGTTCGATCTGGGTGTTCTGCCGATAGGTGTTTGATCTATTTCGATGAATTTATCAATAAATTCTAATCCCTCAACGGACTTATGAGGAAGTGGCAATCCTGTGGAATCATAGACATGCTTTGACAGAATTGGCGCGAGGGTTTCTGTGATGAGTGTTGATTTACCAGAACCTGACACGCCCGTGATACATGTGAATGCAGCTAACGGAATATCAAGCGTTACATCCTTGAGATTATTACCTGATGCTCCGATGACTCTCAGATGTTTTTGCTTGGAGTTGATCCCTCTTGAAGATGGGATGAGTAACGCATTTTTACCAGATAGATAATCGGCGGTCGGAGAATTCTCACTGATAAATTCATTGCCAATCATCTTAATGCCGGAACCATGCTTAAATATTTCTGGTCTTCCGTATGCTACAAGTTTTCCGCCATATTCACCTGCGGCAGGACCTATATCGGCAATGCAATCAGAGGCGAGCATCATTTCTCTGTCATGCTCCACTACGATTACAGTGTTACCAATGTCACGAAGATGTTTTAGAGAATCAATCAGCCTATCGTTATCGCGTTGATGGAGTCCGATGCTTGGTTCATCAAGAATGTATAGCACACCGACAAGTTGAGTACCAATCTGTGTAGCCAACCGAATTCGTTGAGACTCTCCGCCCGACAAGGTTCGCGCCGGACGATCGAGCGAGAGATAGTTTAAGCCGACATCCAGGAGAAAAATGATTCTTGGGATGATCTCACGGAGAATTGGTGCAGCAATGAGTTCTCTGTTTCCTTCGAATTTCAACGCTTCAAAAAATGCCCGCGACTCCACGAGATCGAGTCGAACAAGATCAGCAATGGAAGAAGAATCTATTCGTATGGCTAATGTCTCGGGCTTGAGTCTCCCTCCATTGCAGGCTTGGCAGGTATGCGAAGACATGAACTGCTCAGCCCACTCCTTCATGGATTCGGTTGCATCTTTCCCAACTGCATTCTTGAGGGTTTCCAGCAACCCTACAAACCGCATTTGATACGAGACCTCTTTACCTGTATCCGATTTCCATGCGACCGAGAGTTTCTCGGTGCCAGTACCGTGGACTATCGCTTCTAATAATTTGGGAGGAAGTTTATCAATAGTTGTAGTAAGTGGCGTTTTATATGCCTGACAGACAGCTTCTACCTGTGCCCATAGCCAGTTACGCCGCTTCTTCCCGAGTGGTAGAATGGCTCCATCTTCGATTGATTTTGTCGCATCACCGATCAAAAGTTTTTCATCGAAATCACGAAGCTCACCAAGTCCATGACATGTGACGCAAGCGCCGATTGCAGAGTTGAATGAAAAAGTGTTCGGCTGCGGCTCCTCGTACGACCTACCACAATTCGGGCAAGAATACTTTTCACTAAATAAATGCTCCTCAAGTTTGGATAATGATTTACTTTCATAAATTGCACTCATCACACCTTTTCCCATTCGAAGTGCAACCTCAACAGAGTTACTCAGGCGTTCAAGAAATTGTTTCCCGATTGGGAGTCTGTCAATAACTAATTCGATGGTGTGAACCTTGTAACGATCAACCATCATGCCTTCTACGAGGTCTTTGATCTCACCGTCAATGCGTACCTTTGTGAATCCCTGTCGGAGCGAGTCACTGAACACTTCGCGGTAGTGCCCTTTACGTGCTCTGACAAGCGGAGCGAGTAGTGTGATGCTTGTCCCATCTTTTTGATTTAAAATAGAAGCAATCACTTGATCACGAGTTTGTCTAACGACAGGAAGGTTGCAATCAACGCAGTACTGTGTTCCTAATCGTGCAAACAGCAGGCGAATAAAATCATATATTTCGGTGACCGTCCCAACGGTTGATCTTGGCGATGCGCCGATGGTTTTTTGTTCGATTGAGATTGCAGGCGATAGTCCCTCAATCACATCCACATCCGGGCGCTCCATCATGTCGAGAAACTGCCGTGCATAAGCTGAAAGACTCTCCACATATCTACGCTGGCCTTCGGCATAGATTGTATCAAATGCAAGAGAAGATTTTCCTGACCCCGAAATACCTGTAATGACGACAAGTTTTTCGCGGGGAATATCAATGTCAATATTTTTGAGGTTGTGGACTCGTGCACCTCGAATTACCAAATTTTCCAGGGCTGAACTTGGCTCAGCTAGGCTTGCCCCAAGTAGCTCAGGCTCAGAAACCCTCTTTTTCGAGCTTGAACGAGGGGTTGTGTTTTTATTTTGAGCCTTTTTTGACAATTTAGGTGTTAATAAATTCGCTTGATATTTGCAACGAAAAAAGCGATAAGCAGAATAAAACAGAACTTGTAATCCGAAGGTTGCTACAGGCAAGGTAAGGGCAAGATGTTTGGATGAGAGCAGTACACTTAGGACAGCACTCATGGTAACATACGGTGTGACGATACGATAACTATCTGAATGAATCGCGACTTACTAGGTATCCG
Source organism: bacterium (assembly GCA_037143335.1). Classification (GTDB taxonomy): domain Bacteria; phylum Bacteroidota; class Ignavibacteria; order Palsa-1295; family Palsa-1295; genus PALSA-1296. The sequence goes on along the minus strand of JBAWZA010000020.1, from coordinate 37,073 downwards.
ACAACTCAGTACAGACGAAATCTCGGATCTCATCCGCCGATCAAACGCTTATTTCCCATCCCTCGAATCCCCGGCTCCAATTCCTCAGTCCCAAATTCTAAGTGGCGTTACTATTGCCAATCTATTTTTCGAGAATTCTACACGCACCAGGACTTCATTTGAATTAGCCGAGAAAAGATTAGGTGCAACGATAGCAACACTTTCCATGCAGACGAGTAGTCTCAGCAAAGGCGAGTCATTACTCGATACAGTGGAAGTCATAACTGCGATGAAAATTGATTGTGTGGTCGTCAGACACTCCTCAGCAGGCGTTCCTCTGCTACTTCGCAGACATCTACCTCAGAGCATTCGGATAATAAATGCTGGCGACGGCGCTCATGAACATCCGACTCAAGCATTACTCGATGCTGCCACGCTCTCAGAAAAACTCGGTACACTGGCAGGTAAGCATATCGTAATCATTGGCGATATTCTGCATTCACGGGTTGCGAGGTCGAACATGATCTTGCTCAAGAAAATTGGTGCGAGAGTTACCGTCGTTGCACCGGAGTCACTCATGCCTCCTCATATTGAGGAAGTATTCGGAGTTGAAGCACAACATTCACTTGGAAAGATATTATCAACTGCCGATGCAGTTATGAGTTTACGAATACAACTCGAACGCCAATCCAAGACTTACTTTCCAAGCCTCGCCGACTTTAGGTTGCGATATGGATTGATTCCTTCAAGGCTTTCTGAGTGCGACGCTTATCTTTTGCATCCAGGACCTGTTAACCGAGGCGTTGAAATTGACGATGAAGGAGCTGACACTGAAAAGTCATTGATTCTTCGACAAGTTAAACGTGGTGTTGCGATGCGAATGGCGATACTCGAATGGATGTTTGAAAAATAAAATTCATGGATATACTTTTACATAATTGTAGAATTCTTGATCCGATAACTGGGCTTGATGAGTCAGGAATGGATATTGAGATTAAGGAAGGTCGCATTACTGCAATAGGAAAAAATCTCAAGAGTAATCTCGCCTCACGAGATTTGAAAGGCGCGCTTGTTGCTCCGGGTTTTTTTGACATGCACGTTCACTTGCGTGAGCCAGGTCAAGAGTACAAAGAAACAATCGAAACGGGAACCCGTGCAGCCGCAAGCGGAGGCTTCACAGGAATCTGTTGTATGCCGAATACTGATCCCCCAGTGTCTGATCCTTTTGTCGTAAGTTATATCAAGTCAAAAGCTGAAGGAAATATTGTAGATGTAGAAATTTGCGCGACCATGACAAAAGCCCGAAAGGGCGAAACGCTTGCGCCCATGCAGGCTCTCTCGGATGCTGGAGTGCGGATGATCTCCGATGACGGAAGCGCTGTCGCAAGCGCAGAGGTGATGCGAAGGGTGTTCGAGTACGGAAAAATGTTTGACTTCCTTTGTACCGAGCACTGCGAAGAGGCAACGATGACACATGGCACTGCAATGCATGAAGGAAAAATTTCCACAAAACTTGGATTGCCTGGTTACCCTTCAGTAGCCGAAGATATTATTGTCGCACGCGATATTATGTTGGCGGAGTACGTTGGCGGAGTCCGTTATCACGTAGCGCATCTATCTACTCGGAATGCTGTCCAACTTGTTCGCGAAGCAAAAGCAAAGGGTTTAAGTGTCTCTTGTGAAGTAACACCGCACCATTTCAGCTTGACAGATGAAGCCGTCGAAACACATTTTGGAAATGCAAAGATGAATCCACCTTTGCGTGAGCATGTCGACATCGAGGCAATAATTGTGGGATTACAAGATGGCACAATTGATTGCATATCAACTGACCACGCACCTCATGCACATCACGAGAAGGAAACCGATATGATGTCCGCTGCTTACGGCATCATTGGTTGCGAAACCGCAGTTGCATTGGGACTAACTAAACTTGTACATACGGGTAAAATTTCCTTGAACCACTACATTGAACTTTGTTCGGTGAACCCACGAAGATTGATGAAATTACCTCAGTTGAAAATTGCGGAAGGCGAGCTGGCAAATCTCACAATCGTAAACCTTGAGAAGGAGTGGGAATTTACATCTTCACATATTTTTTCGAAGTCGAGTAATACGCCCTTCATCGGCGAAAAGTTTAAGGGACAGGCGATCGGAGTAATAAATAATAACCAAGCCTGGTGGAGAGAATGAAATCTCTGGTGAAGAGTCAAGCCGTATTTTATTGCGCAGTAGTACTACTCTTGTTGTCGTCGCAGTGCAAGGCTGAACCTCTTTCGTCTCATCTAAAGCGTCTGACATCCATACTTGCATCCAGAAATATGGATTCGCTTCGGATACTGATTGACTCGAATAGGATACTCGTCGAAATCCCGCCAAAAGAAGGTGCATATTTATCTCCAGCGCAAGCACTCGGTGTGCTCGAATCATTTTTCAACGTTCATCCGATAGCAAATTTTTCCTATATCCTGGTTCGCGAGGATGGTGATGCTGGCATAGCAATAGGCACGCTCGCAACTGTTGAAGCAGGGAGAAAAAATTCGTATCGCGTCAATTTTGGATTTCAAAAAAACCGAGCGGGCAAATGGCTACTCAACAGAATTACTATCCACTAACATTGTGACTAAGAGTTCTAAAGCGTTGATTGCAAAAATTCGTATCGGAGCCTTGTTTAGCAAGGCATTCGTTCGATTGTCTGCATCAATAACGGAATTCTACTCTGCCACACCCATTCGAGTACGTCTCCTACTCATGATAGCCTGCGGTGTCGTTGTGCTTGGCACGTTTGCACTGGTTATTATCTCAACAAATTCCCGAAACTCTGAAATTGAGCTTACCGATCGGTATATCTCGAAAACTTCTCAACAACGTCTAACCAACATCTCGCAAGCAACGACAGCAGTCCGTGACTCGATTTCAACCGATTCGTCACTCCTTGCCATCCTTGAGAATTCATCAAGTCGTTTTTCACTTTTTGAAAGGCTTCAAAGAAAGGATTCATTATTGCGAAGAGGGATAGAGTCTATCAGTGAGCGTCTCCCGTTTCGTTCAACGCTTTTAGGAAATGGTGTCGGCTATTATGACCCAAGTGGTAGATTGTTAGCTTGGGCATCTTCGAAAGTGGCGACACCATCATTTGATTCAACATTTCAATACTCCCAGTTTCTTGAAAAACATCCGAAAGCAATATTTCTGGAGCACGAGCAAATCAAGACATGGATTATTGCTATCAGGAAAATTATTTCTAAAGAAGGCGCGTTGCTCGGATATGTTTCAGTCAAGACCTTGGTTGATAAGCGTTCTCCCTTGGGAAATTCCGAGTCAAGCCATTCCACAGTCTTCGATGATATATTTGCCCGTTCCGGACATGTTATTAACGTAGTGCTCAATGGGAAAAAAAGTCCTGACTTGAACTCGCGTTCGACGGCAATACTTTTTCTTGACCCGACTGATTCTACTACGCTCGCAGGTTACTTAAATGTTGGGGATTCAACAACTATTGAACCAACACGGCTCGAACAAGCAGTTGTGCTCATCCGTAATCTTGCATTTGTGCTATTCGTATTCTTTTTTGTTTGGCTACTATGCTGGCATTTGGCACACAAGTGTTCGGATGCAACAACGAGACGTGAGAAATTCCAACATCTGCTCTTGATTTTTGGATTTCTATTTGTTGGCCGCCTCACTTTGCTGTTAACAGGCGCATTAAATGAACTGGTGCCAATTGCATTTCGAGAGTCACAAGATTTCTCACTTCCTGGAGTGCTCGGTTTTTTTGGCAACCCACTGCAACTATTCGTATCCCTTTTATACGTTGCTACGTTTTTCGCACTCATTTGGATGAGTTTTATTCCTAAACAGGTTGGGTGGGTTATTCCCAATATTGACAGGCGAGAGGACGGCAACCCTATATCCACAAGCTCCTGGGTATTAAAGGTTTGTTCAATTGGTGCGATTATCTGTACGTTGCCGTTAATCAACGTTATGTTCTCGATTGCAGTGAAAAGCATTGTTCAAAATAGTACTTTTCACTACATAACGAACCGACCTGGCTTTCGGGATGGAGCATTTGTGATGATGGAGGCATCGTTTCTCCTTGTGGGGCTTTCGTATTTCTTTGTATCGCTATTTGCAATCTTCTGGCTCTTGCGAATGACTATTCGATTTACTGTTTCGGAGTTGTCTCCTAAGAGATCCTACGTTGGACACTATATCGTATTTATTATTTTTTCGCTTCCGATTGTACTTTTCCTATCCCCATCACTTTCTTCACAATACAGAGAATCATACTGGCTCTTGATCACTATCTGTTTGGAGTTTGCGGTAATACTTATTTTTAGGCGTGACATAGCACTGCTTTCTGCAGCATCAAAGGCAGAGTCCATTTTTTATAGAATTCCACGGTCAGGGTTGGGATTATTATTTTTACTTTGCGGTGCTGGATTTATCTTAAGTCCGTTAATAGCAGCACAAGAGCACAGAGATAAAATTGAAATCGTTAAGGAAAATTTGAAACAAACAGCTGAGTCTGCTTTGCTGAATAACTCTTCGGTTATCGATCAAGTCTTTCTTTCAATCCAGTCCGATAGCACTTTAGGAGCTGAATTGCAAAATCTGTCTTCCACTAAAAAATTGGCATTTGACATCTGGCTTGAGAACGCACGTACTCTTAGGAATGCGAACATAAACGTGGAGATCTACGATACTCATGCCCAACTTGTCTCGCGATTTAAGCAGGGTAAGTCAATTGCTGATGAACGGAGTAATAAGTTCATTCAAGATTCCTTATTTCAATTTATTTCTAACAAAGACTCTCAACAATTTCTTGTGACCAACGTCGTTGACTCGCACTCATTGAGTTTTTCACATTCCATCGGTGTCGGTCTCATAATTCTCAAAATCCCGAAAATAGTTGGTGGGATTGACACGTTAATTTCGGAGAAATTTGTACTGTGCTTATCTACATGGGTTGATGCTATTCCCAGACGCTTGCCTCGCACAGAGTCTGCTAGCATTCCATTACGTCAATCGCAAGCTGAGGGTTCAGGTGACGACCAAGTGTATTATACGCGTTATAAAAATGATATTCTTGTCTCTCCTGAATTGCACTCCATTGAAATCCCTTCGCACATTTCGAGTCGTATCGATACTGTGTTGCGACACTCAAAGAATAATATCGTTGCCACCGAGACGAACATCAGAGGGAAAGCAGCACTTCATCTGTTTTCGATTCTCGCAACTGGTAGCTCGACTGAGAATGTCATTCTCTCAGCAACTATATTGACTCCAACTTTTCTCTCCCTTCTTGATTTGGCGTTAAGTCTTGATGCCGTGAGTTTATTCATCGGATTATTTGTGATCTTCTTTGCGCTTGCTCTTCGTACTCTTTTTTCTGAAGGTAGTAAGGGAGTTCTCAAGTTCCGTGATCGTATTTTTCTGATTGTTCTTACTATTGCATTAGTACCATTGGTAATTGTTACAAACATTACACAAACATTACTCGTTGAACGTGAATCACGGAATGCAGAAGTCCAGCTCCAAAATGATGCGGATGTGATTGCTCAAAAAGTGAGCTCACTTCCAAATGTCAGAGATTCAATTTTCGGCAATAGTATGCCGAAGGTAATTGATGAATTATCTCGCCTGATGAATCGTGATATCTCACTCTTTAACGAGCGCGGAGTGCTGATATACACAAACCGACCAGAATTATTTGATGGAGGGTGGTTGCCTTCACAAATACCTTCACGAATTGCAAGTATTTTCTTAATCGGAGAGAGAAGCTATGAAACAGAAAAAACATCTCAGGATGATCGGGACGTAGAAATCGGATATAAACATATTAGTTACGCAGGAACAACCGGCACGATCGGCGTTCTTTCTTACAAGGGAAAAGGTGCAATTGAATCGGATATATCGAATACGATTGAAATAATGTATGGTGCATTCGCTGCTCTCGGAATTCTATTGCTCTTGATTGGCTCTTGGATCTCTGTTAGAGTAGCCGCACCACTTCAACAACTTATTGGTGCAACGGAAGAAGTTACTCAGGGAAAACTTGAAACTATCGTTCACATCAAACGGAAAGATGAAGTAGGAGAACTGGCACAAGCATTCAACAGGATGACACGCGAGTTAGAACGAACGCGTGAAAACGTTGCTCAATCAGAACGTGAAGGAGCGTGGAAGGAAATGGCGCGGCAGGTTGCGCATGAGATTAAAAATCCTCTCACGCCAATGAAGCTTTCCATACAGCACGTCAGTCATGCCTACGATGAAAATGATACAAATTTTGGATCGGTGTTCAGGAGGGTAATTCGTACACTTTCGGAACAGATTGAGGTACTCACCCGAATTGCAACAGAGTTCTCTCGTTTCGGAGAGATGCCTCGTCGTAAGTATGGCTTTGTCTCACTAAAACAAATAGTGGAGAGTGCAATGGCACTCTATGATGCTGATCGTGTCAGGATTCGATTTTTGATTGATATGCCCGATAATCTTCCCCCGATTTATGCTGATGATGAAGAGTTCAGACGCGCACTTGTGAATCTAATTCGCAATTCACTCCAAGCAACAGAGGGCTGGGGAGTAATTTTAGTGCGAGCAAGGGAGAGCAATGGATTGATTCTCTTAGATTTTAGTGACACTGGTGGTGGTATGACTGAAGAAATATTGAATAAGGCTTTCGACCCGAACTTCTCAACGAAGACGAGTGGCATGGGACTCGGTCTTGCAATCGTCAAGAAAATTATTACTGATATGAGCGGGACGATAAGCGTCGTTAGTAAAATCGGAAAGGGCACGACATTTCATATCGAGCTACCAGCTCGTGAATATCCTAATGAGTAGTTGTTAATCGGCAAGCTGTTCAAGAACCGCATCAGAAATTTCTTTCTGCAACTCATCATAAGAAATCTTCCGATATATCCTTGCTCCGGCAGCATGAAAATGTCCGTTCCCTCCGAAGTGACGAGCTACGTCAGCGGCGGAGCGTAATCCTTTGGAACGGAAGCTCACCTTCCATCCTTCGTGAAGCTCTAAAATAAAAATGGAGAATTCTGTCGTAGCTACTTGCAACGGAAATTGCACAAACCCATCAACTTCTTCTTCGATCGAACCCGTTTCGGATAAATCCTTTTGATAAATAACTTGAGTTGCAAGTCTATCGCCAAACGAAAATTGTAAACTACTTAAACATCTCCCTATCAACAATACTCTTGAGGTCCTTGAAGAATTATATGTTTCGTCATACGTCTTCACTGGATCAGCGCCGAGATCAATGAGATCAGCGGCAATGCGGAAAGTCTTCGCGTCCGTTCGTGGAAACCGAAAATTGCCTGTGTCGGTCATAATCCCGACATAAAGTGCTTGTGCTCCTTTTTTGCTTAAGGCGCCGCCTAATCCATGTTGGGCAGATTGGATTAAGCGATAAATCATTTCACTCGTGGAGGTTGCTTCGGTATCAATGTAGCTTTCATTTGCCTTAATCTTCGGCTCAAGATGATGGTCAATGAGAATTACATTTTTGTGCGATTCGAGATACGGCGCCAATGATTTAGTGCGATGTACATCATTCGTATCCAGAAGAAAAAATGCGTCAGCTAGATTGATCACAGCCTCATGCCTTTTGGCGTCAAATACTTCGGTGATGGGTCTCTCCGAATCAAGGAATCTGTAGTTCATTGGAATCGGTGAATGATTAATCGCTCGAACTTCCTTCCCAATAGACAGTAGCCACTCAGCAAATCCTATTTGTGAACCGAGCGAATCTCCGTCGTGATTGAGGTGCGTGGTGAGTACGATCTTCTTCAGACCCTTGATGAGGGTAATAAATTTATCGGTATTGAAATCTTGTATTCTTTCTTCCATAAGTGGTGCTAAACAGCGAAGGTGATGGGGAGGTTCGGAGGAGCACCCAAATGAAAAGGGCGACTCATCGCCGCCCTCAGAAATATCTATGAAGAATATATTAATTCACCATCCAGGTATTTCCTGAATTAAGTAGCTTCTTCAGATCGCCGACGGATTTTTCTTTCGCCATCTCGATCTGGTCGGTCATTTCATCCTCGTAGGTAGAGCGACTGACAGCCAAGAAAATTCCGAGTGGTGTCGGGAAGCCCTCCATATCGGTCATCTTTGCGAGGATGCTCGCAAGGATTGGGTTCGTCTCATCGTGCTTCACGATTTGATCAGCAGAGACTTCAGAGAGGTTCACGACTTTCGGATTGAATCCGTCTAGTGCGATACCTTTATCTTTGTTCTTGCCGAAGATCATAGGTTCGCCGTGTCTGATAAAGAGGATATGATCATCCTTCACATCTTTCTCAGTAAGATCTAAGAAAGCTCCATCATTAAAGATGTTGCAATTCTGATAGATTTCCATGAATGACGTACCGCGATGAGCTGCTGCACGCTTAATCACTTCTTGCATATGTTTCGGATCACGATCAATCGAGCGTGCGACGAATGTTGCTTCACATCCAAGTGCGAAAAGTACTGGGTTGAGTGGGTGATCAATAGAACCGTATGGAGTTGACTTCGTTTTCTTTCCGTGCTCTGAAGTTGGGGAGTACTGGCCTTTCGTTAAACCATAAATCTGGTTATTGAAAAGAAGCACGTTCAAGTTAAAATTTCTACGGAGCATGTGGAGTGTATGGTTACCGCCAATGGAGAGTCCATCACCGTCACCCGTTGCAACCCATACGTTGAGATCAGGATTCGCAGCCTTCACACCCGACGCAATAGCAGGAGCACGTCCGTGAATACCGTGGAAACCGTAGGTATTCATGTAATAGGGAAAGCGTGATGAACAACCGATACCTGCAACAAAGACCGTCTGGTGGCGTGTCATGTTTAGGTCAGGCATAGTACGCTGAACCTGCGCCAAGATCGAATAATCCCCACAACCCGGGCACCAGCGCACGTCTTGATCGGACGCAAAATCTTTAGCTGTAAGTGCAACGATAGGCAGGTCGATATTCATATCCGTTGCCGGAGCAACAGGCACTTTCATCGGTGGGGGTGCAATTGTACCTCCAACTTTAAATGGCGGTGGTGGTGGAATTTTCGGTGTATCGGGCATAAGTATTCCTAAATTTCTGTTAGTATTACAGCCACATAAAACAGAGTTTGAGGTTGCTTCGTTCTATTATTTATATTTCTCGAAGTTCGCTAATTAAAACGCGGCTCTGATATTGAACGCAAGATCGGTTCTTGAGGCTCCGGATTTGAAGAATTGCCCAAGTCTGGATGTGGCGATGTCGAAATCAATGAGCTTGAAAATAGTGATGCCGACGCCAGCTGTTATGTCTGAACCTTCTGAGTCGGAGGCAAATCCGGCACTCAAGCGCAATCCTACATTACCTGGTCGTTCGAGGGAGATACCTGCGCCGATTCTTCCGCTTTTCAAACTTCCTACAAGATTAGTGAGTCCGTTTGCATACTCGACCGCGATACGTGGCTCAAAGACACCCCAGTCCATTCCCATAGCGGCAAGATCAACTAATACACCTGCGCGGAACATTGCTGGAAGTGGTGTGCTAAATGAGGAGAGGTCTTTGACCGAACCTCCGAGTTTTGCAAGCGAATCAGTCAGATCTTTGATGGTCGTGCCAGCTGTGCCATAAATTGTATCAGCGAGATGATCTGCTTTGCGCTCAGTGGCATTTGTATTCCAAATGATCGAGCCGATGTCCGTTGCAGATGCGCCGATGAGAACGGTTGGAATGCCATGATTGGACCAGAGTCCAACACATGCTCCGAGATCAAAGCCGAAACCACTACCGGCGGAATTACTGGTCAAGAAATCGAAACTAAACCGATTTGGTGCATGCTTCGGATCAAATGACGAACTGAATGCCGAGCGTTCTGTAAAATTTACTCCGAGAGTAACTTTTGCGTTTCCGGCAGTCGTGTGGATGTAATTGCCTTCATCGAACTTGATATACGCGATTCCTGAAACATACTTTAGTGCGCCACCTACGGAAAGATTTTTAAGAAATACTTCTGAATCGGGTGAGAGAAATAGTGTCGTCCCAAATGAAGCTGAGTATTCATTATACCACATTCCTTGTATATCGAAATTATCAATTGTATTATTTTCAGTCAATAATTTCGACGCTGCATCTTTGGCAAAATCAAGAAAATTCTGAGGTATCTCGGTACGAATTGCGCCGTGAGTCGTCCATGTGAGTGCGAACGTACCTATCTCAGGAACACGAAACGCGGCTCCGAGAATTTCTGCATCACCTCGCCCAGATAGTTTACCATCTGATAACAATCCGGCGATGCTCGTAAGTGCAGAATCGGTGAAGTGATCTACTTTGGTGCTGAATACTCCGGATAAAGCATTTACATCCGAAAATCCTGCACCAGCATCAATACCAAAAGCCGAGAGCGGAAAGATTTGAATCTCAAAGGTTTTGCCATTGTCAATACCTAGCAGAGCGGGGTTTAACCCTACTGCAGAAAGCCCGCGACTGCTAACTACGTATGTTCTACCCGCTCCATGAGAAACAGGGGATAAATGTTCGAAACCTTCTTGTGCAAATGCTTCTGAACTAAAAATAATCGAAAAGACGAATACTGTAATAAGGCGGATATTCTTCATTATAGAGTAACGCAGATCAGAGCGTTCTCATTTCCTGTTCATCAGCTTTTCTATATCTTCAGCCTTGCGGGGCGAACCATTAGAAAGTATCTCAGGTCCGTTCGGAGTGATGAGAATGTCGTCTTCAATCCTACAACCAATCTTCCACCATTTCTTATCGCAGGGCGAACCCTCGGCAATGTAAATCCCCGGTTCAACGGTGATGACCTGACGGGATTGTAATGGCGCCAGGTAATTTCCGGCATCATGAACATCCAAACCGAGGAAATGGGACGTGCCGTGCATAAAGTATTTGCGGTATTCTTCTGGCTTGGTAATCACACCGAGTTTTAATAATCCTCTTGTTATCACGGAAACCGCAGCTTTATGCGGCGCTCTGAAATCATTACCCGCTTTTGCTTCCGCAATTCCTGAATCTTGTGCTTCGAGAACAAGGTCATAAATGAGTCGTTGTTCAGCGGAAAATTTTCCATTGATCGGAAAGCTTCTGGTTACATCTGCGCTATACCCGTGGTACTCAGCACCTATATCCATTTCGACGAAATCACCTGACTCTGTTTTTCTTCGATTTGTTTCGTAGTGGAGAATCGTCGAGTTATTCCCGCTACCAACGATACATGGATAGCCCGTGTACTCGCAACCGTTCTTTGTAAAGATATATTCACCAAGCGCCTGCATTTGGTATTCGTAAATGCCGGGTCGTGAAGTTCTAATGATTTCATTATGCGCCTCATTTGATACGGTGATCGCTTTTCTCATCAACTTCAGTTCTTCATCTTGCTTAATGCTTCTCATCTCGGCGAGAATAGATTGTAGCGAGGCTCGTTTTAGATTTGGGAAATTCTTTTCGATTTCATCTCCGGCAGTCTCGCGGATAACCGGATTGAATGTCTTGAAAGGATCGAGTGCATTTGCTGTCTTAAGCGGAGAGTAATATAGAGTGTCAATCGTATTGAGTATGCCACGCAAGTAATTTACAACGGAATCAATAACGAATGCACCAGAAATCTTCAACACACTCCGCGCGCCATCGGTACCGAGTCGAGGTCCTGTCCAGACTTCACGAGTAGGTTCACGCTTTTGGACAAAGATAAATTCATCAGATCGAATCCCGTTGATCACAATTGGCTCCTTCGTGAGTAGGAGTGCCGCCTCTGGTTGGATATGACCAGTTAAATAATAGAAATTTGGATCTTGGTGGTACTCATAATTCACATCATTCGCTCGATTTTTCTCCGGGGCAGCCATGAACAGAACTGCGGAATGAGAAGCCATGTGCTTACGCAACTCAACACGTCGCGATAAATGAAATTCAGGCGACAATCTGTCCTGGTCATACAACCCATACTTATGCAAAGTGTCAGCTGGAATTACAGTCTGAGAATGCAACGAAGTTACAAATGCCAGAAATGCAATGATGGAAAAAAAATTAGAGCGCATTTATTTCCTGTGCAAGTTGAATATCATTTTCGGTTACGCCTCCTTCGGAATGAGTTGTGAGCGTTACCTTTACCTTGTTATACTTATGAAGGAGGAGATCTGGGTGATGATCGAGTGTATTCGCAAGCGGAGCAATCAGGTTTATGAACTGAGCTGCATCCGAAAAATCTGTTAGAGAGAATTCTTTCTGAATTGACTTTTCTTCAGCGACATAGAGCCAACCAACAGGCAGAGCAGCTTCGATTTTGGAAATCTCTAATATCATAATAATTTTGTTATTGGAGAGTAGTGTACATTAAATCTCATCATCATCGCCTGAATCCACAACCTTGAATTTACCTCCTTCGTAGAGCAAATAGGCTTTCATGTATTCGGTGATGTCGCCATCCATCACTGCTTGTACGTCAGTCTTTGCAAATTTTGTACGATGATCTTTTACCATTGTATATGGCTGAAATACATACGATCTTATTTGCGCGCCCCACGAAGCTTTCTTCTTACCACCCTCAATGGCAGAGAGGCGAGACTCCTCGTTTTCTCTTTCGATCGCAGCAATTCGTGACTTCAGCATCTTCATCGCTCGCTCACCGTTCTGAAACTGTGATCGTTCTTCTTGACAAGCGGCAACGACCGTATGTTCTTTGTTTACTGAATCCTTATACTTATATGTGAGGCGAACTGCTGTTTCAACCTTATTGACATTCTGTCCGCCTTTACCGCCTGAACGATATGTATCGCGTTGTAATAGGGCAGGGTTGAGTACAATATCCTCGTTTACTTCTTCCAAAAGAGGATATGCGAACACACTACAAAAACTTGTATGTCGGCGAGCGTTGGCATCGTACGGCGAAATCCGCACAAGGCGATGCACACCGTTTTCGGCTTTTAAGTATCCAAATGCATTATCACCCTTGATCTCGAGTGTAGCGGATTTAATGCCTGCACCTTCGCCAGGAAGTTCATCCATGAGCGAGACTTTGTAGCCATTTTTCTCGCCCCATCTGGTGTACATCCGCTCTACCATTTCGGCCCAATCTTGGGCTTCTGTGCCGCCTTGTCCTGCGTTAATGACGAGGATAGCATCCTTGATGTCATCAGGACTTGAGAGCATAACAGCAACCTCCTGCGCGGTTAAGTCAGATTCAAGAGTTTGCAGTTCTTGCGTAACTTGCGGGACAAGACTCTCGTCAATTTCGGCAAGCTCGATTAGTCCAGCGGAGTCACTAACTCTTGAGGAGAGCGTTGCGAAATCATCACGTTCTTTTTTCAAGCGCGTGACTTCTTGCATCACTTTCTGCGCTGCTCGTTGGTCGTTCCAAAAATCGGGTGAGTAGGACTGTGCTTCGAGCGTTGTGATACGCTCGGCTTTCTTAGCGAGGTCAAAGAGAGTCGCCAAGATCTGCAAGACGTGCTCGCAAATCGGCGACAGAGGGATAGTTGTGTTCTGACATAATAGTATTAAGTTTTGCTAACGAACAATCCCAATAAAAAATGCCACTGGTTATTCATCGCTTCCAAAAACACGTCTCCATATCAACTCCGTCACCCTTGAAGACAACTCCCTCGCGCTCGAGCATCCATCGAAGTTTGTCATAACCACCGAATTGGTGGGCTGCCGAAAGGAGGCCTGCCCTATTGATGACACGGTGGGCTGGGATATTAAGATCAGGAGGCATTGATCTTAGCGCCTGACCTACAAGTCGAGCGGAGCTTTTCATTCCAAGTGCTTCTGCTATCGTGCCATACGTTGTTACCTTACCGATTGGGATTTGGCGGACGGACTCATAAACTTTTTCGTAGAACGAAGGCGGATTCTTCTTAGGCGAAGAATGTAAATCAAAAGGATTATTAACCGTCATCTGCTTCTTGCTTTTCTTCATTTGCAGCAACTGTGCTACTCCATGTAGAACTCTGCGACCTCCGTGGTTGATTCCATAATTATTTCCACCGAGTGAACAAAGGGAATTTCCCTTCATTCTCCGTGTTACTCCGTGTCGTACTCTGTGCCCTCTGTGGTTATTTTTTTTACCACGGAGGAAAAAGAGGGCTTCACTGAGGAGCACGAAGAAGAATGTTAAATCCATATCGCGTTGCAATTATCGGTGCAGGGACAAGTGGTCTGGCTGCCGCTGTGAAATTGTGTACTTACGATTCTCCTCGTCCATTTGATATTACACTCTATGAATCGCGTCGCGAGGCAGGTGGCCGAACCCGATCATTCATAGACAGCGAATCTGGTGATACTCTCGATAACGGGCAACACCTACTCATGGGTTGTTACACCTCAACACTAGAGTATCTCCACACAATCAATTCCGAACATCTACTTGATTGGCAAAATTCTTTAGAAATCCTTTTCGCAATTCCGCTTGAGCATAGGACGGCAACTCTTGGTATGTCTTCTGGAGTGCCTGTGCCAGTGAATTTACTTTTGGGGATTATTTCAACAGATTTACTGCACGCCCATGAAAAGATAGCCGCAATTCGAATGGGGATTGGTATCATGCTATTTCAATTTGAGAAGCGATCCGCTGGGAAGTCGTGCGCTGATTTATTTCGTCAAGCCAACCAACCACTTACGCTTATTGAGAAATTGTGGGAGCCGATTGTCGTCGCAACGATGAATATGCCAATCGGTATCGCAAGTGCGGAAGTCTTTTTGCACACAATGAGAACGGTATTTTTTCAGAAGCGAAGTTATAGCTCACTTCTGTTTCCAAAAGTTGGATTGTCGGATTTATTAATAACCCCAGCGCTAAGGTATTTGGAAGAGAATGGGTGTACTATCATGTATGGGCAACGACTCCAAAGTATTATCGAAGGGAATGGCAATGTGTTTGTTGAGGCGAATGACAGAAGGGAAGTCTATCACTCGGTGATTTTTGCGGGGAGCTATCAGGATGTCAATTTTCTACCTGAAACAATCTTAAATGAATTGCCGCTTGTAGAGTATTCGCCAATTGTGAATGCGTATTTATGGTTAGATAAAAAAGTGATACAAAAACCCATTCTGGGTTTCATAGGAACAAATGTGCAATGGTGTTTCAGTAAACCGACCAACACTCCAGGTGAATTGATTTCATGTACGGTCAGCGCGGCGACTAATCTCATCGAGAAATCGAATGAAGATATCACGGAAATCCTTTGGAATGAAATAGTATCTGCCTTTCCCCATAGTACTGCGAAAGTCTTGCGGAGTGTTATTATCAAAGAACGAAGAGCTACTCCTCTACTTGACGCTCAATTTCAGAGTACCCGACCCCACACCATCAGTTCAATTCCCAATATCTATCTTGCCGGTGATGCCGTGCAGAACGGTTTGCCGATGACGATAGAGGGAGCGGTACGTAACGGCCAAAAAGCGGCAGAGGCGATTTGGAAACATCTTCGTTAAATATTCGTTGAGCCAATTCCCCGGGAAGAGTTGTTTTATTTTTTTTCACATTACGTTTATCGCATGAGTAGCACTTCTCCAGAGCTCCAGAATAATAGCCCCGCGGTCACTCCGAATGGAAAACCAATGGATAGCTCGAAAGCAGTTCAAGGAATTGTTAATAAGAAACGAAAGAAACGTACACGGAATGTGATCGTTTCCATCCTTACCCTGTTAGTCGTTGGATTCGGCGTATGGTATTTCTTCTTCAGAGCAGAGCCTGAAGTGCAGCCATTTATCCGTTATGCGGCAATTGACAAAGGGGATATCGTAAAGGCTGTGAGTGCTACGGGCACGCTGCAGGCTACAAAGACCGTTCAAGTTGGCTCCCAAGTTTCTGGCACAATCAGAGCGCTCAAGGCTGATTTCAATACCAGAGTCAAGAAAGGCGATTTGATTGCTGAGTTAGATCCGACCTTTTATCAAGCCGCGGTAAGGTCAGCCGAAGCGAATTACGGTCGCGCCAAAGCTGATTTGGAAAATGCCGAACGAAATGCTTCTCGAAATAAAGAACTCTTCGCGAAGAGTTTAGTTTCTAAAGCTGAGTATGACCTAACCGAAACGACTCTTGCAGGCTCTAAAGCAAATCTCGTCCAGGTTCAAGCGTCGCTTGATCAAGCAAACGTGAATTTGAGCTATACAAAAATTCACGCACCAATCTCTGGAATTGTGACCCAGCGAAGCGTTGATGTTGGCCAGACCGTTGCGGCTTCGTTAAGTGCTCCGACAATCTTTATTATTGCCGAAGACCTAACTGAAATGGAAGTACAAGCGAATGTTGATGAGGCAGATATAGGTCAAGTAAGACAAGGTGAAGACGTCTCATTTACTGTTGATGCTTTCCCCGGCGAAAGATTTAAAGGGGCTGTGAAAATGGTGCGTCTCAATCCTGTGATTCAACAAAACGTCGTCACATATACGGTGGTAATTTCTGCTCAGAATAAAGAGGAGAAGCTCTACCCTGGTATGACTGCTACAGTTGCTATTGTAAACTCGTCAGTCGAAAATGTTTTGCGAATCCCTGCTGCAGCAGCCAGATTTATTCCGCTTGAAAAAGACGCCACTGTGCCAAAATTCAATCGGCCACAAGGAGGAGATACCACAGCACGGAAATGGAGTGGGGCAGGCAAGTTTGCGAAAGGAGATTCCAGTCATGGAGGGCGCGACACCACCAAATTCCGTAGATCAAAAAATGATTTTGGAATCATTTATCGTAAACTGGCTAAAAATCCTCAGAATCCTGATGCTCCAACAATGGAGCCAATACGCATTAAAATGGGAATCACGGATGGCATGTTCGCCGAAGTGGTATGGAGTGACAAGCCGTTGAATGCTGGTGATAGTCTTGCCGTTGGCATGGTAATGCCAAGTAAAGGACCTCAGGCAAATGCACCAGGTACAAATCCCTTCGGTAATCAGGCGAGACCTGGTGGCGGAGGCGGTGGTGGTGGTATACCAAGGAGATAAACATGCTTAAGAATCTCATGTCGAGTTTTACAATGGCATTCCAGTCACTTGGAAGCAATAAAGTTCGTGCTACACTCACGATGCTCGGCATCATTATCGGAGTCGCCGCCGTAATAACAATGACTGCAATTGGTCAAGGCGCAAAAAAAGCTGTAGCAGATCAAATCGCAACACTCGGCACGAATTTACTGACAATCTATCCCGGTGCTACCTTTATGGGAGGCGTTTCTTCTGGTAGTGGAGGCTCGAACAAGTTGACGGATTTTGATGCGGAGGCTCTGAGGAAATTACAGACGATTTCCGCAGTCGCTCCAATTGCTTCAACCCAAGTTCAAGTTGTAGCGACAAATTCCAATTGGTCAACGAGAATAACAGGCACTACGCTTGACTATCTTACAGTGAAAAATTGGAAAGTCGTCAGCGGTGGAAATATCACCCAATCGGATGTTCGTGCCGCTCGTAAGGTTTGTTTACTCGGAAGAACGGTTGCACTGCAGTTATTCCCCGATGGACGCGATCCTGTTGGAGTGACTATTAGAATCAAACATTTACCGTTTACCGTCATTGGAGTTCTTGATGTTAAAGGAGTCAATACTTTTGGTATTGATCAGGATGATATTATCGTAGCTCCGCTGACAACGGTTCAGAAAAAAATATTAGGTATTACTTGGATCAACACGATTATCGCAAGTGCATCGAGCGATCAGAATAATGATCAAGCTGTGGAAGAAGTCACCTCATCGCTTCGCCAAACTCATAAACTTCAACGTGGTGACGACAACGATTTTCAAGTACGTTCGCAAGTCGAACTCGCAACAGCTGCGAGTCAGAATGCAAACACATTAACGAGTCTGCTCTCGAATGCCGCAATCATCTCGCTCTTAGTCGGTGGTATCGGCATTATGAATATTATGTTGGTCACTGTAACAGAACGGACAAGAGAGATTGGAGTCCGAAAATCTCTGGGAGCGAAGCGTATAGACATTCTCGCACAATTTTTGACCGAGGCATTAGCCCTATCTTTGATTGGTGGCATCATCGGTATCGCCCTCGGCTATGGGGCAAGCTGGTTTATTTCAAAGAGCAATGGCTGGACACTTTTTGTGTCGCCTGTTGCAACCGGACTTTCTTTTGGTGCAGCAGCACTTATCGGTATTTTCTTTGGATTCTATCCTGCCCAGAAAGCCGCACGGATGGACCCTATCCTTGCGCTTCGGTATGAGTAATCATTCTGACTCTCGCCTCAAAGATATTTTTCTTCCTCCGACAGAAGAAAATATTGCGCTTGCAAAGGTAATTATTATTGGCGTTCCTACGGATGAAGGAATAAGGCGTAACGGGGGAAGAGTCGGTGCGGCACAAGCTCCTGATGCTATCCGTAAACAGTTGGATAAACTTACACCAATGGCGACTCATGGCTCTATCGCGGACCTGAAGGTTGTGGACTTTGGTAATGTAAGGGGATCAACACTTGAGGAGATGCATAACGTCGCCCGGAATGCTGTGAGTAGTTTTATCGAGTCAGGAAAGATTATCATCGCTCTAGGAGGAGGACACGACATCACTTATCCTTTGGTCAAGGGATTCGTCCAAGGGCTGGGAGGAACTGCTATTTCACTACTCAATATAGATGCGCATCTTGACGTGCGTGAGAAAAAGAATGGACTTCATCATTCAGGAAGTAGCTTTCGACTCCTAATTAAAGAAGGAATAGTGCAGGGGAAAAATTTTGCTGAGTTTGGAATTCAGAGTTTTTGCTATTCATCTAATGATCTTTCCT
The DNA here is from genome assembly GCA_037143335.1 of bacterium. GTDB lineage: Bacteria > Bacteroidota > Ignavibacteria > Palsa-1295 > Palsa-1295 > PALSA-1296. The sequence goes on along the minus strand of JBAWZA010000020.1, from coordinate 18,365 downwards.
GGCTCAAGTCACAAGGTTCTTCAGTTTATGACTTTGATGACCTTTCGGGTGTTGACCCGAGTTCAGAGGTCGAGAAACTGCTTTCGAGTCAATTACCGCAATACGTTTCATTTGATATTGACTCGATTAGAAGTTCTGACGCTCCCGGTTCATCGGCTCCCTCACCAATTGGGCTCACGAGCGAAGATGCTGTAAATATTTTCTACGATGCTGGCCTCCACCGAGGTACGCAAATGGTAGATATTGTCGAGGTCAATCCATTATTCGATATTGACAACCGCACAGCAAAGTTAGCAGCCCGAATGATTGCAATGTTCTTACTTGGTGTATCGAGACGGGCGCACTAAATTATCTACTGATTCGAACCAAACCGTTACCCAGAAATATCAAAGCCCGCAAGTTGCGGGCTTTGATATAAATAGGTGATGTAAGTATTCGTTACTTTGTAACGACAACTCTCTTTGTCGTAGTGAAGCGTTCGCCATTCAGACTTTCTCCCGAAATACGAACGATGTACGAACCGGCTACGGCATTCGATGCATCCCACTTCCATGAAGTAGAAGATGCTGAAGTGCTTATTGATTTTCCGAGCATGTCATAGACTTCAACATTGCCGTTGCGAACGCCACTCATTGCAACATTCACGAAGCTTGTAGCAGGGTTTGGTGAAACGGTGATCGCAACATCACTAGGTAATGTGTTTGATACCGAAGCACCTGATACCTGGAAGCCTTGGAGATCGAAGCTGTTAGTCGCACCAATCTGGTGGTCAGCATCAATCAACAAATGTGCATGGTGCACGAGATGGTCTGTTGCTGTGTAAGTAACTACAGCAGTTAAGTTGTCACCTGGATGTAAGACGAAAGGAACAGGTGATGGAGTTGTTGATGTGATCGTGAAGTATGTGTTATCGTCAAGATACACTTTATTCACAGTTGCATCTACACCAATATTATTAGTGAAATAAAATGATGTCGTGATGTGATCAGCATTTCCTTCAATCGCCAATGTACGTTTCTCTTTCGAGTCGGTGAACAGTGGACGCACAACAGTGTCTGTTGAATTATTGTGGCTCTGAACTACAAACCCGATGAGTACTCCTGTAGCTGTTTCACAATATAGGCTATCACCTGAGAGTGACAAGGTTACAACTGCTTTATAACCTGACACATTATTCGAGCTCGGTGTGAAGTTGTATGTCAAATAGCTGGTTGTAGTATTTGCTGGGATAGTCATCGGTAGCGCAGATGTGATTGTAAACATCCCTGCTGCTTCGCCAGTGATAACAGCTTTCGTTACCGTGATAGCGAAGTTTGATTTGTTGTAGAGATACAATGTATGTTCAGCTGTTGTGCCCACCACAATTGCGTCCTGAAAGTTCGCACCCTGTTCTGTGTGTAAACAAGCGTGCTCAGTTGTTGTCGTTGTTGCACTTCCAGAGATTGGAATTCTGAGAATTCCATCGTTAAGCGGATCGAGTCCGATATAGCTGATTTCAATGGCGCACGTACCTGTGATGCCTGCCTCATGTGGCTTGTAGCATACGGTAAATGTCATGGATGCTCCGATTGCAAGTGTATCACCGCCATCTGTAGGGCCTGGAGTGACTGTAAAATCAGTATTGTCGCAGGTGTTCCACTTGCGCAATATCACGTCAGATTTACTTGTGTTCGTTACAACGATTTCTTTGCACTTACTTGTACCGAAATCTACTGTACCGAAATTGAATTCGTGTGGATCTGCAGTGATAGGTACAGCTGTGTGAACTGCATCGGTTGAGGCTGAAATTACACCATATAGAGTATGTTCAGCTCCTCCGTATGATACAACTACCAAAATCGAATCCAAGTACTTCATCGAAGCGAGTTTGCTGTTAAAGCAGATTTTGAAAGTGAATGTCCCGCCAGCATCGAGTGATCCACCATTAAAAGGTGTGCTCAAAGTGAAAGCCTCCGAGCCGAGAATTTTGATAGAGTTAATCGTTACTGCCCCACCGGTTTTATTCACAAGTGAAAATTCATGGCAGTTGTCGGTTCCAAGGGCCGTGACTCCGTAATCATAAGAGTGTGGGTCAAGAATAACTACGTGATCACCACCACTTGCAGTCGTAACCGTACCAGTAAGACCGAGTGACGTTACACAATCGCTATTTTTCTTGCTGATCGTTAGTTTCCCTGTCAAGGTACCTGTTGCATTTGCACCTGGTTTGAAAGTTATGGTAAGCGTTGATGTTGAATACCTACCAGAATCACCCATCGCTGGGAGCGTGAATGACGTAAGATCAACTGTGAACGCATCACTACCGGTCGCAATAATCAGAGCCAGTTCTGCACCGGAAATATTGGTGATCGTCAATGTACGAGTCTGTGAACCTCCGGCTGCTGCTGAGAAAGTCCAAGTCTCATCCTTTGTATCAATAGTAAACGAAGCACAGCTTGCACGAGCTGTAGTCGTTGGTAAGAATGCAAATGAAGAAAGGAGCATCAAAAATGCCGTGATTTTCATGAAATGAGTACGATAAGGTTTCATATTCGATTTGTTTGAGAAGTGAAAAGTGTCACATAAAACTGCAAAACAGCAGTTTCGCACACTTACTAAATACAATTTCGACTGCAAAGTTACAACTTTTTTGATGGAAATGCAAATAATTGCGAAACAAAAAGCAGAAAAAGGCTAAGGATAGCTTGTATCTTAAATAATTAGTTGGAGTCCTAATGATTTTCAGTCTTTCTTCCGAGTCGGACAGGAATCGTGATTGACTCTTTCCCACGTTTTACGACGAAATCAACAAGATCATCAGGTTTGTATTTACCTAAAGCTGCGGTATAGTCATATATGTTCTTGATCTGGATGTCGGCAAATTTCAGCACAATGTCTTCAGCTTTGAGTCCAGCTTTATCCGCTGGCGAGCCTGCCGTAACGTCGGAGATTCTGAGTCCTTCACCATCATATCCGTAATCAGGTACTCCTCCGACGTATACCTTGAACCCTGATGCTTTTTTGGTAGTGTCAACAGGTACCACTGTAAATGGTATTCTCCCGTTTTTCGATTCGATGGCATCTATACTACGTCTGACAAGATCGAGAACTACGACTTCACCTTCGTAATTAATTTTATCTTTTGTGTCGGTCGCTTTGTGATAATCTTTGTGCAACCCTGTAAAAAAGAAAAGTACCGGTATGTTTTTTCGATAAAATGAAGAATGATCGCTCGGTCCTACACCATCGGGTTTGTATCGCATAGAAAAATTATCATGCTTCAGCGTGTCCATTAACTCTTTCCAGTAAGGGGATGAGCCAAATCCTTCGACGATAAGAATACTGTCCTTCAGTCTGCCAATCATATCCATATTTATCATCGCTTGAGTTTTCTCGAGGGGGAGTATGGGCGACTTGGCGTAAGCAATACTTCCAAACAATCCTTCTTCTTCGCCACTGAAAGCAATGAACAGAAGGCTTCTTTTCAGGTTTGATTTGTGTGCGGCATAATACTCCGCAAGTTCAAGAAGTCCTACCGTACCGCTTGCATTATCATCAGCACCATAATGAATGGCTTTAATTGTATCGAGAGCGTTGTGACCGCCAATACCAAGATGGTCGTAGTGCGCTCCAATGATTACCGTTTCATCCTTCAGCTTCGGATCAGAACCTTTTATGAACCCAACGACATCAACCGCTTTTGTTAATTCCTTTTTTGTAGAATCGAACATGTGCTCAGAGAAGGAATAAGGGAGCGTATAATTTTTTAACGAATCAATCGTCAAAAGTCCCATGCGTCTGAATTCGCCAGCGATGTAGCGGGCTGCTTTATCACAACCAGTTTCTCCCGTACGTCTGCCTGCCATCGAATCGCTTGCAAGAATATCCATCCGAACTCGAAGATCCTTCGCACTTATCGAAGGTGTAGTCTGCGATAATGTCTCTCCAGTCACGAGACACGACAGAAGACACGCTCCAAGTATAGCGAAAAAAAAATTGGTCTGTTTAGATATTCTCATCTATTTTAGTCGTGTTAATCCATTCATCAAATCAATCCCGTTAGAAACGAACGAAACCAAACATTTCTCCTGTTCGTAGAATTGCACAAAGAAAATAACTATGGACAATTTCGGACAATCAACTTTTAGCTTTACACCAGACGCATTGACCTTAGTCGGGCAAGCACGTTTGGCGTATATTCGAAAAGTGTACACGTATTTCTCATTCGCAATTTTCGCGGGTGTAGCAGGCGCGATTATCGCTATGAATACGGGATTAGTATTCTTTTCTGTGCAGCACCCGTTCATTGGAATGATCGCATTTATTGCGATGGCTTTTTTTGCATCCTCAAGTGCCTCGAATCCAACACGGGCAGTGCCAACTTTGCTTGGCTTCACATTTTTAAGCGGTGTTATTATTTCTCCATCGCTTTATGCGATTGCTCATGGCTATATCCGAGGTTCGGGAGTCGCTACAATTTATGATGCGCTCTTTTTGACTTCGTTAGTCTTTGGCGCACTTACTGCCTATGTCTTCATCACGAAGAAAGATTTTTCGTACATGGGGGCATCGCTTACCATTGGGCTTTTCATGGTGATAGGAATTTCGGTTGTGAATATCTTCATCCAATCCTCAACAGTTGATCTAGCTCTGTCTTCGATTATCGTGATACTTTTTTCAGGATTTATTCTTTATGACACATCCCGGATTCTAAAGAACGCCCACGAGATTCCTCCCACGCTTGCAGCCCTGAATCTGTACCTCGATTTCCTGAATCTCTTCATGGCAATCCTCCGCTTGTTATCGAGAAGTAGGGATTAACCTGTTTCATATACGAGCATTTACCTTTCGCGGAGGATCCTCGTCGTATTTTTGTACTTTCAACTGAAGATTCCATGTCTGAACTCAAGAACTTAGTAGTCAGCAAGGCTGACTTTGTTACTACGATACAACTCAATCGCCCTTCGGCGTTGAATGCACTCAATCTCGAACTTATGAATGAGTTGATTGGTGTCCTCGAAGCTCTCGATAAAGACGACTCAGTTCGCTGTATAGTCCTTACTGGAAATGAGAAAGCTTTTGCCGCTGGAGCAGACATCAAAGAAATGGCAAACGCATCGGCAGTAGAGATGCTTGAACGAGATCAATTCGCGAAATGGGATAAAATACGTAAAATCAAGAAACCGATTGTAGCGGCTGTTTCGGGCTTTGCTCTTGGTGGAGGATGTGAATTGATGATGCACTGCGATATGGTGGTTGCATCTGAAACCGCCAAGATCGGCCAACCAGAAATTAACATCGGAGTTATTCCTGGCGCAGGTGGTACACAACGCATGACAAGAGCAGTAGGGAAAGTACTGGCGATGGAGCTTGTCCTGACTGGTAGATTTATGGACGCAGATGAAGCTCTGCGAGCTGGTTTGATAAACAAAGTGGTGCCGAAAGAATTTTTTCTTGAAGAGGCACAGAGACTCGCCGCCGAAATTGCGAATCGCCCACCAGTTGCTGTTCGTCTTGCAAAAGAAGCAATTCTCAAATCGTTCGATACAACCATCGAGATGGGACTTGAGTATGAGCGAAAAAATTTCTATCTGTTATTTGCGACCGAAGACATGAAGGAGGGAATGTCTGCTTTCATCGAAAAGCGCAAACCTGAATGGAAGGGAAGATAAGAATTACGAATTAGGAAGTACGAATTACGAACATGGCTGAATTCCAAACAATCGTTACGGAGCTGAGTGAAGGCATATATAGGATTACACTCAATCGTCCCGAAGTCTATAATGCTTTCAATGAACAGATGACTACTGACTTGTTACAGGCGTTCAAAGAAGCCGCAAAAGATGAGCAGGTTCGGTGCGTTGTCTTAACCGGGGCAGGTAAAGCATTTTGTTCAGGCCAAGATTTAAAAGATGCTCCAAGCGGAGGAGGCAAGCGCTCACTTCGTGATTCTCTTGAACGCCGATATAATCCGCTCATCCGTGCAATGAGAAATTTACCGAAGCCGATTATAGCCGCAATAAATGGTGTTGCAGCTGGCGCTGGGTGTTCATTAGTCCTTGCCTGTGACTACCGGATTTGTGCTGAGTCAGCAAAGCTCATCGAAGTGTTTATTCGAATTGGCTTAGTACCTGATTCAGGCTCAAGTTGGTTTCTGGTTCGGAATCTTGGTATCGCCCGAGCGTTTGAGTTGGCGGCAACAGGTGATGACATCTCCTCCAAACATGCTCTGGAGTTAGGTCTTGTCAACCAAGTTGTCGCACCAGAAAATTTGATGTCCGAAGCAATGAAAGTTGCAAAAACCTTTGCAACAGGACCAACGCTGGCTTATGGGTATATCAAGAAAATGCTTGACCATGCATCAACTATTTCATTGGATGAAGCACTTGACTATGAAGTGTATATGCAAGAGGCGGCAGGACGAACCCAGGATTATGCAAATGCAGTCGCTGCATTCAGAGAAAAGAAAAAAGCGGAGTTTAAGGGGAGATAACCTTCTTCAGAATTGCCGTGTTTATTGATTCCATATTCTAAATAAAAAATAATTGAAAACAGTAGGAGTTATTGGTGCGGGAACAATGGGTAGCGGTATTGCGCTTGCCTCAGCCTTGGCTGGCTATGACGTTGTGCTCAACGATATAAGTGATGGCTTCTTGCAAAGAGCTTACAGAAACATCGGTGAATTGATGCAGAAGGCATCAGATAAAGGGAAACTCAGCGTTCAAGATGCAAATGCTGCCGCACTTCGAATTACCACTTCCTCACATTTTGAACATCTAAAGACTTGTGAGCTTGTTATCGAAGCCGCAGTCGAAAAACTCGAAACAAAGCAGGAAATATTTTCTCGACTTTCGGATCTATGTTCAGAGGAGACCATCTTTGCTACGAATACATCCTCGTTACCGATAACCGCAATAGCAAGTGCCGCGAAGAAACCTTCCAGGTGTGTTGGCCTGCATTTTTTTAATCCGGCACACATCATGAAGTTAGTCGAAATCATTCGAGGGCATGACACCACCGATGATGTAATGTACCGAGCTGAAGGCTATGTTAAGCAACTTGGCAAAGTACCTGTACTGGCAAAAGACACGCCGGGTTTTATCGTGAATCGTGTTGCCCGTAATTTCTATGGCGAGTCATTTCGCATTGTTGGCGACGGAATCGCGACTCATGAACAAGTTGATAGGCTGATGCAGGCGAATGCTTTTGCGATGGGACCATTTAAGCTTATGGATTTGATTGGCATTGATGTGAATCTCGCTGTCACACAATCGGTATATGATCAATTTTTTGGTGAACCTCGATTCAGACCTCACCTCCTTCAGCAGAAAATGGTTGAAGCCCATCTCCTCGGAAAAAAGACTGGGAAGGGTTTCTACGATTACAGCGGAGAGGCAACAAAATGAGTGATATTCGCATACTTGGTATCTGCGGTAGCATGAGACCAAAATCGGCAACGGCTTTTCTGATTCATCAAAGTCTTGAAGCCGCGAAGTTGCGTGGCGGGGAAATTGATTTTTATGATATCGCCGAACATCAACTGCCATTCTGCGATGGAAGGGAAGATGAATCTACGTATCCCGATAGTGTCCATGAGTTTAAGGAATTAGTGCGCAATGCGAATGGGATAATTATCGGAAGTCCAGAATATCACAACAGCATAACCGGTTCTCTCAAAAATGCATTAGATTTTTGCAGTTCGAGAGATTTCGATCACAAGATTATTGGGCTTATCGGTGTTGCTGGTGGCGCAATGGGCGCCCCTCATGCAATTAGTCATCTCCGTACGATTATGCGCGGAGTGAGCGCATGGGTTGTACCGCATCAAGTTTCCATCTCGAACTCGGGAAAAATGTTCGCTGGTGACGGTATACTTGCCGATCCTTCATTAGACCGCAGGTTAAAAAAACTTGGCGACGACGTAGCAAAATATGCGAGACTTTTCGCCGACGGATTGTTACAAGAAGCTGAATAACTTATGTTGATTTTACTTATACTACGAATAATGCTTTCAACCATAACTCTCGAAGTTGGACAGGACGCTCCGAAATTTCATGCTCAAGTAACCAATGGCTCTTGGGTATCGCTCGACGAATTCAAAGGGAAATCAAATGTGATTCTCTATTTCTATCCAGAAGACATGACATCTGGGTGCACAGTTGAGGCATGCAATTTCCGCGATGATAAATCCAAATTCGATGCACTCCATACAGTGATCTTGGGCGTTTCAATGGATCCGATAGAGATGCATAAGCAATTTACGGAAAAAGACCATCTCAACTTTCCGCTTATCGTAGATACAACTGGTACAATCTGCAAAGCATACGGAGTACCAGCAAGTGAAGATCGTTATCCAAAACGCTGGACTTTCTTAATTGATAAGCACGGGAAGATTGCGAAGATATATCACGAAGTTCATGTTCGGGTTCATAGCCAAGAACTTCAGGAAGTCATTCAGGCACTTCCGCAATAACGGGACTATTTTTTCTTCCGAATTTTTTTGTAGTTTACGTCGCGCTTCTCATTGAATGCGCTAATGCCTTCCGATACTTCATCAGACAGATTGTGGATTGCAAGCCAATCGCGTGCATGACCAATTGTAGTGTGCCAGCTTAAGTCTTTCCAGAAATTCAGTTGTTGTTTTGCATATCTGAGGCATTCTGGTAATTTGTTGAATAATTTTTCGCAGAGAATCGCAACGGCAGCGTCTAACTCAGTTTTTGACACTACCTGATTCACTAGCCCCCATTCAAGGGCTTTCGGCGCAGGAATTTCTTCACAAAGAAATAGGATTTCTCGCGCACGGCGATCACCAACAGTCAGTGGTAGCCACTGTGTAGCACCAGCTGCAGCGACACTGCCACGCGCTGCACCAACCTGTTTAATATAGATGTGATCTGCGGCAATTGCGAGGTCGCAAGATAGATTTAATTCATTTCCACCGCCGACAACGATACCATTGAGACGTGCAACTGTAGGCTTGCCGATATTGCGAAGTGCTTCGTGCATCTCAATAAAGACACGCATCCACTTGTAATAGTCGTTCGGATTACCAACGAAAAATTCCTCTTGTTCGCGAAGATCTGCACCAGTGCAAAATGCTTTATCACCGGCACCTGTGACTACGAGGACGGCAATGTCGTCATCCCAGGCAGTATCTTCAATCGCTGTGATCATCTCACGGAGCGTTGTGAGATTGAGGCAGTTTAGTACCTCTGGACGATTGATTGTGATCGTAGCGGTGTAATCATTTTTCTCATAGATGATATGAGAAAAATTGTAGGTACGCTTTTCCTGATATGGGTTGAGTTCTTGTGAGGTTCGACGTGCCATAGACTTAGAGATTGATATTTTCTACGGAGCCAATCACCATTGATACAAGCGAACCAGCAAAACTCATCAAATCAGCACCAGCGGCTTTATTCTCATCCGATGCCATTGCAGCTTTGAATCCGTCTTTGTCGTCGAAGAACATTGTGCACTGCATGTACGGTTGTTCACCGATGAGTGATGTTGCTGGAGTTAACATTTTCGTAAAACGTGTCACCTCCATTTTGCGAAGCCCCGGCACCTTTTGCATAAGCGGTGAATGGACATTTGAATAATGTTCTTCAAACGCCTCGATATTCTCCGGAGTTTTAAAGAAAGCTGTAAGTGTAACCATGTATGGTTTAAGTCAAAAATAATTAATGTACCTTGTCTCCACCACCGTTGTTGCCACCGGGCATTTGCGGTGTGCCAGTTCGGAAACCAAATGGATGGTTCGCTTGTCCTTCGACGCGAATCTCGCCGTATTGTCCTTCGTACCGTTCCAAGTTTTCTTTCATCGCACCGATCAAGAGTTTCATGTGCTGTGGAGTCATGATGATTCTCGATAGTACTCTGGCTTTCGGGACTCCCGGAGTCACACGAGTGAAATCAATGATGAATTCCGCTGGCGAGTGTGTGATAATCGCCAGGTTGGAGTAAATTCCTTCAGCTTCTTTTTCTCCAAGTTCAATTTGTAACTGCTGTCCTTGTTGTTGAGGATCGTTTGTATCCATGAGTAGTTTGTTTTTTGTGCTAAGCACGTATTAATTATTGAGAAATTATTTTCTCAGCTTATCCGCTTTAGAAAACGCATCGGTTGCGTCGGCGGTGCGATTGAGTCGTGTATAAATTTTTGCAAGAGCTTCCCAAAAACTTGCATCCTTGGTAGCGTCGCCGCTCTTCATTGCCTCAAGAGATGTGACCATCTGCAAGCTCTTATCTTTCTTTGCAAGGATGTCGTAGTTCTCAACAAGATTGAAATAGGAATTATAATCCTTCTTGTTAACTGCGATCACTCTTTCAAAATAGTCGGTAGATTTTTCCATTTTTGGGTGGAAATCAAGATTCTTTTTTTGTTCAGCTGCAGCCCAATTCTTGTATGTAACACCAAGATCATAAAGTGCAAGTTCATAAGCCGGATCTAACGCCACAGCCTTTTCGAATGCACCAACAGCTCCTTCGTAGTCATTTGTTTTTAGTAATGTCACACCGTAAGCTGTGTAGAGTGACTTCGATGGATGTGCTGCGATCATGTTTTCATAAGCTCCACGAGCTTTATCAGGGTCGTTCAGCTTTGAACCGTAGATATCCGAAATCATAGCAGAGGCGTTTTCATCCGACGGATCCAGTCGTTGCATTGCAATGTACATCGGGACAGCTTCGTTGAAGTAATCTTCAGCTTTTGATTTGTCCGATGCAAGCACACTGTTTCCCTTGGCGTAGTAATAATTTCCAAGGCGAGCGTAAGGAAGGACAGAAATTCTCATTGGCAACAAACCAACTTCTAAGGTATTCGTAAAACGCCATCCGAATAATTGCCACTTATGTGGTGGCTTCGTGGCTTTTTCAAAATAAAAGTATCCATCGTTTGAGCGATAATGATAAATTTTTACGGTGTCCGATGTCCCGAGTAAGACAGATGTGTCTTTCGAAGGAGAACCGCCGATGACGCTCTCAACTTCCGCTGGGTCCATCTTCATTCTCAGACCAAGCGATACACCTTGATCGTGAGTTGAACGGACTTGAACAAGGGCGTCTTTATATGTCGCGATTCCTTTTGCTGTATCACCAGCAGAGTAGTACACATCTCCCAACACTTCGTAAGTTTCAGGCTGGTCGGGTGCGACATGCTTTGCTGACTCCAACGAGCCAATCGCTGCTGTTTGTTGCTCTTTGCTATCGGGGTTCTGTTGGTATGCTGTCACACCTCCATTGTAGAGATCAACCCATGTTTGCTGACGGACAAGTTCAACCATCTTTCTATTCTTAATAGAGTAGAGACGTGCAGTGTCAACAAGCTCCGCAATCTTTTCGTATTGTTTAAGATCATAAAGGTTTTGCATATACAACGCCCAACCCTCGTCACTGGCAGGATCGGATTTCAGTGCCTGTTGTAGCATTTGATCTGCTCGACGCCAATCGCGTTGCTGGCGGTAGAGTTTTGCACTTTGGATATCTGCTCCGCCGCAACCCCAAAATTGGAATGAAAAGGCAACAAGGAGTAGGAAGCTGAACGAAATGTTTATTTTTTTCATGAGAGATACAACTCAACTGGTGAATAAAAGTCTCTTTGGACGCCTCCGATTATTTATTGCGTTGTCAAAGAGAGAGTCCTAAGAACACGAACAAAGCTGGTTGAATTTCGACTAAAAAGGAATTTTTAAATTTCTCGGCCAGAAAAATGGAACAGAGGGTTAGCGATTAGTCTCAGTTACAACGTAGAAGAATTAGATTACGCCAAGCATCTGCCTTGCTTTGTGACATGCAGTACAGAGTGCTTCGGAATTTGTGAAGGTCACATCATCACTGTTACGTAGTGAGCGCTTGGCATGGACATACCATTGGGTGCCGAGCACAGCATTGCAGCGACCTGAGTGATGGTGAGTTGTGCGGTGACATTCGCATTTCCCTGCAGCACGACGGAATGCTTCTAGTTTGATTGATTCTGGAAATTCCATAGCGAACACAACTCCTTTCTTAGTGCTTTTCCTCAAGAAGTAACTCAACGTACTGCTCTTTAATTCACCGACTCAGCATATTTAACAATATCTTAATATTGGAAAAATGGAGATGTCCTGACTGATATGGCGTATATTTGTGCTGTTGTTGATGTGTCGAAGCTCTTTCACGATTATTCCCCTCGTTTAGAGTCCCATTATTTCAGCTAAGTGGACTCTTGGTTCATTCGGCGAAAAGTTGATTTTTTATTTATTTTGAATTCATTCTTAACCCACACTATGAGATATAGCCGTTATTTTATCTATTTGCTGTTCGTTATAAGTACTTATTCGACTGAGACTTATGCCGCTGGAGTTAAAGCAATTTTCTCGCCATCTGCACGAAATTTTCCAGGATTTGGCTCGGTAACGACGGGCAAGTCGAAAGACCAAACTCTTACGATCAGCAATCAGCCTGATTCAATTTCGAATGGACCGCTGACCGTTACGATTACTGCACCTACTGGCACAGTGTACTCGATCGTCGGACCGTTGACATTCACTTTGAATCCCGGTCAATCACAGGCACTAACAATTCACTTTGCCCCTACGGCAACAGGACTGCAACGGGACACTTTTTACATCTCGCATAATGCGGACACTTCAAATAACCTGAAGAATCCTGCTCGATACGCACTCAGTGGTACTGGGGTAGCTCCGAGTACAACTCCGAAAATCTCAGTGACGCCTGGAAATACCAATTTTGGAAGCGTTGTCAAAGGCAAAAGTCTTACGCGGACGTTTACGATAAAAAATGTGAGCGATACGGCTCGTACACTCACCGGGAATGTAGGCTTACCGTTAACGAAGAGATATGTAGTCACGGCTGGTGCTGGTGCGTTTACACTTGATAGTGGCAAATCCATTACGGTCAGTGTTGATTTTGTCCCAGATACAATCGCGGCATTCCTAATTGATACAATTCTCATCACAAGTAATGCCGACGCAGCAAGTAACAAGATTAACTTTTTGATGACAGGAGCTGGCATTCAACCCGATACCACTCCGAAGATCACGTTAAGCATTGGTGGCGGTGGCTTCGGTGCATTTATGAATGTAGGCTCGGTAGCAGCGAAGAAGACTATCTCGGCTTCGTTCACGATCAAAAATACCAGCGATACTATCCGCGTGCTTAGTGGAGCGGTCGGAAGTACATTTACCACCAAATTTAGTGTATCGGCAGGGGATGGAGCTTTCACGCTTGATACTGGAAAAACGGTAACCGTAACGATAAATTTCACGCCTGATACTGTGAAGCAATTTACAGATTCTCTCATCATTACAAGCAATTCGGCTAGCCCTAATAATAGGATTAAAGTTACGCTGTTCGGGACTGGAATTAAACCCGACACGTTTCCACAAATTAGTATTTCGGGTTTGCAGCAAGGGGGCTTGCGTTTCGGAACTGATACCATTCCGAAAACACGTACCCTGACCTTCACAATGAAAAATATTTCCGATTCACTCCGCAAATTAATTGGCAATGTCGGGAATCCCTTAAATACTTCAAGCCCATTCTCTATCGTCAGTGGCGGTGGTGGATTCAATATTGATTCCGGATTAACGAAGCAGGTTTCTGTACTTTTTACTCCGACTTCAGCTGGACTCTGGCGCGATACAATCGTAGTGACTACAAATTCGGACGGAGCAAATCAAACCATACGAATTCCGCTCTCAGGAACTGGGTATGTCTTGAGTGGACCGCACATTGGTGTTACTCCTTCAACACTAAATTTTGGAAATCCAAAACAAGGAGCTATGAACCCTTCGCTGACAGCAACCGTAAAGAATCTCGCTGACTCTGCTGCAGATATTTTGTCTGGGGTTGTTTCAATCCCAACTACGCCCGCTTTTTCAGTGATAGCAGGTAACGGCAACTTTACCCTGAATCCACATGATTCGATTCACGTGACTGTTCAAATGTCAACTGCTAATGTTGGTACGTTCCAAGATTCCGTCGTAATCAATTCTAATTCTAATGATGTGGCGAAGCATTTTCTCATTCGCCTATCAGGAATTGTTGCATCGGTTGGTGGAGTTGAGCCTGGCAATCCGACTATCACTGCTATGATGGCGGTTCCGAATCCATTTTCGCATCGGACACAAATTGCGTTTTCGCTTTCGGAGCAGACGAATGTAAGTATTCATATTTATGACGTACTTGGTAAAGAAGTATTTGCATCGGCAGCTCAAGTGTATCCAAGCGGTACGAACCCGATCAACTGGGACGCGACTGGGCTACCAGATGGTAGCTATCAATGTGTCGTGAACATCGGGAAAAATACTCAATCATTGAAGCTCATGTTAAGCAAGTAGAAGGTTGCTTCCAATGAAATAAATTTATCCTTTTTCCACGAGGAGCACTCCAAGTAAGGCGAGTGCTCCTCCTGTGAATAATTCAGGTGTCAAGATTGCTTTTCCGATGGAGAGTGCGATTACTGTTGTTAAGATAGGTTGTAGGTTCTGAAAAATCGCAACTTTACTCGTTTCGAGTTTGCCAAGTGCATAATACCAGAGTGCATAATTGATGCAAGAAGAGATAAGTCCAAGATAAAGAATTTCAAGCCATAGGTCAGAGGTCACGGCTTGCACCTGCGACATATCAAAAGTACAGAGACCGTAGGGCGCAAACATCAGTGTACCCAGCAGTAGGTGGATCGCTGTCACTCGAAGAGCTCCATATTTTGGAACAAGGGGCTTTCCCAGTAAAGTAAAAAGAGACCACGCAACGACTGCCGCGAAGATCATGATGTTGCCTTTCGTATTTGTACTCGAAAAAGACGCACCGTGTTCGAACATGATGATACAGACTCCGACGAATGCAACCGCAATTCCAACAGTTTTCTTCCAATTCAATTTTTCCCAATGCACTCGTATCGCAAGCAGGAATACTAAAGCAGGGGTCATTGCGTAAAGTAAAGCACTATTAGCTGGTGTTGTATATTTCAAACCAGCAAGGTAGAGAAACTGATTTAGGGGGATATTCAGAAAACCAATGATGAAGAGCCGTATCATATCCTTCTTTTCAATTCCGTAAAAGATATTGAATCGTCGCTCACGTATCATGATAAATATTGTGAATGCAACGCTAGCAATTAATGCACGAAAGGTCAGAACCATTGGAGCTGGTAATGAATCGACAGCATTCTTGCCAACGATATGAGTCATGCTTGCAATGAATTGCTGGGTGAATAATAAAAAATAGATCATCTTCCTGTGGGGAGTAAATTTGGTATAGCACTCATCTTGTCGAGTAAGAATCGCCGGTCATGTTCAAAGGTAAAGTTATCAGTGGCAGTCTGATGTATCCTCTCTTTTAGTTTTGGATCACTACTATGTGCAATTGCAATGCGACAAGCCTCGACGACGGAGTTCACCCCGTTTGGATTTGTATAAGTAATGAATTCCGAATCTCCAAGTAGAGCTTTCACTTGTCGCAGAGGTGATGAAACAATCGGCAATCCTGCGAGCATATACTCGAATATCTTTGAAGGAAGGGCAAGCTCGTAGCTCTTGGATTTTGCTTCGATAAGTGAAATCCCAACATCAGCCGATGAGAGCATTGATATGGAATCCTCAGCAGGAATTGTATCGTGAAAAAATACAGCATCTTCCAGACCGAGATTCTTAACTTCTTTCTGAAATATATTTTTCAGTATCCCATCTCCGATAATAACAAAAGATGCTACGTCCGAAAGTACAGACATCGCAGAAATCATTTTCTCAAGACCACGATCAGTTTGAACACCCCCAAGATAGACAAGCACTTTTTTAGTATCGGATATTGAGAATTTATTTCTCAGATAATTATTTGCTTCGTAAATTTCCAAAGCGGGCAAATTCCTAATGCAAATATGATCCGGCACAGAGCCATGTACTGACTGAATTGCCCCTGCATCATCTGGAGCAGTTACAACCATGAGGTTTGTATTCTTTAGTCCAAATTTCTCCCATCGCTTCCAAAATAATTTCTTAAAGAGATTATTTGCCACCGTTGGCAATTCGGTATATAGTTCACGTGCATCATAGATGAGATACCCAGCCTTCTTGGCTTTGATTGCTTTTGCTGCTGATTTTAGTGAGTATAATTCACTTGAAAAAAGAATATCGCAGGGC
The DNA here is from genome assembly GCA_037143335.1 of bacterium. Lineage (GTDB taxonomy): Bacteria > Bacteroidota > Ignavibacteria > Palsa-1295 > Palsa-1295 > PALSA-1296. The sequence continues at coordinate 2,244 of JBAWZA010000020.1, read as the reverse complement.
GGGGCATCAGCCAAGAATTCGGTTAATATTTTTTCGTACTCGATGAACATTAACGGGCCACTTGAATGATGTAATGTTAACCGTGTGCCGTTTAGTAGCGGGGAAGCTCCGTTATTATTTGGTGATGCAAAAACAAATTCAGTCTCAAAGCCTAACTCCGAAAAGAACCGGATAAAATTTATAGACCTGCGATCTGTCGTCGGGTCGCCGAGTAAGAGGAATCTGACCGTCGGTGATTTCACTGCTTATACGATTTCATCATCGTTGAACGAAGTACTCCACGTGAGTCAAATTTCTCCTTGAATCGGATGAGTGACAATGCCGGTGTCATCGGATTAACATCCGATGTATCCTGCGAAACGCCAATATCTACAAATCGGAAATGATTTTCTTGCGCCCACCGAGTTACTCTGTCCATCAAAAGATAAATTGGTTTGTACTCTTCATAACTATACAGTAACATGTGATAGAATATTATTGCCACACGAGGATTTGCGATGAATAGCAACGATCCGGCGATTGCCTTGCCGTTCACTCGAACGAGGAACAACTTCATCAACTCTGGCAAAAGCTCATGAAGTTTGAGAAGCTCATCCAAACTGTGCGTTGGCTTCGCACCAAACTTCGATTTATTATCTAAGAGAATTGGATAGAACTCTTCAAGTCCTGCGGGTAGATCGGACGCAGTAAATTCTTGGATTGAAATATTCTGAGTATCTCGCAAAATTCGTCTTATATGTTTGCGTGCTGTTGATTGAAATCTATCGAATGGCAACTCATGCTTATTAACTGCGATGGCATGAGAGATGTAATGACGTTGATACGAATAACCTTTGTAAAGTAATGCAAAATCGAGATTCTGAGTAAGAAGCGGTTGGTATATTACTGGTGCAGAAGTTAAATACACTTCATCAATTTTTTTAGACTCTAGATATGCTTCAAAAGATGTTACAATACCCAGCGCCTCATCTGCACTAAGATCACCAGTCACAAATGATCCGTAACTTGCTCCGAGAGGGGATTCATACGTCTTGCCGTTATTGTGGATGCCTCCAGGGAGTACGGCGATTAATTTTGTACCTTGAAAAAAAAGCAGATGATGAAATTCAAATCTTCCATCTGGATGATAAGCAAGAAATTGTTGAGTATGAAAAACCGTACCATTCATCGAACTCAGTACGAAACCATCCCACAGTTTTTTGTGCGACGATTCATTGTATGGTAGAACCGTTATCTCGATATGAAGGTCTTGTTCTGGCAGTGGGTAAGAAAATAATCTGATGCCAAAACACGAAAGGCATAGCTGATAATTTCAGAATAATTTTTGACCTATGTGAAATTACCGAGAAGGATTCAGCAGGCACGGACTGCGTGCCTGCTGAATGGATAACATTATCTTATTTCATCTTCGCACCAGAAGCCTTCACCAAAGCGGTGAATGCCTCAGGGTTGCGAGTTGCAATATCGGAGAGCAACTTACGATTGATGGTAATTCCGCTCTTTGCAAATCCACCGATCAAACGAGAGTACGTAGTACCGTTCTCGCGGGCAGCAGCATTGATACGGATAATCCAGAGGGCACGGAATTCACGCTTTCTCGTACGACGATCGCGGTAGGCGTATTGGCGTGCTTTGTCAACGTGATGCTTGGCAACGGTAAGGACGTTACCGCGCATTCCAAAAAAGCCTTTGGCGGCTTTAAGCATTTTTTTCTTGCGATGCTTCGACGCAGGTAGGTTCTTGGCTCTTGGCATAAGTTATTTACAGATTTTTATTGTGATAAAAAGCCACGTAAGCATCTGAATCGTTAACTCACTCCTGAGTTGTGGATCGCCAAATGAATGGCGCTTAAGCGTAGCGGGTTTTGTATTGAGGGGCATATAACACCATTGTGCTGGAATAATTTCCTTAAAACAATCAACTTCGACCCCAACCTCAACATCCAATTTTGCCGGAAGCCCTTGTAACTCCTTATCCAATCAAAACTTAACAGTTCGCGCGCACATATTTCCTTCCCCATAACAAAAGAGTCCGCCGTGGCGGACTCTCCCTCAAAAAAATCATCTAAAAACCTTCTCTTCATCTCGGTTGCAAATATACGAAATTTTTTCCCGTTTGTCAAGGTGCTCGGGACAAGAAATTAGGTGCCTTTTTCAAAAAAAAATTAGTGGGACGTCCGCCACGGCGGATTAGTCCGTCCCGTATTCTTTGACGGACGGTCTAAGAGACCGTCCCACTGAGAAC
>JBAWZA010000019.1:0-56541 GCA_037143335.1 bacterium | reverse complement strand
CCACACGTCGTAGTAATTGATTACGGCATCAAGCAGAATATTCTGAATAAATTGCACACTCACGGTGCACAGCTGACTGTCGTCCCATCAACAGTAAGCTACTCCGAGATTTCTGAACTGAACCCGAACGGTGTATTTCTCTCAAACGGTCCTGGAGACCCTGATGCTGTCGATGATGGAATCGAGACTATCAAGCAGTTGATTAAATCTGAGAAGTATCCAATTTTTGGAATCTGTCTTGGGAATCAACTCCTTTCTCTGGCTCTCGGAGGCTCTACCTACAAGCTTAAATTCGGTCACCGCGGAGCTAACCATCCGGTGAAGAATCTCCTCACAAACAGAATTGAGATCACCGCTCAGAATCATGGGTTCGCAGTAGATTGGGCGTCAATGCCTGATTCGTGCGAACTCACCCATCTGAACTTGAACGATAACACCGTCGAGGGTTTTCGCCACAAAGAACTTCCGATCTTCGCAGTACAATATCACCCCGAAGCCTCTCCTGGTCCACATGAGAGCGATTACTTATTCGGTGAATTTATGAAGTTGCTCTGATAGATTATTGCCCTATTTCTGGTGGACAATTTCGGTAAGTTTTTGTTATAAGACTTATGCCTAAAGAAAAATCAAGTAAAACGAAGAAGTCGCTCGTGTCCGAGCAAATAGAAATTGAGTCAGCCGAAGACCTGAAATCATTAGTCACTTCGGATGAGAGCATCGAACTATCGAAGATTCCCTCAAAGATTCCAGTGCTTGCATTACGAGATGTTATCATTTTCCCTTACATGATATTCCCTGTTTTAGTTGGCAGAGAGTCATCACTGTCTGCAACGATGGCGTCTATGGCAAGGGAGAAGTATTTATTTCTTGTAGCGCAAAAAAATTCGGCGGTCGATGACCCGGCAAAAGAAGAATTATTCCATCATGGCACACTCGCGAAGATTGTAAGAATTATCCGCCTGCCTAATGGACTTGTCAAGGTTTTAGTTGATGGCCTAGAGCAAGCTGTTGCAAAAAAATACCTCGCCGCCGACGGTCACATCGAAGCAGAAGTCGAAGTCATTACCCCAATCCACACCGATAATCCGGAACTCGAAGCATTAGTGCGCCATACCTCAGAGCAATTCCGAAATTACATGAAGCACTCGCCTCAGCATCCACCGGAAGTGCTGATGCAATTTGAGAATATGTCTGATCCGAGGCGTAAATTATTTTACATCGCCGCGCACATCACGAAGGAACTTGATTCGAAACAGAGAATCTTAGAGCTAACCGATATTCGCGAACAATACTTACACATTAGCGGGTTGCTCGCATCAGAAATTGACATCCTAAAGATCGGACAAGACATTGATCAGAAAGTACAAAGTACTATTCAGAAATCGCAGCGTAATTTCTTTTTGCACGAACAAATTCGAATTCTCAAAAAAGAATTAGGAGATGACGATCTTGAAGAGCATCCAGAGCTTGCGAAGTTGGTTCTGCAATTAGCAGAAGCGCAACTGCCGGAGTCCGTTCAACTAAAGGCAAATGAAGAACTTGAACGATTCAAGAAAACTCCTTCCATGTCACCTGAGTCAGGGGTGATTCGTACATACCTCGAATGGCTTGCACAAGTGCCATGGTATAAACGTAGTGCTGATACGTTGAATATCTCACACGTTGAAAAAATTTTGAACGAAGATCATTTCGCACTGGAAAAACCAAAAGAACGAATTCTCGACCATATCGCTGTATTGAATTTAGTAGATAAAATGCGCGGGCAAATTCTCTGTTTAGTCGGTGCTCCTGGCGTTGGCAAAACGTCCCTCGCACGTTCGATCGCACGCGCATTGGGTAGGGAGTTCGTACGAATTTCCTTGGGTGGTGTTCGTGACGAAGCCGAGATTCGCGGTCATCGCAGAGCATATATCGGTGCAATGCCAGGGAAATTTATTCAATCCATGAAGCGCGCTGGTGTCACTAATCCAGTTATACTGCTTGATGAAATTGATAAGATGTCAATGGATTTTCGTGGCGATCCAAGTTCGGCAATGCTTGAGGTCTTAGACCCAGAGCAGAACAATACATTCAGCGATCACTACCTTGATGTAGATTATGATCTCTCGAATGTGTTCTTTATCACTACAGCAAATCTCGCGTATAACATTCCACTCCCTCTTCTGGATCGAATGGAGTTAATAGAGATTCCGGGATACCTTGAACATGACAAATTAGAAATTGCAAAGCGTCATGCAATTCCTGCACAACTTGTAGCGCATGGATTAACGACTGCGAATGTTCAGTTCGAGGATGCTGCTCTTCTAAAAGTAATTCGAAATTATACCGAAGAAGCAGGTGTGCGAGAGCTTGTTCGAAACATCGCAAAAATATCCAGGAAGGCTGCAAGAGAACTTGTGACGTTAACAATCTCACAGCAACCCGAGAGTAGCGAAGCCGTCATAGAACATCCACTCTCAGACGTGATCGTAACGGAAGATGGTAAACTCGAAGCGACTACTCCGAAAATTATCTTGAGCTCGGATAATAAGATCGTTATCACAGAGAAAAAGGTTGAGGAGTATCTTGGTATTCCAAAATATCACACCTCCAAAAAAATTCTCAATCCAAAAATTGGAGCTGTGATGGGATTGGCATGGACCAGTACTGGAGGAGACGTACTCCCAGTTGAAGTATCAGTGATGAAGGGAACAGAAAAACTTACACTCACTGGTCAACTTGGCGATGTGATGAAAGAGTCGGCGCAAGCCGCACTCAGTTATTTACGCTCCAATGCCGAGGAGCTGGGTCTTAAGTCTGATGTTACAAAAGATAAGGAGATTCATATTCACCTACCCGAGGGCGCAGTGCCTAAGGACGGACCGAGTGCAGGCATCACGCTTACTATGGCAATGCTCTCTGCCCTACGTGGTAAAGCTGTTCGAGGTGATCTTGCCATGACGGGAGAAATTACACTGCGTGGAGATGTACTCCCTATCGGTGGATTACAAGAAAAATTATTAGCAGCCCAGCGGGAAGGAATTACAACCGTGCTCATTCCCGAAGAGAATCGCAAAACATTGACCGAAATTCCTAAGAATATTCTCGATGGACTCAATATCATTCCTATCGAAAGAATAGATCAGGCAATACCGATTGTCTTTGATCTGAAATCATTACCGAAGGATCTGAAAATTGTCGTAGGAGGAAAAACCGAAAAGACAGTGCGTACCAAAAAGAAAAAGTCGAAGGATTAATCACCGAGTTTAGCTTTTGCCTCATCAAAATAATTTTGGTGTGCAGGATCAAGGTAGAGTAATTTTTGGAAGTAAAGTTCTTTGTTATCTTTGAACCATTTACCAAAGTCTGCAAGCTCGGTATATTTTGATTCGAGAAAGGTTTTGAAATAGACGCTTCGATCTAAGATAGAGCTTGTGCGCTTCATAGTTACAAGCGTATCTATCACGGTGCCAAGTTGTGTCCGAGCTTCATCTTCTTTGGTTGATAGATTATCTAGTACTTTGTAATGGTACATCCATGTTACATCTCGGAGTGGTCTTGAGCCTGCACTCACCATATCTTCGATATATCCATAGCGTGAGAACGCACCAGAGCTTGTGATGACGCGGTCCCATCCTGTTGCATTCTGCGCGGCATTGGCAACGAGCGCAACTTGTTGTGCTTGCTGAAAAGCTGGTGAGCCTGTGCTGGCTTCGTAGGATTCGAAGTCAAGACCGATGATGATGTATGCGTAGTAGTCTAAAATACTTTCGAGGTCGCGGTAGTTTACCCCATGATTTAGCACTTGGCCTCTGACATATCCGAAAGCTACCTTATCATCGTAGAAACGCGCCATGACAGTTGTCTCGGCACTCTTGAAGAGTGGTCGTTTGCTCTGTACGAAAATTTGCGCTCCAGTACTTAAGATATTAAAGTTGATGGTTGCTTGAATTTTGTCTCCGGAAAAATTTGTTGTCCAGCTGAAGGCATTCAAGTATGCCTCGACGTCTTGTTTAAATGTTTCCCAATTTTTTCGCTCCTCGGTGGAAAGATTTTGGACATTCACATTGACGATGCACTGCAACTCCTGGGCAGAAAGCTTTGCGCTCACAAAAAGAAAAAACAAAATCAGGAGATATCTTCTCATAACTTAGTTGTTAGGTAACAAAGCTATTGTCTGCACAATATTTGGTGGACAATCGCCGTTGTTCTGTTGTTTCATACGTACGACAAAAATACGCAAAAGATTCTACCATGGCGTGGTTCACACGAAGTAAGCAAAATATTGACAGTGCCATTAAGCGCGATAACGATTCCATCCCTGACGGGATGTGGACGAAATGCCCGGACTGCAAGGAAATTCTCTACAAGAAACAACTTGAGGAAAATCACTTTACTTGTCCGCATTGTAGTAAGCATTTCCGTATAGGAAGTACCGAGTATTTCGAGATTCTCTTCGACGATGGCGACTTTACTGAAATTGCGGCAGAGCTATCTGCTCTAGACCCCCTTAATTTTGCCGATACAAAGGCTTACCCGGCAAGGTACGCCGACGCAAAGAAGAAAACAGGCCTCAACGAAGCAATGCGACTGGCATTAGGCAAAACCGAGGGGGAAAATCTTGTCGTAGGTGCGATGGATTTCTCATTTGTAGGCGGTTCAATGGGGTCTGTTGTTGGAGAGAAATTCTCTCGTGGGATTGACACGGCTATCGAGCTTCATTGCCCATACGTTATGATCTCAAGCTCTGGAGGAGCCAGAATGCAGGAGGCTGCTATCTCGCTTATGCAGTTGGCAAAAACCAGTGCGAAACTCGCACAGCTCGCAGAAGCAAAACTTCCTTACATATCCCTCCTAACCGACCCAACAACTGGTGGAGTAACTGCTAGTTTTGGAATGCTCGGAGATGTGAATATTGCGGAACCTAAAGCCCTCATTGCCTTTGCTGGACCACGAGTGGTAGAGCAGACAATTCGTCGAAAACTACCACCTGGCTTCCAACGTTCCGAATTTCTACTCGAGCATGGATTTGTGGACATGGTCGTGCATCGTAAGGAGCTGAAAAAGACACTTGCTACGCTACTAAAGCAGATAAAGTAAAATCTCAATGCAAGACGTTAAGATATTAAAAAACAAAAAATTAACCAATCAAGATTGGACAGTCCGCATAATCGGTTTTCCGATGGATCTCGGGGCTGGGCGTAGAGGTGTGGATATGGGACCTTCAGCCCTGAGAATTGCAGGAGTCGGAGACAAATTAACCGCTTTAGGCTACAACGTAATTGACGCAGGGGATATTGACATTAAGAATCCTGAAGTCGCAAGTGTCCAAAACCAGAAGTTAAGATACCTTCACGAGATCGCAAAAGGCTGCAGTGATCTTGCTCGTGAGGTAGAAGCTTCATTGGACAGAGACGAATTCCCAATCGTTCTCGGTGGCGATCATTCTATGGCAATCGGTACTATCGCTGGAATTGCAAATCATTGCAAAAAGCATAATAAAAGATTTGGAGTTATTTGGATTGACGCCCACGCAGACATCAATACACCAGAGACTTCCCCAAGCGGAAATATTCACGGAATGCCCGTCGCGGTATCATTAGGGATGGGGGCACCTGAATTGACGAAAGTAGGTGGTGACTTCACGACGCTCGCTCCACATCAAATCTCGATGATCGGTCTCCGCTCACTCGACCCAGGGGAAGTCAAACTCATCAAAAAGCTCAAAATAGATGCACATACGATGAGTGACCTTGATAAATACGGAGTTCATCGAATTATCGCTAAAATTCTCTCTGCTATGAGGGCCAAGGTTGACCACCTACATGTAAGTTTTGATCTCGACTCCGTTGACCCAACGATTGCAGGCGGAGTAGGCACACCTGTACCCGGAGGACTTAGCTATCGGGAAGCTCATCTTATAATGGAGGCTATTGCCGATACTGGCTATATGTCCTCCTTCGAGATTGCGGAGGTGAACCCTATATTAGATAGTCGCAATGCCAGTGCTGAATTCGCTGCTGACTTAATCGCCAGTAGCATGGGAAAACGAATACTCTAAATGGACATTTTGGAACCGCGGGGCAATAATATGTGTAGTATCGCTCCTAGAGCACAAATTGGCGCGTTCATCTAGCGGCTAGGATACCGCCCTCTCAAGGCGGGTACACGGGTTCGATTCCCGTACGCGCTACAGTCAAAACCTTATCTTCTTGGAGTTAGAAAACAGTATGTATTCTAATTATTTTCTTGCATCCCATACCATGAATGGCAGAATACTTACTTACCCGAGTTGAACGAAAACTTACTTCTTTGTAAAATTTCTTTATCTCGTAGCATTCCAAAAATTCTGCTTTTGGGGGTCTCTAAAAAAAATATGCGTATATTTGTTATGAGAAATCGAAGAATCTTCCAATGCCACGGGGAGTATTCGATATAGATAGTATGGGAACATACGTTCTGCTATGCCACATAAAAATTGGGTGATTCACGCCACTGAATAACCAATGAGTTCCATAGTGTAGCTTCATTAGCATTGATTGTGTAACCGTTTAACATTACGTAGTTCACATTTTTATTTTTATTGCGAAAGCACGTTTTCACGATTTTCATCACAGATTATCAAATGAGTTTAAGATGGATTTTGTGTTGTAACAAGTATATCACTAAGAGATACCCTGTCACGGGCAACGCAGAATCGTTTTAAAAACTGGGGCGTCTGTTTCGACAGACGCTCCACAATTTTCTTAATCAGTAGATTTTCTCACCTCCTCACAAGGTGCCGTCACCTTAAAATGACGGCTTGTTGATAAGGCAAACTAATGGCTCCCCGCTTATACGTAAGTGGGGAGTTTTTATTAGTACTGGATAATAATTATGTTAGGAATGCTCAATCATTCGGAGCACCGCGCAAAATCCAACTCTTAATTGCATCAATTTGATTTTGTGCAATAGCAGTGAGGCGGGATGGCATCCGCTCGCCATACTCAATCGTATTTGTTGACGTAGTTATCTTGTAGTAAAGGAAACTGGAGTCAGGATTTCCTGGGATTACCAACTTTTGAAATTTTGTGCCGTTCCGCTGGAGCTTGTGGTTCATCAGTTGCGAATATGAAGAGTCTTTATCGAGAATCAGAAGAGAACGTTGAGTTGTTTTATCATGACATCCATTGACACAGGAATTCTGAAGCGTTTGTGTCTGGATATCATGGAAAGCGTCTGATAGAGTTGGAGCAACTGGATTTTGGACACAGCCGATAATTATAACCAAGAGTAAAACAAACAATGTAAAATAAATCGAGAAACGATTGGGCATACTATTCTTTAATGAATGATTTCATTTCTTCGGTACCTTCTGTAGAAATTCGGAGAACATAGTATCCAGGTACTAATGAATTGATGGGGATGGTAACGTCTGAATCCGCTGAGCGATACTCGAGCTTCCGAACTCCAAGTTGGTCAAATATCTCATAATGCTTCGAAGTGCTTGATTCAACAGTGCGAATGAGAATTGACTCGACTGCTGGATTTGGATAAAGAGAAGATGAGGTACGCGATACATTTCTCTCCACTCCTCCAGTCCCACTCCCTACTTCTACTACTAACGATGGGTCAGGTATCGAACGCATATTTTCGGAGATAGTATAGACATGGTTCGCAAAAATATTTTCATAATGGTCAATTTGGCGATGACGATTTTTATCCGCCGGCCAAAAAACATTAATCGAATCAGCCTTCTTTGCATTCCCCAATCCTACAAAAGCAGTAAGCGGTGCGCACGAACCCTGTCCGCCACCAGTAGATATTTGTCTGGAGTGTTGAATTCCGCCGGCCCATACATCAACGATGGTACCGATGCCTTCTTTGGCTGTACGCTTTGCGGTAAATTTCAGCTGCATCCAATTGCTATGCTCATTGCTCTGCGATGTGTTATGAAAAATTCGAAAGTCTTTTGTTAACGGTCCGCCGCCGCCGCTTGTCATCGAGCCAAGCACGATGTCAACTTTTCCGTCATGATCGTAATCAATAGCCGAGGCTCCCTTTCCTTTTAAGTCAAAAATGATACCCGTTGTTGATGTGACATCCGTGAACATTGCTCCATCATTATGAAGGAAGACTGAGGTGTCGTTTCTAATTGCAATCCACGGTGCGAGTAGTCCAATAAATCCATGGGTAATAAACACATCTTCCAAACCGTCATTGTCAAAATCTGTAACGAGCGGAGTCCAAGAAATCGTTAGCGTATCACCATGTCCATGGGCATACCCATCGGAGGCATGAGTTTCGGTTGAGACATTTGTAAACATTCCATCATGATTCATCATCAAATGATCCTGTCCCGCAGTCGTCTCATAAAAATCAAAGTTTCCATCTCTATTAAAATCATTTGGGCAAATTCCCATACAAAAAAGATGTTGGTCCAATCCGATGAGTGAATCTACTCGTTCGAAAGTCGCAACACCAGTTTCCATCAACATGTTTTTATAAACTCTGTTTGGCATAAGCTCAACACCAAAATCATTTCCAACTATGAGATCAAGATCGCCATCCCTATCGTAGTCAAAAAAAAGCGCAATGTTCGAACAGCCGGTGTCACCATCAACTCCAAAATCTTTTGCATGCTCGGTGAAGGTACCATCACCATTATTCACATAAAACCAGTTTGGAAATCCTTTAAATGCATATCCTGCCACCTTGCCGTCGGAGCCAAAACGGGTATTGAATTCATTGACCCATCGCGCTACAAATAAGTCATTGTCTCCATCACCATCGAAATCACCAAAGGATGCGCCATTACTTTCGTTTTGGTCTAAGTTCGTATAGGATAATCCAGTCTGTGATGTGACATCTTTGAATGATAAATTTCCAAGATTTTTCCACATAATCGGATTACCTTGAGCGCAAATATAAAGATCGGTCTTCCCATCGCCATCAAAATCAAATGCAGTCCCAGCACGTGTGGCTGTGTGAGTCTCGTGGAGATAGTGAGTTTGTAAATCTCCAGTGGCAATATCAGTGAATGTTCCGTCGTGGTTATTCCGATAGAGCTTATCATTATTTTGGCCACCTGGGAGGTAGAGATCATCCCATCCGTCATTATCAACATCAAACACGATAACCCCAGGACCAACATTTTCGGTACCTGAGGACTGTTGATCAATATGTGATCCTTCGGTCACGTCTTGAAATTTGAACTGCGCAATCGCTCGTTGAGATATGAAAATGCTCAACACCAGAAGCAGTACGAAGTGGGTAATTAGACGGTTCATAATCCTCTTGTGACTTATAACTTTACAAAACTAAAGTACTTGGTTTCTCCTCGCTCCGTGATACGTAGTACGTAGGGTGCAGGTTTGAGGGACTGAAGCTCTAACGTCACCTCCACGCTACGGCCTACAGCGTCTACGAGGAGAACACCCAACATACTGAATATCCCAAAATGCGTTTCTACAGATGGATCGAGATCTGTGAGATGGAGAACATCGAAAGCGGGATTAGGGGAAATTCTTAAGCTCATGCCCCGAGTAGTAACAGGCTCAGCGACGGCGGAAACGTTTTCTGTGTACGTATAAAAATTATCGGCTTGAACATCGTAGTATCTATCAATTTGACGGTGACGATTTTTATCTGCCGGCCAATACACTATAATGGAATCAGCCTTTGCATAAGTCCCCATACCAATGTGTTGCATCAGTGAATTCTGCGAGCCAAAGCCACCTCCAGTTGAAACCTGTCTTGAACCACGAATCCCACCTGCCCACACATCAACAATTGTACCGATTGCCTCTTTGGCTGTACGTTTCGCAACGAATCTCAGCTCAAGCCAATGAGCTGAAGATATCGGTGTTGTTGAAATATTTTTTAGTAAGACAAAATCGGAATTCAGTGATGAAGGATCGGTTTCTAAGGAGCCGACGCAAATATCGAGTTTACCATCGTGGTTGAAATCAAGATACGCCGCTCCTCTTCCTTTGAAAGAAAGAAAACGTCCGTTCATGGTAGTGGGAGTGACATTTTCGTAGTGCCCGTTAACGTTTCTATAAAATTCTGTTGTATCACTCGTGATAGAATTCCATAGTGTAGGCAAACTCAAATATCCGTGCACAATAAACGCATCCTGCCAAGCGTCATTATCATAATCACCCATCAGGGCTGTCCATGTGGTAGTAGTTAGACCAGATCCAGATCTCTCATATCCATCACCAATGGGCATCATCGCTTTGCTCACATCTTTGAATTTGCCGTGACCAAGATTCATCATCAGGGAATCAGGACCGAAAGTTGTTTCGAGAAAATCGAATTCTCCATCCCGATTGAAATCGCATGGTCCGATACCCATGCAGCCTAAATGACACTGTAAGCCGGATTCATGGCTCACATCAACAAATGTAGCTGTACCTGTCTCCATCAACATGTTTTTCCAAACCATATTCGGTGTTAGCTCTGTACCGAAATCATTTCCGATAATCAGATCAAGATCACCATCGCGGTCATAGTCAAACAGCATCGCGATATTCGTTGTACCAGTATCTCCATCTACTTTAAATTCTACCGCTTTCTCTGCGAATGTGCCGTCACCATTATTTACGTAGAAATAATTTGGAAATCCTTTATGTGCGTACCCAATTTTATGACCGAATAAATCTTCGCGGTATTTCCATTCGTTCACCCATCGAGCTACATAAAAATCATTATCCCCATCCCCATCAAAATCTCCAAATGTGGCACTCATACTCTCATTCTGATCTAATGGAAAATCAAGATGTGCAGTCTTAGTTGCGTCAGAGAAAGTGCCATCGCCATTGTTGTGCCACAATACATCATGCTGCTGACAGACGGAGTAGATATCAATGTTGCCATCATTGTCATAATCAAAAGCGATCCCGCCACGAGGATAAATATGAAAAGGCTGTTGAGCTGCACCTGTATGTGTTGAGATGTTTTCTGGCGTTTGATCTTTGAACGTCCCGTCGTGCATATTCACATAGATCTTATCGCTATCGAAACCGCCAGACATATAGATGTCATCCCAGCCATCACCATTCAAATCAAATACGACAACCCCGGGCCCTGCCTCAGCGACACCCGAACTTCGCATGAAGATACCTGCGGCTGCTGTTCCGTCATCAAATAAAAACTGAGCATGAGAAACCGTTTCGCAGGAAAGAATTCCTGCTAAGACGAGTACATGCAAAAATCGAATTTTCATTCGAGTACGTTATATTTTAAGGAATTACGACAACAATAAAACACGCGCAATCACAAAAACTCTATTCCTACTGCTTCACGAACGGCCGAGTCGTAGAGCCATCTCGCGAGGAAATGCGTAAGTAATAGCTACCCGGCAGTAACGATTCAAGAAATAGCGTTCTCTCTGAACTTGTTCCGTATGTGTCCATCTTTTTGGCACCCAAGACGTCAAATATTTCAAAATGAGACTGCAACTCTGGAGTAAGATTTGTGACTGTAAGTTGCGTTGTCGCTGGGGTCGGATAAATTCGAATATCATTAGTTGAAGTTGACTTTTGGTGAACCGCTCCTGTTCCCATAGATTCTTCATAGGTTAACATGGCATCAGCTTTGACATTGTAATACCGATCTACCTGACGATGACGGTATTTATCGCATGGCCAATAAACGATAATAGAATCTGCGATTGCATATTCGCCTAACCCAAAGTGTTGCATCAACGAATTTTGTGAGCCGAATCCACCGCCAGTACTAACCTGTCTTGTATGAACTATACCTCCGGCGTACACGTCAATAGTCGTGCCGATTGCTTCTTTTGCAGTGCGCTTAGCAACGAAGCGAAGCTCAAGCCAATGATTTGGTGGATCAATAGCAGGAGTAATATTTTTCAGCAAATGGAAATCGGGAATAGGAGAATTTGGGTCATCGCTAAGTTGCATTAGGGCAATATCGAGTAATCCGTCATGATTATAGTCAAAATATGCTGCTCCTCTCGCTTTGAGGTCTACGTACATACCATCCATCGCCTCATCGGTGACATCTTTAAAATACCCTCCGATATTTTCATAGAACAACGAAGTATCATGCTTCGTAGGATTAGTATGCTCAAGAGAAAAGAATGTTCCTAACGCTCCGTGAACGATGAAAACATCTTCGAGTCCGTTATTATCAAAATCCCCAACTAACGGAGTCCAAGAAGCACAGATATATGTCCCACCATGGCGTTCAAATCCATTCCCGTGCGGCAAACGGGCCGGACTTGCATTCTTAAAAGTACCATCACCATTATTCATCATCAGTGAGTCAGGACCAATCGTTGTCTCATATAGATCGAAATTACCATCAAGATTGAAATCCCCAATGCCGATACCCATACAAAGCAGGTGACAATCTAAATGCATCGCCTTGCTTACCTCCACAAATGTCGCATGCCCCGTTTCCATGAGCATATTTTTGTACACTTTATTTGGGATCAGTTGAATGCCATTATCATTCCCAAGAATAATATCAAGATCGCCATCTCTATCAATATCAAAAAAGATTGGGATATTCGATGTTGCAGTGTCGCTATCAATATGATATTCACCTGCGCGCTCAGTAAACGTACCGTCGCCATTATTCTCGTAGAACCAATTCGGAAACCCCTTGTAGGTATATGCAATTTTATTACCGAGCACATCGACGCCAAAATTATTTTCAGCTAACCAACGAGCAACATAGAAGTCATTATCCCCATCGCCATCGTAATCACCGAAGGAAGCACTCATGCTCTGATTCACCTCTAAAGGCATTACAAGATGGGCTTTGACGGTAACATCAGTGAATGTCCCATCGCCATTATTGTGCCAGAGCATATCGTGACTCTGACATGCTGAGTAAATATCTGGCAATCCATCGTTATCGTAGTCAAACGCTGTGCCACCTCGGGGAAATGTCCGCCACTTGACACTTGCATCCGTCATGTGAACTGACATATTTGGCGGTGTGATATCTTTGAAAGTACCATCATGCATGTTGATGAAAATCTTGTCGCTATCATAACCACCGGAAAGATAAAGGTCATCCCAACCATCACCATTAAAATCAAAGACCACCGCACCAGGACCGGCCTCATCGGCTCCAGTAGAGCGCATATAAACTCGTGAAGATGGTGTAACATCTCTGAAAAGGTATTGAGAATATCCAAGTTCAGGCAACAAAAACAATCCTGTAAGGATAAGTACACAGAGCTTCGCCGTGCCAAAATGCCTTGTGACTTTTTGCATATCTCGTGTCATTAATCTTTAATAAACTGACGTATAATCACACTCTTCTCTCCAGTAATCTTCAGAACGTAACAACCAACAGAGAGTTGGGAAATTGGTAGCGAAACGTTTGCGTCCGATGAATAGATTTCAAGTGACCTGTTTCCCAATAAATCGAAAATTTCGATCCTATTACTACCTGATGGAGAAATATTTTTCACATGCAAGTAATCATTTGCTGGCTGTGGGTAAATCTCTACTTCACTCTTCATCGGTATATCCTTTACCCCAGATACAGTTTCAATATAAGTAACAATATTATCTGCCTGCACATGTAGATACTTGTCGATCTGACGATGACGATACTTATCACACGGCCAATAGACGATGATAGAATCTGCATATTCATGTTCACCGAGTCCAACGTGTTGGGTCAACGAATTTTGAGAGCCAAAACCTCCACCGGTCGAAACTTGTCTAGTACTTACTTCCCCGCCAGCCCATACATCAACGATTGTGCCGATTGCTTCTTTGGCAGTACGCTTAGCGATAAATCGCATTTCGAGCCAATGCGAAGGATTCGCATCGCTTGGGCTTGCGATATTTTGTAAGAGTCGAAAATCATTCGTAGGAATACCTGGATCGAAGCCAAGTGAACCCACGCAAATATCGAGTTTGCCATCGTGATTGAAGTCCAAGAAACCAGCACCGCGTCCCTTAAAATCAATATAATAACCATCAAGTACGGTTGGGGTCACATCTTCGAAATATCCCTGAATGTTATGATAAAATGTTGAGGTATCTTTTTGCGGAGCTTCTGATTGGAATTGTGATAATAGTCCTAACGAACCGTGCACTATAAACCCGTCCTCCCAGCCATCATTGTCATAGTCACCCATTAACGCAGTCCATGTTGTCGCCATGAGTGCGCTGCCGCCTGACATTAGGCCATCACCGTGAGGCAAGACTCTTTTACTTACGTCATGAAAAATGTTTTTGCCATTGTTGTGCATCAGCGAGTCAGGGCCGAAACTCGTCATATAAAAATCGAATGAGCCATCACGATCGTAGTCATTCGGCCCAATCCCCATACAGAAAAGATGCACCTTCATCCCGATGGAGTCGCTGACGTCAACAAACTTCGCCTCGCCAGTCTCCATGAGCATGTTCTTGAACACTTGGTTCGGTGTGAGTGCCCAACCAAAGTCATTGCCGATGAGCAGATCAAGATCACCGTCTCTGTCGTAATCAAAAAATATTGCAATATTTGTCGTGCCTGTATCGCCATCAACTCCGAATGCCTTTCCACTCTCGGTAAACGAACCATCTCCGTTATTTACATAGAACCAATTCGGAAATCCTTTGTGCGCAAAAACCGTGTTGTTGCCATGGGAGTCAGCAGTGAACTTGTACTCATTGACCCAACGCGCCACATAGATATCATTTGTTCCGTCACCGTTGAAGTCACCGAAAGTAGCACTCATACTTTCATTCCGATCAAGTGGTACGTCAAGTTGCGCTACGCGAGTAACGTCGGTGTAGGTTCCGTCTTTGTTGTTGTGCCAAAGAATATCTCGATTCTCACAACAGCTGTATATGTCGTTGTACCCATCGTTGTCGTAGTCAAATATGATCCCGCCTCTTGGTGCGCTTTCCCACGCGCGATAGCTACCACCATTTTTTTGCTGATGCACAGATACATTCGGAGGTGCTATGTTCTTAAAAGTACCATCGTGCATGTTCAAGAAGAGTTTATCACTATCTTCTCCACCAGGCATGTAGATGTCATCCCATCCGTCACCGTCTAGATCACCGACTACCACACCAGGTCCTGCTTCGTTGGACTCGGCTGCGCGCATATAGATTCCAGCCTTTGAGGTAACTTCCTTGAATTGTATCTGCGCAAAAACCTGACTGCGCCAACAGCCAAGAATTAGCATCAAAACAAATAGGCTCCTCTTCATCGTGTTAGAATCAACAATTATCCCTCCTCTTTCAACATAGGGATTTGCTTCCGAGTTACTCCTTTATAAACTGCTTTGTAACCACATCATTGCCTGAGATGACTCTTAAGACATAACAGCCAGGGCGTAAATTTCCGACAAATCCAGAGAATCGGCTCTCTTTACAGTTGAAATCCAATTGCTTCACACCAAGCAAATCATAAATCTCGAAGTGATTCTCTTTGGTAGTCGACAAACGATCAACGTTAATTACTTTGCCTACAGGATTCGGATATACTTGCGTCACATCCGCTTGAGTTTGGGGATGGTTAACGGACTTGAGCGGCTCCTCTGGAGAAAGCGACAAGAGACTCGGGTCAGGAGTGCTCGACAAATTTTCCCAAACATAGTACAGAGTGTCGGCTTTGACGTTATAATAACGATCGATCTGGCGATGACGGTTTTTATCAGCAGGCCACGAAACAATAACGCTGTCAGCTTTCGCTTCTACGCCAAGTCCTACTTGTTGCATTAAAGAGTTTTGAGAGCCAAATCCACCCCCCGTAGATACTTGCCGTGAGTGACTCATACCATGAGCCCAAACATCGACAATAGTGCCAATTGCTTCTTTGGCAGTACGTCTAGCGTGG
Organism: bacterium; assembly: GCA_037143335.1. Lineage (GTDB taxonomy): Bacteria > Bacteroidota > Ignavibacteria > Palsa-1295 > Palsa-1295 > PALSA-1296. Next base: position 40,755 of record JBAWZA010000019.1, on the reverse strand, counting down.
AACCTCATTTGTAGCCAATGATTCGTCTCACCTTCCATCTGTGGAGTGATATTTTGCAGGAGTCGAAAATCACGGGAATCGAGATTTGTTGTGGACATACTCCCATAACAAATATCAAGTTTTCCATCGTGATTAAAATCAAGATATGCAGCACCCCTACCTTGCATGTCGAGATATTTTTCGCCAAGCGCTTGATCAGTATAGTCTTCAAAATAACCTCCCCCGATGTTGTGAAGGAACTGTGAAGTATCGAGATGATTCGGATTCGTAATCCAAGGGGAAATCGCCCCTTCGTAACCATGCACTATCAAGCCATCTTCCCACCCATCATTATCAAAATCAGCAAATAATGCCGTCCATGTGGTGGTCATGAGTCCACTTCCGGAACGTTCAAAACCGTTGCCTTTTGGCAAATATTTTTTTCGAACATTCGTGAATGATCCATTACCATTATTCATCATCAAGGAATCGGTACCGAAGGAAGTTTCGTAAAAATCGAAGTTTCCATCGTTATTGAAATCATTCGGTCCTATCCCCATACAGAAGAGTCTGGAGCCCAAATTCAATTCCTTTGAAACGTCAACGAAGGTTGCAACTCCTGTTTCCATGAGCATATTTTTCCACACCTGATTAGGTGTTAGCTCTACTCCAAAGTCATTTCCGATCAACAGATCGAGATCCCCATCACGATCATAGTCAAAGAAAAGGGCAATGTTCGTTGTTCCTGTATCGCCGTCAACTCCGAATTCTTTCGCTCGCTCGGTGAAAGATTTATCACCATTGTTCACATAGAACCAGTTCGGAAAACCCTTGTGGGCATAACCATTGATGTTACCCTGCGTATCTTGGCGGAATTTATTTTCTTGCACCCATCGTGCCACATAAAAATCGTTATCACCATCGCCATCAAAATCTCCGAAGCTAGCCGTCATACTCTGATTTTGGTCATAAGGGAAGTTCAGCTGAGCTTCACGAGTCACATCGGTGAATGTGTTATCACCGTTGTTATGCCACAGAAAGTCATGCTCTAAACATACGGTGTAAAGATCTGTGAGACCGTCATTGTCATAATCAAATGCGATCCCCCCGCGAGGAAAATTACGCCAGCTTCTAGTTGATCTATCCGTGTGAGTATGAAGATTATCAGGTGCAATGTCCATGAACGTGCCATCTTTCATATTCAAAAATAGCTTGTCGCTATCGAACCCACCCGCCATATAGAGATCATCCCAGCCATCGTTATTCACATCAATAACAACTGCACCAGGACCTGCATCTGAGGAGCCACTGGATTTCATAAAAATGCCTGCCTGTGCAGTGATGTCTTTGAACAAAAATTGGGAGAATGCAACGGAGGGCGCAAGGGTGACCGCCAGAAGTAGGTATCTCAAGATTTTCATAATCGCCTCTCTATTATTGATAAGATAAAAAACTAACTGCCAAGGTGAGTCGTTCCTCTCACCTTGGCAGCCTCGAAACAATTCAGACTACTGCGTTCGTTAGTTAGAAACGTCATCGTACAAAGTTTGACCATCATTCCAACCTGGAGCAAACCACGTAAACAAGTTCATGTGCTCTTCAACCGCGACATGTGGTCCAAACTTGATTACGTTACCAGTATTATTTACGTATTCGGCATAGTATTTGATGTAATCACCGGCAGCAAGGTTAAGCTGAATTGGTGGATCAAAAACAGCAAAAGGAGGCTCATCCCATGATGGACTGCGATAGATCGTAGCGATTAGCGAATCAGAGATTAGAGCACCAGCCCCGTCGTGGATAGCACGTCTTTTCTCTACCCAGAAGTTTTTGCCTCTGCTATGATAATGCCCTGTCATACCGAGCATATAAATTGGCGCAGCACGAAGAGTAGTTGGCGAAAAATAGCAGCTTTTTTGAGCAACAGTATCGGAATACTTCGGTATGATGAGAGAAGTAGTCTTTCTTGCAAACATCATTGATGCATGAACCGTAGAGGCGGCTTGTGCTTTCCAAAGATTGATGATAATCTTACCCTTACCGTTAGGCGTTAACTGTGACCCTCCACCATTAAGGTTCGGAACATTAACGTAGTGATTTTCGATAATCACCGTATCATTTGCACCGAAATGAACCGAAGTTTGCTCGCCTGTTGGAAGTTTTGGGAAAGTCCAGTTCAAATAAGGAACCTGAGCCTCAACCATCATATCACCGCCATTACGAACAATCGTCGCATTGAACTCCGCCTGATAACGGACATTCTGGGTGTCAACTTTTCCATCTAAATGAGTGAATACGATAGGGCGTGGAATACCTGAATCTGCAGGCCACTTTACAGTGGACTTGTACATATTCATGTGATGAGTACCTTCATTCATCGCAATTTCAATCACACCAACATCAAACGGGACTGATGTTGGTAAGTGGAAATAAAAATTCCCCTGTACCTCAACACTATCCCCAGGTACTATAAAAGGCTGTACGGCAATTTGGAGACCTTCACCCGCTGGAGGAGCTTTCATCCAAACATTCTTGTCACCATCTACACCGTGGTCTGAGTGTCCCCAAACCTGCGTCTCAATTGTCCCAGTGGATTTACAACTTACTACAACCCAGCTCGAGAAGAGAATGAGTATAGGTAGAATTCGTTTCATGTTCATTGATTGTTCTTATGTGTTTAGTTTAAGATTATTGACAACTACCCAACTATAGACACATTGGAGGGGGCTGAAGTTACAAATTAACCTAAAAAATAATATTTTATTATTTGGGACCCACTTCTTTTTGCTTCGGCTTTAATATAATGCCAGAAGCCTCCCGACCTAAAGGCGCCTTAATATAATCATTTACAGCCCTGAGTTCAAGTATTTTCTGATATGCAAGCTCTGCTTTCCCGATTGACGTCAGAGCCTCACGTCTGCGCCGGGTCACGGCATAGGCGAAGCCAATCACCACGATGAGGATGCCACCCCAGACTAAGTTTATGTAAGGTTTTACAAATGCCTCAACGATAATTCCCTCCACGACTGGAGGTGGTGGGTTCTGCTCATCTATCATCCGGAAGATGATCTTAGACTTTGACCGATCATCCAAATTTGGCCTCAACTCAGAGAGCTGAAGGTGGAAGGATGTACCAGGAATCTTAATATCTTCTTCTTTTGCTTCACCCGTTTTCAGGTTTCGTGTTACAGCCAGCTCAAGTGGGATAGGCTTAGCATCGGGATTGTTCGCTAATTGTACCTCGACGTTAGCCTTTACCCTGAAAGGTTGCTGAGACATCATCTTTGCGCGTTCTTCTGGAGGAAAATCAAATTCGTTGAACCGAACCTTCATTGCACCATCAAAGATCGCAACTTCTTGACCTTTGGTGAGTGAGTCTTGTGGCACTCCGCCTTTCTTGTCAAAACCCACAATTGTGAAGTATAAGTCTTTCGAAGCGAATTTTAGAATCCCTGGGTTTCGAATTGGTTCGCTAAAATTATTGAATGCAGTCCAAAATACTAATGGACGTACACGGTCGGTTTCGCCATTCTTATCCTTTACATCAATAATGAAATGGTAATTCTCTGGCTCTTCAAGTTCGCGGTGAGTATATGTTACAGTGTAATCTCCACCGAATGCCCTCATTGGAACTCCTTGCATGAGCGTCCCGAATTGTTTTTTCTCGTACCGAGCTGATGCGATCACACCTAAGATAAAGACTGCCATACCCGCATGGGCGAGGTATGTCCCTACAAATCGCTTGTCGAATTTAATGCGAGGATACCCTAAAAGAGAAAATGCTCCTGCCACAACTACCAACAAAGCAAGCCAATACCCTCCATAATCAAGAATGAGGTATCCAAATTTGTAGTAGTCCCCTGCTGATCCGAGGAGTAATCCAATAAAGCCAATAGAAAAACACCATCTGAAAGCACTCCAAAGCCTCTGCTTAAGCTCACCGCGTCCACTCTCATAGCCAAAGTTCACCCGCGATTTCATTAGCGTAAACATAATCTCGAGATTGGTAACTAAAGCGAAAGTCGCAGAGAAAGCAATCGCAAGGTAACTAAAGTCGGTCAGTCCTGAAAAGTAAAGCACTACTGAGAAAACAAGTGCGACTATGGCGGAGAGTGTACCTTTCTTCACCATATCACTCACACTGGTTTGCTTCCATTTCAAGAGCATCGAAAGCCCGTTGACAAGCATAAGTGCTATCGCAATCGGAACATGCAAGTTACCGTAAAAACTTATATCTACTTTTTTGGAAACGAGTGGAGCACTTGTACCAACGAATACCACCAATGCGCTTGCCCCTAAAATGGCAGAGCCAATCGAGAGTCCGGTCTCACGCGAGAGAATTTTGTAATCGCCACCGCGTGCATTCATATCTCGCCACCTAAGCACAAAGGTTATCAGCGACGCGCCTATAAAAAATACTAATCCGATGAGTAACAATGAATATGCCAGATTCCCCGGATCGGCAAAGGAGTGCACTGAAGCTTCACCGAGCACCCCGCTCCGAGTCAGGAACGAAGCATAGAGCACAAGTGCGTAAGCAAGGAGCGTCATGCCGATGTTGGTCTTTATGAGTCCGCCAGTTTTTTTCTGGGTGAGCATTGTATGCGTTGCTGCCAGAGTGATGAGCCATGGTAGCAGACTTGCGTTCTCGACGGGATCCCACCCCCAATATCCTCCCCAACCTAAGGTCTCATAAGCCCAAAATCCACCAAGCATAATTGCAAATCCTAAGACCATCGCAGCGCCGAGAGTCCATGGTGCAGAGGTAGTTACCCATCCTTGATAATCGCGCTTCCAAAGTGCTGTGAGTGCAAATGCGAATGGTACTGCGAGAAGAGTGAATCCCAAGAATAGCATTGGCGGATGAATCACGATCCACAGATTCTCCAGCGATGGGTTTAGCCCTTTGCCGTCCTTCGGTATGAAGCCAAGTGGAGCTTCGCCAGGATGAGCAGAATAGATTGATTCAAATGGACTCTTCGCGACCAACATCACCGCCAGAAATGCAAAGATCGCAAGGTAGACTACCATCACAGGAGCCTCGTACCGCTGACGTTGTGCATAAGGAATCAGGAAAATCGCCACGATGGCGGTGAACAAAGCCCAGAGCATAAAGCTACCTTCTTGGCTTGCGTAGAAAGAGGCGAAGAGGAGAGGTTTGGATAAGAGCCTTGAGGAATGCTCGTAGACATAATTAATATCAAAGCGGTAGTTGAAGATGAAATACAACAAAGTGCCGGCGGCAATGAACATCGCCCAAATAGAAACGTGTGTTGAAATTCGTGCTGCTGTGAGTAATTCTGTTTTGCCTCGGGCTACGAGGGCATAGAGGAACACCCCCATCAATGTGGCAGCGAGAACGACCCCCATTGCAATTTGACCAAACATAGTGTGTGTTCCTTAAATCTGTCGTACTACTGAAGACAACGTTGTAGAATCCCTAAGCGAATGCTACTAGCTTAGGATTTCGGTGTAACGCCCTCATAGCGTGAAGGACATTTCGTTTGAATATCCGATACCTGAAATACTCCGCCTTCCACTTTTCCAACGCAGACAACCTGTGGAGCAATCTCAAAATTATTCGGCTTAATGCCAACATACTTCACGGGCATTACATTGCCCTTGTGGTCTTTCATGCTGAAGGTAAAAACATGCGACCTATCATCGTAATTTGTCGGAAGATCTTTCTGCCACTCGCCAGATACCTGCACGCGTTTGCCAGAAGTTTTTGCATTGTAAAAATCAGAGTAGTCAATCTTATTATCAATAAGAGCAAATGCGGCAACTCCTATGAAAAGGAGGGCTACAGCAAGGGCGATAATGTGCTTTGTTTTCATAATCGTTTTACGTAACGATTAAACAGGAGGGTATAAAAAGTGGTTCGGTTAAGCACGGAGGCTCGCAATTGCAGTGTGACTAGCTTCTAATGTTTGTTGAATATCCTCATCGCTATGAGCCACACTCAAGAACATCGCCTCGAATTGTGAAGGCGCAAGATATATTCCCGAAGCCAACATTGAATGAAAATACTTTGCGTACATTGATGTATCGCATGTTTTAGCTGAATCAAAATCGGTGACTTCGTTTCGAGTAAAGAAGAGACACATCATCGAACCAACCCGCGTTGTTGTGGCGGAGATATCTGACTCTGCGATGAAATTATTTAACTGCACCTCCATTGACATCGCTCCTGCTTCGAGCTTCGGATATGGGTTGTCGTCGCGCAGTAATTTCAGAGTCGCGATTCCTGCCGCCATTGCTAATGGGTTTCCACTGAGTGTACCTGCTTGATAGACCGGTCCCGATGGCGATATCAGTGACATAATCTCACGCTTGCCACCGTATGCTCCAACAGGTAATCCCCCACCGATGATTTTACCGAGCGTCGTTAGATCAGGTGTGACACCGTAGAGTCCTTGCGCACCACCAAGCGCAACACGGAAACCAGTCATGACTTCGTCGAAAATGAGAACAATGTTTTCGCGATCACAAATTTTTCTCAATGCAGATAAGAATTGCGGTGAAGGTGGTACGACGCCCATATTACCAGCAACTGGCTCGACGATTATCGCAGCAACTTCACCCGAGTTTGCTTGCACTAATCCCTCTATACTCTCTACATCATTGTAGCGCGCGTTCAGAGTATCAGCAGCTGTCCCTTTCGTAACACCAGGGGAATCAGGTGATCCGAGCGTGAGCACGCCGCTCCCTGCTTTTATCAAGAATGAATCACCGTGACCATGATAGCAACCAATGAATTTGATTATTTTATCACGCTTCGTATATGCACGCGCCAAACGAATTGCCGACATAGTAGCTTCAGTGCCAGAGTTCACCATTCGAACCATCTCGATTGATGGCATTAACTGCGAAATTAATTCTGCGAGTTCAATCTCCTTATCAGTCGGCGTGCCAAAACTTGTTGCAAGGTGAACTTGCTCAATCAAGGCATCAATGACGGCTGGATGCGAGTGGCCTAATATGAACGGTCCCCATGAACCGACGTAATCAATGTATTTATTTCCATCAGCATCCCACAGATATGCTCCAGAAGCTTTGGACATAAAAATAGGATTGCCGCCAACTCCGCGAAATGCTCGAACGGGAGAATTAACTCCACCTGGAATCACATGCTGTGCGCGCTTAAATAATTCTATACTTTTTTCTAAGCTCATAAATGTATCATTGCGAAATATTGCGACCTCAAATTAAACACTGCGCAGATCAGTTGGAAGTTTCCCTTTTCTTGAATCGTTGCAAAAAGATAAATGGAATCGCCACCATGAAAATTAATCCGCCAATCCAGAAAGCATCAGTGTATGTCATGAGATACGATTGCTTGATTACCGAACCCTTGATAGACTCTAGTGCAAGCTGCTTTGCCGAAGCCACGGTATAGCCTTTAGCGGTCAAAGCCGATACCATACCATTCATTCTTGAAACAAACTGTGGTGACTCATAACTTATTTTTTCAGCAAATCGGGCTTGATGAATCGCAAATCTCGAACTCACTATCGTCGTAATAATTGCAATACCTAATGAGCCACCGAGCTGGCGCATCATGTTATTCAATCCTGTCGCCTGACCTAATTCTTCGTGCGGTACATCCTGAAGTGCAAGTGTCGTAATCGGTACAAATAGTAAACTCAGTCCGAAACCCCGAACAATTAAAGGCAGGAGAAAATCATCTAAACCTGCTGAAAGTGTGAAGCGTGAAAGTAATTGTGTAAACACCAAAAAGAGAATCATTCCTCCCAAACAAATAATCTGTGCATGTATACCACGCCGAAGTGCCATGCCGACAAATGGTAGGATAGAAATCGTAGCGATGCCGCCATACATGATTATCATCCCAGTTTGTTGCGCGCTGAACCCCAGGAGGTTCTGACAAAAAATTGGCAGCACAAAAGTAGAACTATAAAGTCCAAATCCGAAAGCGAATGAAGTAACGATCCCCAACCGAAAACTTCGATGACGGAGTATTTTAAAATTAACAACCGGATAATCAATCGTGGTCTCGCGCCAAATAAAAAGAATTGCACCAACCAACACAACAAATGCGAGTACCTCGATATATGTCGCATCAAACCAACCTTCAGAATTTCCTTTCTCCAAAAATATTTGTAAGCTTCCGATGGTGATAATTAGTAATACAATTCCTACCCAATCCACCTTCATTGGATTGGCATGTCTATGACCTTTCACGAAATACATAACACAAAGTGCCGATAGAATTCCGACTGGGATATTTACATAAAATATCCAAGGCCAGGACAGATGATCGGTAATATATCCGCCTATGGTTGGACCAATCGTTGGACCGACCACGGCACCTAAACCGAAGAGTGCTGTCGCCATTCCGATTTCTTCTCTGGGCCACGTTTCTAGAAGAATTGCTTGACACGTTGAGAGAAGTCCACCGCCGGCAAGACCTTGGATAACTCGGTAGATAATGAGTTGGGTTAACGTTGTTGCACTCCCACACAGAAGTGATGCAAGGGTGAAAATAATTATCGACGTAAGAAAATAATTCTTCCTTCCAAACTGAGAACCTAACCAACCCGACATCGGGAGAATGATGACATTCGCGACTGCATAACTGGTGACTAACCACCCGATGTCCTCGAGTGTCGCACCGAGATTGCCCATGATCTGCGGTAGTGAAACATTGACAATTGTCGTATCAACAAGTTCAAGAGTCGCCGCCGTAATTACGGTAAATGTGATGAGCCACTTTCGTACGCCTGTTTCAGCCATGTTGCATCACCCGTTACCGATCGAGTGTAACAATCGCCCGAACATTCATACCAGGTTTGAGAAGACGTTTTGCGCCGGCATTTCCAACAATTGGAATTTTCACTGGAACACGTTGCACTACTTTGACAAAGTTACCTGTAGCATTGTCAGATTGTAAAAGCGAGAATGCCGAACCGGTAGCGGGCGAAAAACTTCCGACTTCCCCTTCAAACTCCGAATCGGGATATGCGTCAATCTTTAACTCAACGCGCTGACCACTGCGCATCCGTTCGATCTGAGTCTCCTTAAAATTTGCAGTCACAAAAATGCTGGTATCATTCACAATCGAAAAAAGTGATTGCCCAGGTTGGATATATTCGCCGGGTTGGACTAATCGCTTCGATACAATGCCTGAGACTGGGGCAGTAATTATTGTGTAGGAATACTGAAGCCGTGCGTAATCAATGTCGGCTTTTTTCATATCCTGCGACGCGAACGCAACTTTAAGCTGCTCACGATGAGTATCTGCTTGTTTTTGTGCAACTCTAAGTCGTGCTTGCATCGCCGCAAGATGTCTCTCTGAAGCCTCACGTTCATCACGCGAACTTGCTAAGCGAAGCTGAGCCTTCGCTGCTTCTACATCTGCCATCGCTGCACCAATTGCTGCCTCGGCTCCCATAATGTTCGACTCCGAAACTTTCACTGTTGAACCTGAGGATGCCAGTGATGCTTCAGCTTGTTCTAACTTTACTTTATAGTCTCTACCATCAAGAACGATAAGTGTATCACCTTGGCGTACCCGTTGATTGTCAGTAAACCCCACCCGCTCAACATAACCACCAATCCGAGCTATCACGGGACTTATCTCAGCATCAATATGCGCATCATCAGTATCAACGTGTCTCTGGTAGTAGGTAATTTCACTTATCCCAAATCCTGCTCCACTCAGAAGAACGATGCCAAGCATAGTGGAAAGTATTGTCCGATTCTTTTTCGCTTTCTGATTTTGTAGGGGAGATTTTTGTTTTAGGGCGACGGTTCGCTTCGAAACAGCAGTTCGTTTTTTTGTCGAAGCAATATTTTTTGATAGACTCTTTTTCTTTGCTGCTGGCGGCATGAAATCATTAACTGAATTCGTGCTCTTACAACAATATCATGCAAAAAAATGATAGAAATAGGACGTCATTTTTATCAACAAAATGCTAAATAATTATCACACTAACTCTTGCATTTTCTGTGAATAACTACTTGAGTTGACGAGCTGCATCCAATGCAAAATATGTAAGTATGATTGAGGCTCCTGCTCTCTTTATCGAAAGCAATGATTCCATCATCACTCGTTTTTCGTCAATCCATCCATTTGCTGCGGCAGCTTTAATCATTGAGTACTCGCCACTCACCTGATATGCAGCAATCGGCACCGTGAATTCATCCTTTGCGCGCTGGACAATATCTAAGAAACCCGATGCCGGCTTAATCATAATAATATCAGCGCCTTCACGGATGTCGCGCTCCATCACACGCAATGCTTCGTCAGAATTTGCTACGTCTAATTGATGCGAGCGACGGTCACCAAAACTCGGGTTACTTCCCGCCGCTTCACGGAACGGTCCATAAAAACCCGAGGCATACTTTGCAGAATAACTCATGATCGGAAGATTTTCAAAACCATTGTCATCGAATGCATCACGGATTGCGCCGATTCGTCCATCCATCATATCACTTGGAGCAATAAGATCAGCTCCAGCCGCTGCGTGTGAAAGTGCCTCGGCAACTAATTCATTAACGGTATCGTCGTTTGCAATTTCGTATCTGCCTTCACCGTCTTCTTTGATAATGCCACAATGCCCATGCGATGTGTATTCACACAGACACACATCGGTGGCTACGAGCAGTTCTGGAAATCGCTTCTTGATCTCGCGGAGCGAGTGTTGGATTATTCCATATTCATCATGAGCCGAAGAACCAGTCTCATCTTTGTTATCTGTAACTCCAAAAAGAATAACACCCCCGATTTCCTCTTCAAGTGCGCGTTCACATTTTTGTAAGAGATTATCAAGTCCAAGTTGATATACTCCCGGCATCGAAGCTATTTCATGCTTAAACGTAGCAGACTTGTCGCAGACAAATAGTGGCAAAATGAAGTTGGAGGCTTGGAGATGATTTTCCCGGACGAGCCTCCTGATCGGTTCATTCATCCGTGTACGTCTTGTCCGTGAGTCACTTTGTATCGAGAAATCAGATGAAAAATTCATTGCGTTAAATAGCGATAAAATGGTAGATTGCAAACATATCTTCACTCCTCATGCGTTGCATTGGAACTATGGAAGGCTTTTTTGTATTTTCGCATGTAATGATAAAACGAAATAGCCCATTTTTCTCTCGGCACACAGTTACCGCCACCCTAGCCGTCGTATTCATGGCAATTCTCAGTGGCTGCTTAACAGCAGATCACAGAGAAACCAGGCTCATCGTCAATGAAGATGGCAAAAGTGGTTCTGGCACAATAACATTCACGAATATTGTCTCAGAGCCAGACGATAGCGTGAAGGATAACTCCACCGACGATTTCCATAAAGGACTTATCACCGAATACTACCAGGGTCACAAGTTCGAAGAAAGCATGAAAGGGATCAAGAACGTCAAAAAGCGTCTCTACCTACAAGACGGTGTTCTTATGGGCGAAGTGAAGTTTGACTTTGATGATATTGCAAAACTCGGGTTCTATCGTTACAAAGGCGAAGGACCCTATATGTATTACACAATCAAAGATGGGTATTTTACAAGCGGGCAGTTTGAGCTATCAAACGGTTCGTACGGAGATGAAACAAGTATGCCCGTCATCTTTTGGGATGCAACAGCGAGAAATTTTTATTTCAAGGTTGCGCTCTCAACTCCGAATGTTGTTCACCACCCCCTCGTTAAACTCTATAATGAATGGTCGAAGTAATTGCTCACAACGCGATATTTCTTCCGAGAAATCGAAACCCAAGATAGACGAAGTGTGAATTCATTGGTATAGGTCTGCTAAAATCATCTTGGAGCGATTCAAATCCCAAATAGACATTCATCGCTGATGCCTCCCCAAAAAATTGTATCCCTATTTCCACGCGGCCATCAACGGTTGAGGTCTCGAATCTATTAAATGCTGTAACCTCGCCATTCAATCGTGCGTATCCGACCGCATCACCGATGTGAACTAAATCAAATTTTGCTGACCCTGATATTGAGGCGATGATGCGTTCTGCATCTGTCTTAGGTAATTCTTTCGGGACAGGTGTGAGGTAGTCCTGTTTGAAAACGTAGTAATCGAATTGTGCAGCGAGATCTGAACGAATACCAGCTACAGTCACATCTCGCCAAAGCGACCTTGCAAGAAGTGAGCTATAAATCAACGTTCGTTGCTCTCCGGCACCGACTATATTGTTCTCCAAGTTGTCTATGTCGTGATGACATCGGTTTATGTAACCTGTATGAAATTCTGTGTTTCCAATTTTAGTACCAAACATCACACCCTCAGTCCAAAAAATTCCTCGCGGGTGAAAGTAAATATCGCTGTGCTGATCAGCAGCCATTTCATAATCACCCACCAAGTAGAGCATCGCATTTTCCCACTCAACAAATTGGATTAACCCACCTGTCGAAATACTCCAATAAAAGCGGTCACCAGCGGAGTTGAATCCTTTGGAGAGATCACCCCAAATCCCCTGCTGACGAAGAAAGAGCGTCCCCTTCGCTGTATCTGTTAGCTGACGAAATTGTGGAGCATAGATCACGCACCGCGAAGGAATGAATGGGCCGGCGACACTAATACGTGAGTCACAGAGCAGTAGAAGCACTATTAGTAACGAAAGTGTTGCTTTCATTCTCGATGATAGCAGTTGGTGTTAGGTCAACATTAATTGCACACTAAATAATTTGAAACTAAAACGAGAAATTATGAGAGTAGCTTAACGTTGCTGTGACTTCAGTGAATGGGATAGAGCCTGCGGAAGTACTCGTGGTTTCGTTCGCATAGATATTCAGAGAAAGAGTACCATGAGTGAGGATACGGTAACTGCAATTGATGCTTTCGCTAAAGGTGTTCGAGGTGTAGGCTATCGGACGAACATTGCTTATTGTGATACCGAACGAACCGCCAAGCGATAAAGTATTGTCCAAGAGAGACTTCGAAGCGTTCAGGGTCGCACCAATAAGATCAATATTCGTTGCGCCTTGCTTTGTTGTGGCATATAATAATGATATGCCCGTATTCAAACCAGACTTTAGCAGTGATAAGCTGTAGTTGAACGAACCGGTTGTCGTCAGAGAGTTCGAGAATCCCTGTGTATAAAGATTATAGTCAGTGTACTGCTGCTGCGACACCGACAGAATAAAAGAATTACTTGTTTCTGATGAGAGGAAAAGCAAACGAGGTGTCACGGATGCGGATTGCGAAACATTGCGTACGAGATACTGGCCAGTATCGCCTGGCAATTTGGAAGCTCCCTGAGATGTCGAGTAGTTCGTATAATTCAAATCGAGTCCAAATACCTGCGATGGATTGATACTCATATTCCCGGATCCGATTACTCGCTGAGTTTTTGCAATTCTTGTCGAGAGTATGTTATCATTTTGAATACCAACAGACCCTGAGACTCTGAATTTATTATCGAAGAGGTCGAAGCTCGGTGCAACAAGGAAATTCTCAATATCTGAGGTAAAATAAAATGCACCAAGAGAGTTGTAATCCGGTTCAATGCGCTCGTAACTAAACCGAGTACTGAAATGTGGAAGCGTGAGTACAATACCAGCATTCGCTGCCAAGAGCAAACTCGATGAAGACTTCACATCAACAATAGAACTGACAAGGCTCGGAATACTCGTTGAATCTAATTTTTGCGAGCGAACATCACGCGTCAAGAGGCTCGCGGAGACTTCCCCTTCGAGAGCAAGAGCATCAATTATTTTGACATGAGTATTCAGTGCGAAAACTGAGTTCTCTGTAGGAAAAATATTCAGTGAATCAGGTTTCCGTAATAAAGATGCTGAGTCGTCCTTGGCGTGTAAATAAATAAAGTCAACGAAACTTGCATCCGAGCCATAGCCTGCTTTCACAGCTAAGCCCATTCGCTTATATGCTGGCTGTGCATACGAGTACGTACTCGTCGGCGGGGCAGTATCAACTTCGACAGCACGCTGAAATCTTCCGTACATCACGGAAAGTCTGAGTGGCGAAGGATTAATGTCAATCCCACCACCAAGAAAAGTGATGCCTGCTAACGTATATTTGCTATAGGTTAGAGATTGGTAACCTACATGGAGAGTGAGCCACTTGTAACTCGGCGATACACCGAATTGATCGAACGGTTGTCGAGTTGACGACTCTTGATCCGAAATAATAAAGGTGAATGGGAAGGTGATTCCGTAAATACCAAGTGTTGGACTACCAACGATTGACCATGAGGTAGGCGGTCTGCGAGGATTTGCACCAGCGACCGAGTATTTTGTACCTGAAAAAGTAATCGAGCCATCCAAGGATACCGGTTTTTGGTCGCCGATATTTTCAAGATCCTGTCCAGATGCAACACCTGCGAACGCAACTGCTCCCAACAAAACTGTCACAATCAGTCCTATTCTGACATAGGACCTGACTAACCGCTTCGCTTTCTGACTGCTTTCTCGCATTCGGTACTTGTAATAATGTTCAAATATACTAAATGATAAGTACCAGCAAGAGAAAACGGTAACCACGAGGGTAAAATATCGTATTTTAGTACCGTCATATTACTGACACAATAAACAAAATAATGCCTATCGTTTCCCTAAAAGGTGTCTCAAAATCCTATGGCTCTTATGCGGCTGTAAATGACGTATCAATAGGTATTCCTAAAGGTTGTATATTTGGACTCTTAGGCCCAAATGGCGCAGGCAAGACATCCACGATCAGAATGGTAACGGGAATCACTATGCCCGACCAAGGCTCGATCGAGCTTTTCGGTGAACCACAAAACGAAAATCACCAGAACGTAATTGGCTATATGCCTGAGGAAAGAGGGTTGTATCGAAAACTTACCGTCCGAAATCAGCTTGAGTATTTAGGAGCTTTGAAAGGACTAGACAAGCTCACCCTCAAAAAAAATATAGACTATTGGCTCGATCGCTTTGAAATCCATGATTGGGCAAAAAAGAAAACTAACGAGCTTTCCAAAGGAATGCAGCAGAAGTTGCAATTTATTGTAACGGTATTGCATGACCCAGAATTACTCGTCCTTGATGAACCTCTTTCTGGACTAGATCCGATCAACTCAGAATTGATTAACGACATCATTCTCGAAGAACGCGCAAAAGGCAGAACCATTCTGCTATCAACTCATCGCATGGAACAAGTCGAGCAGCTTTGTGATGAAATAGCATTGATGAATCTTGGGAAGGTAATCTTATCCGGAAAATTGCGAGAGGTTAAAAGTCGTTTCGGCAAACGGTACGTCCGAGTTGTGTTCGATGGGCAAATTTCGATTCAAGACATACTTGCCAACTATCCGATCATAATAGTGGAGAGTCATCCGAATGAAGCTCTTTTTGAACTCCTGAGCGGAGCTGATTCACGGATGATTTTAAGATCACTTAACGATGTCGTCACGATAATAAAGTGGGAAATCGAAGAACCACCTTTAAAAGAAATTTTTCTACAGGTTGTTTCGCAATCGCGCTAACGTATGAATAAAATGTTTGTCGTGCTTCGGCACGAATTTCGTCAGAAGATGAAGTCAAAGACCTTCGTGATTATGACATTCATTGCTCCACTACTCCTCGGTGTGGTCATCGCAGTGCCAGTGCTAGTGACCACGATGAACGAAGGAAGCACAAAGCAACTCATTGTCGTTGACTCGACTGGTAAATTAGGTAAGTATTTCACGCAACCCGAATCCAAAGCAAGCCGTGGATTCAAGGGAGATGAGTCTAAACAACCATCAATCATGGCTCGATCGCTCAAAGTTGAAGTTCTTTCATTCGTTACTCCACGCCAACTCGATTCATTGAAGAAGCAATTGCTTGATAAAAATATTTTTGGATATTTGATTATTCCGGCATCCGCCATCTCTGATAGTAGCAGCAATGCGATTCTTCGTGTCACAAACGCTAATGATTTTTCCTCACAAGAATTTATTACAAGCCGTTTCAAGGATGGACTGTTTTCTGAGCGGCTGAAATCCTCTGGTGTTGATCCGCAGTTCGTGCAAAAAGCACATAGTGGTGCTGAAGTTGAAACCCTTAAAGTATCTGAAGAGAAAGAAACTGAAGATAGTGGGATAGGCTTCGGAGCTGGATATATTACTGGCATGATTCTCTATGTGGCGATGCTTCTCTACGGCTCGCTTATCATGCAAAGCGTAATAGAAGAGAAAAATTCGCGCGTAATAGAACTCCTTACCTCATGCATAAAGCCGATGGACCTACTGATCGGCAAGGTACTCGGTGTCGGTCTTGCAGGCATGTTGCAAGTATCTGTATGGGCTATCATGTTTGCAACGCTGAGTTTCTTTGCCCTACCGTATATTCTTTTATCCCTTGGACCAGCCGCGGCACACGTAATATCCCCAATCTCGTTTATCTATTTTATCTTTTACTTCATTTTTGGGTATTTGATGTACGCAACACTCTACGCAGGAGCAGGTGCAACCGTTGAACAAGTAAGCGATGCGCAGCAAGTCTCGATGCCAATCACTATTCTCATCATTCTGCCAATCCTTATGATGACGAGTGTGATGCAGTCCCCTTCGAGCACGTCAAGTGTTATACTTTCGCTCATTCCGTTTTTTTCTCCGATACTGATGGTAGGACGAATATTCAGCGAGATGCCACCCTGGTGGCAAATCGCACTATCATTCGTACTTATGGGAGCTACTTTCTTTGGAGTCCTGTGGTTGGCAGGTAAAATTTATCGAACCGGTATCCTGATGTACGGGAAGAAATATTCGCTCAAGGAGATTTTCAGGTGGTTGAAATATAGCTAATTCTTTTTACCACCCCACTCGATGTCCTCCACTCCGCTGAATTTATTGGCGCGGCGTGCACAAATAAAAAATAAATCCGATAGGCGGTTGAGATAAATGACATCATTGAGTCCAATCGCTTCGACGGCTGAAAGTGCTACGAGCCTCCGTTCGGCACGCCGACATTCGGTACGTGCAAAATGAAACAGCGCAGCTAACGGCGTACCACCAGGCAGAATAAATTTTACGAGCGGTGGCAACTCGGAATCCATTCTGTCAATGAGGGCTTCAATTCTTAGCACATCAGATAATTCGATTCTGGGAATTTTATAGGTATTCTTCGACTCAAGTGGGGTTGCCAGGTCAGCCCCGAGAACAAAAAGAGATTGTTGTATCTCTCGTAGAGCATCAATAAAATGCTCGACGCCCTCAGTCGTAGTGATAATACCCATCACAGAATTCAGTTCGTCCACAGTGCCATAAGCCTCAATGCGAAGATCATCCTTGCGAACTCTTGCTCCCCCGAAGAGTCCCGTTGTCCCGTCATCCCCTGTTTTCGTATATATTTTCATTGTACGATAAATACTGGTATAGAAAGTGCATGACGAACAGGCGATACTGTCGCACCAAAAATAATATCGGTGACACCGCGATGCCCATGCGAACCCATTACTAACAAATCAAGATGCTTCTCATTTGCGATTTGCACTAATTCTTTCGGTGCCGAACCATATCCAATGACTGTCTCGATTTGCACACCCGTTTTCTGGACAAGCTCTCCCATTAATCGGGATAGATACTCTTCCCCATCACGAGTAGCCATGTCTCGCGATTTTTCTCTGAGAAAGAAACTTGGTCCACTTGATATTACGTGAATGAGCACAAGCTTACCCGAATCGCTTGTGAGTGATAGTGCTTGTTCAATGATACGCTGATCTTTGATGCCTCCATCTATGGCAACACCAACGATAGTATATTTTAGCTCCGAACTAAATTCTGTGAAAGCGGGAATTTCAAACCCTTTCACCCGTCTGCCACGATTCAAAAGAGGTTTGAAAAGGACATAGAGAAGCAGTATAGCAATAGCCATGAGCAAGGGCATTGCTATAATTGCTATCATCCGCTCTGTCGAATCCTGCGACACAAATGCATCGAATTCCTTATCAACAATAAGTTTGATGTTCAGTGCTAAGACTATAGCAGTCGTCAACCAAGCCAAGATTCTCAGCCAAAGTGTATTCGTAAATTCACCCATGAGTTTCTTTTCACTCGTGAAATGAACGAGAGGGATAATCGCGAATGATAATTGCATACTCAAGACAACTTGACTAAGAATGAGCAACGACAATGTTTGCCCTTCCCCAAAAATCAGTAGTACAACAACTGCTGGCACAATCGCTAACGACCGTGTGATGATTCGCCGAACCGCTGGACTGATACGGATATGGAGAAACCCTTCCATAACAATTTGTCCGGCAAGTGTTCCAGTAATTGTGGAGGATTGACCGCTCGCTAAAAGTGCAACTGCAAAAAGTATACCTGCAAACTTTGTACCCAATAGCGGTGATAATAATTGGTGTGCTTGCTGAATTTCTGTAACCACTAAACCACGTGAGAAGAATACTGCTCCGGCTAAGACGAGTATGGCTGCATTCACAAAGAAGGCTCCGTTAAGCGCAAGAATTGAATCAAACAAATTATACTTACATGCCTCCTTTTTTCCCTCGATTGTTTGGGGAAATTCACGAGTCTGAACGAGTGAGGAATGCAGATAGAGATTGTGCGGCATAACAGTCGCACCGACAATTCCTATAGCAATATAGAGACTACCATCGGGGAGACTTGGCATCACCCCAGCAAGAACGCTATGCCACTCCGGAGTTGAAAGAAATATTTCGAGTATAAAACAAAATCCAATAATCATTATCAGAGAAATCACGACCGCTTCGAGTTTGCGCATCCCAAGCCGTTGTAATCCGAGAAGCAAAAGCACATCAAGCGCAGTAATAAGCACACCCCAGATTAGAGGGAGTCCAAAAAGAAGATTTATGGCAATCGCAGTGCCGAGCACTTCTGCAAGGTCGCATGCGATAATCGCAATTTCGCACAATACCCACAGTGCAATTGAAATTGGTTTAGGATAATGATCCCGACACGCTTGGGCAAGATCACGCCCTGTAACAATACCAAGCCTTGCCGACAGCGTCTGCAGGAGAAGTGCCATAAGGTTGGACATGAGCAGCACCCACAGCAACGAATAACCAAATCGTGCACCACCTTCGAGATCGGTTGCCCAATTTCCTGGGTCCATATAACCCACGCTCACCAGATAGGCAGGTCCACCAAATGCAACTAAACGACGCAAAATTCCAGTCCCCTTTTTGGGGATCGAAACACTGCCGTGAGATTCTGACAGAGACTTCTGATGATCGAAATCGTTAGCCACGTTTGTTTATCGGTAAAATTTCCTTTATCAAATTAATTTTCTCTCTCATCAGATTCAGCGTAGCAGGTGAAATCTCTTTTGACGTTGGCTTCTGATAGTAAACCTCAAGCGCATTTATGTCAATTAGCAGATCGGTAAGTATGGTAAGAGCAGTGGTCATCCGACCATTGGTTTCGCCCTTCATAAATATTTCGTCTTCGAGAAGTTTTTTATACATAGTACGTTGAGTCGAATTGATAGGTGTAGCCGGTAATCCTATTTAATGCTCGGCTCCTACGTCGAGAGTGTGATTCAAACACGACAATTACAGCACGATTGGCGTCTACTAATCGCATTGCATTCACAGCTGGCGAGCTTAGTGAAAGCACCAAGAAGAGAATTACTTTCCCGATTGAACGGGCGATAAAAGAAAAAATAGCGTCAACAACTCGAGTTAGCATTCGCCCAGAACAACACCTATTGAACGGTTTCCGCTCCAATACCTGTGCCTTCAATTACTGATTTTACTCGATGAAATACCTTTTCAGGCTTGATCAATTTCATACAATCGTGTGTATGCGTTGGACATTCATTTCCACCGTGCGAACTACACGGTCGGCACCACAGACCTGATACGTCTATAACTGACCCAAGTTCGGGAGGCTGTGCAAAACCGAATTCCGGTAGAGTCGGTCCGAAGATTGTTATGCTCCGTGTTCGAACAGCTGTTGCGATATGTGCGACAGCGCTATCGTTAGAAATGACAAGATCTGAGTATTCGATAATGGCGGCAAGTTCGGTAAGAGTGGTTTTACCGATGAGATTTAGTATGTCTTCGCCGAAGTGGTTTGATAGATTCATCCCTCCAAATATATCCTGTACACCTGTAAGCACAATACTGAAACCATCAGATTCAAGTAATCCGATCAACAGGATAAATTTCTCAGCCCCCCATTGCTTGGTTTTCCAAACACTATCCGTTGACACTACTGCGATCGGTTTGTGCAATTGAAGTACGGCAGGCGGAATGTCCGAGCGAGCACTTTGCAGTCGAGGGAGAGTTAAAACATCTACATCATCTAATAAACTACTTAGCAAGTGAACAGCTCTCTGCGTGTGTACAGCATAATTATCCGATATTTGCTTCGTAAATTCTCTGTGATTTCCATATCCGATTTTTTCTTCGATTTCTAATCGCTCAACCAGTGCCAATGTCCGTTTCGATGAATGCAAGGCGAAGACAACATCAAAGTGATCTGCATTAAGCTCCTTCGCCTTCTTGATTACTCCGCTAATGCCGGATTCGGATTTGTATTTATCAAATGTATATACTTTGTGAACACATGGCGAGAGTGCAATGATTGATGATGCCTCTGGGCGGACGAGGTAAGAAATTTTTGCATCAAACACACGGCGCTTCAACTCCTCGGCAAGCGAGAGCGAAAGAATTGCATCGCCTAAAAAAGCTGGTTGGATTACAAGTGCGTTCATACGTATTTCCAACGCTTATGCTGCCAAAGCCATTGCTCTGGATTCAAGCGGATTATTTTTTCTAACACTTCTGTATGACGAACAGTTAGGATCTTGACATTCAATTCCGAATCACCAACAATATCATCGGTTTCCATTGGATGAAATGTAATCTCATAATTACCATCCGTTTTTCGGAAGCACTCAGCAAACAACATTATTGCATTTGTCCGAATAGCTAAGCGAGCAGGTCCCTCAAAAGTTGGTACTTCTCTTCCGAAAAACGGCACTCGAACACTTTCGCCTGGTGCGGCTTGATCGCCCAAGATTGTAATACACTCCCCACTCTGTAAAGCTCGATACATACCACGGACATCTCCGGCGTTAATCATACGGTTGCCAGTGCGAGTGCGCATCTTCGTTAGAAACTTCTCTACAAAAGATTTGTCAATATTTTTTCTGATGACTCCATAATTTGTTTTGAGTACGAGTGAACCTCCAAGCGCAAGCCATTCCCAGTTTGCGTAATGACCTGCAACAACAATCAGTCCCTTTTTCTTCGCTAATGCAGCATGAAATAATTCAGGGTTGCTAACAGAAATTCCTCGCTTTATTTTTGTAAGTCTCGCGAATCGCAGGTACAGCATCTCGGCGAAAACTATTCCAAGATTCTTATAAGCATTTAGTGCTAAGGCATTTAATGCTGATTTACTCGAGGTAGGATATGCATTCTGTAGATTATCGAAGGTTACACTACGTCGGATCCCAAAATAAAATAGAATTGACGCAAACAAACTACCGATAGCATTCAGGGTTCGTCGCATTAATCAGGTTGGCGTATCAATTCGTTCTACGGCCTTCTGTCAACCACGAGGGATCGTAGGTTTCACCGCGAACGTTCGAGTTAACAAGTGTAAAATTACCTCCCCCTTGTTTATCCATAAAATCGAATTCCGCGTTGCCGCCTTCTACGAGCGGTATACTTGTTCCATAGTATTTCCAAGTCACAAAAGGACGACTATTGATTGGGTGAAGATTCTTTACAACAAAGCGTTCTTCAGGAGCGCCATAGGTTATATAGATTCTACCAAAATCAGTTCTCCATCCCGGAATTTTCAAATACGTAAACTTCACATTTGCTTCCTGAACATGCTGGGAAAATGTGTGATAGGCAGAAAGTGGATTACTACTACCTGCATCTCTGTCCCGATTTCGCCAGAACTCAAAAATAAATTTACGAGCATCCGAAATTGCTTCTTCAATTTGTTTCGGTGATTGGGTATCGGCATCCAACCTGTCGGCAACTTTCGTCCATGCTTTCCGGACATCCTCTTTCGCAACGTATGATAGTTGAGCCCCTTTTTCTTTGAGTTCAGGTATTGGTAAATGACTAAATTCAGAACCATCGAAAATGGTTGTCTCATCGAGAGGCGCCTCACTCCTTGCCTCAGGTTTCTCCTCGGAAAGCTTCATTCCATCGTCGAAGTAAAAATTTGTCTTCGATCTCGCTACAATTTTACCATCAACGGATGCTGAAAGCTCCAAAAAGTAGGCATCACCAGGCAACCCATCAACTTCTATAGAGCCAAGAATCGGTGCGGCAACTACCGAAAGCGACTGTTGGTGTTTCTTGGAAAACATTTCATGATTCTGCCCATCAATAATACGCTCGACTATTTCGCAATTTTTAGCAGTGCTCATTGATTGCGATGGAGTGTAAAGTTCTGTATAATAACACAGCTTACTATTTGTCGAAGAGTAAAGTCGTGAAGGATTTGGTAGTAATAAGTAACCAACTTTTACGAATGGATTTGTCTTATCTACCGATGGCGTTAAACTGGTACCGAGTTGAACGCCACCAAAACTAAAAATGTCTTTTCGTATCGTCGAAACAACGATCTGACTGCGAACTGTATCCGTGTATGATTTGCCTTTATAGATGACACCGTTCACGATTAAGTAAGCTGTACCATTTTGTTGCATTGAAGTAACAAAGGATGCGCCGTCAACCAGTCGCTCACCCGTCGAAGCATCAAGCCCTGTCTTTGAGCCATTTACTAATTTCTCTTTATGTATTCCCAATGAATCTACTAATCTGGTATTCTCCCAAAGTTCAATGCGAGCATCAACAGGAATTTTCCAGCCATTATTTGTTTGAGTAGCAACCAACGCTGCTTGAAGGATACTAAAATTTACCTCTACTAATACCTTGCCTGAGTCTCTACCGAACGTAGCGACATCCATGTCAACAAGACTCTGCTGACCCCAAACTATGCCTTGACTCGAAAACATGAGGCAGATCAAGACTAAACCGATATTCTTCATCATCTTGTTTAATTACCTAATTCAAGTATTTGTTATACGACGAACACGGAACGGGTTACAGAAACAAAAAGCGCCAATCTCCCGAGGAAAAAGGCGCTTTCATCATCATAATTTATTCTTACTGAAATGCGGCACTCACGGATAGACGGTTGATCAGACCGAAATTCTTCGTCGTATTGATCGAATAATCTATCTGACCAAAAAAATCTTCCGTCTTGTATTTAAACCCTGCGCCTAAGCCCAAACCAAGTTGATCTTGGTTAAAGCCATAGCCTGCACGAAAAGCTACGATGTCGTTCCAAATATATTCAGCCCCGATGTTGTACGTCTCGGGTCCATCAGAGTGAGCGGCGAAATCAACGGCAACGTTCAGTTTCTGAGCTTCAACATTGCCTTGGAATACATCCGTACCAATACCAATGCGGAATGCAAGTGGGAGCGAGAATGGGCTTGTTACCAAGAGAGCATCCAAACCACGCGAAGTATTATTGATCAAGGGATCCTGAGCAACGATTGATAACGAATTCCCCTGAAAATTTCTGTCAGGTCCTAAATTGCTCAATGCAAGAGAAATCTTCGTGTGATAGAAATCTGTTTGATACAAAGAACCTGCATCAAATGCAATTCCATCGGCTGATAAATCAAGAATCGAACTCCTTATATACTTTACTGTCGCGCCAAAAGAAAAGCGATCGGTAAGTGCACCAGCAAGGGTTAAGCCAAAAGCCAAGTCATTGGCATTAAACGTACCTGCATTCACGTCCTTAGTGATCGTGGATTTGGCAAGCGAGCCGTTATCAAGTAAGATAAGGCTAACGCCGAATCTATATCGCTCACTTATCGGAATCGAGGCACCGATAAAATTATGAGTAGTACCAGCGTACCATGCCGTGTAGGTGGCCGAGGTATTAATTCCTTTCAAGCGTGCGATACCTGCTGGATTCCAGTAGAGTGCACTGATATCATCGGCAAGCGCACTAAATGCTCCACCCATTCCTGCGGCACGGGCGCCAACTCCGAGCTTTTCGAATGCCGAGCCACTTGAGCCAACATTCGTAAAATTCTCTCCTGTGGTTGCAAGGTTATTCTGAGCGTGAACCGAAGTTACGAACAACAGAGCAACCAAAGTAGCAAAGGTTAAACGACACAACTTTTCTAAGTACATTTGCTGTATGTGAGATGTGAATGCCAAAATCTTTTCTTCTGAATAAACGTAAAATGATACTCTTGCGAGCCTCCTGATTCCTGACGAGGCTCGTATTAAGAGCAAAATCAATTAACGAACTAACCGATAACCACCAAGCACAACTGCGAACTTTGTGGTTGTCTCGCCAAGGACTGAATTATCCTTCGGATCTTTAGCGATAATACGTGCTACGAAAACTTGGCTGCCTACACGCTGTCTGCCTTCCGAGAGGAGATTCCACTCTTCAACATTATAGCGGTCCGCTAAAGATGAATAATCATACTGCTTGTTTTGGTTTGCATCTACGGAGTATGCATAGCCATTGTGCTCAAGTGTCTTCACCAATTCGCCTGCGACACTATAGATTTCTATCGTAGCTCTCGGTGGTAGGCGGGTAAAGAATAATTTTGAGTTATCCGTTGATGCCTGTCCGATATGTTCAACGATATACGGATTCGGTACAACTTGAACTTCGCTTAAGATTCTTGATTGCTTATAGAGTTCATTATCTGTAAAATCAATCTTTTTATCTTTCGAAGTTTGGATTGCGAACTTCGCACCTGGGAAAGGAAGTCCTTTCATCAAACCGGTGAAGGTCACGGTAATTTTATCACCTGGTTGGAAATCCGATCCTGCAGGTAGTCCTGATTCAGCAGATGTGTCTCCCGCTTGCACAGCAGCAGTAATTCCAGGGTAGTTAAGAATAATCTCTGCGCCACCAAGACGAATACGGTGGACAGTCGCCAAGAATTTACCACTATTCTGATTCGCTTGATCATCTGGGAAATAATACTGTCCCACCGTTGTGTAGATCGGGTTAGCTGTACTAATATCTCCATGAGAATCTTCGATATAATGGAATGCATCAACGGCGAATTTACCCGGAAGCGGTACGGTCATCGTATCTGGAATCGTGAAATTAGGTTGGCCGTTAGCCTGAGATTTTCCATAGAAGCGAGGGTCATACTCGACTACCACGTCATTTTTCTGTCCAGGTCTGATGACTGCAAGCTCGGCATTACAATGTGCCACGCTCTTGACGGTCATCTTCATTGCCTTTGGACGGAAATTAGCATTCGAACTGGTATCACGGATATGATCTAAACCATAAATTACCTTCCCTGTGCTTGGATCATATTGATCTTCAGCCCAATCTTGGAGCGGTCCAAATGTGATTTCGTAAGTGTCCTCGCCTAAAGAGCCGAGGAATGAGGGTCGTGTATAACCCGTATCAATATTCGAGTTCGGTAGGGTAATCTGAACATTTGTCGGAGCTGAACCCGTACGCTGAGATAAGTGAACCAGACCAGCCTTTGCAGGATCAACGGATATTCCGGTCAAACGGTATGGAGCTTTCAGTTGCTTGAATTCAAAATCGACCAATATGTCGAATGCCTGATCGACAGTCTGGAACGGCGCAAACTTCGAATTATTGGTAGTAAAGTGTCCAGACACATTAGTATCCGCTGGGCGTTGTCCAAGTACTTGTTGCACTAGGCCAGAAGGAAAACTGTACGGCGTATAGACCGGGTTAGCGTTCGGATTATAGAGCTTATCGTAAGTCAAATCCTTACCCAGTTTCTGTTCTGTAACATCGACGTATATATTCAGCGGGCTTTGGTAAAGGTAACGAGCATTATACTCTGTCCAACGCGGTTGGAAAGAAACGTTAACGACATCGTTCGAGTAAATCTGAAGGAATTTACCTGTGTCTTGCACTTCAAGTGACACACGTGCACCAGCAGACGCCTTCATAGTTCCATCGACTGCTAATGCTCCATTCAAGCAACCAGAATCTCCAGCGATTTTTGTTGGAAGATCTGGGAAAACGGGTTTGCACGGAATTCCAACGGCGAAGTTCTTATTATTGACTACAGCTGTGGTTAGCGGACCAACGTTATTCAAAGAATCGAACTCATCGGTTGCGGTGATAAAGTAATAATACTTCACGCCGTTATACAGACCTTCATTCCCGCTGAGCACACCATCCTGGTTATCATCACCGTAATCAAGGAATGAGTGAGGTATCTTGTTTGGTGTTTGAGAAATTCTGGTGTAATGAAAACCACTAAATGTTTTGGTAATCGTCTTTGTGGTGCCAACCTTAACTGTATCAAGATGATAGACGGTATCCTTGCGGAAATCAAAGAGCGACCAAGTACCAAGGTGGATAATAGGGTTAATACCGGTTGGGCGAATCGTGGAATCATGATCGGAACGCGTTGTCCGGTAAAGATCATACGATAAGAATGGAAGCGTCGTGCTTAGTGGATCCTTGGTGGAATCCGACTTATAATCCCATTGAACGAGTACTCCTCTATCAAGACAAGTAGTAGTAATATTTGGAATATCTGGAGGTACAGGTGTCACAAAGTGCTTCACGGTTACGCTACACCCATTCGAATCTTGGCTGTAGGTTCCGGTCGTATCAGCAAAAACTTGGTGCGCAAATGCGATGAGCTTGATTACGGAATCCTGATTTAACTTCAGCGTTGTCGTACTCGGTCTTGCGATACCGATACCCATTGTTGTTTCAACAGATTTGCCTGGAGGCAATGTGAATGGTCCCGTTGAGAACAGCAGACGCATATCAGCGTAGATGCTAATATCGTGATCGCGTGAACCGTCAGCAAGGAAGTCGTAGCGCAAATCAGCCGTCGGAGGATCATTGGTGATCGTCCATTGTCTAAACGTTTTCAAACCGAGCTGTTTAAGACCACTGCAATATCCACCGACAGCATCGCTATCTGAAATATCAACGATGTTGCCATTAGGGGTTGTGACTGGGCTTTCTAAGAATGTAAATCCGATACAACCATACTCTCCAGCAGGTTGTGCGGATGACTCTGTTTTAGACCACTGCCTTGCCATATTCAAAGCAGTTGGGTCAGAATAATAAGGTGAAGTTTTTGGAAAGAGACGTTGGCAATCAGCTAAATCCGCAGGCGTAGAACCGAAATATGAGTTCGCATCATTTGCGGCAGCGCTTCCACCGACACCAAGATCTGGATCGAATGAATTCGAAAGGAAACATTCTGTGAGTGAATCGGCAGATGCATTCGTTACTTTTCTACGAACGAACATCATGTCTCGGTATTTACCAAAGCTCCATGAGTAGATAACTTCAACGACGTTCAATCCGAATGGATAGCCGGTAGCCGCTTTATACTCCGGATTTTGAGATACATCCTGATCGGTGTAGATATTTACGATATCTTCCTGGGATAGCATCGCAGGCTTCGGGATTTTACCATTTGGCAATGGAGAAGCACTTCTGGCTAAGTCAGAAAGTTTGTCACGATATGCAACGTCTGCAATGTAGTCACCGAAATAATAATTGCGGTTCAAAGTTTTCGTAGCTGAGGTATCCCAGACAGGCCAAGCTGGATGCGGTGCTGGCTCGGCTGCTGAAGGTGTGGCATTATTATATTTACCAGTCGCCTTATCATAGTGCGGGCTGACATAGGATATATACTGCCCTTCTGTCGATCCCGTTGGTGGATTAACTTCACCATCCGAGAACCAACCTGCTCCGGAGTTTGGATTGTAGCCAAGTTCGCAAAGCTTTTTCTTTTTACCACCGATATTCTTCTTCGTAGCGAACCAGAGTCCACCGCCAAAGATATACGAATTCACAGAGCCACGAGGCCAATTACAACCTGCGACAGCGTCGTTATTGAAGAGTATGCCTTTGTTCGTAAAGAAAAAGTCAATATTGCTTAGGCTGTTACGTTGACGATAGAATGTCAGCGGAGATGTACCGCTATTGCTTTTTTTCGTTACTGGCTTAGCGGATACCGTGCAATCGGAAGCTGAAATCGCCATTAGGAAAAATAAGGCGATTGCTTGGAAAGAGAGCGTTTTGTATGACTTCACTTTAATCATCATAGTTATGCTTGAAGGTCTAAAAACAAAAATTTATTTCTTAAAAATGGAGAGCAAAGTTGATGTAGAATCTACGTGGAGCTTGGTAATTCGTTCTCCGTTGGAATCTTTCAGCCCTCCGTAAGAGGAATCCCTTTGTTTGCTCATCAAGATCAACTCGTCCATCCTTATTCAAATCCCATCGTGGTTGATACTTTAACGATCCTAGAGCATCAATTTCATTTCCAGAAGCATTCGTAGGATCATTGACGAAATCATACGTGCCAGCATAGGTTGGGTTAACTCCGTCATCATCGCCTTGTCCAGTCGTTGAGTACAATGCCAGCGGTACGGTTCTATTGAAGAGATTATAAATTTCAAGCTGAATATCTAATGAAGTCGCCCCCATACTTGATCCAAAAAGATCCGCCAATGAGATATTCCTCGTTATCGTGCCTTCAGTTTCGAAGCTTATTGGTTGGCGCTCGCCATTATGCTCACCTACCTGCACACCCTTCACGTCGAAGCGCGTATAAGGAGTACCCGATTGCAGGACTGTTGTCGTTGAGAAAGTGAAATTCTCGAGGAATGAAACCCCGGAAATTTTTGGTCCCTCACCTCTTCTGAACAAGGCAGTAAGTAACAACTGCGCTATATGAGTCCTATCAAAATCAAGCGAATATGGTTGCAACGGGAGTACTGCTGTCTCACCATCAGAAGGTGGGTTAATCAAAGATGAGTAATTCGACGTTGCCGTGCTCGATGTACCAGTTGCTGATGAATAGGTATAGTTAAACTTCATCGCGTAGTTATCGGACATTCTCTTCTCCAAAGAGAACTCAATTCCACGGTAATTACCATATTCATTATCGGTATAAATTTGGTATCCGACTGGCAAGAACTGCGAAGTAATACGAGCGAGACCAGTTATGTTTTTCATCTTCTTGAAGATTCCATGTACCGAGGTCTTGAATACATCTGTCAAGCCGGTCTCAAATCCCAAATCAATTACTTCATCGGTTTCTCCCTTGAGAGCACCATTTCCAAAAATCTGATTGCCACGTTGCAATGCCACTTCAACGCTACCGCCAGTATTGGAAATCACTTCAATAAAATTCGGTTTATTGAAATAAATACCATAATTAAAGCTGAACAGTGTCTTGTCGGTGACAGCATAATTGATTCCCAATCGTGGGCTAAGTTGGGTTTGCACTGGCGCAGTTGTGAAGACTACTTTCTTATCAACGATTGGTTTGTAGAGATCTAAAATCACACGGCTATCATTGGGATTAAAGATATCAAAACGAAGGCTTGGCTGGAAGGTGATGTCACCGAACTCCATTTTGTCTTGGATGTACACATCAGCAAGCATCGGTTTTACCGTAAATGAATCACGGAAAGGGTTTGCATCCCATGGCTGTGAATTTGAATAATTTTGGATGTCATACAAGTGCGCCTCAATACCGGCATCGATACCATGGTTGCCAAACTGATCGCTATATTGTGCTTGTAGTTGAATTTGATTTATGTACTGGCTGGAAAATCCACCTACATTACCAGCTGCTAAGAATGCATTATAAAGCCCGAAAGGATTATTCGCTGAGCCTATTACAGGAGGTCCTTCGATGTGCCCAGTGAATGGGTTAATTCCAGTGGAAGCAAGGTTCAGACTTTTATAGGGATTTCTTGGATCTGCGATGATCCTTGAAACAGGAGTGTAGATATCAATGATACCATCACCGCCTGGTGATACTGTACGCGTGTTATCGTCGTACTTAAAATTGTCATTCGCCTCGTAAAGTTTATAAAGGCTGAACAACCCTCCACCTTGTGAAGCATCATATTTGCCACTGCGATTGCTCGAAGCCTGAAATCCACCGATGACTTTCAAAATGCCGGTACCAACGGGAATGTTCGTCGTCAGAGTATAAAAATTATCTATTGCGTTATCAGCAGGAATCTCCGATAAATCACCATAGATAGCTCCCCAACCAGTAGATTGATTATTTGTCGAGGCTAAGATAACGTCGGCAACGAACTGAAGTCCGAAAAGGTCGAATGCTAAATTCCCAGTTGCAGATCTCAAGTATGAATGATCGTTTGGAAGGTGTCCCAAATTATTTCCTGCTGGATCAATAACTGCTAATCCAGCCGAGCTGAATTCTACCGTCTGTCCCTTAGCAGTGATATTATATCTTATATCTTGGGTGAGTGGACCACCGAAAGCTAACTCGTATGTGTGGTCGTTTGCTCCCATTTGCTTAAAACCATTCGACGAAGAACCGTAAAGAGCAGGCAGATCCTGACGATACCGAAATTGCATCGTAAAGTTTGGTGAACCTTGAACCGTTCTGGTGCTGATTACTCCGCCATTTGTATTGCCATCAGCAGCGCCTAAACCAGTGGTTGCAACGCTGACTTCTGCAATTGCAAGCGTTGATACAGCAGACTGCACAATACTCTCGCCGCCGTTAACGAAGTTAGTGGATTCCATTCCGTTAATTTTATTAGAGTTCTGGTTACCACGAGCACCGTTAATGGTTACACCACCGTTCGAAGCATCTCGGTAAACGCCAGGTTGAAGAGCAACCACATCATTGACATTATGAACACCTGCCGTAGTCTGAATTTCTGATCCAGCGACTTTCGAAACGTTACCAACTTTGCTCACATCCACCAAACGATCAACAACAACTTGAATAGTATCCTGTGTCTTTGACGAAAGTTTGAAGTCGAGTTTTGTCGTTTGATCGGATTTCACCTTTATACCTTTGAGGGTAACAGGCTGATAGCCAGCATACTTTGCAATAACTGTGTAGTCTTCGTTCGGCTGAACATTGATAATCGTTGCGATTCCATTATCTTTCGAAAGCGCACCTTGCTTGGTTTCGATAATCTGAATGCTCGCCTTAAAAAGTGGCTCGCCAGATTTCTCATCAATAAGTTTGGCTGAGATCTTACCCGTTCCGCTTTGGCCAAATGAAGGCAAAGCAAAAAGCGTGAGCATGAAAAGCACGACCGCTGCCTGAACGAAAGGAATACCGGATGTTCTATTTCTTCGCATTGCTGTAAAGAGATTAATCAATTATGAACACAATTTTTTAGGAACTGGGCAGATCAACTCAAATCGCCCTCATCAGAAAAACACAACTCAACTAGGATAGTAGCAACACCTTCGCGAATGTATCCATTTCGCAAAGGTGCGTTACACAAATAATTTATTTTATCACACTCATCGTACGAGAAATCGTACCCGAAGCCGTCTTGAGTGAGTAGGTATAAATACCTGCAGCTAAATGCGCTGCATCAAACTGTATCTGATGCGAACCTGCCGCAAGACTACCACTATAGACTACACGCGTGACTCTCCCCAAAATGTCCGTCACAGAAAGCGAGACATGTTCGTCATTTTTCAACTGCACCTCAAATGTTGTGGCGGTAGTAAAAGGGTTTGGAAAATTTTGAATATCGGCAATATTATTGTCTCCAACAAACTTCATAGAATTGCGAGTGTTTGCTTCAGAATACCATTGCATATCGTCGTAACCAGGAAGCCCAGGGTAGCCAGGTACAGAAAGTCCTGCCGCGCTGTCAGCACCGTACATCAACATGAAATGCAATGCCCCACCTGAAATAGGAGTAAAGCTTGACACTTGGGGATAATGGAAATCCATCTTGGTATTTCCCGCCGCAGCAAGATCATTCTTTCTTATGACAACTGGAGCACCAAATGTTGCTCCACCATCTTTTGTATCAATACGATAAATTCCATGGTAAGGATAGATGATGCTTGTATCTGAACCGTCCGAAGCCTGATACGGAAGCAAGTAATTCGCAGTATCATCCTGCGCCCATGCTTCGAAGAAGATAGACCACTTGCTATCGTCCGACCCGTGAGCAATTGTAGGATAGTTTAAATTCGCACCCTGAGGATCGACTCCAATATTATTCGCCCAATCTGAAAGCCATGAACCGTCAAGCTGAGGACTTCCAAGATCATTGTCCGAATTTCTACCAATGATATAGTTCGGCAATGTCATCCCCTTCTTCCAGAAGAGTATGCTCCCCGTTGCAGGCAGGTAGGTGTTTGACGTCTCTGTTCCAAGCTCGTAGTTTGCAGGAATTACGACATTTGCTGCTTCAGCATTATCATAAAAGAAATCCAATCCTGACGCATCAAAGTTGATGTTCCCACCTTGAGTTTGAGTTGCAACTGGTGTGTACACCACTTCTGGGTTGCTCCAGGTCTTGCCAGTATCAGCAGATTCAGATAAATAAACTGAACGGTCAGGTGTAGCGAAATCGTAGGCAATCCAAACTACACCGAGTTTCCCGGACTTTGAAACATTAATCTGATAATCACCATTTGTCGTAAGTCCGAGATCAACATCCGAAGCTGGTCCAAAACGCCAACCGCTCCAGACTGGATTCCCAAGTTCATCAATGGTAAATGAGGAAAATTGAAGATGGTAAAGCGGGTCTGATGATACTGTACGATTGACAGAAGAGACCATGAAAA
This sequence comes from bacterium, assembly GCA_037143335.1. Classification (GTDB taxonomy): domain Bacteria; phylum Bacteroidota; class Ignavibacteria; order Palsa-1295; family Palsa-1295; genus PALSA-1296. The sequence continues at coordinate 8,275 of JBAWZA010000019.1, read as the reverse complement.
TTTGTTTATTGTCCTTTGACACTGTAATCGAAGGCCATAGAATTTCTTTTGTATCACCTTCAGCAGTTGTCTGATCGCAAAGCACCTCAGCGAAATTACCTTCACCAGGAGCACCCTTCTCAACATACAAAGCACTGATGAATTTCTTATCGGTAGCGCTAACATAACGGTGAGCGCCGATAACTGGCACATAGACACCACCACGATTTAATAACGTCATTGCAGGAAAACCTGCTCTTGCGCCAGCCAATTTTTTTGCTGCTTTCCAGGTGATTCCGCCATCCGCGCTATACGTATAATAAATATTTCTTTGTGGGAAATTTGCAGCAGCAGTGGTATCGCTGAGTTTGACATTCAACGCCGTCATGATCACTGCATGAACCTTCATCGGGTCGGTAGGATCAACTTGGATATTGTGCAGTCCGCCTCGTGCAGTTTGTGAGTGATACTTACCTGCAACGCCAGTAAAATATGCACCAGGCAATGACACCAAAGATGAAAGCGGAGACGAGGGGAAACTCGTGTTCTGATTGGTTTGGCTCACTTCGTTAACGTGGGTCTCAGTCCCATAAGATTTTGGAGCCTGCTCGTGCAACAAAGGATTCTTCAACGTCGTATGGCTTACTTGCCCAAACGAAATACTATGTAATAACAGAGGTAAAATTACGACGAAAGCTAATCTGTACAACTTATTCATGATATATCAGTGAGTGATCGTTAACACAACATTCCCAATGCCGCTGGGAAATGAAGCGTACATTTCTATGCAAAATACGACTTTTTTGAGTCGGCTTTGCTAATTTCCGCTTTATTAAAAACACACAACTCATTCAGAAGTTGCGAATTCTGGCAACGCAATCTGATTCTTCAGGTAAGCGCGAAGGCTTGCGATGCCTTTCCCGTCCTTAGAGCTTGTCTTAAACACAACTTCTGCCCTTTCGAATTCCTTTTTTAAATGCCTTTCATGCGCTGAAATATCCTGTTGCTTCACTTTATCAACTTTTGTTAACACAATGAACCACGGATAGTCCAGTCCTGAGAGCCATTCCATAATCAAGTTGTCATTATCAAGTCCGATATGTCTGGCATCCAAAAGTATTCCCACGCCACGCAAGACTTGACGATCTGCAAAGTATTGATCTATCAACCCAGCCCACTGCCCACGCGCCGTCTTCGATGACTTAGCGAATCCATAACCGGGCATATCGACAAGGTAGTATCGCTTGTCAATTTCGAAGTAGTTCAGGCTCTGGGTTTTACCCGGAGTAGAACTGGTTTTCGCTAACTCTTTTTTTTCCGTCAGTGCATTAATGAGCGAGGACTTCCCTACATTCGATCTCCCGATCAGTGCAATCTCCGGAACGCCGTCGGAAGGCAACTCCTTCGGATCAAAGATAGAACGTAAAAAAGTGGCAGACATTATCGTTTTCAAAAATAAGAAAGACGCGAAACTTCGCGTCTTTCAGAAAAGTACTCTTTAATCGTCCGATTACTCCGAAACGACATTCACTTTCACTGTCGCGCCTACTCCGTGTTTCAGCTTGATAGTAACCTGGTGATTACCAAGTGTGCGGATAGGGTCTTCAATCACTATCGATCTACGATCAATGGTGTAGCCTTGATTCAACAATGATTCCGAGATCATCTGTCCGGTGACTGAACCGTAGAGCTTCTCTTCTTCACCAACGCGCATCGGTATGGTCACACTCAAGTCTGATAACTTGACAGCCATTGCCGATAATTCGATCTTCTCTTTCTCGATATTTCTGGCACGCTGCTTCATCTCGCCAGCGATGGTGCGTAATGCACCAGCTGTTGCGACGTAAGCGAGCTTTCTTGGAACAAGAAAATTTCTTGCGTATCCAGGGCGTACAGAAACTGCTTCTCCAGCCGTCCCTAATTTTTCAACATCTTCACGTAAAATTACTTTCATCTTCGTATCTACTTGATTTAAACTTTTATGACGAACTTGAGAGCTGGAAAAAGATAACGTTAATGTGGTAACGTTACAAATTTTTCCACTTCAACAACGAACTGATCTCCCCATTCCGCAGCGCCTTCTTGAGCGGGGGTGTCAACTTTAATTTCTGTCTTATTCAGAAATTGAATTCGATGCGCCTTAATCTCAACGAGCGATCTGGTAAATCCTTCCTCCGAAGGAAATTTTCTACTTTGCAACTCACCTTCGATGAGCACTGCATTTCCTGTACGGAGCTTTTCCATACAACTTTCTGCTAAACGACTCCATGCCACAACCCCAACGTAGCAGACATCTTCTGCCATCTGATTATTTCCGTCACGATATTTTCTATTTGCAGCGATGCAAAAATTCGCAACTGGAATTCCGTTCGCAGTCTTCCGAAGCGTCGGATCTTTTGTTAAATTGCCTGCAATGTGCACACAATTTAATTCGGACATCTTTAAGCAAGCCATGGGGGTGTAGGGTAAACTTAAAGCAACGTAGCTAAAGAAAATTACACCGGAATTCCGGTATCAGCCTTGGCGGTTTGTGCCATTGCCAACTTACGTGCCTCAACAGTCTCGGAGCGGGCTTTCATCGCCTGACGAGAAACAAAATTTTCGTCTGGCATTTCGAGTGTCAACCAACGTAAAATATCTTCATCCAACTGATAGGCACGGTCAAGCTTCGCATTCGTAGCTGAAGGTGCGGTGTAATGAAGAGAAATGTAGTGGGCGCTTGTATTCTTTTTGATCAAATACGCTAAACGTCGGATTCCCCAGCGTTCGGTATCGATCATTTTGCCACCATTTTTGGTAATGGTGTCCTCAAACTTCTTAATGATAGCGTCGCGCTGATCATCCGAAAGATTTGAGCTTATGATAAATGTAGATTCGTATCTCTTTTCTGCCATGTGTATATATTCCTCTGGATTCTAAGGTATTACCCTTAGGTAGCCCCTCCTGACGTACTTCGCCAAAGGAGCAGGTTCTATTAGGAGGGTTGTAAACAAAAAATGGTGAAAGTGGTTTCACCACCCCAATGCTTAAATAAATGAAGAGGGTCTGCCAATAGCAGACCCTCTTGAATTCCACGAATTGTAAGTTCTCTTTAAATAAACAACGGAGCTAACACCAGCGTCAGTGTGCTGAGCAATTTAATAAGCACGTGAAGCGATGGACCAGCTGTATCCTTGAACGGATCGCCAACTGTATCGCCAACAACTGCTGCTTTATGCGGATCAGATTTCTTTCCACCGAAAGCGCCAGTCTCGATGTACTTCTTCGCATTATCCCATGCACCACCGCCGTTATTCAAGAAGAGTGCCATCAAGATTCCGGTGATTGTACCGCTCATCAAGAATCCCCCAACAACCTCGGCTCCGCTTGCACCAGAAGGTTGTGCACCTCCGGCGTAGTAGATCCACTTGAAGATCAATCCCGTGCCAACTGTCATGGCGACAACTAAGACGCCAGGCAACACCATTTTCTGCAAAGCAGATTTCGTAGCAATATCAACGCACTGACCGTAATCAGGCTTCGATGTACCAAGCATAATGCCTGGATTATTCTTGAACTGTTCACGAACGTTATTGATAATTGCATACGCTGCTTTACCAACTGCTTTGATGGCGAGTGATGAGAACAAGTACACAAGTACTGCTCCGAACAATGCACCAACAAATACCTCGGGCTTATTCAAGTTGATAACTTTATCAAATGTCGGAACGTAATTCTTGATCTCGTCCATATAAGCACCGAAGAGCAAGAACGCAGCAAGAGCGGCTGAGCCCACTGCATAACCTTTCGTTAATGCCTTCGTTGTATTACCAACCGAATCCAAGCGATCAGTTTTTTCGCGGACTGAGTCTGGTTGATGACTCATCTCGACAATGCCGCCTGCGTTATCGGTAATAGGTCCGAATGTATCCATCGCCAAAATATAAGCAGCAGTTCCGAGCATACCCATCGTTGCAACAGCTGTGCCGAAGAGACCAGCATCTTGCAAACCAGAATGCGCGCCTAAGAAATATGCGCTGACGATTGCAATGCCAATCACCAGAATCGGATAACCTGTTGACTCCATACCGATAGCGATACCAGCAATGATATTCGTTGCTGGTCCAGTCTGTGATGCCTCGGCAATTGATTGCACCGGACGGTAACGATACTCTGTATAGTACTGCGTAATATACACGAATGCAATCGAAGCCAAAACACCAATTACACCGCAAAGGAAGAAATTCATGTAGTACTGCTCGCCAAGCAACCAGCGAGAAGCAATAAAGAAACCAACCATTGCGAGAATTGATGTGACAAAGTAACCACGGTTCAATGCTTTCATCGGATCCTCTGTCTCGTTTGTCTTAACTGACATGATTCCGATAATGGAAGCAATAATACCAAATGCTCTTGCAACGAGTGGGAATAATATGACACCAATCAGTGCAAGATTATTAGCCTGGAAATATGCAACATTTGATTTATAAAGTCCGGCAGCAAGAATCATTGCTCCGATATTCTCAGCGGCAGTTGATTCAAAAAGATCAGCACCACGACCAGCGCAATCACCGACGTTATCACCAACCAAATCAGCGATAACCGCTGGATTACGTGGATCATCTTCGGGAATACCTGCTTCTACTTTACCAACAAGATCAGCGCCTACGTCTGCGGCTTTCGTGAAGATACCACCACCAAGCTGTGCAAAGAGTGCGACAAAGCTTGCACCAAATCCGTATCCGACGATTAAGAGTGGAATCTTTGTCATATCATCGGTCACACCCATCGCATTAACAACTGCGAACAATCCAGCAACGCCAAGCAAGCTGAGTGCTACAACGAAGAAACCTGATACAGCTCCTCCGCGAAGAGCCGTTTGAAGAGCACCATTCATACTCGTTCTCGCAGCGGATGCTGTGCGGATATTTGCGCGGATAGCAACCCACATGCCCATGTAACCCGAAGCTACAGAACATGCAGCACCGAGTACGAATGAAAGAGTAGTCCAAAGTGCAAGCATCGAAGAGCTAGCGGGATCGTGCTCGTTATGTGCACGGACAAAAGCGTAGAGGATATAAATCAAACATGCAAGCGCAATCGCAAGAAATGCGATCGTCTTATTCTGACGACGCAAAAATGCTTCAGCGCCTTGCTTGATTGCATTTGATATTTCTTGCATTGCCGGCGTGCCTTGATCTCGTTTGAGAACATTTGGGATCAGGTAAAGACCCGCAAACAGCAGTGCGATAACGCTTATTCCAAGTATAATCAGTAGTTCCATTCTATTTTTATGATTTCAGGTTAGTGGTGAAAATTATACGACAACTCTATATTAGCTTTAAAAATACGAAATTTTTTCTGAGCAACCACAATTTTGGATTTTTTTCTCGTCAGATAGCCTTCGCGACCGGCTTCACATTAATCACATTCATCGCATCTCTTGGACCTTTGCGGACAATTTCTTGGCAACCTGAGACTGCAAGTTCTATCATTTCTAAGACAGTCTTCTTTTCTTGTTCTTTAAATGGAGAAAGCACATAGCGAACTTGTTCGCCTTTGTGAAAATCAGATCCTACTCCAAAACGTAAACGCGAAAATTTATCTGTTCCCAATTCATATATCACCGATGTTAATCCGTTGTGTCCTCCGTCAGAGCCATCTAACCGAAGTCGCAATTGCCCGAGTGGAATCGCGAGATCATCGCAAATGATCGTTACTTCTGAAATTTCTGTCTTGAAGAATGCCATTACATCGCGGACTGCACGACCCGAGAGATTCATATAGGTGATTGGCTTTACGAGAATAATATCAACACCCGCAAATAACCCTTTTGCGTAATAGTATTCCCCCTTCCCTGCTTTCCATCCGAGAGAGCGTTCGAGTTTTTGCTCAAATAAATCTACGACGGCAAAGCCAATGTTGTGGCGTGTGCCGTCATACTCTTTTCCGGGATTCCCTAATCCTACAAAAATCTGCATTGAGAAATACTAAAAAAAACAGACTCGCAAGTAATTCTTGCGAGTCTGTTTAATATAAACGAAGAGATTATTTCTTTTCTGCTCCTTCTTCCTCATCCTTCTTGCCCTTTGCTTGAATTTGCTCAGGCTCAACGATTTCGGTACCAGGTGTCGCCGTTGCATCTGCAACCTTCGGAGCCACACATGCTACAATCACTGCATTCTCGTCCCCGAGAATCGTGTAAGCAGGATTAGCTGGAAGTTCTTTGATGTGGATACCGTGACCGATCTTCATATCAGCAACATTTACTTCGATATGCTGCGGAATTTGATCAGGTAATACATTGATTGAAAGTTTGTGCAATACGAAATCAATGATACCGCCATCTTTTACGCCTGCCGCTGTTCCTACCAATTGAACAGGAACATCAATTCTGATCTTCTCACCTGCGTGGAGAATGATAAGATCAATGTGAGTTACTCTGTCACTCAGTGGATCAAACTGAACTTCGCGCAAGATGCTCTTTGTGCTCTTTCCGCCGAGGTTGAGATTCACGACGTGAGTTTCTTTTGTGTAAATGAGCGGACGGAGGTCCAACTCTTTTACATGGAACGGAGTAGATGCTTCGCCGTGTCCGTAAAGTACTCCTGGTACTCTGCCGGAATTACGAAGCGTTCTTGCAGTACTGCCACCTAATTGGGTGCGCGCTTCTGCGTTGAGTATGATATCTGCCATTATGTTTTCCTTTCATCCCGCCGCACACTTACGATCATTAAAGAAGCAGTGCCCAACGGTGGTTATGAAAAATCCCAGGGATGAACCTTGGGTGTTAGTTACAATTTATTTTTTCGCTTTTCGTCATCGAAGAGCGAGCTAATGCTCTTGCCATCATGAGTTCTGCTAATCGCTTCGGCAAAAACTTTTGCGACGGACTTTACCTTAATCTTCCTCGATTCCTTTTTCAGAGGAATTGTATCGGTCACCAGCAAATACTCAAGTGGCGATTTTTCCAATCTTTCTACAGCACTTCCACTAAGCACTGCATGTGAACAAGCACCGTAAACACGCCGCGCGCCTGCAGCTTTCAGTGCAATCGCGGCGTTAGTGAATGTGCCACCTGTATCAATCAGATCGTCAATAAGTATGATGTCCTTGCCTTCAGGTTCGCCAATGATGTTCATCACTTCGGCTACGTTTGGCGCTGGACGACGTTTATCAATAATGATAAGGTCGGCATCAAATCGTTTTGCAAAACTACGAGCCATCTTTGATCCGCCCACATCTGGTGAAGCGATAGTCAGATTCTTGAGTTTTTCGCCTCTGAAATGTTTTGCGAATGCGTTCGATGCATATAAGTGATCGAACGGAATATCAAAAAATCCCTGCAACTGCGGCGCATGTAAGTCCATTGAAATGACTCTGTCAGCACCGGCTTCTGTAATCAAATTCGCAACAAGCTTGCTCGTGATCGCCACTCGTGGCTGATCTTTTCTATCCTGACGAGCGTAACCAAAGTATGGTAGTACTGCCGTGATACGCTCAGCACTTGCACGCCTCGCCGCATCAATGAGCATCAGAAGCTCCATCAAATTCTCGGCTGGCGGCATTGTTGATTGCACGATGAAGAGGTCAACACCTCTGATGTTCTCATCGTACTTCACCCACAGCTCGCCATCAGAAAAGTTTTTTATCTGAGTACTCGCAATTTTTACTCCGAGTGACTTTGCAATCTTCTCGGCAAAAACTTTATTGCTGCGTCCTGCGACGACTTTTAGCTGTGGCATCGAACAAAAATTGAGAATTGAAAATGAACAATTGGAAATTAGGAACAGTAATTTTTCAATTCTCCATTCTCAATTTTCAATTTTCAAAAGCTGGGGTGGCAGGATTCGAACCTACGAATGGCGCCTCCAAAGGGCGCTGCCTTACCGCTTGGCGACACCCCAAGTCGAATGGTTTAACGGCTGAATTTTCCTTCTTTTACAGTCGCTACTCCCTCAAGCCCCGCAATAACAGATTGCAATAATCGGAAGTTCTCCGAATATCGCTCTAAGTCCGTAGTTTCGTGTAATTGTACCATTGCAAGCTCATAATACTTGGTTCCTGAGGCAAAAACGACAACTCTTGAATTCAGTATTCTCCCCTCTGTTTTCCCTGTTCTTACGAACTCATAGTTGACAAAGAGCATACTGTCAATCATGAAAATCTGAGGTTGGCGACTCATTTTCAGATCCGGGTGTTTCCGGGATTTAATCGCAAATGATTCCTGTGCGAGGGCTTCCATGCCATTGAGCCCGATATTTCTCCGAAGTTCAGCAGTGCCGGCGATTTCCGTAAGCGCTAGTGAAAATGCACG
>JBAWZA010000018.1:0-63127 GCA_037143335.1 bacterium | reverse complement strand
GAATGCACTTAGTGATGCGCGAATTACGCCAGAGAGAATTGACTATATTAATGCTCACGGCACAGGGACGCGGATCAACGACAAGACCGAGACATTTGCAATCAAGAAAGTTTTCGGGGTAGGGTCATCTGCTATCCCACCCATCAGCTCAACCAAATCTATGATCGGCCATCTGGTAGCAGCTGCCGGAGGTGTTGAGCTTGCTGCATGTGCACTCGCGATGCAAAAGGATTTTATTCCGCCGACAATTAATTACAAATTCGCTGATCCGGAATGTGATCTCGACTATGTGCTGAATCAAGCGCGACAATTCAAAACTGAATTTATCATGTCGAATAGTTTCGGTTTCGGCGGTCAGAATGCTTCACTAATATTACGAAAAGTATAAACATAATTTTATGACAGAACTCGAGATAGGTACAAGCGTTATCGAAATGCTCAGGCAAGTACTGCGCGTAAAGGTTAAAATGATTCAACCCGAAGCCAGAATATTCAGTGATCTCGGCGCGGAGAGTCTTGATGTACTTGATATCAGATTTCGGCTCGAAAAGCTTTTTGGCATATCAATCACCGATGATGAAATTATTGCCAGCTTAGGCGAGAACCTGACAAATGAAGAAATTGATAATGCCTTCACAGTGCAAAGCATTATTGACTTCACGAGTAGAAAAATGTCAGCAGTAATGGTATGAAAAGAGTTCTTATCACCGGAGCATCACGCGGCATTGGCAGCGCTATCGCACTCGAAGCAGCACGTCGTGCTTATGATGAAGTGATCGTTCATTACCACGAGAATCATACTGCAGCCGATGAAGTTTGCAATGACATTAGAAAGATGGGGAAGGCGGCAATTCCGTTCGCGGCAAACTTCGCAAATGCTGACGGAGTGGATTCGCTCATCGAACTTGTCCGGACGTATAAAGAAATTCACGGGATTGTTCACGCTGCGGCTTTGAATGTATTCAAACCACTATCGGCACTTCGACCAAATCAATGGGATTTGTGCTTGCAGATTAGTACGGGTTCATTCGTGCAGATCATGAATGCGATTATCCCAATGATGCCAAGTGGATCAGCAGTTGTTGCAGTTTCAAGTTTAGGCAGCAGGATGGCAATTCCATTTTATGGCCCAATGGGACCACTGAAAGCCGCTCTGGAAGCGAGCGTCAGGCAGTATGCATTTGAGTGCGCACCGTTTGGTATCCGAGTCAATGGCATCGCACCTGGTTTTGTGCGGACATCCTCAATTGAAAAATTTCCGAATGCAACCGAATTGATTCAGCTTGCGAGTTTACAGACACCCCTTGAAAATCGCATTGCCGAACCAGATGAAATTGCACCCGTCGCAGGTTTTCTGCTCGGTGATGAGTCGCGATGGATAACGGGACAAATACTTGTTGTAGATGGAGGATTTTCTTTGTCATGAATACTATGAAACGTCAAATAGTCACCTTAATGCTTATCTTTGCGTGTGCACACTATTTTGTTGCATGCCTCTCGTATAACAACACGACACTAACCACCGCAAAGATCAAGGGATCAGTTTCGCTGACCAACAACGCGTATATCAGTGATGTGGTACTACTGAACGGGATTCCCGTTTACTTTGAAAAGAAGGGCCAATTTATAGATACAGTCGGTAAAATTTTCAGTGGGATCGTCGCGCAAGATGCCTTCTCTTCACGTCGGGTTAGCATACCGCTCGATTCCATTTTGTACTGCCACTACAAAAGCGTTAATGCAGGGAGCACGGTATTAACTTTTTTGAGCGCCGTACTCGTGGTGGGTTTAGCAGTATTCATCGTCGCGTTGGCTGCGAAACAGTGTTGCCCGTTCATCTATTCGTATGACGGCAATCAATATGTCTTCGATGCCGAACCACTCGGGGGTGCTGTTTGTGAAGGGTTAGAGCGCACTGATCTCTCCCCACTCCATCAACTTCGTGAGGTGGATGGCGAGTATCGGTTGATGGTGCGGAATGAAGTGCCTGAGACGCAACATCTCGATGAGATGAAACTTGTCGTCGTTGATCATGACCCAAGTACTGAAGTTGTACCTGATCCTTTTGGGCGATTGCACCTCTTGCACCCACCGGTCGCTCCCTCACGTGCAACGCTCGATCGCACTTCGAATATCTTGCCATTTCTGATGAAGAGAGATCAAATTAATTGGCAGACGAATATGAACCAGTACGGGAGTACGGAGTCAGACCGTCATGAAATACGACTGACATTCCCAATGCCAAAAGATACCTCACATTCGAGGCTCGTCGTGAACATGGGTACCGCAATCTGGGGGAGTAAGATGATTAAAGAAATGCTTTTGCTCCGCGGCGATAGCGTAGTCAGATGGTATAATTCTGTCAATCATCATGGTGATGAATTGCTGAAGATGGGAAATTTTGTACTACGCGAAGAATTGTATCTGCTTAAAGTAAAAGTATTAGTTGCGGGGAAGTGGGTTGATCGTCAGATTATACCGGCTACGGGTCCGTTCATTACTGAGGATAGGACAGTGACACTTGACTTATCCGGGATCACAGGGGATTCAGTTGAAATCAAACTCGAGCCACCGCGTGGATTTTGGCAAATAGATTATATCGGCTTGACTTCAGGCTCCGATTCAATAATTTCAGATCCAACGGTACTATCAATGGCAACGGCTGAGAGTAGCACTGGCGCTGATACAAAAAATATTCTTGCGCAATCTGATAGCATCCGCTACGACATGCCTGATGTCGGGGATTGGTTCAAGATGTCGTTCAAGTCGCCGCCACTCAAAGCAGGTACGGTTCGTTCTCTATTTATGAAGACTCGCGGTTATTATGATATTCACTTACCTTCGGGAAATCCGGAAAACACAAACAAGATATCTGAAATCCTGAAAAATAAAGGAGAAATTCTGAAGTACTCGAAGAGTCAGTTTAATGCCATGAAGAATACGAACCAGACAGAAGTATTACATTTGAATCACTAAGATACAACATCGGAGTATGTACAAATTCATAGTGCCTGTGTTGTTCGCTATTGCGCCGCAGATTGCTTCCGCTCAAACTGAGGCGATGCCAAAGTTAGGTGCTGAAGCAGAGGAGTGGATGGTGCGCCTGAAACTCCATTCGGATTTTCAGAATGCGGATGTGATTATCTTCACCAGTGGGACCTTTGGATACTCTGGGAAATTGCTCGGAGCTACGATGGATTCACTTTATTTGATGGATGATCATGGGGTTCATGGTATTTCACGAGAATCTATTTATTCAGTTGAAATCGTTAACGACTCCAAGCCTACTTGGCCGAGTTGGGTTTCTGGGTGTATTTATCTGGCAGATTTTGCATTCCTGAATAGTAATAGTTACGGTCCAGGCGAATTTGCTTCAAATGAAGATTTACCTACCATTTTTTTGCCCGCTATCGCGGCTGGTTTAATTGGAGTAGCTCTGAATAATAGTATCAATTCCGCCACGCAAAACAGTTATACGTATCATTTTCAACACTCTCGGTTCAATAGTGACTGGACAGATCTTGAAAAGATGTTGCGAAATGGGTCATCTCGTAAATTAGTAACATTCGATATTGTTACTGCAGGTATCTTTCAGCATGTCAGTGCACCTTACGATGCGACGTGGCAAAATACTTCTCACTACCGTTCAAATTCTTCTTTTACTTTCGCGCGGAGACTTGGAATGAGGTATCTCTATGATTCATCATGGTCATTCGGAGCCACATACGTTTCTAGCGCAGAGCCGACACTCAACGTAAATTATTCTGGCAATAATTATTTATTGTGCGGTCAGTATGATTACCCCTTAAACCAAGCCGCAACAGTAGAGTTAAGCGGACTTTTCGGATTGGGGTACGGCACCCAAGACTTCAATTATGAACGAAATTTATTCGATCCCAGTACTTCTGAGAAGGTATCACTCGTTTCAGAGAGTTTAGTCGGTTACGCTTCGTTCGGTATAACGTATAAGGCTACAGCGGGATTTGCTGCATCTGTTGGAGTAGATTATTTACTTGGTCCCTCGCACACTCTACCTGATCCTACCAAAGCAGCGGGTAGCACCAATCTCGTCAGTCTGAGCAATGGCTCGCTGACATTGGGTCTTCACTATTCTTTTTGAGATTGTTGCTGAGTACAATTATTTTACTGAGAGCAACTCCACATCAAAGATGAGCATCGCGTCAGGTGGGATGTCCGGACCGTTTCCATTTGCACCGTAACCAAGTTCGCTTGGTACGATCAGGCGACGTTTGCCACCCGTCTTCATCGAGAGGAAGCCTTCTTCCCATGCCTTGATGACTCGACCAGCGCCAATGGTGAAATCGAGTGGCTTCAGATGACCTTTCGATGGATCAGTATTCGAATCGAAGACGTGGCCGTCGGTTGTCATACCCGTGTAGTTCACAGAAATTTCTTGTCCCGCTTTTGGGCTAGCGCCTTTTCCAACCTTCGTATCAATATACATCAGGCCTGATTCAGTGACGGTCGTGTCGCCATGCTTGCCCGGAGTCATTTTTGGGAGTTGCATCTTCGCCACCTGCGCTGGTACTACATCGGGATGACCTGGGTTTGCTATTGGGGGAAGTGTGTCCGGTCCGCCGGCTTTGGAACCTGATTTACCGCAACTGCCGAGAATAATTAATCCTAAAATAGCTGACAAAACTGCGAGATTCTTCATTGTTCGTAATGAAAGTGTAAAAAAATATTCAAATGGCACTAGTTCGTACTGGTACCCAAATTTCTGAATGACTATATACCACCAATGCGATTCTTCCGTTCCAATTTTGCGACAAAAAAATCACGGATTTATGACGACCGTTTCTTCAGCTCGCGCTCCGCTTCTTCCCAGAGTCCCATATAGCTATTATAACGCCACTCAGGAATGGTACCTTCATCAACTGCTTCCAATATCGCACAACCAGGTTCGTGAATGTGCATACAGTTTGTCATCGCGCACTCGGATTGTAATTCTACAAATTCGGCAAAATGAAATTTGATGAGATCAGGGTCTAATTCGAAATGAAAGAATTCTCGAATTCCTGGCGTATCGGCAATAAAGCTATTGGCAAGCGTATTGATCGGCATTAAGATTGAATTCGTCGTGGTGTGCATTCCTCGTTGCTCTCTCCGAGTAAGCTCCTGGGTGCGAGCGACTTCTCTGCCGAGCAACGAATTCACCAGCGATGATTTCCCGACTCCGGATTTTCCGGCGAAGACGGCAGTCTTCTCTGCAAAGTGATGGGTGAGTTCGTTGATGCCAGATCCTTGAGTGACAGAAGTGCGAATTACTGAATAGCCGATTGATTGGTAATACGCAGTTGCTTCTTCAATAAATTCTCCGCGTGGATTAGCCTCAAGCTCGTCGCATTTATTTAGTACGATAAGAATATCAAGTCCGCCCTCGTGACCAGCGATAATGTACTTATCAAGAATGCCATTCTGGAATGGAGGCTCTCCTGCACTCATAACAATGGCGAGAATATCTATATTAGCGACGATGACTTGCTCGAAACTATCGCGTCGCTTATGTGCTCTTCTGGAAAGTTTTGTCTTTCTGGGAAGTACCTCTCGGATAACAGCTATTTCACTTTCGGATACTTCGAGAAAAACATCGTCACCTACTGCGACAAGTGAGGCATTGTCGTTGCCAGATTTGGTACTCTTAACCGAACGAGCGCGCAACTCTGTGCCAGCTTCATCGCGGATAATAAAATTAGCACCTTCGGCGCTGATGACTCTGCCTCGGACAAGGTGGCTTGCATCCTCATTCTTATTCGTGATGAGCTTCGTCGTGTGTCGCTCACGATGACGCATTTCTTTCTTGCGCGAACGATCTTCATGCGAACGTCTGATGCGTTCGGAGAATTGTTCGCTTTCGTATTCTTCGCTTATCAAATTGAGTTATTCGGAATCGCTACATCATAACATCCGAAGAGTAAGCGAGGTTACAAGTGTCCTGACCAGAGATTGTGAATTGATTCCAGTCCTGATTTAGTGGGACGGACTGAGAGTCGGCCTCACTAATTGGGTGTGGAGTACTCCCAAAAAATTATTTACCCCATGGGTCAATATATTTCGGATTGACTGTGAATCTCTCATCGCTGAGTGTTTTCAAGAATTCTATGATGTCCGCGATGTCGCCATCGCTGAGGTTCAGAGCATGAACGTGCTGGTCTTGATTGGCGTCCACTGAAGTACCGACTCCACCTTTGTTGTAATGATTAAGCACTTGTGTCAGTGTGGCAAATCTTCCGTCGTGCATGTATGGTGCAGATAGTGCAACGTTGCGAAGCGATGGTGTCTTAAACTTAAAGTTATCAGACTTATTTTTTGTCACAGCCGAACGACCCATGTCTGTTGAAGACGCACTCCCAGTTGGTAGAACCCCAATACCATTGTCGTGGAATTGCTGATCAGTAAAGTTATATCCTGAGTGACATGAAATGCAATTCGCTCCGTTCTTATCAATAAATAATTGGTAGCCATGAAGCGCTTGCGGATTATTCTTGTAGGCAGACTCGTCGCCGTTATTGAATTTATCGAACGTGCTCTGAGTACTAATGAACGTCCGTTCGTAGGTAGCAATAGCTTTAGCAATTCCTGCAATGGAGATCTTTTGAGTTGAAAAGGCAGCTGTGTATAGTTCAGGCAATCTTTTGCCTGCTGCATCGGATTGTCCATTGAGACGCGCGAATAGTTGGTTCGAATCGCTTGAGCCAGGATCGGAGTGATACCCGCTCGGGACGCTGTCCCGTGGGTCCCTGCCAGTGGAAAAATTATTCCCCATTTCCAATGAATTGAAAATTGGTCCGGGTGCGTGGGCTTCGAGCGTTTTGAAACTGCCATCCCATGTAAAGATAGTATTATAAGCTACGTTTGCAAGCGACGGTGCATTACGTGTGCCCATACGCTGTCCAAAACCCATACTCGTACGTAAACCGCGAAGATCCGAGAAGCCCGCGCTCGGATTGTGGCATGTTGCACACGAAGTTGAGTGGTCAACGCTTAGTTCTTTGTCGAAAAATAAGTGTCTGCCGAGTTCGATCTTCGCATCGGTCATTGGATTATCTGCTGGCACTGAAATGGTACCGAGCGTTTTTGGGATAACGCCAATCACGGCGCTTGTCGTTGGCTCAGTTGATCCTTTTTGTTTTTCGCAAGAACTCAGTGCGAGTGAAACAACCACGATGCAAATGATGCCAAATGGGAATGAGGGTTTGATGTTCATGGGCTTGTCTCCTGTTAGTTATATTATGTAGAGGAATCTTTATGCCTTACCAAGGATTGCTTAAACTTGAATTCGAAGAAAAACTTCCATCTTGCAACGTCATGAGGAACATGCTGATGTCTCTAACCTCGTCATCACTCAAATGCAATTGACGGACTCGTGGGTCTTGTCCCGGAGTTGCATGACCACCAAAGTTGTAGTGACGCACTACATTCTCTAAGGAAATTTCAACTGTCGCACCACTATTAGCGAATGTGCCGTTGTGCATCCATGGCCCAGTTAGGCTTACGTTACGGAGGGTTGGAGTTTTATATTTGAAATTATCGGCGGAGTTCTTCGTAATCGCTCCGCGACCGATGTCTTTGGAATCCACATTTGGGGAATTCTGAAGAATCCCGTTATTATGGAATTGCTGGTCAGTAAAATTATATCCTGAGTGACAAGAGACACAATTTGCCCTCGCAGTATCAATGAATAATTTGAACCCATTTTTCGCATTATCATTAATCGCGGTTTCGTCGCCACTGTTATACCGATCAAATGGTGAAGCGTTGCTGATGAACGTACGTTCAAATGCTGCGATAGATTTGGCGATGATATCCATGGTAAACGCCACTGCCTCTACCTTCGTAAATGTCGTGCCACGATCAGTACTCATTGTAACTGTGACTGGTCCCCAAGCCGCATTGAGAAGTGCATAATAATTCTTCCCTAATTTATCTTTGCGAACGGAGTTTACATCTACCATCGCGGTTGCTCCGACCATCGTTCCAGGAAGAACTTTGGGATTGCCATCAAGTCGTGCAAAGAGCATTAACGTATCATTCGTACCAACTTTGGAGCCATAACCTCCGCCAGTGGTATCTCTATTGCCAATGGTATCCTTCCCGCTCGTGAAAAAATTATTCCCCATTTCGACAGCATTAAAAATCGGACCTGGTGCATGTTTCTCTAAGGTCGGGAATTTACCATCCCATGTGAAGACAGTATTGTATGCAACGTTCGTTAGTCCCGGCGCATTACGTGTACCCATTTGTCCGTTCATGCCCCGGCTTGTCTGGAGTAAGTCCGAAAATCCTCGATCGGCTTGATGGCACGAAGCACACGATGTGCTTCCGTCAACACTCATCTGCTTGTCGTAGAATAAATGTCTGCCAAGCTCGATCTCGGCTTCAAGGTTAAGTGGTTTATTGTCCGATGGGACGATGATCTGAGGTGGAGTCTTTGGAATCGGGGAAGTGATCGTCGTTGTCGGAGTCGGAGTTGAGCCAACAGGTGCATCCTGTTTACAACTTGCGAGGAATGAGGTAGAAACAAAAAGCCCGACTACACCAATTTTATAGAGCTGAGCGAGGAAGTTCGTTTTCATGAGGTTTTCTCCTTATCTGAAGAGATCAAAAAATCAAGAAAGATGTCAGTTATTTCAAGATGGTTCTGCTATCCAATAAATCAATACATAAGACACGTCGTGTTACCACAAATACTAACACGGGAGTTCCCCAAAAGTTACACCAAAACCCCTAAAAAGAAGGGCACATAATCAGCCTATTTCCCCACATCATTTTGGCGAAAAAAAAGAATGGATTTTGCTCTGATTGTTGCAACTCCAAAAGTTGAGTGACCAATCGCACCAAAAATCAGCTCCGAAACTATCAACAAAAACGGAAGTATAATAGGCGGTCACCAAAAAATGTTATATCTTTGTGTACAAGGGAAGGAACAACGTATGGAAATGTTTATGGTAGAGATTGAATTTCCTTATTATAAAGACGAGGAATTCATGGAGCTTATTCCGAGACAACGAGAACAAATCGGAAGATTATTACAAACAGGAGTTCTCACAAGTTTTAGCCTTAATGCTGATCGCACCAAGGCGTGGGTTGTCATGGCTGCACAAAACGAAGCAGCCGCGATGAGCGTGCTCGAACAATTCGCACTCTACAAATTTATCACCTTCGACTTGCAGTCCCTCATCGCATTCGACAGAGGTGCATTCAGCCTCCCACCGCTGGTGATGAATTAATTTACTTCACTGCAACTCCTGCCGAATTTTGGGATGCCAGATCATTTCATATTCGGCAACTCAACACGTTCCAACCGCAAATTCTCGAAGCCTTTGCGTTTGGCTACGATGCGGTAATCAAAGTCGGCGTTTGATTTGCCACTGTTGGATTCAACTACTTCGAAGCTTGTTGCTCCTTTCTTCACGAATACCGGCCACGATTCGCCATTCATTTGAATAAAAATTTTCATCGGATTATTTTCATCAATCGTGACGGTGTTCAAAAATATATCATCAAGCGTGATCGTTGCATGACCATTCGTGAGATGCGATGATCCATAATCGTTAAACCAAATTTCAGTGGCTTCTTCGCAATAGAGTTTTCTAAATTCAGAGCCATTTTTTATGGATACCGTTGCGGCTTTCGTACCGCCAAATACGGTAAAGGATCCATTATTAATAAATACTCCCAGTCCGCCATCGAAATATCCTGCATACGATCCAGTATTAGGACCTGCACTATTTAATCCTGCTCCGTAGATTCCTGCTCCGGCGTTATTCGGTGTTGTAGAAATTCCTGCAACCCCATAGTTTCCTCTGCCTAAGACACCGGCTCCGGCATTCACTGCAGAGTTGAAACCATAAACACCGGCGGAATTATTGAATGCGGAATTCGCAGTACCAAGCACACCAAAAGCTGGTGTTATTGCAGAAGCATTCGTATTCGTACCGACTATCGCTGCCCCTTTGGGATTTGTGAGCGATGTCGTCGTAGAAATAGTCCCGAAAATCGCCGAGGCATTCTGTGCTGCTGTCGTATTGGTAATCGAGAACGTACTTGTACCACTTATCGCACTTCCAACGAATGGAAGTATCAGACCTGTCACTCCGTTCGAGGCAGTGGTTACGCGTCCCTTCGCATCCACGGTGATCGTTGCATTGGTGTAATTACCTGCAGTGACACCTGATGTTTTGAGTGTCGGATTCGGATACGCACCACCCAAATCTCCACCAGCCAAACCACTGGGAGTATATGATGAAGGGGCGCCAGTTATTTTCGACCAGCTCACTGAAGCAATCTTGCCGTCGGTTACAGCAATGTCAGCAATCTTTGCTGTCGTGATTCCACCGGATGCAACAGCGATTTGCGTCTGCGGTCCGTTTCCGTTTATCACACCAATCGAAGCATCGGCGCTTTGCAGATTGTTTATTCCGCCGGAGCCAGCTACGTTTAGTGCATACGGTGCTGAAGCAAGTGGGGTTCGCGGATTAAGCTCAGCGCCGCCATCTACACTAATTCCGAGAAAATACTGACGATCAAAAAGAACTGTTGCAGGAATAGAATCGAGCAATACTTCAAAGACACCGTTCTTGGTAGTGAGGGTTGCAGTTTTCGTATAGACAGAAATTGCTCCCGTTCGGGTATTGTAGAGTGTCAGCGAAAGAACATGATCGCCGTCAGGAACAGGTGCACCTTTTTTATCCGAGAGCGTACCCTGATACGAAATCGCTCGTGGGATTTGGGAAAATGCTACAGAAGCTGTGCACAGAAAAAGAAGAACGAGGGCTTTAATGATATTCATAATAATTCGTAAAAAAATTGTGAGCAAAAATACGAAATTTTTCGTCACTTACCAAAACCGATTGCAATTCAAAATTCAGGGAGCGGTCAGTGGGACAGACTCTTAGCTCGTACCTCCCAAAAAAAATGAAAATATTTCCGAAAACACTTGCATTTTGCAAATTTATGTTGTATATTTGAACTGGACAAGACGCGCCGAAATACTCCGACAGGCAACACTTCGCTGTATCCCGACTCCCAAGGTCCGTGACCCACTTAATGCATTAACTAAAAATAAGAAGATGAACATCATGGAAACACTTAAAGCATCACGCGAACAAAACCGCGTAACTCACACACACACACACACTTTACAGCCTTTTTGGGAAAGATCATGCTTGCATATTTAGCGGTGGTATTATGCCTGAGTGGAGGGGTGCGGGGACAGAACTTTGTTTATAGCGCCAATAACGAATATGGTCAGATCGCAATCCACCAATATAAAATTATTGATGGGGATCAATTCTCCGGCAACGATCCTGCAATACAAATGGACTTGCATACACTCGCGGCGAATGGCTATGGTCAGTGGACATGCACTGCTGACATGGGGAACAAGGTTGAAATATCAGGCCACCCTTGGCTGTTCAGTCCAGACCAAAAAGATGTAAATTCAGCAGGTACTTGGGAACCTACTACGGGGACAGGCGTGGTAAGTCCAAATAATAAGAGTGCATGGTTACTCCTGAGTAATCTCATCTCGAAACCATCGGAAAAATACGTAAGTGGAAGCACCTCAAGTCACCCAGGGTGTCAGCCACCTGGTGTAGTTTCTGGCGGGAAATTATATGGAACATACCCTGATGCTCCAAAAGTAGTTGCTAATCTAACTGGTAGCGTTCGATATATTTGGCCCACTGGCGATCGAACAGGTTTTGTGGTTCAAGGACTTAATACTGTTTCTGGCTCAACGGATGCAAGCCGCCAAATAGATATTACCTTAGACGGTCTACCGAATCCAACGTCGAGCAGGCAGATTGTCAAATATCCAATCTACCATTATTTACCGAGTGGTTCCGAGGTAAGCACCAATGGAAATTCGGTCACCACTGAAGCAGGTGCAGGGACATTTCATGAAGATGAATTCGACCCTGCTATAGACAATGCCTACACTTATTTAGTCTGGGAATCAGGGGGAAATATTTTTGCTAAAGTTCTAAATCTTGATGGCACTACTGCGCAAGCCGCATTTAATGTAGGGACCGGGACTCATCCAACAGTAGCTTGCGATGTTAGGCAAAATGCTTCCGGCACACCAGTTTGGCATTTTTATGTTGCGTTTATCTTAAGTAGTGGCAAAGTCAAAGTTGAAGAATACGGCGCATCCACAGGAACAACATCGCCTGCTAACAGCGAAACACTTACAAATACTTTTCATGATCCTATCTTAAGTGGCAGTGGGAATGACCATACCTTCC
The DNA here is from genome assembly GCA_037143335.1 of bacterium. Taxonomy (GTDB): domain Bacteria; phylum Bacteroidota; class Ignavibacteria; order Palsa-1295; family Palsa-1295; genus PALSA-1296. Next base: position 50,858 of record JBAWZA010000018.1, on the reverse strand, counting down.
CATTAGCAACGACGCCAATTACACATGCACGTGTAGTTGTATCTAGTGTTGCAGGTTCAAGTACAATTACGGTAGCAGTTTATGCACGGGAAGCTGATGACTTTCTTTTCTACAACGTAAATCTCTCCTCATGGACTGGAGACATTGTATGGTACGTCGATGGGACAAAAGCATACCAAGGCGCAGGCACTTACCCGCTCCCTTCACCTATCCCACAAAACACTGGTGGGCATAGAAATGGTGTAGCCGGAATAGTGGATGGCCCGATTCGAGCATTCGCAAACCCTTACGATAATCAAAGTGGAACATACAATCAATTCCATTGCCTATATCAAATTAAACTGAGCAACAATGGGAGTGTTATCAAAAACCCGCTGATACTTATTCGAGGAGCGGATAACAATTTCGGCTATAATCCGAACTCTAACACTCACGACACCAGAGTTCTTTTGAACCAGGAAACGGGTAGCGTAATCCTTTCTGACCCAACTTCCTATTCCGGGGCTATCAATCAAATGGGAATTCATATCCACTGGAAGGAAGGGAGCAATCACTACTATGTCAGAGATGTTCGGGCATTCGATGAAGACATTGAAGAGAATACATTAGCCACTAATCTCTGCATTGTTAAAGATGGCACAGAGCATGGCGGATCTGCAAATCCTACCGTATTGGACGGATTGAAATTTACTTTATGGACTGATCCAAATTATGGGGCAAGTTCAACGGATTACTACAGTGGTGCTTATAGATCCGATGTTATTGGAAGTTCTTCAACCACAGGATTCAACTACATTACCGAAACAACATTCAATAGCAATTGGGGTGTACTCCGATTTATGACAGATGGAAATTACCTTGGTATTGGCACTTCTACTGGCTCGACTCTATACACAGTACCCATCTCAGTGATCCAGCAATATCCTTCGGGTACTTCTATGAATGAAGTGAGAATCGCTGGGAATTCAGTATGGAAATACTTTTCAAGTGAGCCAGAGTATGACCCGACTGCGACGGGAATGTTTCCACCTTTTCATGGACTAATTAACGTGAACTTACTCGGCACCTCATCTACTGCCGTAGCAGAATTAGATGTTCAACCTGGTGCAATCTTTGAGGCATGTGGTAAATTTACTTCCGATTTTGGCAAAGTCGACATAGGCCATGGTAACGATGTCTCAATCCTGCCGAGTGCATCGAATTTTACAGCTGACGGTATTTTCGTTATAGATCATAATAATGCGAACCTCGCCAATAGCGATATCATCTCTCATGTTGCAACGGGTGCCGTTCCAGTGATGTATATTTTAGGGACGGGTTCAGGAGTAAACGTTACAGATGTGACCTATGTATCCCACACAACGACCTATACAAATAGCGGTGCTGGTGTTGGAATTGTCCAGTATAACTTAACAAGCAATGGTGGGTACTCACCGGATTATGTGATGTTGAGTGGCGATAATATTGACCTAAATAGTCCTACATTGGCGTCGTTCACAAACATGCGCTTTCACGGCTTAGACCCTCAAATGGGAGGATTAGAATTTATTAACTTTAACGTTGATCAATTCTCTGGCAATGTAATCCATATTGAAAGAACCGGCAATCTTACCAATGGCTATAGGGGGATATACGTGAATGGAAATAATTTCCTAAGCTCAACCGGCGCACAGTTGCAGAACGATTATAATGGGATATTATTAGAAAATTTTAACGATCACGATCACCTTTATTACCTAGGAATAAATGGGAACCATTTTATTCACGCGTCTACTACTGGAGACGATAGTTATGCCGCCGCAATTCAACTAATTAATAGCTCCGGTGTAATTGAAGTTAATAAAGTTAGTGATATAGTCTTTGACGTTGGGGTCCAGATTATCAACACTGATGATTTGAGGTCATATTCTTTTCTCTGCAGCGATACACTTTATACGGACATTGGAATTAACTCAAGAGATTATCAAGGGTATGTAAAACTCTGTCAATTAGGAAGCGGTGATATTGGGTATTACAGCTCGGATAATGATGTTGTTAAAATTGTTAATACTACGATTTCAAACTGTGGCGAGTCCGGGATCTACATTTCACCAGCTGTTGGCTTTACACCCGCTGAAGTGGATTTAACCGGTGTTCATGGTGCCACCTCTGGTTCCGTTGACATTGCTGCAAAAAATACAATCTCGAACAATGGACTTTACACAACCGCTGGCCCATACGCACAAGTAATGTTGGCCAATAATTTCTGTCTTGTCGATTTTGGTAAACTTCAATCGTGGTGGACGCATTGGAGTGAGAATAATACAATAGGTTCTACGACATCACCAAAATTAGTTGACATTTTCCAACCATCACAAAATATAGGTGATATAGATAATAATTATTGGGGTGGGGTTGACCCACACCCCTCCCTTACTATTCATTCGGCACAATTTGGCACTTTCAATGGATCAGCTTGGTCGATTACATATTCTTCAAGTTCAGCGCCGCTATCTCAATCGGTAGATAGTACCACAATCTGTCAAGGCATAATAACAGGGTGTGGCGATTTAGATACGCTACACAAAGCACATCAGAATCATTATACATTATCGACTATAGAAAATTCACCCTACGATACCTGCACAAGACTCAAAGATTGGGTTCATGTTAGTCCACAACCAGGGGATAGTATAATAGCAAAAAAGCAATATGACTCACTAAAAATTTATGTTGAGCATTGCGCAAATATCGATCCGGAGATCTGTTTCGTATTTAATCACCTAGACGGTGCTGCAGAAATTGCTGCACCTCACAACCCTAACCTCTCGACGGAGTACCGTCAATGGCTAGCATCAGTTTTATTGATGAATACTAAAGACCCATGCTATTATTGTGTGTGCATGGGATCAATAGCAAGTACTTTTCCTATTGGATCTAAGTATTATCCAAGCGGAAGTTTTGCTGTAAAGAATTACCTACGTTCCCATCACCCTGAATGCTGGGGGGCTGGTAACGATGCCAAGTATTCAAGCGATAGTGCGTACTGGGCACAAAAGGGTTATGATGTTCAGAATTTACCTTCGCTTGATTCTATCGACTTGGGCTTTTTAGAGACGAGTGCGGTTAGCCCATCTCCAATTGCAATAAGCGGCAATACATTGTTATCTCTCATCTCTCCATCCCCCAACCCTTTCACAAAAGAAACGACTCTTGACTTCACACTCAATCGCATGACGTATGTGACGGTTGGGGTTTATGATGAACTTGGTCGGTGGGTATGGGGAGATTCGCATGGGTATTCGCTTGAGGCTGGGAAGCATACGGTTCATATTGAGGGGAAGGATTTACCGCATGGTGCGCTTTATGCGAGAATCTCAACAGGGTTTGGTGAGGTGAAGACGGTGAAGATAATACATGAATAATTACGAATTAGAAATTAGGAATTACGAATTGGGTGCGGGGATGGATTCCCGCCGTCGCGGGAATGACAAGGGGTGAGGGTAGCTCTTCAGTGGGACGGTCTCTTAGACCGTCCGTCAAAGAATACGGGACGGAGCAGAGAGTCCGTCCCACTATTTTTTTTTCAAATAGGCACCTAAATTCTTGTTCCGAGCACCTTGACAAACGGAGAAAAATTTCGTATATTTGCAGAGATGAGATTCTACACCCAGTTTAGCAAGATAAACCACAAGAGCCGGCTTTCGCTGGCTCTTTGCATTCTGGATAGGCACCTACGTGTGTGCACAGCGAAAGTGTTGTAGGATAAAGAGTTGTGGGGGCTTATGTAAGATTCTTGGGACTGACGGATTGAGAGTCCGTCCCACTTGATAGAGTCTTCTTCGGCGAAGTACGGATATTTTCCCGAGGATTTACTGTTAACTCGGGTATGGATAGAAAGATACGTGTTCTTATCGCAAAAGCGGGGCTTGATGGCCATGATCGTGGTGCAAAGGTTATCGCAGCTGCTTTACGTGATGCCGGGATGGAAGTGATCTATACGGGATTGCGCCAAACTCCTGATATGATTGTCGAAGCGGCTTTGCAAGAAGATGTGGATGTCATCGGCATCTCCATGCTCAGCGGTGCACACATGACCCTATTCCCCAAGATCCGAAAAATGATGGATGAAAAGGGACTTACCGACGTACTACTCACTGGTGGCGGTATCATGTCAGGCGACGATGTCGAATCCTTGAAGAAAGTTGGCGTTGGTCAGCTGTTCACACCGGGCGCGCCTATGTCTGCAATTGCCGAGTATATTCGGAATTGGGTCGAGACGAATCGCAGAGTTGCAGTCTAAAAGAAATTGACGTAAAATAAAAAGCAGCATAACAAGATGTTATGCCGCTTTTTTTTATTCCGAAAATTTATGCAGCAACTGCACTCGCTGCCTTTGCCGCCGCTGCTCTATCCTCGGCAGTCTCTGCGGTTGCACCGTAGATCACTGGATTGCGTACACCCATCGAACGGTAATAGGTTGATAGCTGTCCGCGATGATGAATGGTATCTGCATGAAGCGTATAGCAATGATCGCGAAGTGATTTCGCATAGAGGGTCATTCCTCCGATTGCAAAATCTGCTTGTTTTTCATCCCATGTTTTTTCATCCAATGCTCCGACCATCTCGATCAAGCGATTGGTATCTGTTTCGAATGAAGTCGCCGCTTCTTCATAGGTACCAAACTCAGACTGATTTCTGTGGTTAATGACTCCAGTCTCAATTCCCTCTATGAGATCAAGCGGATGTCCGATAATATGCCCGACGATTTTTCGGGCAGTTCGTGCCTTCTGATCAGGTGCATACGAATCGCTTTCGGTTGGTACTGCGCGGATAGCTCGGAGTGTTCCTGCAAGCTCGTTGCGGGTAAGTTGGATAAAATATTCTTTGGTTTGCATAGATTTTGTTTTGTTAAAAATAACGGCGTTGGGTTATAGTGCTGAAGTACGGAATTCAACCACTGTCGTTACAGCTAATGACGAATGAACAACAAAAATATTGTGAAGAAAGAAAAGGGCAGCCAGAGTGGCTGCCCTACGAGGTTATTTTGGTCAACGTAATGGCTAATCTATTGCATCAGTTCAAGCTGGCGCTTTAACTCATTGACACGATGCGCAAACGCAGTATCATTGCGCATGTCATCGACGATTGTTTGCTGAGCATGAATGACCGTAGAGTGATCGCGCCCACCGAAATGAATTCCGATGTGGTTGAGTGTACTCGCTGTCAGTTCTTTACAGAGATACATCGCAACCTGCCTTGCGACAACAATTTCTTGTTTGCGTGTCTTATCCCGTAAGAGTTGCTCTTCAATACCGAAAAATTTCGCAGTATATTTTTGAATGGTCTCGACTGATAGAACAGGAGCAGAGCGTCTGGCTACTTTGCGGAGCACTTCGCGCGCAAGCTCCACGCTTGGTTCCTTGCCTTCAAGGGAGATGGTTGCTTCCAGTGAAATGAGACAGCCTTCAAGTTCGCGGATATTCGTCGTGACATTTGTGGCAATGAACTCGAGCACTTCATCAGAAATATCAAATCCATCACGTAGTGCTTTATGACGCAAAATCGCGATACGCATCTCCAAATCCGGCGCACCAATATCTGCTGTGAGTCCCCATTGCAATCTATTGAGCAGACGGTCGTCAATATCTTTTAATTCTTTCGGCGGACGGTCGCAGGTCAAGATAATCTGCTTGCCATTCTCGCGCAGTTCGTTGAAGGTGTGAAAGAAGGAATCCTGAGTCCGCTCCTTACCCGCGAAAAATTGCACGTCATCAATGATGAGCATGTCAATTGAGCGGTAGAGATTATTGAAATCGTTAATACGATCGGATTGAACTGCATCCACGAATTCTTTTGTAAACCTTTCGCTCGAGGTATAGAGCACACGCAGCTCAGGAAATTTTTCGAGTGAATAATTTCCGATCGCTTGGATTAAGTGCGTCTTCCCTAAACCTACGTTGCCGTATATCACGAGTGGGTTGTAACGTGTTCCAGCAGGATTATTAGCAACAGCCACGGAAGCGGCGAACGCCAATTTATTCGCCTCGCCTCGGATAAATGTATCGAAGGTGTAGGTCGGGTTGATGTTCGGATCAACGGGCGGCTTCGGTGCCGAAGCATTCGGCTTGCGAACAGGGATATTCTCTCGCACCTGCGTACCAGGCACTGAAATTCTGTTGACAGGTGGCGGTGTCTCAGCAATAATAGGTTGCGGAGCAATTTTCGTAACCACCTGCGGTGGTGTCGGAGCAGATTCGAGTAGCGTTTCTACACCTTCGACTTCGGCAGCGTGCTCGAAATTAAAGCCAGCCTGTGGACCGAGATGCTCAGTCAACGCGGTTTCAATCAATTGCTGATAGTGCTGTAGTATCCACTCGGAGATAAATCCACTCGGAGCAAGGAGCGTGAGAGTGGTGCCCTCAAGCGCTTTGGCGACAAGGGGTTCAAACCAAGTAGTAAAGCTCTGCGGAGAAATTTGGTTTTTGATTGTATCAAGACTTCTTTGCCAAATGGCAATCGCCGCCGCTCGCAAATCATCGCGGGGTATTTCGTCGAGGCTATGCTCAAGATCGGGAATTGATCCGCCGGTGGCTAAACTCATATCTGCACTCTCGTTCTGCACTAAAACCTGTTTTGGGTTTCGTTGCGAAATTTCTGGTTCTATTAACACGCTTCCTATAGTGGTATAAAAAGATTACAATGATAAGAGTTTCACGTTCCGAGTCGAGCATCTGTGGTAGCAATCTTAACCATCGCTGCCACAGATGCTCTCTTCTGAAAACTCCTGATGAATAATATAACTACTCAGTGGGAAAACGGAAGCCAAATATTTGGAGTCAGCGGTCACTATTGCTTCTACCTTGACTGCTCACTCTAAATACTTTAGCCTATCGAGAAAAGTAATACACACCTCTAATCCTCATCAGAATTGCCTTGTGAAAGTTATCCACAATCAACACACAGATTTGTAAATCATCTCCTCTTTACTATTATACGAATTTTTTGTGACCGTTGCCGAAAAAATGAAATTTTAAAATAAAACAGATGTTATTTTCCCTTGCTGAGAGATCCCAAAATTATTTTTCTCGATGCCCCCGTGGTAGTTGGCAAGTGAATCGTTTGGTCATCAATAAATGCTTTTGCAAACCACGCGAATGCAAGTGCTTCTTTTGACTGCGAAGGAATTCCGATCTCATCGGAAGTTCGCAACTTCATCTCGGGAAGAAGCGTGCGTATGCGGTGCATGAGAAATACATTTCGTGTCCCTCCGCCTGAGATTATGAGTTCGGTTGTAGCGTCCGTTATCGAAGAAGGCAGGAGTGTTGTCGCTCCAGCGATAGTGCGCGCAGTAAGTTCTGTGGCAGTGCATATCGCATCAATTGCGCTGAGCTTGCTTTTTGTAACGTGTTCCGTGAATTGTATAAGTATTGGCTCCCCGAACAACTCTCTTCCAGTTGATTTCGGTGGACTTGCACTAAAATATGGCAATGCAAGTAACTCACGCAATAAGCTCTCGTTAACCACGCCTTGCGACGCAAGCCCTCCTTCGGCATCGAACGGTTGATTGAAATATCTTTGTGCGAGTGCGTCAATCAGCATATTTCCCGGACCACAGTCGAATGCAATAACATTTTCTTCGGAGCCACTTCGGGGCAAGTATGTCAGATTCGCAATGCCACCGATATTCAGAATGATACGGTCGCTCGACGTATCAGATAAGAAATGATAATCGAACATCGGCATCAGTGGCGCGCCTTGTCCGCCCAGAGCCATATCGGCACTTCGGAAATCACTAATGACATCAATCCCCGTGAGTGCCGCCAACGCTGGGGCGGAGCCAAGCTGGAATGTCGCACCTGCTTGCGGAAGATGTCGGATGGTTTGGCCGTGCATACCAATTGCTCGGATTTGATCGGCGGTAATTCCAGATTCATTAATAGCATTCTGTAACCCATTCGCATATGCCTTCGACAGTTCGAAGTGCGTCGCGACGAACAGGTCAATAGAAATTTCATTTCGAGATGCAAGCTCGGATAACCTGTTGCGCAAATATGGTTCGAACGCATACGAGGCATGGAAGAGGACTTTTGGAAAACCAGATAGATCGGCAATGACAATGTCAATCGCATCTAAACTTGTGCCCGTCATTATTCCGGCGAAGTATTGAATTGGCTTCATTATTTATCAATACTATCACGAACCGTTTGCTCTTGTTTCTGATCCTGAGGATTTACTCTGCGATGAGTCAGCTGTACAATCAAGAAAAAGAATAAACCAAGCACCACATACACGCCAATGCGAACAGCCCAAGAGTCTCCCTTGATGAGTGCTCGCACGCCAAAGGTTTTATCCTCTCGTCCGAAGCTCGCGTAACGCTTGCGTAGTAATGCCATAATGCAAAATTACGGAGAAGTTGTCGACTGAAGGTGGATTCTATTTCTGCACCTTCGCAATAACCGCGAATGCAATGAGTAAAAACAGGATGTTTGCTAACCACGCAGTGAGGATTGGGTCAATTGCTCCGGAGTAGCCGAATGTCTGTGAGACCTTTGTGAAAGCAAGGAAGAAGAAGGCAATGCCAATAGCAATGGCAAATTCAAGCGACAACCCGCCACGTTTTTTCTGCGAAGCGAATGGCACACCAAAGAGTACGACAATCAGTGCTGTAAAACTCATGGCATACTTCGAGTAATAATCCACTTCATCGTGAGCGGTATCTTCACCAGCTTGTTTGGCAAGCTCAATGCGCTTCGCAAACTGCGTGTTTGTCAATTCCTCCATTTTCAACTGACGTTCACGAAGTTCGGTTGGAGTGAAACTGAATCTTATTCTACTCGCCGAATCAGTAAGCCGGATCAGAGTTTCCTTCGAGGAGTCCTGAGGGAAGATACGCTCAACTGCATCAACTAGCTTCCAATTCTTACGAGTCGAATCCCACAGCATTTGCCGAGCGTCTATTCGGCGATAAAGCCGAATCGGGTTATTCGGATCAAAAAAATAAATGCCTACGCGATCAGCTCGCAGAGTCTCGAACGTGAAATTTTGTATCACTACGTTTTCGGCAATACCCTCTTGGAAGTGCAAATTCGATTGTGCACCCAACGATGTTGTGCCTGGCAGATCATAGATGCGTTGATACTCATCCACCTTCACGTTCGCACGTGGCAATATCCACCCATTAAAATAAACCCCTGCAAAACTTGCGAGCAGTCCCAAGATGATAAACGGGGTCATAAACCGATACAATGACATTCCGGCTGAGCGGGCGGCGATGATCTCGTTATTTTGTGACATCTTCCCGGTGGTGAACAGACTTCCGAGCAATAAGGCAATCGGAAGAACAAGTGAGATCATCTGGGGAGTGAAGTTTAGATAGTAATCTAAGATCTTCAAGAACGGGACCTTCCTATCAATAAACTTATCCAATTTCTCCATCAAGTCTATCGCGACAAAGATGATCAGAAACGCCGAGATCGAGACGACCGTAGCGAGAATGAATTGGCGGATAATATAGCGGTCGAGTAATTTCAAATTGTGCTCGCTGACTACTCAGGTAGGTAATTCATATCGGTCTGACGGTGAGCAGACACTAAAAGTTACATGCTCTTGACCGCACCAACAGCTCGACTGCCGATATCGCTTCGGTAGTATGCTCCATCAAAGCCTATCTGCGCAACAGCGTTGTAGGCTGTGATGAGTGTTTTCTTGAGTTCGTCGCCGTAGCCAACGGCAGTCACTGCAAGAACTCTGCCACCAGAGGTGACCACATTGTTTCGCTCGTCAAGCTTTGTTGCTGCATGAAATACAACGACGCCTTCTTCGAGTTCTTTTTTCTGATCGAATGTCTCAAGTCCTTCGATGATCTTCCCTGTCTCGTAGGAGTCAGGATAGCCTTGCGAAGTCATCACGATCGTTGCAGCACATGCGTCGAAATTTTTGAGTGGCATCACTTCCTTTAACTTGCCTGTTGCACAACGAAGTAATATATCAGCGAAGTCTCCTTCGAGTAAAGGGATAACGACCTCAGCTTCCGGGTCGCCGAACCGAACATTAAATTCCACGACGCGCGCGCGATCATTCTTAATCATCAAACCGCAATAGAGTACACCACGGTAAGTTCTGATTTCTTCGCGGAGTCCTTTGAGGACTGGTTCGATAATTTCTTTCCGTACTTGCTCCATCACCTTGGGAGTAACAACTGGAGCTGGTGCGTATGCGCCCATTCCACCGGTATTTTTTCCTCGGTCGCCATCCAAGAGACGCTTATGATCTTGTGCTGAAGCCATGACATCATAGTCGATGCCATCGGTGAGTGCAAAGACGCTTGCTTCCTCGCCATCCATAAATTCTTCGATCACGATTCGTGCGCCTGCTTCTCCGAAAATTCTGCGACTGAAAATATCATCCATCGTGTCAACAGCCTCGGCTTCGGTCTGAACGATGATCACACCTTTTCCAGCGGCGAGTCCATCGGCTTTGATGACTGCTGGGTAATTCAGGTGTCGCAAGAATGCTCTCGCTTCAAGCTGTTCTGAAGCAGTAAACACAGCATAACGAGCGGTTGGCACGCCGTGGCGGTGCATGAATTCTTTGGCGAATGCTTTTGATGCCTCAAGCAATGCCGCACTGCGATGCGGACCAAAAACTGGGATCCGCTCTTCTTCGAGCGCATCGGCAACTCCAGCCGCAAGCGGAGCCTCAGGTCCGACTACAACAAGGTCAACGCGCTCCTTGAGTGCGAATCCGACAACAGCTCGGACATCGGTTGGGACGACCGAGACTATTTCGCACATTTGTCCGATTCCGGCATTGCCAGGCGCACAATAGATCTTCGTTACAAGCGGTGATTGACGAAGTTTCCAAACGATAGTATGTTCACGTGCACCTGAGCCTAAGACAAGAATTCGCATTCGTAGATAATAATAGTTATAGCTGAGTCTACAAATTTACGGAAGATGGGAGCAGGGCATGAGTTTTAGGTGTTGGAGCGGTGTGAAAAAGTTAGTCACAATATTCGGACCAAGCGAGATTTCCGCAGGAAGTGAGGAGTATCTTTCTGCTGAAAAACTCGGCACCTTGCTTGCTGATGCAGGGTTCGGCGTCGTCAACGGCGGGTACGAAGGTATCATGGAGGCGGTATCGAAGGGAGCGGCTTCGCGTAGGGGAAGGGTCATCGGCGTAACAGCCGAAGTCTATTTCGCACGAGGTCGTGAGCCAAATCCTTACCTTTCAAAGGAGCTTTCACTCAAGAGCGCGAATGACAGACTCATGGAGCTTTTGGATTTGGCTGATGCATATATCGCTATCGGCAACTCCATAGGTACTCTGATCGAAGTCGCTACGGCGTGGGATTACATGCTCAAATCATTTATGGAGTCGAAGCCACTCATCTTGGTGGGAAAGCATTGGGAGGAATTATTCACAGTGCTTTTGGCGGAACAGACATTTCATGGCAAGGAAAAATGTATCACACTTGTCCAGACACCAGATGAAGCACTTGCGGCACTTCTCGCAGTCTTCGGAGCGCAGCAGTGGTTGCCCGATTTAGATATTATTGAGTTACAATCAACTTAGAATGGAATTAAAAAAGAAACACTCGCTTCATGAGCGCCGCGATCTCATACCGAACTACGTTGTCGGCAGACGCGCTGTGCTCGAACTGCTTCATGATGAAGAAGGTCGTGCAAAAATCGAGAAACTCTACATTGCTCATGGAGTGCAGGGTGCGGCGATTGGTGAAATCCTCCATTTAGTCAGAACCAACAAAGTACCGCACGGCGAAATTGATCGGCGGAAATTTGAAGATCTCGAAACACGTGAAGCCCAAGGCGTGGACTCGCAAGGTGTGATGGTTTTGCTGACCGCGCAAAAGTACTACGAGATTGAAGAGGTGCTCGGTGAGAATCGGACGAAAACAACTGCGCCGCTTTTCATCGCACTCGATGGAATTGAAGACCCACACAATATGGGTGCGATCATTCGATCAGCCGAAGCCGCCGGGGCTGATGCCGTGCTCTTGCCGAAACGCGGAGCAGTGCTGACTCCCGCAGTGTACAAAGCAAGTGCAGGTGCGGCGACGCATATCCCGATTATCAAATACGGTAATCTCGGCGAGACTCTATTGCGCTTACAAAAAGAATTTGCATTCCAATGCTTCGGGTTGGCTGGTGAAGCCACACAGACGATCTATGAGACCAATTTTTCGAATGCACTTTGCTTAGTGATCGGCAGCGAAGATAAAGGACTCCATCAACTCACGCGCAAACGCTGCGACGCACTACTGAACATCCCTCTTTTTGGGAAAACACAATCACTCAACGCCAGCGTAGCCGCAGCAGTGGTGATATTTGAAGTTGTGCGGAAGCGAACGGGTACAAACTGACACTTTATTTTTCGCCAGTCTGTTTCTTCTATCGCTAATTTTCACAAAAATATATGAAAGCAGTTAAGATTATTCTTACGATTATACTTGGGCTTCTTATTGTGATTGGCCTTCTATCAGCCATTGCACCGACAAAAATGTCGGCAGAGCGAAGCATTTTAATCAATGCTCCCAAAGAAGCAATTTTCGTAAATGTAAAATATCTAAAAAATATTCAGAAGTGGTCCCCATGGCGTGAGAAAGATACCCTTGCAAAAACAAACTTAGAAGGCAATGATGGAAGTGTCGGCGCGAAATTCTCGTGGGATGGCAACAAGGAAATGGGGTCAGGTAGTCAAACCATCACAAAAATCGTTGAGAATCAACTCGTTGAATCAGATTTACAATTTGTCAAACCTCGCGAAGGTAAAGCGATTAGTTATGTTCGACTTTCAGACTCCGCTGGAGCAACGAAAGTAACATGGGGCTTCAATAGTGAAATGCCAAGACCATTTAACGCAATAGGACTTTTTATGAATGTTGACAAAATGATCGGTGATGAATACTCCAAGGGCTTGGAGAAGCTCAAGAATCTTGCTGAATCTGAGGCGGCAAACCTAATCATCAATGAGATTACTGTGGAGACAAGAACATACATTGGCATCAAAAAAACAGTAGGCTTTGATAAAATCTCCGATTTTTTTGCTCAAACAATGCCCAACCTTTTTACCAAGGCGCAGGATGCAAGTCTCAAGATGATTGGAGCGCCATCAGGTTTATATTATACGTACGATGAAAAAACTATGACGACCGAAGTTGCTGTCGTTGCACCGGTTGCCGAAGTGAAAGGGAATATTGCACCTCTCGAGTCTTTTGTTGTCAAGGGTGGAAAAGCATTAGAGATGGATTTCCACGGCGATTACAAAAATCTTGGCACTGCACACAAGCGAATCCGTGAGTACGCTGCAAAGAAAAATCTTAAGACGACTGTGCCAGTCATAGAAGAGTATGTGACCGATCCGATGGCAGAGAAAGATCCGAACAAGTGGGTCACCAAAATTTACTATTTCGTAGAGTAATCTTCTGCTACTGCAAAATCCAATGCATGTTTAACTTCGTTGACGCGAATGAGTTTCACTCGGACTCTGTCACCGATGTGAAATGCCCTTGACGATGGTTTTGGTCTGCGTTTATGCGGAGCAAGATTTCTTCCTGAACCTGATCGTTGCGGGATGAGCGAAAGATGTGCCTCGTCATAAGTGTAATATCCATTAAGTTCACGGACATGGACAAGTCCTTCGGCACCATTATCAAGTCCTACAAAAAATCCGTACGGTTGCACTCCAGTAATGAGTCCATCAAATTCTTCGCCGACTTTTGATGCCATGACATAGAGCTGTGCAATTTTCGCTGAATCTCTCTCAGCTTCAGTAGCGCGCCTCTCCATTGCACTGGTGTGGCCTGCAATATCAGGGAGCATCTTAAAGTAGTGATGCTCGCGCTTGGTGGCCATCCCACCTTTTTCGGTATATTCCTCGAGCATCCGATGAATGATAAGATCAGGGTAACGACGAATCGGCGAGGTGAAATGCGTGTAATGCAAGAATGCAAGACCGAAGTGACCGACGTTACGCTCTGCATAAATCGCTTTTGCCATTGCTCGGAGCATCAGACCATTTAGCATTTTTTCTTCAGGCTTCCCTTTGATCGAGTCCAGAAATTTTTGAATCACAATCGGAGTGACGTTTTCAGGATTAAATGGGTAGCCCAGTGATTTTGCAAGGCGGGCTAAATCCTTGACTTTATCGGGGTCGGGATTATCATGGATACGGTAGAGAAAAGGTTTTTCATTCCCATCTTTTGCTTTCCTTGCGATGAACTCTGCGACTGCGCGATTAGCGGCAAGCATAAATTCCTCAATCATTTTCATCGAGCCAAGTCTCTCGTTCTTATATGCTTCGACCGGAGTTCTCTTTTCATCAAATCTAAATCGAATCTCCGTTGTCTCAAAATCAATGGAGCCTTCTCGGCGACGCTGGGCATACATCTTATCCGATAGCTCGCGCATTTGTCGCAAGAGTTTTGCGTATGTTCCTTTGCCAGTTAGTGTACGCTTTTCTGCTTCTTGATACGTAAATCGCATCACGCTCTTGATCACGGATTTCTTGAATTCACTCTTCTTCACCTTACCGGTGAGTGGATCCACGGTCATTATCACAGAGTACGTAAGCCGTTCGACCTTTGGCTTGAGCGAGCACAAATCAGTTGAGAGGCGCTCAGGCAACATCGGTATCACTCCTCCTGCAAGATAGACGGACGTACCGCGCTCAAGCGCTTCCACATCAAGCGGAGAACCCTCTGTGACGAAATGGCTGACATCGGCGATGTGAACTCCGAGCGTCAGTGTCCAATCATCATTTTCTGTTAATGAGATTGCATCATCGAAATCTTTTGCATCTTCAGGATCGATGGTGAAAATTGTTTCTTTTCGAAGATCGAGTCTTTTCTCTATCTCTGTTTTCGGAATTTTAAGTGAATAGCCTTCTGCTTGCTCAATTACATCAACAGGAAATTCTGCCGGCAATCCACTTTCGGCTGCAAGTGCTTGCATCTCTTCCTCAAATGGAGGCAGCGTGCTAACGTTCTCGACAATTTTCTTTTTGGCTACAGGCTCCTCTTCGTCGCCCCAGGTAAAAATCTCTGAATCAAGATGTATTTTCCGATTAGACTTTGCATTCACAGTCGCCACATCGCGTCCAATCTTATTGAGTTCATCCTTGATATTAAAATTACGACGAGTTTTCTCTGCATTTTGCGACGCGTAGTTGGTTGAGCGTTCGATGATTTCGGTTACTTCACCCTGTGGGCGATCTCCCTGACGTGGTGGATAGAGGGAGATTGAGACGGTATCGCCATGATTTGCACTCTTCAAATGATGACTTCGAACAAGAATCGTATCATGAAAGCCCGAATGTTTGTCCGGCTTTACAATAGCATTGCCAGTCGGTTGCATTTTTAGGATGCCAACTACTTGTGACGGACGCGGTGGAATAATGCCATAGCGTCTTCGCGATCCGTGAGCGATTGCTTGTTCATTTTCTAATGCTCGGAGTTCGTCACGAAGTTCTTGGTAGTGCTCGCTATCGGATTTGATACTGAGCATTTTGGAAAGTTCATTGGTCTTAAATAGTTCGCCTTTATGCTCAGCAAAGATGAGAAGGATTTTATCTCGGAGGCTTAGATCAGATGCGATATCCTTCGGGCGCTTCAAATGTTTTTTCTTTGACATGTAATATGTGATAAATAATCACGTAGTGCAAAGTAAGAGTCACAAAAATACGGCAGAGTTGAGGGCAACACACCGAATCAGTTTGTTTAGATGACCAAGTCCACCCGCTCTTCGAGTTCGGTGACTGGCACTGACCGAGGTGTGCGGACAAAACAGATGCGAGTCTTATCAGTGCCCTGTTGCCGAATATAGGATAACCAGTGACTTTCGCCAGCTACTCGTTCCACGTGTTTGACTCTCTCGTTTGGCACTGCGATCTCGGTGGCCCAAAAATCATCAGGCTCAAACATGGCGAGGAATTGCTCCACCAAATTCTGTAGCGAGCCGTTGAGAAAGAGAAAATGAAAGGTGGTTTTCTCGTCCTCATCACGCACCTGTGGGGAAAATTGAATCCCGTTATCGGCAACGAAGGTTAAGAAGGCTTCTTTGAGTGAAGTGGGGAGGATTACCTCCTTTTCGCTTTTGAGACGATAGATACTTTGAAAATCCATGATCTGGGAAATTGATTACGCTCTCCTATACGTTATTTGCTGAGAATTTGTTGCCACGAACTTGGAAGAAAAGAATACAACACAAACGAAAGAGTATCCCTTGCAATATATCAAGGGCATAGGCGCTCGTCGCGCAGAAGCGTTGGCTGAGGCTGGCATCGATACGCTCGAAGACTTGGTGACATTTTTCCCGAGAAAATATATTGATGCACGCAAGGTTATAGAGCTATCGGATGCGCCGAAATTTCTGTGGCAATCGGTAACCATTCATGGCAAGGTTCTCTCAGTCAGACATTTTAGTATGCCAAAGCCGGGGAGAACGACGATCTCGGTGATTGATGAATCAGGCGGGATCATTCAGCTTGTCTATTTTGCATACTCGGATTGGGTATCGAAGCAATATCAGCAAGGCGATGAAATTGTTGCGATCGGCTACATCAATATATTCCGCAACGAAGCGCAGATCGTTCATCCCGAAGTAGTCGAAAAAATATCAGAAGAGAATCCTTTCCCGAAGGGGAAGATGCTTCCTGTCTATCCGTACTCGCAAGTTTTTCGCGAAGCAAAGATTTATCAGAATCACTTGCGAAAAATTCTCGAAACCGTGATCGAAACAGAGGGCTTCAAGGTACTTACTCACGAAGTCCTGCCAGAAAAGATTCTTGCGCAATATCATTTCGAAGTCCGTTCACAGGCAATCCATGATATTCATA
This sequence comes from bacterium, assembly GCA_037143335.1. Lineage (GTDB taxonomy): Bacteria > Bacteroidota > Ignavibacteria > Palsa-1295 > Palsa-1295 > PALSA-1296. Next base: position 34,022 of record JBAWZA010000018.1, on the reverse strand, counting down.
AACCATCTTCGCCTGAGGCACATGAATTGGCATTAGTTCGGTTAAAGTACGAAGAGCTTTTCTTTTTACAACTTCGCTTTGCAATTGAGAGAATGAAAATGCTCGCTCTCTCGAAGCGAGGGATTGTCTATGATGTCTCGTCTTTAGAGAATGACTCAGAAGCGAATGCGTCATCTATGATTCAACGAGTCCTACAATCGTTACCCTACAAACTCACGAACGCTCAACACCGCGTTATTGGTGAGATCGCGCGTGACATGGCAAAAACAGGCGAGAAAAAAATCCCGATGCACCGACTTGTGCAAGGTGATGTCGGAAGTGGCAAAACAATCGTTGCACTCATCGCCATGCTCATCGCTGTGGAGAATGGATACCAAGCTGTGCTGATGGCTCCGACAGAAGTGCTGGCAAAGCAACACTTTCTTTCGATCTCGGAATTGCTAAAAGGTTTGCCAATTGAAATCTCACTACTTGTTGGCGGACAAGGGAAAAAACTGCGGTCACAAATATTGAATGAGCTTGCCGAAGGCAAGACACACATTGTCATTGGCACACATGCACTCATCGAGGAGAATGTGAAGTTTGATAAGCTTGGTATTGTTGTCGCTGATGAACAACACAAATTCGGAGTTGCGCAGAGAAAAGCACTTGTCGAAAAAAGTGCGAACGAACCGCCTGATGTTTTGATAATGACTGCAACCCCGATTCCGAGAACACTTGCACTTACGCTCTACCAAGACCTCGATGTCTCGACAATTGACGAGCTTCCTGCTGGAAGAAAGCAAATACAAACGCGTATCGTGTTCCCGAATGAACAGCGTGCACTCTTCAAGCATATTCGTGATGTGGTGGTCAGTAAGCAGGAGCAAGTCTATATCGTCTATCCACAACTCGAAAAAAGCGAAACAAAAGATGTCAAGACTGCAACGAAGGCATACGAAGTATTCAAAGAGAAAATTTTTTCCGATCTAAAAGTTGGACTGATTCATGGAAAATTAAAGAGCGCCGAGAAGCAGGAGATCATGGCGCAATTCCGAAATAAGGAGATTGATATTCTTGTGGCGACAAGCGTGATCGAAGTCGGAATTGATGTGGCAAATGCAACGCTGATGGTTATCGGCAATGCTGAACGATTTGGTTTGGCGCAGTTGCATCAACTTCGAGGCAGAGTTGGTAGAGGAGGCAAATCTTCGGAGTGTATTCTTGTGCCGAGTGATAAACTCACACCCGATCCCCAGCAAACTCTGACAAGCGAAGCCATCGAAGAGCGTACAAAAGCACTGAGTCGGTTACACGTGCTCGAGAGCACGACCGATGGATTCGAGATTGCGCGAGCCGATTTGGCATTGCGTGGCGGTGGCGATTTTTTAGGCACGCAACAATCAGGAATTCTCAAATTAAAAATAGCCGATATCATCGCGGATCAATCACTCCTAGAGCAAGCCGCCGCTGACGTAAAAGAGTTGATGAAATCAGACCCCCAACTCCGCAGTAAAGAAAACCTCACAACCCGACAAGAACTACTCCGCCTCTACCACGAACGCGAAAGTTTTTTGGAGGTGGGGTGAGTTAGCTAAGCGGTTTCAATACCTTTTACCCTCACCCTCCGCATCATCACTAACCCGACTACAAAAAATACTGCAAGTGAGAGGATTGCTTGTCGCTGTCCAAAGTTTGCAGAGAGTATGCCGAAGACAAGCGGGCCGATGACCGCTGAGGCTTTGCCGCAGAAGCCATCGTAGAATCCGAAGAATTCTGCTGTGTGTTCTTTTGGCGTGAGTGTTGCCATCATCGAACGCGAGGCTGATTGACTTGAGCCTAATGCAAGTCCAGCAACTCCGGCGACGATGTAGAATGCCGTCACGCTCGAAGTGAGATACGCTCCGATCACCACTGCCAACCAGATGAAGAGCGTAATCATGATCGTTAGCTTTGGTCCTGTTTTATCGGTGATGTACCCAAAGATCAGTGAGCCAACAATCGCAACCGTTTGCACCATCGCGAAAAGAATAATCAGATCGCCAGTCTCGAAGTGCAATGTATTCTTTGCGTAAAGTCCTGAAAAACCTATGACTGTGAGGATCGCATCGTTATAGAGAAAAAATGCAAGCAAGAAGAATGCGAGCGAACGATACTTCAGGATGTGACGAAATGTAGTAAGCACGCCCTTGAAGCTATCGGAAATAATTTTCCATGAATAAGCTTTTGCTTGATGCCGTGCTTCAGGGACAAAAAGGAAGAATGGAGTAGCGAAAAATCCAAACAGTGCAGCCGTTACTAAAAATGTTTCTGGATATTTTCCTGCGATGAGTAAGTCTTTTGTTGCGATAATAGCAACGAGCGAGCCGAGGTACCCGACTGCAAATCCAATTCCTGAGACTTTGCCGAATTTTTCCTTTGGTGCAATCTCAGGCAAGAACGCATCATAAAAAACTATCCCACCTTCAAAGCCAGCATTCCCAAGAATAAAAAGCAGTGCGCCGAGAACAATCATTCCGGGTTGCAAAAAATACGTTGCCGCTGTTGCAAGAACGGAAATGAATGTGAAGGTGAAAAGTACTTTTTTCTTCGATCTCGTTGAATCAGCCACTGCACCAAGTGCTGGACCGATCAGTGCTACAAGGAGCATTGACGAACTCATCGCTATTCCCCAGTACAAATCGCCTCTGCCGTCGGTTACGATGTGATTGGCGTAATAGAGCGGATAGACAAACGTAACCATAATCATCGCGAACGAGCTATTGGCAAAGTCGAAGAGTGACCAACCAGCAATGACGGATTTTTTGAGATTTGACATGAGACAAAGATACGGAAAAGTATGAAGGACTTCTCTTGAGTATGTATTGTGGGGATGAACAGACTAATCCGCCGCGGCGGACGTTCCACTGATGCTCTCAGGTGTGGATGGCGATCAGGAGCTTTTCTCGATTAAGCCTCTGCCTTCTTTATTCATCTCTCCTTTTGCTACCATGTCTTCTTTGATTGCATGGAGAATGCCGTTAATGAATTTTCCACTCTCTTCGGTAGAGAAATCTTTTGCAATTTCTATTAATTCATTAATCGTTGCCTTCGGGGGAATTTCGGGAAAATACTTGAACTCGAGAATGCCCAGCTGGATCAAAATTTTATCAACGAGTGCGACACGCGTAAAATCCCAATTGCTTAACCGTTCAGTGATAATCACGTTAAGTTCGGCTTCGTGTTGGTTGAAGTGTCGCAAGAGATCGCGAGCAAATTCGAGTGCTTGCTCGCTCAGGATTTCGTCTGCCTTGATGAGTTCAATGTAGAGTTCGTCGGTGTTACGCTCGTTGATCGCATGAGAAAAGAGCACTTGCAGCGCACGCTCGCGCGCCAATCTTCGCTGAGATAATTTTTTGTCACGCTCGGGATTATTCTCAAAAAGCTCGTCGGTATCAATACTCAGAATCGGTCCTTCGTGAGAGATGTGTTTAACTTTTTTTTCTATTGACATATAAAATTGTTGCGCTGTGCGTCCAAGGTAAGCAGAAATTAGTAGAACCCAAACGCCGTTCGACGGTCATCTATTACCGCTTTCTGTACCTCCTTTTTTAACCACTCAGCAAGTTTATTGATGCGCTCTTTCTCGGAGCGTGCTTTCGGCACAATCGCATCGGCAAGGCGCTTCTGCTCATAGACTGACTGGTAGTATGTGACGATTTTCGCTCGTTGCCGATCAAGTGATTTGGCAGTAAGAAAGTCTTTGTACGCTTTCTCATCGAACGTACCTGTCGCTGAATCAGTAAATATTTTCTTCGCTTCCGTTGGTGGTTGTGCGATCATCATCTCGACAGTTTGTTCACTTGTCAGCGCAAGTTTTCTTTTTTGCAATTCTTGCTCAATCACGATATCGCCGACCAACTTATCCCAAGTCATATTCACGAAGCGCGTGAATGCGGTATCACTGACGACGGTATCCCTTATCTCACTCTTATGTTCTTTGATTGTGGCGCCAACTTCCTCACGGAAGTCGTGGTAGTTAATCACTGCTCCGTTGATAACACCGACCGTATCAGTGCTTTTATGCTTTTTCCGCGCCCTACTCTGAGACTCTTGTGCATCAGCAGAGTGAGCGATAAAAAAAGTAATAACGAAAAACCAACCTACCAACAATTTCATAAAGTACGTATGTGTATTACAAGCCGACGATGGTTTCTTCGCAGATGTAATCTACGACCTTTCGGATATCGTGTGTTTTATTCCATACTTCGAGTTGTCGGTCTGCGCCAGTGCCATTTTTCAGAATCCGCGCCACACCTTCCTCGACGTGTTTGCGTGAACCAAGATCGTCAACGACGTCATCAACAAATTCGACAAGCTCAGCTATCAGGAGCACTTCGTCTCTTTCAGATTCCGTTCCGAAATCAACTAATTTCCCCTTAATGCCATAGCGTGATGCGCGCCATTTATTTTCCATCAAGAGTGCACGGCGGTATGTTCGGAAGCCGAGATTCTTGGCGCGGAGTTTATAGAGCTTCGCCGCGATGGCTTGAATGAGCGCAGCAAGAGTGACGGTTTCCTCGATCCGCATCGGAATATCGCAGACGCGTACTTCAAGCGTTGGAAAAATTGGATGAGGACGAATATCCCACCAGATTTTTTTTCCACTATCAATACAACCAGTCTTAATCAGAAGCTTCACAAAATTATCGAACTCGCTATAGTCGGTATAGGAGTCAGGGATATTTGTACGTGGGTAACGATCAAAAACTTTCGTACGAAAACTTTTTAGTCCCGTGTCCGTCCCGAGCCAAAAGGGCGAATTCGTGCTCAGAGCAAGTAAGTGAGGAAGAAAGTATCTGAACTCATTCATGATCTGAATCTGAAGATCGCGGTCTTCAATTCCGATATGTACATGCAATCCGAAGATCAAGTTTGCCCGTGCCACGAGCTGCATTTCCTCCACTAATTTGTCGTAGTGGGCATTCGGATAAATTTGTTGGTCGCGCCAATCGGCAAACGGATGTGTGCCCGCAGCGGCGATGCGCAGCCCTTGCTTTTCAGCGAGTGAGTGCAAAAATTTTCGGAGTCCGATAACTTCGCGTTCGGCGTCCTGAATGGTTTTACAAATACCAGTGCCTACTTCGGCAACAGATTGGTGGATTTCGGGTTTTACTCGCTCAGCGAGAATCGTCTTATTTTCCTCAAGTATCTGAAGTATGTGCGATTTCAGATCACGAGTAATGGGATCAACAAGTTGAAATTCTTCTTCTATGCCGATCGTGAGCGTCGGTGCTTTTGGCATGTGGTGTTCTCTCTTCTGAAACTAGAAAAATACGGAATGCCTACTCTTGGGTTTCTTTTCCTTCGTAGTCTAGACATTCCTCAAGGACATAGAACATTCAGAAACTTGGGAGTGTCGCACTGATTATTATGGCACTACAATGCACGAGCCATATCTTCGTTCTTCGCCCCGATTGGTTCGAGCGATGACCTCATAGAAGTAACAACCTGGATGCGGGAGTGTGAATTCGAATCGCGACTCCCCAGCATTCATCCGTTGATTCATCGTTAGGGCTTCTGCTTTCACTCCGAGTGTCGAATACATGTTTATCGTGAGCGATGCGGTCTGATCTGAGAATAATTTTATCACACCTCGTGAGTTTGTATGAATCGGGTTCGAGACAAGCGATACACGGAATGCTGAAGACTCTCCAGCCTCCTCGACTTTGAGAGCAGAACTAAATCCGATGCTATCAATGAACCATCCATCTCCATCAGAGTTATGAGTTGCCATTCGGAACCGCGCAATCACATTGTTGCCAATGTAAGCTTTCAAGCCGATCATTTCATGAACGGGGCTACTTGAAGAGAGAGAATTTGTCCATAGGGTTGAGTGTGACTTGTCGTAGAATCGCAATGGGGTGAAATGTACTCCATCATCTGTGGATACTTCAATCACACATGAATCACCTGTTGCGACGAGTGCAATATCAGAAAATTCCAGAGTTTTGGTTTCGCTTGTGATGGAAACTGGTGGCAGGAGGAACCAGGTATTCTCAGGGTGTGGGTACGCGACGTTCGGAAGAGAATCGTTTATGAATGTCGAGGGCAGTGTACCACCAGCTCGTGTTGTATCCCAGGCGAACGGCGAAAAAATATTCTTAGAATGTGAAAAATCCTCCGAATACGAACTCAGTGGCGAACCAGAATAAATCCAAACAGGTGAGGATAACGGAGAAAGCGTCGTATCGCCATTGTCTTGCCGAGTGAGTGCTACGAGTTGAATTTTTCGATAGCCATCTTCGGCAAATGAGAAAAGATGGTCCAACGTTTTTCCGCGCAAACTATCGGTGATGTTGACAGTATCGAGAATATTCCCGTCAATAAAAAAGTATAATTTTTTTAAAGAATGAATTTTTGATCCACCCACACTTAGCGACGGAACTTGCGAGCTTGCAATCATCCCTCCGGCTACTGCTCTGGCAGAAACAATTTCCGGAGCCATTGATTGGCGCGCCCCGTATGGATTAAAATTTACGTTTGCCGTCACTGATGTATCGCCATCTTGGCTTACTGTTTGGATGTAATATGTGTACGCTTTACTTGCGACCGCGTGGGAGTCAATGAACTCTCGGCTTGAGGAGGGAAGACTAACTTGAAATCCATCATCACTTCGTTTTAACAAAAAGCTGTAATTACTCATCGGCAATCCGAATGTGCTAAGCCCCAAATGCTGCCAGCGTAAATGAGCGACATGTAAATTATCGTCTTCGATGGCTACGAAATCCCTTGGTGCAGTTGGTGCGTATGGTCGAACGATGGAGATAAACACATCTTGATCATACCCACTCCGCGAGTCTGTCCAGGCAGGATACCACATCTTATTATGAGAGGCAAGGCCGATATAATCACCAAAGAAGTATGGGAGGTCGGTTCCTATCACACTATTATTCCGAGTATCAAACGATTCGCCAGAAATGCGACGCGAAGTAAATGTTGCGCCTCCGTTATTTGAAAAAAACATAAAGAGGTCGGTGAGAATATTTGCGGTGTCGGCACGGCTATCATAGCATGCAATTCCAACATCGCCGGTAATATCATCCACCGAAATCCACGGGAAAAATTTATCAGTCGTGACGATTGAAGTGTCATTCTCAATCGCTTTAACTGCACTCCAATGGTTACCGATGTCATCGCTGAGGGTAAAATAAATATGAGGCTTATTATCACCGCCGAGTGCAGTCCATGTAATGTAAATTCGTCCGAGATGAAGTGCCGAGTGGTCAACGGCGATTGCGGGGAAACTATTAACCCTCAGGCCGGACTTGATCGTGGGATGACCGAGGGGATTGCTTACTGGATATATCGGTCCAAGCTCAAGGTAGTTCGAGATTTTATGATTGACGGGAAAACTTGCACCACCGTCAAGAGATGACGCGATCAAAATTTCCTTTTGCGCTGGATCAAGATTAGCATAGACAATATGTACTTCGCCCGAAGCGCCGATTGCTGGAATGGCTGATTGATAGTGGCCCGAGGTAGGGTTGATGTAGCTTGGGGTTGACCAATGCAATCCGTTATCTACGGAATACGAAACTCGGATGCGCGCATTTTTATTTTCATCGAACTCTGACCAACACACATAAATCCTTCCATGATACGGACTGGAAATTTCTTTGTCAACTGCGATATAAAATTTATCAGCGAAGGTTTTTGCTGCGTGGCTGCTGATAGAATCAAAAAAAACTCTTACGGGCAACTTCCACGTTTTGCCTCCATCATTCGTAACATTGCAGATCACGTCATTAAGCGGATACGGATTGCTGGCATCATGCGTCAACCTGCCGTACGAATAAAAAGCTGTTCCGCCAGAGTTAAATGCAATCGCAGGATCAGTCGGGCTGGCGGCAAAAACCCAATTGGTATTCAGTGAGCCTTCTGTCCATGTCTTGCCACCATCGAAAGACTCGTAATGAAAGAGCGATGAATCGCTCCGATAATCATTGGCACCAAGAATCAGATTATTCGGATTTGTCGGGTTAATCGCAATCGAAGTTTCGTCTTGATCTGCGCCGAAATAATTCGAAACATCAATGTTCGGAAAATCCGGAGCCGAGGCTGTAATAGAAACACGGTCAAGGGAAGCGAGTGGTCGGACAAATTTCAGGGTTGCAGGAGGCCGATCATTTGTAGGCGCATTATCATCTTCGTTCAAGAATACACACGAGCGTTGCCCCAATCCAGTACTGACCGAGAGGGCGATCATGACAAATGCAATAAAAATCGAGTAGCTTTTCATGCTCATATGATAACCGACAAACCAGTGAAATACTTCCATACTATTCGGAGCGCAATCCTAGAATATGGTTGAAACATTTAAGTAGGGATGCCGGGGGTATTACTTATCAGCCGATTTAATGATCTTCGCACGAATGAGAAGTTGAGTCTGAAAGATGCAGTTCTCCAAGGTGCACGAGAAGAACTCCGTCCGATATTAATGATGATGATGGTTGCGATGCTCGGGCTTATTCCTGCTTCATTGGCGACAGGAATTGGATCGGATGTCCAGCGACCACTTGCGACAGTAATAGTTGGTGGGCTTGCCAGCGCGCTCATTCTCACACTTATTGTCCTGCCTGCGTTATACTATCAGATTGAGGTTCGCTCAAAAGCAAATGAACTTGCACTCGCAATGGAAGTTGAGGAGCTTGAAGAAAAGCGCCACCAGCACGAGTTGGAGAGGGAGCACGAGACGCTCATTGCTTCGCAAACGCACAAGCGCGATCACGATTGAGCGAAGTACATCATAACCGGCATCGCGGCTTTTATCTTTGCAATAATAATCGAAGGTAATTTTTTGCTCATCAAATCTTCCTTGGTAAGTGTGGTACCGAAGGTATAGCTTTTCATCTTCAACCATCTACTCGCGGGATGACCTTCATCGTACCCTTTCGGCATACGCTTAAGCGAACCTGTCTCATCGGTGATCCCTTCGGGATAGATTTTGCGGAATGATTTATCGGCGACTAATTTTTCGAGCTGAATATACTCAGTGTCAATTTTTTTTCGAATGCGTTTTAGGAATGGTGCCGATGGCATATAACAGCCACCACCAACATAAACCTTCATATCATTCTTCCCCTCTGGTTCGAAGCCGAGGTACATGCCTGTCCACTCGTCTTCTTTCATCCCCTTCATTGGGAATACAATGCCGATGTGAGTTTTGTACGGCGACTTATCTTTTGAAAAACGAATGTCTCGATTTATCCGAAAGAGGGACTTCTTCGGATCAGCTGTGAGTGGAAGATCCTCATCAAAAAGCAATTTGCTCATTGCGCCGACAAGATGCTTCGATGGCTCGCGAAGATCATCGTCGTAGGTATTTCGGTGCGCCTCGAACCACTCTTTATTGTTATTTTTCTTTAGCCCATGGAGAAAATGAAACGTACGTTTGGAAAATCCTTCAAACTCCATCTCTGGTGGCGGAGCATCTAAGATGATTGGCGATTTTTTCATTGCTGTGAAAAATGTGTGAGTGCAAAAATTCTACTTAACTCGTTTATAGAGAATAATTAGTCCGAATGAATCAACCGCGACAAACTTCCCTCCGTGCTTCGCAGCAGATGCAAGCATCGGGTCAGCTAATGGGTGATTGTCGGCAATGTAGTCGAGGTGTTCGTCTTCGATGTAGCGACCTATATCACCGCCGAGGCGGGCTTTAAGCGCATCGAAATTTACTTTTCCATCGAGGTTGACAATATTCGGAGCCATAAATCCCGCAGTGCCAGCTTGTTCCATGCCGATTCGCTCATTTGGATGATTGAGCGCAAATTTTCCTGTTTGATAAAAATCGGGATAGGGGATTACGATGAAATTATAGACATAGAGCCATGCGCTGAAGCCAAAAGCACAGCAAAAGCTTAGGCCAAGTATAGTTGATCCAAAAATTTTGTGACGCGAAATAAATTTCTTACTCCGCTCGATAAGCGGTGGACAGATAGATGCAAAGAGCATCAGCCAAATAATTTTCAATGGATGAAAATACCGAGGCAAAAAATGCGGAGCACTGAAGAAGAAAATATAATAGATAACAAGTTCGAAGCAGAAAAAAATAAATGGAGTGAAGGAATTGGTGCGATAACGATCGGAAAAATATTTGCGAAGTGATAATCGCCTTACTATCCAAACGGAGAACAACCCTAAAGTAATTAGCCAACCGTAGAAAATCCACGTCGGAAGATCGTAGCTCGGCAGGTAAATGAATACACTCATCAAATCTCCAATGACTATTGCACCACGTCGGAGATTCTCGGCAAGAACTCCAGTCTGTAGTGATTCAGATATGCCGCTTTGTGGCATAAAACTTCCGAAAGTAGTATAGTTGTAAATCCACCAAGGACTTGAGATCAAGAGCGAAGTAGCTGAAATGATGCCAGCAGTTCGTATTCCTTTTTGTTTGTCTCTCGAGATTTCGTAGATTGCGATTGCACCTACAAGAAATACAGCGTCAACTCGGGCTAATACTGCAAGCCCTAAAATTATTCCGAATGTTATCAATCTTCCGAGTGGCAGAGTCCCACTTTTTTCTCGTTGGATCTGCAATTGAACATATTTGAAAAACGATGCCAAAAGTAGTAGAGAGTATAAACCTGTCTCCATTCCAGTTGCAGTGTAACCTATTATTGGATAGAGCATCGCCCAAAGTGATGCAACAATAATTGGTGGTGATTTCCAGATTGGGAGATTTTCCTCCGGCTTTCGTTGCAGAATTCTCATCGTTTTGTAGAGGAGAATAATACACAGGCAATCGCAAATTGCGATCAAAATAAAACCGAGTCGGAGTGCAAGAACTTTATCAGCACCAGCAATGAGAAAGAGCGGAGTGTAGAGAACGACGATTAGTGGTTGTACTCCATTTGTAGGATGGATTCCATCGCAAGTAAATCCATCTCCATGAGCGAGATGCTCGGCACAATTAAAAAGATAGAATGAATCCTCAAGATAAGGGCGAGCATAAATCCGTTCTTCGGAGCGAAAGAGGAGCAGGACACGAGTAGCGATCACAAAAAACAATATCCACCGAATCGCATTTCTTTCTTTAGGTGAAGTAGGAGAAGATGTAGTCAACTAAACCTTCCCTTCCAACATCTTACCGAGTGCGGCACGGGCGCGATGCAAGTGTACTTTCACTGTACCCATCGGAAGATTCAGAACCTTTGCAATTTCATCATACTCCATATCATCGTTGTGACGGAGCTTGATAATTTTTTTATAGTTCTCAGGAAGTTGTTCGATTGCTTCTTCGATAATGCGCGAGCGCTCATCCGAGAGCATCAGTTGTTCAGGTACCCACGAATTATCAACGATCTCAAAATCCTTTGACTCATCATCCGATCTATCACCGCCGCCTTGCGGTGCGCTGATGGAGAACATCGAAAGTTTTTTCCGACGCAAATGATCAATCGCATGATTGGTCGCGATACGATAGAGCCATGTAGAGAATGCGTATTCTTCAGAATAGGAATTGAGATGCAGAAATGCTTTGGTGAATGCTTCTTGTACGAGGTCCTCGATTTCATCAGTCGTTGCGGTACGGGTTATCGGTCTGATGAGTCGTTCAATTCCTCGCTTATGTCTTTTGACTAATTCTGAGTACGCACGCTGTTCACCACCTCGTGCTCTGCGAACCAGAGCTTTGTCCTCTAATTGTCGTTCTTTGCCGTCGGTTACTTTCTTTGAAGGCTCGGTGACGGGAATTGGAGGTGTGACAGCTTTTGGAGCGGGTGAAGCTACAGGTTTTGTAGTGACAAGTCGGGGAGTCGAAGCCTGCTTCGATGCTTTAGTTTTTGGTTTAGCAGAATCCTTCGATGGCTTCTTTCGGGAAGTCTTCGTGGTCTCGGGTTTTGGTAATTTTTTCGGTTTAACCTTTTTCAAGCAGTGATTTTACCTAACATAACGGGCAAAATTACGGTAAAAGTCCTTAACAAATGAAGATATTAACTTTTCCGAAGTATCGGAGTAGCGCCCGACTATGGATTGACAGGAAAGCGAACCTCGTAACCGGTAGTGCCGATGACGGCTACCCCGCCGATTACTGTCAGTTTTGATGTGTTGGATTCCGGTGTAAGGGTCAGGCTGATGCCATTCTCGTCAACATGAACTTTGGAGTAGTCTGTGACATATCCGTCAATGATATCAGGGAAAAAATCTGTGACCGTACCTGGTGTCATCTCAAGAAATTTGATGAACACCGAAATGTTTTCGCCCTTTTGATTGATAACCACGCCCGCCTTATTCAAATTGAATCCTTCGCCGGGCTGGGGCAATCGTGCTGTCCACCGATCGAGAATTCGCTGATTCTCTTTCTTATCATTTGCACTTACAGAGTCAGCGTTCAATACGAGTATTGCTGAACCTGGCAGACAAACTTCTTTGCAGGCAAGCCAATTTATTTTTACGCCGAAATGCGGAGAAATATTTTGGTCTTTTGGCGAGCGAATCGGAAGCAAGAATACAACATCGGAATCGTAGCCGTAGAGTACTTCACCGCTTGTGACAAATTTGTGAGGCGTCGGAAATTTCAACTCGCCAGCGGTATATCCGTTTTGATCAACTAACTCCGCACTTATAGCCAACCCCGCGTCACCTGGGTTTTTCCAGTAAACATGCCAGCCAGGTTCGAGCTGCACGTGAATGCCGAGCGTAAAACCCTTACCAGGATTGATCGCGCCGCTCACGAGGGAGACATGCGAAACGGATTGTCCATGATAGATTTGTGAGAATGCAGGCACTGCAACCAAAATCGTGAAGAGAAAAGAAAAAATAACTAATCGTATTTGCATCGGTAGGATATATTTGACGGTGCAAGTAATGTTTCGTTTCAACCGCTCTGTTCTTAGGGATTAATGAATCAAAATAATGCGCTTTGTCTGCACAATCCCCGGGGTTGAGATACGACAGAAATATATTCCTGACTCTTGGGTTTTCAAGTGAAAAGTAAACTCATGATCTCCAGCATCGAGTGTGGAAATAAAACCACCCTCGATTTTTTCTCCGAGCGAGTTGAAGAGTTCAACCGATACGCGCGATCTCTCGTTAAGATGAAATAAAGTAAATGCTTCATCATTTGTGGGGTTCGGAAAACATTTCAACTCGAGGTTTTGAATTGCTTCTCCGGCAACGGAAGAAGTCGAGATCACATAGGCGCCGGCTATTGGTTGGTCAATCTTCCGTTTGTTGCTATCGAGATCCATGGGAATCGCATTCGTATCATTCCCCGCAGGCTCGATGTGATCAGAAGTAGGAATTGAAGTCCAATCAAAGTTAGGAATTTTTACTGCCTTACCTATCGTGAATACGGTGCTCCCTTTTTCGGGTCTAAAATTTCCGAAATCTGCACCGACGAAAGTCTGCTCGGCTGCATTTATCAAATTATCTGTTCGAAGCTCTACCTCGAAGCAAGTTGGATTTGACTCTCTACATCCTGATGAGGAATTAAGCCCGAGCTGCTTTTGTGGTGAGCCATTGGAAATAATATTTCCACGTATCTGAAGATTTTCATCAGCCAATGCTGGACGCGGGCACTGAGCATTTACTGACGGCGTCATATACGGACCCGAAATAAAGAGATGCGGGTGCAACGTGGTCGAGTCCGATGTATTCACAAAGATATTATTGTAAATAAAGATATTCTTGTTCGGAATTGGAGCGCTCGATGAGTCATCCCCGAGGTCGCGATACGTTGTGCCCCAAGCCCCTGAGTCCAGATACTCTTGCGCGATGTCTGGATCAACGGCTCTGCCTCGGCGCGCTTGTGTCAAGTAGAGGAGAGAACTTCGCAGACCTGTTTGATATAAAGTATTAAACGCAAAGAGAATGTTGAATCCACCGCCGCAATAAAATCCTGCACCGAGCGTGTGGTGAATGATATTGTTGTAACACTTCACATCATACGAATTGTAGTGGACCCACGGAATAACCATGTTATCAATCCCACTGAGCGTATCGTGTATCGAGAGGGATACAGCAGATCCTCCACCATAATAAAGTGTATTTTCTTCGATGGTGTAATAAGCTGAGCCTCCGCGGAGGACGACGCCGTTCGACGCAAAATCATGAATACTGCTTTGCTTGATGTGCCCATATTGCGAAGCAAACACATCAATTGCATTGCCGGATGGTTTGATAATATCCGATCCGCCAATAAATGAGACCTCCGATTTTTCGACATAAAAATTCGGACATTGATACACGACAATTCCTGAAGTTGCTGTATCTGAGGACAACGAATCCGCGCCAAGAAATTTACAATTACGGAGCAACACATGATCGCACTTCCTGAACTTTGCGACATAGTCGCCGAAACTTCCTGAGGTATGTGCAAAATTAATCCCAAGAAAATATAGATACCGACAGGTGGTGATGTCGATAGCGGGGAAATCAACCGACGAAGTATCGTCGGCGGCCTGGAAGATTACGGGGTTCTCGGAGGTACCCCAAACAGATTGGAGTTCGGATGGGACATTATCTGGGTCATAGTATTTGCCAGGGGCGAGCATGATGACAAAACCGTTATTGGTGAGTTCAACGTTCGCAGGAATGCTTGCCCATGCACTCTTGACCGTCCGATAAGCTTTTGCCCGCGTTGCACCACGACCTGGAATATCCAAGCCATGCACAGGGTCCACCCAAACCTCTTTCAAAATAGGAGAGCCCATGTCGTAGTCGTCATCGGCACGAACAAGCCGAACATTTACGATCATCAAACTAAGTAAAGCAAACACCAAGGTTTGCGCAGTAGTACATTTCATAATTGGTCACACATCAACACATCATAGTGGCAACCTAAAAATACGGATAAATCGGGAGAATAGTTCGCATACCCCTTGAGAGGCAACGGTAGAGTTTGAATTATTTACTTGTCGTTTCGAGGAACGACCGAAAGGGAGTGACACGGTAATCTCCTGAAGAAGTCGTTGCTCATTTGACCTTCAGGAGATTAATTCGTCGGGCTTCAGCAATAGATAACTGATTACTTCACAACAATCACCTTCACCTCTGTGGCTCTTTGGCCATCAACACTAAGGGTGAAGGTGTACTCGCCACTCGGAATTGATTTGGTTTCGAGCGGAAGAGAGAACTCGCCGACTTCATAATTCGATTGAGCCACATTCCGAATGAGTCTGCCGCTTGCGTCGTAGAGCATAAAGTGATATACACCCGCTTTAGGGACGGAGAATCCTATAAGAGAATTATCTTTCGTGGGATTCGGAATGACGGTCAGATGATAATTCTCCCCAGTCCGAATATTTTTCACAGACTTAATGATAGGCACAGTCCCGATGCCATGAAGTGGCACAACTATTTTTGTGCCTTCGGATGAATTAATAAAAACGGAATCAAAAAACGATCCCGCAGAGAGTGGCGCGAAAGTAATCGGAATTCCTTTCGCCGATCCAGCAATGAGAGTGAACGGTGCATTCACATTACCTTTTGAAAATGGTGAAAGCGAATTTAGCGTCAACCCTGTTATCGTAGTCGAGGCAGTACCGGTGTTTGTAAGCGTTAGCGTCTTCGTGAGATTCTTCCCTGAATCCAACGTGCCGAATTCCAAGGATGTTTCTGTCGAGGAGAGTTTCGGACTTCCCTTTGTCGCAGTATCTGCAATACCAAGAAGAATAATATTCCTGATCGGAGCGATGTCGTTACTGCGAATCGTTAGTATTGCTGAGTAGGATTTCGCACTATCAGGTGCAAATCGAATTCGGAAAGTACTAATAGTATTTGCCGTAAGCGTATGTGTAGATGTATCAGTAAAAATAAATCCGCTACCACTGGTGAATTTGTAGCTAAAGATTTTTTCATTCAAGATACTTGTGTTTTTAATATTGAGAATTGTATCGCGTTTAGCAGGCAGTATCACAGGTGCGAAGATGATCGTGTCGCTCATAGCAAGAGGTGATTTCACACCAGTACCCATCATGTAGAGCGTATCAAGGCTGTTGTTTATGTCATTACTGGTTACCACTGCCATTCCACTCAGCGGACCTTCGGCATTCGGAATGAATGAGAGTAATGCCGTTGCCGAGCTTCGTGCATGAATAGTAGCGAGCGGGTTTCGTAATGCGAATTGATCAGGTGTGAATCCCGAAAGCTGTACTGTGAGATCAAGAAATCCCGTATCAGCAATAATCTGAGGTGCGAAACCAATGCTTCCGAGATTCACATTGCCAAAGTTTACAGTGTCAACTGTATTGATTGCCATTTTTGGTCGCGCACTCCGAGCGATGAATTTGAATGTTCGTACTGAAGATCCCAAATCGTCCGAGTTGATATTGAGCAATGCAGTATCAATGCTTTCACCTGCTGAGGTATAACTAAATTTCAACGTATCAACTCCACCTGGTGGTAGCTTAAATCCTTGGCTATTAGCCAACGTGAACTTCGTAGCAGTTTGAGTGAGTGAGAGCGTCGTAACATGGAGTGTATCGTCGCCTGAATTGGTGATGACAAAAATCCCTTGCGCTAAAGATCCTACCAAGACAGCGCCCAAATTTACTGGAGAGATCGCGGTAAGTCTTGGTCCAGGTGTGAATCCAGTGAGTTGAATAGGCGGGATGAAGACGCCATTTTGTGCAGTGAGCGTCAGTGTTTCTGTGTAAGATTTCTTAGCAGAAGGATTAAATTTTACCACGATAGAACCCGCGGCACCAGCGGCGATGTCCCCTGATGGTGGGGTAACAACGGTGAATCCTGTGCCACTAACCGCGGCTGAAGTTATGAAGAGATGATCGTCGCCTGAATTGGTAAAGTTGTACGTTAATTGTTTTACAGAATCAACTTTAACTCTTCCGAAATCAATAAAATTCTGTCCCGAAAAATCGCCGTTAATTCCCCTCCCCGTAACCGTAATTGTTTTGTTTTGATCGCCTGCGGCAGTTGCATCATTGAAGATGGTAAGCACATCCGTGAACGATCCGCGTTCTGTTGGCTTGAAGGTTATCGTTTCAGTCTCCGAACCTCCGACTGGGATCACTCTATTCGTCGTTGTCGGTGAAGAAGAGAAATTTACTCCGGTTTTGAGTGAACTCTGGCTGATGGTAAGCGCAAGGTCGGGTCCGACCGAGTTCAACGTAGCAGTCTTTGTAGTTGAATTGCCAACACGTAGGTCTCCGAAGCTAAGTGTAGTAGGAGAAAGTGTAATGGCTTTCACACCGGGGACATCTGCGGCAGTAAAACTACCAGTCATTCCCATAGCCGCGTGGATATTGCATTGGTAGTTGTAGGTTCCGGGAGCTGTAACGGTGTAGGAAAAGGATGATGCGCCTGTACTCGTCGGTCCGAAGGCTCCAGCACCCGCGGGGACGGAAGTTGATTGGATAATATGAGCAGAAAAACTGCCGACAAAATTAATGACATCGCCGACGTTGCAATTGAGCGAACTTGGAGAAAAACTAAACCCGCTGAACGTAATCGTACGAGTAACACCAAACGCCGACGAAGCAAAAAAACAGACGAAGCTGAAAAATAATACTCTCGCAATTTTCATGTTGAAGCCCTCACGTACAAATATCAAAAAAAAAAACTTACAGTCGAATACTAACCAACCCTTGTGACAAACTTTTATGCCGATCGGATTGCATACCTTTAATGACACACCAGTCGTTACAGATGTGACACACCTCCCAATCGGGACTCTATTTTAAGTTGGTGAGGATTTGGTGGCGCTCCCGTTTCAGTCATTTGAAACGCGAACCAATTTCAATCGTTAGTGGTACTAAGTTTATCTGCTTAGGTTGGGGCTGATTTGGTTGGTACTAGTCATTTACAGTGCTTCGGAAAAATAGTCTTGTTACCGGTTCACGGTTAAATCTTGAAATTCAATCCCCCAAAACAGCTCAAAAACGGAAGTTCCACAATTTTGTTTAAGTTTTTGTGTAACGAAATGGCACCTCAGTTGACTTTATTAGTAGGAAAGAATGATTTATTGCGATAATCAGTGGAAGAAACAGTAAACTTATACGATTCCGTTGACCAACCGACCTTGAGCGAGGAGGCATTTGCCCCTTTGCCAGAGGCTGAGCCTGCGGCTATTCCGCTGACGGTGGATGATAAGTTGGATCTCGCTTTAGTCCGCGATTTCATTGGTGGGCGCGATGATGCCTTCCTTGCCCTTTACGCTAAATTCGAAGCGCCCCTGCTGCACTATTGCAGAAAAATGTGCCCTGATGAGCGGATCGCTGAAGATTCATTTCAGGAGGTTTGGACGATGGTCTTTGAATTGCGTGCCAAGCAGATTTACGTTGGCAGATTCAAATCTCTCCTATTCCGTTCAGCACGTAACATCTGCGTCAATGCCTTGCGCCACGAATGGGTTCGTTCGCGTGGCAAGGTCGAACTTAATGGTTCGATGGCAAGTGTGACGATGGAAGCACAGACCGATGACGAAGAGATTAGAAGCCTGATCACCAGAGCATTGGCAAAGTTGCCAATCGAGCAACGAGAAGTGTTTGTATTACATGAGTATTCCGGATTCAGTTACGGCGAGATTAGTGTGCTCCTCGGTAGAACAGAAACCAGTATCAAGACCTCAGCTTTCCGCGCACGTGTCAGACTCCGCAAGCTGATTGCAAGCTGGCTCGGACTCGGTGAAGAAGATGACGGATCAATTAAATTGCCTTATTTCTCCAAATAAATTTTATACGTACGATCATGAATATTAGAGACGAAGAACAATTACAGCAATACTTTGACAGAGCGATGAACAGCTCTCAGGAACAACACTTCCTGATTAACGTCGCGGCTCGCGAAGATATGCGTCTTGCATTCCGCTCACAGCTTGAACTCCTCAAAGCCGTCCGCGAGGATAAAGATGTGTCCGGTTCGCCGACCTTCATCAGGACGAAGACACTAACCGCACTCGGACTTGGCGGAGCAATGCTTCCTTCTTCCTTAAAAGAAAAAGAAGTCGAAGCCGCAATCATTGCTCCGAGCAGGTTGCAGAACATCTTCTCGGTGCTTCGTCGTCCGATCGTCTCGCTTACGGCGGGATTACTTTTCGGCGTACTCGGCTCGCAGTATATCTTCAGTAACAACGCAAGCGTTGCTCCGAAGCAAGTTGCACCGATTGTCGTTACTCCTGTAGAATCCGTTGCACCAACAACGAATACTCTACCGACTGAGCAAGTGCAACAAGCACAGGATAAACCGGCAACACATCTGACGGCTCCAGCGAAGACAATCCAGACTGTCGGTAATCTGCATTCGGCTACTGCAACGCAGACACCGATTACCTCGGAGACAAAACCTGGTTCGGTTTCGGTCAAGCGAAACGTCTCAAAATCACATGACGAGGAACAGAAATAAAGACACCGTTACGAATTACAAAGAGGGGCTAATGCCCCTCTTTTCGTTTATGAACTTTCTTCTGTCCTGAATCCTTACATTAGAGGAGGATGCCATAGGATTGGCTTATGAAACACAAGGCAACAATGCACATCACCAGAGTTCGATTGCTCCGGGCGTATCTGCACCCAAAGTATTTGGGTTTGCTCTGCATTTCGATTGCTCTCCTACTCGGATTTTCTGCGCAAGCTTCGGCTCAAGAAATTCATCAACCTGTTAGAGTTGGCATAGGCTTCGGATTCGGAGATAATATCTCAAGCACCAACATCGAATCGTTCGCTGGAAGCATTCTTTGCGGAGTCTATCGTCAAGGTCATGCCACAGGCTCCTCATTCTTCGCTGCGGCTGATGTTCCTCTATCTGATTTATTTTCACTGATGCCAACGCTTGGATACTATGATATTTCCTCTGCCTTCACAACAATACCGTTCAACATCGAACATGCCCGCGATCTCAATACTTTCGATACCATCCCCATTTCTCGGCAGAGGAATTTTACGACAAGTGTTCAGGCTGTTTCGCTTTCGTTATTAGCTGCCTTCAAGCCCTTGAGTCGCTTTCACATTGGTATCGGTGGCAGCGTATCACTACTAACGCGTCATAGTTACAACGAAACGGAAAAATTACTCACGTCATCAATAGTGTATCGCGACAACAATCTCTCGACTCATGCAGTCAATGATGGCACATTCGATGCGAATAAAATTCTTGTGGCGATTGATTTTTCTTCAGGCTATAGCTTATCGCTTTCTCCAACAATCGAAGTCACGCCGCAAGTCCGAGCGAGCATTCCCCTCAATCCAATTACATCAACGAACGGATGGAATTTCAGAACGTGGACAATCGGTGGTGCAGTTACGATGATGTATAGTCTGCCGTCAAATCCTCCGATGATCGAACCAAAGCCACGCATCGAGCCACTACCGCCTCCAATACTTGTTGAAGCAAAAAAGGAAATTTCACAGCCACCGAAAAGCATTCTCCGAGTCTCGATGAAAGCCGTTGGCGTGACGGAAACAGGCGAGGAAGTTGCGGAGCCAGTTGTCTCGATTGAAAATGTCCGCGTGACTGATCTTGCGCCGACCCTAAATTATTTATTTTTTGATGATGGCAGTTCAGAAATTCCGAGTCGGTATCATCTCTACTCAAGCGAGCAAGAATCACGATCATTTAACGAGACTTTGCTTTACAAATCGGATGCACTCGGCATACATCACGACGTGCTAAATATCCTCGGCTCTCGTTTGCGTGCCAAGCCTACGACGAAGATTACGATTACTGGTACACGTAGTCTGCATTCATCAGGCGATTCATCATCGGTAACGGACATTGCATTTCTTCGCGCCGAACATACGTCGAAATACTTGCAAGATGTTTGGGGTATTGCTCCGTCGAGAATAAAAATGAAGTCACGCGCACTCCCTGAACAACCATCAGATGATAACGTAGCAACTGGTCAGGCAGAGAACAGGCGCATCGAAATCTCAACGAACTCCGTATCATTACTCGAACCTCTCGAAACGCATAAACTTCAACGCATTGCGACTCCGCCAGAAATTAGTTTTATCTCGAACATTACGGCTGATGCCGGAATCAGAAGTCAAACAATTACTATTAAACAATCTGGAAAAATTATCAAGACACTTGATGCACTCTCTGGCTCATCGAATGGTGAACTCAATTGGAACATAGCCGAAAGTGAAATGACAGAAGGAAATGATTCGGTAACGTGGCAGAGTGACCTCGTTGATTCATTAGGGCAGACTGCAACGACTAGCGGCGTCATTCGTGTAAAAAAAGAAATCCATAATAAAACGCAACACGTGAATGACTCCACTGCCGATAAGAGTCTTGAACGTTACCATCTCTTGCTTTTTGATTATAGCTCGGCTTCGGCTCTTGGCTCTGTATCCGACGATATATTTGACCGCATTGCATCTGCGATCACACCTGATGCGCGCGTCTCACTTATCGGCCATACTGATATTACCGGCGATGCCAATTACAATGAACATCTTTCATTCGACCGAGCCACCAGTGCTTCGCAAAAACTCTCAGCACGGTTGCGTAAGCTCGGGAAATCTGCACCGACGATGAGTTTACAGGCTCGTGGAGCAAAAGATATTCTCTTTGATAACTCCAATGCTGAGGGGCGTTTTCTTTCACGAACCGTTCGGGTAACTATTGAGCGTGATTTGAATAAGTGAGTAAATTCATCACATATTGCTTGCTTCTCTTTTGCACAGTGTTATTAAGCACAGTGCATGGACAGTCCTGCGAGCCAAACATGCTTTTTAATTCCGATGCGAGTGCGTATGCAGTCATACCCAATAGCAAAGCGATCACGTTGCCAGGACCGTTCACGATTGAGATGTGGGCACAATCAACTGCATTCGTTCGGAACTCCGCGCTTATTGAGCAAGTCATTCAAGGCGATACCGGCGCATTCCGTATTGGTTTTGGTGGGGGCGACTCGCTTGTGATTTCATTGCGTCTGGATAATGGGATAAAAAATATCAGCGCAGGCGTCATCCCTGATATCCAGAACTGGCAACACTACGCGGTCACATTTATGCCGAATGATAGCATCCGCGTGTATATTAATGGTATTCTTAAAATCGCTGTCAAAACCACGGCGACTAAATTAATCGCATTTACCGACTCCGTACTTATTGGACATAGCGGAATTACCGGTGCAACGTTCACAGGAAACATAGATGAAGTTCGTATCTGGAGTCTGCAACGAAGCGTGAATGATATTCTTTCTTCCTGGAATCAGACATTGAGCGGTACCGAAGGTGGATTGAAGGCGTACTACAGTTTTGATGACGACCCAGCCAATAAAACAATTCATGATTTTTCATTCAAAGGAAGTGATGGGATATTAATTTCGAGTGCTACACTCACCGCTTCGACATCGCCGATTGTCGGTGCGACATCTGCGTATATGCTCGCCTCGCGTGAGAAGAGCTTCACATTCCCCGACCTGATTTGCGACTCACAAGCTGTTGCTACAATTCACATGTACAATCGTGGCGCCCAACAAGTACATATTGACCCTGCAGCATTTCTGTATGGGAAGATTTTCAGCCCCACAACGACGGTGTTTGTCCTGCCCCCAGACTCAACAAAGAATGTGGACATCCGAATCACTGCGAATGTAAAAACCCCAGGACTTTATCGAGACACGCTCGTGATTACTACGTCAACAATCTGCGGAGGAAATATTCGCATTCCAGTTGAATTACGTTATGATCGAATCGGCATTGCCTTCGATGACCCTGTCTTCCAACTCCGCGTGAACCAACGAGACTTACTTCCGTGTGATCTTCCCTTGCAAAGTCATACATACCTGAAAAACACTGGGACAAAATCTGTTACACTAACTTCTTTAGATTTCTCGTCGCCAGCCGGCATCACAATTACGAGTCCGGTGCTACCATGCGTTATCATCCCCGGAGCTGAGCAGGAAATAAAATTTACTGTGACAAGTTCGACACCTGGACCTATAAATACAGTATTACGAGCACGGTTTGCTGAGTGCTCGCAGATTTCAACTATGACTTTCCTTGGGAAGAGAATCGTCGCAGCATACTCTATGCCTTCTCACATTACTTTCCCCAGCATCCATCTGCCACCCGCATCAATAACGCTTGATACCGTCATACTCTTAAAGAATACCGGAAGTTCAGTATTGACAATGAACCCACCGTTAGGATTAGAGGGTGGACTCGGGTATCAATTGCTCAATCCAAAATCGGGAATTGCAGTGATAAAGCCCGACTCATCATTGGCAATAAGAATTCGGTTCACAACAACGGAGTGTGGTCTTTTTGAAACCAACTTACATTTTCAAGATCAACTAAATTGCGGAATTGATACAATCGTACCGATCTCCATCACGGTGCTCGGACCTGATGTATCTGCTGATAATAATTTCTACGATTTCGGGGCGAGTTGCAGTGCGCATGATTCAGTTATTACATTTGTAAATCGAAGTGGAAGAGTCGTGACACTTGGGAAACCAAATTTTTCCATTGACAGCATTTTTTCTTTGCATGGCGGATCGCTGCCAATTCAACTTAATCCGGGAGACTCGGCGCATATCGCTTTGCGATTCTTGCCAAAAATTCCTGGCAGTTACAACGTGGCAGTGCACCTTCCACTATCTCCGTGCGGTGAAGCGACTCTACAATTGCACGGACTGCTCGGTGTAGGGGATATTTCAATCAGCGATTCTGTGCTTGATTTTGGAAATGGCTGCGATACGTTTGCACAAGCAAAAAGTATTCGCATCACCAATCATGTTGGCAAAGACATCACCATTTCGCAGTTTCAACTCAGTGGCTCCCAAAATTTTTCAGTTGTTTTTCCCGCACTGCCATTTACGCTACCTGATAATAGCTCGCAAAATCTCATCATACAATTCAGCCCCAGAACATTGGGAATTCTTGAGCAATCTTTCGTCACACTTTTCGATAACGGATGTTATGTTACGCGTTTCGAGGTGCGGGGCGTTCGCGAACATGCAAAGGTGAATTGGAGTCACCCGTACGTTGAGTTCGGAACTGTCTGCCCGGGGACTACAGCGATTCAAGATATTGATCTCAGTAACCAAGGCTATGGCGATGTCTCGATTGCAATAGATACGATGCTTAAAGGGAGGCCGTTGTTCAGCATTGTGAGTCGGAAGGGCGAGCCGATCCCACATGGCTCATTGATTCAACTGACAGCTGGCTTCACTCCGAAAGATACCGGTGAGTTCTGGGCATTGCGTGAGATTGTTGTTGGTCCGTGTAATGATACTACCGTGATTGCATTGCACGGCATCGGCGGACCTCCGGCAGAAATTACTCTCTCCGACACGGTTCTTGATTTCGGAATTATCAAGGTCGGAAGTTCGGACTCGTTATGCCTGAGGCTCTCGAACGCCAGTTGCGTAGGAATCCCGATAAGTACGAATGCTATTAGTGAACCTTCGTCTCCGTTTAGACTTAGCGATGTATCACGTGCATCGTTACCAGATACCAGTAGCAGTGCACACGCCGTTCAACTCTGTTTTGAATTCGCTCCAACTAAAATCGGATCGTTCGCGTATGCCGATACAATTACTTCTGGCGACCACCGACGAATCGTAACGCTTCGAGGAATTGCCGGATTCGATAGTCTCGTGATTAAGCCTCACCGGCTTGACTTTGGTGATGTCCTGATCAATAGCACAAAAGCTCTGCCGTTATTCATTAGCAACAAGGGGACATATCCTGCGCTCCTTCGGACGATCATTCAACCATCCCCAGATTTTGTGAAAATTGTGGATACGCAGACCATCAATGGGTTGGCACTCGTCGTTGATTCGATTAGATTTGCACCCAAGAAACTGGGACTTGATACTTCGACAATTATTTTCAGATGGGGTTCTCACCAAGATACAATAATTCTTTCAGCTCGTGGCATTCAACCCGGGCTTCAATTTCCAACATCGCTACTGGATTTTGGTAAAGTTCGAGTCTCGCATGACTCATCCATCTCCGTTGAGGTAACCAATACATTGCCGACCGATATTACGATTACGAAAATTCTATTGGGCGGAAAATTCCGTAGTCCAAGTGGTTCGGCAATTATTTTCCACTCACAAAGCCGAACCTACACCATTACGTACTCTCCCGATGCTGAGGAATTTGATACTTCTACCGTGTATTTCTTTACGGTGAATAATGGTATTGCCTCTTTGCCGATTCGAGGCGAAGGAATTGAAGCGCATCTCAAGACCAATCCCTCCTCAATAGATTTTGGCGCCGTCGGTTTAGGAAAAACCATGAGTGCTAATCTCGAGATTATTAATAGTGGAGGCTACCCGTTGGCTCTCACACAGGTATCGGTGAACAAACCTGAATTTTCTATTTCGACCTCTGGTGTATTTGAAGTGCCCCCGTTTGATTCGATTCCCGCTAAAGTCAGTTTTTCCCCATCCCGCGCTATTGCTTCGATTGATTCTATCACAATCAGTGCTGATGCACCAGAAAAAAACGCGCTGATTCCGATTTCCGGAATCGGATCTTTTGATCCGTTGGGAGTACCACAAGTAGATTATGCTATACCAAGTGTTCAAGCTCGCGTTGGCGATTTGGTATCACTTCCTATTAGCATAAGCGGGGCAGACCTACCTCTATTTAATTTGGATAGCTTCGTCGTAGAAATTCAGTACGATCCGACGGTGGTATTTTTTCATGATACGATTGAGACCCGTGGCACTCTTTCTGACGGGTTCAAACTCGCATTCTCTCGTTTAGCTCATGATAGTGTGATCAGAGTTTCCGGCAAAGGCAACCATATTATTCCGACGGCGGGTAGATTCTTTATACTCTATGCCGAAGCACTGCTGGGACCAGAGGATTCGACACGTATTTTCATTCGTAGCAGCGATCCGCAAAATTCGGCAAGCATCCTAAGTTCAAGCGGGGAATTCGTCGTTACTGATTGCGGAAATTATCGCACCGCGATCGCCTTCAAAGGAAATTACGGCGTTACTCGAATTACACCAAATCCGCTTTCATCAAACGGTGTGATTGAGTATGAGATTGGTTTAACGGCAATGGTGCATCTCGATCTCTTTGATAAGCTCGGAAGAAATGTGAAGAGCATCGTCTCCACTCCGCAATCGCGTGGCAAACACGTTGCAAGGTTTACCATTGACGATATTCCAACGGGGCAATATTTTTACCGACTCCGAAGTTTGGAGTACTCTACCACTGGTTCAATCATCATCGAAAAATAGGTTTGGTTGATGCAGAGATATGCTCTCTGTCCTCAGCCGTAATACTAGAGAAATGCTAAAAAAATAATTCTTCGCCTCAACAAGAGTTATTTTTGTAACTATGATATTAACCGATAAAGATATTCTCCGCGAGATTGAAGCCAAAACGATTGTCATCGAACCGTATCGCATTGATTGCTTAGGCTCGAATAGTTATGATGTTCACTTAGGCGAAACACTTGCTGTTTACTCAGCGGATGTCCTTGATGCGCGCGCGCATAACGGTATCGAATATTTCACCATACCATCCGAAGGGTTTGTATTGCAGAAGGACAAACTCTATCTCGGCGTGACTCAAGAATATACCGAGACTCATCGCCATGTGCCTTTTCTCGAAGGCAAGTCCAGCGTTGGCAGGCTTGGAATAGATATTCATGCAACCGCAGGTAAGGGCGATGTAGGTTTTTGTAATACCTGGACGTTAGAAATTTCTGTTACTCAACCAGTCAGAATTTATGCAGGGATGCCAATTGGTCAGCTAATCTATTTTGAAGTAGCAGGGGATTGCATCAATCCATATTCAACGAAATCGAATGCGAAATACAATGCTCGGACGATCAAACCCGTCGAATCAATGATGTTCAAAAATTACGACGAGTCTGCTGGCAAATGGAAATAGAAATGCCTGCCTAATACGCGAAGTAGATATTCTCAGCTTCTATTGATAGCCACTGCGTTGCACCCTTTGCCCTCGCGGGTACGGGTTCGAATCGGAAAAAACAAAAGTCATCGCTCGGTCCCACGCGCCAAAAATCACAGCAGCCCTCATGTAATTTTAATGCGCCAATAACTTGGAATAATTGTCGCAATCGAATTTCATTTTCAAGTGAAGCAGAAAGGAGTACCCAATCAATCCGAAATACATGATTCGGATGATATTTTAATGAATCATTCGCAATCGGATTGTTATTGGATGAGTCTTTCTGCATAAAAATGACATCAAGAGGGAAGCATGAGTCAAGTGCAAAATAATATTTGGAAGTCGTGTTGGATGTATTTATGTTGATAATTTTCTGAGGAGTCGTAACTGCTACCCCAGAATTTATTAAGTAATAATAAAGCGTATCAATATTTCCGACCTCAAATGTCATACCCGAAATAATATTTCCTAAACCTCGAAGCATAAAATTTCTCCAGTCGGTGGGATCGTGCGAACTGGTTGTTTCGAGAATCAAACCAGATCCATCAGAAAGTACAATCTGGTTACGAAAAATACCTATGGGCTCCCGATTTCCAGGGCTAATGTTGAAGCCTTTCTTATGAAAAGCCCTGTTCAAAGAATCGAAATTCGAACTAAGATAAGTAATATTCCGCAAGCAAATTTCCCCCAATTGAGGCTTTTGAGCGAGAATTTGGGCAGGGCACCACAAAATGACCAGTACCGCGACCCTTGTTGCATATCCCTTATCCATAGTTTACAAAGCTACGAAAAAAGGCACTTTCAACCGCGAAGATGGGTTCTACACCCCTCAGCTACCGACCATGGGGCGCGCTGAATTCTCTTACACATATTTAACATAATAGGAAGATTACAATATGAGAATGGTCTCGAAAGATAAAGAACTTGTACCAGGCTCCGAAGAACCATCAATTCGTATCTCGACGCCATTATCACGGCTTCAAGTTGCGATGGTGCAAGAACTTCTGCGCGATACAGGTTGGAAGCACTCAGATAAGTTTCATTCGAATACGACAAGCTCTTCGATTCGTCCTACATTCAAGGTAACTCTCTTTCAAGCGAAACTCGGATTAAAACGAAGCGAAGTGATTGACAAGCTGAAGAAGCAAGTAGGTCCGGTCAAACTTGAGCCAGCAAAAAATCATTAATTTTTCCTACGTTCATTCGGGCACTGATGGATAAGCTCCGATCAGTCAGTTCGCCACCAGTGGCGGGGCCAAAACTCCGGCTGGATTCTATTGATATTTTCCGAGGACTTGCCGCCCTCAGTGTAGCACTCTACCACATCTGGGGACATGACGGCGCGTATGCATTTCCATCGAACGGACTTGTACCTCAATCAACCCACATCGAGTTATTCACCTATCTGATTTCTCCACTGCGTTGGGGATATCTTGGCGTCTCTCTTTTTCTCGTGCTCTCTGGCTTTTGTATTCACCTCCCTTATGCCCGAAAAAAATATGCACAAGGAAATTACACGTTCGAGGCAAAACCGTTTTTCTCCCGCCGAATTCGCAGACTCTATCCTGCGTACTTTGTCGCAGTAATCGGAACAGCTGCGATTATTAAGCTCGTAAGTTTTTATCCGCAGTTTCATGTGGAAGAACACTTCGGCATCCCAACAATGTGGGATGTAGCCTCTCACTTAACGATGTTGCACGGATTTATTGATAGCCAATTTTATTCTATTGCAAGTGTGTTCTGGTCGCTCTCTCTGGAGTTTCAGCTCTACCTTGCGTATCCGTTGTTCTTGAATTCCTTCAAGAAATTCGGTATTGGAAAATCCGTCATCGCACTTATTAATCTGTGCATCGTGTGGCGTTTTGTCGCTGTTTATGCTATGGGTGCTGGTCTTATCTCCGTCGCGGCAACGGGACCGTACGTCCCAATGGGTATTCTTCCTGCTCGGATGGCTGAGTGGTTGGTTGGCGCATACCTTGCCGAAGTATTTGCTCGGTATTATTCTGCAAACAAAGCCAATCACCCATTTAAGGAGAAGCGTACTCTTTTATTCATTGGAAGTATTATTGCCTTCGCAATTGCAATCGGCACGACGTTCTCTCAACTTACGTGGGCTATGACCGACCCACTATTCGGTCTCTCATTCGCGTTACTTATAGCGGCTGTAATTCTTCCAAGTATCGGAGTTATTCGGCACGCCTCGCAGCGAAAACTGGCGAAGCCATTCATTCAGCTTGGCATCGTTAGCTATTCATTTTATCTGATCCATTCTCAATTCGGTTGGATTGTTGCACACTTCTTTCCCTCACAAGAAAATGCGTTCGGGTTTCTGATAATTCGGCTTTTCTTTATGCTTGTGTCGTTAGTACCGATTTACTACTTCTACAAATTTTTCGAGAAGCCTTTTCTCTTTCCTAAGGCACGTCAGACAAAATGAAAAGACTTTTTCAATATATAGCGATTTTTTCAGTCCTCCTTGTAACCGGTGTCTATCTGATTTTTTTTCTAAAAAACTCGGGTTCAAAGCAAGCGACTGAATACATCAATGTTCCGAGAGGGGCTTCGGTATCGAGTGTGACCGACTCTCTTGCCAAGCATGATCTTATCCGATCGAAATTTTTATTCCGCTTAGCAGCGCGATTCCTTGGCACTGGTTCGAAACTGCAACCTGGTAGTTTTCAAATCACAGGCGGGCTTTCAAATACAGAAATTATTACGAGATTAGTTGGCTCTGAATTTGCGATTCTCTTCGAGGCGACTTTTCCTGAAGGAAGTAATATCAGACGAATTGCTTCCATCGCAAAAGAAAAACTCGGACTCGATTCCGCTCTCTTCATCAAGACAGCACATGATACCGCATTCATCCACTCTTTAGGAATTCCACGTGAGGCGAAAACCGCAGAAGGATATTTATTTCCGGATACGTACAGATTTTATTTGATGATGACTCCGCAGGAATTAGTAAAACGGATGGTCGGAAAGTGGAAGGAAACGGCGTTGGCAGTCGGTCTAAATTCCCGACGAACGACGACTCAAAATTTATCACTACATCAACTCATGACACTCGCTTCAATCGTTGAAGCCGAAGCCAGACTTGCCGTTGAACGCGATACGATTGCCGGAGTATATTCCAATCGCCTAAAGATCGGCATGAAGCTCGATGCTGATCCGACTGTGCAGTACGGACTCGGTCTTTCACGACCGATTACCCATAATGATTTGCTAAAGCCAAATCCCTACAACACATATTTTAATGTCGGGCTTCCTCCCGGACCGATCTGCAATCCAGGCAAACCCGCCATCATCGCCGCCCTCAACCCAGCACATCACGACAAACTATTCTTCGTAGCCCGCGGCGACGGAAGTGGCGGACACTACTTCTCCCACACCTCAGCGGAGCAATCCAAGATGATCCGCCTAAGCAATCGGAATGAGCGGGAGTAGAATTTTCTCTATATCTTTCCTTGTTCACATTCTCAACATTTCCCTAAACATGTAATGAACCTATTCGAAAAACTCAAGCAAGCAAAGACCGAGGAAGATGTAAAGGATATTTACATCAAGGCACTTGGCTTGAAAGGATATTCGAAAAATCTTGTCGATATTCAGACCAAGGAAATATGGTTTGAGGCGAAGATCGGATACATGAAGTCCACGTATGCGATGTTCACGTAACTTTTGCATTATGTTCAGCAGGCATTGAACGCAGGCGAGTATGTCCCTCCATTTCTCGCAGTCGTTGATACGCAAAAAGCCGCTATCATGAAAAGCGAGGACGTGATTCCCTTTCTTGCAAAAAAGACGATCAAGTGGGGCAAGAGCGCAAGCGGATATACACAGGAAGCGTTGGATGCTGTATCGCAATATATCGGTACACACTTTGTATCCTTCAAGATCGAAACGCAGGAAGAAGAGTTTATCAGGACCTTCAAGGATGCGATCGCAAAAGGCGAGATCATTCGCATTCAGATCACGCCGGATAACTTAAAGCAGGTCTTCGATAAATGGGTGGAGATGATCGGACGCGAGATTAATGGAGTAAGTAATGATGATTACGCGCTGCTCTTTTTTGCCGATGTCATGAGCGATGGCACAGTGGCTACGCATGACGATTTGCCGGCGCAATTGCTTCATAAAGGTCTCTCTCCTGTCTTTTCGCTCGGAGGCAAACTCTATGAACTTGGTTCGAGAGAAGGCTACCGACAATTTTGGGCGATATATCACAGACCGCCGAAGGCTGAGTATCGCAATTATTTATTAGAGCGGCGCGACAGCCTCATTCCGCTCGATGAGCGGTCGTTCAAAGGCGCATACTATACGCCGCTCAATGTCGTGGATAAGGCGTACGACAAGCTCACCGAAACGCTCGGCAAAAACTGGCAGCGCGAATATATTGTCTGGGATATGTGCTGCGGCGTGGGCAATCTCGAAGTCAAGCACTCGAATCCGCGCAACGTCTATATGAGCACACTCGATGAAGCCGATGTTGATGTGATGAAAGCAACGAAGACCTGCGTTGCTGCCACACGATTTCAATACGATTATCTCAATGACGATATAACCGATGAAGGAAAAATAGATTATTCGCTCACCAATAAAATACCGCAAAGTTTGCGCGATGCTATTGCAAAAGGAAAAAAGATTCTGGTGCTGATGAATCCACCGTATGCGGAGGCGGGTGAAGGAATTGGAGAAGGTAATAAAGAGAAGGTTGCCAAAACAAGATTTGCCTCTAAAGCAATGAGTGAATATGGGAAAGCGAGTAATGAATTATTTACTCAATTTGTGGCAAGAATTGCTCAAGAAATACCTACAGCCACACTTGCCATGTTTAGTAAATTGAAATATGTAAATGCACCCAATTTTGAAAAGTTTAGAAATGCTTGGAGTGCTGAATATTTGGATGGTTTTGTTGTTCACAGCAAAGCATTCGATGGATTAAAAGGAAATTTTCCAATTGGTTTTTTGATTTGGAAAACA
Organism: bacterium; assembly: GCA_037143335.1. Taxonomy (GTDB): domain Bacteria; phylum Bacteroidota; class Ignavibacteria; order Palsa-1295; family Palsa-1295; genus PALSA-1296. The sequence goes on along the minus strand of JBAWZA010000018.1, from coordinate 2,223 downwards.
TATCCGGTTGCGAAAAAGAAAATTGACATCACAGAAATCACTACAGAGGTTTTAGATAAGAAAGCAATTCCAATTGGAGAAAAGAAATTCTATAATTTACCAAACAACACATTTTTAAATGTTTGGGTAAGCAGACCAAAAGCAAATGACACTGAGGTCGTCCCACTTAAGAATACCATATCAGTTACAACAGCTCAAAACACTGTTACCCTAACAAAATGGTCAGATGGAGCAATAGGATATTTTTTCTGTGATGGTAATGATTTTCAAAATGCCTCGCAATCAACAGTAATATTCTCGTCTACTTATTTTAAAGGTCATGGCTTTTATATTACACCTGAAAATCTTTGGCAAGCAGCTGTTGTATACTCAGCAAGAAAGCTTATCAAACCCACCTGGCTCAACGACCGCGACCAATTCCTTCAACCAGACAAACCATTAAGCGAAGAATTTAAGAACGAATGTTTGATCTGGATGCTATTCAACGGCAGCAACCTCACTGCCAGCGCTAATGATTTAGAATGGAACGGCAAGAAGTGGAGCATCGTCAATCACTTCATTCCATTCACTGAAGAAGAAGTGAATGCGCCGGGCAGATTCGAAAGTGATTTTATGGTGCAATACATGAAGGGCAAAAAGTTTTCAAAAGAAGCAAATGAAGTATTGCAAGCGGGTAAGAAATTATGGCAGGCATATTTTGCCGAGACGGACGTTCACACCGTCCGCGACGAACTGAAATTAAACCGCGCCGATGTAGGCTGGTATCAGATCCGCAAAGCCCTTCAAGCCAGAAACGCCAGCGGTGATTTCCCGGAAGTCAGCTTTAAAGCATTCGAATCGGCGTACAAAGCATTAACCGAAAAGCTGCAGCCGATGGTTTATGAATTGGGGTTTTTGAAGGCGTGATAGCTGAAAGAAAGGACACAAATTATGAAACTACCCAAAGGAGACTACAATAGGATCGTTAATGAAGCGCTTGAAATAAGAATCAGGTGGAGAATGACTAAGCAATTGATGTCGTTCACTGAACAGCGTGTCGATTGTATGAATTTTTTCGCGGCACCATTCTTCTCAACGATCCTGACATCGATGAATCATTCGATTACCGCCGGCGTAGCGAGATTACTAGATAAACGGAAAAAGGTAATTTCTTTTCCAAACCTATTACAAATTATTAAGACGGATATTCGGTCAGAGGAGGATCGCGAAAAGTTTACAAAGATCGAGGCTATCTTTAAAGAACTTAAAAGGATAGCTGAACCAATTGTTAGACGAAGACACGAGATTATAGGTCATATAAGTCGAATCGAAACACCTACCAAAGTTCTAGTGCGGGATATTGATTCGTTTGAAAAAAAACTTGATGCTCTAATTTCTGAGATTGCATCTGCGTTCGATTTCCAACAAGGCGGTTTTAACACGACATGGGATTCTTGGTATGATTCAGAAATTGGGAAATATGGCGATGCAAATACAATAATGGAATATTTGGAAGAAAACCCGCTATGGATTGCCGAACAGAACCGTCGTTCAAAAACTTCTTCCTTCCTTAACACCACTGCTTGAAAAATTTCTTTCCGAGGGTTTCGCTTCGCTCCACCCTGGGCTGCGGGTACATCGTGGCTCCGCCACTTGGGGATTTTGATGGTGTTGCGGTCGCCCCACCTGCCGACTTACCCACATTCTTGTAACTTAACTGCCTATTTTTGTGTAGTGGTAAGGCTATAATAGTTATTAATTTTGAGGTAATATGGATTTCTCATTCTTGACTCATACGTGGTGGGGTGCGCTGATTCTTATCGTGATCGCTGGTCACGTTACGATCATGTGCACATCGCTCTACCTCCACCGTTCGCTCACTCATGGAAGCGTTGTTTTTTCGCCGATCGCTGCATTCCCAATGCGTGTTTGGTTGTGGCTTTTTACCGGAATGTCTGCCAAGCAATGGGTTGCGGTTCATCGCAAACACCATGCTTTTGTTGATACTCCCCAAGACCCTCATTCCCCTGTGATTCACGGCTGGGCTGCGATCCTTTTCGGTGGTGTTCATTACTATCGCAAAGCCTATGGCGATGAGTCAACAGTTGCCGAGTTTGCGAAGGGCTGGAAGGATGATTTCTTTGAAAAGTATATATTCGTACCATTGAAGTATTTCGGACCAGCATTTTTGTATTTCATTGTGGCGCAGATTTTCGGTTATCTACCTGGTCTTTTTGTCTGGAT
>JBAWZA010000017.1:0-74013 GCA_037143335.1 bacterium | reverse complement strand
ATTCGGATAAAGAAGGACCAAGTGCCGGACGACGATCTCTATGTAAAACTCCGCGTGATATTTACGCAGATCGCCTCGCTTCCGATGTTGAAAAAGAAGACACTTTTGCAACAAGAGATCGCCGCTAATTAAATTCTCGGACCCTTCCGTGAACGAGGGGAGAATTCGCCAAATCCCCTTGCACGCAATTTTTATTATCAAGCGGAGTGGAAAGCCTCTATATTTCAGGGGCTCAATCCGAAGCGAGTCTTCTTTCTCCGAAAATCCTTAGACGTTATCCAGTCCAACAGGAGTGCATTCGAACCTGATCAGGAAAAGGTCGTGGAGCAGCAGATTGCCTATGAACTTGCTGTCGGCGGAGTTGACCCTCAAGCGGGGTTAGCGTTATTTATTAAACATGATCTTGGTCAAACACCTGATTCGTCGCGAGCAGTGATTTTTCTTCAGCGGTATATGAGGGTCGCATTTATCGCGAAAGATTTCGAGAGAACCGCGGAAATTCTGAAACGCTTAGAATCAAGCTCAATTGTAAAAGGTCTGACAAGTGTGAATATCGTCGGATTGCTCACTCATGCGAAGCTAGCAATCGTCCGAAATGATTACGATGCTGCGAGCGATTTTGTCGAGCAAGCCTCCGATTCTAACAAGGAAGATTTCTTCCTTGCCTACGAAATTCTCATTCGACCATTAGAAACACTTCTAGCCTATAAAACGAAGGACTACAAAGAGGCGGATAAACTCATTCAACGCAACATCAAATGGCTCCGCTCGCGACGCATATCGCTCTTAGCAAGTTCGTGGATTTATTTTTTCCAGATTATCGAAGCACTCGTGAATTACGAAATGACAGGTGAGCCTATACGTCAGTCATTACTGAATAACTACGATGAAAAATTCAAACCCGAAAGTCCTGATTATTATATCCTGCTCGAGACAGAGCTTGCTCCGTTCAAAATAAATGCTCAGAAATAGTATCGCACTCCCGTTCGGAATCGGAGAAGATTTATCGCTCTTGAATTATCAGTTGCATCAGCCGGGTTCTTGGCATCGTTGATGTTTTGAGTAGTCCCATTGCGTCGCCCGACCTCAAGGATCGGGGTTTCATATGTTTTGCCGAACAGATTGAGCATGGAATAGGTGAGGATTGCGTCGATACCGAATGGACTCCGACGAAAATGATAACGCTCGCCGATACCGAACTCAAACCCGATCCGCGAACCAACCGCATTGATCGTACTATCAAACCCACTTCGAAATTCTCCAGATCGGTAGCTTGTGGTGATTGAGTTAATCGTGAGTCCAAAGTTCAGGAGAAAATTCCAACGCTGATAGATTTGCCCGAAGACATACTGCGCTCCACCTGTCAAGGAAGCTATGCTCATGGAATAGCTCGGAGGATTCGAAAAACGGAAATTATTACCTGCAGAGAAATTTCGTAGTTGAAGCGTGCTGAAAAGACTAATAGGACTCTTTAGACTTCGGTACTCGACCTCAGCTTCGACCGACACAGTCGAAGCGCTGACACCCGAAAACGGATATGCTGTTGTAGTCTTGCCAGATTGGAGTTGGGCTTGATAATTTTCGATTGAGCCTGTCATGGAATTCGTGAGAGCTTGATCGAGACCTGCACCCATCGAAGCACTCCACGAACCACGGGGAGTCTCATCCGGAAGTTGGGCTTCCAAAGTACCTACTAAAAAAACCAAAATAAGAGAACCAAAGAGGCAAAAGTATCTTTTCATATTACCGCGTGTTGTCGTATTTCACCTATGATGCGAAATAAGTGCCATTTCACTCTCTCACAAGAGTCAACTATCATATTCGTTGTTTCACCTTTACATTGAGATCATGAACGTTAAACGCATCTTCAGGATTTTTGGCTTCATCATACTCTTTACCTCGGTTGCGAATGGGCAATGGAAGATGCTCAAGGATTTTGGCGCAGAAGTCTATTCAATTCAGTTTCTCGATGACATTAAGCTTTCCAAAATTGGATTTGTCGGCACACTCAGTGGTCAAGTCTGGCGGACATCGGATGGCGGTGCAACCTGGGCTTTGACTACGACTCCGCCTACACTCATTGGCTCGGTTCGCGATTTTTCGTTTAAGGATTCACTGACGGGTTGGCTTGCAGCATTCCAAATTGGCTCAACCAATCCCGCATGTTATAAAACTACCGATGCCGGAGTAAGTTGGAGTCCTCTCACACCAACAGGAACTGCGACAGCCATTCGCTACAACAAATGGTCGAATCTTCTGATCTTGAGTCAATGGACAGGCGCGTATGTTTCAAATGATCTTGGTACGACGTGGACGATTGTGCCGGGGACATCGCTTATGAATATGTGCGGAATAAGATTTAGCGATACTGCGCACGGACTCATCAGTGTTGATCCTGTGATTCCTTCTAACCCTGCTCAATACATTACGACAACCGATGGCGGTTTAACCTGGGCGACGCAGACACAAACGATCGAAGCATGGCAGCCACTCGAAATCAAAAATACCCGAACATATTTTGCCTGTTCCGAAGCCACAAATCAGATTCTACGGACTAATGATTTTGGCACTACCTGGGCGCCGGTTAGCCAGTTTCCTGCCGCGCTTGCACTTTCCGGAGATATCCGAGGTGATCTTAGTGTGCTGTACGTTCAAGGAAAATCTGGGATAAAGTATTCGATAGATGAAGGGGTGACGTGGGTTGATTACTGCGGACCAGGCAATGACTACGACACAAGGTTCTATCAGCTTGGTGATACATTATATGCAGGTACAATTGACGGACAACTCTGGATGAATCCGTTTGGTGTTCGCAATAATAAATTACTACTCCAATTCCCTAAGCAACCCTATGACCTTGTCTCTAATGGTTGTCAAGATGTTGATTCTCTGCTCAAGTTAATAAATTTGAGCAACTGCTTACCAGTCCGGATTTCAAGCGCGGCTATTATTCCCGGTCCGGGCGCAAAGCAATTTACGCTCAAGGGCGTAGTTGCCCATGCGATGAAGGATACATCGTCAGAATTTTTGAAACTGAGCTATTCGCCACTCAATAGCTTCCCTGATTCTGCGACATTAGAAATTAAGTACTCTGTTGGTGGCGCACCATATACAATGGATATCCGAGTGCGTGGCTTTGTGAAGTCAGGGTTCAATGTCAATCTTTCAAAAGATCTGAATTTGCTTCTTTCTTCTGATTGCTCGAAGGTTGATACATTCGTTACGGTGAAAAGCGGTCTGTGTGCTCCAGATACCATTTTGAATGTGGCAATTTCTGACCCGACTGCATTTGTCGTCACCAAGCCAACGTTCCCAACTCCGATTGATGCTGGTGCATCGCTGAAGATTCCAATTTCGGTAAAGTCACTTCCTTCAGGTACCTATTCGGCGAAGCTCACACTTACTATTCGCTCAGGTGGCATCACGAAGGATACGATCATCAATTTGAGTGCATCAATTCTTTCAGCAACTGATCCGCGAACAAATTTATCGAGTGCGACTGAAAAATTCGACACCACATCCGTTTGTGGCGAGGCACTCGATACGATTGTACTAAAAAATACGATCTGTAAAAAATTATTCATCAAAAATATTTCCATTTCACCTGCGCTGGCGGCAAGTGAATTCCAGATTGCAAATGCTTCGCTATTCCCTGATAGCCTTGCGCAGAATGACACGGCAATCGCAATCATCCGCTACAAGCCAACAGTAGGTGGAAAAATTAGCGGTACGCTTTGCTTCACGATAGGATTTGATTTGAATTCCACAAAAGATACGTGCATCGCAATATCAGGAATCGGGAAGGCATTGCCTGCGGCGGGTTTGTCGGATTCGTTGATACAATTTCCGAAGACAATTCCTTGTCAATCACAAAGTGCGACAACGCAATTATTTAATAACGGTTGTGGCATTGACACAATCATTGGTACTGTAGCTGCAAAAGATGCTGCATTCTCTATCGGCGCGGTAATTAATTCAGTAATCCCATCAGGCGGATCGCAAACGCTGACACTGCAAGAGGATCCCTTGAGTTCGGGAAGTAAATTTGATTCAGTAGGATTAGTCATTCACTCATCAACTGGTTCGCTCGATACGATTTATATCAAGCTTGCAGGCATCGTCTCACAGCCTGTGCATCAAGCCGTATTGATTACCAAAATTAATCTTGATAGCTTGCCACCATGCGTCCCGGGGCAGAACGATCAATTGATAAGCAATTCAGGGACATGTGATACACTCACGATCACCCAAATGGACATCACCGGTCCGAATTGGATTACGATTTCAAATCCTCCGTTGCCTCAGAGGATTGTGCCAGGGGGTAATTTTAAATACACCATCCTCACTAATCCAGGTGCGAAAGCTGTGGCCACAGCGACAATTCACATTAAGGGAAATGGAATTGATACGATTGTGACGATTCAGGTAAGCACTGCTACTGGTGGTGCAGTATTGACGCTTACGTCAGCCGATAGCCTGTTCGTGTCATCGCTTTGCAGACCTGCGGTGCGCACATTCACGTTGCAGAATTCGAGTTGCGATCCTGTGACGCTTGATAAATTACAACTTGGCGGCTCAGCACAATTTTCGTTTACTCAGACAACACCTTTACCTGCAGTGATTCCTGCTGGTGCTTCGATTGACATCAAAATTTCATTTGATCCGAACGTCATCGGCGATTCACTCGGTAGCTTAACCTACCAATCCACAACCAGCGGAGTGAGTCGGACGATTAGTCTGCGTGGCTCGCGCGGCACATCACTGCAAACTGTGCAACTTCGACTCACATCGGGTGGAGCGACATCGGCTACGGTCAAGACTGGAAGTTTATTTACACTGGACTTGGAGTTAGTGAATGCGATTGACCCAACTCTTGGACTCAATGATGTAAAAGCGACTCTCAGTTACATGCCAGATATTTTAGGCAGAACGGGTGCAACGGTAACGGGAGGAAATGGTTGGAATATCATTTCCGAAAATCCACCGAATGCAAATGGAAATCTTACACTTGATATTCAACCTAACGGGAATGCGGGACTCGGTGCAGGTGCAAAGGTTGCCTCAATTGTTTTCGAAGCATTTGTCGCTCCTGTTGCTCAGACACCGATTGATCTTCAGGTTAAATTCAACGAATCCGATCCGACTTTTATGTCGTGTGTCTTGGCTCCGCAATCACCCGCTCTGCCATTTAATTTTTCGATAGACCCATCATGTGGTGACACAGTGCTCCGCGGATTTATGAATGGCAATCTTGCACTCTTCAAGCGAATTGTCATTCGTCCTAATCCGGTCAGTGAAGGAGGACAAATTGCAATCGGTATCGAGATGCTTCGTGAAGCCGAAATTCATTTCACTCTCACCGATGCCTTGGGCAGGGAAGTGGCTCGTCAAACGAAAAGCGTAACCGAGATAGGCCAGAATAATTTCTCTCTTGATATTCCAAAAGGTGCAAGCGGACTCTACATCCTCAGCATCGAATCGCAAGGACATCGGGAAACCAGTAAAATAGTAATCGAGAGATAGTAGGATATCACCGCATCCCCATGACAATTGTAGCTGTTATTTTCTTCTGGGGCGGATGCATGATTGTTACGTATCATCTTAATGAAAAGCAGAGCTGCGAAGAATTCTCGAAAAATCTAACAGGCAATGAACTCTTTGCCGCAAGAATTGGGCTGATATTTATGCTGCTTATCTCACCATTTATCCTCCTGACCTTATTCATCGCATGGCTTACCCGGCAATTCTGAAAAAGAATCTGTAGTCCAGACGATGAAATGCCACCTTCTCAGGAACCTCAGTATAGGTGCCCGTTTGTTTTGGGGATAGAAGATTTATTTTTGTAATTTTGCGTGATGAGATACAAGTTTATTATTTTACTCGTTTTTGTTTTCGCCAGTCCACTGTTTGCACAGAAGGATTCTCTTCGCAATCAGATCGAGAACCTCATTCGCACAAAGAAGGCAAAGATAGGTGTCGGAATTTATGACCTCGGTACAGGCGATAAACTGACGGTTGGTGGATCGAGACATTATCCGATGCAGAGTGTCTATAAATTTCATCTTGCGCTTGCACTCCTGAAAAAAGTAGATAAGGGAAGCAGAAAGCTCGATGACTCCATTATTATCAGCATGAAAGCTCTCAAGGAAGATACATGGAGTCCGATGAGGGATAAATATCCGAAAGGAGTAACACTTACCTTGCGGGAAGTCTTGCGTTATATGATTTCTGAGAGTGATAATAATGCGTGCGATATACTTTTCAAGTTGTATGGTGGGACAAGAAAAGTTGAAAGGTATATTAAGAGTTTGGGAATCGGCGCTATTTCCATCAGAGCAACCGAAGCTCAAATGCATGGACCGTTCGTGGTTCAATATAGCAATTGGACTACTCCCACCGCAGCGGTTTTGTTATTGAAGAAATTTTACACTGATCATATCCTCTCTGAACAATCCACAAATTTTCTCCTCGATGCGATGACCCAAAGTCATAACGACCCTGATCGTCTCAAGGCAGGCTTACCAGCGGATGCTATTCTCGCGCATAAAACAGGAACATCGGGTCGGAATCGTAACGGCATGAAGGCAGCGCATAATGACATCGGCATTGTGACATTGCCAAACGGCAAGCGGTATGCGATTGCAGTTTTTGTTTCGAACTCCCACGAGCGAGATGAGGAGAATTCGAAGATCATTGCAGATATTTCAAAGATTGTGTCGAAGTATTTTGCCAAGTAGAGATGAAGGATGTTCGAGTCAACGTTATGCAATCAGTTCGTCATACGCCGGATGTCTTTCCATGAAGAGTTGTACGGAAGAGCAGCCAGGGATTATTTTTAATTGTTCATGCTTAGCATACTCCAACGCAAATCTCACGAGTGCAAACCCAATGCCATTGTTTCGGTGAGCATGTGGGACGAATGTGTGGACTAATGCCATTACATTATTCTTACGGATGTAATCAATGTGGGCAACTTCTTCGCCAACGTGAGTTTCAAAACGATTTTGCGAAATATTATGAGTAATGATTCGGTTGGACATCTCGATTTTATTTGATTGCAATCGCTTTCTGGATCATTTTTTTTAGCACCGATGGATCAACATCGGATAGTTTATTGATATAGAGACAACCCTTGCCTTCTTTGTACTTGCCGAGTTTGCTGAGGAGTTCGACATTTTTATCAGAGTTCTTCACGCCATAGATTGAAAAATTGGTTTTGCGCGGAGAGAATCCGACCTTGAACCAATCAAGTTCTCTACCACTTTCGTAGGTGAGATGGATGTCGCAAAAACCAATGATTGCGGTGCCCCACATCTTTGGCTTATCGCCAGTGGCACTTTCCATGATCTTCAGTAAAGCGAGCGAATCAGTTCGCTGATCTTTATCCTTGATGGAGTTGAGAAATTCCTCAACACTACCTGTTGTCTTCTGTGTTTTGTTTGTCGCTTTTGCCATGCTAATCTGTTTCTCGTTAGACAACAATAGAACATTTGAGAAAATGCGATGTTATACCCAAAGGATTATGGACTCACGTATAATCATTAATCATATCAAATCAAGACCACATACAAATTCTTGACTACTGAAATAATCATACTTTCAATTGCCGCTTTTTTTGCAGGATTTGTGGATGCCATTGTTGGCGGCGGGGGATTGATACAAATTCCGTTGGGGCTGGTATTACTTCCGCATATACCTGTCGCTACAGTCATCGGCACGACGAAGATACCCTCATTCTGTGGGACGAGCATGGCGGCATACCAGTACTCACGTCATGTTGACTTGAACTACAAACATCTCGCACTGATGACAATTCTCGCTGGATGTTCTGCGTTTTTCGGTTCATTCGTTCTCACGAGAGTTAGCAATGACTTCATGAAACCGTTTCTTATTTTCGTTTTATCGGCGATTGCTATCTATACCTACAGGAAGAAAAATTTCGGTGTGCATGAAGTTAAGAATCATACGGCATCTCAGATTAGGATGTACGCGATATTCATCAGTCTTATCATCGGGTTTTATGATGGATTTATCGGTCCGGGAACGGGGAGTTTTCTCGTCTGGACATTTATCACATTACTTGGGTTAGATTTCATTCATGCAAGTGCTGATGCAAAGTTCGTTAATCTCTCAACTAATATCGGTTCGATCATTTTATTTGCAGCAGCTGGAAAAATAATTTACACAATAGCTCTGCCGATGGCTGTTTGTAATGCTGCCGGTGGTTTTATCGGGGCACGACTTGCAATCTTGAGAGGCAATGCATTCGTGAGAATTATTTTTCTCTGTGTGGTATCTGCCACACTGATTAAACTCGGCTACGATTATTTCTCGAAGTAAATGCAACTCAAAATATACAAATCTCTTTGGGGGATGGAAGGCTCTCTCGAAGAACAATTCGAACGAATTGCAAACGCTGGATATGATGGAGTGGAATCTGCAGTCAAAGAAATAAGTAATGTGAAGAAATTTTCTCAACTACTCCAGCATCACTCTCTCGACTATATCCCGCTGATCTACACCGAAGGGGAAGATCACATCTTGGACTTCGTGCGACAACTTGGAATTGCTGTCCAATTCAACCCAAAGAAAATTATTGCTCATGCTGGACGTGATAGGTGGAGCGAATCCGAACAGGTTTCATTTTTCCGAAAGATGGTTGAGATTGAGACAGAGTATGGAATTCCGATTGCACACGAGACTCATCGCCGGCGTCCATTCTATTCGCCCGTGCATACACTGAAGATTTTGCAGGAAGTACCTGATTTGCATTTAAATGCCGACTTGTCGCACTGGTGTTGTGTGGCAGAATCAATGCTCGAGGAATATGATGAGGCTATCAATCTGGTTGCCGATAGAGCGATTCATATTCATACAAGAGTAGGTTACGAGAATGGTCCACAAGTGCCTGACCCCAGAGCGCCTGAATGGGAGTCTCATGTTCTTGCATTTGAATCTTGGTGGCAAAAAATAATTGAATCGCATAAATTGCGTGGAGAAGCCGAATTGACAATTACCCCAGAGTACGGCCCATCAAGTTATATGCATACTCTTCCGTATCTGAATATGCCTGTTGCTGATCTTTGGGATGTTTGCTTGTGGAGTGCCGAGAGAATGCGTAAATTAGTGAATAAATGATTGCACATATAAGAGGAATATTGACAGCGAAGACTCCATTCCATCTTGTGATTGAAGCACAAGGAGTAGGGTATGACATATCCTGTACTCAAGAAGCTTATGAGAAAGCTCCGCATGAGGGAAGTGAGTACAGAGTATTTACACGCCTTATCGTCCGAGAAGATTCCCAAACGCTTTATGGTTTTGCAAGTAGCGAAGAGCGCGCACTCTTCGATCAAGTGATTAGTGTGAGTGGTATCGGTCCGAAGACTGGTCTTGCAATTGTCTCCGCCTTAGGAGCAACCGCACTGAGCACAGCAATCCGCTCAAACGATCTTATCGCATTGACTGGGATTCCCGGAGTCGGGAAGAAAACTGCAGAGCGAATGGTCGTCGAACTCCGTGATAAATTTCTGAAAGACGAAGTATTTACTTCCGAAGTTGGCGCACCCGATTCATCTTCAGCAAAAATCCGACAAGAAGCGCTAGCGGCATTAGTTGCGCTCGGTTACAATCGTGCCGATGCAGAGAAGGCAATACGCTCTGTAATCAAAAATCAACCGGAGGATTCGGAGAAGGTTGAGAGGTTGATTAAGGCCGCGTTGAAGTCAGTGCTGTGATCCCCGGTAGCTCTTTCCCTTCCAAAAATTCCAAACTCGCTCCGCCACCTGTAGAGACATGACTCATTTTATCGGCAAGTCCGGCTTGCTCCACAGCGGCTACTGAATCACCCCCGCCGACAATTGTTGTAGCTCCGCGATTAGTTGCTTCCGCCATTGCATTTGCAATTGCGAATGTACCTTTTGCGAAGTTTGGCATTTCAAACACGCCCATCGGACCATTCCAGACTATTGTCTGAGCATTCAAGATGAGACTTTCATAATGTTCAATTGTTGCTGGACCAATATCAACGCCAATCCACTCAGGAGGCATCTCGGTTATCGGTACTGTCTTGATGTTTGCGTCGTTGCTGAAGACATCGGCAATTACGGTATCGCGCGGGAGCAGTAGTCTTCCAGCAGTTGGGTCAGCAGACATTTCAATCGAATCGTGAAGTAACTCTCTGGCAAGCTCTAATTTATCATCTTCACAAAGTGACTTGCCGATTTCTAATCCTTCGGATTTGTAGAATGTATAAGACATGCCTCCGCCTATAAGTACTGCGTCAGCTTTATTCAAGAGATTATTAACCACATCAATCTTCCCGCTAATTTTTGCTCCGCCAATGATTGCAATGAACGGTCGTCTCGGATTTGCAACCGCCGCGCCGAGATAATCCAATTCTTTTTTCATCAAATAGCCGGCGGCTTTAACGGGGAGAAAATGAGTAATCCCTTCAATCGAAGCATGAGCACGATGCGCGGCGCCAAACGCATCATCAACATATACTTCAGCAAGTGAGGCGAGTTGTTCGGAAAAGGCAACATCATTTTTTTCTTCCTCACTATGAAAGCGAAGATTTTCAAGCAGTAGTACATCTCCATCTTTGAGAGCCATCGCTTTTTGGAGAGCTTCGTCGCCGATGCAATCAGTCGCGAAGTGAACATCTGAACCTACTAACTCTTGCAATCGCTCACGTATCGGTGCAAGCGAAAATTCCGGGGTAGGTGCGCCCTTTGGTCTTCCGAGATGCGAAGCGAGAATTATTCGTGCTCCTCGACTACGCAACGCCTCAATAGTAGGCAAAGACGCTCTGATACGTGTGTCATCGGTGATTGTGAAAGGAGTGGCTTTGGTCAGGGGTACATTAAAATCTACACGCAAAAAAACACGTTTAGATTTTACATCTATGTCGTCGATTGTTTTGAAATTCATTGAAAAAATATTTAGCATGGTACTAATAACAACATGTGATGAATCCGAACTCCCTCCCACCCTACAAACCTCAGGTAAATGTGTTATAGTCGCCGAAGGTGAATTTAGACGATCAATCTGTGAAACAGATGAGTACCGATTAGCGCTTTATTTCGTCGGTAGGCGATCTTTCGAATTCTTAAGTCCCTTTCTCCGTAAATTTGCAGTTTGAAACTGATTGAAATGTCTGAATCCACCAAAAGAACGCTTGTAACAGCCGCCCTACCTTACTCGAATGGACCGCTCCATATCGGGCATCTTGCCGGAGCTTACATTCCTGCGGATATGTACGTCCGCTACAAACGGTTGGCTGGGGAAGAGGTACTTTTCATCTGTGGATCTGATGAACACGGCGTGCCGATCACTATTAGCGCTGATAAGGAGAAGGTCTCACCAAAGGTGATCGTCGATAGGTATCACGAACTTAATAAGAACACTTTCCAAAAACTCGGAATCTCATTCGATTATTTTGGAAGGACATCAAGTGACGAGCATCGGGCGATGGCACAAGATTTTTTTCTTCGATTACTCGAGAACGGATTTATCGAGACAAAAGAAGAGCCACAGCTCTATGATGAGCAAGCAAAAATGTTTTTACCTGATAGGTATGTCGAAGGCACTTGTCCTGTTTGCGGGAACACCGATGCACGAGGTGATCAGTGCGAGAATTGTGGTACGTACTTGAATCAGACAGAGCTTATTAATCCTCGCTCAAAGATTACAGGTAATAAACCAGTCGTTCGCCCGACAAAACATTGGTACTTCAAACTTTCAGCATTTCAAACAGAACTGGAGAACTATATTGAATCCAAATCTGCGGTTTGGCGGGATACGGTTGTTCAGCAAGCACGGAGTTGGCTGAAAGCAGGCTTACGTGACCGACCCATCACACGCGATCTGGATTGGGGAGTCCCAGTGCCCATCGAAGGCTCAGAAGGAAAAGTACTCTACGTTTGGTTCGATGCACCAATAGGCTACATCAGTGCAACAAAGGAATTGTTGGCGAACGATTGGAAGAAGTGGTGGCAGGCTGATGAGAATTTGGAATGGGTTACGTTCCTCGGCAAGGACAACATCGTCTTTCATACTATCATGTTTCCTGCGATGGAGATGGGGTATAATGCGAAGTCTGAAGTCGGCATCAAGTACCAACTGCCGACCCAAGTGCCAGCCAATGAGTTTATGAATCTCGAAGGTCGCAAACTCTCTAAGTCTCGCGGATGGACAATAGAACCACATGAGATATTGCAGCGATATGATGCCGACCTCATTCGCTATACGATTGCATGCAATATACCTGAATCTAAAGATTCCGATTTTGCATGGAAAGATTTTCAAGCGCATACGAATGGCGAATTGGCAGACATTATCGGCAATTATGCTAACAGAGTTCTTACGTTTGCTGAAAGATATTTTGATGGGAAGGTACCAGATGTTGGTGATAATACCGCAAGCTCTATCAGTGCTGAAACGACTTCGCGTCTGACTGCCGCCGCGTATGAGTCTTTCAAGCTTCGTGACGCCGTGAAACTTACAATGGACTTAGCTCGTGATTGCAATAAATTCATAAACGACGAAGAGCCATGGAAGACTGCGAAGAAAGATCTGAATAAAACAGCATTCACCATCTACCATTCGCTCGAAGCACTTCGGGCATTGGCATTTTATTTCAAGCCGATTATTCCTGGAGCGTGTAGGAAAATCGAAGAAATGCTGAATTACTCATCGGTTAATGACAGATGGGATGATGCATATTTACCAAAATTATCAGCTGGCCATCAGCTCGGTGCGATACAAATTCTTTTCCCAAAAATAGAAGATTCACAAATGGATGATGAAATTCAGAAATTACAAAAAATGTCAGACCAACATGAAGCCGCATCGAAGATTGATGAAGCCGCTCGCATAAAGGAAAATACTCCTACTCAAGGAGAATTGATCACAATTGATGACTTCAAGAAAATCAAATTGAAGACTGCGATTATCGTTGAAGCAGAAGCTGTTCCGAAATCGAAGAAGCTTATCAAGTTGCAAATCCAAATTGGTGATGAACGCAGACAGATCGTCGCCGGAATCGCAGAAAAATATTCACCAGAAGAGCTTGTTGGTAAAACAATTGTCGTTGTTGCAAACTTGGCACCAGCAAAACTTATGGGGATTGAATCGCAAGGGATGTTGCTTGCCGTCAATGATGAGAAAGGACCGCTTGCAATAATCACTCCACTCTCGGATACTGAGAGTGGGTTGGAGGTGCGGTAAAGTATGGAATTTGGAAAAGTCGAGCCAGATCTCCTCCGCTCTGTTGATCATTCACTCCCGGAATCCTCTTTCAAGACGAAAGCTCTCCTAAAATCTTTGAAGACTACATCAAAGACGAAGGTTCATTTCGGTTGTGCCAAGTGGGGACGAAAGGAATGGGTTGGATTAGTCTATCCTCCGAAAACAAAAGCTGATGACTTTTTGCGAAAATATTCGGAGAACTTCGCTTGTATTGAATTAAATGCCACCTTCTACAAAATTTACGACGAAGCAAAAATAAAGGAGTGGGATGAGGCAACTGGGAAAGGATTTCTATTCTGTCCAAAATTTTATCAGGGAATCACTCATTATCACAGGCTAAATAATTGCGACGAATTGACTACCAGTTTTCTCAGATCAATTTCTGCATTCGACAAGAAGCGCGGTCCGTGTTTCCTGCAATTGCCGAATAATTTTACCACGAAGAAGTTTGCTGACTTACAAAAATATCTGCTTGCGCTACCAAAGGATTTGGAAGTGTTCGTCGAGCTGCGTCACACCGATTGGTTCACGACGAATTTTAGGGATGAGCTCTATGATTTTCTTTCACAGAATAAATTTGGTTGGGTCATCACCGATACCTCAGGCAGAAGGGATTGTGTACATACTGAACTAACGATTCCAAAAGCATTCATTCGTTTCGTCGGAAATAATATTCACTCCACCGACTTTCCAAGAATTGAATCTTGGATTAAACAGATCAAGGTATGGCAGCGAACGGGGATTAGAGAAATATTTTTCATGATGCACCAGCATGATGAAAAGAATACACCCATCATTAGTGAGTATCTAATTCGGAGATTAAATGAAGAGTGCGGCTTAAAAATACCGGTACCTGCACTATTGAAGAAGAAAATTGTGAAGCGATAGCGTAAGACGTGGCGGAAGGGGAGAGATTCGAACTCTCGGTACACTTTCGTGTACACACGCTTTCCAGGCGTGCCAATTAAACCGCTCTTGCACCCTTCCTATTAAATGCGCTACGAAAAGCATTTCTGCATTCATGAAGTTCCCCGCATGTAAAATGGTTATGAATACACAAGCCTTTTGGATCACTATTTGAACGCCGAATTCGCAAAACATGCCACTTCTTATTCTTGACTGGGAGAGTTGTACCTAAATGTTCCTATTTCTTACTTGTAGCGTTTCTTTTTGGATTGATATACTTGTTTTTTTTGCTATGCGTGAGTATTTTTGTATCAAGAAGAAAAATCTAAGAAAAATATTCGGTATATCTTGTCACGGGGTAGCCGAGTCGTTCTTCCGAAACGGGATGGAAGATTTGGTTTTCTTAGGTTAGGTTAAGGGATACAGATGAGGAAGATGTTTTTGCTGGTGACGAAGGACGCCACGCCAGAAATCGGTGAAACATCATTAATATGCCCCCTCACGTAAGTCAATAGAGGCAACGGAGTCGTTTGCACACCAGCCTTAGAATCCTGCCACGGGAGTTCTTCGGTGTGCCAAGCACAATGATCGGTAGCAAATAGCTCCGTTGCCGTTTTTAAAAGATTATTATTTCATTATTAAACTACGACGATGGTACTTATTTCAGCGATTCTCTTTTACATGCAGACCCTCATGGGTACTGGCGCAACTCAGCCAACGAATTCTGGTGCAGGGAGCACGGGGATTATTGTTACAACGGATCAAACCGTAGTTTATTAATCGGATAGTTTAGAATCCTCAAATCGGAGTGGAGGCGAAGCAAACAAATGTTTGCTTCGCTCTTTTTTTCTACGAATCCAAGAATAATCCTTCGGATCCGTGGCGGTGTAACACCCTACGCACCACAAATTCGTAACTCCTCATTAGTAATTACTTGATTACTTTCTGAATAATTTTCTGCTCTTCCTTTTGCTTCAACATTTCAAGAATCTTATTCCAGAGCCAATCGAACGGGAGAACTTGTAACCCATCTTGGATCTCGCTGAACTCTGCGGCAGTGGATTTCATCTTCTCAAAATATCTGGCAGACTTTTGCTTTGTAAGTTCATACGAAAAATTATTCGTCTCCATGATTTGCAACATCCGAAAGAAGAGTGCGCTCTGCTTATTCGATCCTGCACGCAGATACCGAGTCCGATATGTTCGAAGTGCATCCATTCTTCCGATGATTTCGCCGAATTCGTTATTTTGGAGTAGGACCAATATGTGAAGAATGAGGATAGCAACGTTGTATCCTTTCTTGTCTTTTGTATAAAGAGGGACGTTTCGAAGAAATTTCTTCATATCATCTGCACCTAACCCTACATCGGATTTGACAAGGTCATTTGCGCGAAGGGCAAACATTAGATATAGTTCGGACAGCTTCCAAAGTTCTTTTCCTTGATCGGGTTGGAATGCAAATCTCTGATTGCTAGTGACTTTATCATAAACAGATTTTGCCTCGTCAAAATGCGAAGTATGCATAGCAAGATAGAAGTACAGTTCCATATAGGTGAACCAATTTGGAAAACCAACTGGGATTAGTGCTTCACATTGAGACACTGCTTCCATTCCTTCGTCGTACTTCCTTAGACTAAGTAGGCACGACAGTTTCTGAAGTGCAAATTCTTCAAATTGTGGTTTGGTCGCTAAAAAGGCGTTTTGTTGTAGGTATTGAGATGCCTCATCACATATCGCAATGGCATCATCATAGTTTCTTGAAATCTGAAAAGAGATTGTTTGGATTCTATAAAAATTGTAGTAGAGATTTTTGGACGAATATCGGGATTTAAGCTCACGGAGCTCTTCGCAATATTTTTCTATCACACTTTGCATCTCAGGTTGTTCAGCTGAAGAGTGGGTAAAATTAATCGCTACTCTGTCATTGTATTCTTGAGCTAGACACTCAGCTTCGTAAGTTTTGATCGTTTGGTGGAGTTGGTTATTATAGTGATTATATGTCTTGATATTCCCGGACAAATAACTATGGGTTCTCAGGAGAAGCAGAAACTCGATTGAGTTTGGTGTTATGTTAAACTTTTGTGAATGTACAAGTGCGCTTTCTAGGAGTTTTATTGCGGTGTTACGCGCACCAAGGGCTGAAAGTGTCTTCACGAGGAATAGGTTTTTATTACTTTGATAGTATGCCGCTGCATACTCGGAGAATGTGGGTGGTCTTATGTTCAAAAAGAAGAGAGAGTTTAGTAGCCTTCTTTTTAGACGATTCTTCAAGCTGGTGAACTTTGTATCCGTGATTGCCTTGCCATAGATGACCTCAGCTGCCTTTTGATCGGTGGTGATAGAGCCGTTTCTCAGTCCGTTGAATAATTTCGAGATGGCATTATCACCCTCTCGAACATCATCCTGTTCGATTATTTCTGGCTTTTGTTCTTGGAAATTTGTGACAATTCTCGTGATTTCACTTAGATACTTCATGAGCTGTTTTTGAATGCAAACTTGATGAATAAGGGCATATTTCGCAATTATGATACCAGCAAAAGTTGCTGATTCTATTGTAAATACAAGAAAAGGTGCATTAGTTTCATCATTTTGCATGTGATAAAATCATTTTTCGTGTTATAGTAGCTGATGCGGAATCCTTGCATATTTGTATTGAAATCATTGACAACCTGGGCAAAGAGGCTGAATCGCCAACCGATTTACATCGATACCCCGTGACAGGGCGTTTTCTTAAAGGGGTTCAGTTTCGTTGTCAATGATTTCAAATTTTTTTTGGTGGATTAGCGCTGAATTGAGAGGTTTTTGAAAATATTTCTCAGATTATTTCAGGCAAAATTGTGATAA
Source organism: bacterium (assembly GCA_037143335.1). Lineage (GTDB taxonomy): Bacteria > Bacteroidota > Ignavibacteria > Palsa-1295 > Palsa-1295 > PALSA-1296. The sequence continues at coordinate 57,012 of JBAWZA010000017.1, read as the reverse complement.
TAATTGATTTTTGATTTGTCGATTGTTTTCTGAACATTAGTATCTAAGTTATTATTTTATAGGTATTTAAGTCGTAATTTTTGTTGGTTCTTGCTTGCTTTCGCATTAGTTGCACAGTCAATATCTGTGAAATATGTGCCAATTTGCATGTGAGAATTTATTGAAAACTGTTCGCATTCCCCTGGAGAGAATGTGCCATATTTGTATCACGAAGTTGACTTACAAATTTCGTCGCAGCAAAAAAATACGACAATGACACTTTCAGCACTCATTTTAGCTCTACAATTGTTTTTAGGAACTACACCTTCTCAAACCGAGATTAGCGCAGCAGTTTCTCAGTATCAGCAGAGTGGTGGCACGATTCAGATGACAGGTGCTGGTTCTGGCTCAAACGGAATCATCGTTACAACGGATCAAACAGTCGTTTACTAATTTTTTAGTGATATAGGGTTCTCCCAAAGGCTGCTTCCCCTCGTGGAAGTAGTTGTATCCCGTGGCAGGGGCATTCGCAAGAGTGCCCCTATTTTTTTGCCGTAAATCTTAGACACAGCCAAATAGCCGGAATCAGCTTGGTATGAAGAAACTGCTGTGTAGAGGGCTTATTTGGACTTCACGCCCTTCGATACATTCCTAACCAACATGCTCACGCCCCAGAGGATGAGGAGCACGGGGAAGAAGAAATCCCAGAATGGGATGTCGAAGTCGAAAATATTCCGAAGGAGTAAGAATGCCCCTGCTATTACCAAGAAGATGCCGAGAAATGAGATTTTTTGCATGTGATTTATAAAGGATTGGCTGTAGAATCTTTAATTTCACGAATTTCGACACCACCGAAGGCTACATTTGCTTTGACGATTACTGCGGGAGCACCTTCACGGTATGCTGGGGAAGTGTAGGTTCGCTCACCGAAGGAGACAACATTGCCATTCGGAAGGTGACCACCACCAAACGCACTCGAGAGCTTGATCTTCATAGGGATGGCAGGGTTAATGAGCAATTCAACGCTTCCGAAGGCACAGCTGACATCTATAACAGCATCTTTATCAGTCGGGCGAAGATTTCTCAGGTCATAGGATCCTTTCCCAAAGACTACGCTGTATTGCTCACCGCCGACTGGATTATCGAAATCGCCATCACTGAACATAATCGTCTTGTCATCTCGCCAGACGTTACGAGTGCCTGTTAGAAGGGATACTCCGATGGTAATAACGATAATGGGAAAGATGATCCCCATTACTGGCAGATCAATTTTGAAGATGTTGCGGACAATCAGGAGAATTCCTGCGAGGATGATTATTCCTCCCCAGTATGCTTCACGAAAAATGATGTTCATAACGAGTAAGTGAGCTTGAGAAAAACACTGCGGAGAGGGGGGGATTCGAACCCCCGATAGCGTTTGACCACTATGACGGTTTAGCAAACCGTTGCCTTCAGCCACTCGGCCACCTCTCCTGAAAAAGTCTTCGTACTATTCTGCGTGATGAAAACTGTTTCTCCAGAATGCCCGTTCCACCAGCCATCGTCTTTTTTTGTTGTATTTTTGTATTGAGGCGGCAGCGGAAAGAACTTTTCCCTTTTTTTTTGACTTTTCTTGATGAATCCGTAAGAACTGTTGTAACTTTCCCCTATCTCGATAGTTTTACTTGTATTCGACTGATGCTCGGAGTCACTTCCGGAGCGGGTACTTTTTTTGAATCATACACACCACTGAAATGAAACATTTCTCAAGGTTCGCTATCATCGCTCTTCTTTGTTTTTGCGCAGGAGCTTCAGAGCTTCGCTCGCAAAGCTTGTCGCTTCCGGGTGACGGCAAGGATTTCTGGGTTGGTTACATGCTTCCGAGTTACAACAAATTAGCAGATGCGTCCACTGCAGGATTTTACGGTGCTTCTTTGCTTATCTCATCTTATACGGATAACCAAGTTACCATAAACTACTTTGATAGGACGACAGGCGTAGAGACTGGCCAAGGTCAGTATTTCATTCCTGCCAGAACTGGAATTCAAATTCCACTCAATCTCCTCGCTGTGAAAATGTTGGATAGTAACGGCGACGTACCTGAATATGCCGCTTGTCACGTTAGTGCAAAGCGAGCTATCAATGTAGAATTCTTCAGTACTGGTGCGTGCTCAGGTGGAAGTTTCCTTCCGATAACCACAGCAGGTTTAGGAACTAGATATGTCGTCCAGGCCTATAACGATAATCCTACTGGAAGTTTGGGGTTGCCTGGCGGTAACGGATCTTTCGGTGCAAAGACATTGGAAGTATCGGCTGGCTTTTTTGAAATCATCGCTCCGTATAATAACACAACTGTTACCATTAACCCTGCAACTACTACCAAAGGAGGACATACAGGTAAGAGCGGAAAAAATTCAAACGGTTCAGAGCGTCCATATACCATAACACTCCAAAGAGGCCAGTGCTACTGGGTAAAATCACTAGCAGAAGACGATGCCAATGACATCTCTGGTACTATTATCGAATCCACCCACCCTATCGCAGTTATCGCAGGTCATGAGGATGCTGCTCTCGGTGGTGTGAGTAACAGAAGCCTTGAAGGTCGTGATTTTATGGTCGAAGCGATGTATCCTTATGAAATGTGGGATACGACGGGTTATGTTATGATACCACTCATTAATTCATACCCAGAAAATCCCGATGTTTACGAAGGTGTCGGTGAGAATTATAGAACGAGTGCTTACGATAAGGGTACGCAAATTGATCTTTATCAGTCCTGTGTGAGTGGTGCAATATCCATGAGCACAGGCAGAATGTCGCAGCCGCTTCCTGAACGCTTTGAGGTCCAATGTCCAGTTGATTTCGAAGGAAGAAACGGACAGAAGTTTCAGGTTATGATGTATGATCTTCGAAATTTTGCCTCTGCAGCTCCTTATCCTGCTCCTAGCATGATTTCTGTCGTACCCATTTCACGTTGGAGAACCTCTTTCCTTTGGTACGTACCTGCCAACAAGTTCGAAACATTGCAAGGATATTATGTAAATGTAATCGCACAGACAATAGATTTTGGTGCTACGAATGGCATTATGGCTTCCTTTAATGGCGGTTCAATCAAACCCATCAAGCAAGTTCTGAGTTTTCAGGCTCAGTATAAGGGGACCATTCCTAATTATCCTGACCTTACCGGTGTGCGCTACAAGTTGAACCCGGGTAGTTACTATGCTACTGGTCCGCATCCTTTTATTGTTTATAATTATGGATTCCGCGCACTTGATCCGAACTTCGATCTTGGCGATTTTGACGGAGATGATTTCTTCTTCTCCTACGGATTGCCAGTTGGAATGAAGTTGGGTGGTACTCCGCACATGCGAGTTCAAGTTGATACCACGTGTTCGTCATGGAATGTATGTGTGCACGATTCTACCTTCGGACTCACGAATCAGGGAATCAAGAGCATCACATTAATGGACGATCCGACAGGCGATCAATTCGATATTCATCCAGGTAAGAAGTATCATAATACCAGACTTGGCGATTCACTTGATCCAGATCAGACAAATGAAATTAACTTGACAGGTGATGACTCCGATGTCTGCTTCACTGTTGACGTGATCAACCTTGTTGATAGCGGTTATGCCCCTCTCTTCATTGTTGATGATCAAGGTGGTGCAATTCTCGTTGAACTTCGTTACAAGGCTCCACTGATTCGTCTTTCGCCAGACACTGGTCTGTACTTAAATCTTTCACTCAAAAGTGATTCCTGTATCACCTTTGTGCTGAAAAATTATGCTCCAAAAGACCCGAAAGATCCGAAATCAAAAGGGTTCATCATTACCTCTGCAACATTAAAGCAGAATAATCCGAGCTTCAGGATCAGCTCAACGACTAAACCGTTACCTACTACGATTTATGCTGGTGACTCCGTTGGAATTACTGGTTGCTTTGCGCCGATTGATACTTTCACTCAGAAAGATACACTGCTCATTGGTACATCGTGCAAGCCGATTCCAGTTCAGCTTATAGGTAATGCAGGTATTCCAGTAATTTGGGCAAGTAATCACGACTTCGGATCAGTCATCGTTGACTCGACAAGGTGTGATACCGTCGGAGTGTATAATTTTGGTAAATTCCCATTCACTCTTACGAAGCAGTGGATTCTCCAGAATTATGGTGTGAATTTCACTTTTAGAGACACTGCAAATTTGCCTCTGATCTTGAAACCAAAGCAAAAGGTGTTACTTGATTTCTGTTACACTCCACATGCTGAGCAAGCAGATTCAACAGTGCAAAATTGGGGAACAGATTTAGAGGGAAAATATAAACATTCGAATAAAGACTCTTCTATTCTCTACGGTCGTGGAGTCACGACGGGATTTATTTGGGATAGGTCGGTTCAACCTTTTGATGTTGTTTGCGAGGACTCCAATCTTCAGCGTGTATATCTTTTAAATAATGCGAAACCGGGACCTGGAGTACCTGACGCCTATGTGACAAACGTGTATTTCGCAGGACCAGATTCGGCAGAATTTAACATTGTCAATTCACAGCTCGGCTACACACCTCTGAAGAATTTCGCACTTCATCCAGGTGATTCGATTTGGGTTGACATCGTGTTCAAAGCTGATTTGACAAAGACTCCAAAATACGCCGATCGCAGGGCACAAATTGTTGCCCATGGAGAAAGTCAAAATAATCGCATTATAGACCTAACAGCTACAGTGAGACACGCTGATCCAAACAATGGGCCAAAGTTCTTGCAATACGGAACAGTCGCTTTAGGTAGTGTAAATACTCGCACATTCTACCTCGCTGATACGGGCAATGCTGATCTCATCATTGAATCAATATCGGGTATTACCTATCCTGTTGTAAACATCAGTGGCATCAAGCCGGGCGATACAATCCGCCAAGGACAGGCGAATGGAGTACTTGTACCAATTGATTTGAATATCTCAAATTATACCGATACTATCGTAATCATTCGGATTGACTTCAAATCGCAATGTGCTCCGTCGATATTCGAGACACTTGAGATTGCGGCTTCGTATATCAATCCAACGAACACTGGACATAATTATGATTCGGTATTCTTGAATTGTCGTAGTTCGATTGATAGTATAATTGCTCAGAATCTGGGTACGGTTGATCTGAAACTTGTTCAGATCGAAATCAAGCCTGGCAATCCTGGTGCACCGCCGCAGTTCTCGTTTGATAATGGTACTGAAATTCTAAAAGTCGGTAGCACATTCAGACCAAACACTAGGCGGAATTATCATATCACGTATCATCCGACACGCGAAGGATTATTTACCGACTCGGTTATTTGTACGTGGGATAGCGCTGGAGTAAAAATTATTTATTCGGGCAATCTACTCATCGGATACGGCAGATTAGAGCATGAGACATTCTCACCGTTGCAGGCATCGTATAGCGGTATCACTGATGGTACGATAGATGTACCAATCACACTGACAAAAGCATTACCTGCTGATGTTCAAGCAAAGGGAGTGACATTCAGTGTTACGTACCGTCGTGATCTTCTTGATCTAATTCAAAATCGAATTGATCCAGATCCGGCATACTCGAATTTCCCAGGTACAAATCCTTTGCCACCGACTGTTAGCGGTGGAAATGAGACATTGACATTCAACTTGCAGACGCAAGGTGGTTTGCCAATTACAAATGCGGGAAAACTTGTGACGTTGCATTTCAGAGTGATGGTTGCGAAGGATTACCAGAGCGCGATCACTATCTCGGATGCAGTGTTCTGGGGTGCTAACCCACAGGATACACTCTGCTACGTTATTAATGACTACGTGCCAGCTGCTTTCACACCAAATCCATCGTGTGGTGATTCGAGCTTGCGTGACCAATTAAATGGCATCACACCTGTTCGTATTATAGCAGTCACACCGAACCCGTCAGTTGAAGGCACATCACCAATCTTGACGTACTCACTCAATCGTGATGACCAACCGATTACTATCGAGCTTTTCAACGCCCTTGGCGAGAAAGTTCGGACGATAGCAAAAGGTGGTACACAAAAACTTGGAGAGCATCAGTTGCCACTTGGTATCAAGAATCTCACAAGTGGATTGTATGTACTTCGGATTACCGCTCCCGGATACGTTGAGTCGAAGCAGTTTGTGATTCAGAAGTAGTCACAGAAAGCTTGTCATCGGATGTTAGTATCGTCTCCCAGATTTGAATGGTCTGGGAGACAATGCTTTTGTTTTTTTACGCTGATTTTTTTGAGGGAGACACTATGAAAAATCTACTTTATTTCTTCGCCTTGCTTCTTATAACCACATCGGTAAATGCACAGATCGCAAGTGATTATTGGCGGCCAACACTCGGACCGACGGCGGGTTCGATTAATGGTTTGACTGTGGACTCCTTAGATAGACTCTACGTTTCCACTGGCGGTGACGGAGTCTTACAAAGCACCGATCATGGTGTTCATTGGAACGGATTCAATAAAGGTTTGCGTGTGCTTCCGATGCGTGATGTCGAGTCAAGTACCATTGAGTATGGCACCGGCAATCCAATTGCGTATGTCTATGGCTTATCCCAACGTGGTGAGGTAATGCGGAGATTATTTACAGGTACTGCTACTGACGATGAGTGGCACTATCTGCCAAGACTTCTCTACGTCAAATCCGCGACAGATACATTTTGGGCTGATAGACTAGATATTAATCAGTTAATGACGTACCGAGCAGGCTATATTTTTCTGGCAACCAACCAATTCGGTGTTCTCCGTTCTAAAAATCATGGAGATGATTTCGATCAGCCGACAAGCTTGCGGACGCCAACTCCCGATAGTCTCGTAACCTACATGGCTGCCGATAGAATCACGGGAGATATTTACGCAATTTCCTATTCAAATATTTTTCATCAGAGCAATCAGTTGAAATGGACTCCGCATCTTTCAGTGTCGCATGACTCAGGAACGACGTGGCAGAGATTGCCATCTGTGCCGCCAAACCCTGTCTATATGCAGAATATGGTTATTGCTGATGATGGTTCAATCCTCATTGGATATCATACGAATGTGGAAAATGAAGACCGTGTCTATCGGTCATCCGATCACGGTCAGACGTGGAAGTCCGTTTTCCAGATTCCGATTGCACGTGAAAAGGGAATTGATGCGATGATTCATGCTCGGAAAGGGCCAGATATTTATTTGAATTCACACGGACCTACATACTGCTCCTCTGACTACGGTGCCACATGGGAAATTCGTAATCCCGAAAAAGCTGGCGAAGAAACTTTCCACATGGTCTCGGATACTTCGAATGTCATTTTCCAATGCGCGATACCTGATGGTGTGATTCGTTTGGACTCACTTCGCGGTGTTGGCTCAGATACCATGTTCTTCATGGACAAGTATTGCGCTGTTCAGCACATGGATGGAGGAATTAGTGTAAACTCACAAGGTACGATATTCTCCATGTCGCAATTCAATATGTACCGCAGTAGAGATAAAGGGCAAACGTGGTATAACCTACCGACAGAGCTTGACGAAGTGCAATTCCCGTATTGGACGATTGATCACCACGACAGGTTATTTTTCGGCTCGTATTTTGGTTTGTTCCGTTCAACTGACGACGGAGAAACATTTGACATGGTCATCAAGAGTAATCCCAACGGAGCATTACCCGCCGATAGACTAAATCAAGTGGTGTTCCACGGCGCAAATGAAAAAGACGAACTCTTTGTCTCATCTCAAACGGATCCGCAAGGAACGCACGCAGATGGGCTGCCGTGGTTTGTGCGGTCACGCGATCATGGAGAGACCTGGACTCGTCTGAATAACGGACAGTTATTTGGCATACCATCAATCGAAACGATTAATGCTTGTGATTTCTCGCACAGCACAAATACATCGTACGATACGATTTATGCTTCGGGTAATTCACCGCTGATCTATCGCTCCACAAATGACGGCGATAACTGGGAAGTTATTTGCCGCGACTCAGCCATAAGTAGCATTAACCAATTCTTGTGTCACCCAGATGGGTCGGTATTCCGTTTGCAGTCTGGAAGCGGACCGCTTTCAGGTTTATACCATTCGGTAGATGGCGGAGTAAAGTGGACAAAAGTTTTTCCACCTGATAGCTTGGTAATCGCGGATTACTCACCAGTGAAGCCTCTATTACTCGACCGAAGGGGCAGAGTGATTATTAACACCTTCGATTTCTCACCGGGTGGAGTTGTTCAGGATTCCATTTCGTATAGTGGATTCTACTTATCTACGAGTAAGGACTTCACCGAATGGACGAACGTAAGCTCGGGCTGTATCGCTCATGATTGGTATGCAAATCGCCCACTCAATTGTTCGCAAACAACCCAGGATTTTAAGACTGGCTATTACTACACCACAACTCGTGGACGAAGTGTCTTTGCAAGCAACAAACCGGACTTCAATCTTCCTGAGGGCGTACCAAATCATCCTCTGGCGTTGAGTGTATCTGAGCCGAAGAATTTCCCAAATCCATTCACGAAGCATACGTCTATCACATTTGATATTCCGCACTCAGGGAATGTGAAAGTGACCGTGTATGACATAATGGGAAGAACGATCGAAGTGCTTGCGCATCGTAACTTCATTGAAGGCACACACACGTTAGAATTTTCAACTGACGTTCCGAGTGGCGAGTATATGGTGGTTCTTGAAACTTCCGCCGGTGCTATCAGCCATTGGATGACAGTTACGAAATAAAAACTGTGATTCTGATGAAGTATTGCTTCGGCGTACTCATTTGTTTTTTCTTCTCGACAGTAATCGGAATTGCTAACTCCCTTGGCAATTCAACCGATTGGCTGTGGGCGCATAGTGGTGGCGGAAAGGGATATGACCAAGCTAATGCTATCGCTTCCGATAGTGCAGGCAATGTATTTGTCACAGGATTCTTCCAAGACTCTGCGGTATTTTCCGGTCAAACCATTCGGGGGACAAAAGGTCGTCATTTCTTTTTTGCGAAGTATTCGTCCGATGGTTCGTTAATTTGGCTTAAGTCATCCTCGCAAAAAGGTCAATCCTTTGGGACTTCTCTGGCGCTTGTCGAACAACATAATTGCATAGTTGCAGGCTACTTCTCCGATACACTCACTTTTGGCTCCGACACACTCATCTCCGTTGGGGGAAATAATATTTTTGTCGCAAAAATAGGATCGAATGGTGTGCCGATCTGGGCTGTCGCAACAGGATCAAATAGTGGAGGAGTGCTCAATGGAATCACAACCGATGCAAACGATAATATCTATATAACAGGCAGCTTCACAGGCGTTCCAACGTTTGGCAACACGACATTACACTCAGTCGGTGGCTCTGATATTTATATTTGTAAATACACGAAGGACGGGCTTTTCCAATTTGCAAAATCATTTGGATCAAAAGGCGACGATGTCGGTAATGGCATCAGTGTCGGGGAGTCAGGTAGTATGTACTTTGTTGGCACATGTAGCGATACTCTTGAATTCGGTAGTACTCGAATCGTGCCGATTGGAACTTCAGATATATTTGTCGCGAAATACGATTTGATCTCTGGCATCCATTGGGCGAAAAAAGCCGGAGGACTGCTTCACGGTACTGGTTCAGGCATCGTCCTGGATGCAAAAGAGAATGTGTACGTGGCAGGAAGTTTTTTTAGCAGCGCTCCTCCAGATTGCGATGGGACAGGTAATATATACATCGCAAAATTTTCAAAAGACGGTGAGCAAGTCTGGTCAAAGTGCTTGGGTTCTGGTGGCGAGGATTTTGCTAATGGAATCGCAACGGACTCTGCTGGAAATATCTTCGTCGTTGGTCAGCATGATGAAGCAATGAATTTTGGAGCAGTCAGTCTCTCGTTCGTCAATATCATTGATGCCTTCATTGCGAAATTCGATGCAAGTGGCAATTGTACGTGGGCTGAAAATGCAGGAAGTACTTCTTCTGATAATGGGACAGCGGTTGCGATTGATCCAAATGGCAATGTGTATTTCGCTGGATCGTTCGGTGATACGATGACTCTCTCTCCATTCGTACTCACAAATAAAAATCTATTAGACGTCTTTATCGCAAAGATCGGAGCGAAGTTAGATGTTAAGCATGCCATAAGTAATCCAACGTTAAAGTCAATTATTTTCCCGAATCCAGCGCAACAAATTCTGAATATGGACTTGCAAATTATACCTATCAACAACTCAGTTTCCATAGAATTGAGAACGCTCTTGGGCGAGTTAGTCCTGAAGGAGATAATCGTAACTGAGAGTACTTCTTCAACAAGAATTCCGATGAATATCAGTGGGATGCCTTCAGGGACTTATTTCTGCATTATACGATGTGGGGAATTCTCAGACATTCAACGAGTTGTCATTGAAAGATAAACAGGCAGATCACGGATGCTGCGTCGAAGTGATCGCTTCACGTAGTGTAAGCAATTTTGATCCAAGCTCAATCTTTTTTTCTTCGCTTCCGAACTTGCTGACGATATCAAAATAAGACTCGAGTGACTGGAGCGTTTCGGGATGCGAGCCAAGTGTAGTATTGCGAATTTCAAATGCTTGTTCGAAATATTCAGCCGCGATTGCCGGATTTTCTTTATTGAGCCACAACTGACCTAATCCCTGAATAGGATGCGCAGTGATTGGATGTCCATCACCAAAAATCTTTTCTAATGTTCTAAGTGAAGCAATGTAGTACATCTCGGCATCTTCATATTCTCCAAGTGCATCTAAGGTCTCGGCTAAATTATTTTGTGTGCCGGCTGTATGAAAATTATCAGAACCGAATACCTTAATCTCAATTTCCAACACTTCTAAGAATGACTCCTTTGCTTGACTCAACTCTCCGTTATTGAGAAAAGTAGTTGCAAGGTTGTTCAGAGCGACAATTGTGCTTGGATGTTCTTTGCCAAAAATATTTTCCCACTTGATGATGGCATTACGGTAGCACTCTTCTGCGTATTTATGATCACCTTTTTTATTGTATAACTCTGCAAGGTTCTGATATGCCTCGATTGTTGTTGGGTGATCTTTGCCGAATGCACTCTCGCAAATGCGGAATGCCTTGACAAAAAGCGGTTCGGCGGATGAGTAATCACCGGTTTCGAGATACAGACAAGCGAGTTTATTTACGGCAGGGGCTAACTCTGGATGTTGAGGGCCACGGCGTGATTCGATAATTTCGACAGATTCCTTAAATAATGATTCAGCTTGTGGATAATGAGCCTGTAATTGCTCGAGTGTACCGAGGTAGTAGAGAATTTTCGCGGTATGAGGATCCCTTCTCCCATACTTGCTCTCGTTAAATTTCAGTGACTTCGTAAATAGCGATTCAGCCGCCGCGTAATCTCCTTGAATCCACCATTTTAGAGATGCTAGGTGGAATCTGCTCTCTTCTGCTTCATCACTTCCTTCGCCAAACTCTATTGTGCGGAGCCTTACTGCGTTCTCAAAATATTTTTCAGTCAATACATTCCGACCTGATTCTTTGAAGAAGCCAGCAAGCAGATCATACATTAACCCTTTATCATTTGCAATTTCCTCTTCGGCTCTCGCAACATTATCATCGTACGCTTTTTCCATCAGAGAGAGGTCGCCGATTTTTCTCCAATAGCCGAGTAGCTCGAATTGTTTATCGTCTTTCGCAAATTCCAAGAACATTGGAATCTCAGAAATTGCAAGTTGGAGTTCGTCAGTTCTTCCAGCCTCTGCGAAATGCCAGGGCAACTCATCTGCCTTCCGAGGAGAGATTGGTTGCTTCTTAAAATATTCAGCAATTTGCAGATGCGCATGATCGTGTGGAGTAGAGGGATGAAGAATTTCCATCTTCGGCTGGAAATATCGTTCTTCAACTGCTGAACGCAAATAGGAATGATAAAAATTTAAAAGACCTGTTCTCCGAATCAGCTGCTCTTCAAGTGCATGGACTAACGGGGATAATTCAAGACGGGTCACGCCAGCTATTTCCATGATTTCCGTCTCGGCGAGTCCTCTGCGCGATGCCCAGATCAAGCTCAAAACTTGGTCTAAACCTTCAGCTCCGTAATCATGCTCCATCCGAGCAAGCATTCTCTGAAAAAGATCGCTCATATCGCGGGATCCCATGTAGTGGCTGATACGATTATTTAATTCTTCGAACGATCCAAAAATACGAAGCTCTTCGAGTACCGTCCTCAAGAAAAGTGGGTTGGTACTCTTGCTATCACTTGTGATCGCCTTTCGTTGCTCGTTGCTCAGAGCTTTTCGGTACTGACTCAGATACCGAACAATGAGTTTATCCGATTCCTCTTCTGTCAGTGGCTCGATCGTAAGAATTTCTGAATCTCGTTTCCTGAGAATATCCAATGTATCTCCGCCTCCTGTTGAAAGAAAGACGCGGATATTGGGTGGAAAATAATTCGGAAGCCAATGAAGCAGTGCTGATTTCTCTGAAAGTCTGTCAAGTGAATCAATGATGAGAATTAATTTTTCTTTCTGAACTTTCGCAATCCATGAAGAAAAATCTTGTTCCAAGCTTTCGGGTATCGTTGGGATTTCGTCTTCAATTGAGTATCTCTCACGAATTTCTTCCATCACTCTGCGGATAATATCGAGATGCCCTGTGTCTGATGAACCCGCTCCGATAAAATGATGTATGACGAATGCGTCCGGATTATTCTTGATGAACTCATTCGCCCAATACGCCATGAGAGCGCTTTTTCCAGAACCCGATTCTCCGGTAAGAATCAGCTGCGGTCCCTCATCGGTTACGTGACTATCAAGTTTTTGAATGTACGAGCTTCTCGGAATATATGCTTTACGAATGGTACGTGCATAAGCATCTTGAACTAATCTCTTTTGCTCAAGGGGAGAGGGTGCTTCGTCAAGCGGGAAATTGTTGTTAATGACATTGAGAAGATCCTCGCGTATAAGTGCGCCTATGTTTGCGGGACTCGGAAAATTTTCACGAACAGGGAATGAACTCTCCCGAATTCGATCTTTGAGTGCAGCAAGTTTGCCGGCAGTCGCTGGATCGGTTTCACGAAATTCGGGACGAGTATTTTTCTCATCACGAAAATAAAAATACGCATGGTCAGCCATTGCGGGGTTATGGAGTACACCATAGAGCATCTCCATCTCCGTCACGCTGATGCCATCATTTATACAAGGAATGACCCATGGGTGTTCGGTTACAAGCTCCGGGTCTTTCTTGACGTCATCAACATTCGGAACCCAACCGTAACGTTCGCCCAAAATACCGATGAAGTATGGACGACACCGATCAATTTCATCAAGACAGATTTTTAGAACCTTGCCCTGCTCCGCTTCTTCGGCGGTAACACCCCACCTTAGATCAATTTCGGTAAACTCAACTCCACGTTCGCGACAGATTGTCCGCAGTTCAGGGAAAACATGTTTGATAATATACTCGCGCTCATCCTGCATGTCGCGGAAGGTCGAGGATATAAATACCCGAATTTCCGGAGATCGCTTCTTGGATTCCGTTTTCTTTTCAGGTGTCGAACCGACTGGCATAAATTATTGAGTTATTGGGAATTCAATCGGACGTTCGCGATGAGTCAAGACCCAACGTCCATTTTCCTTAAGTGCTTCTTTGCCAAGATCGAAGACGAGATTTCGCGCTTCTTCAAAATTTGATTCTGTGATCAGTTTCAGAAGGCGTGTTTCGGCTTTTGCAAACAGCGTTGCCATTCTTTCGTATTGTTTCACGTGATCAGCTAACGCCCGCTTCTCGGAGTATCCGTAGAATAACCCAGCGGCAATCGGAGTTACCGAGCTGATATATAAAAAAGTAAGTAGCGGAGTATGGCCGATAAAGTACTGGTAGATCATGTTGAATGCAATCAGTAAGAATCCTAATATAAGCGCTATTCTTGCCCATAGATTCAGTTTCTTCACCTTGTTGGTCTCCTTCTTGGATGACCGAACAAAATAATGGTGTTGTGATTTGACCCAATCCTCCATCAGCAAATTCCAACGGTCCGCTTCGGTATTTGTTTCCGTCTCAATAAGTTTTTTTGAATCTTCGGTAAACGGAAGCGACCAAATCCGAAGTGCATGTCTTATCCAATCAAGTTCACTATGCTGATCACCAAGGTAGTAATTGGCAACAGAAAATCGGATTCCGATTTGCTTCCAATAAAATTGGATTCGTAATCCTTCGGCGAGGGTTCGATAATCTAAGAATTTCGCCTGATATGCTTTTTTTGCAGTGTAGAGATAGACAGAATATGCACCGCCCAAGATCATAAAAAAAAGCAGCAGCAAGATCGGGTAGTCGAGCATCAAGTACGCATATAGCTCGAAGACGACTGTTGCCATCAACGCAAAAGCGAACAAGACCCCTAAGAATTTAAGGGTCTGTTTCTGAAAAAAAATCGCTAGCGTATCGGAAACTGAAAAACATGAAATCAAAACATCGGAAGCCTTTTCTTTCAAGCGCTGAAGATCTCCTGATAAAAGGTACGAAGCACTCTGAGTTCGTTCATCTTGAAGGTCAGACCCCATCGAGATTTCATCCTCGTTGAAACGATTGGTGTCACGCATTACGCGGTCGTAATTGCTTTTCGCGGCGTCATCGGAGCCGAATGCATCAGGGTAGATAACCTTAAGTGTACCCGCTGTTCCTTCTGGCGCCTCATGGGTTGCGCGTGGAGTGAGGATATGATAGACTGGCCCGATTTCTTCTTGATCGAATCTGCCTTGTTTGAAAATATATGGTGGTGGGATGCCGTGAAGTTTAAATCCTACTACGTAAGTCGTACCACCGACTAACTCGACTGGGTTGCCATCCCACATTGCAATAATGATTTGGCTGTGTCGGGATAGATAAGCACCAACGAAGGCGTACTGATGATTTCTCAGTTCACCGGGTTTACTAATGTCCTCATAGCTCGAACCGGAGAGCAATGGTAATTCAAACCACTCATCCGATTTATCTAAAAGATCAGCAAAATCCTTTTTTGATTCCTCTGATGAAAAATCATCTTCGTATAATGCGCGTGGCATAGGGAGAGGACAAACTAATTTAATTCCGCGCTTAAGGGCAATTCTTGCCGCAAGTCTATCAGCACCTTCGGCTAAAGAAGATAAGAGTACGAGGGGAGAGGAGGAATGCTCTTGCTCAAGTTGAGAAAAAATTTTCTCAACCTGAGCTTCGAGTATCGGAATGTCTTGAGGGCGAAGGTCGCGATGGCCAGTTACGGCGATGGCTATTGGCAGCGATCCCTTCTTCAAAATCTAAATTCGATTTGCTCTCGTGTTGATATCTTACTTTGTAACCCAACCGTTCACTACGCCATTATTTACAAACATCAGAATTACAGTGTTGCCTGGCGGCACTGCAACAGGTCCGGCATTTCCTAGAATGACGGCTGAAGTTCCAGCAACAAGATTTGCTGTCCACGTTGCGTCACCATTGTAGAGATAAATTACTTGACCAACTGTGCCAGTATTCAAACTTACGTTAAAGTTAGCTGCAGCTCCTGTTACAACGGTTACTACGGCACTAGAACCTGCGCCGACAGCGAAAGCACCTGTTGGCTGAGTTGTATGTGATAAAATCACATCACCTGCATTTACCTGTAAACCAGTCTTACCAACTTTTCCTTTTGCGTAAATTCCGTTACCGTTGGTGCTACCATCAAAGTGTCCAGCCCAACCAGCACCAGTAGCCGTACCATCAACTGCATTACCTGTGCCGTTAGTATTGCCGATCAGCGCATGGTTCGGATTCGCTGCGTTATTTACAATAAACTCTCCACCAGAATTAGCTACGCCAGTTTCTACACCACGGACAGCTGTCTTAGTAGCAGAAGTTACTTCAAAGAGTCCAGTGGTTGGTCCGCTTGTTCCTATTCCTACATCTGCAGGGTTTGTGAGATAGAGATTCTTTGAGTTAGCATTGATGGTGACAGCGTTCGCAAAAGTACCACCGAGAGAGATTGTGTTTGACGCAATTGCAATTCCATCACCAGCGGCTATAGGAGCTTGGTAATCTGTACCAGCGACGGCCGTAGTGAGTACTCCCGTCGAATTTGTTACCTTTACAAGTCCTGTTGTTAAGGCTCCGAGGAACTGAGCATTCGTCAGTCCGCCATCTGTTGTACCTTGTACGATAAATTTGTTGGCGAGAGGAATGTTTGCAGAGCCATCAAAGCTGTTTCCGCCGATAGTACGAGCAGTAGTTAATGTTGCAGCACTCCCCGTTGTGTTCTGGTTAAGAGTTGGGAAGTCTGCAGGGACTGCGATTGTCAAGGCTCCCGTGGTTGTTGTATTTTTTACAATACCAGTAGCAAGTGCACCTAAGAATTGAGCATTCGTCAATCCGCCATCAGTTGTGCCTTGTACAATAAACTTATTTGCAAGTGGGATGTTCGCAGATCCGTCAAAGCTATTTCCGCCGATAGTACGGGCAGTAGTTAATGTAGCTGCACTTCCTGTTGTGTTCTGGTTAAGAGTTGGGAAGTCAGATGCTATTGCAATAGTTAAGGCTCCCGTAGTTGTGGTGTTCTTTACAATACCAGTAGCCAATGCACCTAAGAATTGAGCATTCGTCAATCCGCCATCGGTTGTGCCTTGTACAATAAACTTATTTGCAAGTGGGATGTTCGCAGAACCATCAAAGCTATTGCCACCGATTGTGCGAGCTGTTGTAAGTTTGGCTGCACTACCTGTGGTATTCTGATTTAGGGTCGGGAAATCGCTCGGCACTGCAATCGAGAGTACACCAGTCGCAGTCGTATTAAGTACAATACCTGTCCCGAGCGCACCTAAGAACTGAGCATTCGTCAATCCTGCATCAGTCGTGCCTTGTACTATAAATTTATTTGCAAAAGTTGTATTTGCCGAACCATCGAAGCTATTACCACCGATAGTGCGAGGTGTAGTAAGTTTGGCAGCGCTTCCCGTTGTGTTTTGGTTAAGCGTTGGGAAGTCCGCAGGCACTGCAATTGTTAGTGCGCCTGTACCAGTAGTATTTCTTAGTATTCCAGTTGCTAAAAGTTTGGTGCCAGCTGAGTAATCAGCGCCTGCGGTTGCAATAAAAAGTGTACCCCCTGTGTCTGCTTTTACCATACCACCAGTTAGGGATGCAAGATTTGTTATTGTAGCGCTCGGGGTTGTTACACCTGTTCCACCCGTAACATTCAAGGGATGGTCGAATTGAAACGTTGCCGAGTTAGGATCAAACGAGAGTGAGCCAGTTGCAACAGCAAAAGTTTGCGCAATTCCATGGCCAGGATTGTGCGCACCAGTCGATGAAGTGAACGTGATCGTTCCATTTGATACGAATAGCTCTTTCCACGGACGATCTAAGGTACCAAGCGAATATGTCACTCCAATACCTGGCTCGAATGCGCCAGAGGTTGCAGTGTCGCCAGTGGATTCTTTGAATCTTGCGCGAACTTGACCGTTAGTGACGAAGTCGAGTTCTTTGTTGTCACCGGTTCCAATAAAACTGTTTGTGTTGATATTGAAGGTTAATGGGTTAGCTGCTGGTGTGGTACCGACATTTCCGATTGTAAGGCATGCAAGTGAGGAAAGTCCCACATTTGTGATGAGGGTACCTGCACTGGAAGGCAATGTGAAAGCACCGCCAGGGTTTCCGCCCACAATGGTAGAGAAATGTCCAGCTCCGTCATCTACTTCGAGCTTGTGCTGTGCGAAGCCTTGAGAAGCTCCAAGGCAAATAAGGGTTATTGCGAGTACACTAATTATTGTCTCCTGGCCAGAGTAATGTATAAAAAGCACGAATATTTTCGTTGATATGATGGATTTTAGACAAAATCACCAAAATATTACTATTGTGGCATGGTAATGGTGCTAATCTCCCAATGCAAATATACGAAAAAAAAGGTACCGACCCAAGGAATTTTGTGGATTAGCTTACTGAACGGATTAGTATGCAAGAATTTTTGTTTGTCACTGGAGCACAATGAATAAAAGGCACTACTCGTGAGGCAAATCACTTCGATAAACTTACCAACTACCGATTATGGGAAAGTACTCGAACTCCAGAGAGATCTTTTTACGGGTCTTCTCAACGGAATTCAACAGCAGTACCTTATTCTTTGTGAGCATCTGAATGTCTATACTTTAGGCAGAGCCACCGACGAGGCGAACATTCTTTTCTCAGATTCTGAACTCGAAGTAATTGGGGCCGAGAAATATTTGATTGAACGAGGAGGTGACGTCACCTATCACGGACCAGGACAATTAGTTGGATACCCACTCCTAAATCTGTCAACTTTCACAGAAGATTTGGGATGGTACTTACGAGCGATTGAAGAAACAATCATTACAACTATTGCTAACTATGGGATTACCGGTTATAGGATAGCCGGCTTGACAGGGGTTTGGGTAAATGTTAACGGTGATGACGAAAAAATTTGCGCCATTGGTATCAAAGCTTCTAAGTGGTGTACGATGCATGGCTTTGCACTCAATGTGAATACCAACCTTGCTTATTTTGATCGAATCATTCCATGCGGCATAGGCGACAAGCGTGTCACAAGTATGGAGAAATTGTTGGGACGTCAGATTGATATGCAAGAAATTCAGCACGCTTATAGTCGCGCATTCGAATCTGTTTTTCACGTTGAACTTGTCAACTCAACAGATCAGGTCTCCGTTCTTGAGTCCGTTTGGTAGCCTCTTCGATTCGCCAAGTTCTAATTTTTTCGTGATCGCCAGATTGCAGAATATCGGGCACACTCATCCCCTCGAATTCGGCAGGTCGTGTGTAGAGCGGAGCATCGAGTAATCCCGTTTGAAATGAATCAAGCATTGCACTCTCGCTATCATGTATGACGCCAGGGAGGAGACGGATGACAGCATCAATTACTACTAAAGCAGGGAGCTCACCACCAGTGAGGACATAATCACCAATAGAAATTTCTCGTGTGATAAAAGTTTGACGAATTCTTTCATCAATGCCTTTATACCTTCCGCAGAGGATGAGGAGATTATTTTTTAGTGACAATTCATTTGCATCACCCTGCTCGAATCGTTTCCCATCGGGTGTCATAAAAATAATTTCATCGTAACTTCGTTCAGCCTGGAGTTGTCGTATCAGTGTGAAAATTGGCTCCACGCGCAACACCATTCCAGCGCCGCCGCCGAAAGGCTCGTCATCAATCTGATGATATTTTCCCAAGCCAAAGTCCCGAAGATTATGAACGTGAATCTCGATGATCTCTTTCTCACGTGCGCGTTTCGTGAGACTCTCGTTCAGAGGACTATCGAGGATTGGTGGAACAGCAGAGATTATATCAATTCTCATTCTGGTAATAGCGTAAGTTTCTTCCAAGCGCTTTCATTCTTCGTAAGCGACATCTTGATAAGTTCTCCTTTATCAAAGAGTGTTTTCATGTCGCGAAAATTAGGACTGAACATATTTCCCGAATTCCCTGTCGGCAGAGCGACATAAAAATCTGTTGTACTCATATCACTCACTGAGCGCATCGAAGGACCCACTCTCATACGAAACGGATTCCAAAATCCATAACTTGATTGAACAACACTTGTCAATCCGCCCGGAGCATATCCGATATCAACGTTCCCTAAGGCTGCAAACTCAGGAGATTCATCAGCGAAGGGGTGTTTGTAAGTTAGCCAATGAAATTTTCCCCAATTCCATGTTCGTATATCAGAACCTAAATGATTTTTCAAGTAGGTGATAGCTTGGATGAATGACGCACGAATGATGTCATCGCGTGTCTCGCGCTGCGGAGTACGAGTATCATCCCACCAGATATTCGAAGAATCTGTCAAGAGGTGGGCAATTGTTCTGGGAGGGAAATTATTCAGGTAACAAAATTCCGCCAATCGCTCCGTTCCGATTTCATCAGCTAAACAATTTGTAATGAGTCTCAAGAAAAATGTATTTACGATTGTTGTACTGATGTCATTCGCCGATTGTGTACCATCCCAATTTTCCAGGTAATCAAGTGCCGTGATCATCGTAGGATCTTTTTTTAATGAGCTATCAATCGAATAGTTTTTATAGACACGTAATATTTGAGAGGCTAATTCGTTTTTCTCAAATGGGCTTGCCACATCCGTCATGATCTGCCTCATCTTCGTGACATCCATTTTCTTGCTGGCTTCGACTAATTGCACAAGTCGCTCAGCTCGCCCCGGGGGTTCCCAATTTTCAGATTGCGGGACACTTCGGTATGCAGTGGAAGGATTGTTAGCACTCACGAAATATCCCGCTGATGGATTAGCGGCGTAGGGAAGTGTTGTCACGAACCCCTGCCAGATTTCGAAGCGATTGTTCGCATGTCGTGGTTGCATCGCTCGCTCCTCTGACCCATTGCGCAACGGAATTCGACCAATAACTTGATAGCTTATATCGCCAGTTTTTGATTCAGCGACCACTAAATTCAGACACGGAGTCGCAAATCCAATCATCGCCGATTTCGATTCGACAATCGTCTTAGCATGGTGCAACTTAAAAAAGCAACCCAGTTCATCATTCAATGCGAAATTCCCATTCCATTGTAATGCTATCAGCGGGTGAAGACCTGTCACAGTTTCATCATTGGGAACAAGGTGTTTTGTTTTTTTATCTGAGACAAAAGTACGACCAAGTTCAAATGTATTCAGATTCCCGACTATCGGACCGTTATCCGTAACTTTGACCAGTAATTTTTCATCGCGGTAACTTCCACTACCGTCTTGCATCCGAACTGGAATGTGCTCTTCGATTGAAAGAATCGGATTCGTCCCATTCGGAGTTTTGTAAGTTGCGTTTCCAGAATCAGCGTCGAGGATGAAATAGTCGCACTCATCAATCATTCCATTTGTAAGTCCCCAACTAATGTTGAGATTTCTTCCACTTAGTATGAGAGGTAATCCTGGTACCGTAAATCCCGCAACGTTTAATCCTTCCTTGGATTGGAGATGAGTCAAGTACCACCGTGCTGGTGTGCTGATTGCTAAGTGCATATCATTCTCAAGCATTGCTCCTCCTGACGATGTGCGTTTGCCAGAAATCGCAATTGCATTTGAGCCGCCTCCAATACCCTGCAAGCTTCCGACGCTCTCCAATGCAAGGTGAATTGCCCTCCCGCCTTCGTAAAAGCTCGTTAGCTTTTGAGATTCACCAGCGCTCGTAGAGTCCACTGGAGCTGGGGTTTGAACAGGTTTGGAATAATTATATCCTTCGAGCACAGTCGGAGCGTCCGAGGGGTAACCTGGATAGAGCGAAGCTAAGTGAGCCGAATCAACTGCGAGCGCTATATCACTCATTGCCGCATCAGTCCAGTATGCAAAGTTCATTTCCCAAGATAATAGTCTTCCAATGAGCATACAATCCGTAGGCTTCCATAATTCAGGTTCGTAAGAAAGTGCGTCGAACTCCACTCCGAACTTTCGATGATGAGTGTTAATAAATGAGTTTACTCCATTCGTATATGCACTAAGATACTTTCTTGTATCTGCAGATGCTTGTTGCCACATATAATATGCAATACGCGAGAAGCCAATGGTGCGTGCCCACTTATCAATGATTAATCCTTTTTCTCCAAGCACCTGAGAAAGGAGCCCTCTGCCAACGCGCCGTGTAAAATCCATTTGGAACATCCGCTCCTGAGCATGGACATATCCAAGTGCATAGTAAGCATCTTCATCGGTAGTAGCTTGAATATGAGAAATCGCAAAACTATCGCGGAATATCTGGATCGGATTCTTTACACCAGTAAGATGAATCTCGCCTTCATAGTCGGGCAAGGCGCGGAGTTTTACATTTTCACCAAAAAGCAACAGACCACTGATGACGATGAGCGCCATAAAAAATAAGCCGATGGTGAATCGAATGAGCAATTGAATTCTGGAATTATGTGGTTGAGTCCTCTAAAAGATTTTTCCCTTTCGTAGCGGCGACGGCGAGTTCGTCACATCGTTCATTCTCAACATCACCTGCATGTCCTTTTGTCCACACGAACTTCACATTATGCGTATCGAGTTGCTCTAAGAGTAACCTCCACAAGTCAACATTCAAGACTGGTTTTTTGTCGGCTTTTTTCCATCCACGCTTGATCCAATTATCCAACCACTTCTCCTGTATTGCACTGATGATATATTTCGAGTCGGAGTACAGGGTCACCTCGCACGGTAACTTCAATGCCTGAAGAGCCGAGATCACACCTCGTAGCTCCATCCGATTATTCGTTGTTTTTCTATAACCTGCCGAGAGTTCGCGCCTGTTTCCAAGCTCGTCCAAAAGCACAGCGCCGTAACCGCCGGGACCGGGATTTCCTGAGCAAGCACCGTCGGTGTAGATAGTAACTTTTTGGCGTGATTGAATTGACAAGTAGAATAAATATTTTTTGATTCGGGGAAAGAGTCGAGTTCTTCTTGTGGCAAAAATACGGAGATACCTATAGGGGAGTTCAGGTTTGCCTTAGATTCAAGAACTAAGCGAGTGTTATTTGCGTAATTTCAGGAGGACAATTAAATCGCATCGGCAATGCAACAGTCCCCAATCCCCGAGAGACATACATCTGAGTTCGTTTCGTACCCGATAGGATTTCGTAGTGACCAGCGACATACTTGGAAGCAATCGTACTGAGGCTCATCACTGTTTCGCCAAATTTACCGAATACAATCTGACCACCATGTGTATGGCCAGAGAGCATCAAGCCTGTGTTAGCTTTTGCATACTCATCGAACCGGTATGGCTTGTGGCACATTACAATTGTGGCTGCCTTATCGGGTACTCCTGAAAATAGTGCCTCGATATGTGGAGCGGGTTTACCTTCAGTATAGGGGATGATATCATTGTCATTAATATCGTCAACGCCGAGTAAATAGAGCTTCTCGCCATTTCTATCGAGCGTAAAATTTTCATTTCGCATCATCCGAATTCCAATATCGGTGATTCCATTGGAAACAAGATCGGCATCAACATAATACTCGTGATTACCCGTTGTTGCGAAAATTCCCATCGGGGCTTTCAGTTCGCTAAGAGCTTCGAGGACAGGTGGAAGTTCGTTCTTATGTCCCGTGACAAAATCCCCTGGGAGTAGGATAACATCAGAGTGAAGACTATTCATGATCTTGGCAATCTCCTTCATGTCATCCAGTGACATGTATGGGCTGGAATGAATATCACTCGCTAAAGTTATTTTCAGCCCCTTGAACGAAGGTGGCAAGTTGGGGATGGTGATGCTTGAGTAGCTGACATCAATATTCTTACGGGTGACTATACCCGATACGCAACCTGCTACCGCGACCGAACTCACGGCAAGAATCCCGCCGTATAAAAATTTCCGACGAGTAAGTAATTTCGGTGAACTCGGCTCCAAATTATCCTGGACTTTAGACATGCGAATTGGTACGATTCTCGACTTATGAAGTTACGCCACCACGATTCCGAATCAATCGGAGTAAGGTGAAGGGAATTAAAATGAGTGCCCAAAAAATAATGAGGAATTGCCATATCGTAAAGGGGTAGAGCATGATCGTGGTCAGAAGCGGGTAATCCCCCTTGATCTCTTTTCGAAAAAATAGAAAAACGATTGGTATATTCATCAGAATAAAGAACCACTTAATAATCGGCACAGCTCTAAATGCCCAATCGGGGAAATCGCGCCGAAGGATCCGCCGTAATTGATAATAGACGAAAAACTCTGCTACCGAGAAAACGGATACTACTCCGAGAAAAAAGTAAAAATAGATTTGCTTTGAGGGCATTGCCTCCAAACACTATCAGGAAACGGATTGCTCCCGAACACTAAAAACAGGCGGCTGAGGTCTCGGGGTCGCATATCAGATGCCATACGGAATTATGAAGTCGTAATTTTGTTGTTCTCGTGCAGTATGACATCGCCAAGAATGGCTGAACATCGCCTCTCTAGTAAGGCTCTTCTTCAAAAAAAAGGAACTTCTCTTCGATTTTAAGCGATTTCACTTAACTTTTTATCACACGTAACCAAAAACGTACTTTTACCTGAGAAAAGAACAGCAGTAACATGGCAATAATGAACAAAATGCGCGAGAAGATGACGGTTATATTCGTCGGGCTTGCTTGTGCATTCCTCTTGATGATTATTTTTGAATGGGGCGCGCAAGGCGATTGCTTCAAAGGGTCCGCTCGAAAGGCAGATGAAATCGGAAAGGTCAATGGTATCTCTCTCCTCAATAAGGATTATGACGATATGTTCCAAGAGCTACGTCAGCAGAAGCTTCAAGAGGAGGGAAAAACAAATCTTACTGAAGCTGAAGAGAACGAAATCCGCGAAAAGGCTTGGGATCAAGCCGTTATGACAAAACTCCTCCAGGAAAAAATGGACGAGTACGGCGTCGTTGTCACTAACCAAGAAGTTCGCGAATTCTTGCTCTATAATCCACCCGATTTCTTAAGAAGAAATTTCATGGATTCCGCTACGCACCAATTTAATCAAGCTGCGTATTTTCAGGCGCTTAACGATCCGCATAACGATACACTCGTTGCCAAGCTATCAGCACAGATGCGCGAAGAGCTAAAGAAGCAGAAGCTATCGAGCTTGCTTCAGATTTCCATGCGTACAACCCGCTCTGAAATGTGGGAGCGCTATGAGAATACAAATGCGAAGGCGACATTCGAAGTAATTAGGATTAAGCCGACGAAGTCTGCCAAGGAATTCGCTTCGACTGTGACTGAAGAAGAAATTAAGAAGTACTACGAGGACCATACTTATCAGTATAAGCGCGATGAAGGTCGCAAGGTGAAATTTGTTATCTTCCGTGAGTTACCAACTGCGAAAGACTCTGCTCTCTTAGCCGAGAGAATTGAAGGTCTCAAAAAGAAATGGGCTGCAATGCCACTTAACGCTTCTGATAGTACTGTTGCAGAGTTAGCTCGTGATTATACCGAACAACCCGTTCAACCAGCAGTAATGAATCCGCCTTCAGCACTCAATCAGTACTCCAATTCTGATGAAATTATCAATGGCGCTATCGGTAGTGTTTATACCGTTGCTGGGCAAGGCGTTATCAAAGCCATGCGTATCATGGATGTTCGTGATAGCGGTGATGAAAACTATCATGCAAAGAGCATCCTGATCGGCTTCGGCAATCCTCAAAATAAGGATAGTGCCAAGGCATTGGCAACAAAGCTCATGGCTGACATCCACGCTGGTGCTGACTTCGCCGACATTGCAAAAAAATATTCTCAAGATCAATCTGCTCGTAATGGTGGTGATATGCGTTGGCTTGCACCAAAGCTCTACCTTCCCGAGTTCGAAGCTGCTGCGATGAAAGCACCAATCGGGCAACTCGAGGGACCTATCGAGACTGTTGCTGGGTATCATATCTTTCAAGTACTCGGAAGAACGAGGAAGAATTTGAAACTCGCTACGATTTCCATTACCCCACGCTCAAGCTCGACGACTCAGAAGATGGTCTTGCAACAAGCAAATCTCTTCCATGAAAAAGCGAAGAAGGAGGGATTCGATCAAGCGGCACAGACGTCAAATCTCCGAGTTCAATCCGATGTCCCGCCTATTACTCGCAAAGGACAACCACTTTTCGGTTATCGCCCATGGACGAATTACCTCTTCGAACTTTCTGCTGGCGACATTACTGCTCCTGTTCGCATACCGGCTGCCAAATTGGTTGTCGTTGCTCAAGTTACCGAATCTCAAGCTGAGGGAATCAAGCCTCTCGATAGCCTGATTAAAGATCAAATTAAGAATGTGATCGCTAAACGCAAGGCGATTGAAGCAATGGCGCCACGCGCTAAGGAAATTCGTGGGATGTTAAACCCCGGCGATGATCTTGCCAAGATCGGCGCAGTTGACACCAACTTAAAGCCATTTACTGTCTCGGCAGGTCCTGCTGAATCTGTTGGCGGACTCGGAACTGAGTATTCAGTAAATATTGCTGCATTTAATATGAAGCCAGGTGAAATAAGCCAACCTATTATGGGTGATGCTGGATATTATATTATTAAATTATTAGATTTGAAGCAAGCTGATAAACAAATGTTTGAAGCGCAGAAAACAAAACAATTCGAGACCCTTTCTCAAGAAAAGCAACAACGCTTCTTCGGGCAATGGCTTGAAAACCTAAAATCAAAAGCAACGATCGTTGACTACCGAAGTCACTCAAGATAATACTCTGCTGAATTTTTAACTCACGAAAGCTCCGACAACCGTCGGAGCTTTTTTTTTGCCAGCCGCAATTCAATAAAAAGAGAAATTACCATCACCCTACGTTCGGTCGGTGAAGTACACAATTCATCGGAAACTATACTACGCCTTCAGAGATTGTTTGATGGTAGGCATTAACGAACATCGAATCCGCAGTTGCTCTAAATTTCTAAAAGTTCTGTATTCCCCGAATGAAGGTATTCACAAAATATTCAGGATGTCGAGAGGGAAGATCAAAGGTTATTCGACTTTCGGGCTATTCTGTTTTTGTTCTGGTATTTGCTCTGAGCACAAGCCTGCAAGCGCAGTGGAAAAAACTGGCAAGTTTCCCTGATATTTCAATCGGACTTGTCTATTTTCAGACGGAAGTTGGACACCCTGAAATTGGCTTCGTTGGTTCACGTGTCGCTGACAAAAATGGTAATAGGGATAATGCAGCGCAACTGTGGAAAACGATTAATGGTGGGAGGAGTTGGAAAAATATAGCAGACCCTTCTTGGCTTGGTGCAGTCCGAGATATTAATTTTAAGGATCAATCGAATGGATGGTGTACTATTTTTCATGTTGCGGGTGATTTGCCCGATGGTGGAGGATGTTATAGAACAACTGATGGCGGTGAGACATGGACACTTTTGAAAGGGACTTCTGGTCTTTGCAACTCAGTTTACTTTAATCGAAATTCGCACCTATTAGTGCTTAGCTTTTGGAAGAGTCCAGCAATCCGATCTTTGGACGAAGGCATCAGCTGGAATACTATTCCTTTCTCGAGTGATAACACCAACGGGTTTGCTTTTTTTGATGATAACCATGCGCTGTTGAGCCGAGTACCGAGCGGAGCAATAAATTTTCTTCTAACATCAGACGGTGGACTATCTTGGCAAACTTCCTCATTCGCTGCGGAAGCATATCAGCCCCTCGCAATTTTTGGGACATCAACTGCCTTTGCGATTTGTGAGAATACTTCTGAGAATAAACTTTTCAGGACAGATGATTTTGGACAGAGCTGGCACTTGTTGTATCAATTTGATCCCAGAAACACATTCCAGGTAAGCGGTTGTATCTGTGGATCGTTCAATAGATTGGTAATCCAAGCCTCCTTTCCCAGTAGCATAATGATATCAACTGATTCTGGGGCAACATGGGAATCAATTTGTGGGCCTTCGAGCAATGGGGATACTCGTTTTTATGTCCATGGGGATTCAATTTTTGCAGGTGACCTGCTCGGTAATTTATTTTTGAACACTTCGGGTAGTGGGTCAGCCCCACGTATACAAATTGAAAAGGGTAACGCAACGAGACATCTGACTGGCAGTACAACACCCTTTCCAGTTACATTATACTACCCGGAAAATTCATACAATGAGAGTGTTGATTCGGTAAGTATCACGGTCAGATTCTCTGGCCCAATAAGATTTGTGAGTGATTCTCTCTTTGATGGTTGGAGACTTTTACAAAGCTCCCAAGATAATTCGTCTTATACTGTTGTGCTTGAACGATTAACTTCTACTGTACCCCCAACAAATTCACCAATGATTAAATTATTTCTACAAACGCTGGTAGCTCCTGAGAAAACTGCACAGATTACCTTGGAGGACATAAATTTCAATCAAGATGTGACGTTTCATGAATGCACTATTTCGGCCTTATCAAAAATGGATTCGCTCATAATAGACATTAAGGAGTTCTGCGGAGATAGCACACTTTCAAAATTTATGAACGGCATCCTCCCACTACGGATCATTTCATTGCGTCCGAATCCTGCGAACGGAAATGATCTTATCATGAGCTTAAGCGTTGCGGAGCCGAATGAAGCTCTGAGCTACTCTGTCTATGATGTCTTGGGCAGAGAGATGCTTCATAGCACCATCCCAGTTGGCTTGAGTGAAATACAAATCCCGATCCAGACTTTGGCGGAAGGGATGTATTATGTACGACTCAGCGCTGGCGGGGCAACAGAATCGCGGAGTTTTACGAAAATCAAGTAGAACGAGGGAAAAAATTGGTACGTCAAAAACCAAACTCCCTTCGCCTGTTTGCTGTTAAGAGTCCTCATGGTAAAATTTACGAACCTCGGGAGGAGCGTTTTGCTCCTCCTCTTTATTGCCGCCGCAGGATTGACCTCATCGTGCACCGAGAAAATCTCCGGTGTAGGTAGTGGCTACCTTCGTGATACGATTTCGAGCGGAACTCAGGTATTCTCGGATTCATCAACTCTCCATTTTTCTCAGATTACGAAGCGGACGCTTACGGTCTCAGGACTTACGTATTCTGAGAACGTGAAAAGCACCGTACTCTTATTCGGAAAAGTAGCTGGAGATATCGAAGCTTGGACAGCGATGAAGATGCCGTTCTTGCCAGATAGCATCGGGCAAGTCGTTGGCGATACACTCATCCTGAGAATGCGTTATGCTTATCATTATGGTGATGCCTCCGATGAGAATGTCGATTTTTCGGTCTGGACTGAGACGGGGAATGCCGTGAATGATTCGACGACAACGCTATCGCAATCGAACTTAGGTAAGGTCGTGGGTACGTACAAAGCCACGATCAAAAAAGATACGACAGCCACGATCTCTGTTCCGCTTGATACCGCTATCCTCAATTCGCTTCTTCGCACTGCCTCACTTGTGCTGGTGATTGTGCCAAATGCTTCAATGAACACCGTTCGAAACTTCGCTTCGATTGAGAATGGTGACAATACATTTTCTCCCGCGCTCAAACTTTCGATTCAAGGAACAGCAGGAGTGAGTACGATTCTTCGTAATCCAGTTACTGATTGTCATTACGTGATTAGTGATAACGCTACTCTTCCCGGCGAATTTACGTTGCGCGGAAGTTATGCAAAGCACTCACGCCTTGTCATTGACATTAGGGGAATCCGTACACAACTTGCGTTGAATCCATTTGTGACAATAAACAGCGCACTCTTGCAACTACGAAGTGATCCGGCTGCGCATAAGTATAGTGATTACCCCGTAGATACCGCAGGCCCAGTCTTAGCCTATGTAACCAATACAGGAGTCGCTGATACCGGACATTTTTTTGTGGAGTATGGCTCGCACTCGAGTGCCGATGTTGATCTTTATGCTTATCAAGTTCGTGCATATATCGAACATGCACTTCGCAACGGCGATGATTCGTTAGTGTTCGAGTTTCGAAGCGGATTTTCATCGCGGATATTTAATGGTGCGACGATAGACGCCGAAGATTACAACATCAATCGTTGGGGCTTGTACGGTTTTGATGTGGCAGATAAGACGAAACGCCCACAACTCCTGCTCACATATTCATTTTTACGATAGAAAATTTGATTCTCACTCCACTATATCGCTTACCGTCGCGCAGATATTTTCTGCTTGCGATTGTATTCTTTCTTCTGAGCACGCACGAGTTATTTGCTCAAGGCTCACCGTACGAATTCATCGGCTTCGGAACTCCGGTAGTTTCGCAATCGGCGCGACTTGAGGCAATTGCGTGTTCAGGGGTTGCACTCACTGATGGTAGGATGATTAATGATTTGAACCCCGCCGCTTGGTCAATGCTCACTCGCTCCCGCATCGAAGTGAAGCTCAATTTCTTTTATGACAAGAGCGATCTCGGCAGTGATGAAGGAATTAAGCGATTGATAAAATTTTCGGGGGCAAGTTTCGGAACGCTACTCTCCGATAAGTATAACCTCGGGTTTGCATTCGGATTTAGCCCGATCTCGAATGCTGTTGCCGAAGTGAATCAACTTGATTCGCTTGGAACGACGACTTACACTCGCGAAGGTGGTTTATCGCAACTCTACATCGGATTATCTGCTCGACCAATTTCAGCACTTAATATTGGCGCACGCGCCGATTTTCTATTCGGGAATCTGCGTTCAATCGGTCAAGCGGATGTGTCAAGAGGTGTTGAGACAGTGCCGGGTCTGTTTCAGCGCGAGTATTCGATGACAGGAACGCGTGGCACGTTCGGATTTTTGCTCACTCTCGATAGTTTGGTGCAAGAGTTACGAGGTCTCACGATTGCTGGTGCTTATTCACTGGGATCAAATCTTAATTCCATACAGCGCACACATGTTACGCCAATTAATAGCGCGCTCGATTCAACTATAGAGCACACAGGATATGGATATTATCCACCGCTCATTCGTCTTGGTCTTGCCACGAGGTTTGGTGATCGTTACAGAGCGGAAGTAGATATCACTGGACAAGATTTTTCGAACTCCACTTATTATTCGTTAACGAAACCAATCGTCGCTGATCCGCAACTCGGCACATCGAATCGCTACTCCATCGGCATCGAACGTTTGCCGATGATGGGCGATGAAAGCAAGGGCGTTCCATTTTGGGAGCGAGTAGGATTGCGAATTGGTGCAAGCTATGCAGTATTACCATTCAATCCTCTGAGCTTGACAGCAACGGCAAGTCGTGTGAGCGTGTCAGAAATTAGTTTTACCGCTGGATTAGGTATGCCGATGAATACGGAGTCGGTTTTTGATTTTTCATTAGGGCTTGGGCTCCGCAGTCCAAGTATCGCTAACAGTGCACCGAAAGAATTATTTTTTAAAATGGGCGCGTCAATCAGTTTATCAGAGAAGTGGTTCGTTCCACTTAGAAGGGACGATGATTAATGAGAATAGCAATTGCCTCGGATCACGCTGGTTATATCTATAAAGAAAAAATTAAGATTTTCTTGATTGATCTTGGGCACGAAGTCGCAGATTTCGGAACTGATAGCACTGTCTCAGTTGATTACCCGGATTTTATTCATCCCGCGGCTGAGGCTGTATCTAACAAGGTTTGCGAACGCGGTATCGTGCTCGGTGGATCGGGTAATGGTGAAGCGATTGCGGCAAATAAATCTCACGGAGTTCGATGCGCAGTCTGCTGGAGCGAACAAACAGCGAAGTGGGCCCGTGAACACAACGATGCGAACATGATTTCCATCGGCGAACGAACTGTAGATGAAGCACTTGCGATCTTGATCGTAAAAACATGGCTCGAAACCCCGTTCGAAGGTGGAAGGCACATTGCAAGAATAGAGAAAATCGAGAATTTCAAATCATGAGTTTGTAAGGGGAGCTGATATTTTTTTGGAATAATAGAGAAATGAATTTTAGTATTCAAGATAAAGAAGTCGCAGAGACAATTGCGAATGAGTTGGGTCGTCAACAGCACGGCTTAGAGCTTATTGCAAGCGAAAATTTTGTTTCGGCGCAAGTGCTCGCCGCGCAGGGAAGTGTACTCACGAATAAATATGCTGAAGGCTATCCTGGCAAGCGATATTATGGCGGATGCGAATTTGTGGACGTTGTCGAAGACTTGGCACGCGACCGCGTGAAGCGACTCTATGGGGCTGAGTATGCAAACGTTCAGCCGCACTCTGGCTCGCAAGCCAACATGGCAGTGTATTTTACATTTCTGAAACCTGGCGATGTAGTGCTTGGAATGAATCTTGCTCATGGTGGCCATCTCACCCACGGTCATCCTGCGAATTTTTCGGGGCAGTTATACAAGTTTGTTGCTTATGGAGTCAAGCAGGATACTGGCTATATAGATTACGACGATGCCGAGGCGAAGGCGAAAGAGTTTAAGCCGAAAATGATTACAGTCGGTGCAAGTGCCTACTCACGTGATATAGACTTCAAGCGTTTTCGTGAAATTGCTGATTCAGTTGGTGCGTGGTTATTTTGCGATATGGCGCACCCAGCTGGACTAATAGCGAAAGGACATTTGACAAGTCCGCTACCATATTGTCACGTCGTTACATCAACAACTCATAAAACTTTGCGAGGTCCTCGTGGAGGCATGATATTGTTGGGTAAAGATTTTGAGAACACGTGGGGTGCAATTGCGCCGAAGAGCGGAAGGGTTAAGATGGTATCCGAACTACTCGACTCAACCGTGATGCCTGGCATTCAAGGCGGTCCGCTGATGCATGTCATTGCTGCAAAGGCTGTTGCATTCGGTGAGGCATTGCAAGATAATTTTACCGTGTATGGCGCTCAAGTAATATCCAATGCAAGACGACTTGCACAGAATATGATCGCCAAAGGCTACAACATTATCTCGGGTGGAACGGATAATCACCTCATGCTCGCCGATTTGCGCACGAAAAATTTCACAGGCAAAGCCGCGGAAGAAGCATTGGATAAAGCCGCGATCACTGTAAATAAGAATGCAGTGCCTTATGATGATAAGTCTGCTCTTATCACATCGGGTATTCGGATTGGGACATCGGCTGTGACAACGCGTGGTATGAAAGAAGGCGAGATGGATCAAATCGCAGAACTCATTGACCGAGTCGTTACCAATGCAAGTGACGAGAAAATTATCAATGGTGTTCGCGAAGAAGTGAAGACTCTGACATCGCGATTCCCACTCTACGGATAATTCGACGCATTTCTCACCGCTCCGATTTGGAGATTTTTCTCCGTTTAACAATTATTGATGGCACAAGAGAATTCAACACCACAATCTGATATCGAGATGTCCATCTGGGATCATCTTGAAGAATTGCGTGGTGCGGTTATTCGCGCGGTGCTTGGGATAATCGGCGGTATGATTATCTGCGCGATCTTTACGGATTTTATTCTCGATGACATCGTCCTCGCTCCCGCGTTGAAGTTGAAGCCACCTTTGCAATTCGTGACAACGGAAATTTATGGCAAGCTCGAACTCTATATGCAGATTATTATCTGGGGCGGAGTTGTGCTCTCATTTCCTTTTTCGCTGATTCAAATCTGGAAATTTGTCGCCCCCGGTTTGCTTGAGCACGAGCGCAAATATGTTCGCTCGATTACATTTTATACCATCCTCAGTTTTCTTGTTGGTTTGTTGTTTGCGTATTATGTCATGCTTCCGATGACGCTTGATTTTGCAGGATCGTTCGGAACGGAGTCAATCAAGATCCTTCCTGATGTTCATAAATATCTTGCGGTGTTCTTGATGACGATCATCATTTCGGGTATTGTTTTTGAGTTGCCGTTAGTCTCTTATTTTTTAGGAAGGCTCGGAATCTTAACTCCACCTTTCATGCGGCATTACCGCCGACATACAATTGTGACATTGCTTCTTGTTGCCGCGATACTTTCTCCTGGTGGTAATCCACTTTTGCAACTCATCCTCTTTATCCCTCTTTGGATATTATTTGAGTTGTCCATCTTTGCCACAGCGTTAGCCGCACGTCAACGCCGAAAGAAGGAGCTAGCGAAGAATTGATGACGCAGACGCTCGCTGATATTTTGGTGCCAATAAGACAAGAGGTGGCTGAATTCAATCGTCGTTTTAGAAAGGCGATGATATCCGATGTTCCATTGGTTAACTTGATAGCGAAGTATCTTATTCGCACCAAAGGCAAGCAGATACGCCCGATGCTGGTGCTCTTATCAGCGAAGGCTTGTCGTGAAGTAACTGATGCTTCTTACCGAGCTGCTACACTTGTCGAACTCTTGCATACTGCTACGCTTGTGCATGATGATGTCATTGACGAAGCAGATACACGTAGAGGATTTGCGAGCATCCGGAATCTATGGCGAAATAAAGCTGGCGTGCTGATGGGCGATTATTTCCTAGCGAAGGGTTTACTCTTAACCGTCGAGACGAGCGAGTTTCATTTTTTGAATATTACCTCAACCGCTGTTCGCCGAATGAGCGAAGGAGAGTTGTATCAACTCCAAAAATCACGTCAAGTAAATCTAGACGAGGCATCATATTTTAAGTTAATCGGCGACAAAACTGCATCACTCATTGCAACGTGTTGCGAAATAGGGGCGGCGAGTACATCCCCTACTGGCGAAAATCTTGAGCAGCGCGAAATGCTCAGAGCTTATGGCGAGGCTGTTGGAATAGCATTCCAGATTCGCGATGATCTCTTTGATTACGAAGATAATTCATCGCTCATCGGCAAGCCTGTCGGCGCTGATCTTCGCGATAAAAAATTAACTCTACCACTGCTTTATACCCTCTCAACGTTAGCCCCCAAAGAGGAACAGCGGATTCGCAAACTCATTAAGTCCGGCAAATCAACCGAGGGCGAGAGAAAATTAATCATGAATCTTGTTGTAGCCACTGGCGGTTTGGACTATGCAAGAAAAAAGGGAGAGGAGTATGTTGCAAAAGCTCAAGCCTCGATTGCATCACTTCCCGATTCGCCATCGAAGCAATCGCTCATCAACTTTGCATCCTACGTGATGGAGCGGGAAAGATAATTTTCCGTACATCGGAATTATCCTTTCACTGCACCCGCTGTCAAACCTGCGATAATTTTTTTCTGGAAAACAGCAAAGAGGAGGAGAACAGGCAATGCCGAGAGACCTGCACCTGCCATCAAGTGACCAAGATCAACCGTTTGCTTGCCCTGAAAAAAAGTGAGTGCAACAGGTAGGGTTCGCATCGTATCCGAATTCGTAAAAAGAAACGGAAAAAGAAAAGCATTCCAAGTATTCAAAAATTGGTAGAGGAATAAAACGATGAGTGCAGGTTTTGCTAGTGGAAATATAATCGAATGAATTATTCGTATCTGAGAAGCGCCATCAATAACTGCCGCTTCTTCAAGTTCTATTGGTAATTCAGAAATATACTGACGGAGCAAGAATATCCCTATTGGCGAGACAATAAATGGTATAGTCAATGCCGCATACGAATTAATCCACCCGAGTGTGACGATCTCACGATAGAGTGGGATCATCACCACGTACACTGGTACCATCAACACAATCAACACGGAGGTGAAGAGTGCTTGTTTAAAACGAAAATCGAGTCGTGCGAAGCCGTATGCTACGTAGAGACAGAACAGGCAATTCCCAGCGGCGACGATACCGCTTACAATGATCGAATTGAGGAAGTAGAGTCCATAATTATCTGACGAGAGGATGTCCCTAAAATTTCTGTTCGAGAATCCTTTCCTCATCAGTTCAGAAACTGTTGAGCTTGATGACGGATTATCCGACAGTGCCAATACGATCATCCAGAGTAACGGAAAAAACGTCACGAACGAACCGATGACTAATATCACCGTGCTGAGGTACGTATTATTTCTCTTGGTTTGTGCTTGCACGCTTCTTATCAGACAGGTATAACTCCCATTGATTTGACTACGACTTTATTGGCTGGGGTATCCGTCACGATAATGTTTGTCCCTGGCAACACGAATTCGCCCAAGGTGACTACGTCAACTTTTTTCCCATCAATTAGTGCAGTTCCTGCTGGGCGTAGTGGTGTAAGGGCAGTCCCTTCTTTGCCAATTAACAATTTCTTTTCTGCAATAAGATGATTGATGTTGCCGGAAACCGTCTGGTTGCTAAATTTCTTCAACCATGGCCAGCCTGGAGCGAACTTAAATATTATCGCGACTAAGATGAGAATCCCGACCATCGCCGTCGCAAGTGTAACCGTCGTTTCTTTCATCCGCTCTGGGCTGAGAGTTGAGACATCACCGGCAAGTGCAAGGAAAACGCCGAGAAACATGCCGATAACTCCGAGTACCGCACCAGCGCCGAGTGTTGGAATTGGTGTTAGCTCCAGCATGAAGAGAATAACTCCAGCGATGAACAAAATAATCGCCATCGAGCTTGCGACTTCGGCGATATATTGTCCTCCGAAAAACAGCGCGAGCGAAGCAATAGCGAGCAAGGTAATCAGCCCGAAATGACCAGTTTTAATTGAGTAAAATAATCCTGCAAGCCCGATCATAATCAGCAAAGAACTGAGGAAAGGAAGTGTGAGAAAGCGAACAAGTTTGTCACCGACACTTTCAGGTACACTCATGATTTCGGCATTGTGAATCTCGCATTCGTTCAATGCTTCTTCGAGCGTGGTTGCAGTTGAATCGGCTATCTTTAATAGAAGTGCATCTTTTGTAGTGAGAGTAAGAAGTTTTCCTTTGTCGAGGTGGAATCCAGCTATCGTGTCGAGTCCGAGCGACTCATCAACCATTGCCTCGACAACTCTCCCGTTGCGGCCATTCTTCTCAGCGGTGGATTTCATCTCAGCACGCATATAGCTGATGTATTTTTCCGGAGCCTTCGTGCCTGAGCCATCAACCGGAGTTGATGCCCCAATAGTCGCGGCGGGTGACATAATAATTTTTTTTGCCGCCAGAGAAATCAATGCTCCTGCCGAAATCGCTCTTGAGTCTATAAATGCAATGGTCGTTGGGACATTTGCGGAGATGATAGCATCGCGAATGCGAGTTGCGGCATCAACTCTGCCTCCGAATGTATTCACATGTAAGAGAATAACGGCATGTTCTTTTACGGCATCTCTGGTTGCGTGCTCAACGTATGATGCCATGCCAAGATCCACTTCGCCCGAAATCTCGATAACATGAACCTTCTTTTTTGGCTGTGCATGAACGGTAGCAACGACTAAAGCCAAGCAGGTAAAGACAACTGAGAGAAGATATTTCATTTCCAGGTAACGATAACGATTGTTATGCGTATCAAACGCTCTGGAACAGCGGAAGAATTCAGCAATACGAAGTTAAATCACCATTGGGCAGGCATCAGCTGTTATCTGGGTTAGCCTGCTGCTTTTCCGTATTTTTGCAAAATGATGAAATCTGTTATGATGAAAAGAACAATTCTTTTTTCTGCACTACTCGCTTTGTCGCTATTTCCTCGATTATTATCTGCTCAAACATTTGAGTGGGCGCACTCTGGCTCATCCTCAGTTATCGCTACGGCAGCTGGGCTTGCCACTGATTCGAAGGGCTTTATCTATGCGACAGGTACATTCTATGGGAATATCGAAATTGGCAGTACCAAGCTCACAGCTATCGGACGCGATGTCTATGTAGCGAAGTATGATGTACAAGGAAATGCGCTGTGGGCTAAGCGAGCTGGTGGGGAGCGCGATGAATTTAGCTATGCGATCGCAGTTGATAAGAATGGAGATTGCATCATCTGTGGTTCTTTCTACGATCATATTACTTTCGGAGGCGATACGATTACCTCTCGTGGCCAGCATGATATATTTATTGCAAAGTATAGTACAAATGGCGACTTGATCTGGGCAAAGACAGCAGGTGGAAAGTACGCTGATCATGCTGTGACGTTATCTTTAGATAAATCCGGAAATATCTACGTCGGCGGTTTTTTCAAAGATACGATGTGGTTCGGCTCGAATGTCACGATTACTACCAAGCGTAATCAAACGTTCGATATGTTTATCGCAAAGTTCAATCCTTCAGGAGATATCAGTTGGGCAAAAGAAATCAGCGGGTCACCATATTATTATACTCCTGATGATGGACTCGCAATCGTCGCGGAGCCGAATGGATCGTTATATGTTGTCGGGTCATTTCAGCAAAGTGCACAATTCGATACAACTATCATCACGAATAATGCGAGCTACGGATTTTTTCTTGCCGAGTATAGTGCTACTGGAAAATTAGTGACGTTGAAATCCTCGAGCAAAGATGGATCCATGATTACAGGCCGGAGGATTACGATTGATAAAAAAGGAAATTTGTATATTGCTGGGACTTATACGGTGAATGCAATCTTCGGAGATCATTCGCTTATCAGCAATAATCTCGGCAATATGGAATTGTTTGTGACAAAGTATGACCCCAAATTAAATGTTGAATGGGCGCAAACATCTTCAGGATTTGGGATGAAACAGCCGACAGCTATAACGACGGATGAAGACGGAAATCTCTTAGTAGCAGGCTTGTTCCGAGATACAGCGATTTTTGGTCCATCCACAATTTCAACAGCAGGGACGGAGTCATATTTCTTAGTGAAGTATGACATCGCTGGCAAACCTCTTTGGGCAAAGCAAGGCGGAAGACATGGTGCGAGTTCTGCTCATGGACTCGCTCTTGATAAACAAGGGAATGTCTATCTGCAAGGTAAATTTACTGACACTGCCGAGTTTGGGAGAAACAGACTCATCGCTAACTTGAGCACACAAGATTTTTCACTCGCAAAATTATCTCCGAGAATGTTGCTCAAGGAGAAAAAAATTGCAGATGTGTTACCTGCTGAGTTTAAGTTTGTATCGTGCGATATTAACAAGAGCAGTGCGTTAGTACGTTTCACTCTTCCGAAGCCGGCCTTCGTGACGCTTGGGATTTATTCGGAAGTTGGCGATGTGATGGAGTCATACATCGAAGGTCAGCGTGAAGCTGGGGTATATGAAGACGTTCTTGATATTAAAGGAATTGGAAGCGGCGAATATTATTGCAGGCTACAAGGGGGACGTGATAAGCAGACAAAAAAAATAACAATATCCCATTAAATCCCACAAAATCCCATAATTAGGGTGGAATCGGTTATTTTATTGTATATTTGTACTTTACAGTACCCGAAGGATGCCGAAACTCGCGCTGAAAAAGCGCATCAGAAAAATTCTTAAAACGCCGAAGCTCTTGTTGCTGACGGCTACTATCCTTGTCCTATCTACCACTCTACTGTTTGCAAATAAAGGAATCTGGCGACATGTATCGCTCCACCGTGACGTAACTTCGCTAAGTGCACTCGATGCCTCACTCACACTTGAAGAGCAAAAGTTAAACTCCCGAGTCGAACTACTCACGAGAGCAGATGCCAGCATGATCGAGCGCATTGCCCGTGAACGCTACCATCTCAAGAAGCGCGATGAGATTATTTATCGGATTGAGAATGCGAACGGGAATAGTCGGTAAGGTTTCCTCGTTTCAATCATTCCAATTCTAAAATTTATCAAAGCCACTTGAATGACTGAACCTATCGGCGAACAACCAAATCCTACAAATCCTATCGCCATTGGTGTTGACATCGGAGGTACTTCTATTAAATTGGGAGTCATTGATACCATCAAGGGAAAAATTCTTCGCGAAACTTCATTCAAAACTCCGAATGCAACTGCACGTGAAACAGCAGAACTACTCGCTCGGCATGTCAATGTGCTTATTCATCAATTCCCTGACATCACGGCAATCGGAATTGGTGTGCCTGGTTCGATGAATCTTGAGAGAACCCTCGTGCAATATCCACCAAACTTTCCGAAGTGGGAAGTCGAGCCATTTACTGAATATGTCAAAGAAGCATTACCGATCATTGACCGAGTGGTGATGGATAACGATGCCAAAGCCGCCGCGCTTGGCGAACTAACTTTCGGCGCAGGCAAGGGGCATGATTATTTTATGCTTGCCACGCTTGGCACAGGTGTCGGTGGTGCAATTGTCGCTGATGGAAAAATTTTCCGTGGGGCGTTTGGTGGGGCAGGGGAGTTCGGTCATATCATGATTGATTACCAAGGACACGAATCACTCAGCGGTATTCGCGGAGTCTTAGAGGCATACCTCGGCCAAAAATATTTATCCGATCGAACGATCGAGCAATTGCGAACGATGAAGAAAAAGTCGTCGCTTCATACATTCCTTCCAGTTGGCGTCTTAGAACCGAAAGATATTTTCGAGGCGGCTTCTGCTGGTGATTCATTTGCACGGGGTGTGCTCGCCGAAGCTGGGACGATACTCGGTATCGGATTTGCCACTGTTGCAGTTCTGTTGGACATTCGCATGTTCATCGTTTCGGGCGGAGTAGCTCAAGCTGGCAACCTTATTCTCGAACCAGCTCTGGCGGCATTGCGCGAGCATGTTCTGGAGCATCAGCGTGGCTCAGTTGTTATCCATCCAGCAAAGTTACTCACTTCGGCTGGGATGATAGGAGCGGCATTATTAACTCAACAAAAAAATAACTAATTCGTAGGAAATGACATTCATAGAAAAAATTCTCTCTTCTCAACAGATTGCCAATTCAAAGCTTTGCATTGGACTCGACACATCGCTCAGTAATATCCCCGAACATTTGCTCGGAGAAGAGAATCCAATACTAACTTTTAATAAAGCAATCATTGATGCGACATCTGATCTGGCATGTGCATATAAACCAAACGTTGCCTATTACGAAGCCGCTGGTGTGAAAGGCTATCAAGCCCTCGAAGCAACGCTCTCACATATTCCAGAACAGATACTTACGATTGCTGATATTAAACGTGGCGATCTTGGTGCGACCAGTGAGCAATATGCGCTTGCATATCAGGTGAATCTTCCATTCGATGTTGTCACACTCAGTCCGTATATGGGTTTCGATTCAGTTGAGCCATTTCTCGGGCGAAATGATAGAGGAGTTTTTTTTCTGGGACTCACTTCGAATCCAAGTGCGAAGGAATTTCAGTACCTTGAACTTGCTACCGGAAAAAAAATATTCGAAGAAGTAACAGACAGAGTCAGGGAATGGAACAAAGCTAAAAATAATTGCGGTATTGTCGTGGGAGCAACGAAAAGCTCGGAGTTGAAAGCCCTCCGCGAACGCGCACCAGAGCTTCCGTTTCTGATTCCAGGCATCGGCGCGCAAGGCGGATCACTTGAGGAGTCGCTTGCGGCGAATGGTGGAGGCATTGCGATCATCAATGTCAGCCGTGGAATTTGCGGAGCCTCCAAGGGAAAAGATTTTGCTGAAGCCGCAAGAGCAGCAGCGATGAGTTATGTGGAGGTGATGCGCAAATAGGAACTGATGCGTACTGAGAATATAGCAGAGTCAATCCTTCATGAGTTGTGGCAGGAGCACTCGAAGTACCTGATCGCTCAGCCACTTCTCTCCGACGGCACTCCCTTCACTATTATTAACTCAGGCACTTACAACGACCGCAGTGCCGGTCCTGATTTTACCGAAGCTGAAATCGCCGTTGATGGTTTGCGCATTCTGGGTGATATTGAACTTCACCGCTCGCTGAAGGATTGGGATCATCACGGACATACAGGCGATCCGAATTATTCCCAAGTTATTCTTCATGTCGTCTTGGATGCCGATCTTGAAGAATTAGAACAAGCCGATCCCAAGATTCCTGTTTGTGTGTTGCGCGATAATTTTTCGTTTGATCAACGAACATTTTGGCGCGAACTTATCGAGCGCAAATATGCTCGTTCACCGGAGCTTCCATGTTTCCCGCATAACCTCTCGGTCCCACTGAAATTGAAGTACAAGCTCATTGAACAAATGGCGCAATCGCGGTTGGATGAGCGCGTAGGCAGAATCGTATCTGCTGAGGAGATATTCTCGGACGAGCTACTACTTGAACGTGTATATGAATTGGTCTGCGATGCATTAGGCTATTCCGAGAACCGGGTCCCGATGGTTAAGTTATCCCAGGCGTTGCCTCGTTCGCTACTGCAGCAGATACGGAGAAATGAACCGAGTAATGACCTCCTAAAATATTTCGAAGCACTTTTTTTTGGAACGGCGGGATTGCTTGTTAAGCCGAGTGCTGAGTATAACGATGATGTGAACGAGTACGTGATTGATCTTGCCGCGAGGTGGGAGGCGCTGAAAATTGATTATCAAATCACCGAAATTCTCTCCGAATACGATTGGGCTTTTTTTCGGGTTCGACCGCTCAATACTCCGTATCGCAGAATAGCAGCGGCGGCTTTACTTGCATTCCGTTTTTTCTCGCGCCAGGATTTTGATATTTCCGAAGAGCTTGATCTCGAAATCGGAGGATTGCCATTTTGGGAAATGCACACATCATTCAAACACGCTCTCGATGCGCCACATTTGTTGGTTGGCTCCGAGAGATTGAATGCAATTGTGGTGAATGTCACACTCCCAGCACGAATTGCTCAGATCGAATCGCAGGCGATGCGAAACTCATTAGATCTAAATAAAATAAAATCAGTATCGAAAGAACTACGGAAAGAGTGGTCAGAATTTCCTTCCAGATCAAGCGCGCAGTACTTGCGCGTTATTGAGCAGGAGCTTCTGGAGGGCGAATCAGCCTCGACAACGGAGCAAGAGCAAGGCGCACTTTTCCTTCATCGTAATTATTGCACTGCGCTTCGATGTTCTGAATGTCCGGTAGGCAATCGGCTTATTTTGCATGGGTGGAAACCTCTCAGGTAAGGTTTGATGTTAAAGACGTGCAATTGAAATAATTGCGGGAGTAACTCAGTTGGTAGAGTGCAACCTTGCCAAGGTTGATGTCGCGGGTTCGAATCCCGTCTCCCGCTCCAAAAGAGACCTCAGCCGCCACAACTGGCGGCTTTTTTATTACTTTCCATCTTTTTTCACATATTCCAAGAAAGCGCGAACCTTTTCAGGCGATTTCGCATTTACACTCGGCTAAATTTAGAAACAAAAAGATGTTCGCAATTGTAGAATTTCGTGGGGAGCAATACCGTATTGAAGAGGGCGCAAAGCAGCTCCGCGTTGCATATATTGATGGTGCCGAAGCTGGTGCGAAGATGACCTTTGATAAGGTTCTCCTTGCTCAAGGTGCTGATGGCAAGATAGCCCTTGGCGGTGCAATCAAGATTGACGCAACCTTCAGCGAGCACGATCGCGATGAGAAAATCATCGTCTTCAAGAAAAAGCGCCGTAAGCGGTACCGGGTAACAAACGGACACAAGCAGAATTTTAGCGTTTTGAATATCAATTCTTTCACCATTTAAATTTTATTTGAACCATGGCTCATAAAAAAGGCGGCGGATCTACTAAAAACGGTCGCGATTCTAACGCCCAAAGACTCGGCGTAAAAAAATATGGTGGTGAGTTGGTGCTTGCAGGAAATATCCTCGTGCGTCAGCGCGGAACAAAATTCCATCCAGGCTTGAACGTCGGTATCGGATCGGATGATACCCTCTACGCCCTTGCTGGTGGTATCGTGAAGTTCGAGCGATTCCGTGAGAATCGTCAGCGTATCAGTATCTATCCAGGAAATTAAAACCTGCCAGACAGAAATTGAAAACGACTCTTAATTATGAAGAGTCGTTTTTTTTATGTGAGATCAATTCGTTTCCAGATATCTTCCACTTCTTCGATGCGCCTTGCTTGTAAGCCATAGATTACATCATCCACATAATCATCACTTCGCATTCCGACAAGCACCGACGAAATTCCCTCAACTGATCGGAGTAGGAGGATTGACTTTTGTGAAAGGGAAAGCTCGTGATACTGAAGTGGAAGCGCTTCATCAATCACATCATGAATTTGCTGCGACCGCTCTGAGGCGAGCGATGTATAATAATTTGTGATATGCTCCATCAGCCCATCCATACTTTCGGCATAATCCGAGAGCGGAGTAAATACATTCGGCGTTGCCTTGGCGGCTTCGCGAAGAAGATCGAAGGCGTACTGCAATCGTGGCTTAAACACGGAGTAAAGCAGATCGCGCCACTCATCAAGCGTCGGGAGTTTATCCCACTTGCCTTCGAGTGCTTCGCCGACGCTGAGTAATTTTTTCACGGCTTCATAAGCCTCGGGGCTGAGTGAAATATCTTTGAGCGCGCCGTTCTTAAATTCTTCTTCCTGTAATTTCAAGTCATGCACAAGGTCGGCGATTTCTTGAACTGGGGGATATTCACGTGTCGGATAGTCCGCAAGGCGAATCAATTGTTTATTTCCGAAAGCATTCAGCGGACGATTAATAAGCATTCCTAAATCATGCTCACGCGCAAATTCAGTCACGGACTTCGACGATTTTTCCTGATTCTTCTCAAGCAAGCCTCCGCGCTCATAGAGATTCATCGGGAATTGAATCACACCAAAATGTGAGCGACCCGATTCTTCACTCGCTTTGAATATTTTTTCTAATGAAGTTCTATCAACAGCTTCTTCGGGTTTCGGAAAAGTATTTGAGCTGATACCATACCACTTTATTCTACCCGACTCAACTTCGGTTTCGAGATGAGCGAATGCTTTTTGGATTCTGGATTCATATATTTCTCGTGCTTCATCTTCGGGCATTCTATCCTTGATAGCCCATTGAATGTAGTACTCAGGGTTATGGAGCAGATAGACATCTATCGTTTCCAAACCCAATCGCTCAAGTGATCTGGTGATTTGATCTTCAAGAAAATCAGGATGGATCGAATGCCACAAACCTTTTGCATAGCGGACAAGCTCGTTCATTTCTGAGCCTGCTTCCAAGTCAGTATCATCGCCAACGATTGCGGCGATGCGCTCGTAGTTTTCGCCTTGAATATATCCGCCCTTCGAGACAATAATTATCTCATCGCGCTTGATCTCAGTGGATAGGATCATCGCCAGCATCCGCTCGCCGATCATTCGCTCGGCATTGCCATTTGTGTAGTTGGCGCTTGTGTCAATGAGGTTTACCCCCATCCGGATAGCCTTCGCAAGCGCTGCCTGATGCTCAGCGATGCGGTAGTCGCACCGATAGGTACCGAACCCAACAGGCGCACAGAATAGACCTGTCCGTCCAAGGCGATTGAACTCAGCAGAAATTTCTGGAAAGCGATCA
Organism: bacterium; assembly: GCA_037143335.1. GTDB lineage: Bacteria > Bacteroidota > Ignavibacteria > Palsa-1295 > Palsa-1295 > PALSA-1296. Next base: position 12,689 of record JBAWZA010000017.1, on the reverse strand, counting down.
CGAAACCTCTCGGTCCCCTCAGAAGTAGCAAACCCTTGAATCACGGAAGTAGCCATATTCTCGTACAAAAAAATTATTCAGCGCATGAAACAGGGGGAGGGGGAGTAAGAATCCTTTTCTGAAAACACACTGTTGAACCGACTCAGGTTAATTAGAACTAAAATTTATGGCATCGGCGATCAAAAGCACACTTAGAAAAATCGTAAGGGCATACTTGTCATACACTCCCTTAAAGAAAGGGCGCTACCCTCTGATGATGCTATCCAATAAATATACTTCAGAATCAGTTTCAGTTACCGTCTCGACCAAAGACCGTGGCTTTATGAAATTGGATTTGGATGATATGGCGCAGGTTCCACTTTTCTACAACATTTATGAATGGCGTGACACTCCAACGATTGAAGCCCTTTCAACAGGTAGCAATACCATCTTGGATATCGGGGGAAACATTGGCCAGATGGCATTACTCTTCGCAAAATTTGCTAAGAAAGTATTTACATTTGAACCTATCCCCGAAACGGCAGATAGACTTCAGGAAAATATCAATCTTAATAACCTAGGAGAACGGATTGTGCTGTCGAATGTTGCTCTAACAAATTTTATTGGGAAGATTTCTTTCGGTCTTCCTCCTGCAGGCAACAGAGGAACTGGGAGCACAGTGATCACGGAACAAAGTAAAAACCGGTTGATTGAAGTAGATGCAATTACACTCGATGAGTTCATAAGATCAAATAAAGTTACGAAGATTGACCTTATAAAGATGGACATCGAGGGTGCTGAATTATTTGCTCTTCAGGGAATGAGAGAAATGTTAACTGCGCCTGACAAGCCAATTATTATTTTGGAAATGACGATCGGGATGATGAGACAAGCTGGCTATGGCTCTCGAGAGTTACTTGATTTTCTTTCGAGTTACGGCTATGATTGTTACGAATTCGTTTCTGGTGGTTTGAAGGGCCCACTCACCTCTGTCATCCCTCAGAGTGAAAATTATTGTTTTTTGACCAAATACCACCAAGGTTTGGATAAAGTAAAACGAATTTTGGTGTAACTTTTGTTGAGTTGGTTAGTTTATACAGAATACTAATCATATCATTTCAATTACATATGGAGACACGATTATGAAAAAGGTATTTGTTTTCTTCTTAGCATCGTTCATCCCAGCAATCTTGTTCGCTCAGTCATGGCAGTACACAACAGCTATGAATTCGGTACGTTGGCTATCTGAGATGGTCGTACTTGATAACCAGACCGCTCTAATAGTTGGTGGTTACAATGAGAATGGTGAACCACTTTCTTCATGCGAAATTTATGACCCTGCTACAGCAACTTGGAGTTTAACAGGAAGTCTACATGTGGCCCGAGTATATCCAACGATAGTGAAGTTGTCTAATGGTCATGTAATTTCCCTATGTGGTGGTACACAGTTCGGAGTAGGAACGGCTACGGATGTCGTGGAAGATTTTGATCCCTCAACAGGGTCATGGGCTGTCGTCGGCAAGCTCCAAAAAGCAAGGTATGTTCCTTGTGCCACATTACTTCAAGATGGAAGAATCCTCATATCCGGAGGGCTTGTGCAAGGTGGGATGACTGCAACTTGCGAAATCTACGATCCAATTACGAATGTTAGTAAGCTTACAGGTCAAATGCAAGTTAGCAGGTATTGCGCTCAGGCAGTGCTTATAAATGACGGCAAAGTGTTAATTACTGGTGGTAGGGATGGTGGCTCTGTATCTAACTATTACGGAGAATGCGAACTCTATGACCCAATCGCCGAAAGTTGGTCTTTGGCAAGTTCTATGAATCAGTCTCGAACGATGGGGGTTCTCACACATTTTTCTGACAATTCCGTGCTTGCAGCTGGAGGGAGAAATACTTCAAACAGCTTAGCAACAGGGTCAGAAATTCTCGACCCACTCACAAATCTTTGGCAGAATACTTCCCCAATTCATGAACCAATACATTGGACTGCCGGAATAGCTTTCCCGGACGATAGGTTCATGGCAACTGGTGGAATGGTGGATGGCGAATGGAGTGACCCAAGTGGTTTAGCCGTCATTTCAACCCCTCAGTGTGAATGGTATGACAGGAATCTACAACAGTGGTATTTTGCACCTCAGCTTAATTACTCGAGATGTAGGCACGATGCTGTGTATATCCACCAAACGACTTCCACTGCTTTGCCGACTGAATTCTTGTTAGTTGCGGGAGGACAAAAAGGGAATGGTTCAAGAGATAGTGCTGGACTGCATTTACATAGCGACGACTTTACAAATTCCGCGGAGATACTTGATGTAACAAAGCCTGCCCTCCTATCTTACATGAAAATGCCAATCAATGCAGGCACTGCATCTGTCCCTTACCAGAATGGGAGAACGACAGTTAACTTCATTGACGAGGCGGATGGTAGTATTAATATAGACATCAGTCTCCAAACTGACGCTCGTGTTGAAACCAAGATTCTTTCGATGAACGCACAGATTTCCAAGCGTGTCTTCGATGAAAATTTGCATTCCGGTGTACAAAGAATTCATGTTGCAACAACAGATTTACCTTCGGGGGCTTATCTTCTTGAATTAAAGTCAAATGGTATCCCTTATCTCTTTAAATTCCTCGTTGTTAAATAGTGACTTGCTCGGGACCTAGTATTGGTCGAAAGAACAGTTGGTGTAAACCAATATGGCAGAGTGTTATGCGGAAGATTATTCTTGTATTGGTGTTATTTATTTCTGTAATATGTGAAGAAAGCTCCGCACAGTCGCATATCGTCGGACAAAATACATTCGGCAATTATGATATGTTTAATGCCAAACAAAATCATACGGTTCAAGTTGTGCAACTTGACTCAACTGCGAAGGGCTGTTACTATTTTGTATTCACCGATTGCTTGGGACATCTGAGCTATGATACGATCTGCATGAGTGCTCATCCAAAAGTAATCACTGGTGGCGTTGATGGAAGTGAAGCAACGGAATTATCCCTTGACGCAATCAATCCGAATCCGTTCTCAAAGACGACGAGGTTTACGGTGACGTTTGCGGAGTTTGCATCTGCGAAGCTTTATCTTTATGATGAACTTGGCAAGGAAGTAGCGAAAATCATTGATGGGATGATGCCAGCAGGGAAGTTTAATAAAGACTTCGATGGATCGTCGTTAAGCGCTGGCACCTATTTTGCACGTCTTGAATGCAACGGCAAAGTAATCTCGAAGCGAGTGGTGATTGCGCGGTGACGAGTTTGGAACTCTGTGCATTTTTCAGAAGTTTATTAGTATATGGAAACGACAGAGATGCGAGTGATCGCCCATAAACTCATTGATTCATTACCTGACGGTGCAACTTGGAAAGACCTCCTGTACGAAATTTATGTCCGTCAAGAAATAGAGCTTGGTCTGCTCGATAGCCTCAACGGAGATGTCGAATCTATAGATTCTGTCAAAGGGGAATTCGGAATTCTCCAATGAAAGTCCTCTGGACGTTTCGTGCGAAGTCCAACCTTCTGACTATTCACGCCTACATTGCCAACGATTCCAAGAGGAGTGCAATTCACGTGGTGAAAAATATTATTGAATGATCCGGACAACTCGAGGATTTTCCAAGATTGGGACGAAAGGTGCCTGAATTTGACGATGAAAATATCCGAGAGCTTATCGAAGGCAACTATAGGATCATCTATCACGTACTACCCGAGCGAATAGATGTACTGACGGTAGTTCATACTTCTAGAAATTCACTCATTTAACTCGGAATGTTTTTCCCTTCGGACTGTTGTCTTGAGTCATGAAAGATTTTTTGCGGATTTGGATTTCCTGCATTCTCATTGTAACTGGATTTTGTGGCGGAGCTTTCGCCCAAATATCGAAATCTGGTCGACCACCAATTCCTAAGCTAACGTCACCTGTTTATGATGAAACGGGTACGCTGACGGATGAGCAAGCGAACATGCTTCGGAAGAAGTTGCTCCTTAATGAAGATTCAACTTCCACGCAGATAGCGATTGTGATTATCAAGTCGTTGCATGATTATCCTGCATCGGACTTTGCAATCGAAGTCGGACAGGAAAATAAAATCGGCCAAAGCAAGAAAAATAATGGAGCAATCATCTTACTCGCAAAAGATGATAGGAAGGGATTTATTGCACCAGGTTACGGACTTGAGCCAACGCTAACGGATGCAACGTGTAACTACATCTTTCAAGAAATTCTCAGACCCGCTCTAAAAGAGAATGATTATTATGGAGGACTCGATAAAGCCACGGATGCAATTATCAAGGCAACTGCTGGTGAATTCAAAGCCGATCCAAAAAAACTTCGAGGTCGAGGCAACGGCTCGCCAGGTGGGGCATTTATTATCGTCATCGTAGTTTTCGTAATCATCATTATTGCTCGTGGGGTGATAGGCTCTGGTGCCAAGCGGACAATCGTTGGTTCAGGCGGAGGCATGTCCGGTTGCATGGGAGGAATCCTCCAAGGTTTGTTCTGGTCATCAATCTTTAACAATCGCGGCGGCAGCGGTTGGGGAGGCGGAGGTTCATCAGGAGGTGGATTCTCTGGCGGCGGCGGAAGCTGGGGCGGTGGTGGTGGCTCATTCGGCGGTGGTGGCGCTGGCGGGAGTTGGTGAGCTAATGCTTTCATTATCAACAACTGATGCGAAAGCAAATAGTACTACCGAGGCAGGTTTGCAGGGAATCAATGCCTTTGTTGCACTTGCCAGAGTTGCACCAGTGGTCAAGACATCGTCAATTAAGAGTATTCGCATTCCGTGCAAATTTTTGATTCCAGATTCAGTTAATTTAAACGCACCTCGAACATTTGCCTCTCGCTCTTCCTCATTTAAATTAGCTTGTGTGAGTGTTTGCCGAATCCTCTTGAACCATTTCCGATTTGCAATCCCAATACCTGTTTTGTTTCGAATTCCCTCAGCAAGTTTCTCTGATTGATTGTACCCTCGCTCAGAATATCGAACTCGGTGTAACGGCACAGGGACGATAAAATCAAATTGTTCTTGAATGCTAACCGAGCTTAATTCTCCTAAGATTGTTGCAAGTTTCGGCATACCAGCATACTTGAAGCTGTGGATGAGTGACTGGATAATGCCTTGTTGTTGAAAGCTGTACGCACTGTTTATGACATATTCAAATTCAATGCTTCGCAGCGCAGGCGACTTACCGTTCAGTTGTTCTTCGGTCGGCGGTTCCAATAATTCGAATTGTCTCAAGCAAACTAGGCAGAGGTATTTCGAAATTGGATTAGCGCGTGAGGATTCGCACCTTGAGGCGCAATGCACACAAATCTCTGGTAAGAACAGGCCCAACATATTAGGCTACAGAGGAAATTGATTTACGCTTTAGGAAATCGGTTTCGATACGCTTGATCTCATCGCGGAGCAAGGCTGCACGCTCGAACTCGAGGTTCGCCGCAGCTTGAGTTAACTCTTTTGCAAGCTGTTCAATCAATCCTTCAAGCTCGTCCTCGTTCATATTCTTGAGTACAAAGATTGGCGTAAGCTCACGACCCGATTTCTCGTCACGCGCGGCTTGGCGCTTCTCTTCGCGTTTTATAGAGACATCGGCGACAGTCGTTGACAGCATAATGTCCTCGTAAGATTTGAGAATCGTCGTAGGAGTAATTCCGTGTTTGTGGTTATACTCTGTCTGTATAATTCGTCTTCGCTCGGTCTCATCAATGACTGCTTTCATTGATTTAGTAATTCGGTCGGCATACATGATGACGAGTCCTTCGGAATTTCTCGCAGTACGACCCGAAGTTTGCATCAGTGCTTTTTCGGAACGCAGGAATCCTTCTTTGTCAGCATCCAAGATTGCGACTAACGATACTTCCGGCAAATCAAGACCTTCACGTAACAGGTTCACACCGACAAGCACATCAAAAACTCCTAAACGGAGATCGCGCAAAATTTCTACTCGCTCAAGTGATACGATTTCCGAATGAAGATAGCGTACCTTCACGCCAACCTTGATATAGTAGTCCGTTAAGTCTTCGGACATTCTCTTCGTCAGCGTCGTGATTAACACTCGTTCTTTTTTTATTGCGCGTTTGCGAATCTCTTCGAGCAAGTCGTCTATTTGATTCTTGATCGGACGAACTTCTATCGTCGGGTCAAGCAACCCTGTTGGGCGAATAATCTGTTCGACGACAACGCCCTTGGCTTGCTGGACTTCGTAGTCATCAGGAGTAGCACTTACGAAAATAATCTGGTCAGTTTGTTGCTCGAACTCAGCGAAGTTCAGTGGACGATTATCCAAAGCACTTGGCAATCTGAATCCATGCTCGACAAGAGTCATCTTCCGTGCTCTATCGCCAGCGAACATTCCACGTATCTGTGGCATGGTCTGGTGCGATTCATCAATGACGAGTAAATAATTATCAGGAAAATAATCAAGCAACACGCTCGGCCTCTCTCCCGGTTGTCTGCCGGCGAGATGTCGCGAATAATTCTCGATTCCGGAACAGTACCCAAGCTCGCGCATCATTTCAATATCAAATCGAGTGCGCTGTTCAAGTCGTTGGGCTTCAAGTAATTTTCCGTTCAGTCGGAAATACTGAAGTTGTTGCTCAAGCTCTGCTTCGATTGTCCCGATTGCTTGCTCAAGCTGTGGTCCCGTTGTGACGAAATGTTTTGCAGGATATAAATATGCATGATCGGTTTGCTCAAGTATTTTTCCAGTGAGCCTATCAATAATCGAGATCCGCTCAACCTCATCACCAAAGAACTCGACGCGGTAGCCTTTATCTTCTTCGTACGCTGGAATCACCTCAACAACATCCCCACGAACGCGGAATGCTCCGCGCTGGAATTCTACATCATTCCTTGCATAATGAATCTCGTGCAATGCGCGCATGAACTGATTGCGCTCGACAGTATCACCCTTATGAATTCGGAGCATTTGCTTTGCATACTCGTCAGGCGCGCCGATACCATATATACATGATACCGAGGCAATAATGATAACATCATTTCTTCCATCGAGCAAGGCACTTGTTGCCTTGAGCCGCAGTCTATCTATCTCCTCATTGATAGCCATATCCTTTTCGATATAGGTATCGGTTGCGGGTAGATAGGCTTCGGGTTGGTAATAGTCGTAGTACGAAATAAAAAATTCGACAGCGTTGTTTGGGAAAAATTGTTTAAATTCTCCGTAAAGCTGCGCCGCCAAAGTCTTGTTGTGGCTGATGACAAGCGTTGGCTTGTTATAGGTTGCGATCACGTTGGAGATTGAGAACGTCTTGCCCGAACCAGTCACGCCAAGCAATACCTGCGACCTGTCTCCACGCAACAAACCTTCCTTAAGCTGCTTAATCGCCTCAGGCTGATCGCCTGCGGGTTGATAATCCGATACTAATTTAAAGTCCATAAGTGCAATGAGAACTGATTCGTGAATTATCCGTGTATTGTCGGACCGGAAGTTAATGAGGAAACAATGGAAGCCTCAAATTCCACATAAGCATCTAATCGAGGCGTAACAATATCATCTTTGTAATAAAGCCGTGCTAAATTCAAAAATGTATTCCTATGCCTCGCCTCGCTGGCAAGTAGGGATTTGTAAAAAATTCGGAGCTCTTCATCCGACGCATGTTCTGAAAGTATGGAGAATCGCTCGCACGAACGAGCTTCGATGAGTGAACTGACGATGAGTTTATCTAAGAGTTTCTCCGGTTCGGTTTTTCTTATCATAGAGTGCAGTGCCTGTGCGTAGGGATCTCCTTGATCGAACGTCAGGGGGATATCCCTCTCGGTCATTAGTTTCACCACCATTCGGAAGTGGGTAATTTCCTCTTCTGCTAATTCGGACATTTCCGAGACTAATTCCATTTTTTCAGGATAGCGGTTAATAAATCCAATGGCATTGAGCGCCGCCTTCTTCTCGCAGTGTGCGTGATCTGGGAGCAACACCGCTGGATTAGCGCTTACCCGGGCGATCCACTCCGCATTTGATTCACATTTTAATCCGAGCATAGTCATATCTACCAGAAACAACCCATTTTCTTAAAAGATTGAAAGTTCGAAATTTTCTGGAATTCGGGACTGGATGGAGAACTATTCCTTTTCCGTAAGACGTTGTCTTAGTAGCTATGTCACGTGTTTGAGGTTGTGTGGAAAATTAATTCTTTTAAAAAGTTACATTTTTTTTGGTGTTGTGTTGTAACTTCGACCCGTCTCGATAGTTTTACTTATACGCGAATGGCACGGAGGTCGTTTGCGGTGTGCTAAGAAGTGTTTCTTCTTTTGATTTAACCGATTTACTCATTATGAAATACATATACGGATCACTATTTTTACTGCTTTCGTTATTTATTACTTTTCCTGACCTGGCTACTGCCCAGCAGGGACTTCCCGTAGATGGTAAAGATTTCTACATCGGGTATGTCTATCCAAGCTTTAACAAGAACACAGGAAGCGGAGGTCGTGATTTCCACGGATTCTTCGGTGTGTATGTGCTTGTTACGACCTATGCAGACAACGATTTTACTATTTCTTACTTCGACGAGGTTACTGGCCGTGAGAGTGATAAAACTAGTTACCACCTTTCCGCCCGCCGCGGAATCTCAGTTCCACTTTCCCCATCACTCATGCAGGTGAAAGATCGAGGAGACGTTCCAGAGTACAAATCTTGTCACATTACAGCGAAGAAGCCGGTTAACGTTCAATATTTTTCGACTGGTGCTTGCTCTGGGGGAAGTTATTTAGCTATTCCAACACCTGCCCTAGGACAGCGTTATGTAGTCCCAAGTTATTTTGACAACCCAGGTGGTGGTGGTTCTGGCCAAGCTTCACAAGGTGAGTCTTCTGCCGGATTTTTTATGCTTCTTGGAGCATTTGACGGTACAAATGTAAAAATCACTCCCGCTACACGAACAATGGGAGGTCACATAGGTGTCAACGGTGGAGCTGGTTCAACAGGTGTTGCTGGTGCTGTATCTTATAATGTTACGCTTAACCGTGGTCAAGTGTATTTGGTAAAAGGTGACACATCCGATAACTCTAACGATATATCCGGCTCTATCTTGACTTCAAACAAGCCAGTTGGTATGCTTGCTGGACATGAGAACGCTTTCCTGGGTGAAGTTCCTCCTAACCGACTTCTCGAAGGTCGTGACTTTATGATTGAACAGATTATTCCTGCTGAATATTGGGATAATACTGGGTATGTTAACATCCCGCTCTTTGGTACACAGCCGGTTGATGAAAGTAGCTCTGGGTATGGTCAACATTATCGTGTCTTTACAGATGATACCTCTGGAGCTAAGGTATTGGAGAGTGATTGTACAACTGGCTTGAACGATATGTCCACAAGTCGTTTCGCCTATCCGACTCCAGAAAAGGATAATATCGGTTGTCCAATAGAATTGCATTCTGCCGACGGTCACAATTTTGGAGTAATGGCATATCAATTGCGTGATCAGGGAACAAAAGAACCGTATCCCGCAGCGAGTATGATGAGCATAGTTCCTATGTCTCGCTGGAGAACCTCTTTCCTTTTCTACGTACCAGCAAATACCTTCGAAGTGTTACAAGCTTATTTTATCAACGTTATCGGTTTGAGAGATGATATTGATAAGTGGATTAAGTTCGGCAAGGATGGAGCTGGTGATGCTTCATTGCAGAAAATTACTTCATTGGGCGTTCAGGGAGCATATACAAACATCCCCTACCATCCAGAGTTAAAAGGAGTGAGGTTACGTGTTACTCCTGGTTCTTACTACATCACTAATACGCGTCCACTAGATCAGATCCCATACAAAAATGTGGAAATCGACACGATGCTTCGCGGAGCATTTATGGTCTATCACTATGGTATGCGTGCTGTTGACCCTGATCGTGATCTGGGCGATTTTTGCGGAGATGACTTCTTCTTCTCCTATGCATTACCGATTGGTATGACAGTCAGCGCTGGTATAGGTCACCCGGTTGTAACAGTAGATACATTTTGCTCTCATTGGCACGTCTGCGTCCATGATAATGTGCCGATCTCAAGTGCTACTCTGATAGACGATAAATCAGGGGATGTCTATGGCAAACCAGGAAAAGTGTACTATAATGCAGGTTTCGACGAGGCTTCTGATCCTGACAGGAAGAAAGAAATTGTGTTCAACGGTACAGATACGGCAGTCTGTTTTGACGTCCTAGTTTCTAATGCATTTGATTCGGCTTATGCTCCGATATTTATTGTTGATAAGAAGGGGTTCCATCTCGTACCAATTCTTGAGTTGCGTTACCAAGCTCCAAGCGTAAAGCTTTCTGTACTGCCAACTCTACCTCCAAAACTGGATACCTTGGTATTTCCACCAATGCTTGTTCATACGGAGGCATGTTCGACACTTGTCTACATTAACACTTCCCAGAAAGGCGCCTTTCCTTTCCATATTCTAAGTGCAAAAATGCAGAAGGATACACTTGGGTTCAAAATCTCAAGTACTGATCCTCAACTCCCTGCTACACTTAAAGGAGGTGATACTTTGAAAATTACAGTATGCTTCGATCCGAAGGACACTCTAAGGAAAATTGATTCCGTAATCGTTACAACCGATTGCGCACCTACGCCACTTGAAGTCAGAGGACAGGGCGCAACGCCTCTGATCTACGCTACTGATTATGATTTCGGGAATGTTGCAGTTGGTACGTCAAAGTGTGCTCAGGTGTACGTATCAAATAGAGGAAAATTTCCATTTACTCTTACAAAGAATTGGCTATTGCATAATAGTGTTGAATTCTCAATGGATCCTAATAGCGCTGCCTCTCTACCCAGAATACTTAAACCAGGTGAGCAGATTGCCCTGACTTTCTGCTATTCGCCCACGAAGCAGGGACCTCAAGACTCAACGACTGTGGATTGGGATACAGATATTCCGACAGAGTACAAAGATCAATACAAGAATTGGTCGTTCTTGAAAGGCAGTCCAATCAAGCCTGGACTTGTTTGGGATCGCCCAACTCAGTTTGACTCAGTCATATGCGAGGATTCGATTATTGTTCGCGCGTATCTCATAAATAATGGAAACGCCACCGCCAATAATGTAAACGTCTTCATGACGGGACTAGACAAAGACGAATATACAATAGTGGCTAACCAGAGGGGCTACACTGTACTTTCCAACTTTAACATAAATGCTCGAGATTCCATGTGGGTTGATGTTCTATTCAAACCAGATCTTACCAAAGCCTACAGACTTCGCAACATGAATCTTGTTGCAACTTATTCGAACGCAGTGAGCGGCGAGAGTGATTCTACGGTTCTTGCATTTACCGCCAAAGTACTTCATGCGGTGCTTGCTTATAATCCGCCACTCTACGATTTTGGATTCATCACTCGTGGGGTTCAATCAACCGGATATGTTCAGGTTACCAATACAGGTGATGCACCATTCGTGTTGAGCAGTCTGAATATGCCAAATCCACCCGTTGATAGCATTTTCTATAATGGTAAGCAACTTGGTGCAGGAGATACGATCCCTGTCGGTGGAATGGTTACACTAACCATCACGACGCATTTGGATACTTATACTGACACAACTGTAACCTACCAACTCAATAGCGATCACGCTTGTGGTAACTATCCTGCGACTCTGCATGCCGCGGCAAGTAGCCTCAAAGTGCAAGGTACTGGCTATCCGTCGCCTAACGTATTCGTTGGTTGCAGACAGCATGATAGCACGGTTACGTTCACCAATAAAGGCTCATTCTCTGTGACATTGGTTTCGGTTGATATTAGTGCTTCAAATCCACCAGGTCAATTTGACTTGGTTGATTCAAAGGGTGTGCATGGTACAAGCGTAACCTTGAATTCACCGCTTAATTTCAATCAATCAGTAACGGTGCCAATCACCTATCACCCTACAGTGGCTGGACCAGCGACTGCTACGATTACCTATCACTACGATAGTGCAAATACTCACTTTATGGTGACTGCACAAGCTACTGGTATTGGTGTGCAACTCAAAACAACTTTGTCGGCAGCAAAAGCTGGTGGACAACCATACACAGGAGACACAAAGGCTAACTTTAATGCTCAGCTCTCTCTTGCTGATAGTGTGATTCCACCTGCCGCCGATGTGAAGCGAGTGACGTTCCGATTGACATACAAGCGTGATGTTATTAACTATGTCGGAGCAGGACCAGCAGGTGGCTATACATTCCCAACAGGAAATCCACCAACTGAAGTAGCTGGTGCAAACGGCGATGCTTATCTCGACTTTAACGTTGCCGCAGCCGGAACGGGTGTTATCACAAATCTTGAGGATATTGTGACGGTGACCTATCTGCCGATGGTTGCAATTGATAAAGCTACGAACTTGACAATCAGTGATGTAAAGTTCTTTGATTCGAAGGACAATGCCATCTGTTATGTTGTAGCAGATACTATTCCGGGACAATTTATTCCGGGTTATCTGTGTGGTGATTCGACCTTACGGAAGTTCTTGAATAATATTCTTCCGACTCGTATATCGCAACTCAGCCCGAGTGTAGTTGGCGAAGATCAGACACCGATTCTCTACTATCAATTGAATCGTGCTGATGTACCAGTGAAAGTTGAAATCTACAATGTATTAGGCGAGCTTGTTCGTACTGTAAAAAATACGGCAGGACAACCTGTTGGTGATTACAAGTTGCCGATCGGCGTGCAAGATCTCCAAACGGGATCATACATCGTACGACTCATCACACCAGTCA
>JBAWZA010000016.1:0-78888 GCA_037143335.1 bacterium | reverse complement strand
TGGGGATCCGTGGACTGTTGTTCCATCACTCACATCTATCTTCCCAACACTTCCGTTGGGCTCGTTGCCAGTAGCCGAAGCGCGGACTCAAACCGCCCCCGAAGTGGAAACTCCGTGCGGATGCCCGAGTGGCGATTCCTTCGATGATGACCACTACATTCTTCGTATTCTCACGTCACCGATTCCGGAAGGTAGCACTAATTCAATCCTGCAATTTCTTCTGCGTTACAAAGTAGCCGCGTACCACGAAGTGAAATACTCAGGGTTCAGTAGCGGAGATTATACAAATGCGACGCTGTCAATCCTCGTTTCTAAAAATCACGACGGCATGAGCGAACTCTCGTTCAGATTAGCGGCGAGCATAGCGGATGTGATATGATTATGTCCCGCTTACTCATACTGTGAGTTCCTTTCTGAGTACAAATATACGTTTAAAAAATCTCAAGGGCGGATTGTGAGAATGCTCCAGTGGATCCATTCCCCCTCACCGCCCTCGAATTCTTTCCCCCGAAAGAATCATTGCCCGGATGCTCCGGGTACAAATTATGCCGTTTAGAGACCAGATTGGTCGAAAGGTTTAATTCAAAAGCTCAAAAAAAGGGTGTCTTGAGGCAGTTATTTTTGCATGAAGCTTCGAGAGGCTTGGGAGGTTACATCTAGACTGCGGAACCTATGATATCACTCGCTCCGTAGCATTAGAACATGTTTTATTATAACGACTTTTCTCTTTATAAAGCTGAGAATATTCTCGATAGGCCAGCAAAGCCATCGCACTCCGGACCAGAGTTATGCGTTGATATGCTGAAATCTACTCATGCCGATAAACTTGCGCGTGAAGTGGTTCTTGATAAGATTTCCCTCCTTGCCTCCGAGCAACCGAGTTGGACGACTATCACAGGCAAGACGAAGAGCTACAAGATTCGTTTCTAAGGTTTTACACCTACCTGCTAACCAAACTCCTCAGAGAATTTCTCTGCTCTTTGGTAATTATTCCAAAAATAAAGAGTGATGCGATTGCCGCAACGGACAGAAGTATCCGAACAAGTAGGAGTGGCATATCGTGAATGACATCGCCAGCAACTAAAATCCTGTCAATCCCATAACTCATTCCTACAATGACAAACACCTTCGTAATTGTTTGCCAATCATAATCCACAAAGTACACATTTTGTGCAACTCGGTAGATCGCAACTGCCATCACAAAATAGGCAAGCAACGTAGCGATTGCCGCTCCCATAATACCCATCATCGGGATTAAAATGATATTACTGACAACATTGACACACGCTCCGATACCAGTAATCAGTGGTAACGATTTATTTTTTTCTCTGATATAAATGCCAGCAATAAAATTGGTGTACATGCCTTGAAAAATATAGGCAAATAAAACAACAGGAATAATATTTATCCCACCGGAATAGCGAGTTGGCAAAAGTTGTCTGCCGAAGATCGGAGTTGTCAGTAGATACGGTAAGAAGAATGCCAGTAAGAGAAATCCTACCAACGATAATATCATGAAGTACGTAAATACATCGGCAAACAATAGTGCTGCTTTAATTGCATCCGTCTTATGCTGTCTCATAAAAAACGGTCGCCATGCGTATTCGAACAAACTCACGAACACCATCATGATAAATCCCATTCGATAATTGGCTTGATATACTCCCACCGCCCCAAGTCCAAGATATGCCTGTACAATCGGTCTATCAATCACCTGGACCATCATCGCGCCGAGGTATGCTGGCACATTCGTAAGTCCGAATGGAAGCATCAACCTAACGGTGGTGCGTTCGATAGTGAGTGTCCACTTCTTCAAAAATGTTGGTAGTAAGATTACGACAGTAAGCCCAGAAGCAATCATATTGGCGAGGAATATGCCTTCGACACCTGTATGAAAGCCGAGAATCAAAATGAAATTCAACGCAAGCATGGTAATGACGTTGATGATCTTGATCATGCCGAATACTTTCGGCTTACGCTCTAATCGCAACGCCGCAAATGGCAGAACCGCAAGACTGTCAAAAAACAGAATAGCCGCCGAGTACTGAATAATATGAATATAGGCGGGAAGCTGCGCCACACCGTCAATACGCGGATCGTGAAATATTACTGGCGCAACCGTTGAAGCAAGAAAAAATAACGTTGTCGAAACGATAAGACCGAAAATAATAAGGATATTAAATGACGAGCTAAAGAGCGTCCGTTCATTCGCAGGATCAACTTCTTCATGGTCACCACGAGACGCGTATCGGAAGAATGCACCCTCAAGTCCGAGTGGGTATATTACATTCAAGAATGCGATCCACGCATAGACGGACCCAGCTACACCATACTCAGCAGTCGTAGCAAGGACATTCACGTAGAACGGAACCAGTAAAAAATTTAAGAACCGGACAACTACGGTCGAGCCTCCATAAATGAGGGTCTCCTTCGAAAGTGCAGCGAGTTCTTTGCGCATTGTGGTTTGTGGTGATTCTCCGGGTAATCCGTTTGCGATTCTGGAACAAATTGCACACGGATTACACGGATTGAACGGATTCACACGGACGTATAATTCCAATTCCGAAAGCGTTCAATCGAACCGAACGTATTTTCGTAGTATGAGTTTCACACTTGCCTTTTTGGTTGCGGCGATAATTTCATTTCTTGCATTCAAACGCGAGATGCTTTCAGTCTCGGGAATGATTGCAGCGACGGTGGTAGGGGGAGCAGTTTTTGGTTTTGGCGGGTGGAGTGCATCGGCATTATTGATGATGTTTTTTCTGAGTGGCTCACTTCTCGGAAAATTAAACGAACCCAAGGGCGACAGGCGCGATTGGAAACAAGTGGTATGCAACGGAGCCATTCCAGCGATCGCAGTCACGGTAATTTATTTCAGGCATGATCTTCGCGAAGAATTCACACTTCTCTTTTTGGGAGCACTTGCCACTGCAACCGCTGATACATGGGCAACCGAAATTGGCATTCGTTTCGGAAGACGAACGTATAATATTTTTACATTCCGAGAGACGACGAAGGGGTTATCTGGCGGTGTATCGGTTGCAGGACTTGCCGCAAGTATTGTTGCGTCATTTGCAATCGCTTCGACTTCGATGGTTCAATTTAGTCAGAGCGACTCGCTCTGCGGACTTGTACTTGTGAAAGTAATCCCCGTCATCACAATCGCTGGTACTGTTGGTGCGTTACTCGACAGTATCATCGGTGCAACCTTGCAAGTAAAATACAAACTCCTTGACGGTACCATTTCGGAGCTATCAACTGAGGGTGGAAGCCGTATCTCAGGTGTTCGGTTCATCGGCAACAACGCAACCAACCTCATCGCTACTCTATGGGGCGGATTGTTGGCAGTTTGGCTATCGGGAGTGTTGTGATACTGATAATTAATGCTTCACAAAATTATCCACTGAGATTGAATATTCGTTTGTGGTAGCGTCGTAACGTCGGTAATATTTTGTTGGATACCAACCAGAAGTTTTGTAAGCAGAGGGTTGGCGAATATCTGCACTGAAATTGAGTTTTGAATCAAGATACGTCTTCGCGAACATCGGCTCCATAAATGCAAGCTCGCCTTTGGAGTACCCAAACATACATGTGTGCTTGAATGGATTATCATGGTCGGTCGAATCCATTGCATGCACTCCCATCATTGCCTCAGCATCCATCATGAGATCATATCCAGCAGGTACATATTTATGGTCCATCATCATCGTGAGATTGTCCATACCCGCCATGATCATCATCTGAGTTGCTGTATCAAGCATAAAGCAGTGCATGTCGAGATGAGCAGTGTTATACGGTGGATCAATATCTCCACCTGGCACCCAATCGATTTCGAGATGATCGAATGGGGCTGCGATGTTTAGGCCACCAACTGCAGGAAGCATCATCATGAGCATCAAGTCGGTCTTCATATCAAGTTTTGCAAAAGCCGATTGCTTAAATGTCACGCCAATAGAACTCGGATTGCCATTCAAGTCAGTCTTGAGCCAAGACCGAATACTATCATCAGCGAATGGTTTTGCCTCGCCGTAATACGTCTTCGCCTTCGATTCGGGTGTGATGGTGTTGCTATCCTGCTTGCAGGAAGAAATCACAAATCCAAAAAGAATCAAGGGGAGTATGTTTAAATAGTATCTCATAGTCTCAAGGTTTAACAATCAGCCGAATTAACAGTGATTCCTTCAAAAGAATGCAAGGAATCAGAATGTGGATTTGACGGGATCTCCCTTAGCACCACCCCCCCCTGAATCCTTCCTACCTTGTTCCGCGTTTAAGTCCCCCTAATGCTCTTAGAAAAACTTACATCTATACACGAGAAATTTCTCGGACTCGAGCGCGACCTCTCTGACCCAGCGATTGCGCCTGACCAAAAGAGAATGACTCAGCTCGCCCGTGAGCGGAGGCAGATCGTCCCTATTGAAGCTGCATATCATAAATATAAAAAGCTCACCGATGACCTTAGGGGTGCAAAAGAAGTCCTCAAAGATACCCGCGACCCCGAAATGCGAGAGATGGCAGAAGTCGAGATGCACGCTCTCGAAGCAGAACTTCAGGCTTACGACGAAGATGTAAAATATCTCCTCGTTCCGCAAGACCCTGATGATAGCCGTAATTGTATTATCGAAATTCGTGCCGGTACTGGTGGCGACGAGGCTGCGCTATTCGCCGGCGATCTCTACAGAATGTATATGCGATTCTCCGAACGGCAAGGTTGGAGGATGGATACGATAGATTTTAATGAAACTGGTCTCAAAGGTTTCCGCGAAGTATCCTTTTCGCTCGAAGGTGAAGATGTTTATGCCAAGATGAAATGGGAGGGCGGTGTTCATCGCGTCCAGCGAGTACCTGCAACTGAGACGCAAGGACGAATTCATACAAGTGCCGCGACAGTTGCAATTTTGCCCGAAGTTGAAGATGTGGAAGTTGATGTGAATCAAAATGATTTGCGTATTGACATTTTCCGTTCAGGTGGCAAAGGCGGACAGAACGTCAATAAGGTTGAAACCGCAGTACGTATTACGCACATCCCCACTGGAATCGTCGTAAGCTGCCAAGAGGAGCGCTCGCAGCTCAAGAATCGGAATAAGGCAATGAAGGTGCTTCGCTCGCGTCTCTATGAAAAAGCGAAAGAAGAAGCCGATGCGAAGTATTCAGCCGAACGCAAATTAATGGTAGGCTCAGGCGATCGCTCGGAAAAAATTCGTACCTATAATTTCCCTCAAGACCGCGTCACCGATCACCGCATTGGCTTAACACTCCATAATCTCCCCGGCATTATGGATGGGGATCTGGAGGACTTAATCGAACAGCTCCGTATCGCTGACAGGGCTAAGAAATTAGCGGCGGCCGGGTCGATCTGAGTAGTCTATTTTTAAGCAACTACTCCAAGTATTTCAAGTGTTGGAATCCTATTCATCACAACGAACATAATGAGACTTTTTCATCGAATCTTACCACCAGCTTTTTTAGCTATCGTACTTTTCTCTCTTGCACTTTCCTCATGCAGTAATGGCAATAATATCGGCGATGTGATCTTACCAAACAACGACACGACGAATAACTCCAGTTGGATACCGCCGAGTGCGAACACGATGAAGGTAGCGATTGATGGCAAATATTCTACGTTCACTGCGTTCGCATTTCGATTGGTAATTTTCGGCGATAGCAGTATTATTGTAACAGGAACATCTCTAAATTCTACTGGAGTCGGGCTTGGTACATTGGGAATAAATACGAAAGGCAATTATAATATTGGCACGGCAGATACAAATTCCCTTGGTGGTCCTGCCACTGTTGTAATGACCTATAGTTATGTTGCGCCGGGTAATGATACAGTTAAATACGCGTCGCCGAACACTGTCAGTAGCAATCCTGTAGGCTCAGTTACTATTACAGAACTAACTGAAACTACGTTTAAGGCTGCATTCCATGCAACACTCACCAAGAAACAAGGGATTGCTGGTAATCAAACTGTTGCAATCACAAATGGCGGAGTAAATGCAACGTTCTACTAATTTTTTTTTTATCTAATCTACGCCTATGAAATATCTACTGTGCATTCTCTCCGTTTCGACAATGCTACTGAGTTCATGTAATTCCAATAGCACAACTGGTACGAATAATAATAATAATGGCGGCACGAATAACACTGCTGCCAACACCATGACTGTCACGATTGATGGTACGAATTATACTATGGTCGCCTCCGGAGGTAAAGGAGCAAGTGGTGGAGTTACTGTCACCTCTATAGCAGGAGCTGACGCGACAGGCAAAGGCGTTGGATTTAGTTTGACAAACATCACGACTGCTGGGCCTTATAGTTTTGGCTACTCCGTCGGAGCGGCGGGACTCACAGGTGCGATTCTCACTTATACCTACACAGTCGGATCAGATAACATTGTCTATTCATCCTCGACAGTCCCAGGTGTCACCTCTGGCACCCTGACAATTCAAGAATTAACTGCGACCTCATGTAAAGCTACTTTCACGGGTACTGTTACAAAAATTCAAGGAACCGCTGGAGCGAATACGGTTTCTATCACAAATGGAAGTGTGAACGCAACCATTTATTGAGTTCATCTTTGAATTAATGCAAAAGCCATTCCCGAGGAATGGCTTTTTTTATCCACATAAGAAAGTGTAGAGTGAAAGAAAAACTATGTAGGATCGAAGTAAGGGCACCGATCGAACTTTATCGTTATCGTAAAATTATGACCTTCTCCACAGCCCGGAAGTTCTGGGATTCGAGTTGGAGATAGTAAACTCCATTCGAAAGCTGAGAAGCATCGAGTTTGAAATGCGAATCACCCGATTCCGCAACTCCATCAAATACTGTTAAACAATACGTACCAAGTTGATTCAGAAGCGCGAGCTTGATCGTACTTCTCTGAATCATATTTACTTGAATATCAGCCGTCGCAGTGATTGGATTTTGATTAACGCTGAGTCGTGCTTGTTGTTGTGTAACCGATTTGACGGAAGTTGAGCCTCTGAGATGAATCCGATAAATTGCCGGAATCCCGACATCGCTGGATAAGAAAATATCACCCGTCGAATCTTGCACCAAGCCACATGGCCTACCCCAGTAGCTATACTTCATCGAGTCAGTTAGGAATCCGGTTAGAAAATCACTCACTGACCACCGTTGTGCAAAATCATCATACTGGAGCTTGATCACCTTGTAACCTACTCCGATTGTCCTACCACCGGGTGATGAGCCGTGGAGTGCCACGAATGCGGTCAGTGGAGGCGCGGCGATATAGACTCGTGGGTCTTGGTAGAAAATCATTGCCATCGGCGTGGAATGAGGCTCAATCAAGATGTCTGGAGTCATCGTAGCTTCGACCCTAATGCTATCCGGTTGGGTAATAGGAAGGAGGGATTGATATTCTGGCGTTGAGAAATTATCCCAGTGGTGATTCCCATAGACAAAGGGCCAACCAAAAAAATCCTGATTGTGCACAGAGCTGATAATCTCAGGCGGCTCGTCATCTCCTTGATTATCTCGATCGGCATTTGCTGCCCATAGCCTATTATCCTTTGGGTTTATCGCTAATCCCAATGCGTTGCGCAGTCCGGAAGCATATACATGTCTTCCTTTGCCATCAAGATCAAACTGTAAAATTGTCGCACGCTCAGGATCTGTCTCACGGCAAGCATTGCATGATGCACCAACGCTTACGTAAATATGCTTTCCTATAGTATCAAAGAGAATCGTACGAGTATAATGATTGTATGGTCCAGAAGCCCCAATCCCAGTGATGAATGACTCCTCGGTTTCATAATATCCGTCTTTGTCCACGTCCATAAACTTCCGAACCCGACTCGGCTCAGCTACATAGAGAGCGCCATTGTAGAACCCAAGACTATGCGCTGAGTCAACACTTGACGAAATATCAATGGCAGTATCCGCAATCCCGTTATGATCTCTATCAGGAAGGGCAAGAATATGCTTGTCATTCATATCCGCAACGCAGAGAGTGTTGTTGGGTCCTATGGCAAGAAATCTCGGTCGTTTCAATTCACCAGCATAAAATACGCTTATTTCATAGTCACCTGGTAGCATGATGTGATGACTTGAATCAATGAATGGAAGAAATTTTTCTGACACATTCAACTTCTGCTCGATAAGCTGAGCATGTGATTGAGCGTTGCAGAAACAAATCAGAGACGCGAGAATAATTTTACGCATAGCACAAGTATATATCAAAAATAACACGGACTTCCGAAATGAGTTGCATCATGTGACATCAAAAAAAAACCGCTCTGCCAGATTGGCAGAGCGGTTTGGATTTTAAATTTACGATCTCTTATTTGTTAAGAGTCATCTTCTTCGCGAGTGAGACAGTCTCACCGTTGAGGTTTGTGAATGAAAGCTCATACACATACGTACCGCTAGCAAGGTTAGCCGCTTCGAATTTGAATTGGCTCTTACCTGCATTGTAATCAACAGCGTTGATTGGCGTTGCAACTACTTTACCAGTCATATCAAGAACTCTGAGCGATACAGTACCATTTGTTGGCAATGTGAACGTCATCATTGTTGATGGATTGAATGGGTTTGGATAGTTCTGATCAAGAGCGAAGTCCACACCTTCAGCCGTACGACCGAATGTGGTCGAATTGCTTGTCGTATGTGCTCCATCAAGATCAACCGCTACGATACGGTAAGTGAATGTCCTACCGACTTCGAACGCAGCCTGAGCTGTATGCAAGAAGCTGTAGTTTGAAGCCGATGAAGCCTTAGCCTCACCTGCCCATGCCCAATCATTACCATTCTGCATTTCGATTTCGTAATGGTCAACGTTCTTCTGCGCAGCAACCGTCCAATTGATTTGGTTACCTGAGCTGATCGCTTTACCATTTACTGCCTCGAACTCAACTGGCAAGTACACGCCACGGAATGTCTGCAAGAAGTCAAGCGCACCGCGCAAGAATCTTGTTGTACCGCTGACGCTATTCGGGAATACTTCGCCATCTCTGAATCCAACTGATTGAAGTGGATCAGACCAATCGAAGGCGTAGAATACCATGTTAAATGTAGCGCCAGTCCATGCTGTTGCTGCACCGCTATCAAGTGGTGTCGATGGGTGTAATGCATAGTTGTATGCAACGCGAGAGATATTATCTCCTGCAATACCCGTCGCCGGATTAACCTTGATAACGTTAGGTCCGCCACCGATTGTCACACCGACTGCAACAGAAGCTGAAGAAGCTGCTGTAGGAGCACTCAATGTAATCGTTGGAGCAACTAGGTAGCCGCTACCAGCATTTGTGACCGTTATACCTGTTACCTGACCATTTGCGTTTACCGTTGCATTACCAACAGCGGTTGTACCAGCTGGAGGAGCGCTAAAGGTAACTGTCGGAGCCAAGAAGTATCCTTGTCCTACTGCAGTCACTACGATTGGACTTACGACATTGCCTGTACCATTGATTGTACAAGTAGCACTTGCCTGAACGCTTGCAGACACACCAGGAGTGATCATGGCTGTCGGAGCAGAGGTGTAGTTATTACCTGTAGATGTCATTGAGATACCAGTGAGCTGGCCATTGGTCAACTGAGAAAGACCAGTAGCACCCGTTCCGCCACCACCTGAGAAGGTAATAGCAGGCTGAGCCATGTAACCTTGGCCGACATTGTAGAAATATCCTTGGCCAACGTTTGTCATTGTGAAGCTACCAATTGCAGTACCTGAAAGGTTTGCCGTAGCAGTCGCTGTTACGTTCGCCACTGGAGCAGAGAAGGTAACCGTCGGAGCCACTGTATAACCTGTTCCGGCATTCGTAACGGTCACACCAGAAATTTGACCACTGAGGTTAACAGAAGCAACAGCTGTTGCACCTGTGCCTGTACCAGTAATCGTTACTGTAGGTACTGTGAAGTAACCTTGACCTCTGTTAGTAAGCACGATACCTGCAACTGAACCATTAGCATAGACAGCTGAAGAAGCTGCTGCTTGAATTGCACCAAAAGATGGCGCATTGATTGTAACGGTCGGAGCAATAGTGTATCCAGTACCGCCATTAGCTACTGTGATTCCAGTGATAGAACCATTGAGCATGGTTGGGATACCAATTGCACCCGCACCTGTACCTGTAATCGTCACCGTAGGAACACCTACAGCGAGCGACGTTACAGCACCGGGTGTAAGTGGAAGCATCGGACCCGCTGCTACAGCTGTAGCTGTCTTATTCGGAAGTGGTACATCAAACATAACCGTCGGAGCTGATGTGTAACCAGAACCTTGGTTTGTAAGAACGAGACCAGTAACCTGACCCGCTGCATCAACAGTAGCTACTGCAGTTGCACCTGATCCGCCACCACCATTCAAGAATACGTTCGGAGCCGAGAAATAACCTCTACCCGATGTAGTCACGATGAATGAAGTTACCTGTCCACCCGCTACGTTAGCAGTAGCCGCTGCAGTTGCAGCTGCAACTGGAGGTGCGGCAATTGTCACTGTCGGAGCTGATGTATAGTTAGCTCCATTTGATGTCAAATTGAGTGAAGGTATTTGACCGTTTGCGAGGTTCGCAACAGCAGTCGCACCTGTTCCGCCGCCACCAGATAAGGTAATCAGTGGTCCAGGAAGGTACCCAGCACCTGGTGTAACAATCGTGACGTTGCTCAAAGATGAAGTCAATGAGTTCACGCTCAAGATTGAGTCAGAGAACTTGAAGTAAGCTCCAACGCCATTGAGTAATCCACGATATTGTCTTGGCGAAGCAATCGGCCAGTTGAGGCCAGGCCAACGAGCTACAAACGAGGTATGGAACCAGTTAGCCATCAATTCCTGGTCTGTTAATGCGTTATTGAGCACCTGGAATGGAGAGTTTGGATCGTTATACTTCGCAATGTTTTCACCTGCAACGATAAATGATTTCTTTGCATAGGTTTGACCCTTGTTGAAGTATCTGATGATTTCTTCTTCTTCCTTCAAACTGATTGCACCAATACCAAGATTCGTTGATAGTGCAGTATTGTAGGCCGTTACCGGTGTACCAGTTGACCAGACGATTGTCCACCATGGGGTGTAATCAATCGGAGCTGTTCCAGCTGCTAAACGGTCGAGTGAATCGTAAGGAACTCCAAGGCGCTGAAGCGCAGCTGCTAAAGAATCCTTATTTCTACGTCCTTGATTTCCGATACCATCATCGTAGTAAGAAAGAAGAACAGCTGCACGTTTGATAACAGGTGTCTTGAAGATCAATGACAAGCTGTTATTGCTGTTATTCTGGTCAGGGTCAACATAAACCGTTAAGCGGAAGAGTTTACCTGCTTCACCAGTGATGTTCGGTCCTCTGAAGTCAAGTGTCTTTGACTCAGCTACTTCGAAGTTCAGGTTTGAAATCTGATCGTTCGATACTGATGGGAATGGAGCATTATAGAGATTCCAAGTTGTACCGTTGTCAGTAGAAACTTCGAACTTCGAATATGCATTTCTTCCAAGTGCTTTCACCAATGACTGGTTCTTGATGATTGCCTGAATCTGCAATGGATTTTCTGTAGTGACGTTGATCACACCAGCGTTATCAGTAATACCTGAAGGTCTTGTGATAACTTGAACTGATAGATCACTTGTGTACTGGAATCCTTCGAACTCATCAGCACCAATGTCAGGAGTGTTATTTGCGACTAAGCGATCATCGCCGTCGAAATCCTTCTGCTGAGTACCTGTATTCAACCATGCACCATTGTTCGAAGCAGGGCTATAGGTATAGGTAGCAGCTGCTGGCATATGAAGTGAATCATTTGTACCAGGGCTAAACATTGGATCACCAGTTACAGAATGAACATCCTGACCAGTGTATGTACGCCATTCAGTCAAATTCTTGATAGTATTTGTCTGGATGAATGTACCTGTTGGACGATCATATTCTGATACGATTGCGAATGGCAGATTACCAGCGTATACTGCTGTTGCAGTTGCTCCAGCACCAGGTCCACCGCCCGTTGAGAACGATACCGTTGGAGCAGAGGTATAACCTGTGCCTGGTGAAGTAATGATAATTCCATTAACAGCGCCAGTTACTGGGTTAATTGTCGAGACTGCTGCTGCGCCTGTTCCGCCACCACCTGTGAATACCACAGTCGGAGGAAGAATATAACCAGCACCACCACCAGTTACGTTAACTGCAGTGATGTTCTCACGGAAGTGGAAGAGATTGTAATCGCTATTGATTGCTGTCTTCCAAGGACGTGGGACAACCAAGCTATACATGACGTTTGTCGCGTTAGCTGAGTTGTTGAGATCTTGAATAATATTATTCCAAATGAATGGGCTACCAACGCGTGCTACTGTAATAGCTGCTGGTGCATCCTTCACCGAAACTGAGTTATTGAAGATCGAATCGTTATCTGTGAAATAGATTGTCGAACCTGTCGTCATCGTAATAGGCTGAATCGTCGTTGTCGGCGGAGCAGCTTGATAACGGAAGTCATAGAGAATATTATTCGTAATTCTGTTTCTTGTACCTACAGGCAAGACTGATTTTTTCTGAGTTGGGCCAGCTGAACCAACTGTATAAATCGTAGCAGCCTGTTGGATGTCAATACCTGCGATGGTATTCGTACCAGCAGAAGTAGCCTTGATGTTGTGGATGCGATTTGCATCAATCCACAAATTAACACTATTACCTGCACTCTGCGAGATACCAGCAGCATAGGTAAGTCCGCCACCAAAGATATTGCTAATTTCATTGTGTCCGATGTAAAGACCCAACTCATTACCGAACTTAATTCCAATCGAGCCGATTGGAGAAAGCGCGGTGCCGATGGTATTACGGGTAAAGCGGTTGCCCACATTTCGCTTATCGAGGAACACAGCAAGATTTTGGTCAAATAATGGTGTAGTACCTACGTCGAGGATACCAGTATTAGCATTACCAATTTCGCAGTTATCAATTGTGATATTCTGGTTTGCAGCAGTATCAACAACACCAGCAAGGTACGATGAGGATGTGTAAACATTGGGCATCGAGATTGCTACCGATCCTGAATTATTCAAGTTGCCATTACTACGAATAATAAGGTTCTTGAAAGTAAGGTTAGTTCTGCCGAACTCTATATCAAACAAGTTCAGTGCACTTGAGTTATTGATGAATGTGATACCGCGCTTAGCTGGCTCTGGTGTTAGCAAATCAGCAGATGGGCTGAATTGGTTATTACCGTCCCAGACCATGTAATTGGCTGACTTATACGCCCATGACATACATGTAGGACGTGTTCCAGTGAATGTAATCACAGGGCTAACGCCTTTCTTCGGCTTCCAAGTAATAATTGCTTGTGGACCTGAACCGATAATATCACGGAATTCAACTGCCGAATTCGGAGTCGAAACAGTCGTGTTACCATTTTCGGAGTATGCAGCGTCGGTAAGAATAAGATTAA
Source organism: bacterium (assembly GCA_037143335.1). Classification (GTDB taxonomy): domain Bacteria; phylum Bacteroidota; class Ignavibacteria; order Palsa-1295; family Palsa-1295; genus PALSA-1296. The sequence goes on along the minus strand of JBAWZA010000016.1, from coordinate 65,495 downwards.
CATTTCCACCGATACCACGGAAACGCATTGAATCAACGGCTGCCGAGATAGTTTGGAATTGCTGACCAACACCAACGTTGTAGTCGCCCTTCAAACGAGGGATGATAGCAAAGAATGAACATGTGGTATCATTCGTACGATCACCATCATCTGATTGACGTGCAATTGCGCAAAGGTTATAACATCCCGGAGCAAGAGCTGCGATATCATAGATACCCTGCTTTGATGGGAAGAACATCTTCACATTGCCGGCATCAACGTTAAGTTCAGGCATGATCGTATCAGCTCTGAATACTAATTGATTATCTGAGCAACGAGTCATGATACAGCGAACTGGTATATCAAATAGATCGCGTACGCCGTAGTTATTGAAGAGTGCGCCTGGCTTGAAAGATTTTTTCTCTGGCTTTTCTTCTTGATCAGCGGGATTAAAGATTGATACTGCGAGAACATCAGATTCGTAACGTACGAATACTGGTGTTGCACACAATGTATCGTCAGCGCGAAGTGCGTCCGTTGCGAGCAATGTCATTCCGCATAAAGAGTAGATTCCATTTTGCGTTGGAGTCCAATCCTTAAATGTTGTATCGCGGATCGTAGTACTTGCCCAGTTATTCAAGACTACCGTATCTCTATAGGTGACTGCCCCTTGAGGGTTCTTAATATAAAGGCTCACTGGAACTCCAGTTTGAGGATTCGCTCCTAAATTCCTATACCGGAATTGTGTAGGAACAGGAATATTCAAAGGTGTTCTGGAATTATTCTGTGGTTGCAGTAGCAAGACAGACGCGACGTTATTCGGCGGACTGACGACAAACGAGCTCGTCAGAAGTGCCGCTACCTGCGAGACTGGAGCAGATAGGTCAACTGTATAAGTGATCGTATAAAGACCATACACCTGCGGGAAGAACGTTGGGAACGAGATAATTGGGCTTGTTCCACCGAGTGGGGCAGGGAACTGAGCGTTTGTCAGCGACACTGTCTGATTGTAAATCGGCGTTGCTGGTGGATCACCCAAGCGAGTGATGATACAACGCATCAAGATAAAGTTGAATGCATTCTTACCTTCGTTTGTAATGGCAATCTGCGGAGTGATAGGATTATTAACACCATTACTGATAGGCAGAATTGATGCATCCGCGGGGCTATTTTGTGGATTGACGAATGCCAATACGTAGTCATAACGAATAATGAATAAGTAGCCGATTGTAGGCAATGCATAGTTTTCGTTATCATAGCAAGTATTCTGTACAGTGGTGCTAAATTGCGGCGCCGTAGGAGGAGTTACTGGTGAAGCACTCACTGAGAGCGCTCCGCCGTTGCCACCTTGATCTTTAAGGCCCGTACCAATCTGATCACCGTTATTGTACCATGAGTTCGCATTTGAACGGTTACCGAAATTAATCTGAACTTTCGAAACGAAAGCTGTAGGCTCAGAAAGAACAATCTGCCAACTACCATTACAGTTCTGTTGGTAGTTACCCATGTTTACCGTCTCAACGATAAAAGAACGGTATGGAGCTGTCCCAACCGTCTTATACATGAACTTCGTATTGTTCGGAGCAGGGTAGCCATTCCATGACCCATTGGCAGTGTGTAAGCCTGTCCAAGCATGGATTGTCGAATTCGGGAATTCTACTTCGTACGCAGGATTACCAAAATTCTGCTGTGCAAAGTAAAACTGCCCGTATGTGTTAAATGAGAAGTTCGCCGTGCTAAAAATCTGCACCAAGCAAGCACCGTAGATATTGTTATTCTGGATAACACCATCTGGTACGATTCCAGTACCGCCAACGACAACAGCACCATCCTGGGTGACCTTGATTTCGTTGGTGAATTGGCTGAGATACCTTGCATTGAACGGCATAAAGATGCTATTCGAGAACGCATGGTAATCTGCAGCACTCTGCGGGGTAATCTCGGTGATTTCCGTACCGCCGTTACCGTTAATTGTCGCGAAAGAATTTGCGACCGTAGAAACAGCATAGTCGGCGACAGTGTACTGAGCTTGTGCCGCCGGAGCGTACGCAAACCATGCAACTGCCAACAAACTGAGAAGCAAAGCGTAGAATTTTTTCATGGCTGTAAACAATAGTATTTAGTAGTTGGAAAAGAAAGCAATTTAAAAATTTGAGCCTTTTAACCCACCAACACTGGATTAAAAGCAGTCCTATCGTAACTATGACACCCGAGAAAGCCAATGTGTGACACAGCCCACAGAATTTTGCGGACTTTTGGCACTTTGGCACCATACTCGAACATCAAATATACGAAATATTTTTCCCCGTCACAAAAAAACCGACTTTAGGGTACTCAGTCGTGAGCACAACACAATAGGTAGAAATGTGCCAAACGGACTCATTTTGGTGCTTGGATGAGGCTTCACTAACCATCTTGTCTTGATTACTGTTAGGAGAAACCCGATACTTTAACGCTCGTATATTGGACGTATTATGATTTATGTCACACGCAAGGCACACTTCTCAGCCGCACACAGGCTCTATAATCCTTCGTACTCAGCGCAAAAAAATGAACAAGTCTTTGATAAGTGCAACAATCCCAAGGGGCATGGGCATAATTATGTGATTGAGGTGACGGTAGCCGGGAGTCCTGACCCTGGAACTGGATATGTCATTGATCTCAAAAAGCTATCCGATATTCTCGATGAGTATATAATAGATAAGGTTGATCATAAACATCTCAACTTTGACGTGCCCGAACTCTTGGGAATCATCCCAACTGCCGAGAATGTCGCAGTAGTATTTTGGAACATGCTCAAACCACAGATCACAGCCGGCAAGCTCTACTCCATAAAACTTTTTGAGAGCGAAAATAATTTTGTAGAGTATCGCGGAGAACCCATCCCCGAAATACCTCGATATGAAGAATCTGAACTTGTTATGAATGATTGAACAGCAAACGAAACGTATGACACCAGTAACCACACTACCCGGACCATTAGAATCACTTTCGCACCTGAGCCACGACGAGATCGAAGAACTCGATCATGGTGGAGATGAAGTGCCCTACTCGAAGGAGTCATCCGAGTCCGAACCGATGCTCCGAGCACTGACTCACTCGCTTTTAACAGAACTTGGCGAAGACCCCGATCGGTGCGGACTCAAGCGCACACCCCATCGCGTAGCAAAATCACTCCGGTTTCTTACATCGGGGTACAACATGGATATAGAAAAAGTCTTGAACGGCGCCATCTTCACCGAGAAAACGGAAGAGATGGTAATCGTGAAGAATATAGATTTCTTTTCGATGTGTGAACATCACATGCTTCCGTTCTTTGGGAAGGCACACGTGGCATATATTCCCAATGGCAGAATCGTAGGCTTATCAAAAATTCCGAGAATCGTCGAGGTGTTCTCGCGCCGTCTGCAAGTTCAGGAAAGAATGACACACCAGATTGGGGAGACGCTAATGGAATACCTCAATCCTCACGGCGTAGCAATCGTCACCGAAGCCAGACACATGTGCATGATGATGCGCGGGGTCGAAAAGCAAAATTCCGTCACCACTACCAGTGCGATGTTCGGCAATTTCAAAGACTCCAAAACACGGATGGAGTTCTTGACGTTGATAGGTGGGAATTTGGGATAAAAAAAACCCGATACATCAATCAATGTATCGGGTGTAGATAAAACTAAAAAAGTCTTACTTCCCTGCTTCCACCTTCTTGAACTCGGTCATTGGTTCGCCAGTGGCGCTGATGCGTTGGGCGAAATGATATTTGCCTTCAACGATCTGGAGGATGGTCAGTGGCTTGGAAGCATTACGGTTTGCGTCAATCGTGATTGAGCCTGTAACTCCTGCATAATTTTTTGTAGCGGCGATTGCATCGCGGAGTTTTGCGCCGTCCGTTCCGCCTGCGCGTTTGATTGCATCAGCAAGAATATTCGCGGCATCGTATCCGAGCGCTGCCATTGCATCTGGGTCAGAGTGATACTTCGCAGTATATTTCTTCATAAAGCCTTGAACGGCAGGATCTGGATCTTCAGTAGAAAAGTGATTTGAAAAATATGTCCCATTAAAATCTTTTTCTGCACCCTTTGTCAACTCAGGCGAATCCCATCCGTCGCCACCAAGAAGTGGAACTGTGATTCCAAGTTCGCGAGCTTGACGAACGATAAGTGAGACTTCGCCATAATAGCCAGGGATAAAAATCATCTCAGGATTAGCGGCGCGAATCGAAGTGAGTGCTGCGCGGAAATCTTTATCGCCTGATGAGTATGCCTGCTCACCAACAATCTCGCCACCATTCTTACGAACGGTCTCGCGGAAAGAATTTGCAAGCCCGATAGAGTAATCTTGTTTGGTATCAAGTAGGATTGCTGCGCGCTTAGCGTGAAGTGTCTTCATGCCAAAGTTAGCAATGGCTTCACCTTGGAACGGGTCAATAAAACAAATACGGAAAACATAATCCCCGATCTTGGTCACATCTTCATTCGTCGAAGCGGGCGAGATCATCGGGATTTTTGCTTTTTGTGCAATCGGTCCACCAGCCTTCGAACGGCTTGAGGCAACTTCGCCAAGAATCGCCGAAACGCGATCACGATTCAGAAGCTTCTGTACTGCGCTCACCGCATCTTCAGCTTTTGATTGATCGTCTTCAGAAATTAATTTAATCTGCTTGCCATTGATACCGCCGGCAGCGTTGATATCATCAACTGCAAGGACTGTACCATTATGCGATGACTGCCCAAACGTTGCCGTCTGTCCCGTCATCGAGGCATACTCGCCAATGAGAATTTCATTACCTTCGGCAGCACCTTCTTTTTTACATGCCGAAAAAATAAATACCGAACTGAGAGCAAGCAAAACGCTTGTATAAAATTTATTCATATCTAATAAAAAAAATGAATGGAAAATCAGAGGTTAAAGTAACCTATTGAGGGGATTTATCATTCCGCCGATGTGGGGTATTTTTTCGTAACAGCTATGCTGGATGTGATTACGAAAGCAAGTATCCCTAAAATTGTGAGGGCAGAAGATACACCGCTGGTGTGTGATTTACCTATTGTAAGAGTATATGAATTATTCCCGGCTGGTAGTATGGCAGTCAGCCGTGCAAGGCTATCAGTCCCGAGATTCGGAAGAGATGTCTCCGAGAATAACTTCCAAAGCGGAAAATATTGTTCGTGGAAAGTAACTTTCAGCGGGCGAAGTAAATTGGACTGCATAATCCACGAATAAGATTTGTTTTGGGTAAGAGATATTTTCTCGGCAGGTAATTCGATTACTCGGTCAGGAACAAACATTGGTTCTTGCGAATGGCGTTCGAAGGCGGCTGCCGCTTTCCATGGATCTGTGTCAGAGTATTTTGAAAGGTATTCCGGTCCCTCTTTCCATGCTTCTGTGGAGGTGCGTAGATGGTGGTAGTAATATAATCGTACTCCAATCAAAAGTATGGAGAGCACCAGTCCAGCAATAAGAACATTAGCATTCCCCTTCGCTTTCCATCTCTGTATGATGACGATAGAGGCAAATGGCACGAGTAATAATAACCATCTCCAGGAGAATTGGATTGTAGAGGAGAGTGGAAGGACAGCACTTAAAGCAGATTGTAAATATGGGATCTGCATCAGCAATGCTAACACGGCAAGTGCAATCCACGAGCGGTTCTGCGCAGATGCAGTTCGGAAAGATTGATCGCGCATGGCTTGAATAAATCCGTAGAGTGCAAAAGTCAACACCAGAGCAAGGGTCAACATGAACTTGAAATGTTTGCTAAAAAGATCAATCAATATGTAATTAGTGCTACCGTAGAGTTTACCGTAGTTGGCAAACCTGTCAAGCATCACAGAATCTCGAAGCTCCAGAATCGGGAACGTATAAAAAGATGTAATGCACAACACGGTTATCGCACTCAAGAATAGAGGAGTGAGCCGTTGCAAGCTCAGTTTCTTGGACTGAACTGCGAGATATAGTAGAGCAGCGACTGACATAATAACTGTCGAGGGAATATTCGTAAGAATTAAACCCGTGAATCCAACGGTAAAATAAAAGTAACTTCGCCACGTGTAATCCTTCTCTATTGAAAGCAAGGAATCCAACGCAATCAGAACAAGCGGAATAAACACAAATGCAAAGTGCTCACTAGTGGCACTCCGAACAACGGAGTCGAGTATGCGATACGGATGGACGGCATAAAACGCCGCACATACGAGAGTAATTTTCTTCTCCTTCCCATAACGTTTGAGATAGAGATACATCGTCCAACCAGAAAGGATGATTGCAAGAAAGGAAGCAATCTGATTGGAGTATTCGGGCGATAGTATATTATTCGGATTCAGGATTGCACCAATCCAAAAAACTAACGGCGGATAAAAATAAAATGTCGGCGAACCAAATCCGGAAAAAGATTCAGGTAGCCAGTGTGGGTAAAGTGTGCCATCCCAAAATAATCTATTGAACTGCCGATGCCACTCTAAACGGAGAGGTGCATCTTGGCCGATTGAGGAGAAGAAAAATGTAGCCAGCCCAAGGAGCCACAATGAGGCGAAGAGATTCGTGTTCTCTCCTTTTGAATTTTTCTTTATCCCTATTATTCTCACAATCTAACAGTATGATTGGAAACTAGCACTAAATCTCACAATAGAAAAAGTGCTCGGTAAAGTATGCTCTTAAGGAGAACCCGCTCACCAAGAGGAAGTTGTAGGAAAAATAAATACCCCAAGGCGTAAGCCTTGGGGTATCAGATAGAAGCTAAGAGAAGTTTATGTTAGAATTGGGCGTTACCTTACCCCCAACTTCTTCAGTTTTGCACCGTACGATGATTTGGGATATTCAGTCATGAGGCGTTCGTACCACATCCCTGCGGCTTGGGAATTTCCCATGCTATTATTGGCGCGTGCAAGTTTGTAGAGAGCTGATTCGCGTTTGAATGTTGGTCCCGCTTTGACTGTATATTCAAAATACGGAAGTGATTCAGCGAATCGCTCCATCGCGAAATAGCACTCGCCCATCCAATAGTAGGCTCCGGGCACGGCTTCAATTGGACGACCATTCACAACGACATCCGAAAAATCGCCAATCGCTTTTTCGTACTCGCCATTGGTGTAATTCCCGAGACCAGCTTCATACGTTGAGTAAGCCGTTAAATCTGGTTTCGGAATAATGTTCGAACCCCACGGTGTCTTTGGATAATCATCAGCCATCACAGGTGGTGGCATATCCCTCGGTTCTTGCGAGAGAGCGTTCACTTTTGCAAGCACACTATCGGCTTTTGACATCACTTGCTGCGACGAGGGACCGGTAGTTGTAGCTGTCTGAGCAGGTTTGGTTTTTGAGCTTGCCGTTTTGCTTTTTGATGCTCTCGAACGGCACGAACCAAGTGCGAGTGCCGATGCAATAATAAAGAGCGCGAGTAGAGTTGATTTGAATTTCATTGTCATGCTCCTTATTAGTAGATGTTAAACTTGATGCCAAGTGCGAATGCAACATTCGATGCAGACTCGCCGTGACCTGCCCCCGAGACGGTTACGACAGTCGTGCTCGTAGCTGAAGGAGTCGAAACTTTCGATTCGTAATCGTAGATGTAATTCGTGGCTTCTTCGAATCGGGCTTGGATAAATAAATCCATCAAGCTATTGCCATCCTCGGGTGTATAGAGAAGCGGAATTTCCAGTCCCAATTGTCCGTATAGTTCAAACGGAAGAGGTGGATCATACTTATTGAGAATAGTCGTGCTTGAGTTTGCAATCGTGATATTATCTTCGTAAATACATTTCCAATGTGTGCCGCCACCTGCGCCGATATATATAGATGGGCTACCAGCACCGAAACTTGCCCGAACATTAAAGCCGAGCGTCAGTGGTACGTAGCAGTAGGTTCTCGAAACTGTTTGCGAACCGCTCGTATATTTTCCGCCCGTAGAAAAATGATATCCCGATCCGAGTTCGAGTTCTATTCCGATGACAGAATTCCTTTCAGCATCATTCTCATCACCGCCCGAGTTAAGCATTTCCACTGGTAACAACGGCAAATCGAGCGCCGCATCCAATTTCATTCCTTGTCCAGTGCTCCACCACACAGCGTCAGAGCCATTGGCTCCGAGGCTCTCACGTGCTCTTCCGATTCCGAAGCCAGTGGATAGCCGAGCGCTCAAGATGGTCGCTTGAGATTGATCTGTCGCTCCACCGTTGGTTTGTGCAGCCAGTTTCGATAGTGGCAGCAATGTGGAAGCTATTAGTAAGATCGCATATTTCTTGTTCATGATCTCCGGTGTTTAGTTGTAAAATTTTTCTCGTACGTTTTGCCTGTAAGATTTATTACTTTAATTTATTCAGCCGCGATTCTGCGCGTGCACGGTACTCGCTTTGCGGATAACTCAAGATAAGACGTTGGTATGCAGTAGCCGCATTCATCTTATCTCCTAACTTTTCGTACGACGTTCCGATTTTGTATTCAGCATCATCAGCTTTGTTTGATGAGGGGTATTTGTTGAGCAAATCATGGAATGTCCTGATAGCCTCATCGTATTGGCTAAGTGCGTAGAGTGATTCGCCTTTCCAATAAGCATAGTTCGGAGCGTAGTCGGAGTTGCCATCAGTCCGAACGAGTTCATCGAACGAAGTGAGCGCATCCATATATTTCCCGTCGTTAAATAATTTCAGAGCTGCGCTATATTTTTCATTAACAGGTGATGACGGTGGTGGAGTCTGAGTTGATGGAGTTGATTCGGCTGAATGAGCCGAATAATCCAAAGGTGGCGGAGCCGTATAACCTCCGCGAGATGGCGCAGTTACAGGTGGTGTCGCAGGAGCGGGGTAGCTTCCGACATTCCGCTGATCTAAGAGATTATGAAGTTTCGAGATCTCAATTTCGAGCGAATGAATCCTCATCCGATCTTGAGCGACAACGCCTGCTAAGGTATCTATGATCGTAAAGAGTTTATCTTGGATCATCAGCATGGAGTCCATCTGCTGCTTTACAGTAGGTTGGGCATTCGTAGCATTTCGCGTGTTCGTCGTACTTCCACGCCTTGTTTGCTGGGATGTCCGGCAACTTGAAAGCATCACCAACATCGCCACAGCGGCGCCGAAATAAAAAATTCCTCCTGAACGTCTGAGCATTATGTTCTGAATATAGTCAGGTAAAGCCACGGTACAACAAATCATTCCCTTGCAAAATTAAGCAAAAAATTAGGGGGGCGGGGATTTACGAGAATTTCTACTTACTTGTGCGGACACTGAAGTCCACTAATCCATGCTCTACTCCTTGCGTACTCGGCGCTCGAAGCATGATTGATCTCGTGAATGCGAAGCTGCTTCTTCCAAGCTCGTAATGGGAGGTGTACAACCTATAAGGCTCACCCGAGAACTCAAACAACCCAAACCACCAAATATGTGTTTAGTGCAATCTATAATTGCAAGCAAGAATTTATGCGTACGAATCAGCGAACCGTTCGGAATGTGGCGCGCCTTGAAGGCGTAGGGCTACATACGGGCAATGCAAGCACAATCGAATTTCACCCAGCCCCAGAGAATTATGGCATTCGGTTTATCCGAACAGATGTCAGTGGGTCACCTGAAATTCCAGCAGTGGTTGATTATGTCACCGATATTTCACGGGGCACGACGCTAACGCATAGCGGCGCAAGTGTTCATACTGTCGAGCACGTTTTAGCCGCAGTTGTCGGACTTGAAATTGATAACGTCCGCATTGAACTAACCGCGAACGAGCCTCCGATCGGCGATGGCAGTGCCGAGCCGTATGTCAATACACTTCTTGAAGCTGGATTTACAGAGCAAACTGCTCAGCGCAATTTCCTAGTAATAGACGAGACTATTTCCTACTCGAACGAAGAACGTGGAACAGAGATCGTCGCATTGCCACTTCGCGATGATTACCGAATGACAGTAATGGTAGATTACAATAACCCTGCTCTCGGCAGTCAGCATACAGGATTATTTTCTCTCGAAAAAGAATTCGTCAAAGATTTTGCTCGTGCACGTACATTTTGTTTCTTACATGAAGTCGAGATGCTTCGTGAGCAAGGACTCATTAAAGGCGGAAGTCTTGATAATGCAATTGTGATCGTTGACGGCGAACCTACGCAAGCAGAGCTTGACAAATTTACCAAACGACTTCACATTGAAGGCTCTGTGATTTTGGGAAAGCATGGTACGCTTAATAATAAACCGTTGCGATTTAAAAATGAACCTGCGCGACATAAGTTACTCGATCTTCTCGGCGACCTCGCTCTCGTTGGCGCACCAATGCAAGCACAAATTCTCGCTGCGCGACCCGGACATTCTGCGAATGTAGAGTTTGCTCGAAAACTTCGTGCCCTCAGAAATAAAAAACCGACGCTGAAAAAATATTCTCCGGGCAATCCCGTCTTTGATATTAATCAGATCGTAGATGCAATGCCGCATCGCTATCCGATGCTCTTAGTCGATAGAATTTTGGAAATGGATCTTGAAGTTGGTGCTGAAAGGATTGTCGGATTAAAAAATGTCACATTCAACGAGCCATTTTTCGTAGGGCATTTTCCAGGTAAGCCGGTGATGCCGGGAGTGTTGATCTTAGAGGCAATGGCGCAAACTGGCGGAATGCTCATGCTTGGCTCGATGGAACACCCCGAAAAAAAGCTTGTGCTCTTCATGGCAATTGACAAAGCAAAATTCCGCAAGCCAGTTATCCCAGGAGATCAACTCATATTTGAAGTGAAGCTGATCCGGAATCGTGGCAAGTCATTCCAACTCGCCGGACAAGCGTTTGTTGACGGTCAGCTCGTAGCAGAAGCAGAGTTGATGGCGGCAATCACAGATAAGGAAGCAGTGGGGTAATAGATGCCAGAGCTATCAAGATTTTTTGGGATTGTGATACAAATGTTTGCGGAGCCGGATTCGCCACATCATACACCGCATTTCCACGTACGATACGGGTAGCATAAAGCAGTATATTCGTTAGATCCACTGGATCTGATGAAGGGGTCATTGCCTAAACCACAACAGAGGCTTCTCGAGGGATGGGCGGAGCTACACAAAGAAGAATTGAAAAAAGATTGGAATTTGTTATCAGAGAGGAAGAATCCAAACCCGATTGAACCGCTAAGATAATGCATGAATTATACGACATACTTGATTTCAAAATTGTTGGGCCATACACGTTGTGGATGAAATTTGACGATGGAGCTGAGGAAACGATTAATTTCTTTCCCATCCTGAGCGGAGAATTATACTCACCGCTAAAGGACAAAATATTTTTTGACTCGGTAAAACTTGACCCCGAATCTAAAATCTTGGTATGGCCAAATGGCGCAGACTTCGACCCTGAAACTCTACATAATTGGAAGGAATACTTTCCCATCTTAGCAAAAGAAGCTGCTCAGTGGGCTTGAATTGTTTGCACAAAATTCTCACCTAATGCCAATACAAATTCACCCCACTGCTATCATTGACCCAAAGGCGCAATTCGGAAAGGATGTTCAGGTGGGTCCGTACGCGATAATCGAAGGTGATGTCATCATTGGCGATCATACAGTGATTCATCATCATGCCTTTGTTGCCGATGGTGCGAGGATCGGAGCCGATTGCATTGTGCACCACTCTGCTGTGATCTCGAATACTCCGCAAGACCTTAAGTTTAAGGGTAGCGAAAAAACGTATGCAGAAATCGGCGATGGCACGACTATCCGCGAGTTCGCGACGATTCACCGCGCCACGATTCACTCAGGTTCATATCCTGCGGGCACGCATGACGCCGTGACTCGCATTGGTAAGAATTGCCTCATCATGGCGTATTCACACGTTGCGCATGATTGTTCTGTAGGTGATAGTGTGATTCTCTCGAACTCCGCTCAACTCGGCGGACATGTCACTGTTGAATCATTCGCAATTATCGGCGGACTCACAGGCTTGCATCAGTTTTCGATTGTCGGAGGCTACTCCATGGTTGGCGGTGGACTGATGATCGTAAAAGATATTCCTCCTTACTCGCTCATTGGCGATCAACCGCCACGATTTGGAGGCATCAATAAAATTGGTTTATCACGTCGCGGTTTCACTGCTGAAAACATTGACGCCATCCGTACTGCTTACAAACTCATCTATTTCAACGGCCTTAACGTTGCTGACGGAATCGCCGCCGTTGAAGCAGATTCCGCACTCTCAATTCCAGAAGTCACCAGAATACTGGATTTCATCCGAAAATCAGAGCGCGGAATTATTAGCGCATAGTTTTCTCTACTTAGAATTCTACTCGGAATCCACCGTACGGAAATAATCCTAACTGGTAGATCGTCTTCACAGAATGATTTCGTGGATCATACGTATGTAAGAGTACATTCTTGTTATTCAAGGTGTTCTCTGCCGTGAAGAATCCGATGATTGAAACTGAACCGAGATTTTGTCTGAATTCTATTTTCGTATCGAGCTTACTATAGATCGGATTCCTTGCGCCGAAAGCGTTTGCCTCATCGAGATAAGGAATTCCGAATTGTCCCGCGGCATTATAGAGCGCTGACTTTATCGTATCTATGGGAGTATAAGCGCTTCCTCCTGCAATGGTATATTTTGCTGAGAATTCAATCGAGAATGTTCTACTCAAGACCCAGTTATATCCGCCGAGCAAGTTGAGAATAAATTTATTATCGAACGCACCATCGTGCCAGACTCCGTCGGAGCCAGTGAATCGCTGTCTGAATAGTGAAGCGGTTGTTGTGAAATAATAGTTGTTCGAAAAATGCTTGAGCATAGTAAATTCTACGCCATAACTTTTCCCAAGTCCATTGCTCACGAGTGCTGCACTATTGGATACACCTCCGAAATTCGCGCCAGCATTGAGTAAGCTGTATGAATTCAAAGATTCACTTTCGACAGGTGCGTGAGAGATGTCCTTGTAGTATGCTTCAAGCTTCATCAGTACATCATTTGAAATCCGATTTTCATATCCTACGATGTAATGAATTGATTGCGTGAAATCAAGACCGTGATTTAGTGGATTGCCAAAATAAATAACAAGCGGCTGTGATTCACGATGGATTCCAAAACCAAAGTTTAACGATTGCCCCTCTGCGGCATTCCACTTCGCAGAAAATCTTGGTTCGATGGAAGTCTTCTTGCTTAAATCCAGATATTGTGCTGCAACTCCTGTGTTAAACGTCCAGTCATCAGACGGACGGTAGAGCCAATTCACAAATGAGAGAGCATGAAATGAACTCCCATCCGCTCTGAGCGAGTATGGTTTGCCATCGGCTTCATCACGAACAGTCGTTCGGTATTCATTGATGTTATATGATGGGAAACGCGCTTCGATACCAGCGCTGAATGTGTTCGATACATTCGGACTGTGTAGCAACCGAAATTTTCCGGAGTATGATGCTTCTGTTGAGTTTGCTTTGTAGAATAATGTACTCGCGGTTACATGATTGAAGTTGTCGGTTGTCAGCGAATCAACTTCCGTGTTAAATCGCGAAGCCACCCAACTCATTGTTAGTTGACTAATCGTTTGTGGACTAAAGATATGTTTCCATGTGCTTCCGACAACGGCAAGATCAGTGCCATTGGTGATGTCATCATCGCCCGTTTGCACAGAATCTTCTTTGCTTTGCTCAAGTCTGATATTGCTTGTGCCGAAGAGCGATGTGAAACTCAGTTCATCCGATGGCGAGAGTTCGAAATTCGCTTTCAAGGTAAGATCATCATACTTCGGAATTCCGGCAAATCCCAAACTTATTCCAAGTGCATCGAAAATTTCCAACGTGGATTTACGATAACTTACTATGAAGGAAGAATTACCACCGAGTGGTCCCTCAATGAGACCCTCCAGTCCTGCAAATCCCATTTGTCCTACAAATTCGAACCGCTCTGTATTCCCTTTGCGAGTGCGAAGATCAAACACACCGGAATTTTTGTCAGCATATTCAGCAGGAAAAGCTCCGGTCAGGAAATCGCTATTACTTAATAAATTTACATTGATAGCATTCACAGGTCCACCCGTTGCTCCTTGCGTTGCGAAGTGATTCGGATTTGGGATGTCTATTCCATCGAAACGCCAGAGCAATTCAAGTGGCGAGCCTCCGCGAATAATAATATCATTCCGCTGATCGTTTATGCCGACTGCGCCAGCAAAATTTTGTGCCATCTTTGCCGGATCTTCCCTGCTACCTGCGAATCGTTTCACATCATCAACATTGAACGTCGTTGCACTTGATAGAGCGGTTTCGTTTATACGTGCAAAAGCATCATTAGCAATTATGGAGATGTCCTCACCTTTGACAACCTTTTCACGTATTTCAAGTTCGAGATTTACTTGCTTCCCGCTTGTGACAAGAATATCCTCGGATATTTGTTCATAGCCATTGGCGTGGACTTTTAGCGTAAGCCTCCCGACGGGTACTTTCTCAATGCGGAATTCGCCGTTTGCGTTTGTCTTCGCGCCAAGTTTTACTTCGGGAATATATACGGATGCCCCGAAAATTGGTTGCTGGTTATCAACGGTTCGAATCACGCCCTTCACAGTCTGCGTAACCCGAACGCTATCCTGAGCGTTAGCATTAGTGGATAGGATAACGGCGGTGCCGAGAAATACAATGAGATTGATACGTATTTTTTTGGATAAATTGATCTGCGGTAATATAGTGAACATTGTTTAGTTTGAAAGAAAAAAATTATTTTTGCATTGCTGAATAAAAAGTCGCGAGCATAGCGTCAATCAATCTGCTCACATGTTCGGCTGGGTAGAGAACACGTTTCTTAATAAGCAAAGAGACAATTCCATGCACATAATTCCAAAAAATCATCGCTCCAAGATCAGGGTCAGACACCTTGATTGAATCGCGACCGATACACTCGGCAACCGTTTTCTTCAGAAGGTTATAAGAATTAATCCCGATGTCAACGCACGAGCTTTCGGCGATTACATCCATCGGAATCTCTAAAATGAACATGAGGTCGTAGAGCTTCGGATTCGCCAGCGCCCACTCAATATAGTGCATCCCACTCTTCTGCAACCGCTCCCAGGGATCTACGATTGACTCATCACGAAGCTGTGCTTGATAGAATTTTCCGAATGCCAGATTGTAGAGATGAAAGAAAATCTCGTCCTTGTCTTTGAAGTATAGGTAAATCGTTGCAGGGCTGAATTCGATTTTATCCGCGATATTGCGAATCGTGACGTTCTCAATCCCTTTGGATAGATAAAGCTCCATCGCCGCCTCTAACATGAGCGACTTCATGGATTCTCTCTCTCGATCTTTTCTATCAACAATTCCCATAACGATGATAACAAACTGAACACTGTTTAGTTCCCTTACATTTGATTGCCGAACTGAATCAATAATTCTCTACATTCTACTTTGCCACTGCTTCAACACTCCCGAGATATTCGCCTTATTTGCTTCAGGAGCTTTTTCAAGGGCTAACTTCATATTCTCTATTGCAGCTTTCAGATCCCCTTTGGCTTCATAGCCACGAGCGATGCCTGAATAGACAAACCATTGATCGGGGTTCTTCTTGAGGTTATACTCGAAGTACTTCATGGCTTCATCAATCTTTTTCTGAGTTAAGAGCTGCCTTGCGAAGGTATGAATCTCCAATGGTTTTGCGATTTGCATTGCACGGTCCCTTGTTTTATCCGCTTCGTCTTTCATTCCTAATTTTTCTTGAAGTTGAGCGAGTGTCTGAAGTCCATCAAAATTCTCTTCGCTTGACACGGAGCGCTTTGCCCACGCCAGCCCTTCTTCGAGGTTGATATTTTCATCGGCACAATAACTTGCGGCGGAATTATATCCTCGCCACGTAAATCCAACAGAATTCCGAAGCTCTTTCCGGATATTCGCAAGCACTACCTCATGAGTGTTGACATCAATACGAATAGGAACAGCAAGCTTCTCCCAATGTAATTGGAGCATAGTTGAGGCTGGCTTTGGATTCATAAATTCATATTTCAGATATTCCTCAAACTCCGCAAGCTGAGGTTTTACGGTCACACGGAGTGCATCCTCGTCTTTGTTATACGAAAAACTTCCCCATGATGTGGAGTTCTTTGAAAAGATCACAGTCCACTCTTTTTCATATGGAAGAAAATGTAATCCGTAGGTACCGGCAGCCAATGCTTTGCCTTCTATTGCAACATCCGATGAGAATGTGATCGTAGTATTCTCATTCGCTCCGCCTCTCCACGGAATTGATGTGCCACTATTATAAGGAACAAGCTCACCCCAAATTTTTCTACCCTTCACTGCCGGGCGGTGATAGACTACCTCAATATCAGTGATGCCAATTGTCTGAGAGATCGATGCCTTTTGACTTTCGTAAGGCAGGTGTACTTCGCCCGTACCAAATTGTGCTATTGCGGAATACGGTGATGCGAGTGCAAGAAAGACCAAAAAGAAAAATATTTTCATAGGCGATAAAAGTAAAGATTGAACTACGGACGACGCGAAAAGAAGTTACCAAAAAAAAGAACCCCTGTCATCACTGACAGGGGTTCTTGAAATACAACGATGACCTTACTTATTTCGTAATTGTCATTTTGCGAGTTGCAGAGAAGTCGCCACTCTGGAGTCTATAGATATAGTTACCAGAAGCTAATTCGTTACCTGCATCATCTTTACCATCGAACTTCACGCTGTGTGAACCCTCAGCGACGTCACCGTCAACAAGAGTACGAACAGCCTGTCCGAGAGCATTAAAGACTATTAAATGTGTCTGACCAGCAACTGGCAGAGCGAAGTCAATATTCGTTGTTGTGCAAGGGTTCGGATGGTTCTGCTCGAGAGCATAGCTGCTCGGAGATCCAATCGAAACGTTGACTGAGTTCGAGAGATGCTGAGCACCGTCGAGATCAATCTGTGTCAAACGATAGGTATATGTGCCAGGCTCAACCTTGCGGTCAGTATAGCTATAACCATTTTGTACGTTTGATGTACCCTTACCTTCAACAAATCCGAGCTTCGTGAAGAAACCATCTGTTTCAGATGCCAAGCGACGCTCGACATAGAAACCAGAATTTTGTTTCTCTTGAGCCGTTGTCCAGTTAAGCACTGCTGTTCCGTTTACTTCCTTACCAGCAAGTGGTGAGAGGAAATTTACAGGGAACATTGGGCTTGTGCTGACCATCGGACGGATCATAGGATTATATGTTCCGAAGTTCTGGAAGTACGCAGCTCCACCCCAGTTCATGCCACCCCATACGTTCAGTGCGCAAGCATCGCAAGCTGCACCAGACCAGTAGAGATAGTAACGCGATGCTGTAGCAGCATCATTACCCGGCCACCAACCACCTTGGGATGGCATCCATAATGACCAATCGCAACTACCGGCAGTACGCTCAACTGCGTATGATGTAGAGACATCACCGAAGTTGTTATTCTGTGCAATGTTTGTACCATAGATGTCATTGTACATCGCATGATAGACAGGAACTCCGAGAGAACGGTTTAACGATGACTTTGTCACGTGTCCACCACCTCTTGAAATATCAGCTCCGAGGTTCATGTTATCCAAACCAAGCTGGCTAAGTGATACCCAGTACACACCCTGTGCCGCACCTGATCCGCTTCCGCCTGGAAGTACAACAGGGGTTGGGAAGTAGTATGACCAGTATTGGTTAAAGAGCTGTCCCTTACGAACGTCTTCCATCTGAGCACCAAATACAGTGTCGCAAGTAGGTACAGCACTATTCGGGCTGCCTTTGAGAACTGTTAATCTGATAGCATCAGGTGATTGGTTAGCGTTACCGAAGTACACTCTAACACCGAACATGGTGTCCTTCACTGACAAACGGAATTTCATCGCCAAGCTTGCAGAATTATTATTAAATCCTACGCCTGTACCAGTCTGCTGAACAAGACCTGGGAAATCGTTTGAACCATCGTCCAAAGCGAATTCAGGTGGATCACCAGGAGTACCGACATCAAGGAAGAACTGAGTGAATGTTCCGTTATCTTGTGTATAAGAATCATAAGAGCTTGAAGCTAAGAACGCATGGATAGTGAACGTTCCGCCAGCTGTTGAACTCTGAGCATTCCAGTTCGGCATAAGTACTGTCGAATCTGTACCGCCACGTAATGATGTAACGGTTTGTAGTGCCCAGTAAACTGTGCTACCATTCGGATCCAAAATCTGAACACGAATTGGGAATGCAATTGCTACGTCCGTTGAATTATTAGCAACGTGAACATAGATTGGTAATGCTACAGCCTGTGATGGAGGAATGTGAGTGTATGGCGATACTACGCGAACCCACATTACTTCGATCTCTGGCTTACGAGGTACTTGCAACGAGATGTTGTCAATATACCAATCGTCAGCATCATCATCCGGTGGATAGTTACCGTTATCCGAAGCCTTTAAGCGAAGACGGAAACGGAATGCATTCGTGAAATAATTGAATGTTGGTGTCGTGAACTGATCAAGACGGACAGAGAATTTATGGAATTCAAAGTCGTTACCACCATCAACACCACCAACACGTGTCCAAGATGCGCCTGGATTACATGCAGGAGCACTAGGGTTCTTGAAGTCAATGATCATCGAATCACCAGCAAGAACTAAACCATTATTCAGATCCAATACTGTTGCTTCAGGTCCCAACAACGTTTGCGAATCCCAGAACCAAGGGTACTGGAGCTGTCCAGCTCTTTGGTAGCTGAAAGCAAGAGCAGCTTTCGTCTGACCTTGAAGGTTGAATGGGAATGATCTGAGTGTATCACCCTGCTTAGGAGCTGGGTATGAATTACCATCAATATCCTGACGATCTAAGTGAATAACAGGATCATGAAGACCTGCACCACCAACACCACCTGAAGCAGCATCGTACCTTGGTGGAGGAGGATCGAATGTTACTGCGTCTCCATCTTCTACAGTCGCGCCGATAGCAACCCATTTCTGTTGATCAGGAATGTTGCCTTTAGGTGTGATCGAGTAGTTATCTGATGGATCGTTAAATGGAAGCGCTGTTACACGAATTCCATAGATCTGGACACAGACAGTATCATCGAACGGCCATTGGTCACCGATGTAGTTATCGCTTCCATCATACGATGTAGCAATAGCACATGCGTTGAATGTACCTAGTTCATTCAAGATGTATGGGTTCGTTACGTATGGAGCGAAATCACCAACCTTGGTGCTGAGCTTCTGCCCAGCGGTTGTGAAGACAGGAGTAAGGTACGTACGTCCATAAACAGCAACACCTGTAACAGCGTTACGAATCTGGAACTTCACCTTGAAAGCCTGTGGTGTCAGAGTGTTAGTGATATCGTAGTTACCAATCCATTGGAAAGTAGCGGTTGGGTTAAGCGTTGTGCTCAAGCAAACCTCAAAGTTTCTGGTTGGGAAATCTACAGAGATGGCGCGAACAACGTTGTGCCATCTTTTGAACTTCACAGCGAACTGACCAGCCTGACGGAAGTCTTTGTTACAAGAGCGGCAGGTTGCGTTAATAGCATCCCAACGACCCTTACCAGAGTGCGATCCGTAGTTTACAGACGTTGCTTCTGTTCTGGCACTATTGATAAGTCCGATAGAAGCGTTACGTTGGAAAATACGGTATGCCTGTACTGGTGGGAATCCTTGAACAGCTCCGGAGAACGGTCCGTAGTTGATCTGAATGCTCGAGTCAATACGGGTAAAAACGATCTGCAACTTCTTGATGAAGAGCTTATCACGTCCACTACCGTTTTCAATATTGTTATTTCCCGTAGGATTCAAGCGAAGGTTGAAGTAGCTGACGAAGAAAGAATCTACGCCTGGGCTTGTACGAATATAGACCTTCGTTGAATCTCCATTTGGACGGAAATCAGCATCGCAGAACAATGCGCCAATCGTTGCAGGAGGAATTGTGCTTAACCCGTTTTTGTAATCGGGAAAGTTATGATTGCAATAAAGCGGTGGGTTACCAGCAGTTGCCTCAGCAAAAGGACGGAAGCCGATATAGCCGTTCGACGAAATGAACAAGCTATCGAATGGCAAACCATAAAAGTCGAAAGGTGTGGCTGGTGGGAATCCCGTAGGGATCGGACCTGCCATACAATCGTTTACGGTATCCATTGCTGCAATAGCGGCTGGAGTAAATCCGTTGAGCGGGTTATAAAAGAAATGCCACGGTCTATCACCAGGAAAATTCTGGCGCGGACCGCTTTTAATACGATACCAGCTGAATGGCTGATAGAGCGTATCAATGAAGAAGTAGTTCGGACGCCACGGAAGTGGTGCGTTATCATCTGAGTCAACGACATAGTAGCCGGTGGCTAAGACGTTCGGCTCACCGCGGCGATTTTGCGCGAACGAGTTCTTTGCTCCGAAAAGCATCAAACTCACGAGCGCAAGAAATGCGATAGAGAGTATCCGATTTTTCATCGTATTGATATAGTTAGTTAATAAATAAAACGTAGGGGTTCACAACAAACACTCGGACACAACCCTCACCTTAAGACCTCCCCTAAGGAGCGGTTTACTGTCCCCGTAACCCAAAATGCCCAAAACAACGCAAATTCGAAGAATTTGGTACTTTTTGCTCAATTCTGGAATACTAAAATACGAAAAACTTTCCCCTCACCTTTAAAAGTCGTTTGAAAGTCCAAAAGGTTACACATTATTTTCAAAAAATCTTTTAAAAAATGCTCGAGAAGTGTTTTCCTGCCATTTGACGCACTATATCCTTGAATTCCAACTCCAGTAATCTCACCAACGCATCTTGCACTTCCAACCCCGTGCGCTCGACAATTGCATCAATATGGAGTGCCTCACCCGCTTCGTCCAAGATAGCCATGATTTTCTTCTCACCAGCATTAAGTTCGGGTCTTGTCGAGGCTTGACGCTTCTGGCTCTGGCGGAATGAGCCTGGCTTGGCGACCCAGCCTAATACTTCAAGTATGTCCTGGGACGTTCGAAAAAGCCGTGCTCGGCTTTCATAGATCAATAAATTCGGTCCTTGGCTCATGGGGCGGGTGACATCGCCGGGTAGGGCAAAGATATCCCTGCCTTGATCGAGTGCGAGCGAGGCAGTAATCATCGAGCCACCTTTCTCTTCACTCTCTATTATAATACTTGCCTTCGTCATTCCGCTAACGATGCGATTACGCCACGGGAAATTTTTTGCCTCTGGTGGTGCGCCAGGGGGGAGTTCAGAAACAATCGCTCCTCTTCCTGATTCAAGAAGCCGTTTGGCAAAATTTTTATTTGATGCTGGATAGAGGACATCAATGCCAGAGCCGAGCACGCCTATCGTTTCGCCGCCTGCCTCAAAGACTGATTCGTGTGCACAGGTATCAACTCCCGTTGCAAAGCCACTTGTGACAACAACACCGTGAGAGGCAAATGAACTGCCGAGTTCTTTGGTGATGCGCTTGCCATAGTCTGTCATTTTGCGCGAGCCAATGATAGCAAGATTTTTCTCGGATTTGAGTAGGCTGATATTTCCTCGGACAAAAAGAATTGCCGGCGGTTGGTAGATGTGTTTGAGTTGGTCGGGGAATTCTGAGTCAAAGTACGTAATGATTGCTACATCATCAGGTAGCGACTCAATCTCTTGAGCGGCAACGTCATGCATCTGCGTACGCAGAGTGGCTATATCATCAGCAAGTTGCTTGGAGATACCCGAGACATTTGCCAACTGTGATTTGCTCGCTGTGAACGCTGTCTGAACTCCTCCGAAATACTCAGATAATGCGAGGAGACGCTTGGCTCCGATCCCGGGAATGAGGTAGAGTGCGTAGTATTGTTCTAAGTCCGTCCGAACCATCGGGAAAATTTTCTAGAATCTATTGGGGTCAAAATAATTTATTTACCTTCAAAGTTAGCTTTTCGCTTTTCCAGAAAAGCTGTTGTTCCCTCATGGAAATCCGATGAAGTGGTGAGGTGTGCAAAACGATCAGCCTCACGTCCAAGCCCTTCTTCGATAGATTCGTCAATTCCTTCCACAATACATTCGAGTGCAGCGCTAATGGCAAGCGGAGCTTTGGCGGCAATTGTCTGAGCCATCTGTGTTGCTGTGGAAAGTAATTCTGCTTGCGCCACAACGCGTGCGACTAATCCTTGCTCGAGCGCTTCGCGGGCGTCCATCTGCCTACCGGTTAGAATGAGGTCGGTCGCAAGAGTTCTGCCAAGAACGCGAGTGAGTCGCTGAGTACCACCATAACCTGGGATAATGCCGAGATTCACTTCTGGTTGACCGAACTTTGCATTCTCCGAACAAATACGAATGTGGCAAGCGAGTGCAAGCTCGCATCCGCCGCCGAGAGCGAAACCATTGACTGCCGCGATAAATGGTTTGGGTGATGACTCGATCAAGCTAAAAACAGCCTGTCCGTTCTGCG
The DNA here is from genome assembly GCA_037143335.1 of bacterium. Lineage (GTDB taxonomy): Bacteria > Bacteroidota > Ignavibacteria > Palsa-1295 > Palsa-1295 > PALSA-1296. The sequence goes on along the minus strand of JBAWZA010000016.1, from coordinate 43,216 downwards.
CAAATTCTCTTCCTTCATCGATATCATTAAGAGCGGCAAGTTCGCCAATGTCAGCTCCGGCAACAAATGCTTTCTCACCTGAACCGGTAATCACAACAACTCGCACATCATCGCGCTCTCGAAGATCGGTGACAAGGTGACGGAGATCATCAAGCACCGCTGAACTGAGTGCGTTCAGTTTTTCGGGGCGATTAATTGTTATTCGAGCAACACGTTCTTCGATTGATGACGTAAGGGTTTGGTATGCTATAGATTGTTCTGACATGGAAAATATGTTTTCTCTTAAGAAGGAATTATGAATGTCCTTCAAGTATGCGAATTTTTTCTTCGAGTTCTCTGACACGTTGCAGAAGCTCGGGCAATTGTGCAAGCGCTCCTTCTTGTCGGAGTGCGGCTCGAAATTCCTTTGCTGGTGCACCAAAGTATGTGCCCGATTTTGTAATTGCTTTTGAAACTCCGGATTGCGCGATGATGGTAACGTCATCAGCAATCGTAATATGCCCAATCATTCCTACCTGTCCCGCTATTTGATTACGCTTGCCGATTTTTGCTGAACCGGAGATACCTGTCTGCGCTGCGATGACGGTATCTTCACCGATCTCGACGTTATGAGCAATATGCACCAAGTTATCAAGCTTCACACCTCGATGTATAATAGTATGATTCAGCGTCGCTCTATCAATAGTACACAATGCGCCGATCTCAACATCATCCTCGATTATGACATTTCCGATTTGCGGAATCTTCGTGAATGTTTTCTCGGAAGTCGCTGCGTAGCCGAATCCATCAAAGCCAATCACACTGCCTGCTCCGATGACGACATGCCTTCCGATTACCGTATTATCGTAGATTACTGCACCCGGATGAATAGCAGAACCTTCTCCAATCGTTACATCCTCGCCCACATATACATGCGCACCGATTCCTACGGACTCATGCAACTTTGCTGATGGACTAATAACGGCTGAAGGATGCACCTTCGGCACAAACATATCCTTGCGAGGATTGAATAATTCTATAGCTCGTGCAAAGGCAACGTACGGGTTAGGGGTTCTGAGAAGAGCAGGCGTTGATACATTCTCTGTTACAACCAAAGCCTCCGAAATAATTACCGCCGATGCTTGTGTTGTAGAGAGATATTTTTCATACGATGGATTCGAGATAAAACAAACCGATCCTGCACGCGCCTCGCCAATCGCCTCGACAGATGAAATTTCTTCCTTACCACTTCCCCGCTCAATGCGAGCATCAAGTTGCTTAGCGAGTTCGTGGAGTGTCATTGAGAGCAAAGAAAATTAGTGTGTGACTTAATGAGGCTGGGGTGGAGGGGTTTGCGTTGAACCATTTGGTTTACTCGGATTGAGCGGAGTATTGACTAGTGGAATGGAGAAAATATCGCTGGTCTCAAGTCCTAACTTTTTTGCAACAGGTAGCGTCAAATCAAATTTTGCATTCGTGTAGAGAATCGAGTGGTCGTTTGCGTTGCGATCGAACACATAATCGTACTTTCCCTCCTGAGCTGCTTCTTCGAGTGCCTTGTTGAATTTCTCGTACGCGCCCTTCATCAATTCAGTCTGCTGTTTGTAGAGCTCGCCACTCATTCCGTATTTATCCTGACGGAATTGGTCAATGCGTTTTTTGAGGTCGGTAATATCCATTTCGATCGCACTGCGTTCAGCATCTGCCATGATGAGTTTTTTCTTTTCGAAGTCAGTGCTCTTTCGTTTGAGGTCGGCTTCCATATCAGTAAGATCTTTATTCCAACCGTTGACGATTTGATCGAGTCTGGACTCGGCGTCAATCGCTTCGGGCATCCGTTTCAAAAGTTTTGTCGCATCAATAAATGCAATCCGCGATTGTGCAACCAGACCCGAAGCCGCGCATGTCATGGCGGCAACGATGAGGAGAAGTAAATATTTTTTCATAATCATTTGGAAGAAATCTTGAATCTCTGGTTAGCCCGGGCAATCATAAAGTGTATCAGTGCAGAAACATTTTAATGAAAGAAAAAGCGCGTCTGCCTATACTAAAGCAAACGCGCTTACAAATTGTGCCCCAAAAGTGAACAGGGACGAAAAACTACACTGATTATTTCTTCAGCGCTGCGATGACATCATCGGTGATATCAACAATTGTTCCTTCAGCATAATAGCTTGTCTGAGACTTTTCGAAGATAAGATCGAGCTTCCTCTTTTTAGCAACAGTTCCTACCGCTGCAGTTGCCTTTTCGCGGACTGGAGTTATGAGATCATTCTGAAGCTTTACGATTTCACCAGTCTGTTGGTTGGTCTTTGCATCGTTATACTTTGTGATCTCCGTATTGAGCTTTTGCAACTCTTCATCAGCTTTTGCCAAAGCTTCCTTCGACATCGTCTCCTTGATTTTGGAATAGTTATCAAACTTTTCCTTCAAGTTTTTTTGCATCGTGAGAGCGGTATCCTGCCAGAGTTTGTAGATCCCTTGGATCTTAGCCTGCGCAGCTGTGAACTCGCTAAATCCGCTTAGAACCTTAGTACCGTCAACGACGCCAATCTTCTGAGCGAACGAATTTGTTGAAAAAGCTAAAACGAAGCCGAATACAGCGACGCTTAAGATGGTGAGTTTCATTCTTGAAACCATGTGTTGAATTCCTTTAAAAATGGGTTAAAAAATACTACTGTTTTAAAAACGGTAACAATAAATACGAATTCGGTCTAAAAAGTTTCCCTAATTTCACCAAAAATGCCCTAAATGTATGACATCGCACTAAGTATCCATCAGGCTCAGGGGTAGCTTAACTCAAGCTCCACGTCGTCCCAGATTTAGAATCCTCAAGGATTATCCCAGCAGTGGCTAATTCATCGCGGATTGCATCCCCTGCTGCAAAGTCCTTCCGGAGGCGGGCTTCCTTGCGCTCTTCAATTTTTCTCTGGACAAGGTTTCCCAGCGCAATGGTTGCTGAGTCGGAGTCTGATGACCGATTACCGGAGTCCGATATCGGTAGGATTCCGAGTACGTCATCAGCTAATGCTGTCCAAATTTGGTAAACTTGCTCAGCTTCAGTCTCCCAGCGAGCTACAGTAATGAGCCACTTGTCAAGCCCGAAGAGCACTGCAAGTGCCTTCGAGGTATTGAAATCATCGTTCATAGCCTCAACAAACGATATATAGAGTGGATGTTCTTGGTCAGCCTGAGTCAGTGGGCGACGAGGTGGGTTGCCGACTCCTTTTTTCAGACGCTCATAACCTTCCACCAGTCTTCTGTATCCGACTGCCGTACCTTCGATGGCATCTTCCTTAAACTCCGTCGTACCCCGATAGTGCGACTGCAAGATATAGAACCTCAGAGTCATTGGGTCATAAAGCTCGAAGAGATCACGGAGGTAACTGGAATTCCCGAGTGATTTCCCCATCTTTACTCCGTCCACCGTTACCATGTTATTGTGCATCCAATAGGTAGCAAATGGTTTGCCGGTGGATGACTCCGACTGGGCGATTTCGCATTCGTGGTGGGGGAATTGGTTTTCTAAGCCACCGCCATGAATATCGAATGTTTCCCCGAGATACTTCATACTCATTGCTGAACACTCAATATGCCACCCTGGGAATCCATCACCCCACGGCGATGGCCAGCGGAGGATATGCCCCTTCTCGGCATTTTTCCAGAGGGCAAAGTCATTCGGATGCCGCTTCTCGCTCCGCGACTCAACCCGTCCTTGCCCTTCCTGGTCTTCGGTTTTCCTACCCGAGAGCTTGCCGTAATCCGGGTCTTTGGTTACATCGAAATACACACTGCCCCCGACTTCATAGGCGAATCCTTTGGCAAGTAAGTCCTTAATAATCTCGATTTGCTCAATGATATGACCAGAGGCTCGCGGGGCTATGTCAGGGGGCAGGACATTCAACCTCGCCAAGTCCTCGTAGAATCTGCGGGTATAGGTTTCTGCGATTTGCATCGGGTGTTGCTTCACAGCCGAGCTTTTCTTGATGAGCTTATCCTCCCCCTCGTCGGCGTCATCTGTCAGGTGGCCGACGTCGGTAATGTTCTGGACATAAGTAAGAGGGTATCCCAAAAACATGAGGTAGCGACGAACGACATCAAAGCTGATATAGCTCTTGGCATGGCCGATATGCGTATCCGAATAAACGGTCGGACCGCAAACATACATGCCTACACGATTGGGGTCGAGTGGAATGAATTCCTCCTTTTGGCGGTGGAGGGTGTTGTAAATCTGTAATGGCATTGAGGAATGACAACGCCGTACACGTACCGGAGAGTTCAATCCGAGGCGGTATTCTGCGGGACTTCTTGGCAGATTCGGGTGGCGGTACATTTTGGTGAAACGCTTTTAAAGTGATTTTTGTATTATGGCGTCAAAATTTTCGTATATTTGCAATCAGGTTGTTTATTTAAATCAGAAGTTATGCTTGCCAACCGCTCTGAAAATGTGCTTTTGGACGGGGAAGTAGGTATGGCTGTTTTTTCATTATTCACTTAACTAAGAGGTAATTACAATGAGGCTTCGTAATGTATTAATGCTTGCTGCATTCTCAGCAATGTCTTTAGGGACAATCGCTTGCGGCAAAAAGGCTGAAGAGGCAAAACCGGCGGATTCGATGATGACACCGGCTCCTGCTGCTCCAGCTCCTGCTGCTCCTGCTGCTGCTCCTGCTGATACCAGCAAGAAGGCACCAGATGCTAAGGCTCCTGAGATGAAGAAAGACGAAATGAAAAAGAAGTAATTTCGTTCGACTAACTTTGTTAGAATGCCTCGGAACTCACGTTCCGAGGTTTTTTTTTCCATGAATTCTTTTTCACCTTCGCCTCCCGAAACAACTACCCTTCCAGAGGTGTCATACATGAGTACACAAATTATTTAGGAATTGATTATTTATGAATGAATTAACCCAGTCCAGAAGAGATTTCCTCAAAATGTGCGGCCAAGGTTTGGCAGGCGTAGCCGTTGTTGGATTTATAGCACCCATCATTAATAGCTGTTCCACCTCCCCTACTGACCCAGGCTCATCGGTCACAGCTTTTAACATCACCGTTGACGTATCATCGCTCGCGGCAAATAACCAAGCTCTCCGATCCTCCACGCCTGATGGACATGATATATTAATTGTCAGGCAGAGCGCTACAAGTTACATCACGATACTGATGGTCTGTACTCACGCTTCATGTACGGGTAATAGTATGCAGCAATCAGGTACAACCATTATCTGCACCTGCCATGATTCGCGGTTTGATTTATCGGGGAATGTGACAAAAGGTCCTGCTTCTACAAATCTCAGTACCTTTGGTACGACATTTGACAGCACAACGAAGAAGGTAACGATCAAGCATTAAGCGATTCGCTAAAACAAAAAAACGCCGAGTCCCATCGTGACTCGGCGTTCTTAAGATAATGCTCTGCGTGATTTACCGCATCATCGCCATGATCTCGTCAACATTTACACCGAGTCCGGCGGCGACTCCCGAGCCTAACTCAAGATCGGCTCTGAACCAATGACATAATTGTCGGTTGATAATTTCTGCACGTTTGGGTCCGGCAATTCCGCTCATCGCTCCGACGATGTTGTGAATCGTATTTTTCTCTTGTGAAGCATCCATGACAGAGCGAAATAAATTTCCAGGCTGAGTGTAGTGATCGTTTTCTCCTTCACCATTTCTATCATACCAATCAGCAATCATTGAGTCCAACTGCATTGGTGGCTCTTTATAGCGTTGATCTATGTAAATATCATCAAAGCTATTCGGATAATAATTAGGCTTATCACCGCCATTACCATCAACGCGCATGTGGCCATCACGTTCGTAGTTCGCAACGATGAATGGACATTTATTCACGGGAATCTGCTCATAGTTCGCTCCGAGGCGATACCGATGGGCATCAGGATAAGAGAGCAACCTGCCCTGCAACATCTTATCGGGTGAGTAGCCGATTCCGTCAACGACGTGTGCTGGTGCAAAAGCTGCCTGTTCGACTTGCGCGAAATAATTATCCGGCACTTCGTTCAACTCCATCGTGCCAACGTCAATTAGTGGGAATTCACCCTGCGGCCAAATTTTTGTGAGATCAAATGGATTCCACTTAAAACTCTTCGCCTGTTCATCAGTCATCACCTGAATCTTCATCGCCCACTTGGGGAAGTTACCACTCCCAATTGCTTCGACCAGATCACGTTGCGAGTAATCAGGATCAACTCCTCGCATTGCTGCCGCATCCTCATTATTAAAATTCTTGATGCCTTGCAAAGTCTTGAAATGGAATTTCACCCATACTCTTTCATTTTTTGCATTAAATAATGAGAAGGTATGGCTACCGTATCCATTCATGTGGCGGTAGCCATCAGGTGTGCCACGATCGCTCATGAGGATTAGTACCTGATGCAGGCTTTCTGGATTTAAACTCCAGAAATCCCACATCATCGTTGGGCTTTTAAGGTTAGTGTGTGGGTCTCGCTTTTGGGTATGAATAAAGTCGCTGAATTTTTTTGCATCCTTGATAAAAAAAACTGGCGTGTTATTCCCAACAAGATCCCAGTTGCCATCTTCGGTGTAGAACTTCATAGCAAAACCGCGTGGATCGCGCTCGGTATCGGCACTACCCTTCTCACCACCAACCGTCGAGAAGCGAATCAGCATTTTTGTCTGCTTGCCGATCTGCGAGAAAATTTTCGCCTTGGTATATTTCGTAATATCATGCGTAATTGTTAGCGTACCAAATGCACCAGTTCCTTTGGCATGTACAACTCGCTCTGGAATACGCTCACGATTGAAGTGAGCCATCTTCTCATGTAAGATATAATCCTGAAGCAAAAGCGGACCACGTGGTCCGACACCCATTGTATTCTCATGCTCAACATACGGCCTGCCCGAGGCAGTCGTGAGTTTTAATTTTTTTTCTTGTTCATTCATATCACTCATGGTTATGTTTCTAAATCAAGTGACAAGTAAAACAACAATTCTAATAAACAGTTACTTCACTTCGTCCGGTGATTCAGTAACCCATTACTTGCATATTCCCGTTCAACTAAACTTCGTATATGCGATGAATTAAGGTTCGTCATTCAACAAGCTCAGGTCTACCAATACAGCCTAGGGTTCAAGTCACACACTGGGTTTGTAACTTAGAGGAACCCACTCGTATATAGTTAGATTATACGTAGTGAGGAAATCTATTCTAAGATCGGAATTGATTCTACGAATTCAATAATCACTTTGAAGCAACTCTTACAATCCATGCGCTCCGGCGCAATTACCATCCGCGATGTTGATGCACCGAATGCTCCGCGCCGTTCGGGTGTGATCGTACGTAACTACGCAAGTCTCATTTCTGCTGGTACGGAAAAAATGTCCGTCGAGCTTGCGCGCGCATCGCTCTTGGAAAAAGCAAAGAGCCGACCAGATGATGTAAAAAAAGTTATTGCAGAAATTAAACAGCAAGGATTCTGGAAGACCTACCACAGAATCATGAACAAGCTCGACACGCCGAAGGCAATGGGATACTCATGTGCTGGGGAAGTCATCGCCGTCAGCGATGATGTTGATGATATTAAACCAGGTGACAGAGTTGCATGTGGAGGACAAGGAGCAAATCACGCTGAAGTCGTAAGCGTGCTGAAAAATCTGTGCGTAAAAATTCCTGACTCGGTAACTTACGAAGAGGCATGTTATACAACGCTCGGTGCAATTGCAATGCAAGGTGTGCGTCAAGCAGAGTTGAAACTCGGTGAGTATGTCGCAGTTATCGGCTTAGGTCTTGTTGGACAGCTGACGTGTGCGATTGCGAAAGCCGCAGGTTGCGTCGTTATCGGAATTGATCTCGATGCCAACAACGTCCATCTTGCAAATACTCAAGGCACAGCGATTGCATTTAACCGTCAATCCGAAAATTTACTCGAAGCGATCAAACAAATCACGCACGGATTCGGAGTAGATTCCGTCATTATCACTGCCGCTGCGAACTCGAATGATCCAGTTGAGCTATCAGCAAAAATCGCTCGCGACCGCGGGAAGGTTGTGATGGTCGGGGTTACATCAATGGACATTCCGCGCGATCCGTTTTATCTGAAAGAATTAGATTTCAGATTCTCCCGCTCGTACGGCCCAGGTAGATACGAATCCGATTACGAAGAACGAGGAATAGATTATCCAATAGGTTATGTCCGATGGACAGAGCGACGCAACATGCAAGAATTTGTGCGACTTGTTGCCGAACGAAAAGTAATCCCCTCGCAAATCACTACGCATACATATCCTATCACTGAAGCGCAGACAGCCTATAACCTGATTGCTGGCGAATTGAAAGAACGGTATTTAGGAATAGTATTGACTTACCCGACAAGCGGTGAGCAATTACGAATTACGAATTACGAATTAGGAAAAGATTCTCAATCTACTACTGCACAATCTCCGAAGGTTGGATTTATCGGTGCAGGGAATTTTGCGCAGGGATTTTTATTGCCGACTCTTAAAGAGCATGCTGAGCTTGTTATTGTTGCCAATGAATCAGGAGCAAGTTCACAAGATGCGCAGAGAAAATTTGGATTTACATCTTCTACAACCAACTATGATGAAGTGATCGCTTCATCGGATGTGAATACAATCTTCATTGCAACAAGACATAATCTTCATGCCGATCTCATTCTAAAATCATTACGTGCACGCAAGCATGTATTTTGTGAAAAGCCACTTGCGCTCAACGCTGAGGAGACTGCTCGCATCGCTCAAGCTGCTGATGGAAGCACCTCTCTGATGGTAGGGTTCAACAGAAGATTTGCTCCACTTGTGACAAAGACAAAAGATTTTTTTGGCGAGCCAAATCAACCGAAGCTTATTTTTTATCGAGTTAATGCCGGACCGGTGAAGGCATCCGATTGGACGCAGGATCCCGAGATCGGTGGTGGTAGAATTATTGGTGAGGTTTGTCATTTCATTGATACAGCGGCATATCTTTGCGGCGATGCACTTCCGAAAAGTGTACATGCTTCATCGCTCGATTCAGGTCGTTCGGATATGATTGATAAAGATAATATTTCCATCACCATAAATTATGATAACGGCTCCGTTGCAACAATTCTCTACATTGCAAACGGTGATAGACAACTTCCGAAAGAAGAAATACAAGTCTTTGCTGGCGGGAAAAGCGCAATCATGAAAAATTTTACCGAGCTTGAACTGTGGTCTGGCTCAGGTAAACCTAAAATTATTTCTGGTCAAGGCAAGGGACATAAGGAAGAAGTCGAAGCATTCATCAAGGGAATAAAATCCGGAACAGGCTCACCAATTCCTATTGATTCCATCTTAGCGACGACGCTTGTCACCTTCGCTATTCATGAATCCCTGTCGACGGGTGAAGTTGTAAAGTTTTGAACAGCTTAAGCATCCGTTCTCGCGATACTCGAAACGCCTTTTTGTCATTCCCGCGAAGTGCCTGCCCTCGACTCGATCGGGGGCGGGAATCCATCCGGTTTATTGTAACCTCCTCGTGGATTTCCGCCTCCCAAGGGAATGACAATTCCTCAATGTCCTAAGATGATGAATTTTCCTGCTGAAAAATTTGTGCCTTTGAAATTGATAATCACGTTATAGATCCCGCTCGGGAAGTGTGATGTATTAATCTGCATTTTCTCGTTCGGAATGGTGGATTGATAGACTATTCTTCCGAGCATATCCACGATCATCATTGGGTATGATTCTGCTATTGATTCGATCGTCACCATATTCGTTGCAGGATTTGGGTAGATACTCGTATAGTAAGCAATCTTTGCAGGATAACCGATTAATCCCAACTTGGAAGATGATTCTTTCGTTAAACTTGACCTGCTGACATATTGTATGGCTGACCAAATTGCAAGGGGATGGCCATCAGCTGGCATCGCTAATCCAAAACAAGGGTGCGGTGGGAAATCGGTGTTCGTGAGGATCGTATCTGCAGTCCAACTTCTCCCTTTGTCAGTGCTGAGAAGAAAGTAATTGTTTGAATAGAGACCACCCGCAAATATAGTATCTCTATCAAGTGGAGTAGTATAATCTATCTGAGTAATTCTATCTATTGGAAAGGTAATAGGCTCCTCCCAGCTTTTTCCCCCATCTACAGAGCGCTGCATCGTACCATTACCAGCCCACCAATCAGTAACCCAATACCTGCCATAAGTAAGTATGGTATCTCCATTTCCAAATGTACACTTTGTATTGAGACGATGACTCCACAGTGAATCACGTAATGAATCAACAATCATTGCTGTAGAATCAATAGTCTTAAAATTGTCTGAAGTTGAATAAAAAGGACCGAATGGATGTTTAAACCATCGGAATTTTCCGTTCCCGTAGGAATGTGCTTGAGCATTATAAAGCCCTCCGAAGGGAGCTTCTACCCAGTGTTTGCCTCCATCTGATGTACTACGAAGTTGATAGATTGAACCATACGTTGAAATGACGCCTTCATTTGGATTGGAGAAATGAATGTCATTCATTTGCCGTGATCCTTCTATGATTTGAAGTTCCCATGTACTTCCACCGTCAGACGTACGAACGAATACATTTGTATCCCCTATCGCAACAACATTAAGTGAATCTATCTGCTGAATCTTTAATAATCCATCTGATATAGTTGTAAGTGTAAATTTCAAATTTTGCGGTTGTTCATGCCAACTTATCCCACCATCACTACTTCTATATAAAGCAATTCTTTCATTACTTATGCTGGGGTTATCTGGATCAAAGTTAATTACCGCAGCGGCAGTGCAATTATTGCCATTACAAGATACGGAAGTAAAGCAAATGGTGGAATCAACATGAGTATCAGTTATCCATCTTGAGTCGAATGTAACAGGCCAATAAAATTGTGCTTCAGCTCCTGATACCAGTACCAGGAGCTGAAGCATAACAATACACTTTAGCAGTCGCATCTGAATGTTAATAGTTTGTACAATCAACAAAGTAGCAGGTGCTATAAGAATAGCCCCATGTGTTGTTCAACACTGCACCAAAGTTAAGACTACTAAAATCTGTTAGCGTTGAACAGCTATTTGAAGAGCCTACCACAGATGTACTACAATTGCTCTCAGTAGTATTCCCACCACCCGCATCACAAAGTGTACACTCTGTCTTGCAGAATTGTTCACCAGCACATGAAAATGCTGTCGGGTAAGAGCCACTTGTAAAACTTAAGCATGTACCGCTGAAAATTCGAACGGTTTGAGTACCGCTACCAGAACCAGAGCAAGGTGGTTTACCAGTCCCTTTAAAGAGCTTTTTTCTCACGATATTCAACATATCCGCCCAGTTAATACTTGAACACTCACTCCCCCAATTAGTTGGGTTTGGGCCCCAATCAGAAATGTAATATTCCGTAACTGAATTAACTGTTTGATAGCAGGAATGAAAATCAATCCAACAGTTTGTTCCCGGTATTTGCACCGAACCAAAATTTGGTCCAATCCATGAAATATTTGTTGGGGCTATACTCGTTGGGCAAGATTGCGCACTGACATCTGAGAAACGCACACTGAAGAAAACTGCCACTATGAAGGCAAGTTTAAGAAACGAATTTGATTTTGACATAACTAATGAATTCGGACACGAGCTTATTGATGAGGAGCCGTAAGGCCATACTGCCCGTGTCCTATTTATGGGAGTATGGATCGATTCAGCGACATGTAAAGCCGGGGCGTAAATCGCACCAGCTTTTTTGGTAGTTGGAACCACCAAAAACTTGTAAAAATCAAAGAAGATCGGCTTGGCTAACATGTGTGTTTCAATGACAATTCCATAATCATACATAAACAAAATAAATCTTGCCCACTCAATGTCCCAAGATGATGAATTTTCCTGCTGAAAAATTTGTGCCTTTGAAATTGATAATCACGTTATAGATCCCGCTCGGGAAGTGTGATGTATTAATCTGCATTTTCTCGTTCGGAATGGTGGATTGATAGACTATTCTTCCGAGCATATCCACGATCATCATTGGGTATGATTCTGCTATTGATTCGATCGTCACCATATTCGTTGCAGGATTTGGGTAGATACTCGTATAGTAAGCAATCTTTGCAGGATAACCGATTAACCCCAACTTGGAAGAAGATTCTTTCGTTAAACTTGACCGACTGACATATGTTGTAACTGAAAAAATAGCAATCGGATGCCCATCAGCCGGCATTGCTAATCCAAAACATGGGTGGTAAATAAAATCGGTGTTAGTGATTATCGTATCTGCAGTCCAACTTCTTCCTTTGTCAGTGCTGAGAAGTAAGTAATTGTTGGAGTACAGACCAGCCGCAAATATAGTGTCTCGATCAAGGGAGGTTGTATAATCTATCTGGGTAATTCTATCTGTTGGGAAGGTAACAGGCTCCTCCCAGCTTTGTCCTCCATCTATAGAGCGCTGTATAGAACCGTTACCAAGCCACAAATCATTAATCCAATACTTGCCATACGCAAGTATGGTATCTCCATTTCCAAATGTACACTTTGTATTCAGACGATGACTCCATAGTGAATCCTGTAATGAATCAACAATCATTGCTGTAGAATCAACCGTCTTAAAATTGTTTGTAGTTGTATAAAAAGGACCAAACGGATATTTGAACCATCGGAATTTTCCGTTCCCATAGGAATGTGCTTGAACAATATAATCGCCTCCGAAGGGAGCTTGTATCCAGTGTTTACCTCCATCCGATGTAGTGCGAAGTGGATAAATTGAACCATAGAAACAAATGACACCATCATTGGGATTGGAAAAATGAATGTCATTCATTCGGTGTGGACCTTGTATCGTTTGTAGTTCCCAAGTTATTCCACCGTCAGACGTACGAACGAATACATTTGTATCCCCAATTGCAACAGCGTTGAGTGAATCTATTTGCTGAATCTTAATTAATCCGTCAACTATTTCTGAAAGTGAAAATTTGAGGTTGTGAGGCTGTTCATACCAACTTCTCCCCCCGTCACCACTTCGGTATAAGGCGATTCTTTGATTACTGATACTGTAGTTGTCTGGATCAAAGTTGATAACTGCTGCTGCAGTGCAATTATTACCATTACAAGAAACGGAAGTAAAGCAAATGGTGGAATCAATATGAGTGTCAGTTATCCATCTTGAGTCGAACGTAACAGGCCAATAAAATTGTGCTTCAACTCCTGATACCAGTACCAGGAGCTGAAGCATAACAAGACATTTTAGCAGTCGCATCTGAATGTTAATATTTGTACTATGTCTGGCAAACATCAGGAATGGTGTTGCAATCGTAATCAATACTAATATACTAAGATTCTCGAGGTGGGTTGCTCAAAAGCACAAATAATCTCACCCCTCACTTTTTTTCTGAACCAAGAATTATACTTGGGCATCAATCCGTCATATCGGTTAATATACCATGCGGATAAAAACTCCCTCAACTTTAGTGGGTACTTTTTGTTGTCTTGATGTTATGTTGTGTAGAAAGTTAATCCGAAAATTCGCAGGAGCATTTGTTCTCACGTTACTACTTGCAAGTAATGTTAGTGCGACGTGGAATAAAGTTGCTCAGCTTGCCGAGCCTATTAATTGCGTATTCTTCACCGACCCAAATCATGGCTTCATCGGCACTGGCGCACAGGGACTCAATCTCAGCCTACAGATCTGGATCACGAATAACGGTGGCGTTTCTTGGATACAAGCGGGTGTGCCAGTTGGCGATGGCGAGGTTACGCAGATCGCAGTCAATCCCAACGGCGTCGGGTACGCATCTATTACTTCCGAGAATAATCCTCGACACAATCTTTGGAAAACTACGGACGGTGGCTATTCGTGGCAGGATGTTTCTGTTGGGAATAGATATGGCACAGGTGTTGATGGAAATGGCGTAGTTGCTTTTTGGAATAATCCGATTAACTCTCCAGGAAATACGAACGGTGTTTTTACGATGCGAGGTGGCACAACGCTTATCACGCCTGGTCCCTATGATCCAAAACACGGCGAAGCATGGGGAGCTTACGGAGACTCCGCGCAGCATCTTTGGTATATAATTACCGAGCAATCGCGCACACTCTATATCTCATCAGACGGTACAACGTGGAAATCTCGGTTTGGCTTCGGATCGTTAATGACCGGTGGCTTCCTCACTGGGGCGATCATTGGAATCGGCAATACGCTCTATGTGCAAACCGAGCGCGACGGTATTTTTCGTGGCTCGACGTTGGACTCTGCAAAAACTTGGACGAGCATCGGCGGTCCATCGAATACGTATGATACTCGCACACTCTTCGCCTCTGGCTGTTCGGGGCAGATGCTTCTTGCATTCGATAAGACGGGCGGTCTTTGGAGATCGGATGATGGTGGTGATGGCACTCGTGCATCAACTACGCCAATCGCTATTACACACATTGATTTCTTCTCCATTACATCGTGTCAGAATTCTACGAAGAAGGCGACATTCAAAAATAAGATCTGTCCGCCGTTTGTTATCACTTCTGTTTCACTTATAAATAATCCAAGTGGAGTTTTTTCACTCACGAATTCGCCAACACTTCCCGATACACTTGCTCCGGGGGAGATTGATACATTCACCGTATTTTTTAATCCGAATCTGAAGCCGGGTGGCTACACCGCACAGATTGAGGTCAAAGGGCATTACGAGTCAACCGATGGTTTGCCAGAGGTCACAATAGATAGTCTCATTCATGTCATCGGCACTGCACAGCCTGTTGGGCCGTCAATCGAAACCAATCTTCAAACCATTGACTTCGGACGCTCAAGTATCTGTGGTGGCGAAGTTGATAGTTTTTTTACGATAAAAAATACTGGATGCGACACGGTTCAAGTAATCGCTGGACCCGGAAAGATTGACTCCGCATTCACGTCGGACACAATCCATTTTCCGTATTCACTGCCGCCGGGTGCGACGATTAACATTCACTTTCATTTCAGACCCACGATTGCAAAATCGTTTTCTGATTTTCCGACTTTTAACGTTCTCGCTCAAGGCAAAGGTCAGGATGTAAAGTTTAATGTGATCGGAGTCGGTGTGCCGGGGACAGGTTTACTTTCCTATCCGCAACAAGTTGTTGATTTTGATACTTTAAGTATTTGCGGTAACGATTCGGTCACCACTTTTTTCACCAACACAGGCTGTGGTGAATTAGTCGTTGACTCGCTCATAGCGCAAGGACATTTTCATCTTGCTGGCAACTCTATCACGCAAGGCATGAAGATTATGCCGGGTGATACGGTGCGCCTGACATTCTACCCCGGCGATGCGAACGCTCCGCTCAAGAAGGGCATTGACTCTGGGCATTTGCTTATCACATTCACGGGCGGATTGCCACCGAAAAATTTCCTCGTGCCGTTTGTTGGCTACATCGGCGATGGTACTCGCGAGCTTGTCGCGTCACTCAATAATATCGATTTCGGAATTGCATCACCATGTAGTCCCGAAAAAGATACCACCATAAATTTGTTCAATAGTGGCTGTGACACACTGCAGATATTTGGCGCAAGCCTTGCGGCTACGGGTTTTATGTTATCAGGAAATAATTTTCCGATTAGTATTCCTCCTGGCAAGAGTGCCCTACTTCATATGAGCACATTGCTTGATACGACAAATGCAAAAGTAGCAAACCTTGACTCAATTACTATTTTTAGTAACTCCGATCATGCGATCGGTGCGATTAATCTGCGCAGGAGAATTACCGCGCATCGCGAAGTAGGATTTTATCTTGACGCAACCGCAGCACGTGGCACCGATCAAGGCGTAGTCACATTCGAGTTGAAGGAATCACCGACGAAACCCTTTGCAGGTTCAGGAGTGAAGCAGATTGATTTTGACCTCATTCATAATAGCGACCTCATCGAATTTATTCCATCTCGAAGCAGTTCGTGGCTTAGCGGCAGTGCGAACGGAAATACATTTTCGATTCAAAACAATTCTGAAATTTCACCGGACACAAACGGAGTACTTGCGACTGCTGCTTTCCGAGTTTATCTCACGAAAGATGCTTCGACTACACTCGCACTTACAAAAGCAAGCATCCCGGGCATTGATACTGCTGTTGATCCGTGTGCGATGAGTTTATCGTATGGCGGTTCGGCAACCTTCAATTATGATTTTGTGTGTGCCGAGCCGACAATTGCAAAATTTATGAATGGCACATTGCCACTAAAAATTATCGCACTCTATCCGAATCCTTCGAAAGATGAAATTTCTCTTACGCTTGAATCGACCACTCCGCAAACTGCCCAGGTTGAAATTTTCAATCTCATCGGAGAAAATGTCTTGAGCCAGACGATTCGTCTCGGAGTTGGTTCGACGACAAATAAAATCCGTACCAGTATGCTCCCACAAGGGATCTACCAACTACGCTTCGGCTCGCAGTTGCGGACATTTATGCAAATCCGATAGACGTTATTACTTCACGACATCCAATCGCTGTACCTCGCGAGCTGATGGGGTTGATACCATCAGAAAATAACTTCCGGCGGGAATCCCGTTCGTATTAAAATCAAATGAATGCGAGCCCGCTCTTAACTCCCCATCAGTTACTTTCGCAACGTGTTGGCCAAGGACATTCAGTAGCTCCACTCGCACATTACCAACTTCTTTCATCTTCAGAGAAATACGAACATTTCCGCTTGTGGGGTTGGGGGTGATAGAAAAGAAAGAAGTAAGCGTACCCTTATTTATATACTCCCGTAAGATGCTATCACCGCATTGATCTTGAATGTCAACGAAGAGGGAGTCCGTTTTGGAGAGTGATGAAATCATGCAATCGCGGTAGGTTACGTCTTTATTGAAATTGATTTCATCAAGTGCGAGTATCCCTGTTTTTTCTTTTGAAATGATGCCTTGAAAATATGCACGGATAACGAATGAATCCGTCTGCGGAGCAGATGGATCGGTTCGTTGAAGTATGAAGGTGACTGTTGAATCAGTAACGATTCTGCGTTTTTCAGTCCATCCGTTTGCCAGCGAATCACGTGCAAAAAGTAGCGCACCATTAATGTTAACAGTAAACGTTAATGAGTCAACTTTCTCATTGTATGCATCTGTTGAATAGAAAATATCAACTGGCAGAAAATCTGATACTCTTACATTTGTCTTACGAGAAATATTATCAGTTTCTATCTGCAAGCGTGGCCCGCTGGCTTTGCCGGTGACATTCATAAATAAATTCCCGTTAAAGTCCCCTGCTATGATTGTGTCGTTATAATAAAAGAACCTTGTGTCTATATCGTTTGCAGAACCGCAAATAGAGTGCCAAGCTAAGCCACTGTCGCTGGACACAATCATTCGATTCTGATAGGTCTGCGCTATAAGTTTTGTAGATTCTCCTCTTATGCAACCACTGATTGCTGTTGTGGGGTCAAATTGGTGAACAAAATTCCAATTCATGCCAAAGTCATCGCTTCGCCAGAGACTTTTTGTAACTTCGCATAGTGCGAAGGCAATTGATGTCCCTTGAATAGCTAACGGCTGCCAAGGCTCTTCAGTCAAAGATGAAGGATTCCAAGATAGCCCACCGTCTGTGGTGAACAAGATAGGTGATTGAAGCTGTGTTAAAATTCCGTGCAAACTATCCCAGAATGCAAAACCTATACCGTGATTTGCTGACGGTATCGCCTGCCAGTTCGCGCCAAAGTCACGGGACATTGATGAACTGTAGAAAATGTTTGCGAGTAGTAAATTTAAGGATGGGTTATAATATATAGAATGACTACGTCCTTGCGTAGCTTTCATGAATGACCAAGTCTCACCACCGTCTGAAGTACTGTAACAACCACCACTCTCAACCGCGGAATTCGAAAAATAATCGAGAGCAAACCATCCTGTCATTTGGTCTTTGAAATAAATATCCGTGATCCAACCTAACCATAAAGGGCTTGAAACGTTTCTCCAAGTTTTTCCTCCATCAGTAGTCTTAAACAATTTTGCAGGAATATCACGACTATTTGAAGCATCCTTGAAGTAAGAAGAAATAAATCCAATCTCAGGGTGCCCGATATTATGTTCAAAGTATACAGTGCCGATATCAAATGGTACTGTAGAAAGCCGTTTCCACTGACCGAATCCATTTGCGTAAAAAATAAAAATAAAGCAGAGAGAAAGAACTCCCTCTCTTGTATAAAAGCTATACTTTTTTTCTCCCTGCTTCATTAATTATATTTACCTACCTGTTACATGGAAAGTGAATGAATGATCTACTGGTGTCACACAGTTGGATAGGCTTTGCGCCGAGGCATGAGCGGCGAAGAGGATAAGTGCGGCGATGATAAATGCTCTCATAGTTTCTCAATAGTAGAACGGACTACGTTCGTGTGGACTAAGGGTCCGCACCACTACTCTTATGAACACATCTCCCACCGATTCAATCCGACAAAATCAGGGCAATAAAAAAGGCAGCTGAAGCTGCCTTATTTTCACAGGCTCTTAAGCCTGCAGGTAGAAATCTGTTTACTTACCACCAGCCGTTACGATTGCCGTAGCTTCTGCCGGTTGTGTCAGTTCCGCTTGGGTCGTTATACTCGGCACGGTGTCCGCGTGGCTGCCAGCCACCTCCGCCACCGCCTTGGTTGTTACCGTCGCGACCGTTACGCTTATCCATATTTGGTTTAGCTTCGCGCACGCTCAAAGGGCGACCTTCAATTTCTTTGCCATTGAGGCCTTCCATTGCCTTTTTTGCGGAATCCTCTGATTCCATCTCAATGAATCCGAATCCTTTGGATTTGCGAGTCACTTGATCGCTGACAATAGCTGTGCTCTGGACTCTGCCAAACGGCTTGAAAAGCTCTTCGAGCTGTTCCACGGTCCATGTATAGGGAAGGCTTCCTACATAGAGCTTCTTGCTAGTAGCTTTAGCAGAAGCATCCTTTGCAGGAGCAGTAGTTTCCATTACTTCGACATCACTCAATGCTTGTTTTCCTTCTTGAAATGTGATTGATACTTTTTTACGGGAAGCACTAAACGAGGCTGATGCGAAAGAAGTTCGCACTGGTTTTGGGGTCATCAAGGGTCAATATTGGGCAATTTCGAACGTAGTGAGAAATCGTTGTATTGAGATTTTCAGGCTTAAGGATTTCTCCCCTCGATCGAGATGACATAAAACGAACTACATTAGAAAGAATCTCTGTTTGAGAAGCGAACGAAAATATTAAGACGAAATTGCTTTTGCCACAACTGATACGCAAGTCCATTGCCCTGCTAATATGCCTCCTTTTTTCCTCCTCCCAAGCTCAAGTCCGGACTGGGCTTGAGAATCTGATCGGATCGAAATATGCAAATCTGAGCGGAAAGAAAGTTGGTCTCATCTGCAATCAAACTTCTGTAACTCGGAGTGGTGAATTCTCGGCGAAATTATTTGCTCACCAAAAATCATTCGTACTTAAAGCACTCTTCACGCCTGAGCATGGCTTGCGAGGCTCGCGTAAAGCAGGAACAAAGAGTGATTCATCGGAAACATTTGAGGGTGTTCCGGTTTATTCACTCTATGGCACTACTCGTAAACCAACGAAGAGTATGCTCCGAGGAATTGACGTGCTGGTTTTTGACATGCAAGATATCGGCGTCAGAGCTTACACCTATCTCTCAACGATGATACTCGCTATGGAATCTTCATCAGCAAATAAAATTAAGTTCGTCATATTGGATAGACCTAATCCGTTATCTGGGGTTCGAGTCGAGGGAAATATATTAGACTCCTCACAATTTTCGTTTGTCGGTATGCTCCCTATCCCGTATCTTCATGGTATGACCCTCGGCGAACTTGCGACGATGGCAAAAGGTAAGCGGTGGTTTGCAGGTGCGGAAAAACTAGAGCTTGAAGTGATAAAAATGTCCGGTTGGAAAAGAACCATGTATTGGAATTCAACAAACTTCAGGTGGGTCGCACCCAGTCCAAATATCCCGAATTTCGAAAGTGCAATCGGATGCGCTCTACTTGGCGCGATTGGCGAACTCGGAATAGTCTCCGTCGGAATCGGTACGGATAAACCGTTCTTACGACTCGGCTCAAAACTTGTCAAGCCTGATTTCTTTGAAAAGTGTGTTCGGCAAGTCATTCCGAAAGGATTTTCACTCAGACGTGAAAGTTACACCGTCCCTTACGGCGATTCTACAAAAACTTTTGACGGCTTGCGCATCGAACGCTCAGCAGAGCTATCAACGATTCCGCAACTCTACGGAGCCGAATTTCAGTTAATCAAACTATTAAGTGAAGACTCCGTATTTGCGAAGTCCATGCAATCACTTCCAATGTCAACGTTGAAAATGTTCGAGAAGGTCACCGGCGCAAGAAATTATCTGAAGACGTATTCCTTCGATTGGAAGGGTGACCCCATAAAATTTAAGGCAGACCGAAAAAAATATCTACTTTACTAAATGACAACCGAGAATGAATTTACTTATCAACCAGGTATTTGCAATATTGATCGCAAAGGCGTCGAAGTCCGAAAAAAGCTTGGTTATCTCTGCATACTCGGGTTTGTCATTGAATTAGTTTTACAACATTTCATCGAAATGGGACCTGTAATCCGGTTTGCTGTTGGTGGGGTGTTCGGTTATATCATCGCGATTAATTTTCTCCAAGCACGCGAACAATTTTGTGTGATGAATGCTGCGAAAAATACGTACGAAGTGGGACTTCGGAAAGTGTTTATCGGCAATAGTCCGAAACGAGGGTTAGATCAAAAGAAAATGCGGAGCATGATCACACGTTGCCTGTGCTTCAGCCTGATCGGAGGCGCTGTTGCGCTGATTCCGTTATGATTTATTTGCTGCGGCTTTCTTTTTTTCAGCCCAGACATCCTTGTAGCAAAGATAAATAATCCCAAACATACCTGCTACCATCCCAAGAAAGAAAATAAACATCTTGTTCTCAATTACGAATTATGAATTACAAATGGATTCAGGAAGGATAACGGCAAGGAGGCAGAATTAGTTTTCAGCCCATGCGAAGAATCTCTTCTTGAAACAAATTGTTAGCCCGATTGTAAAAAATAACAGGAGAAGATATTTATGTATGACCCAAGAATGGTACAACCAATGCGTGATGAAGTGACACGGTTGGGCATGACGGAGATGAGAACTGCCGCTGAAGTTGACCAAGAGTTAACTGCGCCAGGCACGACATTCGTTTTCATTAATTCGGTTTGTGGATGTGCCGCAGGCGGAGCCAGACCTGCACTGAAGCTGGCATTCGAGAATGCAAAGAAACCCGATAGACTTACAACGGCATTTGCAGGAAATGATGTCGAAGCAGTTGCAAAAGCAAGATCGTATTTCACGGGATTTCCGCCATCATCACCGCAATTCGCAATCTTGAAAGATGGCAAACTTGCATGGATCATGGAACGCTGGCAAATCGAAGGCAGACCTCCGGAGATGATTGCTGCCGAATTAGTAAAAGCGTTTGATATGATTTAAATCGAATGGGCTGAGGGGGGACGCGGGCTAAAGCCTGCGGCTACCCTGAGAGGAAAATACCGCGAGTGATCGCGGAATTTTTTGCGGAGTTTTACTCAGACTTTTTGGTACAATTTTTGTATGTAGAAATTAAGTAACAGTATGCTTCAGCTTCGACAAAAAATGGGATTGCAGCAGAGGATGACTCCTCAGCAGGTGCAATACTTGAAGCTACTCCAAACTCCCGCCGCCGAACTCGAAGCAAAAATCAAAGAAGAACTTGATGACAATCCCCTCCTCGAAGAAGTAACTGATGAAGATCAGCAACAGGTCGAACAGAATGAAGCCGTGAACGTCGCTTCGCAAATTCAAGATCAATCCGTAACAGATACCGAAAAGACACCAGCTGAATCCGCACAGCAAAATGACTATACCCTTGAAGATTTCATGAACGATGACATCGAGGGATTTAAGACTCCGCGCATCTCACGCTC
The DNA here is from genome assembly GCA_037143335.1 of bacterium. Taxonomy (GTDB): domain Bacteria; phylum Bacteroidota; class Ignavibacteria; order Palsa-1295; family Palsa-1295; genus PALSA-1296. Next base: position 21,360 of record JBAWZA010000016.1, on the reverse strand, counting down.
AGACGATGATAACGACCGCGAAGATAGGTACCAACAAGCTGTCGAGGAAAGTTTTACCGATTCTCTGAATTCACAACTTTCGCTTTTGAATTTAGCTCCGCGGATGAAGGTGCTTGCCGAAGAAATTATCGGTTCGCTTGATGAGGACGGATATTTACGCGAACCACTTGATCAGATTGTTCGGGATACTACAATTTATTTCGGTGAAGAATATACCGATGCTGAAGCCGAACGACTCTTAAAACGAATCCAACGATTTGATCCAGTTGGAGTTGCATCGCGTTCGCTACAAGAATGCTTGCTTGTCCAACTCGAGGCTCTCCACAACCATACTCCTGCTCGTGAATTAGCTATTGAAATTCTTCGCGATCACTACGAGCATTTCGTAAAAAAGAATTATCCAATTCTTGCTCGAAGGCTCCGGATGGAACAGCATGACCTCAAGCCAGCACTCGACCTTATCTTGCACCTCAACCCCAAACCCGGTGCACCTTCGCGTCCTGCTTCCGAGGGTTCGCGATATATCACTCCAGATTTTTATATCGAAAAGACGCCGAACGGAAAAGACTTCACGATCACGCTCAATGAGCGAGGCATCCCGACACTTCGCGTGAATGCATCATATCGTGAACTTGCTCGGCAAAAAGGTGCGAATGCTGAGAAGGCATTGCCCGACGATGCCAGAGATTTCATCAACAAAAAATTTGAGGCGGCAAAATATTTTCTCATGGCCATCTACCAACGCCGCGAAACATTGTTGCGTGTGATGAATGCAATCGTGCATTTACAGTCTGAGTTCTTTATGAGCGGCGAAAAATATTTGCGTCCGCTCATCTATAAAACAATTGCCGAAGAGATCGGCATGGACATCTCTACGATTTGCCGAGTCGTTAACGGAAAATATTGTCAATGCGATTACGGAGTGTTCGAATTAAAATATTTCTTTTCTGAATCCATTCCCGTTGAAGGTGGCGAAGGTACTGCCGTCGCAAACAAAGTGGTGAAGAGCCGCATCAAAGAACTCATTGACTCAGAGAATCCGGGTAAACCCTACAACGACGACAAACTCGTCGAACTCCTCCGTGCCGACAACTATGACCTTGCCCGTAGAACCGTCGCCAAATACCGCGAGCAAATGCACATCCCCGTTGCACGTATGCGGAAGAGGATAGTATAGGAAAAGCTGATTCAGCAAGGAAACACCAATTTGTATCATCATTACTTATATCAGTATGATCATCTTAAAAAATCATCTAACAAGTTATGAATGAAAGAGATATACTTCTGCGATTTAACCGGCGTTATGTTGAGATCGAAAAAAATTTCAAATCTATCCCAGACATCGGCGAATGATCCAATAAGAGAATCGAACGAACAAAAGAAACGAAAGAGAGTAGATTTGTAGTCGAACTATGATCGCTCTACTTACATGACTATAGTTAAGCAATTTACGAACACTCAGGGGATAAAAGATTCTCAATCATTGTGATTCTTAATAACCAGCATAAGAAACTTACCAAGGGTTTGAGAAATCCTTGTTATTTATGAAGGTACTATCCGTGAGCGATTTGAGAAATTCGATTATATCAGTAATATCTTGAGCGGAAAGATGCAATGGACGAATCAATTCATCCTGAGAAGAATTACGCTTGCCGCCTGCGTTATAATTCTGCAACACACTTAGTAAATCTGGATAGCTCCCATCATGCATGTATGGTGGGGTCAAGAGTACATTGCGCAATGACGGAGTCTTAAATTTTCCAATGTCTAAGGTGTTCTTTGTGATATTTGCCCTACCACTATCTTTATAAACTAACTGGATGCCGTTCGAGTGGAACTGTTGGTCAGTAAAATTAAACCCGCTGTGACAACGATAACAACTTGTTTTGTCGCTTCTGAATAGATTCAAACCCCGAACCGCAGATGTAGAAATAGCGGAGTTATCGCCTCGATTGTACCTGTCATAAGAACTATTCCCACTGATTATTGTACGTTCGAAAGAAGAAATGGCTTTCTGTATTCTATCAATCGTAATCGCAGAATCGCCGAATGCATTTCTAAAAAGATTTCTATATTTCGAAAACGTAGATAGGTTGTTGCAAATTATGTTGTAGGTCTGTAAGTTGGAGCTGTCTGTGATATCCATCTCAAAACGTGAAGAGAGCGGACCCAGAGCTTGATCCTCTAATGTTGAGAATCTACCGTCCCAAGTAAAATGATTATTAAATGATACATTTGTAAGACTGGGCGTGTTTCTATCACCTAATAACCCATGTACCCCCATGCTCACAAAATGATTTACATCAGAGAATGCTCTGTTTGGTCCGTGGCAACCAGCACAAGAAACCGTGAAATCAATGCTTAACTTTTTATCGTAAAATAGGTAACGACCCAAAAGAATCTTATTTGCAGTGATTGGATTCGAACTTGGATAAATTACAGCAGGAAAATCACATGGTATGTAAGGTTCACTTGAGGAACAGCTAGAATCTGTTGATGTGTTTGAGACTATTTCTTTTGCAAAGCATGCATGAAAAAATATTGAACCGCTGATGGTTAAAACAATCTGAACACTATTTTTCCGCTTAAAATTTATCCGCATGAGTTATCATAAATCCACAAAATTTAATAGTCTCACCAGGTAATCCAAATTTTTTATCTACTTTATTACCATAATGCAAAATTGGAATCGAAGCTATCAACATTATTATCATCATCAAAATAAATTCAATAACAATAGAATTAAATTTTATATAAGATTCAACATCAAATAAAATATATTGTTTAATAAAAATGCTTAACAAAGCAATATTACCAATTCTAATGATTGAAGGTTTTATTTTGCTGACTTTGACAGCTAAATATTTTTTAGAATAAATCATTGCAGGAATGTAAATAGCGCCGATTGCTACCAACAAAATGACTACCCCTGTAACAATATTATGCACTATATAATAAAATATTTTTTACGAAATTATTTAAAAGACTTTGAGAATTTACTGGACTACCAGTGAGTAACTCCCCACCCCCATGGTGTTGTACCATTACCCCCACCATTTAATGCTTCGCCAACTTTTTCACCAGCCATTCCACCAATACCTCCATAAATGATTCCCATCCCAGTGGACTCACCGATCAATGCGCCGATTGCGCCTCCAGAAAATCCTGCACCCCCTACTATACCGCCTTTCACGAGTTCGCTAGGGTCATTGACCCCGGTAAAAACCAAATACAAAACCCCGAGTCCAAAACCAATTGCATCCGCGCCTGCAATCTGCGTTAGTGGGTCAAGTTGTAGAATTGGATGTTGCTTTTGGTGTGCGCGACTTCCATTCCAAAAACCATAAGAAGAATTAAAAAGTTTAAAAGTGGCACCACTAATTACACCATAACTGCTTGGCCAAGTATGACCAGACCAATTTGCCAAAAGTGATTGAACGGTATCATAGAAAGCACCATTAGAGATATTTCCAAAGAGAACATCGTTATATGAATATGCAAATCGATCTAATAGCGAATACTCGTAATTATTAATCAAATTGCGGCTTAAGAGAGAATCGAATATATATTTTGAATATGGATAAATCAGATAGCTACCCCCATATTCTACCGTATCAACTAGGACTCTATCAGCCTTTGAGAATACATTGTTGTAATTGTCCAATTGCGAACCAGTCAACAACAAAGAATCGGATGCAAACCGTGATGCATAATACTCTATCCGGCTAAAATAGCTAGTAAGGCTTGAATCCAAATATGTGCTATCAAATTGTAGGCCAATGTAGTGAAGGATCCTATTATGCAATGGTCCAACTAAATCGGTACAGGACGTACCTGACCCTGGCCATGTTATAGTACTTCTTGCTTTCGTCACAATAGAGTCAGGTGCTTGCATACACGAGGTAATCGTGAACGAAAGCAGAATAATTAGGTGCAAAAAAAATAATCTCATCCTTGTTGTTATTAGTTTAATTAACAAAAATCTCATCCGTATTATATGTCCACCCACACCTAAAAACTGACACGAAAAAATATTTTTCTGGAATATTTTTACGATATCATTCATTCTTCTTCCTTTTTGGGCTTTTTTTGGCTTTCGGCTTTCGGCTTTTCGGAGGTCAGGTCGTTTGATTTAGGTTCCTCCATATCTTTCTTTGCAATCTTCGAGAGTTTTGCGATGATTCGGGTATATCTTTTTTCGAGCGTGTTCTTCTTCACGCCAGTTATTTTTGCAATCGCTTCGAATGATTTATCTTCAAGTCGCATCGTAATAAGCTTTCTTTCATCCGCCGTGCAGGAAACAAGAAGTTGGTTCACTGTTTCAGTGTTAATAAACTGTGCGGCAGCATCATCAACTGCGGGTAGCTCGGCTCCGCCATAGAGTAAGTCACCCAGACTTTTGGTCCGTCGCCTCCTGGGATCTTTGGTTAGCTTAAAGAGTTTTCGGAATGCAATGGTGTACAGCAAACCATCGGTACGATCATCCAAGGGATATTTCAACTGAATTTCGAGAGCATCCTCAATCGCATCCCGAATTAATTCCGAGTCGAGTCTGGAATAACATCTTTGTAAAATGCTAAAAATTTTCTGGTTGTTTTCTCCAGCTGAAGTAGAACGATGTTGTGCCATTTCTCACTTTTCTGTTGTACACGAGTCAGATAAAAAAATACCAATCTTCCGAGGGGACGGAAGTGCTTGTCAGAACGATACAAATATACTAATAATATTTCCGAACGACAGAAAATCCCAACTAATTACACTTACCTCACCACCAAAACCACCACCGTATCCGTTCCATATCCATTTGAAGTGATCTGGAGATGGGTGATAAGGGTATCTTTATATAATTTTGTGCGATCTATTGTGAGAACGACATTCGAGCTATCGGCATAGCCTGATCTATTTTGGAATACGAGGGTTGAGTCGAGCACCTTGATATTCCAACCGAAAGGACACGTGCATGTATGCGTAATCGAAAGCGAATGCTGGGTTTCGCCGTGCGCATACTTTAGCGACAGTGGAGTGACAACCATCCTGCGCGGCTCCTCAACCGTCGTCGCGTTGTCGCATGAAGCGAGGAGTAAGAAGAGCGAACATAGTAATGCGTATCTCATATAATTATCAATTGAAATACTGGTGAAGGAGTTCCGAGTTCATATATATATGTATAACTAGTACAATTCCTACTGTCAAGGGATTTGAATAGGGTGTAGCTAAATAGTCATATTTTTGCATCTATGACTTCAGCAACGTATAGACTTTTACGACGACTCCTGATTTCGCTCGGATTTGCTTCGTGTGCGATTTTGCCCGTTCACTTTGCTTCGCATCCACCAAGCGATTTACAATTTGTAGATTGGATCTTTGCGGTGCGCGGATTGGTGATGGTAGTAGTCGGATTAACGATTGCGATTAAACTTCGTCAGGCTAATCAGCATATTTATTTTTCGTTATTTCTCATTAGCTTTGCAATAAATTCATGGTTCTATGTTGCTCACCCACCAGTTCTTATCACCACTCTCTCCTGGGCGCTGACCGGTTCGAGTTTCGTATTCTCGATGATAAAATATCCCGGCGCACATGCGAAGGATTTATACACGCACTACTTCACTCACCATCATAGTGTTTTTCACAAGCCTATTCTTTTGTTCACCGACGGTAAGAAATTTTGGCTCATCTTTTTTCCAGTCCTACTCATATTCCAGATCTTTGCATCGAATGTCAGCTCAGGGATAATTTCTCAAATACTTAATACAATCATTATCATCTGCGGTTTTGTCTATTTCAGAATTAGCTACATCCTCGCAACAAAGTCCGACCGCGCCATACTTGCATGGGTCCTGTGGGGTGTGATTGTCACTCTTTCGCTGACGCTTATCGAAACATTGGTCTTGTTACTCTATCCCGAAATACCGTACGGATTTATTCAAGGTTATCTGCTGATGACAGCTGCGACCATTTGTCTGTCGCTACTTATGGGAGTGTTCTTCGCAGGATTTCTTGATACAGGTTTAGTACTTCGTGGCACGATAGTTTATAGTGCGCTATTCCTCGTTGTGATTTTTCTCTTTAGCGTGATCGAGCATTTTATAGAAAAAGAGCTTGCGCTTATGCTCCAGATCGAAAACGACCTAATCAGCGCCTTCCTCGCCGGCTTCCTGGCACTGGCGATAAATCCGCTCCATAAAAAACTTGAAGAATTATTGCCGAAGTTTTAAGGGGCAGGCTCTACTATCATAAACTCACCCCGGCGAGTCGCTGTGGCGACCTGACTGGCTAAGTATCTCGCCGCAACGAATCTTCGACATCGGTTCCCAGAGGGCTTAACCGCTCTGTTCGAAATGGGAAGAAGTGTTTTTTGGAATTCAATAAAGTTAATCATTCTAAGTAATTGATAGTCGATAAGCTTCAGTAGGAACAGCAATCCTGCCTCTGAAAAAGCGAAAATAAGTCGAGCAGTTAACATTTGCAAAGATACAAAATGGATAGAAGATGGCAGTTGTTAACAGAGAAAATATTCCTCGTATCTTGAATTATTTACTTCATCAACTTTCTTACCAAAGAGGAAACATCATTGCAACTCTTCTTTCTTTTGTTTTAAAGTTTTCATTTGGATCACATCTACCAAGAATGCAAACGCCATAGAAAAATAGATATATCCTTTGGGTATTTCGAAGTGGAATCCCTCTGCCAGAAGTGACACTCCTATCATCATTAAAAAACACAATGCTAAGATTTTGAATGATGGGTGTTTTCTAATAAATTCACTTATCGGTTTTGAAGCCAATAGCATTATTCCAACGGTGACAATTACAGCGGTGTACATGATCCATAATTCCTGAACCATACCAACTGCAGTAATGATAGAATCTATTGAGAAAACCAGATCCAATATTATTACTTCAGAAAGCAATCTTTTGAAACTGCTGCCTTTGGGCGCAGTCGGTTGTTCATCGTTACTAATTTCAGTTTTATGATAAATTTCTCTTGTACTTTTATAGATCAGGAAAAGTCCGCCGATAATGACTATCAAACCTTTGCCGGAAAGATCAATATCCAGCAGAGTAAACAGGGTTTTATCGAGTTTAAGAATCCAAGCAATCAGAGCTAAAAGACACAACCTCACAACCATAGCCAATCCTATACCCCAGTAACGAAGTTTACTTCTTTGACTATCAGGTAACTTGTCAGCGAGAATCGAAATAAAAATAATATTGTCAATGCCAAGAATTGTCTCCAAGGCAATGAGTGAAACTAACGGCATAATAAATTCGGTCATACAGTGTAATCGTTATTTGGTCTGTTGTTCGCTATTCTTGCTCTTATTGGTTAGCGCATTTGCCATAGAAAGAGCATATAAATAGGTCGAGCCTTTCTTGATGCAAAAATACGCAATAAATAACCCGCCAACGCTCAGCGATTTCTACTAACGGCTACCCTGCACCTCTCCGCAGCGAGTCTTCGACATCGGCTCCCTGAGGTTTTAACTGCTCTGTTCCGTATGTAAAAAAGTTAAAACATCGATTGCTGGTGTGGACTTCGCATCTCAGAATTACATCTTCTTCCTTTGCTAAGAATATATCATCTTGTACTTTCGATAGATTCGTTCACGATATTTCGGATCTGGACTTGACCTAATTTTTACAGAGTTCCATTTAGTGTAGATACAAATGCATTCGCATTCATGAACATCTGTTCGAATCCACATTCCGCATTATCGAAACAGACCGATTAAGCTCTTTCTTCGATAGTCGAAGATCCGTTCAACATCACCGCGGACAAAGAGCCAATTCGTTAATGCACCCCCAATTGGATTATAGCGGACATGGTCATGGCATAGTGTGCCTCCTTCATATTCTTTGAAAGTGTGAGTATGGTGCCAAAGACGATACGGCCCCTTCAATTGTATGTCAACGAATTTGAATGGCGGCTCCCATGCTTCTATTTCTGTCTTCCATCGAACAGGGACTCCATGGATTCTGATTTTGTAATCGATGTAAGTCCCGGCACTCATTTCAACATTCTTTGGACTTAGTAATTGAAAATGTACCCAAGGCGGTGTAATTCGCTGAAGATTGTCGGCTTGAGCAAAGAACGGAAAGACTTTTTCGATAGGAGCCGGAAGCCAAATCGAAGTAGAAAAAATATATTCTTTCATCTTTGAAAGTGTTAGATTCTCGTCTTGATCCCACAAGCACGGAAGGCACACCAACCTCGCAGGGCTTCGAAGAGGAGGAATGCGCCGGATCCTGCCATTGCGAATCCCATCAATGCGGAAAACTGAAAGCCGATTGCTGCACCAATGAATAAAATGATGGCAGCAATCCCCCGGATACGGCGTCCATTCGATTCTATATTCGGAGTAAATAGTTTTTTCATTTAGAATGTTTTCCGTTCTCGATTTTATTTTTTGGAGACTTATGTAAATCGTCAAGGATCATATCAAAATCGTTAAGATTTTCAGCTTGAAGTTCTGTGATTTGATTGAGTACCGGAGCATAAGAGTTCATAGCTCTTCCTCCAACGATCAATGCAATATCTTCCGGCATCAGATCCTTCAATGACATCAGTTCTGCAGGGAGATTCGGATCATCCTCTGGATAAACGAGGCTTAACGCCACGGCTCTTGCATGAGACGCAATCGCCGCCCCGGCAATCTCCGCTGCGGGGAGACTAACCCCGAGATAGAGCACTCTCCAGCCAAGATTAGCGGCGGATGCAGCTACAAGTAGTGCTCCCAACTCATGTAACTGTCCACTTGGTGTTGCAACAATGAGAAGCGGAGCTCTTGAATCACCGGTAAAAGCTTTAGATAAAGACGAAAGAAAGGTAGCGATCACCGAACTCGCAAAATGTTCATGGGCAGCAGTGATCGTTCCATTGCGCCATAGTTCACCGGTTTCCTGAGCAAACGGCGCAATGACTAACTGTAGCAGACCTCGCCAACCAAAGAGAGTCGACGCTTCTTTGAAAAGTGCCTCGAGGTTAGGACGATCAAATTCTTTCATGGCCCCGATGCAAAGCTTTCGCAACTGCTTAGCTCTGATCTCAGGTCTAAGTCCTGCGGATGTTCGGGGGACAAGATTGATCCTTTCTCCGCTGTCTGCAACTTCATTCTTTAGAGATTTTGCAAGCCTCTGCAACTCCTTCGTCTGCATCGCGGCAACATTCCCGATCCTATATCCAGAGCGTGTGACTTCACATAGTATTGTCAGACGCTTGATATCATCATCTGAATAAAGCCGATGCTGTGCTTTCGTTCTCTTGGGCTCTATTGCACCATAACGTTTTTCCCAGGCGCGTATGAGATTCGCGCTCACACCTGATCGCGCGGATGCTACCTGAATGCTGTGAAAGATTTTTTTCATCGTCCTATACAAAACATATACAAAGATGAAACAATTCCTAATAATACTCTGTTAAAAAAATTGATTCGCCGTAGAATAGCACAATAAGGCGCTTGTCGAGAACTTGAATGAAACAATATCTTATGCTATACATATACAATACCTCTACAAACTCAGATGCTGAGCTTGTGAAATCCGTATCGGTAAGTACGAGACCGTTATGCAATATGAACATGGCGTGATTAAGTCTTTGCTTTGAATATGAAACTACAACTATGACCAAAGAAGTAATAATAGTCGGTGCTGGACCAGGAGGCTTGGCTTCGGCAATCCTACTGGCAGCCCAGGGGTTGAAGGTAAAGATCATCGAGCGTCTTCCAATTTGTGGTGGTCGAACCTCTACAATCGAATCCGCAGGGTTTAAATTCGACCTCGGTCCTACATTTTTTCTCTATCCTCAAGTCTTGGATGAAATTCTGCATTTTGCCGGTACAAGTCTGAGTGCGGAAGTGGATATGGTGCGACTCGATACACACTATCGTCTCATTTTCGGTGGGGGCGGTGCACTCGATTGCACCTCTGATATCAATGCAATGGAACGTCAAATCGAGACTATCTCCCCGAATGATGTGGCGGGAGTCCGTGCTTTTCTTACGGAAAGTCGTACGAAACTCACCCTTATGAAGCCATGTCTCAGTACGCCTTTTTCTAGTTGGAAGGATCTTGTTCAACCTACTCTGTTGAAAATGCTACCAATGCTACACCCCTCCCTTTCGGTCGAGAAGTATCTCAGGCGTTTTTTTAGCGACGAACGAGTTCGACTCGCATTCTGCTTCCAGTCGAAGTATCTTGGCATGTCCCCTTTTCACTGCCCGAGCTTATTTTCAATTCTTTCTTTTTTAGAATATGAATATGGTGTTTTTCATCCACTTGGCGGGTGCTCATCGATTACTGCCGCAATGGCTCGGGTCGCCGAGCGCCTGGGGGTTGAAATACGTTTGAACGAACCCGTAGAAGAAATTCTCTTCACAGGGCGCAAGGCGACCGCAGTTCGTACTTCAGAGAATACCTATAAAGCTGATGCTGTTGTGGTGAACGCTGATTTTGCCCGCGCCATGGAACGTCTGGTGCCAAACAATCTTAGACGGCGTTGGACAGATCAAAAACTTAAGAAGAAGAAGTATTCATGTTCTACATTCATGATGTATCTTGGTGTTGAAGGAACATTCGATCAGCCTCACCACACCTTTCACATTGCCGATGATTATGCAAAAAATCTTGATGAGATTGAGAACAAACATATTTTAAGTGATGACCCAAGCTTCTACATTCAAAATGCATGCAGTACCGATCCGGGACTCGCACCTCCCGGGCACTCTACACTTTATGTTCTTGCGCCGGTAACTCACCAGCATCCCAATGTCGATTGGTCCATAGAACGAGGGAGATACCGTGATCTGATGCTGCACCAAATCAAGAAAGCCGGATACCACATTACACCTGAGCAAATAAAATTCGAGCACATCGTTACTCCCGCAGAGTGGGATAATCGTTATGAAATATACCGAGGTGCGACATTTAATCTAACGCATTCCCTCGACCAAATGCTACACCTGCGACCTCACAACCGTTTTGAAGATGTCGATGGTGTGTACATTGTTGGCGGTGGCACTCATCCGGGAAGTGGACTTCCTGTAATTTTCGAAAGTGCGAAGATCAGCAGTAAGTTACTTCTCGATGACCTCGGTGTCGAAGCACTCTCAGGAGGCTTTCACACACAGTCAGAATCATTGAACAATATTCAAAGCAAGAGTTTCCAAACTGAAAGAAGGTAAGGATGCCACGTATAAATCAAGAGACTGCCTCGGTAGTTGATAATGGATTTCCTCAGGTGCGAGCAGCACAACGGGAATGGGCACAAACGCCTATATCTCATCGACTGCGCTTCGTACGCAAACTTCGAAGCTCGCTCGCAGAACATGCGTTGGAGCTTGCCGAATGTAGTGGTGCATTGCGTAACCGCCCGGTGCTTGAAACCCTAACAGCTGAGGTTGTTCCTTTGGCGCAAGCGTGTAAATTTCTCGAACGTGAGGCGGCGAAAATTCTGCGTACGCGACGGGTTGGTAGCCGAGGAAGACCGCTATGGCTTTCGGGTGTACGGAGCCAAATATCGCGAGATCCTTTCGGAGTAATCCTCATTATCGGTCCTGGTAACTATCCACTATTCCTCCCTGGTGTACAAATGATCCAGGCACTTGTCGCAGGCAATGCAGTTGTTGTCAAACCAGGCGTTGGGGGGTATGATATGGCGTGTTACCTTGCTAACTTAATTGTTCAGTCAGGAGTTAATCCTCACCTTGTGGTAATACTTCCTGAGAGTGTCGAATCTGCTGAAACTGCCATTGCGCAACGGCCGGATAAAGTACTATTCACAGGTTCAGCAACAACCGGTAAAAAAATTCTTGCTCAGCTTGCACCACTTCTTATCCCTTCAACAATGGAGCTCAGCGGATGCGATCCGGTGATTATTCTTGAAGATGCTGATCTCGGTCTTGCTGCGAAAGCCATTGCATTTGGTCTTTTGCTCAATGGGGGAGCAACCTGCCTTGCACCACGAAGGGTTATTGTAACCGCTGCTCGCGTCGATGAATTTATTACCATTCTGAACAAAGAGTTAGATGAGAGGATGGCACAGAATTCTTTCTCTGATTCAAATTCTAATCAGCTAGTTACAAGCCTAACCAAAGATCTCACATCCACTCTTCAATCCCTCGTCGCGGATGCAGTCTCTCGCGGGGCCGAAGTGATTTCAGGATCGATCTACTCGGAAGGCATTCTCAAAGCACCTCTCATTTTGCGCGATGTTGAACCGCAATCCTTGCTACTCAAAGAGGATCTCTTCCTGCCTGTGCTTGCAATTGTTAAAGTCGCAACTGAGAGTGATGCAATACGAATGGCGAACGAGTGTCCTTATGCTCTTGGAGCGAGCATCTTTTCTCGAGACGAAAGCGCGACACAACGAGTGGGTAACAAAATTTTGACAGGGGTCATAACAATAAATGACATTATCATACCAACCGCTGATGCCAGATTGCCATTTGGTGGGAGAAAAAATAGTGGGTTTGGTGTCACGCGCGGGGCCGAAGGTCTTTTGGAGTTGACTACTCCAAAAGTCACTACCATCACAAAACAAAATTTCCGACCTGCATATGAGCAACCATTGCATGGGGACGAGAACCTGTTTTTGTGTTACCTCTCCATTGTTCACAGTGCTCGTTTTAGTCTCAAAGTTTCCGGTCTTGTTCGACTCATGAAAACCATACTTCAGCGCAACTCAAACATAACTAATCGACTCTGAAATGAAAACAGATCCTAAGAATAGAATAGGTATTATTGGCGGCGGACTTGCAGGTCTTGCTGCAGCTTGTACGCTGGCATCCCGTGGTTATGCAGTCACTCTCTTTGAAAAGAACCAATGGCTCGGAGGCAAAGCTGCAGTTCTCGAAAGCCCAAAGAACGCTAAGGGTGAAGGTTTTAGATTTGATATGGGACCAACAATCCTCACTGTCCCTTCTGTACTTCGCCGCATTTTTCAAGAGGCGGGAAGGAAGATGGAGGATTATCTTCAATTGATTCGCTTGGATCCACAGTGGCGCTGCTTTTTTGATGACGGCTCCGTATTGGATCTCAATCAGGATACGAACACCATGATGGCTAATCTCGATAGGTTTTCCCCAGGGACTCTGTCTGGGAAACGCTATTCGGATTTTCTTCAATACAGTGAGCGGCTCCATGAAATCTCCGAAAAGCATTTCTTTGATAAACCCATCGGTGGCTTGCGAGACATGTTTGATCCCAAAGCCTCTTTTGATCCGAAAATTCTGGCTGACGTACTCGCCATGCGTATCGGAAGAAGTGTGGGAGGGACTGTCAGGTCATTCACTCCAGACCCTCGGGTAGCGCAAATGCTCGATCATTTCACTCAGTACGTTGGTTCTTCTCCGCTCGGTTCACCTGCAATCTTGTGTGGAATCGCGCACATGCAAACCGACGAAGGTATTTGGTATCCTCTTGGTGGGACACGTGCTGTTCCGTTAGCCCTCGAAAAACTGGCACGAGAGCTAGGGGTAGAAATCCGGACTGGAGAAGGCGTCATAAAAATATTATCGACTAATGGAAAAGTGACCGGCGTGCTCACAGATAAAAATGAGACCATTCCATTTAATGCAGTGGTATCAAACAGCGACTCGGTTCGGACACACCGCGAACTCATCGGGGGCAAAGTTGGGTCAGCGTTCGAGAAGCGTCGGAAATATGAACCAGCCTGTTCGGGAGTAGTGCTCTACCTTGGCTTGTCCAGAGCTTATGAACATCTGGCGCATCACGATTTTGTTTTTAGCCATGATCCAGAAGAAGAGTTCGAGTGGATATACAAGAAAGGTGAACCTGCACCTGATCCAACATGCTATATAGCTGCATCAACTCGAACTGACCCTTCAACTGCGCCTCCAGGAGGTGAAGCTCTCTATGTGCTCGTGCACACACCATATCTTCGACCCCACCATGATTGGAAAAAAATGTTCCCAACGTATCGAAAAACAATCATTGATAAGTTAAAGCGCAATGCAGGCATGGAAGACATCGAGAACCGCATTGTATATGAGAGCGCACTCACACCTCAAGATATTCACGAGCGATACCATGTGCTCAATGGCGCGATCTATGGCCTGGCAAGTCATGGCAGGTTTCTTGGTGCTTTCAAGCCAAGCAACAGATCGTCCGATCTCGTGGGACTCTATCTGGCAGGTGGTGCAGCACATCCCGGTCCAGGAATGCCGATGGTTCTGATGAGTGGCTGGATTGCCGGTGATGCAATTGACACAGACCGAATAGTAACGCCACTGAATTCCAAGATTAGCCACAGTTCATTACAATTGTCATGACACAAACTAGGAATCAAATTCCCAGTCCTTCGAAGCCCATGGTCGGGTGGTTTACGAGTTATTCCAATCGATATTTACGCAGACATTTCCATTCCATGCGGATCCTGAAATCAGGCACGCCAATTGCGGAGATTACCAAGAACATTAAACAAGATCAGTCGCTCGTTATCTACTCGAATCATGCTTCTTGGTGGGATCCATTAGTCTGTCTTACACTTCTAAAGCGACTCTTTCCAAACCATTCGATTTTCGCTCCGATCGAGGAGACAATGCTAGAGAAGTACAAAATATTTCGTCGATTAGGTTTCTTTGGAGTTGAAAAAGGGACGATCGGAGGAGCACTCCAATTCATTGCTGCATCGAAGGCAATTCTGTCCACTCCAAATAATCTTCTCGTTATCACACCGCAAGGACGATTTGCCGATGTGCGCGAGCGGCCACTTCACTTTGAGGGTGGGATAGGCTATCTGGCATCTCGAATACCCGGCACGATATTCCTTCCTTGTGCAGTAGAGTACACGTTTTGGGAAGAGAGCCAGCCGGAGATTCTTGTATGCTTTGGCGAGCCCGTTGAACTCACCCAAGTTCGAAGCGGTGTCGATTCTGTATTGCCTTTTGATCCAAAAATCTGCACCAAGATACTAGAAGAGAAACTCCGCGATGCACAGGATATTCTTGCTGCCGAACGTATAAAACGTGAAGCCTCACACTTTGAAGTCGTCTGGAGTAGTGACGGAGCGCGGCCAGCAATCTATGATCTCTGGCGAGGCATGAGAGCAAGGCTTCGCGGCGAAAACTTTCAAAGAAAGCACGGAACAAAATGATTCTATTAACCGTCAGTTTGATCGGATTAGCTTTCGCAAGTTTTCCTTGCGGTTTATTCCTTGCAAATCTTTTTTACTATCGCCGACTTCCGAAGGTACCACAACGGACGCCGGAATCTCCTTCGGAGTCGTCTACCCAAGTCGGCACATCCGGAATTTCCATTCTGATCCCTGCCCGTAATGAAGCACGGAATATTGCCGCTGCACTCGAATCCGTACTATCGAATAAAGATTGCATCTTCGAAATAATCGTTCTTGACGATCATTCCACCGATGAGACTGCACAGATTGTAACGGAAATAGCCCGAACGGATCAACGCGTTAGCTTGAAGTTTGCGCCGGAGTTACCCGAAGGCTGGTGTGGCAAACAACACGCCTGTTATACACTTTCCAAACTTGCACGCTATCCACTTCTCCTTTTCATTGATGCGGATGTAAAATTAACTGAAGACGCTATTTCTCGAATAACATTTTTTGCGAACACGAGTGCTTTCGCGTTGGCAAGTGGAGTACCCAGACAAGAACTTGGTACTTTCAGTGAACGACTACTAATTCCACTCATTCATTTTATATTGCTCGGTTTTCTCCCCCTATCCTTGATGCGCAGAACAAATGTCTCACCGGCTGATTCAGTCACACTTTCGGCAGGCTGCGGGCAGCTTTTTATTGCACGCAAGGTTGAATACGAACTCTCCGGCGGGCATCGGATGATACGTGATTCGCTACATGATGGACTCAAACTTCCAAGAGTATTTCGTAAAGCTGGATTTAAGACTGACCTGTTTGATGCAACAGATATTGCAAGCTGTAGAATGTATAGAAATAATATTGACACGTGGCAAGGGCTCGGGAAAAATGCTATCGAAGGCATAGCGGCTCCCGGAGTGATAGTACCAATGACCTTCACTCTGCTTCTTGGTCAAATCATGCCCTTCGTAATGCTCTCGGTATCGCATGATACCTTGACGACGCCAACCCTCATCTCCATGATCGCAGTTTGTTGCGTCTATATTCCAAGATTAATTGGGGTAGCTCGATTCAATCAGGTAATTGGAAGTGCTCTGCTTCACCCACTCGGCGTGCTCGGACTGCTTGTTATCCAATGGAATAGCTTGATCCGATTTCTAAGACACAAACCATCCCAGTGGAAAGGGCGAAGTTATCCCTAGAAAAATTCATCCCCAATCAACACAAACCAAACAGTAAGAACAATGCTTAATTTATTATTTATAACTTTGCGATGGACCTCGATTTTATTATCGCTTTCCTCAGATCCAGCTGAGGACCAATTCGGTCAGGAAGTCCAGTGGAGAAAATTTTCGTCTAAGCCGTTTGTGCTTGTTATTGCAGACCGTTCTGCATCCGAACTTGCTGTTCAAATTGGCGCTGTGTTACACATTCAATTTAATGGTGTTGATCAACCTGCTCAGGAGCACTTGCTCGTCACCAATCAAAACGAACGGCTAAAAGTGATTCCTGTCGCTGCACTCCCGTATGTACCCGGTATCTTCAAATGGCTTTTTCGAAAAGGCTTCAGGTCTGAGGCAAAAACCGGAGTGATTCTTGATTGGGACAACAGAATTGCACGTCTGTGTGGATATCAGGAAGGCAAGGTTCGTCTTGTACTAAAGCTTCCGAATTCAGAAGAAGTATTTTTGGCGGATGTTAATTCACCAACGACAGCGTTATCCTTCATAAAAGCACAGTTTCCTTCAACAACAGAGCCAGAACGAATACCGCAGAAATGAACTTTCAGTTCGCTGAGAAACTTGAGATGTTTGAATGCGTCCTCAACGAACTTCAACTCTGAGACACAACGTTTTTGAGAATATAAGGAATAAAAAAATCGCTAACGGTAGCGATGGCGGGTTAAAAATACCCCCTGAAGACGACCGTTCGGCAAACTGATTGCATACTCTACTTTCGGAAACCTGACGGTTAATCTGCTGCTATTTCTACCTTATTAGAAGAATGGGTATGTAATAGCCGTATGCCATTTGCAGAATTGCGAAGAATAGTGGTTTCCAAGGCAAAGACTGTCATTTTCTTCCCATCTTCCGATCCTTCGAATGCAATTTTATACTTTGCAACTGAGAGATCATTATCAGTAATTATGCTTAGGTCGGTCAAATGGTAACCTGTTCCCTTCCAGCCATTCTTTTTCAGGAAATCAACGAAATAAGGCTTCTGCATAACGATGCAATCATCGGTATAATAGCTGAAACTATCATCAAGAGCGGATTCAAAGATGTCCCAATCTTTATTTTGAAACGCATCGTAGTACTTCGTCATCGCCAATCCTACGTCTTCATTGGTTATCATAATTTTATTTTTTTTATCCCTTAACGTGTAAGCATGGCCGATCTGGTCATACCTATTTTACAAATATACGTAATAAAAAAACCGCCAACGCAGAGCGATTTCTGCTAACGACTAAAGACTAACAACTAACGACTTCCCCCAACCTACTTTCCCAAACCTGACTGGCTAAGTATCAAGAACTTCTGACCTACAATTTCTTCACTTCCTTCCCAAAGAGTCTTTGCTTTTTGTTCATCATAGCTATCAGTTGATGACTGAGTAACTTTGTCTTTTTCATAATACCGTCCGCTTGTTTCGACTGCATCAATCAATCGCAAAACAGCTTTTGCAGATGATTTTGGATTATCTGATAGGCCGATAATTTTGAAAAAAACATCTAAGAACTTTCGGGAAAGATTTTCACCTGGCTTATGCGATCTGGCTAAGTTTGTCGTAAGCATTAATCCGGGATTAACGGCATTCACCAATGTTTTTACACGTGATCCTTTTTTGTTGAGCCTTCGGTCAAGTTCATAAGCAAACAGCAACACACATAGTTTGGAAGTAGCATAAAAGGATTGTGCTTGTTTTTTCAATGTTGAATTTTCATCTACACGAGGAAAGGCTAATTCTTTTGCAGGCTTGAATTCGGCTTTAGCGAATGGCGATTTGTTTTTGGGGTCATGCAATCCACTTGAGATCAGTACAATTCTTTCAAGCGTATATTTTTCAAACAACAAATTAGTTAGGAGGAAATGCCCAAGATAATTGGTGCCGAACGTTTCTTCTATTCCATTTTTTGTATAACGGAATTGCCCTTCATACGATATCCCAGCATTACAATCAAGGGCATAAATATCCTGGAAGTCTGATAGATCGCGGACGAAATTTCGGATACTTCCAAAATCAGCTAAGTCCAGTTTTTTTATGATGAATGCTTTGCTTTTATCAAATTCAGGAAATTCATCAATGGCATTCTGAGTTTTTTTTATATCCCGGCAAGCCATAATAACTCGGTAATTCAGATCAAGAAGATATTTTGTCGTCCATAAACCAAGACCGCTATTTGCCCCCGTTACTATGACTGTTTTCATTTGGATGTTTCTTCAAAAATACGCAATAAAAAACCCGCCAACGAGAAGCGATGGCGGGTATAATATAACCCCTGGCGACGACACATTCGTTGCACTTGAGTGCAGGCTCTACATTATTCTGTCAAGCACTTCATTTTTCGTTAAGCCGAAATGATCGCCAACAAGGCTGAGAATCTTATTCAATGTTCCGATTCGAAGCGGCGAATGTTTAGGGATCGAAAGATGATGTTCGCCATTTTCTTTTGTCATTAGTTGAACATGACTTCCTGTCTGGCGTACTCTGACATATCCGAATTTGCCAAGAGCTTTAATAAGTTCTTCGCCGGAGAGATCGCGAGGAGTCTTCATGCAGCAATTACTTCATCGCGGACGAAATGCAGATGAATGATCTTCGGCTTCTCATCAGGTTCGAAGTGGACATCAACGGCATCGCGCACCATTTCATGGAGCTCGTCCATCGTATCTGCTTCGGTAACGATTGCTTCATCAAGAGCATGAGCAGTGTAACCGCCTTCGATTGCATCTTCGACAATAAATGTAATTTCGGTTTTCATAATTAAATGAACAGGAGAATATGCGCGAAAATTCAAAGTCAACCTCACCCCAGCTCTCTCCTTGAAAAGGAGAGGGAGTTTTTATACAATAAAAAAACCCGCCAACGCATAGCGATGGCGGGTATAATAAAACCCCTGGCGACGACCTACCCGACATCGCATTCTCTGCTAACGACTAACAACTAACGACTGCGCATGACCTGACTGGCTAAGTATCACTGGGGGGCTATATGCTCACCTTCTTAAAGCTTCAAAGATTACTCTCATTCCAATGTGTATGAGTAATGTATGCTATCCCATGTACATGTGGAGGATCATTATCAGTACCCTAAATTTGTAAATTCACCTTTTATGGCCACTTTGCGCTTCCCTTCAAAAATTTCATAGAGTTGGAAAGAGAAGTATCCTGAAATAATTTTCTTATAAGTATTGACTGAGGTTATGACAAACGAATTAAGTTCTTTACCGACCATAGCGTACGTATCTGGACAATCTCGAGCGTCGATACATCCGTAATTAACTTCAAAAACGCTGTCCGAGTATGAACCTACACGAGGAGAACCCGTCCAGAAAATGTTCAATTCCATTTTTGGCAAATTAGGATTTTGGGGTATACAATCAGTACTTAACGAGCTGTGGTGAGAATCAAAATATATATTAACTTGATCCGCTCCAGTAGAATAGTGTTGGCCTAATGTGTCAGTGACATCCACTTGAAACATCCTTGGCAATTCATCGTGGGTTGGTGAATAGTCAAGAGGGAGGTCGGTGAATGATCCAAAGTATGTAGTGGTTGGTCTTGAAACGTAGTAATTACTTCCAGTTTCAACGGCAAACTCACCAGATACTAGCTTAGAAATGGCATCATATTTCGTAATTTTCACAGCAGAATAGAATACATGCTCTATTGAATCTCCAGAGTTGTAGTACTGAAATTTTGCACGATCATTGAAGTTGTAACCAATGCTGATCGTATCTTTTATGAACTTTGGAAATACGAGCGTAAAACCAGAGTTTGAGGATAACTCCAAGTTATGAACCTCAGCCCTATCAACGGCACTAATCCGCTCTGGATCGTAAGCAAATCCCGGGAGAATACTCACCCCACTTTCAGATGATTCTGTGGCTGTGTAGAATGCTATTTTTCCCTTTGGAGCCGCTGCTTTCCTCCCGAAAAATGTTAGAAGTTTCCTTGCCTGGTACTCAGGTGGGTCTGATTTTGGCTTAAAGATATCATTTAAGCCGTCGGTAGGACAGCCACAAAATATTTCTGAAAAACAGAGTATTAGTGCAAAAGTTGTTGTTTTCTTCATCTTGCAAAAATACGAATACCGATAATCGGATTTGTCATGGATTTGTAATAAAAATACTGCCGACACAAAGAATAAAAAACCCGCCAACGCAGAGCGATGGCGGGTATAATAAAACCCCTGGCGACGACCTACTTTCCCAAACCTGACTGGCTAAGTATCATCGGCTCTCGAGGGCTTAACTGCTCTGTTCGGAATGGGAAGAGGTGTATCCCCTCGGATATAGTCACCAAAAGGAAAATCGTAGGTAGTCGTTAGTCTGTCACATTGTCATTCCCACGAAAGTGGGAATCCAGTGCAGACTGGTTCTGGATTCCCGTTTTCACGGGAATGACAAAACACTACCTGAATCCTTTTGCGCGAGGCGCAAATTTTAAATGAACAAAAAATTAAAAAACTGACAACAAGCGGCGTGCGCAAGAAGTTAGTCGAAGCATAGAGGTGAATTTACCGAACACCATAGTAATGCGGTAGTAAGGCAGAAGTATTCTGCCACATATCACTGTATTACGAAGGTTTGGTTCGATTTTTTTCTTCGTACATCAAGCAAGCCTGATGTATTGGAAAAAAAATATAAATGAAGTCGAACGGATTATTAGTAACTGTCGGCTAAATACATTACTGTATGTACACCTTAGTCCTATCAACGTAGTAGTCTTCTACGATCCTTCAGGGAAATCTCATCTTGGAGTAGGTTTCGTGCTTAGATGCTTTCAGCGCTTATCCTTTCTGGACACGGCTACCCTGCGATGCTACTGGCGTAACAACAGGCACACCGTCGGTCCAGTCAACTCGGTCCTCTCGTACTAAAGTCGAGGCTCCTCAAATTTCCTGCGCCCGCATAGGATAGGGACCGAACTGTCTCACGACGTTCTGAACCCAGCTCACGTACCACTTTAATCGGCGAACAGCCGAACCCTTGGGACCTTCTTCAGCCCCAGGATGTGATGAGCCGACATCGAGGTGCCAAACCTCCCCGTCGATGTG
>JBAWZA010000015.1:0-82245 GCA_037143335.1 bacterium | reverse complement strand
TGATGCCAGTGATGTATCGCTTTCCTAATGGGACAGAAACGCGAATGCCAACTTTTGCGCGGGTAGATAATTCCTCTGGGATGGAATAGGTGAGGCCCTCAATTCCACCAGAGTGATACTTAAAATGCAAGGGAAGTGCAACGATTGCAAACCGCGAACCATCGGACTTAGTCATGGAATCAGTTGCACGAATATCGTTATTTACCCTTCCGTCACTTTAGTGATTGTCGAACCACCACTGATTGCCTGCTCCTTAGCAACGTGCTCCATGATCAGCTCTTTCATTTTGTTCTCGACCTGCTCGTGTGCCGTGCCATTGACGATCAACTCAAGCTCTGGGCAAAACGCCGCATACACAGTCTCGCCGCGTCTGCGAATCAAAATCTCGTACTCTTTTCCGCCAATATTCATAATTTATTGTATAGGTGCCTATTGCAAATGATTTAAACAAGGAATTTCATCGGAGTGTTCGATTGCGAAGGCGGGCATCACAAACACTACATCTTTGGCTTACTTCTCTATCATCACTGGCAGTGTTGAAAGAATTCCTGTGACCTTCAAGAAATAGAGACCTGAGGGCAATCCCACTACATTTATCTCAGGCGGGGATTGATCTGATATTTCTATCAAGTTCGAAAATCTTCTTGCTCCTAACCCATCACTCAAAGTTATTTCAGTCATTCCTAAATCTTGGTCGGTGATGATCGAAAAATGTCCCGAACTCGGATTCGGAATGATATGAAGCATTGGTAATTTCCCTAGTCGCATGGTTCGTGCAATCGTTGGACGAGCGCATTCCTGTGGTGAACAGATCGTAGCAACGATGCTATCACTTTGCATGTCGAAGCACTGCGTCACACCGCTTGCACTTGTGAGTGAATCGAAAATAATATGCGTACACTCCGTATCAATCGGATAAAAATCGAAATGTGCAAAAAGAATGGTATCAACTCCGCTGACATAAGAAATTCGAGGGTCTAGTGCACCAGCAGCCGCACCATGATTCTTACCTAACTGGTCGGTGCATCCTTTATACACAAGTGAGAGCGTATCAAAGTGAATACTAAATTCAGCATTGACAGATGTGCTACTGTGGGCTAACGAGATCGGGACAGTGATGTCATCGCCGATAACATCTGTGTAAATATTTTTCGTTTGTTGAAAGCCGATGATGGGAGCTGGTAGGACATCAATCGTAATGGGAATATCACGGAACATGCCGAGTGAAAACTCAATATGCAGGAATGCTGATAAACGTCCCGTCCGTTTTGGGATACAATTCACAACGACAGTGGAATCCTGAGAAAGTTGAAGAGGCACGCTCGTCAGTGAAATGAAAGATGCCGAGTCTGCACCACCGATATGAAGTGCGGTGATCCCGAGCTGGCATGTGGAGGTGATAGTCGCCGTTACAATTTTTGTCTGGCAGAATGAAATGGTATCATCATGAAATAAATCTGACGGACTAATTGCAATCGAGGCAGGATCTACATAGGGTGTTATAGGGATGTCCCAATTTTTTCCGTCATGTGAAACGATATGCATTACCGCCGATAATTTTCCCGAACGCGTAGGGTTGCAATAAATTCTTACTACGGAGTCGTGTTCTGGCACTCCGTAGCTTTGTCCCGACATTCCAAACGAAGACGAATCTGTGCCAATAATCGTGAACGAACTAAATTGTAGTTTGCAATCTGATTTCAGTGTCAACTCTGCGCTGTCGCTTCCACATTTACGAATGGTATCATTCTCAAAGAATGACAATGGTTGAATATCGAGCGTTGCAGATTTTATGAATCGCTTGAGAGGTAGTATCCAACTCTTTCCGTCTGTCGTTCGCAAATAAATTTCTGCACTCAATTTACCAACATATTCGGGATGACATGCAACTCTAATAATAGAATCATTCGGAAGTGACCCGCTTGAGAGAGAGAGAAGTTCGAAGGAGGTACTGTCAGTCCCACGAACAGCGATGGTCGTAAATTGAATCGAGCATGGATACGAGATGTTTATGTGTGCCGTATCCACATCACAGATCAGCATTGTATCGCGCGCGAAGATAATACTTGGTGATATAGCGAGCACACTCGGAAGTACGGTGAGGTTCATCGGGACAGTAATTTTTCTTCCATCCGAAAACACCAGCACAAGATACGCACTGAGTTTTCCTGAGCGAAGCGGAGTGCAGAGAATCCGAATGGTAGAATCCTTCGGCAGAGCCAGAGACTTGTTTCCCTCAAGAATAAATGAGGCGCTGTCAACCCCTGTAATGCTCACGCTGGAAAATCCTATTGGGCATGGTGATGAGATTGTCAGTACTACACTGTCGCTGGAACAAGCATAGATGGTATCTCCTAAGAAAAGTGCAGATGGTGAGAGACTTATCGGTGGTTGCCCAACGTTCACGCTAAGGTCAACGAGCTTGGTGCTACCATCACTGTACGTTATCTTGAGATGTCCATCAGTAATTCCGGATTTGGTTGGAGAGAAATGAATCCGAATACTATCAGGATAATTAAACGGTGCAGATAATGAACCAACCAGCGAATATCGTGCGGAGTCTTTGCCAAGAATTTCAACCTTTGAGATCGTGGACTTTGTACAACCTGAGTTATAAAAATAAAGTGGCGAGACAACATCGGGGTCGCAGGTGGTAATCAAGAGATCGCGAAAATAATTATCGCCAGTTACTTGCGAAGAGCTTCCCGAACCGTTAATCGGATCAGTTACCCAAATATTTCCGATGGTATCAATGACGAAGATGCTACTATCATCCGATGCACCTAGTGCGCGCGAGTCAATCGCAGAAGGAGGCCCACCAATAGATTTCCACGACAAACCCTTATCAGTCGAGCGAAGAATTCCGTTGGTCTTTGTACCCGCAAAATAATCATGACAACCTGTTGCACAATCCCCGACAAGATCAGCAAATGGTCCGAGTGGTTGAGAGTAAGGATTTGTCCAGTTCACACCTTTATCAGCGGAGAGGAAAATATTGGAGGTGCCACTGAGTCTATACACCCAATTCTCGTTTATGATGACACATCGTTTCGGATCAACTTGATCCATAATAAAAGAATAATCATCCGATTGCGTCAGCGAAGTGCCGCGCTGCCAACTTACCCCATGATCGTAACTCGAGAAGAGCCATGCATTACTCGGATCAGCTCCAAAAATTCTCAGCGATCCATCGGCGGCAGTGCGAACAGTTGATCCGTAAATGATAGGAATCGAAAAAGTTTTGAGTACACCGTTCGTAGATACGTATCCAGTATTTGAATTATGAGTCGTGACTAATTTTGTGGGCGAGCCATCGAATGCGACGGAGTATCCTCCGCCATTCGGATCAAAATTCTGCCAACTTGCTGCCTGATTCTGGGAGAGAAATCCGCCATGTCCTGCTGTCATCACTGCCAGAGTTTTATCATCATAGATCGCAGCATCCATGACATAGTCGCCGTTTACAAGGAAAGGAACGCTCAAGTTTCTCCAACTCAGTCCACCATCAGTTGAGAGAACAAGATTTGACCATCCGGCAAGAATAATTTTTCCTTTACACGCTATCGCTCCGAACTCCACGGGCAACCCACCAATAAATATCGCAGGGGTGAGGATTCGCGGGGCGGCGATTTTCCATTTCATTTGCTGTGCAAGCGAAGAACTCTCCTGTGTCAGAAGCACAATGATGACAAGAATGAATCTGAGCGATTTCATGAGTCGTTATTCGTACACTACTAACTCAGCTTGAGGAATTTGTGTTCGCTTGAATTTATGTTGTATATTTGTGCATGGATGTGGCGCACTACTCCCTCGTCGAAAACGGTGAAGAGTAAACTTGAATAAAAAATTATATCATATCGCAATCACCAGCTGCGCAATATTATTCTGCGTAGCTTCTGTGTTGATTGGCTACAATAATAATACAGGTGATAATAAAATTGATAACAATTTTTGGGCTGATAACAGCAATAGCACAAGTCCACCTTTTACTGTTTATACGCCTACTGCTTCGCCCGATGCTAATATCAAAAATATTACCTACTCGAGTGCTGCTCAGATAATAAACCCAAACCATACTGGTTACTGGACTCCTTATTCTCAAACTCAGGGATGCAACATCTTGTATAACCAATCGATTATTAGACCTAAAGGTAATAAGACGTTATCCATAACAGAAGATACGGGCTATGCCCTTTGTCAGCATCTTGTTATTACTGCGGAGAATCTTCGCAAAGCAAGCAACTTCCAAGCCGAATATGATACCATCCGCGCCTATATGGAACATTGTGCTTATCTTTCCAATTCTTGGCATTCCTTCATTGATGTTGGCCAGGCAGATGCCGATCGTAGTAATGATATACACCGTTTTGAGGAATTTAGAGAGTGGCTAAAGAAAGTGCTTTACTACAATCTTGATACTACTTATTACTGTGCAGATGTAAATGAGATTCTCCACACATTTAGCTGGTTTAACGATCAAAGAGGAAAAGATTGGAGAGGTAACATAGCCGTTCTAAAGTTCTTAGTAAGCTCGAATAAGTGTCCAAAGGTAACTGCGTATTATGATACTGCTGCAATCCCGGCAACTTGGAACGAACTTTATTCTGTCTGGCTAGATAGTGTTAAAAATCCAACACTCACCCCCTTCGATTCTACTTTGCCCACCCTTGACGATCTCGACCTGGGCATTCTTCGTGGAAAGCCTGCGGATGTGAATAAATATTTTGATACTAAGCTCGGACCGATCATGAGCGATATTCGTGCATTGGAGAATCCGTTTACATCTGAGACGAAAATTGCTTTCACTACTCGTGAAGCAGTTGCGATCAAAATGGAAATCTTTGATGTGCTCGGGAAGCGATACTACTCCACAGAAAAAGTGTTCGATCAAGGAGAAAATCAACTCATTGTTCAAGGCAAAGATTTTCCGCATGAAATTCTCTATGCAAGGTTCTCCGCCTCTGATGGCACGGTAGTTACGGTGAAGTTGCGGCATGAGTAATGCTTAATTACGAATTAGAAATTAGGAATTACGAATTGGAAACGGGGGATGGATTCCCGCCCCCGATCGAGTCGAGGGCAGGCACTTCGCGGGAATGACAAGGGGGTGGAGTGCAGCTCTTCAGTGGGACGGTCTCTTAGACCGTCCGTATTAGCAATAAGACCGACGGACGGAGCAAGAGTCCATCCCACCAGAATGAGAAATATCGTTTCAACCGGTCTGCGTCCTGCCTGTCGCGCTAACTGGGATTCGGGGTTGCGGGGATGCTTGCGCTACTGGTGCTGATTTGCCAAATATCCCAAATTAGCCGAAAAAACCCATATTTGAACTGTAACTATCACCTCCAGAACGTGTTTAAACTGAGGAATGCAAGCAATAACAGCGATAGCTCCCTCGGATCAAGGTGGGGCGAAGTTTGCCGTGCGCTCTGGTCGGAGTGCGGAGATTGCACGTCCTGATGCAACCAAAACAGCAAAGAAAAAAGGCGTGCGAAGCGATCGTGAACTCTTGACTGCATTTTGCTCCGGCGAGGAGCGAGCCTTTGCTGAACTCTACACCAGATACAAATCCGAAATCTACACGTTCTGCCTTCGTATGCTTGGCGGAGATAGTGCAGAAGCCGGAGATGCATTCCAAGAGACATTCATTAAGGTCTATGAAAAGCGCGATACATTTCGTTACGGCGAAAATGTTCGTGGTTGGTTATACATGATTGCGCGCAACGTGGCGCTGAATGTCTATCGTTCGAAGCGCCCCGAAGAAACAATCGAGTTTCACCAACATTTACAGTCAACTGAGCGCAGTCTTTCACCGGAATTTTTGGGTGAGCAAAATTCACTCCGAGAAGCTTTGGAAGAAGCGATCTCGAAATTGCCGATAGAATTCCGCGAGCCATTTATTTTACGAGAGTTCGATGGACTTGGCTATCAAGAAATTGCGGATGTAACTGGCACAACTATTTCGATTGTCAAGGTGCGCATCCACCGCGCAAAAGGAAGGCTCCGCAAAATGCTTGCACCGGTTATTACCGATGAAGCATATCGCGATAGTGCTACATTATATGATTTGCAGAATACTGAAGGAGAAGAATTATGAGTACTGAACAAAAAATACTCGACTACATGGATGGAACGCTGAACGAGAATGAAAGCGGCGAGCTTTTACACTCGCTCTCGGTCAGTCCCGAAAAGCGCGTTGTACTTGAACAGCATATCAAGTTGCGCGAGCTTACTTCACTCGCACAAAAACCGTATGCTGTGCCTCAGGCTCTTGAAGCCCGGATGGCAGACCGCTTTGCTGCCATTGCAGAATATAACAACGAGGTATCTGGTGGTGCGGCTTTCATCCAACAAGCGTCGCGCACAAGCTTCATTTCGCGGATTGGGGCTTCACTTGCAAGTTTCATTTCTGCTTATCCACTGCGCACTGGTTTTGCTGTCGCAACTGCGGCAGTGGTGGTGTACTTTGCTCTGCCACAATCTCAGCAACCGCAGGTAGCACAACAGACTGGCAGTGTGCCAGCCGCGCAGACTCCTGTGATCGTGGGGAATGGGACGGTTAGGACGGATGTGACGAACGGGTCGAATCCGATTTCTGTCGAGATCCCTAAGACATTCGGACATGTTGTAGCGAAGGCAAATCATGTGAGGAGCAATTCATCTTTGGGAGAAAGTTTTGCTAATACCACTGCGACTCGTTCCCAACAGCATCAACCCGAGCACATTGTGAATGAAAACGGCAACGATATTCCGACTGCTCATAACGCAGTGCCACCGACAGTATCAAATAGGAATGATGTTGCTGAAAATACTACTCCTGCACCGGTAGTCGCTCATAAGGAAACTGATGTCCCAAAAGAAACTCCGAAAGTAATTGAGACGCCTAAACCAATCGCACAGAATGCCGTAACTCCGAACTCTGCACAAACAAGTGATGCGAATGTCGGAAGTCATGTGCAAAATCCGCTGAAGCATCGCGAAGAAAATCCGAGCAGCTTTCCATTTGCTATCCGACTTTCCTATGGCTACGGCTCTGCATTTGTGAATGCTCACCAAAGTGATAACGTACTGGCATCTCACATGGAAGGAACCCCTATCGGTGGCTTTGACTATATCATTAGTCCAAATTTATCCGTCGGTGCTGAGATCGGTTCAGCAGCGATTGCTGAGCTGATAACAACATCAACCGTTCAACCGGGGACAACAAGTATCGGAAACCTACCTTCGATTTCACGAGTGGTTACGACAAATTCAGTCGCAACAAATTCGCAAACATTTGTTCGTGCGATGGCACGGTGGACGATGAATCCGTTCGATGCAATCCGTTTCGAGGGTTCGATCGGAGGCGGAGCTTCATTCGCATCACAGATTGATCCACTTCTCTCGGCAAGTTTGTTCGGTGTATATGATTTGTCGCGAAATATCGGACTCATTGTCGGAGCATCGCTGTCAGGCACGTGGGCATCAACATCACCTACGACAAACTCTGCATCCGTTTCGGTAAGCGACCCTGTTGGTTACGTTACTGTTAATCAAGCGAGTCGGATGCTTTTCACACCGTCATATGCACTCAGAGTAGGAGTAAAATTCAAGGCGTGGTAAAACTTCGAATCATATCGCTATTAGTCGTAGTCAGTTGCTTCGCAATGTGCGGATGCAATCCTGGCATCATTGATGTCCCGCAACTGAGCGTTACTATTGCCTCTTCATATTTTTTCCCGCGTAGCACAAATGCTATAGCGAGTTTCACATTCCAGGAGCTTGATACGGCAACTGGAGCGGTGAAGAATACTATTCGGTGTTCGATACAACCATTCGATTCACTAGGAAAAAATTATTTACTTGTTGAACATAACGGCACCTACACAGACTCATTGTCTGGTTCAGCGTCGAGCGCCGAAGTGAGTCTGAGCGGACTCTCTCAACATAGTTTCATTCCACTACCTGATGGATATTCCGTTACTGGTGGCGAACGAACAATCTCATTGACCTATACGCTGCCACTTGAACATATTATCGCAAAGGGCACGACGATACTTGCCTCTGGCAAAACAGGATTATTCGTTTCGACTGATGCAGGCAAGAACTGGGTAACAGTGACAGCCGCGACCAACGGCTTTGACGGTACTGTGAGTGCATTCGCCGTTATGGGTGATTTATTCTATGCAGGGACAAGTAGTGGTCTCGTGTATGAAAGCGGTAATGGCATTAGTTGGAAATCAGTCAGTGCGAGATTGAGTGGCGGTGTAACGGCGTTGAGTGGGAGCGCAGAATTACATACGCTCTACATAGCAACCAGTAGTGGTACTGTGTACGAATTTTTGCAGAATAAACAGAGCGTTGTTCAACTTCCTGCATCGGAGATGACACCTGTATTCTCATCGTTGGCATTTTCAATTATCTCCACCAAACAACAATACGTTCTCGTTGGTGGAACGCGTGATAGCGGACTTTTTTATTATCTACTCTCCGACTCGATATGGCGTCCTGTGGACTCAGGAAAATTTATTCCAATATCAATTACGTCCCTTGTCTCTACTCCGCACAATTTAATTTTTGCAGGTACATCAAGTGGTGTACTCTTTTCGCAGGACGGAATGACATGGTCTTTATACGATCAATCGAAGGTAAACGCACGGTTGACCTATGATAGCTACTCTCAATACGTGATTGCTACGGATGCAAAGGGAGTGACCGACGAACTGAAGGATACCTCGGTTGGTGTGAAGACGATTACGTATCTCGGCGCACTCGCATCGGGTAGCGTTTCGGAGATTACAGCAAGTTCATCGAATCTTTATGCTGCGACGGATTTGGGAGTGTTCATAACGAAATCAGGTACCAAATCTTGGCAATTATCAACTTCAAGTCCGACTGCAATCAAAGACTCGAATGTCGCAGCAGCGGGCGCAATCACATTGCTTCACTCCGAGCCAATCGCTACTCCAGATTCGAGTTGGAGCGCTGGTCAAGTCTTGAAGTACGGTCAGAAATTACCGTTCACACTTACAGCAAAAATAGTGGGTACGCTCAATAGCGGTGTTGTGATGCCTGATAGTACAAAGTATCCGAACGTGATTGAGGTTCAGTATTCATTCGGAGTTGCCGGCAGCACACCGATTCCGTATTGGCAGATTTATTATGCCAAGGATATTGGTCCGATCATTATCCACCAGTTACTCGGCTCGACGATTACACGAAAGATTTATCGTCTGAAATAAAGGCTCTGCACATCTAAGCTATCCTTCGGACTTTGAAGTAGGCGAAGCAGTTTCAGTTTTTGTTGTTACGGGTGTGGTGGTTGCAGGGGTAGGCGAATCTTTTCCGCCTGAGGATTTGTGAGAGTAATCGGTAACGTACCAGCCTTCACCTTTGTAGAGCACACCAGCTCCTCCGGTAATCACACGCGAGAATGTTTCTTTGCCACAATTCGGGCAAGTCGTGAGTGCGGCTTCGGTCATGCGTTGCGAGATTTCTTCGGCGTATCCGCATGACGAACATCGGTAATCATAGTTTGGCATACTACCTAAATGCAGATTCGAGCGAGAGAATTCACCGCCGGCGAAAATAATTTTGTTTTGCAGTTCTTACTTTCTGATCAACACAAATTTTGTCTGACCATAATCGGTTGATGTAGCCGATGCGGCTCCGACGATATAAACGCCTGAGGGCAGGAGCTTGCCATTCTCATCTTTCCCATTCCATATCACGGTTGATCCGGTCTGAGAGCCATCAATCGTTGCAACCAACCTTCCGCTTGCAGAGTAAATCTTCACGGTCGAACCTGCCACCAAGCCCGAGACTGTCAACTCGATAATCTGATCTCCATTCTGGATGACGGGATTGGGGTAGAGTCTGATCTTTGAATAATCTGATTCGCCTTCTTGATAGATGGAGTTCAATCGCGAAATCCCTTTCGGTGTTCCGAAATATGCCTCGCCTCGCTTCGTATCAATAACGACCGATAGTACGGTATTATCAATAAGGTTCGAATTCGATTTGGTAAAATGCGCGAGTGAATCGCTGCCATCGGCAGAGAGAACAAACACTCCATCTTCGGTACCCACCCATTTATTTCCCACGCCGTCAACAGCCATCGAATGAATGACTTGTTGATCGGTCAGTGCCAATCTTCGGGGTTTGTTGAATTGTGTAAGCCCTTGAAAATTTGTGGAGTGTGTGATGACATCAATTCCGACATTTGTACCGCACCATAGACCATTATCCTGATCCACAATCAGGGCATTCACACTCGGACTTGCAAGGCTTGAAGTCCCCCCAGGTATAGGGTAGGTCGTACCATTCGGAGCAACAGCAATAATTCCGTAGGAAGGCGGAGAGGGGTGATCAACGGTCGCAACGAAGAAGTACCCATCTAAATCTTCTACACATACTCCGTACGAGATTGTTTGAGTCGGGGGATTGAGTTGGGTTGCAGTAAAGTGTGCACCATCTTTTGTAGAGACTAACCCATTGCCACTTGTCGTCCACGTCGTTGTAATAAAATTTCCGCGATTATCAAAATTACCAAGTCCCATGACCGTAAATTTATCAGGTTCGGGATTCAAGCCAGGGATTCCATTATCAAGATAGGTATAACGCTGAGGAGATGAGAGTGTTGGCATGGAGAGACTCCAGAGTCCACCACCAAACGAACTCATCCAGAGCTTTAAGCGAATGCTATCATAGAACGTGCTGGTAAAATTCTCTGCTGGCACAACGCTCCTACCTCCAGGCAACGGTTGCCAACTTGACCCGCCAACGTCGAAGACAGAAATGCCTTTGGTGCCCATTGCGATAAAGAGTTTGCCAAGTGTCTGGGCGAAGTTCAGATGAACGATGTAGTTATCAATAGGTCCGTCAGGAAAGATATTCTGTGACAGCGCACCAGCAGTAGTTTCCAAGAGGATTCCACCAATTGCGAATCCGAATACCTGCTTCCCGGAATTTGTAATAGCCAATGATGTAATGCTCTGAACATTACTGGATGTGGGGAGATCAGTCGTAGTAAAGGTAGAAAGATCTGTGCTCCGGAGAATCCGATTATTTCTGTTATCAACGACGTAGAGTGAACCTCCAAAACTTGTCATCGTTGCAACGGAGATCGAATCCTTCAGAGGGATACTTTTGAGACCACCACCAACAACTTCAAACATCCCCAATACAGACCCAACAACAATCTTTCCCGAATAGGAATGAATAAAATGCAGCGGGACACCATCTGGAGCATTAGTGATATGCCATGCCGATGGATCGCGAAGATTGAGTGCATTCTTCGGAGCACTCGCTACGGCACTTGAGAGTAGAACGAAGATTGAGTCCTTCGCTTCGGTCACACCAAAAACTGTATCTTGCTCGCTCAGGCTTCCGAACTTTGTAATTGTCTCGGTGAATATTTTTTTGGAAACATCGTATATGCTCAAACCAAACCCTGTAGCAATATAGAGTCTGTTGCCGAAGCAGGAGAGTTGGTAGATATTCCGATTCGTATAAGTAGAGAGCGAGATATCACGAATGCTTTGCATAAGTCCATCGGATTCCGTATATCTATCAATAGTACCGGATGCGCTTCCGAAATAAATTCCGCTGCCGGAGTCGATGGCAAGGGCAGTTAACTCGTTATTCGAGAGACCGTCTGAGTTTCGGAGTGCAAGGATCTCGAAGCTATTATTCGTTGAGGGAGTAAACCGAAACGCTCCACCTGATGTCGAAGCCCACACACTTCCAGTTGAGCGTTCAACGGCTATTCCTGTAATACCAGACATCGAAGTGTATGTTCGCCATTCACCGTGATGGAGCGATTGGGCGAATAGTTTTGGTTCACTCGTGAAGAGTGCTAGAACTGCCACGAACATAGTAATACTCCGAAGTACACGAAACGATGAGATGCCTAAAGTGGGTGCTGAAAAATTCTTCATTCTGAGAGTGAGATTCGTTCTTCGAGAAGTAAGGAAAGATTTGCCATTTCGATTGCACTGAGTGCCGCTTCGGCTCCTTTGTTTTCTTCGTTATCACCGCTGCGCGCAATCGCTTGATCCTCGGTGTAGCATGTGAGTACGCCACATGCAATTGGTAATAAAAATTCTGAACTCGCACGAGCGATTCCTTTCATTGCGGCATCGGAGATATACTCAAAGTGAGCTGTCTCACCTTTGATGACACATCCGAGTGCGATGAGTGCATCGTATTCCTCGCTCAGAGCCATCAGATCAAGAGCAAGCGGAATCTCAAATGCTCCCGGCACTTCGGTCACCGCAATATCTGATTCGCTCACATCAGAAGCGATCAGTGCGCGCATTGCTCCGCGAAGCAAACCATCAGTGATTGAATGATTGAACCTGCTTACGACAATTCCTATGCGCAAACCCGATCCGTCTGTATTTCCTTTGGTTGTGGTACCCACCTATATGTTTCGTTATTATTGTCTTAATTTTATTCGTATATGCCTACACAAACAACATTTGTGAATGCAACATCGTCCTACGAAATCATGAACTACTTGAAACAGGGAAAAATTTATGCACTATTCTTGCGGGACCCAATTAGTGAGCATGAATCATGCCATCAACCAAGCGGAAGTATTGCACTGCCTTCGGGAGTAACTCCGCAGGAGGATCAGCAACGACCGTCAGGAGAATTGTCATGCCTCGGATATGCTCCGAAGTCAGGAGCGAGATCATCCCAGCGGCAGACTCAGAGTCCAGATGTGAAGTAGCTCCGTCAGCAATCAGTACTAATGGCTCGTTCACTAATGCTCGTGCAAGAGCTGCTCGCTGTTTTGTGCCTTCGGAAACGTGGCGAGGAAATTTTGTGCCATCTTCGCTCAAGTCCAGTCGCTCAATCACATCATCTGTTCTTTTTGTAATTTCACTGCTACGATATTTTCGTTGTATCTCGAGTGCGAATGCGATATTTTCCCGAATAGTTTTTTCTTCGAGGAGTTTGACATCTTGGAATACGCAGCCTATTGAGCGACGAAACTTGGGGATGTCACGTCGTTTTATGGTCGAGAGTTCGAATGCACCAACATGTATTTGACCTGAGTCAACGCGCCTTTGGCAACTCAAGAGTTCGAGAATAGTTGATTTGCCTGATCCTGTTGCACCGCGGATTATTCCGAACTCGCCTTTGTCAATCGAAAAGGATACATCACTCAGCGTTTTCTTCTCGGATTGAGGATAGGTGAACGAGACATGCTTGAAAGAAATCATCTGAACGTGCGGTGTGGTTATCCGAAGGTTTAATAAAATGCAGTCTTGAGATGACGGATAGCCATTTTTTCTGTTGTCTTATCCACTGCGACAACATCAAACCGACATGCCTGATCGGTAAGTTTGTTGATATGATAATATCCTTCGGCTACGCGTTTGAGTTGTTTCTGCTTTCGCCAATCAACGGCATCTTCAGGCTTGCCGTAAGAATTGCTTTTGGTACGAGCTTTCACTTCAACGAAAACAAGCTGATCGCCATCCATCGCGACAATATCAATCTCGCCAACTTTTCCGTACGTAAAATTTCGTTTCACTATCTGATAGCCAAGCTCGGTCAAAAACCGACAGGCATCGTCTTCGCCTTCGTGGCCAGTTGCTTTTGCTTGTGATTGATATGATCGCTTCTCTTCCATCATCTACTATTACCAATACATCAACTGCGATGGCTCAAGCGGCTGAAAACTTGCCTGTATCTGAATCGTCTGATCACTTCGAACGTAGCCGATACTTGTGCCGGTCGTGTCACCTTTGACAATCAACACTCTCGCTGGATTTACACCTCCGAGCAGAGCATAGATAATCGTACCTTTTTCATTTGACGAATTTGAAAACCCAACTTGCGATTCCGTAAAGTCACTCGCTTTCGGCGGAGTGGTATAGTGTGTCCGATCAAGGAAGGACTTCACAGGCGGCGTTGCAAAATCTTGCTCAATCGTTTTGAAAAATTTTGTTCCATTAAGAGCATGGACGATAATCGAGTCATTACTATGACTGAATTGAAGTTGTGGCTTTGAGTGTGTGGGGTCATTGGTTACTGTTTGGATAATGTTATATCCAAATCCCACTCCTCCCATAAATATCCCGGTATCAATTTTTGGCGCGAAAGAAAATCGCTCTGCTCCGCTCCACGTAATTCCAATCGAGTCAGCACTCTCGACGCTATCTTTCCGAATAGCTTTGATCCAGAACGTATATTCTTTTTCCGCGGGCAGACTTGTGCCGAGTGGCACAGCGATAATCGCTGAATAGTATTTCCTGTCAATAAGTTGCGAATCCGTGCTGACCGAGGGAATTCTGGAGAAATATGTTAATGGTGCCGCTTTATTATTCGGATCTTTATAACGGATTATATACCCAGCCAGCCCAATCTGCTTTGCAATTTCGGATGAACTTGGTGACCAGAAAATATTTACTAAGTTTGACCCGCTGGCGCTCGACGCATACATTTCAGTAGGTGCAAGTACCGCACGCGAATCAAAGTAAAAGCTTAATTCGACGGGATATTGTGATAGGACGAGTGAGTCGGGATGCTTCGGGTCTTCGTACCGTTCGCCCCACACACGCGCGGTATATCGCCCGCCTTGAGTAACTTTGCCAGAAAAAATACATGATGTATCTGTTTTCGGAACATGAATCGAATCAAGCGGAGGTAAGAAAACTGTGTCAATGGCGTTACTACTGCCGAAAGATGAACTCGCATCGGAGAGATACAAGATTGCGTAGTATCCCTTGAAATTTTGTTGAGTATCTGAAGCAGGGGGATTCCAACGTATTTCAAGATTCTGCGTACCCGTCAGACACCGATAATACAGCGCATCAGGCTGATAGACAACTCGCGGGACAATTTGCGGACCGTCAATGGCATCGGGCAAACAGCCGGCTATAAGGAGCACCACTGGTAGTATGAGAAAAATTCGGTTCTTCATCTATCTTACAATGCCTATTCGTGCAAGTCTGTTCCAAATAATCTGCATGTTCTAAACTGCATTTGTCTTGAAGTCTGCGCCATAAAATGGCTCCAGATCGCCGATACCTATGCCCGAAAATCCTTGTTGTGTCACAGCCAACTGTGCCATCGCAAGCAAATCAATCGGCTGGGCGATACACTCGATTCCTTCGACTTCGGTCGCAGGCAATGCCAGAGCCTTCTGAATTCCGAGTGAGTGGAGCTTCGCATTTTCTGTGTATGTAATTTCATCGGGATTGTTACGAGTCGAAAGGTACACTGATGTTCGCTCGTAGCCTGGGTAGATCACATCAATCTCTGAATGAGCTGGATTTTTTTTCTCAAACGCGTATCGCATAATCGCATGAGCACGCAGTGGCACAATCGTCGCGCCTGATCCGAAGGCGAGTCCCTTCGCAAACGATAATCCAATACGAAGCCCCGTAAAAGACCCAGGACCGTTGACAATTGCAATTTTCGAAATCTCTGAAGCTGACTTTGAAACGGACATGAGTATCTCCGCTGTGCTTTGGGCAACTAGCGCGTCGTGAATTCCGCGCTCATCGGGAGTTGTGATGTGATGAAAATCCGCAAGCAACGAACACTCAACCGAGAATAGTCCGATATGGAGATCAGCAAGCGATGTATCGAGAGTGAGGATCATTTTAGTGCTTTACCTCAATTGTTATGATACGCTGGGTTGGACTAAGTACTTCAAATCGTACTTCAATCCGTTTGCTAGGTAGATAGGCTTCTATTCGCTCCGGCCATTCGATAATCGTGATGTCCTTTCGAGGCAAGAGGTATTCTTCTACACCAAGCTCAAGTAATTCCTCAGGCTTTTCGAAACGGTAGCAATCAAGATGAAATAATTTTTCCACACCGTGCGTATGAACTTCGTACTCATTGACGAGTGAGTACGTCGGCGATGCGATTTCATTCTCATCAAGTCCGAAGTGCCGAGCAATTCCTTTTGTGAATTGTGTTTTGCCTACTCCAAGTTCACCTCGAAGCAAGACAACAGCTCCAGCAGTCAGCCACCTACGTGCAAATGATTCGCCAGATGCAATGGTCTCGGCAGTGCTCGTAGTCGTTATGATCTGATTCTCTTCCGCTGACATCAAAAATTATTTCTTTATCCAAGAAGAAATATCGTCAATGACTTTTTTATCAACGTGACCATCTTTGTCATAGTCCGATGGCTTACCTTCGCCTTTGAAGAACAAATGGAAAAATCCTGGGTAGGAAATGAACGATGCATTTGATTTCGATGCAAGACTCTTTTTCCACAGATTAAAATCAGTCATCGTGACTTGGTAATCCTTCTCGCCTTGAAGAAAAAGCATTTTCATCGGCAACGATTTTGCAACAGCAACTTGATCATAACTCTTGAGGTCCTTCCAATAGCCTGCCGGAAGCCCTAACGGAAGTTTTCCGTTCTCGTCACTGATAGGACCTTTCTTCACTCGTGCAATCTGTTTGTTCACTACTTCCATGACCGAATCCGCTTGCTTTTTCGGAAGTTGCTGTGGAAGTAAGAATGCCATCTGATCTGCGATCACATCCTCGAACGCTCTGGCATTACCAGCCAGCATGATGATTCCTGCGATGAAGGGTGTCGCTTTGGCGATACGTGGAGCACAGAGCGCTCCTTGACTATGTCCCAACAGATAAATCTGTTTAGGGTCAATCTCCTTGATTTTCTGCGCAAGCTTCAGTGCACTGACTGCATCGTCAACTGTTTCGGATTGAAGTGTAATAGTTGCTGGCGTGGACGAACTCTTCGCGCCGTAAATAAATGTGCGTTTGTCATATCGGATAGATGCAATTCCCATCGTTGCCAGTCCGTAAGCAAGGTCGGCAAATGGTTTGTTGTCTTTTATCGTCTCGTCTCTATCATGTGGTCCGCTTCCGTGCACCATGACAACAACTGGGAAATTACTTCCTTCACGTGGTAAGGTAAGTAAACCACCCAAAGTAAAATCGCCTGTCTTCACTTCGACTCTGCGTTGAGTCATCTTCGAAGTGTCGGCGTACGGGGGCATGGTATATTGAAGTGGTGGAACAAAAAAGAATCCGACAATAGCTGCCTTGTCCTTAAAGACAACTTTCAGATCAATGAGCGCGCTATCGTAGCGAAGCGTGAGATACACGCCGATGTAGGGCTTCAACTCTTCGGTGCGACTTTTCATGATTGTGCGAAATGCTCCGAACTTACTCCGGATATGTTTCCACCCACCCTTGCTTTGCTCTTCGCTCACCACTCGTTGCACAGATGAATCAAGCAATTGATATGCCTCATGAAATTTTTCATGCTCCATCGCATCAAAAAATACTTTTGCTTTGGCAACGTATTGATTATCTTGCTGTGCAATTGCCACGGAGGAGTGCCCACCAAGAAAAACGATAAGCCCGAGCGCCAACAAGAATTGCCGAACTCTACGATGAAAAAGATATTTCTCTTGCATAAATTATTTGGTCTCCAGTGTGATGACAGGCAGAATCAATTCCTCCATCGAAATTCCGCCGTGTTGGAATGTATCCTTATAATGATTTAAGTATTTGTGATAGTCCGTCGGATACACAAAATAATAGTCTTCCTTTGCAATGATGTAGTTAGTAGTCACTGCACGTGAGGGAAGTTTGTATTCCTCAGGCTTCTTGATAAACATCGCTTGCTTCTCTTCGGATTTGATATTGCGTCCGTATTTATATCGCAAGCTCGTTGATGTCTCTTTATCGCCCATCACCTTTGCGCCCCGCAGACTGCGGATCGAGCCATGATCGGTGGTGATCACGATTTTCAGATTCGGAATTTTTGCCAGTGATTGGAACATGTCAAGCAAACTCGAATGCTGAAACCATGAGCGCGTCAGCGAGCGATACGCACTCTCATCCGGTGCAATTTCTTTTAAGATTGGAGAATCACTTCTCGTATGGGCAAGCATATCCACGAAGTTCACGACAATTGCCGTAAATTGATTGCGCGCCGTTGTTGCAATGTTTTGTGCAATACCAGCGCCGAAATCTCTGTCGATAATTTTGATATACCTGAGGTCGCTCCGTAGCTTTACTTTTCTTCTCTCTAAGAGCAGCTTGAGCATCTGCGCTTCGTCTTTATTTTGCGAATGCTCATCATCGCTTGAAGTCCATGTGTCAGGAAATGTTTTTCCGAAATCGGATGGAAACTGCCCGCTGAAAATCGCATTCCGAGCATACGGTGTAGCTGACGGAATAATACCGAAATGATAGTCGGTTGTGATCTTAAATAAATTTCTGATCTCGCGCTCCATCACCTTCCATTGATCGAGCCTCATGCAATCAATGACAAAATAAATCACATTCTGCTTACCTTCTTTGAGTGTAGGAATCACCCACTCTTCAGTTACATCAGGCGAAAGAGCAGGGCGGTTAGCGGCATTATCCGGTGTATAGATCGTCTCGACCCAGCGTTTGTAATTGCGCTCAAAAAATTTTGCAAACTCTGAATTCATCTCGCGTTTCTGATCTGCAAGTGTTTGCGCAAGCCCCAGTCCGCCATGCTCATCAAGCTCCATCTCCCAATTCACGAGCTTCACATACATGTCAATCCAATCCTGAGCCGTTACGGCATTCATCAAGTTGAATGACATGCGCGCAAACTCTTGCGTGTAATCACGACTCACGGCTTCGCCAAGAATCTGTTTACCTTCTAAAAATTTCTTGACAGCAAGTAGGACCTGTGTCGGGTTCACTGGCTTGGTGAGGTAATCCGAAATTTTCTTGCCGATCGCCTGCTCCATCAGATCCTCCTCTTCGGATTTGGTAACCATCACGATAGGCGTTGCGGGGGATTTGGATTTTATTTCATTGAGGGTTTCGAGTCCGCCCAAACCGGGCATCATCTCATCCAAGAAAATAAGGTCGGCGGGGGATTCGAGGTGCATAGCAATAGCATCGTGGCCATTGGTTGCGGTGCGGACGGAGTACCCGCGCTGCTCCAGGAGCATAATATGCGGCCTCAGCAAATCTATCTCATCATCAACCCAGAGTATATTTCCTTTTTCTGACATATGATCATTATAGTCGAATCCCTCAACAGAGTTTCAGTGGGGATGGATTCATGCGGTGGTATCTTTGTACTGATAACAATAGCATGATAGACCACCGAAAATTTCTTGCATATCTTCCTGAGTCTCGGGTTCTCCATCGCGAGGCGGATAGGCTTTGCTATGATGCTGATGGAGTGACGCTCGAAAAATTTCGACCGTCGCTTGTTTTGCTATGCGAAAGTTCGGAGGAGATCGAGCAGATCGTTCAGTATTGCGATGCCGAGAAAATTCCATTTGTCACACGTGGCGCAGGGACGGGATTATCCGGTGGTGCACTTGCATGTGGCGAGAGTGTAATGATCGTAACATCTGGGCTTGATGTGATTCTCGAAATTAATCAAGAGAAACGTTGGGCGATTGTCGGAGCAGGAGTTGTGAATGAACGACTCTCGAAGGAAGTGAAAAAATTCGGATTGCATTTCGCTCCCGATCCATCGAGTGGTTCGGCTTCGACTATCGGAGGGAATATTGCCGAGAATGCCGGCGGTCCTCATTGCTTGAAATATGGTGCGACAGCCGAGCATATTCTCGGAGTAGAAGTTATTCTTCCCAGTGGAAAAAAGATCTGGCTTGATAATTCAGATGCAAGCGCACCGCTTGTATCGCTGATGATCGGAAGTGAAGGCACGCTTGGAATTATCACGAAGGCGAAAGTAAAACTCACCCCGATTCCTGAAGCAGTGAAAACATTACTCGTAGATTTTGCAACTGTGCGAGATGCATCCGAAACGGTGAGCGCCATCATCAGTGCAGGCATAGTGCCAGCTGCGCTTGAGATGATAGATGCAGAAGTATTGGATGCACTCGAAGCAGCATTCAAGTTAGGTTTTCCGACTGATGCTGGCGCGCTACTCATCATTGAGCTTGATGGAAGAACATCTTCCTTAGAGAGACTTACCCAAGAAGTGGTGTCTATCGCGCAGACTCATCACTCGAGAAATATCCGAACATCCGCAAATGCAAGCGAACGCACCGCACTTTGGCAAGCACGCAAAAAAGCATTCGGTGCATTGGGTCGAGTGAGTCCAAGTTATTACACGCAAGATGGAGTGATACCACGTTATGCATTACCTGAAGTGCTGGAGGAAATTTCACTCATTGGAAAAAAGCATGGACTTCGCATTGCGAATATTTTTCACGCAGGCGATGGCAATTTACATCCAGCGATCTTATATAATGAAAAAGATCCAGCGAGTGTAAGAAGTGTTCTCGAAGCAAGCAAAGACATCTTGAAGTTATGCCTCCGAAAAAATGGTTCGATTACCGGTGAACACGGAGTAGGTATCGAAAAGAAAGAGGCACTAGGATGGATGTTCTCTGAATCGGACTTAGCGATGATGTCACGTCTCAGAGGTGTCTTTAATCCTGATGGGCTGCTCAACCCCGGCAAATTCCTCCCTACCGATCACCCCTGCCTCGAAGCGGGACACAAACACCGCGTAATCGCTCAGAATTGAGATAATTTGGCTTGTTTTGTTACTTGGGTTCTCCTGAAGTGTTTTACATCTACATGATGGTGCATAAGTGGTTTATGAATTCTTGTTCATAATCGCAAATATTTTGTGACAAAATCCGGATTTCGGTGTCATACTAATGCGGGAGATAATTCGGGATTTCGTGGAAAACGAAACTTTGGGAGTGAAAAATCGAATACGAATGTGGAAAACTCCTTAAAACTGCTCAAAAAGGCAATTGCGCAGGAACGTTTTTCGTGGAGAAGTGTGCAAAATGTCGTATCTTTGCATTCCTATGTTCGGGGAAATTGTCATAACCCGCCATAGCAAGATAATAACGCAGGTGGGGAAGAGAATAAATCCCGACCCGAGCCCGAAAAAAAAGATATTATGATAAAGGATAAAAGCGTGAAGATGAGGGACGGGAAGAGAGAGGAAGAGATGATCCGGGCAAACACCTTGGATGATAAGACTCTTCGTGAGCGGCATCGCGATTTCGAGCGCGAGGCTATGCCGCACGTTACGGCGTTGTTTAATTTTGCCCTCCGCATGACAAGCGACCCCGATGATGCGAATGATCTCCTCCAGGAGACCTACATGAAGGCATATCGTTTCTGGGATAAGTTCGAACCCGGCACGAATTGTAAGGCATGGTTATTCCGCATCATGAAGAATTCCTATATCAACATCTATCGTAAGGAATCGAAAGAACCGGATAAAGTTGATTACGAGGACATTCAGAATTTTTACAACACCATCCGTTCGGAATATACTGACCCGAACGATATGGAAGCACGTCTGTATCGTAATCTTTTAGATGACGATCTGACTCGCGCAGTCGAATCATTGCCTGAGGATTTCCGCACGGTTGTCATTCTGTGTGACATCGAAGGATTCACCTACGAGGAAATTGCCGAGTTCGTCGATTGCCCTATCGGTACGGTACGTTCAAGACTTCACCGCGGCAGAAAACTGTTGCGTTCGAAGCTCATCGAGTACGCTCGGATCAGAGGCTATAACGTTGACGAAGAGCGTCATCGCAAAGCCAAGCATGATGAAGAACTTGCATTAGCTGGCGGCATCGGAGCGATAGCGAAGATCCATAAAAATTAATAACTCCAAAACGGAGATGGAAAAAGGGTACACATAGTGTGCCCTTTTTTTTGTCCCAAAAAATCCCCACTCCTTTTTCAAGTCGAAGACTCACGGGGAGCGTTTTTTGAAGCGCTTGGAGCGCTCGTTGCAAATTGTACGTATTTTTGTAATAATAATTTTTTTCACAACACCTTGCACTATGC
The DNA here is from genome assembly GCA_037143335.1 of bacterium. GTDB lineage: Bacteria > Bacteroidota > Ignavibacteria > Palsa-1295 > Palsa-1295 > PALSA-1296. The sequence continues at coordinate 60,465 of JBAWZA010000015.1, read as the reverse complement.
GCTCACGTATCACGGTATTTCTTTTCATACTTTTCACGGTGTCACTTTCCTTTGCACAGCCCAATTTAGTGCGTGTTCCGAACGATGATAACTATCACGAGTATGTAGAGTACGCCGAGAAGGAGGCCCCTTCGGAAGATGCCTTTGTTGCAGTTCAACGATTAGCATATCACCCGATCAAGAAAGGTGATTGGTCGAGTGCTATTGATATTTTCAAAAAATATAAACCCAAATTTCCTGCGATGCAAAATCGGTTTGATAAGATTATCGAAATCCTTGAAGCACCCATCGAACACCTAACACTTAAGAATCTCGGTTCGGGTGTGAATACCAGTAGAGATGAGTTTAGTCCCGTCATCAGCGCCGATGGAATGAAGTTATATTTTACCAGAGATAATCCTGATGAAAATGAAAAATCGGACGAAGATGTGATGCTCTCTGAATACCATGATGGGAGTTGGACCGATGCAATCTATATTGGGAAGAATGTTGATACGCGGAGCAGTGAATCCGTGAACGGAATATCCGCCGACGGCAGCAGAATATTCTTATTCGGAAATTATGATGGAAGCTTCGGTAGTGGTGATATTTTTTATTCTGATAAAGATGCCGACGGTAAATGGGATGTTGTGAAGCATCTACCAAAACCTGTCAACACAGAGGATTTCGAATCAGATGGCTTTATGACAAGCGACGGTAAAGCGATTATCTTTACTTCGGACCGTAAGGGCGGGGTTGGCGAGTATCACGAAAAAGGTGTACTCTTCCATGGTGACAATGCAGGTAACACAGATATTTATATCTCATTTAAAAATGGCGATGAATGGGGTGAGCCTATAAATCTTGGACCGACGGTGAACACTCCTTACTCCGAACGCAAACCCTACTTACATCCCGATGGTAAGACGCTTTATTTTGTATCGGATGGTCACGCCGGTCTTGGCATGACAGACATCTACAAGTCTGTTCGCCTCAAAGAAGATTCGTGGACGGAGTGGAGTGAACCTGTGAACTTAGGGAAAGAAATAAATAACGGCGCAGATAATTTTGGATATAGAGTTTCGACTGATGGCATGACAGCATATCTCAGTTTGGATAATCGCCCAGATGGTAACGGACAGGGTGATATTTATAGTATGTCACTTACCGCCGCCGCCAAACCTGCGCCAGTGGCTGTCATTACCGGCAAAGTCACTGACGAGAACGGCAACAAACTTGATGCCGCTATTAAATGGGATGATCTCTCATCACTTCGGAATGTCGGCGAGTTGAAGAGCGATCCTCAGACGGGTGATTATTTTATTACATTGCCACTCGGAAAAAATTATGGATACTACGCCGAGAAACAAGGTTATTACCCTGTCTCAAAAAGCGTTGACCTTTCTGGCAAGACGGAGGCTGTGCATCTCACAGAAAATATTACATTAGTCTCGATTAAATCTATGCGCGAAAAGGAGACGGCAGTCAGGCTTAATAATATTTTCTTTGAATATGACAAAGCAGAACTCAAAACCGAATCCTATGCTGAACTCAAGCGTCTTGCAGAGATATTGAAAAAGAATCCGGATGCCCGTACAGAAATCGGTGGACATACAGATGATAAAGGATCAGACGCCTATAATCTCGAACTTTCCAAAAAGCGCACGCAATCGGTGGTTGCATATTTAGTCAGTATTGGTTGCAATAAAGATATGCTCGCCGCCAAAGGTTATGGCAAAGCACTGCCTGTTGCCTCGAACGACACCGACGAAGGCAGAGCACTGAATCGGAGAGTGGAGTTTAAGTTTATAAGGTAGTTGTACCCAATTCCTCCGCCTCTCCTCGGCGAGTCTTCGACTTCAAAAGGCGGAGGATTAAAGCCTGAATACCCGATATTTCCACCTCTCCGCCCTATTTCTTCGTATTTTTGCACCCATTACTTATACATAAGATACCGATCGAATGAAAATCCACGAACATCAGGGAAAAGATATTTTAAAGAAATTTGGTGTGCCTGTTCCAGAAGGTTACGTTGCTTACACTGTTGACGAAGCAGTTGCTGCCGCGAAAAAATTACCGACTGCGGTCTCCGTTGTCAAGGCTCAAATCCATGCTGGTGGCAGAGGCAAGGGCGGTGGAGTGAAAGTTGCAAAAAATATCGATGAAGTTCGCGAGTATGCATCCCAAATACTCGGCATGACACTTGTCACACATCAGACAGGTGCTGAAGGAAGATTGGTAAAGCGTTTGCTCGTTGAACAGGGTGTAAATATTGAGAAAGAATTTTACGCTGGTATCGTACTCGATCGCGCCTCAGGCAGAAATTGTATCATGGTTTCTACCGAAGGCGGAATGGAGATCGAAAAAGTAGCCGAAGAGAATCCAGAGAAGATCATAAAGGTCTTCATTCACCCAACCGAAGGATTGCGCGAGTTTCAGGCTCGTGAGTTGTCATTCGCTCTGGGTCTTTCTGGTGAAGCCTTCAAGCAATGCGTGAAATTTATTAAGGCTCTCTACAAAGCATACGAAGAAACAGATGCTTCTCTCTTCGAGATCAATCCACTTGTGCTCACAAAAGAGCAACAAATGATTGCATTAGATGCGAAAGTAAATTTTGATGATAATGCAATGTATCGCCATCCCGAATATGCGGCGCTTCGTGATCTTGATGAAGAAGATCCACTTGAGGTTGAAGCATCAAAATCAAATTTGAATTATATCAAACTCGATGGCAACGTTGGTTGCATGGTCAATGGTGCAGGGCTTGCGATGGGCACGATGGATATTATCAAACTTGCCGGTGGCGATCCTGCGAACTTCCTCGACGTTGGGGGCGGAGCAAATGCAGAGACGGTAGCAGCAGGATTCAGAATTATCTTGAGCGATCCGAACGTAAAGGCAATCCTCATCAACATCTTTGGTGGAATTGTTCGGTGCGACAGAGTCGCAACTGGAGTCGTCGAGGCTTCACGTGTTGTCAAGCCACACGTCCCGATCGTTGTGCGCTTAGAGGGTACAAATGCTATCGAAGCAGGAAAGATCTTAGAGCAAAGCGGAATGAATTTCCTCGTGGCAAAAGGACTTACCGATGCCGCGAATAAAGTAACTCAGGCTTTGCACGCATAACCCGTGCCATTGGTTTACCGATTAACTATAAGAGATTGACGGTTCGTGTATATGGGTTCTCCAGTACGTGAATCTGTCACGGTGACGAGGCAGGAATAATTTCCTGTTACACCGAGACCAGTTGAGTTTACGGTCAACTGATGTGTGCCTGCACTCATCGGCACATTGTGATAAGGTGTTACTACTACTCTGCCTAACACGTCGTAGATTTCAACGCTCACGATAGCATCAGAGGCTAACGTCAGTGGGATTAGCGTCTTATCAAAGAAAGGATTCGGTTGTGAGGCTCCTACTGAATGTACATTCAATATACTCTTTCCAACTTCGATAGATTTCGGCTCATGGGTGATGCGTTCGCCATCAAGAGAAATATCTATCAAGCGATACTCATACACTCCTCCTTTGCCGGGTTGGTCAATGAATGAATAATTTCGCTCGACGTTCGACGAACCTGCTCCACGAAGCGTCGATTCATTTTGATATGAACCAATTATTTCATATGCATTTGATGCCGAAGCATCAGAGATAAGTCTCCGCTCAATTTCAAAACCTGCATTATCTTTTTCGCTTGCTGTCTGCCAATCAACAATTACCTTTCCGACTTCTGATGAGCGAAGAGAAAAATTCGATAGTTCAATCGGAAGCGAGCCATCTTTGAAAATGAGTTGGGCATAAATATCGGTTGTCGCATTTCTGCCGTCACGCCAGACTGCTATCGCGCCGTTCGTGCGAGAGACAAGTTGTACCTGATCTGCATTCCCACCAACTTTATTACTAACTGCGACTCCCCACGACGAGAACGAAGGCAGTGGTCCCATCAAGCGCTTCGGTGTCTTGTCGCAACGTTGAGCGTAGATAGATGAGTACGGAGTTGAATTCACAGAATTGCGATTATCATTCCAAACGATCAACACCTCGCTATTCGCAGTCTTCACTGCTTTTGGCGCAGACTGATCACCGGTCATGTTGCATACACCGAAGAGTTGATTCGGAACCGCAGGCTTCAACGAAATACCGTCAGGCATGAGCCTTGTCATCACAATGTCACGCGATGAAATGTAATTTTCGTAAACCACAAGCAAGCCACCGTTGCCTGATGCGTCAACGGAGTCATCGGGAAAGACGACGGCATTGATTTGATCGCCAGCCCAATCTGTAGAAATTTCAGATCCAGCTGTGGAGTTTCCCCACAGCAATGTACCATCAGACTTTATGCGGTTAGCAAGAATATTCAGACCCTTCACAGTATTATCAGTATTATTCTGCTCCCACGTCACACATAACTGGCTTCCATCACGTGCGACTTGAGGATCTTTCGAGGCATTCAGACTTCCACTTGTCACTCCAAATACCTGTACGCCTGGCGAAGCCCACTGTGGGCTTCCGTTGGCATTAATTCTATTAGCCCATATTGATGCCGCAGGTAATCCGCCATTAACCCAAACGAGAAAGCAACCACCGGTTCCATCGCTGACAATTTTTGGGGAAGTCTGCTGAAGAGTTTGTGAAATCACGCCAACGCCTTGATCGCCCCACGCTACACCACCACCAGTGAGCTTATTCATCCAAATATCAGGTCGGGTTGACGATGGTGAAATGCTTGAACGGCTATCTTGCCATGCGACAAACGCATTTCCATTTCCGTCAGAGCAAATTGTGAGATTATCCGGGGGACCGACATCTTTCGTAATTGCTACTCCAGCTCCGGAAGCTCCGTAGGCAAGCGATCCGTCAGAATTAATATGCTGCGCAAAAATATCTGTGCCGTTTGCGGCTGTGCGAGTATCTTTCCATGCTACGTATGCTCCGCCACCGCCATCGGTGCAAATAACCGGTGCTGTTTGCGCTGCTAAGGAGTTGCAGATATTAACTCCGTTGATCGTCCATTGAGGGACACCATTGGAATTCAGTTTCTGGGCGTAAATATCAAAATTGCCATTGCGCAAATCTTCCCATACAATGATAATTCCATTTGCATTATCAGCACATGCTTGAGGATTTTGTTGTGATCCGAGTGCGGTACAAACGGGCGTATTCACCGTCGAGTCCGAACTCCACTGAGCAAACGCTGAACCCGAACAAACCAAAATACCCAAAACAAATAGTAGTCGTTTTATCATGGATGTAGAACTCCCAAAAAAAATTAACTTCATCCGAGGATGAATACCAGCAGTAACGAATGTCACAACACTCAATAGTATTAAATACAAAGCCACTACGGGAAGGAAATGTTCCATTTCTCAGGAGTGCAACATTGTTGGCATCTGAGGTGTTTTCACACTCCATTTTGGAAGGAAACCCATTAAAACGGCCTTCCCGATTGCCGGAGTGGCGAAATTGGCAGACGCGCCAGACTTAGGATCTGGTATGGTGACATGTGCAGGTTCAAGTCCTGTCTCCGGCACTAAACAACTCACAACACCTAATAAACACATTTTGGAAGCTAAAGTAACAAACAAGTCGCAGGTTCTTCGTGAACTGGAAATTTTCATTGGCGAAGAAGAAGTAGTAAAGGCATTCGATGATGCTTATCGGTCTACGCGTCCGAAGCTTTCACTTCCTGGATTCAGACCCGGCAAGGCTCCGATGTCTGTAGTGAAGAAATTGCATGGTGATGCGATTGAAGGTGATGCTCTCGAAAAGATTGCGCAGGAAAAATTTCAGGAGTATGCTGAAGCCGAAAAACTTCAGGCAATTGGCAGACCTGTTATGACGGATCTTCATCGCCATCATGGTGAAGGCGCGCATTTCAAGATTGCTTATGAAGTTAAGCCAGAGTTTGAACTCAAAGAGTATGCAGGTACGGAAATCGAGCAACCTGTCGCCGCTGTAAACGATGCTGATGTTGACGAACGGTTGCACTATCTCCGATTCAATTTCTCCACTCGCGAAGAGGAGACGGAGATTAAAGATAATGAGACGATAGTAAATATCACATTTGCAGAAACGGAAGAGGATGAGCACGGACACATCCACCCACCGCAAGCGAATGATTTGTACTTAAGTGATCCGCAGATTGTGCCAGAGTTGCGCGATGCACTTATTGGCAAGAAGACAGGTGAGACATTCTCGATCACACTTCCAAAAACATCCAACGATCCTGCGATTCCAAAGAAAGATGTGCTTGTAAGTATCACGATCAATAAGATTGAAAAAGTTATTCTTCCTGAGATGACGGAAGAATTTTCGAAAAAAATCAGTCGCGATAAAGCCGCAACCGAGCTTGAAGTTCGCTTAATGATTCGTGAAGAACTTGAAGAAAATGCCAAGCGCCGTTCAACAGAAGCACTCGAATCAAACATGGTGAACGCACTTCTGAAATTACATGAGTTCGAGGTTCCACGCACGATTACTCACACACTTCTGGATTCGATGATTCAGGAGGTGAAAGATGAGAACAAGCGTCGTGGTTATCCCGAAGACTACGGTCTCAATGAAGAAGAATATCGCAAACTCGGTTGGAATAATGCCGAGACCAGAGGCAAGTGGCTCATCTTGCGCGATAAATTAGTTGAAGCCGAAGCACTCGAAGCAACAGAAGAAGACCTCACCGCACTTGCCGAGAAAGATGCCGCGCAATACGGAATTGAAAAAGAAAACATCCTAAAGTACTACCTCGGTAACGACGAGATCAAAGAACGCGTCAAGTCCGAAAAACTCGTAGCAAGATTAAAAGAAAAGATGAAAATCGTCGAGAAGCAATTGGCTGATTAACAAGCTTGGAGACGAGTTCTACACTACATTTCTTTATGAAACAGAACCTGACGAATCGGTGTATACTACATCACAAATTATTTTTACCATGAACGATCTTTTTACGAACACCTACCACAGTCTTACAAGCCAATTTAGCGGCGGATTTACGAATGCACTTGTACCTATGGTTGTCGAACAGACATCACGTGGGGAACGGGCTTACGATATTTACTCGCGCCTTTTGAAGGAGCGCATTGTCTTTATTGGCACTCCGATCGATGACCAAATCAGCGGACTCATCATTGCTCAGCTTCTCTTTTTGGAATCCGAAGATCCCGATAAGGATATTAATATTTACATCAACTCACCCGGAGGCTCTGTTTCAGCAGGACTTGCGATCTATGATACGATGCAATATATCAAGCCTCAGTGCGCAACGATGTGCATGGGGATGGCAGCTTCGATGGCATCGCTCCTCTTAGCTGGTGGCGCTGCTGGTAAGCGCGCCGCATTGCCTCATTCACGCATCATGATCCATCAGCCTCTCGGTGGCACACAAGGTCAGGCATCTGATATTGAGATCTACACCAGAGAAATGATGCGGACTCGCCAGGAGTTGTACCAGATCTATTCGAATCATACAGGTAAAGATATCACAGAGATCGCTAAGGACTCCGAGCGTGATAATTACATGACGCCACAGCAAGCGAAAGATTACATGCTCATTGATACGATAGTTACGCATAATGAGATGAAAAATCTTCCGAATACAAGATTGCAAAGTCTTGGAAGCGTTATGGAAGTAGCTCCTGCAAAAGAACCAACAGCAGGCGGAAGCTCTCGCTAAAATTAGAATCGGTATTGCGCTGCGATTCCTCCGAAGTATGGAGTGATCTCAAGGCTTGACGATTTGGGCTCGGTATTGTTGTCGCGCTCAAAGTCTCTTCCGGTTACAAAAAATCCAGCCGTTGTGCCGATAGCTGCTCCCAAGAACGTATCACTCAGCCAATGCTTATCATGGTACATCCGAGAGAACGCCGTTGATGTCGCCGCCGAGTAAAGTAAAACAGTAGCAATTGGATTATTAATTCGTCTGGCTAAAATCGAAGAGACGGTGAATGCAACCGTTGTATGTCCTGAAGGAAGTGAATTTCGACTGTCACTGATTTGAAATGGTTTGAATGAATACGCGCCATCACCCGTGAATGGTCGTGACCTTCCGATAATGATTTTCAGAATTGTTGTCGTCACTCCGGCATACGCTAAACCTTCAATCAACTCTCTACCTGTAAGGCGAAGTGAGCGTTCATTGAAACAGAGACCCCCTAAATAAGTCGCACCGCTCAAGCCTCCTGCAATTACTAACTCTCCGTATTGCCGGCTTGCAGTCATGTAAGATTGAAATCCAGATGAATGCGATGCGGCTTGTGCTTGCTCCCTGCCCCAGGGATCAGCTCCCATCAGAAGTGTGGTAGTCCCGAGAATAGATGCGGCTTGTCCCCAATTTGTCGCAGTGTAATGAAGCGGAGCAGTGACATACGCGCCAAGGTCTTCACCAAAGATAAGTACGTCGTCTCCGATAGTCTGAAAAAACGAGCGCTTGATTGAAGTAGTATCACTTGCATAAGAAGTGTGTACGGAGCACAGCAGAACTATGACAAGAAGAGAAGGCTTGATGAGTCGAGAAAAACTATGCATTCGTTTTGTGCTTCGTCTTAAGATATTTATAGAAATCAATTTGCGATTGAATTTTTTCGGTACCTTGAGCGACTCTGCGGTATTTATTATTTCGTCCTTTTGCAATTGTTCTTGCTTTCACGTTATCTTTCAACTCAATATCAATGAATTGCCTGATTTCCTTTTGAAGAGACTCGTCGTATATCGGAAATCCTGTCTCGATTCGATGGCTCAAGTTTCTCGTCATCCAATCAGCACTTGCCACGTAGTATCGTTCATTGCCACCGTTGTGAAAAATAAAGATGCGAGCATGTTCTAAGTATCTATCAACGATACTTGTGGCTCTGATATTCGCGCTCATCCCTGGCACTCCGGGAATAGCACAGCAGATGCCACGGATCACCATCTTAATTTTTACTCCAGCATTACTTGCCTCGTAGAGCTTTTCGATCATTTCAGAATCTTCGAGGCTATTAAGTTTGATTATTATTTCAGCACGTTTACCTTCTTTAGCAAATTTTATTTCCTTCTCGATTCGCTTCTCAAAAAATTTGCGCATGGTAAATGGCGCAACTAAGATATGGTCAAACTCAGCCTGTCGCTCCTTTCGTCCCAATATTTGAAAAACCTCTTTCACCTCTTTTGTGATGCGTGAGTCAGCGGTGAACAGTGCGATGTCGGAATAGATAGTAGAAGTTTTTTCATTGAAATTACCAGAGGCAAGATAGCAGTATCGCATTTTCTCACCACGCTCTAATCGAGTAACGATGCAGAGTTTGCAATGGACTTTAAGTCCGGGAAAGCTGTAGAGTACCTTTACACCTGATCGCTCGAGTTCGCCAGCCCAAAATAAATTTTGTTCTTCATCGAAGCGTGCCTTGATCTCGACAAACGCAGTTACTTCTTTGCCATTCTTTGCCGCTTCTTTAAGTGCAGCAACGACTTTGGAATTCGAAGCAACTCTGTAGAGCGTAATCTTAATGGCAATAACCGAGGGATCTTTCGCGGCTTGATTGATAAATTGTAGAACGTAATCGTATGTTTGATACGGATAGAACAATAACACATCCTTCTGCGCAATGACTGGGAAGAGCGAACGCGATTCGGCGAAGTCACGGTGTTGCAATGGTGGTTGTGGCTTGTTCTCTAAACCTGTGATTCCTGGGTTCGGAAAACCCATGAAGTCGCTGAAATTATGGTAGCGTCCGCCACGGATAAGATCGTCGTCAGACAATTTGAAGTACTTCGAAAAATACTTCAACATATCTGGTGGCATTGTCGGATCATAAAGAAACCGAGATGGCATACCCTTTTTACGTGCCCCCAGACCTTCTTGAATTTTTGTGAGTAAGTCACCTTCAAACTCATCATCAATGTGAAGCTCGGCATCGCGAGTCATCTTAAAGGAGTAGGCTCCTAAAACTTCGTGCCGAACAAAATATTGGCGGAGTGATAACCGAATAACATCATCGAGAAACATGATATACTGATTTTTTCCTTTTTTATCGAGTAAGAAAAATCGGGGAAGGTCAGCTGAAGGAATTTCCAGAACGCAATACTCAATACTCCTCTCCTTCGGCGCTACTTCACTAATCTTTACCTCACCGCGAGGCATTAGACTCAATGCAAAGTATAAACTTCGATTATTTATGAACGGGTCAATGGTAGTTTTTGCCGTAAAGACAGGCTTGAGCAGGGGCAACACTTTTTCGGAGAAATATCGGCGAACTTGCTCGGCTTGTTCTTCTGATAATTGGGTTTCATCGACAAGATAGATATTATTTTTTCGCAAAGCAGGAATGATTTGCTTTGTAAAAATCTTGCCAAACATTTCCTGTTGCGCCGTGACGATCTGATGAATTTTCTTCAGGAGTGATGCGGGTTGAATCTCCAGATCTTTATGCTCTGCCTTCTTGAGATTGAGAAGACTCCGAAGCGATGCGACACGCACCCTGAAAAATTCATCGAGATTGGATGAATATATTGCCAAGAATTTTATCCGCTCATAGAGCGGATTGCGATCATCATGTGCTTCTTGCAGTACTCGCTCGTTGAATTGCAACCAGCTTATCTCACGATTGGTAATGCGAAATCCCTTTTTCATAACGTACTCAAGTTATACAATAGCTTATTTTTTTCTGAACTGCACATCGCGCCACTTAGCAAATAGCGGTTTGCATTTATTACGTTGATATTTCCCTGTTGAAGTAACGGGAATCTCATCTCCAAAAACTACAACTTTCGGCACCTTAGCAAATGGTAGGTGTTCTTTACAAAATGAAAGTACATCATGCTCCGTTATCTCCGTGTTAGGTAGCTTTTGTACGAGTGCTCCTACTTCTTCGCCATAAAAATCATTCTCGAAGCCGACTGCGATTCCGGCTTTTACACCTGGGCACCGAGCGATGACTTCATCAATTTCGAGCGGTGAAAGATTTACGCCACCACGGATGATTAACTCCTTTAGTCTGCCTGTGATGAAGAAATATTTATTTTCATTCGCATCAAGTTCATAGAATCCTTCGTCGCCAGAGCGAAACCAGCCGTAGGAAAAAGTTTTTTCATTCGCTTCGTCGTTATCATAATAATATTTCATGACATTGTATCCACGAATCGCAATTTCTCCTTTTTCGGATTGTGCGACCTCGTTACCTTGCTCATCGGCAATTATCATGTCATTTTGTGGTAGGGCGCAGCCAATGGATGGGAATCCGAAATCGCGCATCCAATGCGAATGCTCTGAATCACTTAACGAAGTCGGCAAATAGCATGAGTAACATGTCGTCTCAGATAAACCGTATCCATGTACAATCCGAATGCCGAATCGTTCTTCAAATTGTTCGCCAAGCTCTACCGTGAGTGGACCTGCGCCGCAGATGATATGGCGAAGTGATTTCGGTTTGCTGAATGAATGCTCATTGGATTTATAATACTCTAATAAAAATGCCAATAACGTTGGCACAACGCTTACGACATTCACATTCTCAGCTTCAATTCTTTCAAAGAAATGCTCGGATTGAAATTTTTGGTTGAGGACGATACTCCCGCCAGCGAACATTGGAGTCACGAGAGTCACGATTGTGCCATTGACATGATGAATCGGAAGCACACACATCATCCTCTGCGAATTAGTGATGCCGTGCCATTCCGAAATTCCTTTTGCATCAACGAGCAAGTTATACTGCGTGAGTACAACACCCTTGGGATTGCCTGTCGTGCCGCTTGTATAGACAATCAACGCCTCGTCATCTTTGGTGATAGCATCATTCGAAGCAAAGATGGAGCCAGCCTTTGCAAGTTCATCATCGAACCACAGCACTGATTCACTCGACTCAGGCTCGCCGCATACAATAACAGTTGGCGTAGTTGCAAGCTCGGAGAGGATGGGTGTAACTCTATCACGATAATCTTTTCGGAGGAAGACGAGCTTTGCTCCGCTATTTTCAAGTATGTATTTGATGCGATGATCATCTTCCGAAACACTTACCGGCACGACACATACTCCCATCAGCCATGCGGCGAAGTAGTGAATAACCGTGTCGGCATGGTTGTGTGAAATGGTTGCGATACGATCTCCGCGCTTGATTCCGAATGCGCGCATCATCGAAGCGCACATGGAGGCGAGCATAAAAAAATCTTTGTAATTGTCCTCGCGCCGATTGCCAGTTTGATCGTAGTAGATGAGAAAGGGCTTCGTATCGAACTCACGTGCACGCTTGAACATCAACTCGCCGATATTTTCAAACCCAACATAGCCTGCACCTGAGGTAGGTTCAGAAATTGTTCTTGCGTGAGCTATTTTATCTTGTATTTCGCGAGAGAGCATACAAACTATGCAACGATGGTGATATCATACTCCGATAACAAACCTGGAAGTCCGTTTATTGAAAACTTCGCTTTCTTGATTCTGTTATTCGATGGGTCTATTGTGTAATTATAGGATGTCGAGAGATCAGTTTTCTCCAGATTTGTCTTGCCGAAGACTGCATTTTCGAGATTGCAATTATCAAACTTCGAAGACGAGAGATCGGCATCATCAAAGAAAGCGCGGATAAGCGAACAGTTGACGAACTCCGTTTTCTTGAGTGGCAACCGAGCAAACGAAACGTAATCTAAAATGCAATCAGTAAATCGAAATGAAATGATTGTATCATTGGCGGAGCTGAAATCAACGCCGATAAGTTTGCACCGATCAAAAAATACATCCCGAAACCCAGAGCCACCCACCTTCGCATTACTCAGGTTGCAATTGGTGAATGTTGTATCAATGAACACACGCTCATCTAATCGAACTTCAGTAAAATCACAACCTGTAAAGGTGCATGCTTCGAATGATTCACCCGCGAGTGGCTCTGTGGCGAAATCAATCCGATCAAAGTGCTTATCTTCGATATGGTCACTCATACCAGATTACGGAATGATGTTGAGCAGATCGGAAATATCATTCAATTGATAATCGGCATCGTGTTCGCTCGTTCCCGTGACATTTCCGTACAGTGCAAAAGCCGTCTTCATGCCTACGGCTTTCGCTCCGACAATATCACGTTCAGGCCAATCGCCCACCATCAATGCTTCGTCCGGTGCAACGCCAAGTTTTGCAAGTGCCATCCGAAATGGTTTTTCCGAAGGCTTACGCTCACCAGTATCATCGAACGTAACGGCAACATCAAAGAAGTGGTGAAAATTAATATAGCATAATCTCAGCCAGGCTTCGCGACTTGGCGCGTCTGTTAAGATTGCAAGCTTCACGCCTCTGCGTATCAACTGCATCAGCGTTGCTGTAACGTGCGGATACGGTTTAAGTGCGGCTTCTCTGGCTCTGCGATAAGCGATGATACCAGAAGCAAGTACGCGATGATCAATTTTTTGGAAGATGTTATAGATGAGATCATCGAATACCTGCTGATACTCAATGCCGCGCTCCTTGTAGATCGCATCAATGCGCTCACGAATTTCCTGTGGTTGCAGTTCGAGTCCCGCATCAACCATCGCATCAATAGCGGCATCAACTGCGCGCTTCTTCATTGACATGAAGTCAACGAGAGTATTATCGAGATCGAATACGACTGCCTTGATCATAAAATAATTTACGTTACCGTAGCAAAAACAAAGTTGTTATTAGAAGGTGTATGAACAATTACTTGCGCGACATAGATTCTTGGAGAATCTCGATCGCATGTCTGACCTTTACTTCCGAATTCTGTTGACGCAAACCTTTTTGCAATTGCATTAAGCATCCTGCATTTGCGGTTGCGACAACGTTCGGATTCTGTGTTTTAATAATTTCCATCTTCCGATCTAATAGTGCATCCGCCATTTCGGGATGCTCGATGTTATAGGTCCCCGCACTCCCGCAGCAAATGGTATTTTCTTCAAGCGCAAATACCTCGGCATTCTTTATGAGACTCAACAGTTCACGAGGTGCATCCGTAATTTGTTGTCCGTGATAGAGATGACACGGTGCATGGTAGCCGATGGATGTTTTCTCCTCAAATCTGATATTCAGGTTGCGAATATCATCATGGTGAAACTCCAACAGGAATTCGGATATATCGCGCATCTTACCCCTCACCCGTTGTGCTCTGGAAAGGTCTGGTGTGCCGGAGAAAAGTTTTTCATAATCTTTCATCATCGCACCACATCCTGCGATGTTCGTTATGAAGTATTCGATGTCAGCGGATTCAATAGCAGAAATTGCACTCAGCGCAAGCTCTCTGGCATGATCCCCGAAACCAGAATGCGAAGCAAGCGCACCGCAACAACTAATCTGTGGGATGGTATGAACGTCATATCCCAAGCGATTCAATACATTGATTGTCGCGTCGTTCACTGACGAACTAAATTGATCCCCGATACAACCAATGAGCATTCCAACCGACCCGCGTCGTGCTTGTTGGGTACGGTAAATCAGTAGGCGTTTACTCGGAAAGGGCACATTCTCCGGCAATAATTCAAGTGAGGCAGCAAAACGTTTGAGAGGAGATTTCTTCAAGTCAAATGTTTCGGTGAGCAGTCGGACGAATCTTGCCTTTGAAAAAAGTAATAGCATGAATTGCATCATCACTGCAATGCTTCTAGAGCCGATGAGCTTGGTATAAATAAATTTTCGGAACCAGTGAGGTTTGGTTTGTTCGTTGATGATCTCTCTCGTTTGTTCCATCAACACACCGAACTGCACACCAGATGGACAAGCGGTTTCGCATGACCTACAGACAAGACATGACGCTTCATGCTTCTGAAAAATTTCATCTTGAGGATCAATGCTGCCATCTTCCACAGCCTTCATTAGATGAATTCTTCCACGGGGACTTGACATTTCTTCGCCCGAAACAAGATAGGTCGGGCACTGCTCTAGACACAGGCCGCAATGGATACATGCTTGCAACAGCTGCGTCCTATCGGCGAACTGAACTTTGTCTAACTCTGCCATCAAACTAAAACTCCTTCTGGATCAAATGTACGGCGAACAGAAGCAAGCAATTCCTCAACATCAGGCGATAGCTTAGATAAATTATTTTTTGCACGGATGACCTTCTTCACACACTCGCTCCACGCATCCGAATCAAGTTCGATAAGGTTGAGTTTAGAAAGTAATTTCATATCTTCGCGAATATCTTCATCGAAGCCAGCAAGCTCGACGAGGAGTTTGCCATCCAATTCTTCCAGACACGTTGGGTGCATTGATAAGATTTTCTCTCGGATCTGTAGTGGAGCAAGAAAGCGATAAAACTTTTCCGGAAGCGGTTGTACCTTGAATGTAATTTCAAGAATCACTCCGAATAACCCTTGCGAACCGCAGAACGCTCGGTGAATATCGTATCCCGCAACTGATTTTACGACACGTGAACCACTCTTAAACACTACTCCATCGGTACTTGCGAATGTCCCGCCCAAGATCGCAGTTCGCAGCATTCCCGATGCCCGCGAACGCGGATGATACATATCCGTTGCGACTGCACCTCCAAGAGTTCGGGAGTGAGTCTCATTTGGTTGGAGCATCGGAAGCCATTGCTTTTTTTCTCGAAGTACAGCATCTAATTCTTCCAACAAAATTCCAGATTGAACCGAAATAATCATTTCTTCGGGTTCATAAAGCGAAACGGAATTCATCCGAGCAACCGAAAGAGTCTCGGCATTCGCATGTTCGTGCTCATTGCCACTGATATGCAATGCGGACTTCGCTCGCATCGAGAGAAATTCTGCTACATCAGCATTTGATGTTGGAAAAAATGGCACTTGTTAAGGAATGCTGACTTGGATTGGTTGCTTCGTTATCGCTAACTGTCCGCACGCAGCTTCGATATCTTCGCCTGAGCTTGAACGCACCATCACATGCACTCCTTCGGATTTGAGTGTGGCATTAAAACGTGTGAATGCCTCCTCGCTGGCAGGATGCAGCTCCGCTCCTAATCCTTGCGGATGCGTGAAATCAATTTTGTGAAACGGAATCACGTTCACCTTACTCGGAAGTCGTCGAGCAATTTTTGCTAAACGCCGTGCGTCTGCCTCTGTATCGTTCAAGCCTTCAAACAGAATGTACTCATAGGTGATCGGTATGCCTGTGACTTTATAAAATTCATCCATCGCCGAGAGCAAATCTTTAATCGGATGGGCACGGTTAATTGGCATGAGTTGCGAACGAAGCAAGTCCGTAGTTGCATGCAGACTGAGTGCGAGCTTCACGCCTAATCCTTCGTGCGCAAATTTCCTGATCTCATCCGGTAAGCCACTCGTCGAAACGGTGATTCGCTTTGCGCCAAGTATCTCAAGCTCCGAATCTGTCATGATACGCAAAGAACGGACGACATTATCGTAATTGAGCAGAGGCTCTCCCATTCCCATAAAAACGGTGTTGGTGATTTCTTCACCGGTCAGGCGCTCGACCTCAAATAATTGTAAAATTATTTCTGATGTCGTGAGATTGCGTTTTAACTTCATCGAAGCTGTCGCACAAAATTTACAATCGAGTGGGCAACCAACTTGTGTGGATAGACACAAGGTTTTTCTGCGTGCTTCGCCTTGCGCATCGCGCATTTCACTGGGGATGAGAACCGATTCTATTTGCAGTCCGTCCCAAAGCTCGAAGAGAAATTTAATCGTGCCGTCGGTGCTCGTTGATTGGTGCGAGAGTTTCAGTGAGCCTATTGAGAATTGTGCATCCAGTTTCTCACGTAGCTCTGTTGGAAGCTGAGTCATCTCAGAATAATTCTTTACACGCTTGGCATAGAGCCACCGATAGACCTGATCGGCGCGGTAGGCAGGAACATCGCCCAAGTGTTTTTTTAGTTGAGCGAGAATTTCCGGCTTCGTAAGACCGAATAGATTGTTTGGATTATTTGCCCCTGAGCGATTCATTTTTTCTGATTTTCCGTTGTATGAGTTCTAACACGAAGATGTCACAACAAATTACGTTTTCCCCGATCTTTTCTTTCCGCAACGAGCACGAGCGTACTCAGCTTGCCGCGTGGCGCAACTCATTACGCGAAGAAGGAAGAAAATTAGTATTCACAAACGGCGTTTTTGATATTCTCCACCACGGTCACGTCGCATACCTCAAAGAAGCGCGCAACCTCGGTGATGCACTTATCATTGGCTGCAATGCCGATGCTTCGGTACGAAGACTAAAGGGCGAGAAGCGTCCTCTCCAAAATGAATCTGACCGTGCTCATATCCTTGCATCGCTCAAGTCCACCGATTGCGTAGTCATCTTCGATGATGACACTCCGCTTTCGCTTATTGAATTTCTCATTCCTGACATTCTCGTCAAGGGCGCTGATTGGGATGTATCAAAAGTAGTCGGCAAAGATATTGTCGAGGCAAACGGTGGCAAGGTACTGACGATCCGATTTCTGGAAGGACGTTCAACAACCGGCGTGGTCGAGACCGTAATCGAACGCTACACTAATCCCTGAGGTCAACAACCTTCACACCTTTCGGAGCAGAGAAGGAAAACAGTGATGAGTTTATTTTTTTCAGAGACTGAATTTTGATATTGCCTGCAGATACTTCGCCTTGACTTGATTGAGCTGTGATTTTTTGAATCACAATTCCTTTTGCCGGTGATTTCGTGAGTGTAAAGACTATCCGTGAAATCCTTCCGATATTTTCGAGTAGCTTTGAGAGATTTTGCGATGGAGTGAGTGATAGCTCGTATTTCTCTTTTTTCTTCGAAAGAAGTGCGGAATAATTCGAGCTAAACTTTACCAGTTCGCTTGCGTTTGCAAATGATCCACCCTTCGCATTCACTTTATCAATCACAACTTCCTTTCGTTGTTTTGAATAGTGCCAAATAGTAGCACCATCACTGGTGATAAGATCGGTGGTGTTATCTAATCGAAACTGTGATGTGCCATGAGCAAACGAGAGCGTATTTTTTGCTCCATCAATGCTGAATGAAATCGTTGTCACAGCACCATGACTATAGAGTTGCTCCAACTCCTTCGCCAAATCCTCGGCAGTCTGTGCGCGAGCAATGAGTGGGAGTAAAGCGAAACCCAGACAAAGTAAAAATTTACGCATCATGTTTACGCAACCTGTAAGAAAGAATAAAAATCATTTTTTTGTATCGCCCACTCTTCCGAAGTAATAGCATAGATATGAGTATCTTGCCACCTTCCTCCGAGATGGAGTGCTTGGATCGCAGTGCCTTCGAATCGTAGTTTCAGTTTCTCGGCAACGCGCAAACTCGCGCTATTTTCTATGGCAATCCAGAGCGAGATGCGATGTAAATGCAAAAATTCAAATGCATAGTGCATCGCAAGCACAACGCATTCTGTCGCGTAACCATTGTTGAGGTAATCGCTTCCAATCCAATATCCAATGAAGGCTGACTGCGAAACACCCCGAATGATATTGCTAATTCCTGTTTGCCCGATGATTGCACCGCCAGCTTGCAGAGTAACAGCGAATCGGTAATCGAATCCATCATCCCATCTCTCGAACGATGCGCGCATCATCTTCCGAGTTGCTTGCACTCCCTCTGCGATCGTTTCGACAGGCTCTTTCATTGGGCTGAAGGGAGCGAGGTGAATTTTCATACTCGCGGATTCGAGTGCATAAAATTCTTCGGCATCGTGAATATCGAATTGCCTCAGGAGTATCCGAGGCGACTCGATTCTCTTTGGCAATGGATCAATCGGTTTACATTCCTCGAGCATCCTCTGCCGGAATTTCTTTAATATAAAATCGCGCCTCCAAAATTTCCTTTGTCTTCACGTGGCGATAGTGAAACATCTCCTCCATCATTTTCTTGATTGAGAGTTTATTCGCGAGTGCACCGATAAATCCAAACGGAACTTCATATTCGATCCTATCTTGCATAAGTGTCACCGAGGCATCCGGTTGTGTGAATGTTCGCTCGTGCCGAAAATATTTCATCGGTCCTTTGAGTGCAAGATCAGTTAAGCGTACTGGACGATCATATTCTTCGATACGCACAACCCACCTACTTGGGAAAGTATTGTAGATGGTTGTATGAAGTTCAATCATTTTACCAAGTCCATCTCCGACAGTCCGAATGAGTTTTGATTTTACCCACGGCGGAGAAATAAGCGGGAGATTGTCCGTATCAAGATGAAAATCGAATACCGCCTCAATCGGCGCAGAGATCAAAACGCTTTTCTCGATTACTGTCATTATCCTAATACACCGAGTACTTCGTCAACATGACCGGCGACTTTTACCTTCGGGAATACGGCGATAAGCTTGCCCTTTTCATCAATCACAAATGTTGAGCGAACAATCCCCATGTATTTTCTACCATACATCGACTTTTCCTGCCATACACCGTAAGCATTCGCAATCACTTTTTCGGTATCAGCGATAAGCGGAAACGGAAGCTCGTACTTGGTCTTAAATTTCTGATGCGACTTCTCATTGTCGGGACTAGCACCGAGCAATATCACGCCTTTACGTTTGATGCGCGAGTATGAATCACGAAAGTCACACGCTTCGGCAGTACAGCCGGAGGTATTATCTTTCGGATAGAAATAGAGAACTACTTTTTTTCCCTTGAAATCTTTCAACGAGACCTTCGCCCCGTTTTCATCAATGCCGGAAAAATCCGGAGCTTTGTCACCAACTTCTAACATGTGAAAGTATATTTTGTAAGAGTACTGAAAACGCAAAGGAGTGGGTTACAGTTTATGCGACATTGCCCTTGTCATTCCCGCGAAGGCGGGAATCCAGGTTCGGTTGGCAAAAAAATTAAGGTTTGAATTAGCACGGATTTCTTGATTTGCGCCACGTACAACTCTTAGCAAGTCTACATCCTGGATTCCCGCCTTCGCGGGAATGACAAGGGCGAGTCCGTCCCACTGATCCAGAGTTCAGGTGAATATCAACTACTTGATCAAACGATCAGCATCGCATCACCATAACTTAAGAATCTATATTTCTCGAAAAGGGCGTGGCGGTAGGCTTTCGTGATTGTATCATAACCAACGAATGCGCTTATCATCATAAGGAGCGATGACTTCGGTTGATGAAAATTTGTAATAAGTGCATCAACGGCTTTGAATTTGTACGGAGGAAAAATGAAAATAGAGGTATCACCACTTTGCGGAATAATCATACCATCAGCGTTTGCTGAACTCTCAAGAGTTCTTGCCACCGTTGTGCCGACAGCGATTATTCGTCCACCCTCTTTTCTTGCGGAGTTGATAATTGTCGCGGACTCGCTCCTCACTTCGAAATACTCTGAATGCATTCGGTGTTCTTCGATTTGTTCAACTTCGACAGGTCGGAATGTTCCGAGTCCGACATGAAGCACGACTTTGGCAATCCGAACTCCCTTGGTTTCGATGGCTGATAATAGTTCAGGTGTGAAATGCAAACTTGCCGTTGGTGCCGCAACTGCTCCTCGGATATTTGCAAATACTGTTTGGTATCGTTCTCTATCAATTGCCTCGGCATCGCGCTTTAGATAGGGTGGGATAGGCATTGCTCCAGCTGATTCGATTACATCTTCAATCTTTTTATCAGTCGAAGTAAATCGCACAATGCGTTCACCGTCGGATAACTCTTCAATCGTTTCACAGAAAAGATTTTCATTGATGAATATTTTTTCGCCGAGTTTTACTTTTTTTGCAGGTGCTGCAAGTACATGCCATGTATCACTCCTGTCAGCTTGCTTATGCAAAAGAAAAATCTCGATCTGCGCTCCGGTCTGTTCGCGGATCCCCCTGAGTCTGGCGGGTATGACCTTCGTCTCATTGAGCACGAGCACATCGTTCGGATTCAAATACTCAATGATGTTCGGAAATATTCGATCTTCGATGAGCGATGAAGTCCGATTCAAGATAAGTAATCTTGAATCCTCTCGGTGAGTCGGAGGATACCGAGCGATTAACTCGTCAGGGAGTGCATAGTCGAAATCGGTGAGCTTCATGCTTTGTGGGTAGTCTTTATTCTTTAGCAAAATAGATTCGTAACTAAAACCAATCTGCTACTAGGCGCAGACTTTAGCCTGCGCCTACTGGTTGAGAATGTTGCTCAGTAGGGTTCAGTTGCAAAGATACCAAATAAAAAAAAAGGGCACATCGTTCGTGCCCTTTGAATAACCATGATAGCGGGTAATGCGTTATGCTAATTCACCAACGAGTGGCGCCCCACCATAGACTTGTCCGTTGCGAACAAGGTCGCGTTCGCCGAGGTTGATGCCACCGAACCAACGGCGGCGGGTGAATTCATCCTTGTTCTTGTTGCAGACGATCTGGAAGCATGTTGAATTGCCTTGCTTGGCAATATCCACAGACCAACCCAAGAAAATTTCCCAGCAACGGAACCACCACTCGCCATAGGCCTTTAGGACTTGTTCCTTGTGCGACTGCCAGTTATAGTACCAGAGCTGAATAGTCTGTGAGTAATGGATTCCGATATTCTCGACAGAGTGAATTTCGAATCCAGCTCCTTCAAGACGCTTGACAACGAAAGAAAGCGGCATACTTGCATCAGCTCCTGGGAAAATATATTGTCCCATGAAACCACCCCAGATGAGTGACTCCTGATGATAGCCTGCGCGCAAACCAGCAATCTGCAAATAGAATAAACCGTCGTCTTTCAAGAGACCGGCAATCTGGCGCATAAATTTTTGGAAATTCTTCACGCCCACGTGCTCTG
This sequence comes from bacterium, assembly GCA_037143335.1. Classification (GTDB taxonomy): domain Bacteria; phylum Bacteroidota; class Ignavibacteria; order Palsa-1295; family Palsa-1295; genus PALSA-1296. The sequence continues at coordinate 38,868 of JBAWZA010000015.1, read as the reverse complement.
CCATTTCAAGACATGAAATCTTATCATACTTATCGGCAGGGATTGAGCGGTAATCCATACGGTTGACACGCGCACGGTCTTTGACTCCCCAACGCTCGATTTGTGCATTCGCATAATCAGCTCCTGCTTGAGCGATGGTGATGCCTGTTGAATCGGTGCCGTAATACTTTGCTGAGTGCGCTGCGAGTGTGCCCCATCCGCAACCAATGTCAAGAAGACGTTCGCCTTTTTTGAGTTGCAATTTTTTGCATACAAGATTCAATTTATTATCCTGTGCAGTTTCAAGATCCTCCAAGCCTGTTTGAAAAAAAGCTGAGGTATAGATCATTCTATCACCAAGAAATGCGCCGAAGAAATCATTGCCTCTGTCATAGTGATCGCGGATAACCCGTTCATCTTGTTTGACGGAGTGAATCGTAACTTGTGGAATAAATTGCCCGAAGAGAAACTTCAGATGATGAGCAACATAACGGTAGTTGAAGAACAGAGTACGATTTTGTAATAATGCCTGCACATCACACGTAATATCAACCCTGCCATTCATGTAATCCTCAATGAATGTCGTGATCGGTACTTTCTCTGTGCCGTTATAGCGTGATGCTACCTTGGGATCACGTGGGATTACGAGATCAGTGATCTTCTTTGTACTTATCTCTTCTTTTGTCATAAGGGGCGATGGTATTATTAATGAGTGATTAAAAAAAATAGTGAGTGGTATATAACCGAAGCAATTTGGGTTAAGTGCACTGGAGATTCACCCTGGAGTGGCTCATTGAATAAAATTTCGTCATTTGGAGCCAATATGCCTCTATCGGACATATCCTACCCTCTTTAAAACGGAAAACGGCGATTTGAGATTACCCCCTCGGCTAAAGCCACGCCTCGCAACGACGAAATTCTACAGGCTCAGCGAACTATCAACCGCACCGAGAACCATTCGCCTTATTATTCCGTATATTGAGAGTTAGCGTGTTAACTTTATTGTCAGCTACCATTATGAAAACTACATCAAATCGTCGGATACTTGTTACTGGGCTTTTCGCGATTGCATTCTTTTTTGTGACTTCGGCCGCCGCATTCGGCAGTTGGAATGCTTATCTGCAAATAAAGGATGAAAAAGGGAAGACATATAAGGCTAAGCCTGATGCCAATGGAAAATTCTCGTTCGGCGAAGTCCAACCCGGAAAGTATAAGCTCTATGTAGTCGGAAGTGAGGATTTCTTCGCTCCATCTGCTGATGGCAAAAAGGGTACGATAGAGATTTCAAGCTTCTCCTGGGGTATGAATCAACACCAAGGTACAATGGGGTCAGGTTCGACTGGCCGCCAAGGCAGCACACCTTCTGTTAGCGAAGTTGTGGTAACGAAGACGATGGATAATGCAAGTACATCGCTAAAATCGCCTATTACAGTGAACTTGTCAAATCCAACAAAAGAAGGAGATCTATACTGCACTATCGTTATGCAAGATATTTTCGTTGATGCTGTATGCTCTCCAAGTGGAACAGTCAAGGGGAATTGGAATCTGAAGGAAAACGTGAAGTAGAATAATATTTTTCAAATATAGTAGAGCCGACTCATAGTCGGCTCTACCATTGAGGGATTCTACTAAATCCTCTCCGACTAAGAGTCGGAGCTACTGAGGTTTTATCAAACCCACTCCAACAAAAAGTCGGAGCTACTGTTGTGTTGTAGCTGTAACACTTTCTCACCGCTGAAGTTATTAGTTGGAAGTATCTTACCAGAAGTATCTTACCAAACGAATGAAAATATCTCTAATCGTAGGCGCACTCGCTTTTTTCTGCTCTACAGCCATTTCACAAGTTCCTAGGCGAACACTCATCGAAGAATTTACTTCCAGTTCGAGCGATCAATCTGCTGCGTGTGATAATGCGATCAATCAATTTGAGGGCGAAGCCCCTGGTCATTTTTGCATTGTAAAGTGGTACCTTCCGAAAGGGACACCCGGTGGAGCGAATGCATTTTACGGTGACTACACAGTATCCGACGCTCGGAGCCATAGCTACTATGGGAATGATACTGTACCTCGAATCTATTTAAATGGTGGAAGTCATTTTGATCCCACCGCGCTCTCAGCCGACGGACTGAGGTCGCACTTGATCCCAGAGTACGCGAAGACATCACCATTTTCGATGAAGGTAACTCAGAGTGTAACGGGAGATAGTCTCTTCTCAACGGTCAGTATCCACCTCTATGACTCAACGCTTGATCTCCAGAAGCTTTCGATTGGTGTGATTGTCACTCAGCGTTACAGTGAGACATCGGACATCAATCATTTTCCGTATCATACGAATATCGTTCGGACGGTATTGCCTTCGATGGATCCGAAGTTCGGAGTAATCCGCGACCCGATACCATTCGCAATCTCCATGGCAGGACAGCAGAGTAAAGTATTTCACTTCGCTACAAAAATTGGTACATCTTGGGATCGGTATGGTCTGGTGAGTGTAGGTGTGATTCAAAATAACGAAACGATGGAAGTATTGCAGTGCAATTGGACTGTTCCAGAAGTTGCGTTTTCCAGACCATCGGCAACAACGTTTATTTTTCTCGGTGGCAAGACTCCGTGGCAGTGTGCGTTGAAAAATGTGGGTGATACCGACATTCGGATTTACCCTCAATCAACAACGACATTCCCTGTATCTTGGGATATCAGATTGTCGGGATTTGAAACTCCGAGTTTTATTCTCAAACCAGGAGTAAGTGTAACCGGTACATTTATATCCGACAAAATAGGTCCGTTCAGAGAGTCCGGAGAATTCATAGCCTTGCTTCGCACAGATCCGGGTCTTGTGTTGGGAAGCGTGGCTGGTACAATGATTGGCAACGATTCGCGCGATCTGATAATTAAGAATTGGGCATCATCGGTTCATAAGACCGATGCAGATATTCTGGCATGGAAACAATTCGGACTTGATGCTGCGATCTGTAATGAAGATGCGCTCGGAAGTCTGTTCAACGATAATTTGAATCGGTTTAGAACGATTTATATCGAGCGCTCAAATTATGGGAATGCCAATGAGCTTGAAATTCTACGAAGATTCCTCATTGGTGGAGGCAGACTTATTTTCAACTCGAACATTGTGAACTCACTCTTCTCCAATAGTATCATTGATACAACAACGGATAAGTATGCTGTGAACTTTGAAGCGCTGTTCCATACGATTCCAAAACCAGTTGGCGCAATTAACTGGACGAAAGGTAATGTCGTGGTGGGTAGAGTATTTACTGATACACTCACTCCGTTATTCTCGCTTGCTTCGCGACCTGTCGAGCCGTTGGTACCAGTTGATACACATTTATGCAAGCCTCTTTTTGTCACACAACAAGGTGCTGTAGTCGGAGTTGCAAGCGAAGCATATATGGGGCGCACAGCCTATCTCACCTTTCCAATCTCTGATATCAACAGCGGTGCAACAGCATCACTTGTGATGGGAAAAATTTTGAATTGGTTTGCAACGCCATATAAAGTTAAGCAGAGTGACATTGCATTATTAAACTCAGAAGTTTATCCGAATCCTGCATCCACGACATGTTCTATTCATCTGGATGCACCATTTGATCATACTCTTTCGTGTAGTTTTTTCAATGAGTTTGGCGTAGAGGTTCGTATTGTACCGATGTCTTCAAAAGATAATACACTCACATTTGATTGCTCAACTCTGCCATCAGGTGCGTACCATTACCGGATAGCTGCGGGCGAGAAATTGTCCGAGGGTAGGATTGTTGTTTCGCGATAACCTAGAGAAGTTTAGTTGTTCTTTATTCCGATTCGGAATTCTACTCGCCGATTTTTTGCTTTTCCTTCATCTGTATCGTTTGATGCGATTGGTATTTCGGCGGCAAAGCCATGTGCTTGCAATCTCTTTGGATTGATCCCCTTGGAGTTCATATAATCCATCACTGATTTCGCTCTACCGAACGACAGCGCTTTATTATGAGGCTCGGAGCCGGTGTTATCCGTGTGCCCTTCAATCGTGACCGAAAGTGAAGAATCTCTGAGTAATATATTTGCAAGACGGTCTAGCTCAGCAAATGAAGCTGGCAACAATTCAATCTTATCGGTTTCGAAGAAAATATTATTTAACCTGATGGCAGCATTTTCTTTAATTTTGGTGAGAATCAAATTCCTCTCGACAGTTGTAAAGGCTTTGATGGATTGTGCATCGAATGATTCGGCAGACGGAAGGTATCCACTCTTTTCGGAATACAAACTGTACGACACACCTGATGGAAGTGTGATATGATATTCTCCTGTGACGGGGTCGCTATGTGCAACTCCGAGATGCTTGCCGTCCGAGAGTCTGTCATATCGTATCGTCGCTTCAAGCGGGTTGCCATTCTCATCAAGTACTTTCCCTGCGAAGAGCGTGATGTTGTTTTCTCGCTTCGGTGCTGGTGCGCGATAAATATCTGTTTGCGAGGTGGCATTCGCACGCCATACAAAGTATGCGTATTTTCCCTGGGCATCCTCGGTGTAATACGATGTTCGTCCCCATCGGTTAATCGTAGCACCGACATTCTCTGGTGTTGACCAATGCCTCCAGGTACTATCAAGTCTTGTTGAGCGATAGACATCTAACTGGCCAATCCCACCAGGACGATCTGAGGAAAAATATAATGTCTTGTTATCGGCGGCAAGGTATGGTGTCATCTCTTCATTCTGCGAATTGATTGAATTCCCAAGCCAGAGCGGAACAGACCAACTATTCGTTTTATCATCAAGAAAACTTGCGAAGAGATCTTTGCCACCCATCGAAGAATCGCTTTGAATAGCGATAATCACGGTCCGTTGATCATTGCCGAAAGCAAAGTCTGCCGAAAGGAATCCGCCACTCACACTTGCGGCGGAGGCATTGAGTCCGTTGATATGAATTGATACGGGATTGCTCCAGCCTGTCTTTGTCCGATGTGTCACCATGATTCGATCAGCGGCTTCGGTAACCAACTGAAGTTTGCCGTTGAGATACATCGTATTATTATCTGGAGAGACACTGACAACCATGATGCCAAATCTTGAACTGAGATTCCCTCCGAGTACCTCTGCTTCAGAAAACGTACCATCTGAAAGTACTTTTGAGTGCCAGATATCAAACACCGTCGAGCCATCATACCCAAGCCTTGCACGAGTAAAAAAGAGATGCTTCCCATCAGCTGTGATAACGGGGAGTACCTCACTTTGCGCAGGGTCGCTGACCGTTGAGGGCAGTTTCTGGATCTCCGTTCCTTGCGAGTAAGCAGAATACGATATGAGCAGGAGTGCGAGTGTGATAAACCAATATTTCATTTCTCGAATCATTTGGCCTAAGAATAGGGTTCTCTAAGAACAGTGTTGAGCGTAAAATATTTCATCTGATGCGACGAATAATCACAAGTTTACTAATCGGTGCTTTTCTGGGACTCTTTATAGGACTGCAATCTGCCTCGGTTGCTGGCAAGGAGCCGGTTGTCAAGACAGCCGAGCACCAAGTCCGCTCGCACCTTATCGCAAAGAAAGTGAAAGTTCGTCATCGCAGGAAAGTCCGCAGTCGCGCTCGCAGACAATCGTTACATAAAGGTGTACTACCAGAGAGACATGTTCCATTACCAGGTTCATCAGGTGAAGAAAAAAATTACGGATGGTACGCCAAACGCGCTTACCCAAATGATGAGATCGAACCTAATGCCTACGCCAATGCTCTCGCTGAAGCGCGGAAGTTACCACTTTACAAACCTGCTGGGAAAAATCAACTTGAGACTTCGTTACAGTGGAAACCGATCGGACCATATAACATCGGAGGCAGAGTAACCGCTATCGTCACACACCCGACGGATTCCAATACGTTTTATATTGGCGCAGCCAACGGTGGTGTTTGGAAGACAACGAATCACGGAAGCTCGTGGGTGTCGCTGATGGATACATTTCCCGTTCTCTCCATCGGGTGCATGACGCTTGATCCTCATGACCCAAATACTATCTATGTGGGAATGGGTGAGAGTAATAACAGTTCTGATTCTTATCCCGGGAATGGAGTATGGCGCACGATTGATGCTGGAAGTACTTGGACCTACCTCGGACTTGCTCCGACACAACACATCAGCAAAATCATTGTTGACCCAACTGACAAAAATATTATTTATGTATGCTCACCTGGTCCCGGAGTTTCTTCGGACTCCAACCGTGGAATATGGAAATCGGTAGATTACGGGGCAACGTGGACACAATCATTACTCGTACGTGCAGGCAAATCAAAAACTTCTACGGCACTTGCAATGACAGACCTCGCGATGAATCCGACAGATCATAACGATCTCGTAGCGGCTGTGTGGCAGGGTGTAAATTCGGCACTAACTACGCAACCGAATCTTCCATATAATGGGTTGTGGCGAACTCGTGATGGTGGCGTGACATGGTATCGAATTGATACACTCAAAGGCACAGGGTATGTGAATGGTGTGACATACAAACATCTTTCACGCACTTCGTTACTCTGGACACTTAATGGCAAAGGCTTACCGACACTTTATAGTGTGCTCACATCGCTGGATAAAGAAATCGTCACCGGTTACTACTTAGCAGGAAATTTTTACGGACTCTACCGTACGAATGATCCTGAATCCGGTTGGAAGCGTGTGCTTGATTCATCCTTCCTCATTCCGTTCCGTGGAAATAATATTGATAGCGTTAATCTCTTTAATAGGCAAGGCGATTATAATAATTTCATTGTTGCAAATCCAACGAATCCGTTTGAAATTTATATCGGTGGGATTGATGTCGTGCGCTCGAGTGATGGAGGTGATTCATGGAAAGATATTACGAATGCGTATCCCCATTACTTTGCGAATGATCGCAACCAACACTCCGATATGCATGCGCTGGCATTCACTGCCTCCAAACTTGGCAATGATCTTCTGAACGGACAAGATGGTGGAATTTTTAATACTCGAGATTACGGAAAAACGTGGTCACGCATCGAAGGCCTGCCAATCACCATGTTTTATCATCTTGAAACGTGGGATGCAGGAATGGCAAATTTGCCGAACGGATTTCCAGCGGATTCATTGAAGGTCATGGGCGGCACGCAAGATAACGGAACCGTTGCTCACGGATTTACAGGAAATAGAGGCTGGGATTGGATTAATCGTGGTGATGGAACGATGTCGCAATCGGATCCCAACAACCCGAATCATCTCATTACGTCGCTACAGTACGGAAAATATTTTTTTAGAACTACACTTGATTCTTTACAACCAAATAAATTTGGTGATGATGGAAAAATAGATCCTAATGTAAGTAAGTGGACGGAGATCAGTGCAATCGCAAAGCGCCGAGGATTGACTGATTCATCCGAAGCGGCTGCGTGGGTTGTCCCTTTAATCCTTGATAAAACAACCGGAAAAGATCTCTACACTGCGCGATGTTTTGTCTACCATGCCAAGCTCGATTTTGCAAATCCCGATAGCGGAACAAAGGTCGAGAAGTGGTCGCCGCAATTAGGGGGTGTTCCTAATAACACGAAGACGTGGTTCGCAGGTGATATCGAAACCATGGCTGGGGGAGTTCGCGATTCGCATGGCAGACCGATGCTTTGGGTTGGAAGTATATATAACAGTGCTCGGACTATTTGGCGCACAACAGTTGATGAGACATTGCCAGTAACGACAATGCCGAAATGGATTCGCGCCGATTCGTCAGGCTTGCCTTCGCTCTATCCAGCTTGGATTGTGACAGATCGGTTGGATTCGATGACAGCGTACGTTGGATTCTCCGGTTTCAATGCAAGTGGCCATATTTATAAGACAACAAATGGCGGGAAAAAATGGAAGAGCATCAGCGGGAATTTGCCAAATGCACCGATCAACGCATTCATCATCAATACGTACGCAGAAACTTCTGATCCGTTGACAAAAAATCAGTGCATCGTCGTTGCGACTGATGTTGGAGTCTTTATCACTACTAATGGTGGCACACAATGGTCAACACTCGCTGAAGGGATGCCACATCTCGTTGTCGAGACTATCACACAGTATAAGAATTGGATTATCGTCGGCACGCATGGCAGATCAGCTTGGGCAATTGATATGACAGGAATTGTTGCACAACCTGCCGGTGTGGTAGCCCACCGATCAGACGAGAATTATTTTAGGCTTGCGCAGATTTATCCGAACCCGTTAAACGTACTCGCTAATCATGAACTTCGTGTGACCTCGGAAGGAAATGAATTCATTGATTATATTGAACTTATGAGTGTAGCAAACGGGGAATTATCAGTCACACAACACCAGATCGGTGACAATGCGAATGTAACCATACAACTCCCAACATCGCTTTCAGCTGGTACATACATTCTCCGAGCCACATCAACACGTGGAAGTATTGCTTCACAAAAAATTATTATCACAAGATGATCGGTTTCGGTTATGATATTCACAGACTCGCTGAAGGCGAGTCACTCATTTTAGCAGGCGTGCATTTCCCAGATGCACCACTTGGTACAGTTGCACACTCTGATGGCGATGTTGTCGTTCACTCAATCATTGACGCATTGCTCGGAGCAATGGCTTTCGGCGATATTGGAAAACATTTTCCCGACACCGATCCCGAGTTCAAAGATGCAAACAGCATTGAGCTTCTGATAAAAATAGCTGGTTTGCTACATCAGATGAAAGCCACAATAATAAATATCGACTCGACGATCGTTCTCGAAAGACCGAAGCTGCGCGATCATATTGACGAGATGCGAAAAAATATTTCTAACGCACTCGGAATCCGATTGAATCAGGTATCTATTAAAGCCACTACGAGCGAGCGAATTGGTTTTGTCGGTAGAGAAGAAGGAGTGGCGGCTTATGCGGTGTGTCAGTTAGAGTTGCTCTAAGAACTCATCCAATGATTCGCCGGACTTTCTGATTAACTCGCGTAACGTACCTCTTGCGACTTCTGGGTGATTGGGCACCGAAAGTGTCGAGATATTCCCGCGTTTTGTAAGGATGATATGACTTCCTTTTTGGCGAACAACTTCCCAGCCGAGACGCTCGAATGCTTTAATAACATCGGTCGGTCGGAGTAATGGAACAGGCGGCATTCCTTAAATTGCAACTTCGACTTCAGTTGTTGAAATGACTAACGGAAGACCCAAGATTTTCCGCGCTTCAAGGCTTTCACGAATCGCATCCTGGATGTTGAACTTTGCTTCTGCTTCAGTTCGACCTTGGCTTACGCAGCCTGGGATTGATGGACATTCGGCGATGTACATCCCATCTTCATCCTGAAAAGTTGTTATGCTGAACTTCATGAATATAAAACATCCCGTCGAACCGAAAAATCCCCAACCTAATCTACCACTGTAGCCTGCTCTAATTTTCTGAAATCCCTATGCAGCGTGAATGCCAACCAGCATCCCAAGGCCGCGAGTGCACCGCCGATGTAGCCGATATAATTCGGATGTATCGTCCCGATGATCCATCCTCCCATAATTGGACCAATAATTCTTGTGAGGCTTTCGATGCTACCTGATACGCCGATGACGCCGCCTTTTTTATCCGGTGGAGCTAATTGACTTACGAGACTCGAAAGCACAACTCGCGTCACACCTGTACCAAATGAAAATATCAGAGCAACCGCCGCAAGTTGTTGCCAATTTTCTGCAAGCACTAAGCCGAATAATCCAATCGTCATCGCGGCGAGTCCGAAACGGAGAAGCGATAGCTCACCCATTTTTTTTACGAGCGGACGTATCACTCCACCTTGCCAGATGATCCCAAGAAATCCGACGTATGCTAAAAATCTGCCGACATCTCGCTGCGTGAATCCAAGTTCGATATGTGCATAGAGTGAGAACATTGAAACATAGAGGGAAAATGGGAGTGCAAAAAATAAAAAGATTGTCAGCACCGTACGAAGATTTTTGATCTTGAAATAGCCGAACGCTTCAGTATAATATTGCAGTCCACCTTTGCGTCCTTCTTGTGCGCGGTGAACAGCCGGTTCTTTCAAATAAAAAATAGAAAGACTCATGCTCGTAAAAGCCATAAGAGCCGCAGCATAGGCTGGTGCAGAAATTCCCCATGCCGCCGATAGCTCCCCACCGATAAGGGGACCGAACAAGAATCCCATTCCGAATGCCACTCCGATCAGTGCCATCGCCGATGCCCGATCTTTCTGCTCTGTCACGTCAGAGACATACGCTGATGCAATCGTAATATTTCCACCACTGAGTCCGTCAATGACGCGCGAAAGAACTAATACCCAAACGTTTCCTGCTACTGCTAAGAGCAAGAATCCAATCATTGAGCCTAACTGCGAATAGATGAGTAACGGACGACGACCATACCTATCGCTCATCGAACCCAGAATAGGCGAAGCTGCAAATTGGCAAACCGAATATACTGCTGCAATCATGCCAATCATCTCGGGGCTGATCTGAAATTGCAGTGCATAAAACGGAAGCAACGGCAAAATAATCGAGAAACCCAAGAGGTCCACGAAGACGACGATAAATATCGGTATAATTGCTTTGTTACTAAACATTTTTTGTCACGTATGTAGGGTTAAGATACATAAATCTGTTTGATTTGATTCAATTTCCTAAGCTGGCACTATACCACTACCTTCGCCGTTTACAGCTTTCCAATTTTTGTGGGAGAAACTACGCATGAAGATCACACATAAAAGCATTGTTTTCCTTGCGCTCATCGTGGGTGCATGGGTCGTTCCGAACTCGGTTCAGAGTCAGGGATTTGAGGGCGTCGTCAACATGATCATGAAGATACCCGCACTTGGTGAGACTAAACTTCCCATCTCAATCTCGGTAAAAGGCGATAAGAATGTCGCTACACTTGACATTCCGATGCAAGGACAGTCAAAGATTTATGGTGATAGCAAGAAAAGAACAATGACGGTTGTGCAAGTTGCACAAAAGACGGGAATGGAAATTGACCAATCAAAATTGGACGAGATTACCAAAGCAAATGCGGGATCGGCTTCGCCACCAGCAAAGACAGGAAAGAAAGAATTGATCGCCGGATTTTCTGCTGAGGAGTATTCATCACTCAGTAACGGAACTGCCGAGCTTGATCTGTGGCTTGCGAAAGATTTGCCAAAGACAATTTCCGATGCAATTCGTGCGTCGAATGAAGCGACAATGCGGATGACACAATCAGGCTCAGAAGGTTTTGCAGACTTATTCAAGCAAGGCTATACCATGCTCCGGACCGTCGTGAAGCAAGCGGGCACAGCGATGTTCATTATGGAGTTTGTTGGAATTGAACAGAAGAAAATTGCTGATTCGGAATTTGAGATTCCGTCGGATATTAAAATTCAGAAAGTTGATCCGACAAAGCCACCTCCGGGTGCGCAGCAAAATAGTAATAGTGGTGCACAGATCGAACCGATTAATACTCCGCCACCACAGATGGAGCCACCAAAGAAGTAGAAGCCGTATGATCTTTGGGACCAAGTCCCACGCAATGCAAACGCGCCTAACCGAGTCAGGTCCGGAAGGAAGCAGCTCTCAGCGAATGTTACATGTGACGTGGATCGCTTGGTCCCAATTTTTTTTATTGGGAAATACTACCACTCCTCCAAGACAAATATTATCTACCGGCACGGAAGATATGGCGGAATCCAAAGCAAGATATTTCTCGAAGAAGTAGGGTGTTTATGTATTCAGATTTATTAAGGAAGTAAATTATTTTCTCTTAGATTCGAGGATGCCATTTTTCTTTGCCCATTCAACGGCGGGGGTGCGGGCGCTGACTCCGAGTTTGCTATAGATATTTGATACATGATTTTTTATTGTACCCTCGGAGAGAAATAATATTTCTGCAATTTCCGAGTTGGAGTGTTCGAGTAGTGCCAGAATCCTGAGTTCTGATCTTGTGAGTTCAGCAAGTTCAATTGCTTTTCCTGATTGTACCAATTCCCCAGCAATTGAAGGGCTGATCCATGTCCCTTCCTCACCGCTCGCTGCCCACCTAACTGCTTCCAGGACTCGCGTTCTACTCTCTTCCTTGTTCAAAAAACCGTTTGCCCCTGCTTCCAACACTGATTTTGCTCGTTGTTTCTCGTAACCCGTCATCACGATGATCCGGATATTATTTTGTTTTTCGCGTAACGATTTAATCACGTCAATACCGTGCATATCCGGTAGATGTAGATCAAGAAGAAGCAAATCAGGTCGAAGGGAATTGACGTACTCAATTGCGTCTCTGCCGCTCTGCGCTTCAGCGATAACTTCGATATCCTGCTCAGTATCAAGCCAAGACCTGATACCTTTGCGTACCATTTCGTGATCGTCACAGATAAGAACTCGTATCATATCGATTAATCTGTAAATTTATGAGGAGCGAAATTTGCTTTGAATCAGAATCGTTGTACCCTCGCCGACTGCTGATCTCACTTGGCAAGTATAACCAATTCCTTGAGCAAAACTTTGCATTGTGAAAAGTCCGTAATGTCTTGTACGAACAAATTGGGTCAAGTCATCTGGCATTACAAATCCGACACCATTATCCTCGATGAGCAGGGAGACACCTTCTCGCTTCGCTGAGAATGCAACTCGCACAATCGTAGCTTCTGAGTGTTTCAATATGTTGCCGAGTGCCGTTCGAAACATTCGGAAGAGATGCTGCATTATTTTTTGGTCTAATGGAAAGTCTTCATTCTGGATATCGGTGAGGAGTTCGATGCTCGGTCGTTTCTCAAGAAATATTTCTAACGCCAATCGTAATTCCTCTGCAAATCCAAGATCGAACCGAGGAACCTGCAATTCACTTGTAATCATTCTGAGATCAGACCGAACTTTCTGCAATAACTCTTCAAGTTTTTCAGCATTCGCATTTGCCCGCAACGCAATTGGTTCTATGAGAAATCGCGTAGCGTAAAGATCCTGGAGTGGACCATCGTGAAGTTCACTCGCCAAGTCAAGCCGTTCTTTTTCTCTGGCATTCTGAAGATCCTCGAGATGTTGTCTGCGAAGCTTCTCTCTTCGGTATATGACAAAGCCAACTACTGCTACTCCGACCAGAATGCACAAAATAATAAACCACCAAGATTCCCAAAACGGCCCGACAATAACCAGCGAAATAACAAGCTCTTGTTGAACATCCCTATTTCCTAATGCATACACCCTTATAAGCAAATGATACGAACCAGCAGGTACATTGCTATAGGAGATTGTCTGTCGATCTCCGGATTTGAGCCATTGTTTATCAAATCCTTCGAGTTTGTACTCATAATTTTTTTGGGTAGGATCCGAGTAATCGAGGTATGAAATATCAAAGCTAAAATAATTCGCTTTATAGTTTAATACCACCGAGTCTCCATTTGCCAACTCGTAGTATCTGAGTGTGTCAAAGACTTTGAAATTCTGTAAGAATAACGGTGATGCGACAGTTTGGAGCTTAGAGAGCCCTGACTTGATCGGCCATAATATTGTAAATATGATTGATACCCGTGAGAGTGATGGCTTGGTTGCGGTCGCTACTTGTGGAAACGGCGTGTTTACCGGAAATTTTGAACCTGCGGCATCGGTGAGACAATCGCCAACTCACTCATCAATGGAGGTTTTGCTCGAGCCCAATATACCAAATCCATTCGCCGACAAAACAACAATTCATTTCAAGACCTTCGTTGATGCACCTGTTTCGTTACGAGTTCTTGATGTATTTGGTAAAACCGTATGCACGTTACTTGACAATGTGATCCAATCCGGTGAACACACTGTGAATTGGAGTGGAGGTCCTTTCCCATCAGGAATATACTACTATCAGATCTCTACATTAGATAAGATTGAAATGGCTAAGATGATACTATCGAAATAGATAATAGAGGACTCCGCACATAATTTTACGATATCAACCTCCATTTCCCTCCGGGAGCCACACCCTGCATTCCTCTGTTTAGTAGGCTCTTTAGATTCAGCGAACTAGATTTTGAGCTTCTATCCACAACCTAATACTTGGCAGTGCGGGCCGTTTGCATTAAAACATGCACTGGCTATTGTTGGGCTGTTTGTGGATGAGAAAACAATCTCCAAAGCTGCTCATACCACTCGTGGTGGGACTGATGAAAAGATGCTTCGCCGCGCTGCGAAACGGTTCAAGGTAAAGCTCATAGAGATCAAGCGGTTCAATGAAGATGCAGCATATCGTTCGCTCACGAAATATCTTGATATGGGAATCCCGTGCCTTATTTGCATTAATCAATGGGCACATTGGGTGACGATCGTTGGGTATAATGCAAAGAGCAAACGATTTGTCGTATTGGATTCCGAAAAAGATCCAGTTGTCCGATTACCTTCATGGACAGAGCTGAAGAGACGGTGGGCATATCATGATTATCTTAAAGATGGCACGCATAAAGAGTACTACGATCTCTATCCGCTGAAGCCAACATTTCGGCTTCGCACGAAAGCTGACTTCTCATTACGCCGAGCACAGTTTTTGCGTCGTCCAGGGAATGTAACTCTTGCCGAGCACTTCGATGATTATGTGACCGACATGCTCAACATTGCCAGACCTCGCTCGAAGCGATATGATGCAGGCAAGACGATTTCGATGGCAGAGTTTTTGCGCAGACATCGAAAGATGCTGATCGAGACGGTGAGCTATTGGCACGGAGTCGTTAGTCATGCACAGCTTCGCAAAGTATTAGACAATATGCAATTCGTTGCCGAAACCTATGGCTTGGTTGTCCGCGAAGAAGAAGAGAAGTCCACCATCGCCGCCTTCGCCGCACTGCTGATGACATGGGCGATCAGCCATGATCCGGTGGAAGGAATTTATGGATTGTAGAAGTTAGAGCATCAAACTTCCTGAAATGGCATCAGAACAAACCAATTCCCTCTTTAAAGCAGATTACATCTTGCGTGGGCTGGGTGGACCATAGTAGCCTGGAGGTAAATCGATCATGCACCATTGTTGGATTTTTATTCCACTTGGGTCATACTCTGCCCATTGTTGACCCCGAATGGGGTTTCCTGTGAAATCCAACTTCGGGAGGTCGTTGTATTATCCCTGCAAATGCAAGCCTTCCCTTTTGGGATGAAAAGAGACTTCTCGCACTCTGCCTTAGAACAAAGAAGCGATAAACAAAAAAATAGTGTCAACCTTATAGAAAAGCTATGAGCGTATTTGAGCTGATGTTGCATTAGAATACTTATTTTACTATGTTAAAACTTGATGTCAGCCTTTGACTTGCTGAAGTCAGCATGAATTCGTACCTTCCGGAAGGTAGTAATGAAATATCTACTGGAATTGAATTCAAACCATTCACCAAGGTGATATCTTGTTCATGAACGATAGCACCTAGATTATTAAATACCCTGCTTTTCAATGCACAATCTTCGGTGGACAGGAGGCTAATTGTCAATTTGCCCGAAGAGGTATTAGGGTCTGTAGATGTTATACGAATGTTAGATGGGTTTCCGATATGTCCTTGTGAGTTGTACTTCTGTGAAGGTTGCGGATATCCCACTTGATGTTGTGTAATATAATAAAAATCTGTCACGCCTGAATTATGTGGGAAATCGGAGAAAACAAATCCGACAAAACTACTACCAGAAGGTAGGTTATCAAGTCTTCGTATATTTATGTAGTAACTTGTGTCAGGGGTTAAACTAGATAATGAAACATTTTCAACGATGTTAAATGACATTGGAAAATTCTGGAACCTTAGATAGCCTAAATTATTTCTAAAACAGAGTGAGGTATCTAATCTAAGGACTACTGCTTTGGTAGAGGTCTTGCAAATTTCGAGTACAAATTTTACGGTAGAACTCATGCCAAAACTGGAGTTGTTTGGTGTTATTTCTTTGTTATTATAGTGCGCATTCGCGGAATCTTGCATCCATTTTAGCGAATCTGAGTCACTTGTATCTACGAGCATTCCATGCATATAGAATTTATCGTCAAAACCGACATCTCTCGCATACGACAATGTATCGTGGCCAGTTGCAACAAATGGTTTTGACCTGAATAAGTCAGCCGAACTGTCTTCATATTTAAGAAACCTCTTTGAACCATTTTGGATCATAGTCCAAAATAATTCATAACTTATTCGAGTGGAGTCGGGGAGTATATGGATGACTTGTAGACTGTGGACAGTATCTCCTTGTGCATAGCAGATTTGCAATCGAGTCAATAGGACAGTGAATAATATCAGGAATGAGAGCAGAATTTTTTTCATAGGGGAAAAAGTGGTAAATATTACTCCATTAAACAACACACCCCCCCCTTTTTGTGGTTTCCTAATATTACATCTTTTCAACTATAGTTTGGTAGCACGGAAGCACTTCAAAAAATACGGAATCACTATTGTGCTTTCAGGCATATGTACTTGATTATATCAGCTTCAGCGCACCTATTCTGATCTGTAAATTGTTTAGCAAAACTATGAATGAATTTCCACAATTCCACGCTACAACGGTTATCGGCATTGTCCGAAACGGGAATGCAGCAATGGGCTCGGACGGACAGGTGACCTTCGGCAATACGGTAATGAAAGGGAATGCGAAGAAGGTTCGCAAACTCTATAACGGTAATGTGCTTGCAGGTTTTGCTGGCTCAACGAGCGATGCACTGACTCTATTCGAAAAATTCGAAGCGAAGCTCGAAGAATTCCGAGGCAATATGCCACGTGCCGCTGTTGAACTTGGCAAAGAGTGGCGAATGGATAAATATCTCCGCCGTCTTGAAGCCATGCTTGCAGTCGTGAGCAGAGAGAATGCGTACTTGCTTTCTGGTAACGGCGATGTCATTGAGCCAGAGCATGGAATAATCTCCATCGGTTCGGGCGGTCCGTATGCCTATGCCGCCGCACGAGCACTTATCACAAATCAGGAACTTGCTCCGCGCACAATAGTCGAGGAGTCATTAAAAATTGCAGGAGATATTTGTATTTATACTAATACGAATCTTACAATAGAAGAACTTTCGTAACACATGAATAGCAAAGCGAGAATGGAAGACGTTGAGACAATAGTTGAATTAGCTCCGAAGGAAAAATCCAAGAATAATTTGCACACACTCACTCCGCACGAGATCGTGCGCGAGTTAGATAAGTATATCATTGGTCAAGATAATGCCAAACGTTCAGTTGCCATTGCACTGCGCAACAGGTGGCGTCGTCAGCAAGTCGAGGGCACGATGCGCGAGGAGATCATGCCGAATAATATTATTCTCATTGGTCCAACTGGAGTTGGTAAGACAGAAATAGCAAGACGTCTTGCGAAATTATCCGGTGCGCCGTTCATCAAAGTTGAAGCGACAAAATATACAGAGGTTGGTTACGTCGGCAGAGATGTTGAATCAATGGTTCGCGACTTGGTTGATATTTCGGTGATGATGGTTCGCTCCGAGATGCTCAAGGTTGTTGAAGAAAAAGCTCGTGATCTTGCTGATGAAAGAATTTTAGATATTCTCATTCCTACTCCTTCAGCGTCTTATGAAAGTGATAAAGCTGAGCAAGAAGCACAGTTTGATAAGATCGACCCCACCGATCCAATTCAGCTTCTGAACATGATGCAAGGAGGGAAAATCAAACCGGTAAACTCACCAGATAGTGAAGCAGGAAAAAAAGAGGCAGCATCGAATCAGAAAACGAGAGCGAAATTTCGGAAGAAAGTAAAAGCTGGGGAAATGGACGAGAAGGAAATTGAAATCGAAATTTCGCAATTGCCTCCGATAGCTTCCATGCAGATTATGGGACCAATCGGTGGCGGCGGAATGGATGAGATCGCGCAAAACTTGCAGGATGCGATGAGCAACATGATGCCAAAGAAAACTAAAGCTCGGCGCGTGACGATCAAAGAAGCGCGGCAGATTTTCGTCCAAGAAGAATCTGCTAAACTTATCGATCAAGAAGCACTTACGAAAGAAGCGATCAACAGAGTCGAGAATAATGGTATTATTTTCATTGATGAAATAGATAAAATTGCGGGCAAATCCAAAGAAGGTGGTCCCGATGTCTCACGCGAAGGCGTGCAACGCGATCTGCTTCCGATCGTTGAAGGTTCAAGTGTTGGCACTCGTTATGGTGTTGTCAAAACAGATCACGTACTCTTCATCGCAAGCGGTGCGTTTCATGTTTCGAAACCAAGCGACCTCATTCCCGAAATGCAAGGACGTTTTCCGATTCGTGTCGAACTCGAGAGCTTGACTCAAGAAGATTTCGTGAAGATTCTGACTCAGCCCGAGAATGCGCTACTGAAGCAATATGTCGCTATGCTGAAATCAGAAGGAGTCGAGATCGAATTCACGCCCGGTGCAATTGCGGCGATCGCTCGAATCGCATTCGAAGTAAATGAATCTGTTGAAAATATCGGCGCAAGAAGATTACATACAATCTTGACAACATTGCTTGAACAAATTCTTTTTGATGTTCCTGACCTTATTACCGAAAAACATATAACGATCACACCAGAAATCGTTGATGACAAATTAGAGAAGATCGTTCGCAATCGTGACCTGAGTCGGTATATTCTGTAAGGTTAGTGCGCGACAATTATTTTCTGCGTCAGGCTCTGCGTCCCCGCCTGCAACCTACAAAAGTATTCACCGTCAGGGAGATCAGCGGTGTTGAGTGAGGAGGAATGTGCGCCTTTGGATAGAATGTTTTCGTTAATTCTGAGAAGTACTCGACCAAGAACATCGTACACAACTATTCCTACTGTTTCGGCTTGTGAGAGGTTGAAATGAATAGTTGCAGTGCTTGAAGCTGGATTAGGGTATATTTGAAAATCTAATAGCGTGCTTACCCCCCCCACCCTCTGTTGGGCGGAGTCAACGATGGGGACATGGTAGAATGAAAGTGCGCCGATGCCCCGTGTATTTGTGAGCCAGGGTCCTTCATAAATATCAACTGAATGAAGATAGTGGTTGTCGGGAAGATAATTTATGACTCGTCCCTGAAGCGGTTGCTTTAGTTTTAAGAAGATTCGATTTTTTATGGAACTCATAGACTCAACAACATCGCCTACATCGCCGACATAAAAATAATATTTCAAGCTTTCGATTGTTCCATTGATGGTTGTGTCTGCGCCGAAGTTGAACCTTGTCTCAGCTGGAGAGAAAGTCAAGCCGATGCCAGTGTGTGCGCCATCAGTATAGTATGCTTGCTTAATATTTGGCGCAGCAATTTGATCACGGTCTGAGGATCCATAAAAATCTTTTGCCACTAATCGAAACACATTATCTCCGATTTGGGAATAACCCGCAGAGTCATAGTGACAACCGTCATGCCCGGGAATAGCCATTGTAGAAACAACTTGAATGTCCGGGTATTGTTCGGGGAGGTTGCGCTGAAATTCGCGAACATCAGAAGCAAATCCGGCTGAACAGCCAGGATGTACTTGCATCGAATAAATCTTTTTTACGCCGGGGAAATCTTGTTTCCAAGACTGGTAGAGTGTCTGGAAGTTGCTTGCATAATCTGTAATGATATTTGACTCGCCTTGGTACCAGAATAACATTTTCGCACTCGCACCGAGTTTTGCCTTTTGTACGCGGTAGAGCATCTGGCCGTAAAAGGTGAAAAGATTACTTTTATTCAAGGGATCGGGCAAATGCTGCTCGATCGTCGTTCCGCTGACTCCGGCATTAATGACGCACGTCGGCATGCGAAAATTTTTCATAATCAATTCCTGAAGCCTCGTTGCCCACGACCCTGCTTCTGTGCCACCGCCGAACCCAACATTCACGCTCGTCACAGCCCAAGCTGTATCGGATGGCTTTGCAGACTGATTAAGTCCAAATGTTCTGAAAAATTCGTTTGTATATCCAAGATTATTATTAATCGAATTTGATTGCCCATCAATTAATATTGCATCTCCACAGACGACGCTATCGCGGTAAGCAATTCTTCGGTCTTCGATGGTAGATTTTACGGCTAGAAAGAATGAGTACTCCGATAGCTCGGCATGAATTCTTGGCGAAAAGTTAAATGATGCCTTGCCATCACTATACTGGAGCGGATGTGATTCGCGTGATTGCAATACACCGTTCTTAAAAACTTTCAAGTACATTGAATCATAACCATCTATCGGATATGTACCTGATATTTCCGCTGTAGCGTAATCATCATCACCGCGTTGATAGAAATGCAGATGCCGCGGAATCGCCGTGAAAATACTATCGGGTGCAAATGGTGGCGGGATGTCGTACTTCTTGAAAAAATAACCTTCGAGCTTGCGCCTATTTGCTTTTGAGAGCACACTATCATAGAGGACAATTTCTGCAAGATCAGCATTGAGCGAACCGTTGGCTTGGAATGCTCCGAGATAAATTTGTTTATCGAGATTTTGTCCTATACGCGAGGAATCTGCAAATTCACCGTCTATATACAGTGATGCAGTCTGATTACTCTGGCGATAGGAGACTGTGATAATCGTGGGCTCTGATGCAATGAGGGGAATGACGGATGTTAGATATGGTGCAGGGAAAGTATCATTGCGAACTACGGTGTAAGGATTACCCCCAGTATAGATTACATGATTATTCCCACCGAAAAAATAATTCGTACGATAGACATCCGCTACGCGTGCGACAAAGGACACAGTGTAGTCCTTCCTTGCCGGAAAAATTGGTGCACAATCAAGAAAATTATATCGTCCATCAAAATGAACGACGGGTAGATGATTGATCTGATCGGTTCGATAGCTTGGACGACTGATAGGGAGTTGTTGGTACGCTGATTTTTTCAGTAGAACTGTGCTCTGGCTTGCCCAATCAGAAACAGTGCCGTTATCAGAGGTGACACCCGTATCTGCGCGCAGCCAAAGAATAGCCCCGTCGGGAATCTGAGCCTGAATATCAGTACAGAAAATAGCGAGCACTGCAAGTGTTGCAGCAGTAATAAATTGTTTCAAACGCATGGGGCGATAGTTGCACACAAGATCTGATAAAATACCCACACGTGCGGGGAACACAGGTGTGGGCACTTAACCATACGCACAAACGACACCAACACAACATTCATTTGTGCTACCTAATATACAACACTGTGTTTTCAATAATGTTGCAGTATTATTCTCAGCGGACGCTGCTGATACATGCCTCATTTGTCGAAAACTATATCGCTTATTCTGTGTTACAAACCAAGTACTTACTCAAGAAGAAAGTTGCTCTTATGAAAATCTTATCCTTTGTTGTCGCTTTGTGGTTTGTGGCATTTTCAGCCCAAGCACAGTACTCGCTCACCCCTGCATTCTCGAATCTCACAGCATTTGCAGCTCCGCTTGAGATGCAATCAGCGGGTGATGGCACCGACAGGCTCTTCGTGGTCGAGCAGAGCGGACGGATTTATATGTTTCATAACAGCGCAACGGTAAGTACTCGAAAAGTTTTTCTTGATCTATCAGGAGTTGTCTCTCAAGGCGGCGGTGAGGTGGGTTTGCTTGGGCTTGCATTCCATCCGAACTTCAAATCGAATGGATTTATTTATGTGAACTACACTGCGAGTCCTGGCGGACAATTGACATCATTTATTTCGAGGTTCCGAGTCAATCCATCAACAGCTGATACAGTCGTCCTAAGTACAGAACAGATTTTGCTCACGGTTGTGCAGCCATTCTCCAATCATAACGGTGGATGTTTACGATTCGGCAATGACGGATTTCTTTATGCCGCATTCGGTGATGGCGGAGCAGGTGGTGATCCGTTGCATAACGGACAGAATAAATCAGTGCTTCTCGGAAAAATTTTACGACTTGATGTAGATCATCAAGCACCGGGATTGCAGTATGCAATTCCTCCGACAAATCCCTTTGCCGGAAACACGCAGGGATTCAAAGAAGAAATTTATTGCTACGGTATGCGCAACACGTGGCGATTTTCTTTTGATCGAACCACTGGAAGGCTTTGGGCTTCGGACGTTGGGCAAGATCATTACGAAGAAGTTGATACACTCATGAATGGAGGTAATTACGGATGGGGCAATATGGAAGGATTTCATTGTTATCCATCGGGAAATTTTAATTGCGACTCAACAGGCATGACACCTCCGCTCTGGGAGTATCCTCACGCGAATGGAAATGTTTCCGTCACTGGAGGCTTCGTCTATCGTGGAACAACCATGCCAACACTTGTCGGGAAATATGTTTACGGTGATTATGGTACAGGTAGAATCTGGACGCTTGATGCCTCAACTTCACCTGTCAAAGACACACTGATTATTGATAAGGCAAGCTCGGCTGTGAATATTTCATCTTTCGCTGAGGATGCAAATAAAGAATTGTATGTCATCGGTTACAACACAGGAAAAATTTATCGTGTAATTCAGAATCAGTCTGCGCAAGATCAAACTCCACCAACATTTTCAACGCATAACGCTGGTGATAATGATACACTCTTCGTGAGTGACTCGAAAGCAGCTGATCTCGGAATAAAAAATATCACCTGGAGATTCGCACCAACAACCGATAGCTCTAATTTCACGGTGGCAATGACTCCAGCTCTCGCTCCTTGCTCGAATAAAGCAACGGTGTATCAAGTAATGCTTCATCAAAGTAATATTGACATCGCTGGCTCAGTCTATCTGACGTTCACCGATTGTGCAGATAATAGATCGTATGATACGGTGAGATTTTTGAAGCATACTTTTACGATTACACCTGATACCATAAATTTTGGATTTGTTAATTTAGGCGGGATGTCCACGAAAACAGTAACACTGATCTGCAGCCCCAATGACGGTGCGAGTTATACGGTAGATTCTGTGGTGCTTTTGCCGCCAAGCGGACGCTCAACCTTTGCCGCTACACCTAAATCACCCGTTCCGATTATAGTCGGTGCTACAACAGTTGACGTAATGTATATGCCGACGACTCCAACAAGTGATACGTGCTTAGTAAGATTTTATCTAAACGCTCCAGTTAAAACATTTTACGATCTTCACCTCAAAGGGTTGAGTAGGTTTCTTGGGACGGTTTCCATTGATAACAGTGACGAGTTTAAGCTCTCAATTGCTTCTAATCCAATACATAGCAAGTCGCGAGTGCGGTATGTCGTTTCGGAGTTCGGTGCGACTCGACTTGCGCTCTATGATGCGATTGGTAGGGAGGTCCGGGTGTTAGTGAATGAATCAAAGGATGCAGGAAAGTACGATTTGGATTTTGATGCATCAACGCTTCCGTCCGGTTCTTACATTTTACGGTATGAATCAGGTGCGGATCAAATTTCAAAATTAGTAATTAAGGAGTGATCGTCTAACTCGCAATCGCCTCGGCTACTCGGATACCATCCATCGCCGCGCTGACGATTCCGCCAGCGTAGCCAGCACCTTCGCCGCAGGGATAGAGTCCTGCGATTTCTACATGTTGCAACGTTGCATCCAATCTCGGAATACGGAATGGTGAACTTGTCCGAGTTTCTACGCCGAGCATCACTGCATCTTCTTGCACATATCCTCGCATTGAATTTCCGAATGTCGTCAAGCCATCGCGCAGACGAGATGCAAGAGCCTTCGGAAGTATTTCGTTCAGTAAAGCAGATTCCATTCCGGGTTTGTAGCTTGTATCTGGCAATGAAGTTGAGAGTGTGCCTTTTATGAAATCTGTCATTCGCTGTGCGGGAGCTTTCTGAGTTTTTCCTCCAGCAACAAATGCCGCTTGTTCCACTTCGGATTGATAAATCATTCCAGCGAGTGCGCCGTGGGAGTTATACTGTGCGAAATCTTCCGCTTCAATTGCAACAACTAAACCCGAATTTGCGAATGGTGAATCGCGACGTGATAAGCTCATGCCATTAAGAACTAACTCGCCCGGCGACGTTGACGCTGGAACAATAAATCCTCCTGGACACATGCAAAAGGAAAACACACCTCTACCTTCACATTGTGTTGCCAGTTTATAGCTCGCTGCTGGCAGAAGTTCACTTCGTTCGGCAGTATGATACTGCACTTGATCAACAAACTGTTGCGGATGCTCAATGCGAACACCCATCGCGAATGGTTTTGCTTCAATGCGAATGTGTTTTTTATGGAGCAGATGAAAAATATCTCGCGCCGAGTGGCCTGTTGCAAGAATGACATCATCAGCAATGAACTCATTATTTTGATTTGTCCTAACTCCGATGATTTTCTTTTCTTTTAATATGAAATCATCCACTCTTTGCTCGAAATGAATTTCTCCACCGGATTTCAGAATACTCTCGCGCATGGCTGATACAACTTTCGGTAATAGGTTCGATCCGATATGCGGATGTGCGTCTATCATTATATCTGTGCTTGCTCCATGCATCACAAGGGTGCGAAGAACGGAATTCACATCACCACGTTTAGTAGCACGAGTATAGAGTTTGCCATCGGAGTAGGTACCAGCACCGCCTTCGCCGAAACAATAATTACTATCCGGATCAACGATACTGCGTTTTTGGATTGCGGCAAGATCATACCTCCTTGCGCGAACATCTTTGCCACGTTCGATGATGATTGGTTTTCGTCCTAATTCAATAAGTCGGAGCGCCGCGAATAATCCAGCCGGACCCGCCCCGATAATTATGACAGCCTTTGCGGATGCTGTGAGTATTGGGTGATCAGGAATGAACGTCTCCATTTCAGGTGCAGGCTCATCATAAAATATTTCCGCTTGCACTCTGTATTTTACTTCCCGCGAGCGCGCATCTATTGAGCGTTTGCGGATACGAACAGCAGAAATTCTCTCGGGTTCGATGCCTGAAGTCTCGGAGGCAATGTGTTTGATAACCGAGGAATCAGTAATAGAGGCAGGATGAACGACGAGTTCTTTTGTAATAATCATAATATAGTGCGGAGTATTTTTCTCCGAAGCGGTTGTTTAACAGCTAACGTATGGAAATTGTTGTCATAGCATTCTATAAATTTGTACCTGTTCCAGACTATGTGGAGCTGAAGCCAACGTTGCGCAGCTTCTGCATGGAGCATGGCGTGAAGGGTACGATACTCTTAGCAGCCGAAGGCATCAACGGAATGCTTGGTGGCACTCGCACTGCTATTGATGAATTTTTGGATTACCTCCGATCGGATACTCGCTTTAGCGATCTCGAATGGAAAGAATCATACTTCGATACAATCCCCTACGAAAAGATGAAGGTGCGCTTAAAGCGCGAAATCGTAGGACTCGGTGTTCCACAAGTTGATCCACTAAGAAAAGTTGGAACATACGTGAAGCCACAAGATTGGAATGCGTTGATCTCTGATCCAGACATCATTGTCATTGATACGAGAAATAATTTCGAAGTTGAACTTGGTACCTTCAAAGGCTCAATTGATCCGAAGACAAAAGCCTTCCGAGAATTTCCGAAATATGTCGAAGATCATCTCGACCCTAATAAAAATAAAAAGGTCGCAATGTTTTGCACAGGTGGAATCAGGTGCGAGAAGGCTTCGAGCTACATGTTAGATAAAGGATTCCAAGAAGTATATCATCTGCAAGGTGGCATCTTAAAATATCTCGAGGAAATTCCGAAAGAAGACAGCCTCTTCGAAGGTGAGTGTTTTGTCTTTGATGATCGCATTACTCTGAATCATGAATTAAAAAAGGGAGTACTTGAAGCTGAAGGAAAAGGTAAAAATTTTCCGAAGCCTCCGAAATCGTGAATATCAATTCACGAAAGTGTTAGATTGAATTCTCTGATTTTCTTAAACTTCTTCGCGTTGATTACGTCTGAATAGACAGAGACGATATGATTGTCTCACTACTAAAAAAGAAAAAGGAGAAATAGTTATGAAAACTCTCATCAAAATATTGGCGATCAACTTAACATTACTTGCCGCAATTCCCGCGATGGCACAAGTCCGTGTCGGATTTGACATCCGATTCGGTCCACCGCCACCACCTCCGTGCGAAGTATATGGCTTACCACCTTGCGAAGGTGCGTATTGGGTTCCAGGGTATTACAACCACGGAGCTTACCGCTACTTCTGGGTACCAGGAAGATGGGAACGTCCGCGACCACGGTACGAAGGTTGGTGGAGAGAAGGCTGGCGCCACGAAAGATTCGAGCGTCATGAACGACGCGACTTCTATCATGAACGCGAACGTGACCACAGAGACGAAGGCAGAGGTGAACACCGTGGCGGAGGACGTACCAGATAACTTAATGTTGCTACAATGAAGAAAGAGGCGATCAATTGCGATCGCCTCTTTTTTTTATTCGTAAGCTGGAATGCCCGTGATCTCTTGTCCTAAGACAAGAGTGTGAATATCATGCGTACCTTCATACGTTATCACTGATTCTAAATTTGCCATGTGGCGCATGATCGGGTATTCACCTAAAATTCCGTTTGCTCCGTGAATATCGCGCGCAACGCGAGCGATGTGAAGAGCCATTGCAACATTATTCCGCTTAGCCATCGATACATGCGCGGGTTTCATTTTGCCTTCATTCTTGAGTTGACCTAATCGCAAGCAGACTAATTGTGCCTTCGTAATTTCTGTCAGCATCTCCGCAAGTTTTTGCTGAACAAGTTGAAAACCGCCAATCGGTTTACCAAATTGAATTCGGCTCTTGGCGTACTCTACCGAACTTTCGTAACATGCGATCGCTGCGCCGACAGCTCCCCATGATATTCCGTAACGAGCTTGAGTTAAGCATCCAAGCGGTCCTTTCAAGCCTTGCACATTCGGCAACATGTTTTCTTCAGGGATAAACACATCCTGAAAAACGAGCTCGCTTGTCACGCTCGCGCGCAGTGAATATTTTCCTTTCATCTCAGGTGCAGTGAAGCCTTTCATTCCTTTTTCGACAAGAAAACCTCGGATAGATTTCTGATCGTCGGAATCAACTTTTGCCCATACCACTGCAACGTCGCTGATCGTGCCGTTGGTGATCCACATCTTTGCACCATTCAAGATAAATCCGCCAGAAGTTTTATTCGCACGAGTTACCATACCGCCGGGATTTGAACCGTGATCGGGTTCGGTGAGTCCGAAGCATCCGATCGCTGTTCCATTTGCAAGTCTCGGAAGCCACTTCATGCGTTGCTCTTCTGATCCGTAGGCATAGATCGGGTACATCACAAGCGAACTTTGCACAGACGAGAACGAGCGAATAGATGAGTCGCCACGCTCAAGCTCTTGATTGATGAGTCCGTAAGCGATGCTATCAAGACCAGCACAGCCATACTTCTCTGGTAGAGTAGGTCCGAGCAAACCGAGTGATGCAATCTTCGGAATCAGATCCATCGGGAATGTCATCGCTTGATTATGCTCCTCGATGACAGGAAGTACTTCGCTCACGACAAAATTGCGAACCGTATCGCGGATCATTCGCTGTTCCTCAGTCAGCAGCGAGGAAATATCATAAAAATCTGTGGTCATATTATAGAATACTTTACAATTACCCTCACCAACACAGATTTACTTTTTTTTGTGCGAACTCTGTAACTTTAGGGTTCTGAAGCGTTTTACTACCAACAGATTGACGCTAAAGACTATGAAACGACTCTTCTTCGCGGTGCTGACGTTGAATAGTGTTTTAGCGAATAGAATCTACATGGCTCAGATCCTTCGAGATGGTGTGATTTCATCTCAGGAGTTTGAGGTGGTTAGGTAGTGTAGGCAGAGTAAATCGTTCTACCTGAAGTATGGATTCCCACCTCCCGAGGGAATGACAGGAAAAATTAGTGGGACGTCCGCCGCGGCGGACGTCCTACTGGATCAGAAGAATTCTATCCGCATGTGGGCGAAGCAGGTCACACCACGGGATGTGAGTTTATTGTATCTTCTGCATTGGGTATGAAGCTTCGGCTTTATCTCAAAATTTCAAATCGCCTAACGAAGGATTTTCTGCCAGCAGAAAACCTCGCGTAGTAACTACCCGAAGGGTATTTTGCAAGATCAATTGTATGCTGGTGCAAACCTGTTGTTTCATTTGGGAAATAATATTTTTGCAATACCTGACCCATGACATCACAGAGTTCAATCCTTGAGTCTGTTGCCTCGTCAAGTTGATAATCTATTTTTAGTAATGATGCGGTTGGGTTTGGTGATAATGATAAGGAATAATCGGAAAGCGATTGTACAAATTTCACGCCACTTTTCTGCAACGTGAATTTGACAAGCCAAAAATCAAAATCGGCAGTATCACCTTTGCGTCCAGGAAGGTCGCGTGATGAAGTCATAGACAATACAAGAAAATTAGAATCTTTCGTTTGCATGACCCCTGAACCGAGTGATGCGTCCGACCATGTACCACCGAAGCAATCTTGCCACTGTAATGCACCTGATGAATTGATTTTATAAATCCAGCAATCAGATAGTCCGTGATTACCACTCACATCACCATCGGTTGATGCCGTGCTTGCCGAGACGATATAACCAGAATCGGAAGTTTGAATTGCAGAGTATGCGGCATCGCCGTTCGAGCCGCCGTAGGTCTTCGACCATTCGATGGCGCCTTTTGAATCTGTCTTGATAATCCATGAGTCATCATAGTATATGCCATGAAGACCGGATACGTCTTTATCATTCGAGTTCGTTTCACCACAGAGAAGAAATCCGTGATCTAAAGTTTCTGTAGCCGAGTAAGCAAAATCAAACGAGCTCCCCCCATACGTTTTTTGCCAGGCAATTTCGCCGCTCGGCGTAAGTTTGATGAGCCAATAATCGGCACTGCTGTCTGATTTCTTATTTTTCAGATCGCCATCCGTTGAGTAGGTATAACCAGCAACTGCGTATCCGCCATCGGAAGTTTTAAGTATTGATCCAGCTTGATCGTCGCGCGAACCACCATAATTATATCCCCATAGAAGTGAACCGCTTTGGTTTATCGCAACAAGCCACATGTCGTATCCGCCATGAAAATTCTTTATATCTCCATTAGTTGAATTCGTTTCTGAGAGAATAAGATATTCACCTTCACCTCCTGCGATGAGCGATACAGGATATTCGTCACCAGTACCACCATATCTTTTTTGCCAGATAATATTGCCGACACTATCAATGCTGAATATCCAAAGATCTTCGGATTTGCTATCAGCTGTCGTTGCAAGATCACCGTCTATTGAATGGGTGGATCCTGCTATTATGAATTCTCCATGGCCTACTTCTAAAATTCCGCCAAAACTTTCGCTGTTTGATCCGCCATAACATTTTTGCCACCGAACGGAAAAATCTGGGTTCAACTTCGCAATCCAAATATCATACTCACCGTGATTTCCACTTACATCTCCATCATTCGATTTCAACCGACCTGCGAGCATGTAGCCACCATCGGCAGTTTCGAGTATCTGCCCAGGGATGTCATTTTTTGTACCACCGAATGACCGTTGAAATAATTCACGAGGCTGTGCAGAAATATGAGAAACGGCTAAGATAAGAAAGAGTATGAGAATGTGTTTCATCATAATAATCAACTCTAAAAATCAGATAAGAATTCGTTACTGTGGTCATTTTGACCGTAGGGAGAAATCGTTAAGTCAGAATATTTCAGGTACAACGATTTCTCGTTTCACTCGAAATGACAAGGGCTATCGTTTTGGCTTCAAAATCCCCACTTTTTGCTTGCAACTTTGACTGCTTTGGGGTGTTATTTTAGTAAGAATTACTCGTATAAACTGGGCATAGCCCAACCAACGAATGGCAGAAGTACTTGAGCCGATGGAAGTAACGCCGGATTTCATGAGCGACAAAGACAGAGAGCGCGCTTATGAGATTGAGCTTTTCCGTGCCTTTATGTCAGGCAAACGGGAAGCATTTACGGAGCTATACCTTCGTTTTCGGCAACGAGTTTTTAGTTATTGCTTGAGGATGCTTGGCTCGTCAGCTGAAGCTGAGGATTTGTATCAGGAAGTGTTCATCAGAGTCTATCAACGAGCACATCAATTTGCTGAGGACAAGAGTTTAGCAGGTTGGATTTTTACTATTGCGCATAACCTCTGCCTCAACCGAATCAGAGATAGAAAAACATTTGATAATATTGATGACATCCGCTACCTTGCCGCACCAAACATTGAAGTAGGTGATGATTGGGCAAATAGAATTCAAGCTGCGCTTGAACAAGTACCACCGGAAAATCGTGAGCCATTCTTGCTATTTGAATATCAAGGATTGAGCTATCAGGAAATTGCATCGGTGATGAAACTCACCGTGCCCGCAGTCAAGAGCAGAATTTACCGCTCGCGCGAACAACTTCGTACGATATTGGAGCCTTATTATAAAGAGGACTAACATACAGAAATTAAGAAAGAGAGAAATAGTCGAAATGAATATCAATACCGAACTCTTACAATTTTTAGATGGCACAATTTCGCCTGATGCCGAGGCGGAGCTGTTGCACCGACTCTCCGTCTCCCCGGAGCGTCGCGACATCTTGCGTAGTTTTATCAACCAACAGGTTCTTTTCCAGCGCGACCGTAATTCGATCGCTGTTCCTTACGCTGCCGAGCAAAAACTGTGGGCACGCCTTGGCGAGATCATGCCGCCAGTTCTACAACAAGCTGCTCCCGCCGTCGTCGAAGCTCCGATTGTTGTAACCAATACTCCAATGTTCCGCTCGGTCTATGCCGTTGCATCTATTGTTGTCATGAGTTTATTGGTCGGTTTAGGTTCTGGTTATTTTGTTGGGAAGAATTCCGTTACAGCAATCAATGCAAATTCTGCTGTCACATCAACTGCTGTCATTAATGCTTCGCAACCGACAAGATCTCTTGCAAGTGAATCAACCCCAAATAGCACCGAGATCCTCAACAATCTTTCCGCACGACGCGAGACCAGACATTTCGCGAATGCTTCATCTGGAAGCATGAATAATTCTCTCGCCGAAGCGCCCCTTTCACGAACAGCTGATGCCAACAGTATTAGCGCAAATCCAGCTGTAGCCGAGGAGAAACCGACCGCAATCGCTACGCCGATGATTCCCACTTCAACTCCAAAGGGAGTGCTGATCTCTTCAACTGGGACGGATAACATTGTTGGTGAACATCGCCAAGCATTTTCATTCGGGAATGTTGATGCAGAAGATGAGACACCGCAGAAGCCATTTTTGCAACGCTTTGAGTTTTATTTCAATGATGCAATCGGAAGACAATATCCGAATAACAACGCAACAAACGTCTCGATGGCTGTGATGACAAATCAATCCATCGCTGCACTCTATCAACCGTGGGATAATGCTCACGGAATTGGTCACAATGTGTGGGCTGGCGCGACAATAGGAACTGCAAACGTTACGCAAAAGAAATTCAGTATTGTACAGAAAGACCCGATCGACCCGAAGAAGGGATATGAGATGGTTGCAGACCTTGTCCATGTGCAAACTACTTATCTTGGTGGCTTGTTACAATACCGAGTACCTGTTTCTGGACTTATTGGAATTCCGATCACAGGTTTCTTGACTCCGTCAGCTGCTGGAATGATTTATGGTTGCGAAGTCGGAGTACATGTAGCTGCCGCAGCAAATTTCGGATTTGTTACAGGATTGCGGGCGACGTATCTGAGTTATAGTCTTGATACCCAACAACAAGAAGTGATCTCGCAAGGTGCTTCAGCTTTTGGGACACCAGTACCGGTTGGTAGTGGTACAAGACAGCTAAGCAAAAATTTTGAACTTAGTGGCGGATTTTATTTTCATTTTTGATTGAGCTTCAGAAGGGGAGTTAGCCATGAAAAAAAGTGCAGTACTACTTTTGGCGTTGCTTTTTGCAGCGTGCACAGCGCCGAGTGAACCGACGAGTCCATCGGAATCTGCCGATCAATATTTTTTCCCAAGTAATGACAATACCTATCAATATACGTATTCCCAAGATAAGCTGACCGCTATAGATACGACAACGTACCGCCTTCGTGTGAACGATACACTCGGAAGTTTTTCGCAACTCATCGGTATTGATCAGGCATCACAAACAAGCGAAGTATTATTATATTTTAAGAATCAAGTCACTGCCGATGGAACGGTCATGGGTATCATCGCCGAAACGCCTGGAGATAAGGGTTTTGTCGCTCTTCAAGGCACACTCGATTTAGGAGCGTCGTGGTTTGCTGATCCGAACAAACAGATTGAGGCAACAGTCGTTGGTAAGTATGCTGAGTACTATCTTCCCGGAAGAGCAGTTCATTACAATGATGTTGTTGTTGTAAAATATGCCAACAAGTCTGGCTCTGCTGATAATTATACCATCCGTTACTTCGCGCGAAATTATGGATTGATCATGGAGCAAGTCGTCACAGGTCCGACGGCATTGGTATCAAATCTCCAACTTCTTTCAAGACAAGGTGGCTCCACAATCGTGAACCCTGATCCAAAACACGATAGGTGGTACAACGCTACAGGCAGATACTCAGCGCACATGCGCGACGATTTGGATGTGAGGTAATCCGATTAGCTACTATCACAGCTTTCATCCTCTGAATTTGTTCTACCATTCAGAGGCATTGGATTTCATGCAACCATTTGACCCATTTCATGACTTTCATAAGGATGAAGTTCTTTAGCCTTGCTACCGTTTTTATACTCTTCTCCGTTGCTTTCACAAGTGATAGCGACGCCCAGGGTGGAAATAATATTATTGCGAAGAACACGAACTCCCTTAAAAGTCTTGATAATTTGCAGGACACATGCAAAGAGTTGTACCGATGGGTAGGTTATAGTTTTTCTCCCCCACAGTATGCAGATGCAAAAATGCAATATGATTCTTTAAAACGATATATCTACCTCTGTTATAATAGTGAAGACGCTTGGAAAGTATTTGATCATTTGAGCGGAGACGTAGGTATGCTATACAGCAGTAAAGACTCAACCATCATTAAAGATTTCAGAGACTTCCTTATAGCTGTGATATTTTTGAATCCCTCGGATAAGTATTTTTGTAACTGTCTTTCAAATCTAGTCAGTGCGTATGAATCATACGGTCATGGTGAATATGGACGATTTCACAATGCAAGTTTGGCGGTTCTCAAATACGCAGCTGAGAATGGGAGATGCAAAGCTGACAGTGCAGGATTTATGGATACGTATAATAAGGGAATTGCGGAATTTAAACAGTTTAATAAGGACACTACCGTGCCGTCACTTGATTCTATTGGGTTGGGATTCCTACTAGGTCATAGTGCTGTTGCGCCAACACCGACAGTACCGGCAGGGATGTTCGTTACGTCCTTAACTTCCACCCCCAACCCCTTCACCGCCGAAACAACACTTGACTTCACGCTCAACGGCATGACGTATGTGACGGTTGGGGTTTATGATGAACTCGGTCGTTGGGTGTGGGGAGATTCGCATGGGTATTCTCTTGAGGCTGGGAAGCATACGGTTCATATTGATGGGAAGGATTTACCGCATGGCGCGCTCTATGCGAGAATCTCAACGGGGTTCGGTGAGGTGAAGACGGTGAAGGTCATTCATGAGTAATGCTTAATTACGAATTAGGAATTACGAATCGGGGCCGTCTGGCGAGTGGGGGATACGGGGATGGATTCCCGCCCCCGATCGAGTCGAGGGCAGGCACTTCGCGGGAATGACAGGGGGGCAGAGTAGCTGTTGAGTGGGACGGTCTCTTAGACCGTCCGTCAAAAAATACCGGACGGACTAATCCGCCGCGGCGGACGTCCCAATGATTCTGAGAGGGTTCATTTTTTTTGTTTGGGCACCTTGACAAACGACGAAAAATTTCGTATATTTGCAGACCTAGATTAATGGGATATTTTAAGGATGGAGAGGATAGCAGATAATACAATTTTTGGAATGAGAGTCCGCCGCGGCGGACTCTTTTGTTAAGGGGGAGGGAATTCGAGGGTGTGCACAACGAAAGTGTTGTGAGATAAGGAGTTACAAGGGCTTATGTAAGATTGAGAAGAAGTGAATAGCTATCAGAGAGCACTAAAATCCAGCAAAAATTGTACTAATAGAGCGGTAGAAAATGTTACCGGACTCACTTAATTGAACGAAATACTATGCAAAGCAAGCGTCCCATTTTTTTTGTTATATTTTTCTTAGTATCTGGCATGGCGATCTTCCTCTTCGCCAAACCCAAAGCCGAAGATATGAAACATGCCGAGTTCTCGACGGAAAAACCAGCGCCTGATTTTACGCTGAAAGATGTAAACGGTGCTGACGTTAAACTCTCGGATTACAAGGGGAAGGTTGTTGTACTCAATTTTTGGGCAACGTGGTGTGGACCGTGTCGCAGAGAAATTCCTGATTTTATTGAATTGCAGGATAAGTACGGTAAACAAGGTTTACAATTTATCGGCATCGCACTTGACCAAGAAGGAATAGATAAGGTCAAACCATTCTTTGATAAAATGAAGATCAACTATCCAATTTTGCTCGGCGATCAAGCTGTGGCTGATAAATTTGGTGGCATGAGTGCGATACCGGTTACATTCTTGATTGACCGCAAAGGTATGATACGTGAGCATTATGTCGGTATGCGCCAAAAAACGGATCTCGAGTCAATGGCTCTTGCACTTATTCGCGAGAAATAAAAAGAGCATTCTCATTTCGGGATTCGTCTCTCGTGAGAATCTCTCACCACACATTGCTCCGCTGACGAATTTTCGTTTATGAAATACACAGGCCGAAGCATCTACGAAAAATTCGGAATGGCAATCCGTTCCGATGGTTGGCGACGCTCAAAAGCAGCACGGTTAGCAATTGCGATTGTCCTGACTATTGTGCTTGCCCTGCTTTTTCCTCAAGCACAATCACCACAGAATGTTACTGGTTTTTCGGTTGGGTCTCCTTGGACAAGTTCGGATGTGACGGCTCCATTTTCATTCCGTCTTCCAAAAGATAATCGTAGACTGCGACAGGATATTGCGAAGGCATTAGAAAATTCGTATCCAGTCTTTGTTGTAGATACTGGTGCGCTTCGTTCATGGTCGGATTCACTGGAAAAAACACTTGTGCGCATCTCGCGATCTCAGCAACGAGCAAATGACCTCACCGTTGGCTCGACTGATTCGTTGCAAAAAGTGTATAGTGCGGCAGGGTTAAGCGTTGACGAAGGCAATGCGTTGGCTGGATATTTATCGAGCTTAGAAAAAAATGTAACAGCAAAAGAGGAGTACCCACTCTCGACACAAATTCAGAATAGTATCAGACGATCGTTCGCAGATAACTTTATTCTTGGACCAATTCCATCTTCGTATTCATCCATCGCAGAACAAAAGATAGTTGTTCGCAAACGCGAGAACGAAGAAGAGATCATGGTATTACATGATCTCACGAGCACTGATGAAGCAAAGAATATTTTGATAAAGGATATTCAAAATAAAATCCATGCTTCGAGTGAAGCAAAGAATGCCATTGCAAAAGTTGCAACTTCGACAATGATTGCATCACTTAACTACAGCGCTGACGCAACAGAGGAATTGCGAAAGTCCATCATTGACCGAGTTCCAAAAACAGATGGGGTCATACTTGAGGGACAAAAAATTATCGGCAAGGGTGAAGTTATCACACCCTCAGCAAAAGCCGCCCTCGAGGGCTTGGCGCAAGCCCGAATTGATCTTGGTGGATCATCGGCAATCGTGGCCCGAGCACTCGGTACTGCCGGGCACGTGGCAATCATTGTGTTGCTCTTTGTTCTTTATGTAAAATTTATTCGAAGAAGGATTTATAAGGATAATGCACAGCTTTTACTCATCTCCATTATCCTAATATTCCCGGCAGTGCTCGCTTTTTTTTCTGTTGGCATACAGACGGTTTTTCCTATTGAGTATTTGATTCTGATTCCCGTGACATCAATGCTACTCACGGTTCTCTTTGATTCGCGCACAGGATTTTATGGAACAGTCATCGTTGCACTTCTTGTAGCGGGTATTCGTGGAAATGATTATAACGTAGCTCTTGCAGGACTCTCTGCCGGAGCCTTCGCCGCATATACCGTCCGTGATCTTCGGAGTCGTTCACAACTTTTCAAAAGTATCGGGTATATTTTTCTTGGATACTCGATTGCTATCACGGCTCTTGCGCTCGAGCGCGGCGCACCGCTCACCGAAATTGCGTTAGAACTATCTGCCGCTGCTGGAAATGCACTGATCTCGCCGGTGCTAACCCTAGCAATCGTTTTTGTTGTTGAGTCCGTATTTGATACACTGAGTGATTTGCGTCTTGCTGATCTTGATGATATTAATCATCCGCTCTTGCGCAGACTATCGCAAGAAGCCCCTGGTACGTATCATCACACCATGCTCGTCGCACAGTTATCAGAGAATGCCGCACTGGCAATCGGAGCGAACGCATTGCTTGCAAAAGTTGGAGCGATGTTTCATGATATCGGCAAGATGGAGAGCCCTGCGGATTTTATCGAAAATCAAAATCATGATAATATTCACGACTCAATCTCCTCGCATGAGAGCGCTTCACGAATCAGGGATCATGTGCTTCGAGGTCGCAGACTTGCTCGAGAATCAAAACTTCCAGAAAAAATTGTTGACTTCATTCCGATGCACCATGGCACGCTTCGCATTTCGTTCTTCTATCAGAAGGCTCTCGAAACTGCCGCAGGTGGTGTGCTCGATGAATCGGTATTCCGTTACCCAGGACCGAAGCCGAATACAAAGGAAACAGCGATAGTGATGTTAGCAGATGCCTCCGAAGCCGTTGCCAGAACGCTTATCCTGCGAGTTCACGAACCAACAATCGAAATGCTCGAGCATGATCTTGCAACATTATTCCGTGAACGAATCGCCGATGGACAACTTGATGAATGCGATTTGACGTTGCATGATCTTGTGATAGTGCGAAGCGTGTTTGCACGACTCTTAATCGGTTCATTTCATTCACGCATTTCTTATCCTCCGAACAAAATTCCAAACACAGAACTCAGTGGCAAGCAACTCGTCACTCCATGAACGCAACTACCTTGCGTATCTTCGGATCGAGCGAGGGTTAAGTGAGAATTCACTTGATGCATACTCTCGCGATCTCGAGAAGCTGCGAAGTTTTCTTGAATCCATACAGAAGGAAGTCGCCTCAGCAAGAACAACCGACTTACAAAAATTTATCAAGATGCTCTCCGAGCTTGGGCTTGAGCGCACGAGCATCTCGCGGATCATCTCTGCTATTCGGGGATTCTACCGCTTTCTCTTATCCGAACGCATACTGAGTTTTGATCCGACCGAATCATTAGAACTCAAAACTCCGCGCCGACAACCTCCGGAAGTGTTGACCATCGCCGAAATCGAATCTCTCTTATCGAAACCAAATCGGAACACAAATAAAGGAATACGGGATAAAGCAATTCTCGAATTCCTGTATGCAACCGGTGCCCGAGTATCTGAATTGACCGAGCTGACGGTCACACAATTATTTCTGAAAGATGGATTCGTACGATTATTTGGGAAAGGAAAAAAAGAACGGCTCGTGCCGATAGGGAAGATTGCAGTCAAGTCGCTTGATGAATATCTGGATAAAATACGTCCACTATTCGTCAAGCATTCAAAGCCTACCGATGCCATTTTTTTAAATCAAGAGCGAGGTACCGCTCTTTCGCGCATGGCGATATGGAATATCATTCAAGAATATGCCCGTGAAGCGCAGATCGAGAAGCACCTTACGCCTCACACATTCCGGCATTCATTCGCAACTCATCTGCTCGAAGGCGGAGCCGATCTCCGAGTGGTGCAGGAGTTACTTGGCCATGCCGATATCTCGACTACAGAAATATACACCCATATAGACCGGAGCTATCTCCGTGAAGTCCATCATAAATTCCACCCTCGTGGATAGATTTTTACCCAGAATGTGTAATACTTTTTCCTGAGGGAAGTTGTTATAAACTCGACACCGACACATATAGAGTCGGTCTTATTATTAATACGATTTTCATGCGAAGGATATTTGCTTCGGTTTTATTTTTGGTTGCGCTTTCGGTGACTGCTTTGGCACAAGTAGGAACTCCGCTGAATCAGGATGAAAGCTCAGGACGTGCGCAACTCTACGATCTTCTCAAGCGTGTTCCCACACCACGTGCGGCGGCGATGGGAAATTCGTACGTTGCGATGAAGAATGATCCGAATACGTTATTCTCGAATCCTGCCGCTCTCTCTTCACAAACAGTCCGAGATTCAAGCGCACCGGGGACGATCCTCTCGATTGCCGCAAGCCCGCTTGGCAGTGGTATCACCCAAGGCTCCATCGTCTTCAGCGCACCAGAGGAAACATTGGGAGAACATAACTGGGTAGCGGTTGGCATACTTTACAATAGCTACGGCACATTTCAAGGCGCAGATAATGTCGGACAGTTAACGAATGAATTTAGCGCAGGCGATTTTATTCTCTCGGCTGCATACTCTGGGATTATTCCGGACAAGCCATTTCATTATGGTGTAGCCGTAAAATTTATCTCCTCCAGCCTTGCTTCAGGCGTTGCTGGTGTGAAAGGCTCTTCGGCGTTAGCAGCTGATCTTGGGTTGTATTACCAGAATGACCCACTTCTTTTGACGGTCGGTCTTTCAGCTACGAACATCGGGAAGCAACTCACATACTACACTGATGGCTCACAAGAGGCATTGCCCTTCAATTTGCAACTCGGAGTGTCGAAGAAATTAGAGCGACTTCCGCTCACTGTTCATCTCACCTTTCATAATCTTTCACGTGATCGTGAGGGCAGAAATCTTTTTTATGCACTCAATGATTTTTCTATTGGCGGAGAATTTATTCTCAGCAAATTAATGCGTTTTCGCTTTGGTTACGAAAACCAAGAGAGGCGTGACCTGAAAGTACCAGAAGGCTTAGGCCTTGGCGGTTTCTCGTTCGGACTCGGATTTGTCACCAAGAAACTACAACTGGACTATTCACTCAGCCCCATGGGTCCAGTCAAAGCTGATATTCACCGATTTGGCGGATCGTATCAGTTTTAAAATAAAGCCAGAATAAATTCTGGCTTCTACCGTAGCGGGGGCAGGATTTGAACCTACGACCTTCGGGTTATGAGCCCGACGAGCTA
>JBAWZA010000014.1:0-87870 GCA_037143335.1 bacterium | reverse complement strand
AAGAGCATTCACTGCAGCTGCACCTAATGTGTTGTTACCTGTAGTGGCTGTCAATGTGTTACCAGCTTGGCCAGTCAATGTGTTCTGACCAGCTGCGTTTGTTGCATTGAGATTGTTGCCAGCTGCTCCTGTCGAAGTGACAGTGTTATTTGTGCTATTGACTGTTACAGTATTCGCATTAGCATTCAATGTCAACAACTGTGAAGTATTGTTGCCGACTGTGAAGTCCAAGATGAATGTATTCAAATTGACGTGACGGTTAGCAAGGAATGGATTAGAACCAGCGCCAGTACCAGCGACTATTGATCCAAGTCTGTATGCACCAGTTGTGAATACTACGCCCTCAAGAGCTGTTCCTGAAGCAAGAGTGCTACGAACATTGTTCGTGCCCGCTTGAATCGAGAGCCATTGTGTAGGTACTACATCAGCTGCGATGTTGTTAAGAACAAGATTGTTTGTTGCAGAGTTAGCTACATCAATCGTAACTGCACCACCAGCAGGTCCATTGCCAGCTGTATTCGATGCAATCATTACCTGACCGCCAAGAGTTGTATTACCAATACTTGTCGCGCCTGCGTTTGCAGCGCCATTATTTAAGCCAATTCCGCCTGTACCACCGTTAAAGGTTGCGAAATCAACTCCGCCAGCACCCATTGTGATGTGCTCGGCATTTGCATTCGTATTGATGAAACGATCTGTAGTGAAAGGAACAGAGCCAACGCCTGTACCAGCAACGTTGCCGCCAAGGCGGAAACGCTGATTTCCACCCTCGAGCTGATAGCTTACGCCCTGCTCAGCAATGTTTGCAAGAGGAGTTACACGAACTTGATTAGCACCGTTAAGTGTCAACCATTGTGACGGCGAAGCATCAGCTGCGATACCCGTCATTACTAAGTTACCTAGGCCGCCAGTTGCGATTGTTGTCGTACCGCCAGTGAAACCGATATTGACCGCGCCAGCTACGAGGTTATTAATGTTTGTCGTATTACCGCTTGATTGGTTGATGTTCGCACCACCAATGTTCGTGAAGAGACCATTAACTCTTTCAGCGCCTGTATTCAATGTTGACTGACCGCCAACGGCACCGACAGTTAATGCCCAAGTAGGACTGATTGTACCGCCACCAGAGATATCAATACCTACACGACCAGTTGCATCAACACGCATCTGCTCTACAGCATTTGTTGCGATGACGAGGTCAAAGGCATTATTTGTTCCGAGGTAGTTACCGCCTGCTGCGATACCGTTATTGTTCGGCAAGCTGTTACCACGAAGATTCCAACCAGAAATTGCGCCCCAAGCGCTTCCGTTGAAAATATCAAGTGTATGAGAAGTGGTATTGTAAACCATAAGACCTTCGGTAGGTGCGCCACCGCAGATCGCTAATTCCTGTCCACCACCGATTGTGGGGGGACCAGACATTCTCGGTACGAGAAAGCCTTTTGCTGTGGAATTAAGATCCAAGAGCGCGCATGGAGATGGGAATTGGAATCCGTTAACGATTCCAGAATTTCCATTTAAGTCCACGCCGAGCGAACCGCCAACGTCAGATAACCAGGTAAGGCCAGATGCGGCACCAGTGCCATCATCGAGCTGTACTCTGCGGGCCCCAAGAACGCGGCCAGTCTGTGCTGATACATTAGCCGCGAATGCTGTGAGCATCACGACCGCTGCTATGAAGAGTGAATAACGTCTCATGTTTAGTTGATATGTTTTATGATAGATAACGCGGGTCAGTTTTTCAAAAAATTTTCTTCCTTCGACCCCGAAGGAATCAACTCGATTCCTACAAAGATTCACACGTGTCGCATCTCATTTACGTAAAAATACGATATAATTTTGGCGTGTACGCCAAAAACGTATTTTTACCCCGAAACGGAATTGCCACGTTAATCGTCGATTAACGGTGCAAAACCCTAACGGACTAACAATTTTCTTCTGGCAACCAGGCTTACTCCGACGAGAAAAATCCAGCTGCACTTTCGTAAAGTACCCTGAAATGAGCTACTGCGCATTCCTGAGAATACAAATATACGACAATAAATAGCACTTTGAAAAAATTTACAAAAAATGTGCAAACTTCTCACAAAGAACTGAGCGGGCAAAGCTGAGGGGGTGAAACAGGCTTAGTTTCTTCGTAACATCAATAACTCCGCCATTCTTTTTTTGTTACTCCCAAAATCGAAAAAAGCTAAAAATCAGGTTTTTACGCTATATTTTGCCGAAATCCCATAGGAAAGTTCGCAATTCTGACAATGTGAAAACCCAGTTATCCCAACAAAAAACCGCCTGATTGGCGGTTTCTTAGTGTACTTTAGATTTTTTCTTGCGTATCCACGAATAGTTTCTTCTTGCGCGGAGCACGTACCGGCCTCTTCTTCAATGGGGCTTTCGGTTTTTCCTCTACTACATCGGGATAGCTATAGATGTCGTACTTATAATTACGCAGGACCCAGGTATTCTCATCATGGCTGACGACGTAATTCGGTAGCATAGGGATCTTGCCTCCGCCACCTGGCGCATCAATAACATAATAAGGAATAGCAAGGCCGCTTGTCCAACCACGCAACTTATCCATAATCTCAAGTCCCACCTTGACTGGGGTGCGGAAGTGATTAGCGCCCTTCGTGATGTCAGCCTGATATATATAGTATGGTCGAACCCGCATTGCCAATAATTTTTGCATCAGCTCAAGAACCACCTCTGCATTGTCATTCACACCTTTCATCAAAACCATCTGATTTCCTACCGGGCAACCAGCATCTGCAAGCATCTCGCATGCTTGTTTAGCCTCTGGGGTACACTCCCAGGGGTGATTGAAATGCGTATTAACGTAGATTGGGTGATACTTTTTGATCATATCACAGAGTTTTGGCGTAACACGCTGTGGGAGCACACAAGGGATTTTAGTGCCGAGTCTGATTATTTCCACATGTGGGATTTCCCTCAAGCCCTTGAGAACTTTCTCGAGCATGAAGTCAGTAAGCGTGAGCGGATCGCCGCCGGAAAGAATGACATCGCGAATTTCGGGATGCGCTGCGATGTAATCAAGTCCATCTTGTATATACTTCATCGAAATCTTTGATGAATCGCCGACTTTACGCTTGCGCGTACAGAACCTGCAATACATCGAGCATTGGCTGGTAACCAAAAAGAGCACGCGATCAGGGTATCGGTGAGTAATAGAGGGTACTGGACTCATCGCATCCTCATTGAGCGGATCATCAGGCGCATCAATATCTTCCAATTCTATTTCATCAGGGACAGCCTGAAGATAGATTGGGTCGCCTTTGTAGCGGATGAGCGAAAGGTAGTACGGATTGATCCGTGTCTGAAAAAACTCATTGAGTTTTCCAGCCGACTCCGACTTAAAGCCGAATCGTTCGATCAGTTGTGCTTCAGATTCAATGCTTCCTCGCAGAAGCTCTTGCCAGTATTCCATTATCTTGTTTCCTTCTTTGCCATTGCCGGTAACTTCTCACCATAGCACGGCGTGGTTAATTAAAAATTCAAAAGTAACGAGTCCAAATCTGGTGTGAGGCTCGATGAGATCGTCACTGTTCAATTCGTAATTATTCAATCTACTCGCTTTCCAAAAACGACTAAGTCATCATCAGGCTTGTAGTAATCAGCTATTTGAGACAATACCTGATACCCTTGCTTTGCATAAAAACTTCTTGTTCGATCATACGAAGGTTGAGAGCTTGTTTCAGCGATCAACAAATATCCGTTATGTTCGCGGACGAAGTCTTCGGCAAATTGATCAAGCGCTTGCGCGATGCCCTTGCCATAAAAATCCGGGTGTGATGCAATCCAATACATATCAAATGTCCCCGTCGTTGCCGGTGTCGGTCCAACGATAAGAAAACCTGCGATGCGTTTGGTTGCACCATCCTCAAAGACGAATGAGTAATAATCCGTCTGTTCGGGTTTTTCAACACAGATGTCAATAAGCTCCGCGGCTATTGCAATCTCGCTCGGATTAAAATTTCCGGTTGCGGTCACAAGTTCTATTATTGCGGTGCGATCGACTGAATCAAATCTTCTGATCACGGTACAATAAAATGTTGAACACGGATGTCGTAACGAGATGACAAAAAGAAAAATTTTCCTTCCGCAAAACTTTCTTCTGCAAAACTACGAAATAATTTTCGGTTTTCCAAATTTAAATTGATTTTATTTTCTTGAGCTTGAGAATTATTTCTTTACTCTTCGAAGTGCAGCTGTAACAATTGCATTAATTGTTTGTCCATGTGTCAATCCTTTTGCGCTTGACGCGCGCATGAATCCAGCATCGCGAGAAATATCTGGATTCGGATTTGCTTCGAGAATAAAGAGCGCTCCATCGTCGCGTAGCCTCATATCAATTCTTCCGTAATCACAAAGCCCGACAAGCGCAGCTGCTGCAAGCGCAAGCTCACGAGCACGTGAAGCCGTGACTTCGTCAAGAACTGCCGGGCACTTCGGAATCGTCGTCTTATAGAGCGGCGACTCCTCAACCCACTTTGCTTCGTAACTCACGATGCGCGGGCTTCCAGCAGGCATCGTATCAAATGTTATTTCAGAAATCGGCAGCGTTTCGAAATGACCCTCTGCATTTGCAAGCACCGCTACGTTCAACTCTCTACCATCAATGTATTCCTCAACTAAAGCAGGTTGTTTAAATTCCTGATGAACAAATAAAACACGCTTCTCAAGTTGATCTATGTTATCACAAATCGAGTTGTTGTCAATCCCGATGCTCGCATCCTCGCGTATTGGTTTGACGATGACGGGATAGGTAAGGTTTAAATTCTGTGGGATGAATTCTTCTTCATCAACTATCGCAAATCGTGGCGTCGGGAGATTATGTGCAGTGAAAATTGCTTTTGACAACCCTTTATTCAAAGCTATTCCCAAGGCGAGAGCTTGCGAACCAGTATAGGGCACATCGTAGAGTTCATATATTCCGGCGATTGCCATCTCAAGCGATGCTCTGCCAAGTACGCCTTCGCAGAGATTGAAAATAAGATCCGGTCGCTCAATATCGAGAAAGCTAATCAAGCGATGGATGTCGTCATCAACGGAGAATATCTGAACGACATGTCCTTCGTCTTTGATTGCCGCCGCAATAATTTCTAACTCTTCGAGAACTCCAAATTCCGAGGCATCGCGGAAGTCATGCTCCAACTCAACTTCAGTGCGACTTCGTGAGAGCCAGTGATCTGATGGCTCGGTATGCTTAGGTTCGTTATAGATGAGTGCTATTCTCATTGAATTCCGTATCGTTCGCATCCAGCTTTTAACACAGCGAGCATTGTCTCGTTATATGACATCCCCGCCGTTCGTGCTGCTTTTGGGAAACATGAATTATCCTCGACCTTTGGTAGAATGCCTGGTAATGGATTTACTTCGATGATATTTGGCACACCATCAGCATCAAGTCGCACGTCAACGCGCGACCAATCCTTGCAATCGAGGGCGTGATATGTCCTCAGAACAGTTTCGGCAATGCTACTTTGCAACTCAGTCGTTAGATCAGCTGGACAAGAAAAAATATCGAGTGGATTATCACGAACATCATAAATCCATTTCGCCTCGTAAGAATAAATTCCATTTG
The DNA here is from genome assembly GCA_037143335.1 of bacterium. Lineage (GTDB taxonomy): Bacteria > Bacteroidota > Ignavibacteria > Palsa-1295 > Palsa-1295 > PALSA-1296. The sequence goes on along the minus strand of JBAWZA010000014.1, from coordinate 82,271 downwards.
CTTCGGCGGGGAGTTCATCCAAACGAATTTCTACGATTGGCAAAACTCTTGCCTCCCGACCATTGCCAAGAACAGCGACAGTGAATTCTCTCCCGCTGAGATATTCTTCAACGATTGCAGGTTGATCGTAGTCAGATTTTATTCGTCGAATTTCGGATCGCAACTCAGATTCATTTTTTGCAAAAGAAGAATTTTTTACTCCTTTCGATGATCCCTCCGAAAGCGGTTTTACCACTATCGGGTATTTTGCTCCGGGGAGTAACTTCTCGAGCGTTGCCATCGTATCCGAAGTCGTGGTAAACTTGGCGACAGGAATGCCGTGATAAGCGAGGATTTCTTTTGTCCGAGCTTTGTCGAGTGCGATTGCTAGTGTGAGTGGACCGGAGCCTGTGTATGGAATTCCGAGCATCTCCATTATTGCGGGAAATTGTGCTTCGCGAGAAGCGCCGCGCATTCCTTCTGCGATATTAAAAACAATGTCGTACGAACGGACCATCAGTCGGGGTATCGCAATTTCAGGAATTGCTTCGACGATTTCGCACTCTACTTTCGGGTCGGATCCAAGAGCATCACGTACGGCGGTGATTGTCTCAATGGAATCCCATTCGGCAAAAGTATCGTCAGCGAACTGGTCTGCCCATTGAGCGACGTTCTCTGTTGGTTTGATGTTAGCAAGTAGCGCGACTCGCATGGAAATTCTTGTTTCGTTTACCTATGATAGGCAAAGAAGAGCAATCACATTTCTTTCGTTCCGCGTGTTAAATATTTTTGAAAGATTGTTGATAATCCAACTCCAAGAACATCAGTCGTTCGGATGATTTTTTTTTTGTTACGTAAATCGTTCGTGTGTTAAGAATTGAATCCCTCAAATTATCAATGAAGGTAAAAGCACTACTATTACTACTCCCGATTCTTCTCGTAATGCCATCGGTATCGAGATCGCATGTCAAATTTTCCGACGCCGAACGGATGATTATCCGCTTGCAAGATGAGCGGCGCGGAATTGAGACGATTGCAAAATTCTTGGATGCCAAAGAAGAAAAGGTGGCATGGCGCGCCGCAGTCGCCTTAGCAAACATCGGCGATACAAATTCTCGCGTCCCTCTAATCGCACGACTTAATAGAGAGGCACGTCCGTATGTGATTGATGGCATTGCATTTGCACTTGGCGTACTAAAGTCGAACAAGAATTCGTATGCTGCACTCTTGAAGTGCGCAGAGCGCGAACCTTCGGAACAAGTCTATATCGGCTTAGGCAGAACGGTCTCCAAAGACGAACTCTCGAATCTCGCTACATTCGTGAACGACAGGAAGGCTGCACCACGTATTATTGCCTCGCTGTTAGTCGAACTCGGACTTCGCAATATGCTCACAGAAGCTTTTGCGCAAAAGGTTGACGATCTTGAAAAGGAAAATGATCCACAGGTTCGGTGGCGAGCGATATATTCATTTACGCGTACTGATGATTCAGTACTGCTTTCGAACCATCTCACTGAGATTAAAGAGTATTTGTACGATGTAGGTAGCGCTGAATCTCGAATGTACGCCGCAACTGCGCTGGGTAAGATCCACAATGATGAGGCAAGCAAGATTCTGCTTACAGCAGCACGCAGTGAAACCGAGTGGCGAGTGCGAGTGAACATCTTCAATGCCATTGCGAAGCAATCACATTTCACTTCCGCAATTCACGAAGTCCTCAAGAAAGCGGTTCAAGAATCTACAGCCGACAGCAATATATCGAATCATGTAGCGCGTGCGGCATTGGACGCAATTGATGCAATGCTCGTAGCCGGTAAAGTTAGCTCCCCAGACTCACTCGCTCTCGAAGATTGGCTTGCAGAGTATGAACCCAGCAAAGATTTACACGGTGATCAATCTTCACTCATACGGTCGCAGTGTATGATTCCTTTGGGTAGGCTTCATCCTGACAAGCAACGCATCAAGGAGATTGCATCCTTATTTCTTACACACGATCGGAATTCGAATATGAATTCATCGAAGGCTTTGGGCGGAGTACATGATACGTTGGCGTTTATGAATTTATTCAGGAATACACTTATCTCAACGCCGAACGAGGTGCACTTCGCTCTTGATGGACTCAACGAGTTCTGGATAAACTCCAAAAAAGATTCTGCTCTTTACGCAGACTTATCACATCGTAGATTCATAAACTTGTACGCGACTACTCTCCTACATTTCCCGAGTCTGAGTTACGACCCAGCTATTGTTACTAGGGCGTTAGAATTTGTGAGAGACACTGCGCTGATACCTGACTCCACTCGTGACGAAGCGTCACAGAGTTTGATTCAATACTGTAGTAAGTTCGATTATCCTCAGTATCACGATCAACTTCTCTCATTGATTGGTACAATCACTTGGATGAAACCCTCAGCCGATACTTTTAAAGTGCGATTAGCACAGATTTACGACGAGGCAATTTCAAAATGGGGCGATCAGGCAATTGCCGACTCGGCGTATAAAGCGCTGCAAGCACTTCATGTAAGCGGAATTTCGCACCAGATCGCGAAAGTTGTACGCGATACAATTGATTGGAATCTCATTGAACGTCTCCCCGATACAATGGTCATCCAATCAAATTATGATTTTATTTTTATCAAGCTCAACACATTTGAGACTCCACTGACCGCTTTGAACATGTATAAACTCGCGAAGCTCAACTGGTTCGCAAATAATTTTATTCATCGTCTCGTACCGAATTTTGTGATTCAATCTGGTGACCTTACCGGAACCGGTGACGGAGGACCCGACCATTCAATCCGAACCGAGATCGCTCCACTTCAATACGATAAGACGGGAGTTGTCGGCATGGCCTCAAGCGGTAAAGATACCGAAGGCTCGCAGTGGTTCATCACTCATTGTCCTACGCCACATCTCAATACCCGGTACACGATTTGGGGAGAGGTCGCGATTGGTGTAGAAAAGATTGAGAAATTTCAGCTCAATGAGCGAATTGAAAACATCATCGCCCATCGGTAATTCTTGAGCAACAACACAGAATGAAAAAACCAAAAGTTCTGATTGCCGATGCGACTGATGAGCGAATGCTCCGCGCCGCCGCTTCCTCGCAAGCAAATGATGTCGCGGAAATGGAGTTTGTCGGTAAGCCGGAGGAGATACAGGGCGCGGCTGCGAAGATTGGGATAAATCTCGATCAATCCAAAATATGGACGCAGGAAAATTATCATAACATTGATAAACTAGTAACGGATTATTACGAGACGAGAAAAAGCAAGGTCCCCGACCAACAAACTGCGCAAACCGAGGTGATGACAGACGAACTACTCTTCGGTGCGCTTTTAGTACAGAGCGGCGTTGCCGATGGTATCGTCGCGGGTTCACTCTCCACATCAGCGCATGTCATACGTGCGGCGTTGCGGGGTTTAGGGCTTGCTCAGGGTATTCGCTCTCTCTCCTCGATGTTTTTGCTCACACTTCCGTCGTTACCTCACTCTCGAAAGCTCGGGTTTGCTGATTGTGCAGTTATCACAGATCCCGATGCCCACCAACTCGCAGATATTGCGATCTCCACGGCTGCTACATTCGGAAAGTTGACAAATACCATCCCTCGCGTTGCGATGTTATCTTACTCGACGAAAGGAAGCGCGTCAAGCGATTCTACCAAAAAGATGATCTTGGCAACGGAGATCGTGCGTGAACGCGAACCAAAACTTCTCATTGATGGCGAACTGCAATTTGATGCGGCTTTTATTCCACAGGTTGCCGAGCGAAAAACTCCTGAAAGCCCATTACATGGAGATGCGAACGTCTTCATCTTCCCGAATCTTGATGCAGGAAATATCGGATATAAAATTGCCGAACGTCTCGGTGGCGCTCAGGCAATCGGACCAATACTTCAAGGGCTTTCAAAACCAATGAATGATCTATCAAGAGGTTGTTCGGTGCAAGATATAGTAACGATGATTGAAATGACGGCTCTACAGGCTACCACTTCAAACTAAAGATAGTGAAGTATGAGACTCTGGTCAATCCATCCTAAGTATCTTGACGCCAAAGGACTTGTTGCTCTCTGGAGGGAAACTCTGCTTGCTAAGCATGTGCTCGAAGGAAAGACAACTGGCTACAGAAATCATCCGCAACTTGAGCGGTTTAAAAAAATGGATAATCCTCTGATTGCTATCAATTACTATCTTCAGGTCGTGCATGAAGAATCGGTTCGAAGAAGGTATACGTTCGACGAGACCAAGTTCATTGCCAATGCATCAGTCAAGAATCCCACAGTAACATCTGGACAAATCGCGTATGAGTATGAGCATCTGAAAAAAAAACTTGCCGTTCGTGACCCAGCGAAGCTGGTAGAATTACCGAAGCTCGAAAAGATCCTTCCCCACCCACTCTTCATTGTAATTCCGGGCACAACCGAGCCTTGGGAAAAACTTTGACGAAAGCCGATTGCCGCACGACGAACGACGATTCCCGTATTTTTGCACTATGAACATTCTCGTAACCAACGATGACGGCATAAGCTCGAGAGGCATCTACGCTCTTGTCTTGGGTCTCAAAGAAATTGCAGACGTAACCGTAATCGCCCCGCTCGGCGAGCAGTCAGCGGTCGGGCATGCCTTAACGGTTACGCTCCCCTTGCGAGTTACTGATTACCAGAAAGATGGCAATTTTTTCGGATACGCAGTAAGTGGCACACCTGCTGATTGCGTCAAACTTGCACTGCGTACATTCTTAGCAGAGCGCTCAATGCCGATGCCTGATTTAGTTGTGAGTGGAATAAATCACGGAAAGAATACTGCAGTCAACGTGATATACTCAGGCACAGTGAGCGCCGCGACTGAAGCGACAGTACTTGATGTCCCTGCAATTGCAATCTCCTTAGCGAGTTATCATCAGGATGCAGACTTTTCTGTTGCGGCTAATTTTGCAAAGCGGTTTGCACCGTATGTGATAGAATCAGGTTTGCCAAAAGGTACACTACTCAATGTAAACGTGCCGGCATGTACCGAGGCCGAACTTAATGGTGTCTCTTTCACACGACAAGGAAAGTCGTATTGGAATGATATGTTCGAGCGCAGGCTCGATCCTCAGGAGCGTCCATACTATTGGCTCAAAGGTCACTACATCATCGAGGATTCAAGTGATGATATTGATGATGTAGCGATTCGAGATAATAAGATCAGCATCTCACCAATCCATTATGACCTCACAAATTATTCGTTTCTTGAAAAAATGCAAGAGAGTTGGAGAAAAGAATTCTGATTAATTTTGTTGTCCAAGACAGATAGTTACGCACGATGTTAATTTTCCGAGAAACATTTGAAGTTCTACGACGCACGCCCCTCATGAGTGTCCTGACCGCCGTAGTAATTGCAGTTTCTCTTGCAATTTGTGCGATCTTCGTACTCATTGCTCAGCAGTTGAATTCTGATCTGGAAGATTTTCGGTCAAAGATGATTGTGGAAGTATTTATTGACCCAGCTCTGAATACAACTGATGCACTGCAACTGATCGACAACCACATCAAGCCGACGCAAGACATTACTTCACTCAAAACAATCTCGAAAGAAGACGCACTCGCCGAGTACACAAAGACTTCTGGCGAAGATGTCGAACGGCTCTTGGGTTACAATCCTCTTCCAGCAAGTGCACGGTTAACCATCCATGAATTGACATCAGAGAAAGCCTCGAGAGTTCGGGCATTATTTCTAAAAATTGCGGGAGTCAAAGAGGTACTCTACGACCGAGCTACCCTTCGTAGCTTAGAGAAGCGATCTGAAACACTTTCGCTCGTAGCCTTCAGTCTCGGTGGCGGATTGATCTTGATCTCTCTCATCATTGTGATTAGCACAATTCGTATGGCAATCCAATCACGGCGCAACACGATAAAAACAATGCTTTTACTCGGAGCGCGGCGAAGTACGGTAGTACTGCCCTACATCTTAGAAGGTGGGTTTTCAGGATTTGTAGGAGGTTTATTTTCGGCTTCAGTGATAGTTGTGTTATTCGCGTTTATCGAGTCCGGAATTAAGGGCGACCTCCTCATCACAAGCTCAATCAATGAACATTATATCTTGCTCAGCGCGAATGTGGTATTCGGAATCACGATAGGAATGATTGGAAGTCTGCTTGCTTCGTGGCGAGGGACAAGAGTTGCCTGAAGTCAATCTTCTCGGCTCAGGCGTGGTTCTTTCGTAAATTTGTAGAAATTAGTAATCTCATTCATGGCATATACACCCAATAGAGAACCAGTCGGTGCATGGACACGAATCACAATGGCATATAAACGCCATTCGGGTTCGTGGGCTTATCTTCTCCACCGCATCACCGGCATCGGTTTGACCGTCTATCTTTTTGTGCACATCTGGGCACTCAGCTCCCTCACGAAGGGACATGCTGCATTCGCCGAAGAGATGAAGACGTTTACGGCAATGCCATTCAAAATATTAGAGTGGTTACTCGGCTTGTTAGTGATGTTCCACGCATTCAACGGCATCCGTATCGCTGTCGTGGATCTCGGCAATGGCGCACGCTATCAGAAAAAATTATTGGCTGCCGTTTATGTAATTGGCATCGCCATCGTACTCATGATGTTTTTCTTGATTTTCCAGAACGATCTTTTCGCTTCAAAATAATTTTATGGTAAATAAATCAGCAGATCATCTCCGCTCCTACGCGAAAGGGAGAAATTCCGGCGCACCGTCATGGATGTTGCAGCGCATTTCTGGATTAGCCCTTGTGTTGCTCACCGTCGGGCATTATATTATGATGCACTACACCCCTGCAAGCGGACATGATTATGATTGGACTGCAGGAAGATTGTCATCGCCAATCTTCAAGGGTCTTTACCTCGGCTTTATCACCATAGGAATGTATCACGGCCTCCAAGGATGTTGGAATGTGATCCGTGATTTCAAATTACGGAAGTGGTTGACCTACACCCTCTTCGGAGCGCTATTAGTCGCAGGTGTCATCTTCGTTGGCATAGGCTGGAACACCATGCTTACCTTCGATCCGAATAAACCGTAAGCTAATTATTTATCCGCCTCGCCCATTATGGGGTCAATCGAGCCGATGATCGCGACGGTATCTGAAATCATCGCACCTTCCAAAATTCGTGAGAGACCCTGGAGATTTACAAAACTTGGGGAGCGGATTTTGCTACGCCACGGCATTCCTGTACCATCAGAAATAAGATACCAGCCAAGTTCGCCCTTCGAGCCTTCAATAGCATGGTAGGATTCGCCTTTCGGTGGCGCTTGTCCGAAATTCACGAGGACAAAGTCGTTGATCAGTTCTTCCATCGAAGTGTAAACCTCGCCTTTTCTTGGTAGTACAACCTTTGCATCCTCAGCGAATATCGGACCTGGTTGTAACTTCGCTAGACATTGACGAATAATTTTCACACTCTCGGCTACTTCATCAAATCTGACAAAGTAACGGGCAAGCGCATCGCACTCTGTCCGTGTGATCACATTAAAATCAAGTTCTGGATAAATGAGGTAGGGTTGATCTCTTCTGAGGTCGTACGGTATACCTGAAGCACGAAGGCAAGGACCAGTCCAACCTATATCAATCGCCTCATCGGGCGGCATGATTCCGATTCCTTCGCAGCGCTCAATGAAGATTCGATTCTTGTGGAGCATTGCGGCAATTTCTTTGGTCGCTTCAGCAAGACCATCGAGGAATTCGTTAATCATCTTGATGCACTCAGGCGTTATGTCCTGTGCCATCCCACCAATACGCATATAGCTTACGGTGAACCGTGCGCCCGTGAGAATATCGTAAATATCATAGAGCTTTTCGCGCTCGCGCATCGTCCAAACAAACACCGTAAGTGCACCAACATCCATACCCATAGCACCAGCAGCCATTAGGTGAGATGAAATACGCGCAAGCTCAGCACAGATGACTCTGATAATCTGTGCTCTTCGTGGTACCTCTACGTGCATGAGTTTTTCGACAGCCATGCAATAGGCAACATTATTGGCAATTGGAGAAATGTAGTCGAGTCTATCGGTATGCGGGATAAACTCGTGATACGTCATATTCTCAGCAAGTTTTTCATACCCACGGTGCAGATACCCAAGCTCGCACTCCGAGCTGACTATCGTCTCACCATCGAGTCTAAGTAATACACGAAGCACACCATGCGTCGCGGGATGCTGAGGCCCCATGTTCAGAATCATCTCATTATCGAGCGAATCTTCACTCAAGGTAATGCTTGTATCCTTCGAGAGAAGTGCGTCTATAATTTTTTGCTTCGGTGCCGCTTTCGCCGCAAAAATTTCTTGTTGGATCATATCACTAATTTTTACTTAGTTCATGTGCCTGAGCATTCGGCAATGGAATTGATCCCTCAACTCCCATGAGTGGAAAATCTTTTCGTAATGGGTAGTACTCAAAATCATCAGGCATGTACATCCTTCTCATATCTGGATGCTCATCGAAAATAATGCCGTACATATCGAATGCCTCGCGCTCATTCCAGTTCGCTCCACTCCAAACTGATACAACCGAGGGAACATGTGGGTCGCGCTCATCACAGCGCGTCTTCAAAAAAATGCGTTCCTTGGTTTCTGGATTCCGAAGATTATAGGTAACCTCGAATCTCATAGAACGACCGCCACGCTCGGAGCCGAGAATATCAATGAGATGCGTAAATCCAAACCGCGCCTTCAAAACTTCAGCAACTTCGCGAAACAATGAGCGATCAATGAGAGCGCAGATTGTGCCGTTAATATCTATCGGCTCGAATGAAAAAGATGGCAGAACAGGCTTTATGTCGTCGAATGCGAACATGAATGTGAGATTTGTAGAATTATCCATACCAAACAATCTTACAAAATGAAACGTGTCCATACCAATCGTAGTTTGAACTCTATTCACATCTATAGAATAATTATGATCGAAGACCTTATCGGAACCGGAATCACAATGACACCGTTGCAAATGGGAGTCCGCGCCTTTTTTGTTTTTATCTTAGCACTTGTATTCATCCGAATCGCTGGGATTCGTACGTTCGGGATGAAATCATCCTACGATAATATCATCATACTCATGCTTGGTGCTATCTTGAGTCATGCTGTCATCGGCGACTCGCCTTTTTACTCAATCCTTGCAGCATGTTCAGTAATCGTTCTTATGCACAGACTTTTCGCAATCCTAAGTGTTCATAGCGATTGGTTTGGCAAAATTGTCAAAGGCGAAAAAACACTGCTCGTCAAAAACGGAAGAGTACATTGGGAAAATATGAAAGATGCCTTGATCAGCCACAAAGACCTTGACGAGGCAATACGATTGGCAGGCCATCCTGAGGAACACAATGAAATTGAGTGCGCCTACCTTGAGCGAAATGGGCACATCAGCGTTATAAAAAACGAAAAATAAGGTTAGGCTGTCACCAATTCCCCGTGTTCAGGAATTTCAATGTCGTACATTTTCTCCTCTGAACCAACAATAGAACCTCTTGCCCAAGGTTTCTCTCCTGAGATAATATCTTGTATAACCATCAATCCCTTTAGCACTGAATCTGGACGCGGTGGACATCCCGCGACATAGACATCAACAGGAAGGAATTGGTTGATACCTTGCACTACTGAGTAGGTTCTATAAATTCCACCGCTCGATGTGCATGCTCCCATCGCCATCACATATTTGGGGTCGGGCATCTGATCATATATCTTCCTAACCACCTTCGACATTTTGTATGTCACGGTCCCTGCCACAATTAATAGATCGGATTGGCGAGGTGAAAAACGGAAAACTTCAGAGCCAAATCGAGAAACATCATAACGAGGACCTGCAAATGCCATCATCTCAATGGCGCAGCAAGAAATGCCGAGTGGCATCGGCCACACAGCACTCTTTCGTGCCCAATTCACGAGGGCATCAACGCTTGTCGTAATAAATCCCTCTGACTCAACTTGATCTAATCCCATTCCAAAGCTCCTTTTTTAACCACGTAGATGTACCCTATAAAGAGTAATCCTATAAATACAAACATTTCTCCGATTGCAAAGGCTCCTATCTTATCAAACGTAACAGCCCATGGATAGAGAAATACGATTTCGATGTCAAAAATAATAAAGAGCATCGCAACGATGTAGTACTTCACGCTAACCCTGTCTCGCGTCGAGCCGATTGGTGCCATGCCCGATTCATAGACCGAGAGTTTTTCGCGTGTCGGCTTGCGCGGACCTACAAGTTTCGACAAGTTCGCCATGATGACGCCAAAGATAATGGCAACGAGCATCATGAGGGCGAGTGGGATGTAGTTAGTTATCATTGGTTACAAAAATACGAACACAGCCACGCTGTTTTTCTAAACTCCGACTCTTGCCGAGTATTGTCTCCGAAGTTTGAAAGCCAAAACCGCTGAAACAACTCCTATCAAGGCGCCACCAACCACATCGCTCGGATAGTGAACTCCTAAGTCCATACGAGAATACCCTACCAGAATTGCCCATACGAAAATCGGAACAACGACCAAACGTCTTGGATAGAGAAGACTGATAATCATGGCTATCGAGAATACATCCGATGTATGGCCGGATGGGAATGAGCTACTACCTGCACCAGATAATTTTTGGATGAAATGATATGTGATATGCGGGCGGGGTCGGTTCACAAGATATTTTAGTAAATTCGATATCATAACGGAAAGCAGGTAAGACCCTCCAATCAAAAGCCCATTTGACCACATTTGCTTTTTTTGTCTAATGAACCCAAGTAAAATAAAGACAATTGGTAGCAACGCTGCGAGAATTGGTCCAGTATCCGTAAGCAAAACAAACAACCCATCGAGTGATACTGGGCGATTGAGATTTATCTCCCGGAGGAATTGAATATCTAAAGAGTCAATCATCTTCAGAGTTCTTCTTCCTCCTCCTCATCAAAGCCACCAGTAAAGATCGAGTCGACCATATCACGGTAGCTAATGCTTGGTGAGCCAAATTCTTCTTCTTTAGCGAGTTTGGAGTGTTGATGCAAACCGTCCAAGACAAACTCCATCGCACTTGAGAGCGAGAACCGGTCAGCCTCTGGAAATAGAAAATGACGGGCAGTGAATTCTTTTAGTCGCGGCACACGAGCAAGTTCTTTAGCATAGTTCTCGGATGTCATTGTATCGCTCAACTCAAGGCTGTTGCCGGCTGCGAACCATTCAAGGATTTCGTCGTATTCAGTCTTTATTTTCTCGGCACCCGTGCTTGATCCCTTTTTGCTACGAGCGTTTGGATCAGGAAAATATTTTTTGAAAATTGTTTTTACGGCTTTCCCTACAAGCGCCTTAGCAACTTTCGTGATGCCTTCTTCTTCACCTTCAAAAACTAACTCAACTTTTCCTGTGACTCCGCTAATGACAAACGCCAGATCGGTTACTCTCGGAACGACAATGTTGTCATCGTTTGCAATTGAGCGCCGCTCAGCATTCGAGATGAGTGTCTCCATCGCACTAATAGCAAGACGGGCAGAAACTCCCGATTTTTGATCAACAAAATCTGATGTGCGTGCCTCAAAAGCTATTTGCTCGATGATCTCCTTGAAATAATGCGGAATGACAATTCCCTCTTCACCCCATCGCTGTGTCCAAGCTTCCTGTTCAGTTATCGTTATCGCGCTTTCAATATCAAGTGGGTAGTGGGTAATGATCTGTGATTCGATTCTATCCTTAAGAGGCGTAATAATGTTGCCTCTGTTTGTATAGTCCTCAGGGTTTGCTGTAAAAATCAGTAGTGAGTCAAGTGGTATGCGTACCTTGAAACCTCTGATCTGAATATCGCGCTCCTCCAATATATTAAACAACCCAACCTGAATTCGAGGCTGCAAATCTGGTAATTCATTGATGTTGAAAATTCCACGATTCGTGCGCGGGATGATTCCGAAATGAATTGCGCCTTCATGCGAATAGTGCAACCGCTCGTGCGCTGCCTTAAGCGGATCAATATCGCCGATGAGATCAGCGATGGTTACATCAGGTGTCGCAAGCTTCTCACCGTAGCGCTCGGAGCGGTGTACCCATTCAATAGGAGTATCATCCCCATTATCACGAATCAGTTGTGAAGCGAAGTGCGAAATCGGTGCAAACGGGTTGTCATTCACTTCGCTACCAGCAATCACAGGGGTGTATTCGTCGAGGAGTGAAACGAGACTTCGTGCAATACGGGTTTTTGCCTGTCCGCGAAGACCGAGCAGAATCATATCATGTTTTGCCAGCAGTGCGTTGACAATCTGCGGGATGACGGTTTCGTCATAGCCGATAATTCCTGGAAAGAGAATCTCCTTCTTACGGAGTTTATCAATCAGATTTTTACGAATTTCTTCTTTGAGTGGGAGGATGGTATAGTTTGACCTTTTCAGCTCCCCTAATGTTGTATTTTTTTTCATCGTAGCTTAAACAGACATTTTATTTTTATCGTGCTGATAAGCTAATTGTAAAAATCTAATGCCTCTATCGATACTCATCATACGTCTCTCATCACTTGGGGATATTATCCTCACAACACCGCTCGTACAGGCGATTCGTGAAAAATATTCGGATGCTCGTATTGATTTTGTCGTAAAATCAGAATTCAAGGGGATTGTCGAACAATTTTCATGGCTGAGTAATATTTACACCCTTGATACGACTCAGACTGAAGGTGGAATGAAAGATCTCTCCACCAAGCTTCAGAATAATTCATACGACCATGTACTCGATCTGCATAATAATTTTCGCTCAATAAAATTACGAAGAGGACTCCCCGAGAATATTCACGTAATTAATAAAAGATCATTTAAACGCTGGCTACTGGTAAAGTCCAAGTTCAATTTACTGGGAAATGAACCTGACATCATCGGAAGATATTTCGAGACTGCAATCGGATTAGGTGTCACTGACACTGGCGGGGCTTCAACGTTCGGCAAAGTTTTTCCGAAATCAAATCAGAAAACAGTTGCACTCTGCCCCGGCGCAAAGCACTGGAATAAGAGGTGGCCGGCTGAATATTATACTGAGCTTTCACAACATCTGATCGCATCCGGATATTTAATTCACTTTCATGGAAGTCTTTCCGAAAGAGATTATGTCGAGGAAATTGCGAATCAACTTCCAAACGAAAGCTACGTAAATTTATGTGGTGAAATCTCACTTAACCAACTTCCAGAAAAAATTGCCGAGTGTTCGTTTGCCGTGACAAATGATTCGGGACTGATGCACGTCGCGGCGGCTGTCGGGATACAAACCTATTCAATTTTTGGTCCAACTGTTCGCGCACTTGGATTCATGCCACGAAATACGAATGTAACCATTGTTGAGAATCTCGACCTAAGCTGCAGACCGTGCACAACAATCGGACTTGATACCTGTCCCAAAGATCATTTCAAGTGCATGAAAGAAATTACGCCACAAATGTTATTAGAACACATTGATCTGCGAATATCCGCATAGATTCGCATCATCCGCGTGCCATTATCTTTTTTTCAAGCAAGCCATGTATTCCCCCAAATCCGCCATTCGACATCACAATCACAACGTCACCACTCTTTGCAATCTCCGCGACTTTTGAACTAATGGCTTCTGCATCGGGAAGATAAAATGCTTCTTTGTCGCGTGCACGAATATCGGACATTACTTTTTCCGGATCGAGCCGCTCCGACTCAGCAAGCAGATTCAATCGCGCGATTTGCGACATCATTACCACATTTGCATCGGCGAAGCATTCGGCTAATTCTAGCTGAAAGATATTTCGTCGAGTCGTATTCGATCGTGGTTCGAAAATTGCGATGAGTCGCTGGAGCGGATATTTCGTACGGAATGCACGAAGTGTTTCACGGATAGCAGTCGGATGATGCGCAAAGTCGTCATAAACTTTTACCCCACTAAACTCGCCTTTGAACTCCAAACGTCGCTTCACGTTTTTGAAAGAGAGAAAGGCTTTCTTAATTTCGGAAAACGGAATTCCGTGGTGCCTTGCCGCAATCGTAACCGCCATGGCATTGCGGATATTGAACTCACCTAAAAGATTTACTTCAAGTGTTGCTTCGACCTTGTCATTGTGAACGAGATCAAATCGTGACGTGGTTTGCGTATAGGAAATATTTTGCGCCTGCCAGGTGCAACCGCCAGCCATACCAAATGTCTCGATTGGAGCGAATGATTTTTCTATGACCGCACGAACATTCGAATCTTCGCCGTTGGCAATTACAATGCCATTCTGTGGAACAAGATTGACAATCCGCTTAAATGAAAGTTTGATTTCGTCTAAAGATGAAAAAATATCCGCGTGATCGAACTCGATATTATTGATAATTAACGTCGTTGGTTGATAGTGCAGAAATTTCGATTGTTTGTCAAAAAACGCCGTATCGTACTCATCCCCTTCTAAGATGACATACTTACTCTGAGGTCTGGCTTGGTAGCCTTTACCAAAATTTTCGAGAATCCCGCCGACAAGAAAATTTGGATCGTATCCAGCGCTCTCGAACACCCATGCCATCAATGCCGATGTTGTCGTCTTGCCATGAGTACCGGAGACGACAATGGATTCCTTCCCTTGAATGACAAAATTCTTTAGTAGCTCGGCGAGTGAGGTGTAAGGAATTTTCTGATTGAGTACATGCTCGACTTCTGGGTTGCCTCTGCTGATGGCATTGCCGATTACTACAAACTCAGGATTTACTTTGAAATGGGCTACGTCATAGCCAGAAAATACTTTGATTCCACTCGCAGTAAGAAGGTCAGACATCGGTGGGTAGACATTTTCATCAGAACCGACGACCTCATACCCCAACTCACGAAGCAACAACGCTCCGTTGCCCATCGCAGTCCCACAGATACCAATAAAATAAATTGTCATCGCGGACGGAGAACAGTAATGTTCAAATCAAGCGAACATTGATTGATGACTTTAGACATTGTAGCGGGGGAGGGACTCGAACCCACGACCTACGGATTATGATTCCGACGCTCTAACCGGCTGAGCTACCCCGCCATTTCTCGATTCCAGTGAAGACGCTAAACTGGTTCGCTGTTAACAAATTCCGAAGTGGAATTGTTAAGAGCGCCTTTAACGAATTGCCAGTGATTCCAAGTTCCGACATTATCATACGAAATGATACGCCGTTCCGCTTTATCGAACGTCCACCATCTCAAGCGGGTGCAAATGCGCCGCTTCTGGTAATGTTGCATGGCAGAGCAGCGAAAGCTGAAACAATCTTCACCGTTCAAGGACACTTTGACCCTGCCGTAAATGTCATCTCTATCCAGGGACCCTACCCATGTCCACGAGGTGAATTCGAGTGGTTCTTGCCTTATGATTATTCTCGTCCGCTCGAGTCATTTACCGAGGAGCATTTCAGGGAAACGGAAGACAAATTAACAGTATTCATTCAAGAGCTTATGGATGAGAGAAAGACTTCAAGCGCGAATCTTTTTCTCCTGGGCTTTAGTCAGGGTGCCGCGATGTGTCATATCCTAAGTTTACGAGGGAAGTTGAAACCAAGAGGGGTGATACCGATGAGTGGATTTTTTCCGAGACCGATTCTTGGGTGGAATAATATCTCAACAATGAGTAGCTATCTAATAACGCACGGCACCGAGGATGAAGTGCTCCCTGAGTCGGAATCAATTTTTGCCCATGAGTATCTGCTTTCAAAGGGAATTTCTTCTCAATACTACACGTATAAAGGGAGACACAAGATGACTATCCCACTACTCAAACATACGAATGATTGGATCATAGAACAGACTCATAACGGATGATCTTTAATTCACTTGCATTCGCAATTTTTCTGCCAATCGTTCTGGCACTCTACTACCTTCTGCCTTTTAAGGGACAGAACAGGATGCTTCTGTTTGCAAGTCTTTTCTTTTATGCTTGGTGGGACTGGAGATTCTTAGGTTTGCTGGCGCTTACCATCGTTGTTGACTTCTATGCCTCACATGCAGTTTACCGAGCAACGTCGCAGAAAATCAAGAAGCGATGGATGCTTCTCTCGGTCATATCAAATGTCGGAGTTTTAGTTATTTTCAAATACAGCGATTTCTTTTTGAAATCTTTTGCAGTTGTGCTGACGAAAATCGGATTTGCAGTCCACCTCCCGACTCTCGCTCTTGTACTGCCGATAGGAATTTCATTCTATACGTTCATGTCAATGGCTTATGTTATTGATGTCTATAGAGGCCAGCTCAAGCCAACTCCTCATCTATTCGATTTTTCGTTATTCGTCTGTTACTTCCCTCACCTTGTCGCTGGACCAATCCTTCGCGCACCTCAGCTCTTGCCACAGCTTACTCAGGAGCGGAAAATCAAGATTGAACAGATTCGAGATGGAATTACGCTGATCATAATTGGGTATGTGCGAAAGGTTGTTGTGGCAGATATCCTCGCACCGATGATAAGCGAGGCATTTACCCAGATGGACTCGATGGGGAGCGGTGATTTGATTCTAAGAATGTATCTTTTCGCAATTCAACTTTATGGTGACTTCGCAGGGTATTCGGATATAGCTCGGGGCGTGAGTAAATTATTCGGTATCGAGTTGAATCTCAATTTTTCCACTCCATACTTTTCGGAAAACATTACTGAATTTTGGAGGCGTTGGCATATTTCACTTTCGAGTTGGCTTCGCGACTATGTCTATATCCCACTTGGTGGAAATCGCAAAGGCGAGTTTAGAACCTATCTCAATAACTTCCTTACGATGCTCATCGGCGGATTGTGGCACGGTGCGAATTGGACTTACATTGTGTGGGGCGGACTCAATGGCATCTATTTAGGAATTCACAAGGCATTTCTTAAAATCTCTCCAAAACGTAGCTCTTCGAAAAATCCCCAAACTCTCATTTTACCGCTTCGCATCTTGAAAATGTTTTTTATCTTCACGTTAGCCGCATTTGCATTTATTATTTTCCGTAGCCCGGATATTTCTACAGCGATTTTGTATATCAGGAGAATGTGTTCGTTCAGCGGTGGCATCTCTCACATGGGTTCAACAGTTTATGTAATTCCATTTCTGTTTGTTGGATTGGTGATTGATATTGCACAATATACATCACGAGGCGAGCATTTCATAGCGCGCTCGACGCTTTGGCAACGCGCACTTATTTTAGGTCCACTTCTTGCGATAGTGCTTGCTGCAGGCGCAGATAGTTCGAAACCTTTCATTTATTTTCAATTCTAATGAAAGGATACAAAGCAGTACTTAACCTATGTGTGCAGTTTTTGCCGATACTTGTCGTTGCCTATGCATGTATTGCGATCGCTTTTTATGCAATCCCTCACTTGCCGATTTCCAACAAGCGCACATTCCATGCGATGCTCCGCGCACAGATCACACTGGATCAAGAAAAAGAAAATCAATCACGGGCAAACGCTACACATCATTTACTCCTCTTAGGAAGTTCCGTCGTTGAGCGTGGTATTAATCAATCCTATTTGGACTCGTCATTCGGCGAGCTGCACCTCAATTTATATGCGACAAATGCTGGTGCAGGTGGCTTCTTTGCGAACTCCAATCTTATCATGTTCCGAGCCTTACTTGAGCATGGGCTACGACCGGATAGAGTAGTATATGGTGTTTTCCTGCAAGAGTTGAATGGTAAATCCATTATCCATGCAAGTGTCACCGATGACGACAGCACCGACATTCAGATTAAATCAAAATCGTTGTCCAATGTCATTCGATACGGGCCAAATTCTCTTTCGTCCATTTTGGACGGACAGAATTTCCATATCTATCTGTTTGCGCTAAATCATGCATTCAATGATGTGCATAACCCGAATTTTTTCCAACGCCTCTCTTTTGGCGAGAATATGTTTGAACGTGACTCATCATATCGGCTTGAACAATCTTATCTCAAAGATCTGAATGCAATTTATGAGCTGTGCAAAAAGTATCATATACCATTTGCATTTTTTAATGCTCCCGTTCGTCCGCAGGTTGAATCTCTCGCTGACATGCCTTATCTCCACAAGTCAGAAGCTTATTTAGCAGTCCAACGAATCGCGGAACAGAATCGCATACCTATCTGGAATTTCGACAATTCAACTCTCTTTTCTGATGCTGAATTTTTAGATTCCTATCATCTCAATGCAAACGGTGCACACAAGATGACCCAGTTGCTTGCTGATAAAATCGCGAAATGGAATTCAGGAATTATAGAGCAGGATGTACTTGCTAATTCAACGGATAGTGTTCGTTATGAAGTCAAGGGTTCGCTCCTCCGTACCGCATTTCACTTTTAGAATTGCACTTCCGAATACTGATTCGATGAATGGTGAATCGTAGAGTTTTTTCTCCCTCAACGAATCAGGGCTAATACTTGGTCTGTCGCACACTTCCATTGCATTCCTATAATCAAGAGTTTCGCCAACTTTCATGCACACAAGGTGATAACCTGCCATGCTTGATTTAACACTCATTCGGAGCCTAAGCCCTCCAGCCTCTGTAGTTAACGTGCTTGGAGTATGTGGCTCAATAAGAACAAGTAGTGAATCATATTGAATGAGATACTGATCTTGATCTTTCTTTAGAAATACACCCCAATCAGGCAAGAATATATCTACATGCTGAGAGCGGATCTCTGTTGAAATATTGTATTTGCACCATAGCTGATTCGTATCTTGACAAATTTTCTCACATGGCGAACCACCCACCCATTTATTTTCACTGGTGTATCCATTCTTCACGCCTTCAATTTTTTCTAGCATGAACGAAGGCTCTTCGGGAAAATATTTTCCGAGTTCGGTTTCTGAGATGTATGGATGCAAACCAAATATAGTGTTATACTTCTGATTGGAATTCAATGTCAAGCTCCATGACTGTTGCTGGATAGGTTGAATTAGTCCTCCCTGGATTGAACCTAACGCATATTGAGGCGTCATATAAGTATATTTGTGAACTGGCGTACTCATCTGTTTATCAAATCGGATCGCGTCACGACTCCGTTTCATTTCTATTTGTACGAATGTTTTTGATTTCTGATGGGCGATTTTCTTAATGATGCTCGGAATATGGAACGATGAAAGTGCGGCAAATGCGATATCGGGCAATAAATGTGTGACAGAGTCTTCAAAAAAATATTCGCCATAAGACGAGGCTTCTGATTTTCGCGTATTAAATACGACATCGGAGCTGATTCGTGAGTGCGCACCACAAAAATTGCCATTCACATACATCGTCGCATAATCGGCAAGCAAGACTTCAAGCATCATTTCGCTCTTATGCTTCATCCCGGTATCCCTCGAATACTCAACAAGCAGAACTAACGGAGTGATAAAGTAGTAGAGATAGCGAGGTGAGTCGAATTCGATCTGACCAAAACGCACTGTTCTATTTATCCAGAAGTCAAGATAATCTTTGGATTCATTATGAATTTCGGTTGAGGATTTTCCCAAGAACCAAGCATCAGCAGATTCATTTGGCCACTCCTCCGAAAGCAAGAAGAGCGAGGCATAATACATCAAGAAATGATTCTCGGTATCTCCTCGGTATGGAGTACATTTTTTCCAACACTCTCGCATTTTCTTTTTATATGATTGCGGTAACTCTTCCTTTGTCGATAAGTATAGCCCAGTACAGCCATACATCCAAAACATATCACCATACTCCCTGTCGAGTAACGTATCGAGCTGCTTCAAAGCAATATCTCGATTAACTCCTGTTCGTAACTTCGCCGCTACAGCTGAAAAAGTCGGTGGATAATGTTTGGATGCGATCTGATGAAGAATTTTTTCTTTGAATTCGTTTGACTGCCCGAAAGCTGTTGTTGCAATCAAAAGAAGAAGCAGATAGCACACAGATTTCACGGATTGGACGGATTCCCGCGGACAACTCCGTGGCCTTCTGTAAAATCTGTGTAATCCGTGTGCCATTCTTTACTTATTTTACTATATATGATTTCAATTTCCAAATCTGCAACTTCTCCAAACCGATTTGTGTACAGATTTTCTTGGACTGTTTCATATCTACCAACCAGATTCCACCATTTAACGAACCAGCAATTATTCGATTACCTACTACTAGAAGTGAGTGAATATTTTTGGGACCCGCATTAATGTTCTCAATTCCATCTTTACCGCCGGAATATTTGAGATTCTGATACAATACACTACACCACTCATTCGGTGAGGGAGCTTTATATTGCCAATCAACTCCGCCATCATGCGATGCAAATATTCCTCTCGAAGTCGAGGCATGCAACATGCTATTATTGTCGGGATCAATTTTAAGCTCTGATACAAAGATCGGACTGCTCAACTCTGCATCCGTCTCGAACCAGTTGGCACCTGCATCATCACTTTTCCATATTGCGCCTGCGGTTGCGATATAGATATTTTGCGGATGTTTTTGATCCACCGCAACATCCATTACTTCCGTCATTCTCCAATCGGTGGTCATTCTCCATGAGACTCCTGCGTCGGTTGATCTCAAGAGCCCATTCCCACATGCCTCATAAATTATTTTACCGTTACTTTTCTGAACGATATCAACCGAATAACATTTCACATGCTTCCATCCAAGTTGCTTCCAGGTTCTGCCAGTATCATCACTTTGCCAAAGTCCACCACCTATCGAACTGCCACCCATAAATGCCGAGGGATCGTCACTGGCAAGTGCGCAAGCATAGAGCCGTGTATGATGAGCCGATATGGTTGTGGAAAGTGGAAAGATTAAGACCAAGAAAAAAGTACAAACTGCTACCAGCATGAAGCGGTACTTTAGAAATTGAGTTCTTCTTCGCTTGAGAAAGGATTGTATGCTCATTGATTTTGGAATCTCAACTTCGCGTCCAGCTCTGGCAACTTTGATGAGAATGTTAACTCACCATTCTCGATTCTTGCACCAAGAATTCCTTTGACAATTAATGCGATGATCTGCGCCCAAACCCATGGAAGAACGCCGATTGGTGGAAGTGGTGGGGTTGGGCGATCTCCGTAAAATTCGAAAAATGATCCCCCCTCGCCGCCGCGTTCGATGAGCCAGTCAAGTGCCTTCATCCCCTCATTGTTCATACCCATTTCAAAATATGCTTCTGCTACAATCCCTGTTGCTAGTGGCCATGGACCGGGAGAATCAGGTTCGCCTGAAATATCATAGCGGCCGTAACCATCGCCTTCCCATGCTTGAGACCATAAATTTTCGATTTGCAACATTGTTGCTATCGCTATCTCCGATGTACGGTCAACAATTCCGTAGAGAATCGGTAGGCATTGCACGATGTCTGGTTGAAGTTTATGCACTCCTCTTTGCGCTAGAGGCAGACCGTCTGGTGTAAAACGAGAATAGAAATTATAGTTTTCTTTTGTGTAATCAATTTCAAGCTCACGTTGGATGCTACCATCAATCAATCGTCGCTTGATGATTCTTCCCGACTCAATCATACTTTGAGTTGGATGCGAATGGAAACTACTTCTCATCTTTGTTGCAGTACTAAACCACAAAGATTGTTTTTCAGTATCCCCAAATATCTTGGCAAGTTTTGCAGCAGCTTCCAATCCAACAATTCCAAAAGTCTGATGCGAAACGTCATAGCCAAATTTTATTCCCATCGCCTGATTGCGCTCCCACATTTCGCGAGATGCTTTAAGCATTCCTGTCGCATCATCTAAGAATTCGGGAAGTAGTAGGAAGTCAGCGATAGCAGAAATTCGTTGCCAATTCTCAGACACGATTCTTCTATCACCTGTCCATTCAACGTATGTAAGCATTGCACTGAGCACCTCACCATTCGAATCCAACTCCGATTCAATTCCACCTCTGAATCTGCTCGCCTCAGCGACCATGCCCTTGGCATTTGAAAGACGCGTAAGAATATTCAGGAGGACTGATTTGGCAAGTTCAAACTGTCCTGAATAGATTAATCCTTCAGCAACCATCGCGGCATCTCTTCCCCACTCCATGCCGTACTGCCAGACTCCGGAATCGAATCTGCCCGTTGATGAAACCACTGCCCTCAGTCCAAACTTAGCGGCATTGAAAAGACTAACAAGCTTCGGATTATTTTCTGCAATAAGACTACTCGTCTTTTGCCAATATTCTCGCTCAGCAGTGAACGCAGGTTGAAGTTCGACTCGCTCATTTTGTTTTCCGGCTACATAGACAAGATGAACTTCCTTTCCGCCTTCGAAAGATTCAGACTCCACCGTTAAGTAACGTTCGTTTGTACCTGCTTTTTGTAGTGCGCTCAAATATATACTGTTATATCCTGTATCATAGAGCACCTTATCTGTTGAACCGAAAGCAGAAAATAAATTTGGATTTGCGTAGAGTGCAGTTTCAATCTCGACTTTCCTATCACCAGCACCAAAAATGCCTACCCATTCGATTAGTGCATGTGAATCAGGTGAAGAATGAAAACTTTGCATAATCTCGCATCCGTTCGCATGCCAAGTAGCAAGAACATTCGGCACGCCTTCGTAATCGCTCCAGCATACGGTCAAATCATCATGTCGCGCTTGGTAACGCACACCATCAATGACAACCGTTATCATCGTTCGGGAGAGACCGAGTTCAGGATGGAATAGATACGAGCCATTCTTCCGACTAAACTGGTGTGGCATAGAGAGAATAAGTCCGAGCGGGGTGCATTCAGGATTTTTACTCCACTGAATCGCGGCTTGGATCTTGCCTGAACCGATGAAAAAATATTCTGTGTCTGTCGGGTTCGTGATTGCGTCGGGATGCTGTTGTTGCGTCTTCATAGTGCAAAATTACGACCCAATATTCATGATGACAACATAAAGCAAAATAATCACTGCAACCCCAACCCAGCAGAGCGCAAATCCCCACAAATCACGTCTTGTGGGCTTTGGGAACTCCCAATCCGTTGATGGAAATATCTTGTCCGCTTCAACAAGGTCGGGATTATCAATTCGCTTCTGCACTTCCTCCGCATCCCTCACTTGGTCTGCAAGAGCTGGAGTGTGAACTCTTGCATAAAACTCTCGGAGTACTTCCGCACTATTTCGCTTGGTGAATAAGCTTACGACGAAGAGTATGATAAACGGGAAAATAATATCGAATGCAAAAGAGGCCGTAGATAAACCAGCCTTCGAGAAACTCTCCAACGGTAACCCCAGCTTCGCGAGGATCCAGAGCTGAAACTTGAACGCACCTTTGCCGATTTTTTTAGATGCTGGATCATTCGGTTGCTTGTGTTCTATCTTTTCAAAAAAAATCGGAACTGGTGCGACGATGATAGATTTCGAAATTTTCTGACCAACAGAAGCTGCTATGCCAACTGATACGTCCGATTCTTTCGCGCGAACAATGGCAACCTCTGTGTACCCCTTCGCCTCGCTTGTAAGAAATGCATCTTCTCGAAGCGCAGAAATTGTCGGCACAACATTCGGAACTACTACCGTGATAAGTATAGAAAGCAGCATTTGTGTAATCACTGCTTTTGTCGTGAGTCTGCGCCAAAAATAAACAAGCCACAACGCTGGACCTACCACCGTGCCGATTGAGAGCACATACTTGAAGACCACAAAGATATCGTCAACTGCATACGCAAAAGCAATGCCACCAATCAACACAGCAAAAATGACGATGCGACCAAAAAGTAATTGGCGCTTATCGGATGTCTGAGGTCTCAGTGGTAGTAAAATATTTTTTGTAAACGCCGCCGACCACTCTAAGCTGGAACCGGCTTTCGAAGCCATGTTCGCGGCAAGAACACTTGCTATCATCAAGCCCACAAAACCTGTGCCGAGCAAGTCCAGCGTCATCGTGCCCCAAATGAAAGTAGCGTCCGATAATTTGTTGGCGTAGAGTCCTACTGCAATCATACCCGTCAGAGCCCAACCAATAATGATTAGCCGTTTCGCAAATGCACCGCTCACCATCCCGATTCTGGCCGCATTATCGTCTCTTGCAGAACCCCCTACAGTGAAATTACGTGGTGCAAGTCCGATGAGATTCACGATTACCATCGTCAACACGAAGTACCACGTGTACTCGCTTCCGGCACCTGAGCCGAATAGATCGAACATTGCATCTGGTACTTTCGCATGTAATCCCGAAAATCCCCCAAGTGCGTGAAGTCCAACTGGGATAAGTGCAGTCGATAAGAAAAATATCATGATGCCTTGTAAGACATCAGTATATGCAGCGGCAAATAATCCTCCCATTATCACATAAGCAGCAGTCACAAGTCCGTATATGATATAAAAAGTAGTGAGGTCGAGATATGAAATACTCGCCTTGATCTCACCTCGCTTTTCAAGTTCATGTAAATAATCAAGTCGTCGTGAATCGTCAGTCGTCAATCGTCTTTCGTCACCGAGAGAAGATTGAGAAATCGAAGAAGATTGCTTTGTCTCAAGTGCCTTCATCTCCCTGAACATAGCAACTGATTGCCTCTCCGACGTCGTACACTCTATTTCGGGTTTCACGAGCACTGCCTGCATCGTTTTACCTGTAATCAGATAACCGAGCGACGAACCATAGATTGCCGAGAGAAGCAAATAAACTGCGAATAAACCTGAGAGAAATTTGGATTGAAAGCGATGTTCATAAATATCACCAGGAGCAACGTAACGAGCACGTCGTTGCAAAACAGAACTGAACCAATAGAAGGGTGTTATGAAGAGTACTAAATTCTGAAACCATACGCCTGAAAGACCTTGGCGATAAATCTCTCTTGTAACACCGGCGGCTTGATCAGCACTCACCATATTTCCGAAATTCAGGAAGCTCGTCATCACCTTTCCGAAACTTCGACCCGCCTGAAAAAAATCTCCAGTATTCTTTACTTTCTTCTTTGTCCAACGACCAATGAAAATTAACACCCCGAGATAGAGCGCGATGATGAGCCAATCGATGATATGAAGTCCGTAAAGTGTCAACAAAACAAAAACCGTTATTTATTCCCTGTAAAATGGTTTGTGATAGTATGAACAGGTTACCCTTCGGAATTCTCTCTACAATTCTAAAGTTACAACGCTCTATGACTCACGAAACAAATCCAACAATCTGGACAGGCTCACCCGAGTTACGTGGCAGTGGAGTAACCCTCTCGAAATACAGCTTCCCCGAAGATACCCGAAAGTTGGGAGGCGCATATTCGGTGGACCAAAATGCTGAATTGCTCTCGCGTTACTTCCTTTTCGAGAGACTCCTGTTGCGTGCACAAGCTGGCTGGTTGATGGGCACACCTGAATTTGAGGTGAAGGTTGAGTATGGTAGGCATATCAACTATCACGCCGAGGCAGCGATGTCATTGCGAATCCGCTTAACCGAACTGCGCCAATCCGAAGAGACAACTGATCAATTCTCCGATACCTCGATAGAAGAATTTTTTGTAGAGTTAATAAGCGCGGAATCGCCAGCGCATTTTCTTGGAGGAGTGTATGGTGTACTCCTTCCACATTTGATTCATGCTTACGAACAGCATGTGAATGTGACGGATCAGGTGGCGGATGCTCCGACCATCAGAATCCTCAAGCGGATTCTCGGCGATTATCTCGAAATGTATCTCTGGGGAAAAGAAGCTCTGGAAGCGTATGTCAATGGCGGATACGATGGCTCCAACATTGTCTTTTCTCAAATGCACCTTGAGCAGTTACTGAATTCATTCGGAGGAATTAGTGGCGCATCAGAAAAAAGTGACCGCCCCGCTCAACTGCGGTCAAACCCAGATAAGCCTTTCGTACGGTCGTTCATCGCGACTCGTGATTCGAGGTTCACGACATTTGATCATACCTATGAGTATAAAATTGCGGATAAAGGAAAAATAAAATACGAGACGGAGTTCGATGAGACCGCGCTCAATCTCATTCGTTCGCAGCGCGATGAGATGGATGCAATCGAAACATTTGCCAATGTCTTGTATGAGATTCGCGATGTTCCATTCGGTTTTGATTTTGACATTGCCAGAATTATCTACGATGAAACGCGCCACACAGAGCTTGGTCACAAAGCGATGATCGAATTGGGCTACTATCCGTTCGACCTCGCTAATAGATTGCTTGGAATAAAAGTGCGCACCAAAATGCCTGCCGAGTACTCACTTGCTGAAATTAATCTTTTCGGAGAAGCGAATATCGTGCAGGAGGTAATGCGCCACTCTCGCGAGGCGTATGCTAAAGGTGACCAACTCAATGGCAAACTCTTTGACTATGTTAATGCGGATGAACGTACGCATCTGGCAAAAGGCATTAAATGGCTAAAATTTATTTTCAAGACGGACTCTGTCCAAGAGATAACTCAAAAGACAAAAGAAAAAGCAATTAAACGTTTACTTGATCTAGGTATCATAGATCATGAAGTTGCACTAACGATTTCGCATAAAGAACTTGCGAAAATTATCGGCGAGTGACCCGGATTTTTGGGATTATTAAAGAATTTTTGAGAACGAGGCATAGCTAACAAATATAGTGCATAACTAACTGCAGATCCTTCTCGTAATTTCAAATTGTAATTCGTAATACCTAATTAACCTCTATGTACTACCGCAGCGCTCGCTTGAGCAGTTGGGAATAAAATTATTTCTGCTACTTGTACGTGAGCTGGTCTTGAGGCAGACCATACAATAGCTTCGGCGATGTCTTCGGATTGCAATGCCTTAATGGTATGATAAACCTGCGCGGCTTTTTCTTTGTCACCATGAAACCGAACCTCGGAGAACTCGGTCTCTACTAATCCTGGATCAATCGTCGTTACCCGTATTGGCGTATCAACTAAGTCCATTCGCAATCCTTTGGTTATTGCATCAACAGCAAACTTCGACGCACAATAGACATTTCCTTTAGGATAAACTTCATGCCCGGCTATCGAGCCGATATTAATGATATGCCCATCACTTCGTGCGAGCATACTGGGAAGAATTTCGCGAGTGATATAGAGAAGTCCCTTCACATTTGTATCGAGCATTTCCTCCCAATCGGAAAGAAGTGCATCCTGAAATTTATCCAAACCACGGGAGAGTCCCGCGTTATTAACGAGAATATGTATTTCTTGCCACTCCATCGGCAATGTCGTCAGAGCTTCGTGGACTGCAACCTGATTGCAAACATCAAGTTGGAAATAATGCACCTGTGCACTAGGGTTCAGGGCTTCAATCTCTCGCTTTAATATTTCAAGTCTCTCCACCCTTCTTGCGCAGAGCAACAGACGACAGCCTTCACGAGCAAAGGCAAGCGCACTTGCTCTGCCGATACCAGAGGAAGCTCCTGTGATGAAGACTGTTTTATTGGCGAGACTCATTAATGAGAAATTGATTTTCCGAAAGCTCTGGTTACTTGGTTTCGGTAAGACTATCTTTTTCTTTCCAACTTGCCCAATATTCTTTCCACTCCACTGCTTCGGCAGCAGGTGCAATGTTCAGCGGAGAGTGGGTGTCTATCATCATCGCCTCCTCGTTTGTGCGAGTGAGTTTATCTTGATTGCGTAATGCTTTCGGATGCGGTCCATGATGGATGCCTTGAGGATGTAGTGTCATCATTGCCGCTTCGATGTTATCACGACTGAAAAAATCACCGTCGTGATAGAAAAGTACTTCATCGTAGTCGCTATTGCGATGATAAAAAGGTACTTTCAATGTATCTTTATCCTCTTCCAGTGGACGAGGCAGAAATGAACAGATAACAAAATTTTTCGCTAAGAACGTCGTATGAACAGGCGGTGGCAAGTGAACACGGGGTGACATCACTGGACGAATGTCACGCATATTAATCTTGAATACTGTTAGATCCCCTCGCCATCCAACCAGATCAATCGGATTGAATGGATAGAACACTGAAGTCCACTCACCCAAGCGTTTGATGCGAATCTCGTATTCTTTCGTCTCAGGCTTTACGGGCTTTTGATACTCCGAAAATTCTGGCAGCCCTACAGCTCCCATATCGTAGAGAGCGTGCATTCCCATTAGCCCCTTCATTTCAGGAGTCGGCGGAAGAATTTCGGAGTGTGCTTCAACCATAACAAAGAAATTATCTTTGGTCTTCGGAATCATCCGATACGTCGTCGCACGAGGAATGACGATGTAGTCACCTTTCTCAAAACTCATCGTGCCGAAATCTGTCTCGAAATATCCTTCGCCTTTATGGATAAAATAGAGCAAATCACCATCAGCGTTACGGAAATATGCCGTGTGTGGCTCGGTGCGTTTAGAAATAAAGACAATGAGGTCGTCATTGTATAAGATTGGCGTTGGTAAGCCATTCGGGTCTTTCATATCCGACGGCTCAATCTTATCTAAATAGAATGCATGAGGACGCAATGGTCCTTCGATTCGCGTCCAACCAGTGGGTGGGTGGGCATGATAGAGATGTGATACCCTACCGAAAAATCCTTCCCTGCCATGCTCCTCCTCGAAAGAGCCTTCCGGCAATGCAACGTGAGGCTGTTTGGTAGCCTTACCCCTCATCAGAGGAAAATTCATATTATTCATACAAAAAATTTATCTTAGAAAAATCGGTGGACTCTCAAAACGATTGACAGGGTGAAAGTATTTCAATATAAGGCAACGTCAACACCATTAATTGCCTTTGACGGGAGTCTGCACCTGAACAGTTACCGTTCGACAATAATATCTGCCTTCAGGTGTCGAGTTCATCTCAGGCGCATTGGTTGGACCGATGCCCTCGACCTTCGTAACTTCGGCTACAGCATTTTCCTCTTTGATGAGACGGTGAACCGCGAATGCTCGTGCGGTAGAAAGCTCTTTGTTGTGATCGAGTTCGCCCATCGCATCGGTAGTGCCAGTGATGGAGACTGTTGAGCCGTTATGAATTGTCTTTGAGACAAACTCGGATACCATCTTCTTATTTGCCGAGTTGATCTCCGCTTTATCAAAATCAAATACGACGAGTGAGAGACGTGAAATCTCGTATGGATTCTCTTCTTTCACGGCAGGCAGATCAACAGTTGAAGTACCAGTTATTCCGTGGACATCTGTCACATCAAGATTGCAAGCGAGTTTTTCGCTCCCCTTGATATTTGAAGCAAGTCTTTCTGCGGCATTTTGATCTAACTTCCATCCAATAACTGCTGGAGGTTCTCCTGCACTTCCAGTCGAATAAACTTCGTGCGAATTTGCTGCCTTCACGGCTAACTTCCAGTTTGCAATTGGATCGTGAATACGCACACTCATCGCAAATGGAACAGACTCCGGCGTGATTGCATACTCTTTGAATTGTGCGTGGACAATCGGCGCAAGGAGCGATTCATCTCCAGCGACAATTTCCACCCTCCGATTCTCAGCAATACCTGCTGTGTCGCGAAGTGATGATGGTATAGTTGGGATTGCGATAGCCTTCACATTAATCCGATCTGGCGATACTGCCCATACATCAGTAAGATATTTTTTCACAGACTCGGCACGTGCTCGAGCAAGATTTTTCGCTTGTGATGCTGATGCTTCATGTCCATCGGTCGTACCGTTGAGAGTGATAGTACCTTCAGGTTTTTCGGCGAGTCTGCGACCGATAACATTCAGTATATCGTAGTAGCCTCCAAGAGATGTGTGCGGAAGGTTTCCTTCGCCGAACGCAACGCGCTGGCTCGGTGAAATTATGTGATACCGGGCAACCGGTTCGGTTGCTGCACTATCAAAGAAAATATATGGCAATATCGGAAACGTCTCCGTCACCGTTGTCTCGAAGACTTTTACCGACTTCGGCTCTGCGAGTCCGACGTGTGCAACCGGAGGCTCTGGCTTCGGTGGCGGAGGAGGCGGAGTTGGCTTCGCCGGCGGTGGTGGCGGCGGAGGAGGCGGTGGCGGTGGTGGCGGTAGCTCTTTATAAAATGAATACCTGAATGCTACGCCGCCTTGAATCGTCCGTGTCTTCCAATGATAATCAGCCTTGACGTAACTGAAAGGATAATAATACTCAGCTTCGGGTGAGGCAGTGAGCCGTTCGGAAAGTTTAAATGGATAACCGACTCCCCCTGTCGCACCGAAAGTTTCCTTAATTTGAATAATCGGACCAGATCCATCAACTTTTGCCGTTGTCCCTGTTGAGGGATAGGTTACGCCTGAAGGCGATGTGATGTGCTCTGTCTGTGTGTAAGTCGAAGAAGACGAAAAAGGGAGATTCATTGTCAACCCAGCGCGAACATACACCGGAATTTTTACAAAAGGTGTAAACTTCAATCCCAATCCGCCCATAAGTTCTGGTATCTTGGCGGTGTAGGTGGTGGTGATATGAAGTGTGGTATATTTCGCAGCAACCGGATCGTAGATCGGTTTGTCGCTTGTGAGCGCATCTCCGAAGTCTCCACCTCTTGAGGCGTAACCAGCGGTTGCATAAGCTTCAAAATGTCCGAAGACCGGAATCTCACCAAGTAATCCGACAGAAAATCCCTTACCGTTACCATCGCCGAATTCACCGCAAGCATAATCACAGCAATAGACATTCGCTGTCGTGGAGTGATGGATCCAAGAATAGTCTCCATAGACACCAAGCCGGTACTTCACCTGTTGAATCGGCAAAGGCACTACATCCTTCTGCACAATTTGTGCGCAGAGGTTCTGTGCGAGTACTACTCCGAAGATGAGAAAAAATAATTGCTTCACGAAAAAAATCGATTGTCAGCCCCTTGTCTATAGGGTAGAAAGTATCACATCACTTATTCAAGACGACGCGTTTGGTCGCTTTGAATGAGCCTGCTTCAAATACTAAGACGTACGTTCCAGTGGATAGGTGTGAGATGTCAAAATCAATTTTGTATCTGCCACCCTTCATAAATGTTGATCCATCTAATATCTCGCGTACTCGTGCGCCAGTCGTACTAAAGAGAGTAAGCTTTGGTGAGACATCCTCGAAAAATTCTACTTCCGAACTCACTTTCCCTGTTGTCGGATTCGGTATCGGCTCAGCAAAACTATTCGTCCCCGTTTTAAATACAAGCGTGCTAATACTACACTTTGGCCCAATCTTCACAATACTTGTATCACCAGTCGGTACAGGCTTTATGAACATGATCGAATCACTCGTAAACTTTCGAGGTGTAAGAATGATTGATGAGATAGCGGTATCAGGTACGTTGAGCAAAAACTTTAGTTGAGTAATTTCGCCCGTCACAACACTGTCGCAATTCAACAAATCAACATTTACAATGCCGGGAGTATTCGTGATAGTTGGCTTCGTATATTTCGATGTAGCACCGAGATACTGCATCGCATACAAATCATAGTAGAGTGTGTACTTAATATCAATTGGCGTGAGCGGCATATCAACATTCATCAGAACTGGTATGATCACCGTATCGCCGATAATTCCTGCAACCGTATCCACTATACCAATCCTCGGATCGAACGACAGTGTAAGCGGATATGGTGGAGCATAACCATAACTGTGGAAATGACCAGTATCAACTATTGGACATGGTTTATTCGAGAGTGCGTAAACCGAAGTATCAATCAGAGAGTCAGCGAGAGGACAGAATCTGAGAGTGAAAACAATTGAATCACCCGGCTGCAAGGTCAGCGGATACGGCTTATCCGTTGAGATAATCTTGTGATACGCAGGCAAACTTGAGAGCGAGTCGAATCGCACCGGCACGAGTCCCGGATTCCGAACAACAAGTGGCAGATCCTTGCACTGCTTCACTCGAACAGTATCAAAATCGGTTTGCTTCTGAATCAAAATTTCGGGATCATCAATGAGAATCCGACAAAAATCATTGTTGACGACTATCTGATAGAACACAATCGAATCACTCGAGAAATCAATGTTGTCAAGCGTCATGATGAAATTCGCCGTGTCACCCTTTGGCAGAAAACGAACGTAACATACCGTACCCGCTAATACATCACGAGCGTTTTTCAGATTGGCCCATACTCCCGCGCTATCAAGCGCTGTTGCTTGGGTTGTGTATGGCGTTTGAATATCCAAGAATTTTAATTTCGTTGAATCATATCCAAGATGGAAAAGCATATCAATGATATTCTGCGGAATATCACGCGTAATCATCACAGGGATAACCAGTGTGTCACAAGATGCGATATGGAAAGTATCTTGACGCGGACGTGCCGTATCAAATGCCATCCCCTCTCCAAACGAAGGTGCAAATCCGAGACCACTCACGAAAAATGAGGTGTCAACGCCATCACACGGAAAACTCGTGAAGAGGTGAAGTCTGGCAGTGTAGAGTTTCGGAGCACGGGGGAAGAATCCGAAATTCAAACACAATTTTTGTCCGCGCTTCACAACCCACGGCAACGGTTTACCTGTGCACTCTGATACGGTGAAGACATTCTGATCGGGCACAAATACAGCCTTCGTGAATACGATACTATCTCCACTCGGATTCGTAAATGGATCTGGTACATTCACGCTTACCTGAATCGGCTTCGCGAGTGTATCAACGTGAGTTGTCGGGAAACTGATGAAGGCATTATTCGGCTGAAAATTCATTTCGCGCCTGCCTGATAAGTACGTATCAAATTGTTTCGACCACACCTTCGTCCCTGCTTTAATATGAATGATAGCATTCATCGTCAAATTCTGAGGGATTGCAGGTACGTCAGGGCAGAACGTGACGACCAGCGTATCCTCCGCTCCAGGAGGAATAATAAATGAGCCAGATGTATCACCTGTCCGTTTTGATCTCCACTTGAATACAGATTTATTTGGGTTCGGCAAACCAGCATCATCAATCCAAATAGAATCTATATTGATCGGAATGAAATCACTTTCGTTCGTAAGCGGTATCTCACGCTCCTGACAATCACACGGTCGGACAAGCCCAAAGTTAATCAGCTGAACCGGCACATCCAATTTCACGACGATTCCAGTGCCACTCAGCAAACCTGTCGTGGTCTTACCGCAAGGTGTATCGAGCACGACTGTTACATTCCCGATGTATGGTTGCGCTGCTGTCGGAGTAAACCTAATAAGTGCCGTCATCGAATCGCGAGGCTTCAACCAAAACGGGAGTGGCGGTGTCACCGAGATGAGACTATAGCCCGCTGGTACAGTAACGCTTGTGATGTGAACAGGAACTATTGAAATATTTTCAATAGTCACACTGTCATCTTTTTGCCAACCGACCTCAACTTGCCCGTACGTCGTTAGTGGTGTGACCGCAAGCTTTGGTACAAAACTCGATCCTTGTAAAAGTATTTGGTAATTCGTACCATCCTGCAAATTTATCTGGAGATAGGAACGATCAGCTCTATCTGAGGTGACATCATTAGGACAATACTTGACTGAATACACAAACGAATCCCCGGGACTCAACGTCTTTGCAGGAATTCGATTTAACAATGAGAATGTACCACTCGGATCAACTAAAGCATCTCCCGTGATTGCCACGGGCGAGGGGGTATGATTTATGACCGCAATGGAATTTGTACGACATTGACATCCCAATACATTTTCGATATCCAAGAACGGAGGTCTGAATTCTAATTTCTCAAATACTCCCTCCGCTTCGATTGGGATGCAGAATGTGCCATAACATTGCAAATCAAAAATGCAGAGTGTATCGTAATATTTTTTGGGTTCACGCGGTCTGAATTCGATTGAGATATTTGCAGTCGCGCCCGGACCAATTCCGAATTGCTTGCCAGCGGCAATTGTGAAAACATCGCCAACCTTCAGATACGATGCCATGTTCCGAGCGTCTTGTCCATTATTTTTGGCAGTAGCGATCTGAGTGCCGAGTTTACCGATTGAAACTTGACCGAATAAAAGATTCGGCGTGATGAATCCGACATTCACCGAAATTCCGGTGCCGGTAAAATCAATAGTCTTTGTAATCGTACAACCTCGGTAATGACTAATCACCTGCATCTGACCTGCGAAAGGACCCGGAGCGGAGGGACGGAAGCGGATAAACTCTGGTTGATATGCCGTCTTCGGCTTCATCAAAATCGGGAATGTCCACTTCCTTCCGAAAAATTCTGGACGTGTAAAAATAATGGTATCTATGTTTACATTATCCTGCATCAATGAACGGAACTGATAATCCTGTACATTCGAAAGTTGATCCGGGCATACTGCCTCGAATGCCATCTTATGTATTTGTGACTTTGCACTTGGAGTAAGAAGTACAAACACATCTTGTGTACGACATTGAAGGGGAATAAATCCGCTGCCAAGACATGCATAATCACTCGTCACATGCAGAGTATCATAGAGCGTCTTTGTTGTATCATTGGCATCCATTCTTACCTGAATAAACCAACATTGTCCTGGTTGAAGCGTGAGAGGCACATTCGGATTTCCTGCCGAAGGCGACCATGAAAATTTCGGATTCTTTGTCGAGACAGAAAATATTCGAATTGGTCTGCCACTGGTGTTGCAGATACGAAGTGAATCCTCAGTATATGAATGCTCTGGGCATCCGACAAAAAGAGTATCAAAGAGAAGTGCTTGCGCACTGTATTGCAACTCTGTCGAACGGTTGATTCGGAACGGTATGCGTAACGGATCGCCACAACGATTTACATTTTGAAAATATAAGAACGACGTAAGTAGTCCAGTGATGTTCCCATGAAAATGCACATTAAATGTGATCGGAGTATTCTGCTGGGTATTAAACGATGTCTGTGTAACGCTGAAAGAAGAATTCGCAGTACCATTTGCAAAAAAAGCATTGAGTGAATTTCCGCAAAACGATGTATCGAGCATCGTGAAGGTAAAGTCCGTATCCTCCGTGCAATATAATGTCGTATTAATCGTGTTCGGTGTTACTGTGAACGTCGGTGGGACTTTCCTGTCACTCGATAATTTCGTCGCACCTGCGCGCTCATCACCTACGTGACCGTTCGGTGTTGCATCACAAAGTGTTTGCCAATAACTGGAATCATTGCAACGGAAGTATAGCTCAAGGTGAGATTCCGTACCTTTCAACGAAAGATTTCTTTGGCAAGCAATCTCATTTGCCGAAAGTGCACGGCTCCAGATTCTGATCTCGTCCATTTGCCCGTGGAAGGTACGGTTATTATTCTGATCGTCTAAGAGACCATTGCAATTGCCTAGCTCAAGTGATAATTTATTATCTTCTTGATGGTGAAGCTTCGAAATCGGGTAGAGAGTGTTTCGAGCACGTCCAAGCTCGGTGCCATCAACAATGATTCGAGCTTCTTCAGAAATTCCATCCCACACACAAGCGACATGCACCCAACCACGTGTATATAGATCAGGCACAGAAGCAGAGACGAGTGTATTATCTACATCGCCTAAAAAAGTATTTGGCGAGCTAATGACGAAATATATTTTTGCATCAACAATGTAGCAGAGCCACACGTCGTTGTTATCTTTATTGGGTCCCCAAATACCGGCTACAAATACTTTTTTCCCAGGTTGAATCTGTGGCTTGAGCCATGCTTCGAAAGTAATAGCGGTATCCATAGCGCGAAGCCTCGCCGCTCCTTGTGGATTCAGGTCATCCACGTCAACGTACTGCGCTCCTTTTCCGCTGGTAACCGAAATGGTCAGTGCTTTGCCAACACATTCTTTGACGGTATCACAAGCCTGACCCATCGCAGTTGTCTGCAAGCAAATCAGAAAAAGAAACGGTATGAGATATTTCCGCAAATCTTTCGGAGAAAAGTAATGCTATTTATGTGTTTCTTGTAAAATTATTTCACGCACTGAATCATCTTCGATGCTACCATCGTGCCACTCTTCGCTACGAGCAAATAATTTCCACTCGGTACATTGAGGTCGAGAGCAATGCTCTGCGGACCGGCTGACAAGTTCTGTTCGAAAATTCGTCGAGAGTATTTCCCATCAATAGACGATACCTCAAGAGATACCAGTCCGCTCTGTGGCACTTCGATTGAAATGCGAGTCCGGGAGCTGAATGGATTTGGATAATTGGCATTAAGCGTAAGCGGAGCTTGGTACGGCTTGTAGTTGACGTAGCTATGCTGCGTTTGAAGCACAGGTAGCGGATCAAGTTTATCAATACCTGTTATCAAGTTGGTATCCGGAAGTAATTTCCTTGCATCATCAAGCGACATATCAAACCACTTGGTGAGAACTTCAAGATACATTCGGTGGTAGTCAATATTATACGGCATATCACCGGTTTCATCAAGATTCGATAAATCAGGAATGAATCCGAACGCACCGCTATTAACTTGCGTACCAAAAACAAATTGCACACTTGTTGTGCCGTGATCTGTTCCGAGCGAACCGTTTTCAACTGGTCTTCTACCGAACTCACTGACGCTTAATCCGATGACACGATCAGCCTGTCCCAGCTTTACCATATCGTACATGAACTGAGCGATGGCATCAGAAAATTGTGTCAGCAAGGTTGGATGCGTGCCGACATTAAATCCTGTGTTTTGTGTTACGTGATTATCAAACCCTCCCATTGAAACAACATACACCTTAGTCTTCAAACCACCAGCAATAAGAGCGGCGCAGTTTGCCATCTGAGAAGCAAAGCCATCGCTTGCGTACTTTCCTGTGAGCTTAGTTTTGCCAATTGCAAAGGCATCTTTCACACGTTGTGAATACTTATTTGACCGAGCAGCAATGTCGGCGACGAAATTGTACTCATTCAAATATGATGTGCCTGTGCTCTCATCATCGAGGGCATCGTTCGCCGAGCCTACGCCAGCCTGCTTGCTTGGGTCAGCAACCTCAATTCCCATCCTGCCTTTTGAACCTTGCAAGGCAAGTGAGAATCCACCGAACTGAATTGCAAGCGGATCATCAGGTAAATTTGCAGGGAAATCAGGAAATTGTTTTTCTAAATATCTGCCAACCCATCCTGTATCAAGTCTGTGATCAGGATTTGAGTCATTAATTCCTGAGAGCCAAATGTCCGTCGAGCGGAAATGGCTTAAGTTCGGATAGGGATAACCAATCCCCTGCACAACAGCTAATGATCCTTGTTGAATCATTCCAACAAATCCGCCCTTATCTCCGTAAGAGAGATTGGGAGCAAAGTGGATACCTGCGTACTGGACAGTCTTGTCCTTCGGGATTGCGATATTCGGCCGAATGCTGTAATAGGCTGGATCATCTGCTGGAATAATGGTATTGAGTCCATCATTGCCACCAAATAATTGGCAGATAATCAGGATTCGATCGTTCAAATTTGCTTGCGGAGTTTGCAAGAAAAATTTGAATGGTGATCCAGCGTGAACTGTCGTCCCATTGAGTACGAAAGGTGATGCTGCTGCAGTTGCAAGCGCGGATTTTAAGAATGTACGTCTTTTCATTGTAGTATTCCCTTTCTTAACAAAGTTGAAAATCCGGTAAATTGCAAATCGTAGTCAACACATCTCGCATGTAACGAGCTGCAGTGTTTGGACTGGTCGAGAGAATCCCTGACCACTCGTAGTCTTTTCCGCCACCGACAAGTCTATTCACCAAATCATCATGGCGCACCTTCGCAAGTTTGCGTGGAAGCATAAATGCTCCTACGTGAGTGATGAGTAAATTCGCATCCGAGGAATCAGGAAATTGTTTGATAAAATCAATCACATTCTGATCTGATAAGCCGCTAATTGCTGCCGTAACGATTGTTGATCGCACGGGAAAAGTATTGGTGGTAATCCAATCATGCCATCCAGGCCAACCGCTTACATTGGGTGGATTAAACAAATCTTGCAGAATCGTAGTCATATTACCCGTCATGTTAGCCGAATAATTAAGTTGGCGTGCGATACCAATGACAAACTCTGCTGGTGTCTTTATCTGGCAACCGATATTCACATTATCGAAGAAGTGAGCACTCTTCAGTAACTGAGACATCACAGGCTTAATGTCGAAATTATTTGCGATCATCGTATCCGCCATTGCACTGACAATTGTCTCATCAACACCGGCAGGGTTACTGTAGATGAAGTAGCGATAAATTTTTCTGCAGATATATTTCGCAACTGTCTTCCCGTAGATATTCAGATCGAAAATCGTATCAACAAGTTTTTTTATCTCATGCTCTTTTACCAAAAACTCCGTATTCTCCTGATCCGTGATCGCACTGAAGGAGACACCAAGGAATGTCTTATTACCGATGTCGTGATCGGCAGGAGAAAAATAGGTGTTGAAAATTCCGTTCGGCGTAGGCTCGTTATTGAACTGTGCAACGCGCCAACCTGTCAAAATTCTTGCAGCTTCTTTTACATCTCCTTCGGTGTAGCCGCTTCCTAAGCCCATGGTAAAAAGCTCCATGATCTCGCGAGCATAGTTTTCATTTGCTCTGCTCTTTGTGTTGAGTATGCCGCCAAGATACACAAGCATAGCGCCATCAAGGGTGACAGCAAATGCCAGGTTATGAAAATTATTGAGGCAGTTCTGTCGGAGCAAATCGTTCTGACGATAGAGCAGCGGTGCTATCACATACGAATCATCCGCAACGAATTGACTCGTAAAATGCCCACTCCAAAAGAATGTCATCTTCTCGACAATCGAGAGTGGCGAGTTCATGAGGACAGCGGCATACCAATTTTTTAAGATTCCGTCATCGCCAGCCCAAGTGCCTTTAAGTTGATTCGTCAGCACATTGTCCAATCCCTTAAGAGAATACGTGTCATGATTTGCATTTGACGGTGGAGCCGGGGTTGAAGGAGTGTTCAGTAAGAGATCAACTGCCTCCGAAGGAGTTTTCGCCAGAAGCTGAGTAATCTCCGACCACTTCGGCATCATTGTTGTGCGTCGCAAAAGATGTCCAGCCCGGACTGCGTCCCAAGGCTCTGCCACAGTTGGAACCCATGGTTCAAGACCAGCGGATTGAGTCCGTTCTGTCGAACCTGAGTGAGAATTATCTTGTGCTATCTGTTCCGAACGTTGCGTCCAGGAAGTGAGAAATGATCGGCGATCCATAGTATAGTCCTCCGTTATGAAATGCAAACTCTTAATAAACACCACTTACTCCCTAGAGTTACAACACCAGAGAGAAATAGAGCAGTTCGTTCTGGGAATTCGAACAAATCAACACAACAACATTGCACTAAACTACGAAAATGGGAGGATAAGAGTTCAATGATTTATTCAACCAGACTCAGAATAATCGAAGCGAACGATGCCCAGTGGATTCTGTTTTCTCCTTACGAGCCAAAAATATTTCTACTCAAAATGATGTGGCAACAAATTTCAGCAGACTTAGACGGATTGCTTGATTCGAATGATCGAACGGTTACAACCCTTGCCAATGCAGCCGCTTTTCTATGTTCTCGGATACCAAGAATAAATTGGCTTGGATTTTATTTTCTGGATGGCAACCATCTTTACCTTGGTCCATTCACAGGCAAACCAGCGTGCACTTCTATAGAGGTTGGAAAAGGTGTATGTGGTACATCTGCTCTGATACATGAAGTGATCGTTGTCCCCAATGTGGATCAATTCCCCGGACACATTGCCTGTGACGAAGATTCGCGCTCGGAGATAGTCCTACCGATCATTCTCCCCAATGGCGATCTGTTCGGAGTGCTCGATGTTGATAGCGCAGAGCTTTCGAGATTTAGCGATGATGACAAAGCCGGACTCGAAGCCGTCGTATCGGTTCTACGAACAAAGATTGTAGCGAAGCTCTAACTCCCCCGAAGCATCTGACATGGTCGGATAGCACGTAAGGCGAAAAAGACTGCTAACCAATCTAAGCTAAAGCTCTGTGATCAGCTTGGTAGAGGACTGTCTCCGATTCTTCGAGATAATCATCTGCCAGACGTTTGAGGAGCTGAAGCTCGTTCAGATCAAGCGAAACAAAGATTGGCTCACTTTCGGATTGAACTTTGGCAGTGTGCAGTTTGCGGCTAAGCACAAGTAGGCGGTCGAGTGTTGCTATCATAAGCGTATTTGTAAAGGGGCGTTAATACATTCCATGAACACCTGAATGCTCCACTTGCCACCTCATGGGAGCGTGCTCCCGAAATAGCTCGTCGAACATTACAATACAAATATACAACACAAAATTGCCAAATCCAAATGTTTTTGAAAGAAAAATGCTAAATTCCTATTTTTTTCTTGAAATTGTGATTATCGTGCTCCCAATTTTGGGAGCATGATAGAAATTGGGGACAAGTCTGTGATCCGCCTGTCATGCTCCCGAGCTTCTACATCGCCAACTGAAAGCAGATCGTATCTTTCTGTTCGGAAAAAATCCCCATTAACCGGAGACTTATCCCGTTTATTCACAACATACTCTGCTCTTCCAGTTTCACCACACAAGATTGCTCGTGTCCTCCCCTTCTCATCAAATCTTTCGCTCACCGTACGCATCAGACCTGTTGTGCCGAGCACATCTTGCATCGTCTTACCGTCCTTTCGGATAATGAGATAGCTATATTTGAGTGAGAGCCGGAGTAAACCGGTTGCATCATCAATTGCCTTAATAAATGCGGGCCGCTCCCAAGCGGTGTTGTGATGACACCAGTCATCAGTGCTCACCAAAGCTGGACACGAGAGCTGCATTGTGCAAGGTGAGAAAACTTTGTGACCCTGTAATAGTGCGGTGTCCCTAAATCGGAGCAACCGTCTCGATTGATCTCGATTTGCAGGTTCAATGAATACCATTGCTCCATCAGAATCAAGGAGCTGATTGAATGATTCGAGAAGCAAGGCATCTGCTGCCTCATCCAATTCATTCAACACATTCATGCCAGTGATGAGATGATAGGGAGCATTGTCTTTCACCAGCCTTGGAATCACCGTCGGATTAGTCACGTCATATTTCGAGAATCCGAGTTTCGGTTTGGAAGTCGTTCCGCTGAAGTATTTCGGAATGAATGACTCTCCAAATTTTTCGGCCGAGTGAAGGTTCTCATCCAAAGAATCTGTCAGCGTCAGCGAAAGCTCCGGTGTATTTGTGGTAAGTCTGAGGTATTCAATCAACCCCCACATCGCAGCCCCTGTGCCTGTTCCGAAATCGAGTACATTGATTTTTGGAGTATCGAAGATGCCCGATAGCTCAAGCTCTTGCAGAGGCTGAATGATCTTGAGCAAATTTGTCGTCATGAAATAGAGCAGATATGCTTCACTAATTTCAGGATCTTTGAGATAGTCTGTCTGGAGGAATTTCTCGCGGTTCAGCGTCAAGCCTTCGCTGATTTGCGAAACAAAAGCTGCTTTTTTTAAGATATATGCTTTCCCAGCCTTCGTTAACAGATTTTTCGGGCTGAGATCAAAGCCTAATCGCTCGCTGAGCGCGGCTATATAATTTTCAGAAATGCTTA
Source organism: bacterium (assembly GCA_037143335.1). Classification (GTDB taxonomy): domain Bacteria; phylum Bacteroidota; class Ignavibacteria; order Palsa-1295; family Palsa-1295; genus PALSA-1296. Next base: position 41,215 of record JBAWZA010000014.1, on the reverse strand, counting down.
ATGGAATCCGTTTCATCACAAAATAATAACGAAGACAACAGTTCGGATTCCCCAAAAGTACGGAGTCGGGGTAAAAAAATATTTTCCATTCTCTGGAAAATCGCCCTTGCATGTTTGGTCATTCCGATTTTTCAAGTTCTGATCCTCCGTTTTATTAATCCGCCAATCACAGCAATGATCTGCTTCCGCGGGATAGATCACCTCTTCGCTGGTGAGCCTGTTGGCTTCTCGCACTCGAATCTAGCATGGAGCGAAATGCCCGACAATTTTATTCAAGCAGTTGTCGCAGCTGAAGACCAAAGATTCTATGACCACAACGGTTTTGATATGGCCGAAATTGAAAACGCCAAACGCGAACATGCCAGACACCCGAACCGTCCGATGCGAGGCGCGAGTACGATTAGCCAGCAGGTCGCTAAGAATCTCTTTCTTCCGCCATGGCACAGCATGATTCGGAAAGGAGTGGAGGCATACTATACGGTACTAATCGAATTTTTTTGGTCTAAGCAACGCATCTTACAGATGTACGCCAACATCGTCGAGTTAGCTCCGAGTGTCTATGGGATTGAGGCTGGTGCGGAGTATCATTTTCATAAGTCTGCTAAATCTTTGAGTGCATATGAAGCTTCGAGACTTGCCGCAGTGTTGCCGAATCCAGTTCGGTGGAGTGCGTCGCGTCCTTCGTCATATATTCAACGACGCTCATCTCGGATCTTGAATCAGATGCGAGGCATTCCGTCCGATGTTGAAGAAGACGGCGAGCCAGACTAAAATCGCCGCGACAATACGGACTTTTCTTTCAGGCTTGCGTGTTCTTTTCGTTCACATTTTTTTTCACTTACTTTCATGGCACGTTTAGCACGATTACAGAAGACAGTTCGCGATCATGGGCTTGATGCTCTTCTGATTACTCACCTTCCGAATATCCACTATCTCATTGGCTATTCTGGTTCGAATGGAATTCTTATATGTCCGGCACAGGGCAAGCCCCACTTCTTTACAGATTTTAGATACAAAGCGCAGGTCAAGATCGAAGTTGCTGGTGCGAAGATCACCATCGTTGATCGCGAGCGTACGTTACTTGATGCGATTGTAGATAAGCAACTCTTCATGGATTTTGACGCTGTTGGCTTCGAAGAGAATCGTATCCCATTTTGGATGCACGATTTCTTACGCAAGAAATTTCGTCACTTGAAACTTGTCGCAAAAAAAGAAATGGTCGAATCTATGACCATGATCAAGACGGACGATGAGATTGGCATGATCCAAAAAGCGGCTGAGATAGGTGACCAAGTATTTGCAAAAATACTTGAGACAATGAAGCCCGGAATGTCCGAGCGTGATGTATCCGCCGAGATTTCCTATCTCACAAAAAAATTAGGTGGCGAAGCCGATGCCTTCGAAGTTATCGTGGCAAGTGGCGAGCGCTCTGCACTACCACACGGTTTGGCAAGCGATAAGAAACTAAAAAAGAATGAATTAGTTACGCTCGACTTCGGAGTACGGTACAAAGGCTTTAATTCTGATATGACTCGTACAGTTGCAATAGGAAAGGTATCAACGGAATTGCAAAAAATGTATGATGTGGTTCGGGTTGCTCAACAGCGTGCAATAGATAAAGCACGACCTGGTATGAATGGCCGCGAGCTTGATAGCGTTGCACGTGATTACATCACCCTGCATGGTTATGGTTCAAAATTTGGTCATGGCACAGGCCACGGGCTCGGCATTGAAGTTCATGAAATTCCAGTCATAGCTCAACGCGGTGAGCGTTTCACACTTGAACCGGGGCAAGTGTTCACTATCGAACCTGGCATCTATATTGAGGGCATTGGCGGAGTGCGCATCGAAGACGATGTTGTCATGCGCAAAGATAGCGTTGAGTTGATTAATAAATCCCCGAAGGAGCTAATCATACTCTAAACAGCTGACACTGCACCGTTCACTGAACGATGAGCGTGTCACGCAAGGTATCTCGGAAATCCTCCTGCGTATCAGGCTTAAGGGTAACTAAAGCCAACGAACCGTAATATGTTCCTGGCATAAGGCTTGGTGCTGGATAGGCTTTGATTGTGTGTCCGCTTGATCGTACTGCAATCCGCGAGACATCATATCGGATGTTTGTCGTGTCGTATTTTTCAATTCCGAACTCAAACCCACATCCACATGAGAGCGAGAAAATATAGGTATTCGTATCGTGTTTTGTCGCCGACTGATACATCACGCTACCAATTTTATCGTGATTCAACATCGTTGAAGGTGTCGTAGGCAGATCAGGCGAACAACTGTTTAGAGAAACAATACTCAAGAAAGCGGCTACAAGGAAAGTCTTTTTCATACAAAATTCGTTTGGTATATATACTAAAGAGACAGAACGGCTGAGACGTTCCACTGAATAAACGCTTTTGCTAACTGAAAGATACAAGCTTAACCCATTTTTTTTATGCTTGTCACGACCGACTCGATAATCCTCCGATCAAGGAAGCAAGGAGATACCTCCAAGATTGTCTCGATTTACACCTTAGATTTCGGCATGGTTGATGTGATTGCCAAAGGTGCGCGAGAGATGAAATCGAAGTTCGGATCTGCTCTCGAACCTTTCACCTCATCGAAAGTGAGTTTCTACAAAAAGGAAGGGCGCGACCTCTACCTCCTTTCAAATGCAGAAATTATCACGCCACTGAGAAACCTACAATCCGATCTGGAGCATATCGAAGCCGCTACTCGTATGGTCGAATTGCTCCTGCAGGCACAGCATCATGAAGAATCCCACCCCAATCTTTTCCGACTTGTGCAGACCGCATTGCAAACCCTTAATTCAACTTCTGAAAGTAAGGCTGTCTCATCAGTGCTGTTTTCGTACTACCTGAAGTATCTATCCTTTGCTGGTTTCGCAGTGAAGATGGATCGGATGAATCGCGATAGTACAAAGTCTTCATACTTTGACATTTTCAACGGTTCGGTTATCGAGTTACAGAATGACGAAAGCGAAAACGACAGATTAGTATTGCTCTCCCCTGAAACCGTTGCAGCTCTTGCGCATTTGGAGCGAACAGAAATTCAGAACTCTTCGCAACTACGAATGAGCGAACAGGCTATTTTCCAACTCAATAATCTTTTCCGCGCCTACTTCGCTCACCACATCGAAGGCATGCAGCGGAATCGTAACAAGAGTGGTAAGGTATTCTCTGCGATGGGAAAGTCAAAATAAAATTCTTTTCCCTGCGACTTTTCCCCGACTTCTGTCTCTTACCCAATGTAACAGCGCGGCTACAATTACTTATACAGGCTCATGAGTTTTCTCTTAGACGAGAGGCAACAGCATTTTCTTGACCTCCTCGAGCCAATTCGGCCTGGGCTGGCACGGTATTGCCGTGCAATTTCGAGAGACGCTGACGATGCCAGAGACCTCATGAGTGAGACAATCTTGGTAGCCTATGAGCATCTTGATTCAATGAATGGAAAGTCCGAAAGTTTTTCGAGCTATCTATTTACTACAGCAACCAGATTGAACAAACGGTGGCGGTGGCGGAATAAAAAGAAAGCTGTTTATGATCCGCAATTGGCGGAGCAAATACAAGACTCAAGTTCTGCGCCTGACGCGGCAGCCGATAATGAACTACTTTATGGCGCCATTCAAAAGTTGCCGAAACCACAAGCCGAAGCGTTAGTATTGTTCGAGATTTCTGGTTTATCGCTTCTTGAAATTCAGGAGGTTCAAGGAGGGAGTTTATCTGGTGTCAAATCTCGAATCGCACGAGCCAGAGAGAAACTTGCTACGTTACTCGGCGCTCACGAGGAGCCACGAAGAAGTGTTGTCGTGACTTCGCCGCCCACAGTGCAAGGTGGGCTTGAATTTGCGCAGACTTTTGCACGAAGAGGAGTGAAATAACTATGAAAAACAATAATAAACATCTTGACGATTATTTTGCCAAAGCACGGCAGGATGAACCCGTCATTTCACAAGAACATGCTCGTGATGTCATCGCAAAGCATGAACATCTTCCGACTACACCAATCATTTTTTCAACGAAAGGAATACTTATGTCAACTATCGGACTCTCTCTTGCAGCATTCATTGGCTATCTCGCCTTAAGTGCGACGCCAGAGCAACCACTAATAAAGCAAAGTGCAATCAATTCGCCGACACAACAACTCATCGCTCTACCAACAGCTCGGTTTACTGAGGAACCGGCAAAGCACGAACGCAAAGTAGAGCAAAAGATTGTCGTCATTAATACGCCTGCGAAAGTTGAAGGAATAAAACCTATCGAACTGCCTGCTTCAAAATTTGCAGCGATGGGGTTGACCAAAAAATCAGACGGAGCCGTGAGCTTCTCACAAAAAAATGAAAATGGAAAAATCTTTACGATGTCATTCCCACAAAACAGTTGGGGAATTACACTTGATGATATGCCCGAAGTTACCGATGCACCACGATTTGCACCGATGATCGTAACCGACACTAAAGGTAATAAGAGGTTGATGCAGTTCTCATCTGAATCATATGGAAAGAAAATTCGCGCGATGCAAATTAATTCCCGCGCAGAAGACGAAGAAATTGATCCTTCAAAAATATCCGAACTGATCAAGAATGCAATAAAGATAGGTGGCAAGTTCCAAATCGGCGGGAATGACGGCGATGTGGACTACCTCAAAGTTGGGCTGGATTCGAATGAGATAAAAAACCTTCGCGATGCAATCAAGATTGTAGCTGAAGTCAATCAGAATGGCGAAGAGATCAGTGCCAATCCGAAAAAAATGCAAATGCATATCGTTGTGAACTCCGACAAATCAATTTCTGATACCTCGTCAAACGGGAAGCACAGAAAAATGGTAGTGAAGATGGATAGGCATATCCAAATTGATTCCTCATTGAATGCCTCCAGCCAACAAATTGAACGTGCAACGAAGGAGCTAACAGAAGTAATCACAAAACTCCACCTTGAGAAGCTCGACTCACTTGGCGAAAAACTGAATCAACTCAAACTCGAGAACGACATAGATGTTTCCGATAACGAGATTTCAAATATTGATCTTGATTTGGCAGATATTCAGAAACGAATGAATGACTTGAATAACCTCATCCCAGTCCTTGTCCGCCAAGCATCGAGCGAACATGCTGATCCTGCCGAAGGCATCACCTACGACGATGGGCTGATTTTCTGGTACAACCCAGATAAGGCACTCTCTGCAATAGTGACGGAAGCCGAGCAAAAACAGACTACGCCAACTCAGCTACCGACAGGAAATGCGATTCTTACGAAGTCAGTATTATTCCCAAATCCTGCGAAGTTACATACAACACTTCATTTCTCACTCAGTGAACCTCGGACGCTCGTCTTTAGTATTCACGATCTGCTTGGCAAGCGAGTCAAGGATGGTGGAAGCATTACTGAAATTGCGGCAGGTTCTTATCAGCACGAAATAAATCTTTCAAGCTTGACTGCCGGAGTCTATCTCCTCGTCATCACAACCGACAAGGGCGAGCAGACCATGCAACGCCTCGTGATTGAAAAATAAGTTTACACAACTAAACTCAAATTCTCACCGCCCCCCTGCATTAAATGCAGAGGGGTTTCTTTTTTATTTTACTATCACTTTCTTACTTATCACCCCTGACTCCGACACTACTCGAACGATGTAGCTTCCGGTGCTGAGTTCGCCCAAATCAACGGGGATTTTTTCGGATTGGACTGCGCTACGGAATGAATGGAATACTTCGTTGCCGAGGAGATCATAAATAGAAATGATCGCATCCTGTGGATATGGTTCATCAAGCTTTATCGTGAATTTCTGCGAAGCTGGATTCGGGTAAATTTCAAGCTTCACATCGCCACCATGAATCTCTGGGACTCCTGCAAAGTTGCCGACGCCGAATTGATGATAAATTTCTGCACCGAAATCAGCGGCGAAAGATTTCAGCACCGTGTTCGCTGTCGTCTTCTTAATCTTCATCGTGCCAGAGCCTTGATTCGGATTTGCCCACCACGAGAGTCCGTCACCTGCTCCACCAATGCCTTGATCTATCATGACAAAACGGTAACAACCGTCAGGAAGCGTAATCGTATCGCGATAAAATGTATTCGGACTCAGCGTGTTATCGTGTTGCAAGACAACATTTCCAGCGATGTCATAGACAGCATACGAATTCTCTTCTGGCGAGGCATTCGTTTTGAACTCAAAAACTATCGTGGATGGATATACTGGCGGAGCTACAAAATCGGATTGCAGTGCATCGTCATCCGTGTACTCATCAGCACTGCCGTTAGGATTACTGAGCGTCGCTTGGAATTTTTTGCTCGATGAAGCCCACGAAAATTTTCCTAACTCGACATCTACCGAATCTAAGAATCCAAGATTCCCTGTCCAATGAAACGTACTCATCGGCGCACCGACAATTCCATAGGAAATATCTACACTCTTGAGAACATTCGTCCCATTGTTCTGAATAGTGACAACGGGATTACCGCAAATCGGATTATGACGAGTGAATGCATTAGCCGTGCTTGGTGATTTAATTTGTACGAGCGTTGCATTCGTAGCAAAATTTGGTTTGCCATAACTAATGAGTTGTGTCTCAAGCACCCAATTCGGAGTGTTCCCACCTCCATTTGATTTGTAGTCTTCAACTTTGTAATCTAAGGTGACAGAATCACCTGGCTTTACATCGGGTGTAAGTTCATGTATATACGTCCGTACATCAGCGCCTGGACACCAGTTCGTACGGCTATAGACCCATGTGCCACCTTGCGGGTAGAGTGGATTGAGACCGCAATCAGTACGCCACACATTCTGTCTCCACTTCTCCTCGTTGTTGACAAGCAAGAAGTGATCCTTCGGACAAAACTCTGCGCAATTTTCCTGATCGCCACCGCCATGACCTGTCGGACGAAGTAAGATCCTGCTATTAAGTGCATTTTCAGGAATCTTCACCTTAATCGGATGAAGCCACGTTGTGATCGGAGTATTTGTGCCATACCAGAAATCACCATTCCATAAATTCGTAACCGAAAGCGGATCCCGCGGAGGCGTACCTTTCACAAATTCGAATTGCACATCTACAAGCTCTTGCTGATTATAAGCATTCAACTCAACTGAATCGTGTAAGAGTGTGCGATAGTCACTGACATCATAATCCCACGTGAACTCGCCACCGTTTGCAAGTGTATTTGTCGGTGAGGTCGGATTGCCGTACTCAGTGATGTACCTGCCGATTTCGTAGCGATTGATAATTTCAAACTTCCGCATGTAAGGAGTCTTGCTCAAGTTCATCGTGGTATCAACCGGGAGACGTGTCGAATCAAATACTGTTCCCTTTTTTGTAAAGACATAATTAATTTGTTGCGGGTACACCGTCAGTGTATCTTTTGGTACCGGACCGTTCGCTGTCGCATTGTAACGAATGATCTGGAAATCGGCATTGACAGAGGTGTCAACCGACACTGTCGTATCATACTTCGATGTATATTTTCCTTCCTCGAACATGATCATTGGTCTAGCGGTCGTAGAAACGAATCCCTGATAGAGGTCTCTGCCCTTTACGCGCTCTTTCATCGGAAATCCGTAGAGCGTCCCGTTAAATCCATTCCCGCTTTCGTCAAGGACAGAGTGGTTGTTCACACTGGAGGCATAATACACACGAAGCTTTTTCTTATACGTAGCATTCGCTGTTGCACCATGCCCCATGATTGAGGCAATCGCAGATGCTGGAAGTTCGGCATTCCAAATCGCGAATTCATCTATGTTGCCATCGTAATTATTATCTCCATTACTGCCGGAGCCGAGGCGGAAGCGCGTAATATCAGACATCAGTCTCTTCTTCGAGGTGCCATTCATAAACAGTGTTCCGTTCTGATAGATATTCATCGCACCTGTCTTCACATTTTTTGTGAACGTCCAGTAAGTCCACTTCCCTTCGTAGTCCGTGGGAGCAACAGCTTTCTGTATCCGATCATAACTTCCAAATACAGAACCTGCATCCCAGTACACCGTGCCATCAGACCATGTCACGTGTGCATTCAACACACGCTGACCTTGTGAATTTATTGCTTCGAACGACGATTGATTTTGTGGTTGATATTTTGGATTGCCATATTGCCAGAACGAAATCGTGATTGCGCTATCGCATCCTGCCAGAGCCTGAGGTGGTACATCTATAAAATCTGTATTTTCAAAATGTAAAGAATTCTTCGGTGAGATCGCAAAAATGCCTGAAGCGAATGCTTGGCTATCTGCTTTTACAAGTGATCCAAATTCGCCAGAGTTATGATTGTCGTAACTAATATCAATGACGATATTTGATGCACCATCCCAACTGAATGAAGTTGGGAAATCAAGTTTATTCCAACCGGAATTCGGGAATATTGTATTCCGATCATAGACGGTGATGAAACCACCGAACTCATACGATGATGGCGTTAGCGAATCTTTGGTAGAAATCTTCATCTGCACTCGCAGATTATTCATTACTCCATTCACATCAGCAGTTTTGAATCTGATACCGGTGAGGTCTCCTTGCTTGAGTCCCGCCGCCAATAGTTCTGATGCCTTCCAGACATACTGCGAGCGCGCAACATCTGTCGAAGATTGGAGCGGGTTATTCGAACTTGATTTCCCCGCGCCAATGATTGCCGTATCAAGCGAATTCGTCACTTGACGAGTGACATTATAGCTCAGTTTTGGTGCGAATGAAAACGTTGGATTCCAATCGAATCCGATTGATGGAAGAATTCCGCCATTAACCTTAAACGAATACACCGTGTCGCTGGTAGAGTCGATTTTTCCGGTATGGTCATAGAGATTGACATACATCAAGTAATCCCACTCACCGCACTGAACACCCGGCGGACAGCGGAGTTTGTAGTGCATAATAATTTTCTCATATCTTTCCGTAAGCGGAGGAAAAAGAAACTTCGCTTGCGCCGGCGAGCCATAGGTGAACGTCTTGAGCGTATCCCGTTTGGACTGCCCATAAATGGCTGAAACAAAGAAAAGTGAAACAGTTACAATGCAAATGTGTAGGAATTTCATGGTATTATTCTATATATGCGCAAGCGACAATCGCTACAAATATACCACTTTCAAACCGACGCAAGGTTTCAACCCCTCACAAGGTAACGAATCGCAGGAATACAGAAATGGAATCCCCTTACCTCACATGCACAAATTTCCGAATTTCATCGCGGGTGGTGTTTTGGTAGGCAACACGGACGATGAAGGAGCCAGTGGGCAGGTCGTGCGTGTCAATGGTGAGAATATTGTTGGCAACTTTGTAATCTGGAAAGTACTGTATGCCGAGGAGGTCGTAGAATTGGATTTTTTGAACCGTTGTGGATTCAAAGAGGAAAAGATTCGCGACCTCGTTAGTTGGATTCGGATAAATCCACAGAGGTTTTGTTCCACCTGAACCAAAGTCATTTACAGCGTTTGCTGGAGGTGAGAGTTTGACGGCCCAAATATCTGAATTTCCATGATTGCCAGAAACATCTCCATTATCAGATTCTGTCCAGCCTGCGACAACTAATTCCCCTGTAGAGGTTTCGACAACACTAGTTAACCCATCCCTTGCTGTCCCTCCTACACATTTCTGCCATTCTAATTCACCTAGCTTGGAAAGCTTTACTACCCAACCATCAGAAGAATCCTTCTTATTGAAATGCAACCCATTGACATCGCCATCATGTGAATCCGTCAAACCAGCGACCACAAATCCAGAATCCTCGGTCTGAATAATTGAATAAACATCTTCATCTAAGGATCCTCCGAGTGTACGTTGCCATTGGATCTTGCCCAAGTGATTTAACTTTGAAACCCAGATGTCATCACCGCCGTGATAACCTGTGACATCACCATCAGTTGATCTCGTCAAACCCGTTACAGCATACCCTCCGTCTCTTGTTAGTGTTATACTGCGCCCTTCATCAGAACTATATCCACCTAAAAAAATTTGCCATTCGATGATTAAATCTTTATCTAATTTTAGCACCCATAGATCGGTAACATAACCGAATTTATCTTGATGTACGTCGCCGAAACCTTCGTCACTTGAACCGATTGTGCCACAAATCACATAACCACTATCGGGTGTTTGGATGATGCTCTGAAAAGCGTCATTGCCAGATCCACCGAAGCACCTTACTGTTTTGATATTTCCAACCGAATCCAATTTGACGAACAGACCATCTTGAAGTCCGTGATTCCCAAGAATATCTCCATTGTTTGACTGCGTCAAACCAACGACCGCATATCCTTGATCAAACGTCTGAATGATTGAACTACCTCCCACATCATTTGATGTACCACCAATACATTTTTCCGATAGTAGCTTCCCGATTGAATCAATTTTTATTATCCAGACATCCCCATCTCCCTTTCCGATGCCATCGGGCACGTCCCCGTCAGTAGAATTCGTGAAGCCGGTGACAGCATAACCATTATCAGATGTTTGAATAATTGAGTATGCGTAATCAGGTGAACTACCTCCATAGCTTTTTTGCCATTGTATATTGCCCGCTGAATCAAGTTTGACAATCCAGAAATCATGGACACCTTGGGTGTGGACACTCGTTACATCACCACTGACAGAGTCCGAACTCCCAGCAAAGATATACCCGCCATCTCTTGTCGTAATTATTGATGGAAACAATTCCCTACCCTTACCACCGTAACATTTTTGCCATTTGATCTTGGGGGCGGTTTGGGCAGAGCAAATACAATGAAGTAAGGACAGCAATACCAATGATTTATGAAGTATACGTATTGCAGAGCGGTTCATCGTTGTCTATAATCACCTTACAAAATAAAGAGTCCGTCCAACAGATAACCCGTTTTTCAAAGAGGATAATTCCTCAGTGAACCAGAAATCTAGGGATAGCTACAAAGATGTGAAGTGCTTCAAAAATATAGCGAAGTGGTCGCGGAAACTTCTGAAGCACTCCCAACCTTTCATACCGTAAACATGAGATAAACTATGATCTCAAAATACTACCTCAGCATATCCACATTGAGTCATCCCACAATGAGCATTTGCAGGAGCAAGTATTGTAATGCGATAGTGCTGATGTGTACCCGAGTTTGTCCCTTTCGTATTCCGACAGATTCTAAACGAAGCGCATCCATTATCGGGTATGCCTCCTGCTGTTGCATAGATCAAGTCTCGAGGGTTATTCCAGCTACAGGTGTAGCCAGGATCATTTGGGTAGTTTGAATTGAAATCGCCAGTTGGACTACAAACTGAATGGCAGTCAGTACTCGAAACGGATTCAATCCGTATTTTTGTCGGGCTAATCCCACTACACTTATCCAAGCAAATTGTGACGTCTGCACAGATGTAACAAGTTTCTTCGTCGGATGGACTAGAACCGCATATATCAAGGCTTGACGGATCACATTTTGACCCATCAGTTACTGCTGAGACTGAAGTCGTGAAGCAATTTGACTGCGTTGATACCTGAGGATACTGCGCAAATGAAGTACTTACCCAACAAGCACAAACCATAAATACCGAAACCGCTAAAGCGATTCCTTTGAGTTTTGAAGTTAAATGTATCATTGTCATCGAGATGAATATAGTTAAAAAAATGAAAACACATGTTTTCAACGATGCGAAAATACAACATTCAGAAAAAAATCCGTTACCCGAGAATACCCGGAAATACCCAGAAATACGCGGTTTCCGCACATTTTATGTTACAGAATCTTCAGGTATGATCTCAATCGTTGCCCATCTTTCAATCCTGCTTTGAAACAGACGCTTCTTCGGTGCGATTCGACACTCCGTTCAGACATGTCGAGTATTTTAGACGTCGTTCTATTCTTCAGTCCTTTATGTACGCAAGCGCATACATCCAGCTCCTCCGGCAAAATTCTTGGCACTTTCTCAAAAAGCTTCTTAAGAAACTCTGGGTGTTCACGTACGAATTTCTCCATAAACTCGTCGCGGGGAGAGGGCGGTGTAGAATTTTCGGAATTTGGGTTTGTTGTCATGCTGATTAGTACCTGAAAAAAAATGTTGCAAATCTCACTTACCACAATAAAAAAGAGCAACAAAATAACCTCGGCATCAGCCGACAAGTCATCTTATGCTCCCGTAGCATCTATCTGGCAGTACAAATATGACACAAAATTTGCTGCGTTATTCAAAAAAAAAAATACCTTTGTTTTTGTTATCCTGTTGAATTCAGACATAACGATTTCTCCCTTCTGCTCTTGTGATCGCAGAAGAATAGTCGAAATGACGCGGTTGTAGATGTTGGATTATTTTTCTGTAGAACTACAATAAATCTTCGGGGTGCTCGTCTTTAACCCTATAGATTTCTGTTATACGTGGAAGGAATTATTACCATACCAGAGAAGACAGCAGTGAATACCAGCATAGACCGGACGTACGCTCTTGTGAAGGATAAACTGCGCCGTTTTATTCAGGTTCGCGTTGGCGGAGTCGAGGATGCAGAGGACATCATGCAAGATGTCTTCTACCAACTTGCTGCCGCTGACCCTGAGGAGCAGATCGCCTCAGCTTCGGCATGGCTCTTTACTGTCGCGCGGAATAAGATCACGGACTGGTATAGAAAAAAGAAAGCGGTTTCATTTTCAACGATCACTCCTGATATAGAGGATGATCCGTTCCTTGAGCTAGAGGATACGAATTCACTCCTTCCAGATCAGCTTCTCGAGAATTCATTCTTTCGCGAAGCATTGATGAACGCTCTGGACGAGCTTCCGGAAGCTCAGCGAGATGTATTCGTGATGCACGAGATCGAAGGAATTCCGTATGAGGAGATTTCGAGAATGACAGGCGAAAAAGTAAATACACTCTTGTCAAGAAAAAGATACGCACTCAAATATCTTCAAAGACGCCTGGCAGAATTCAATCAAGTAAGTACTTAACATAAAAGATTTTTCAGAAAGGAAACAAAAGATGTTTAGAATCATAAAAGGGGTTTTGTTCTTTGTCGCATTTATTTTTCTCTTCGGATTTATTTCGATGAGTTTGTGGAATGCACTCGTTCCAGAATTATTCCACGGGCCAATACTCACCTATTGGCAGACGATCGGATTACTCGTACTCTCGAAAATTTTCTTCGGCGGCTTCCGCGGTCATCACAACAATCATCACCGGAAACCCCGCCATTGGATGGGCGAGTGGGATAAAGATTGGAATACCTACAAAAGCTGGCAGTGTTGGGGAAAAGATTGGGAAGAGAAATATAAGAACATGTCCGCCGAAGATCGCGAACGCTGGAAGCATGAGGATATGCGAACCATGTGGCGCTCAGCGAAAGACAAAATGGACCGTGACACAGATGAGAAAAATCCCGTATAACTCGTCGCAGTTTGTCCGGGGACAACAATTTTACAGATTTTCATGTCAATAAAAGCTACCGTATTATTTGCCGCACTCATTTTTACTTCCACCGTTTCAACAAATGATAAAGCGTTAGCTATTCCAAGGCACACCCATTCCGAACTCGACTCAGGCATCGCCACTATCTCCGGATTCGTGACGGATTCGGCTTCTGGCGAGACAATCGTTGGCGCTCGGGTTCGCATCCGTGCATTGAAGATCGGAGCCGTTTCGAATAAGAGCGGATATTACACCCTCCACGTGCCAACGGATGAGGACGTGATGATCGAGGTCAGTTCAGTGGGCTATCAGAGTATCACTGAGCAGATGAAATTTTCAGAGAATGAAAATATCCGTCGCAACTTCATGATGCGAGTCGAATCCATCAAAGGCAACGAGGTGACTGTCGAGGCAGTTCGGAACCGGGTACAGGAGACGCAAATTTCACAAGTTACGATTGCAGCTAAACAAGTCCATGACATCCCGCGGGCGGGCGAAGCTGATTTATTTCGCATTTTACAATTACTACCTGGTGTTCAGACATCAAGCGAAATTTCAAGCGGCCTCTACATCCGTGGAGGCTCACCAGATCAGAATCTTATCCTACTCAATGGAACGGTGTTGTATAACCCTTCACATTTTTTTGGATTTTTCTCAACCTTTAACCCTGATGCAATCAAGGATGTCGAGCTGATAAAGGGTGGATTCCCCGCCGAGTACGGTGGCAGGCTCTCCGCCGTACTTAGCGTGACAGACATTGATGGTGATAGGAATACTACGAAAGGTAAATTTTCACTTGGACTCATTTCAAGTCGAGCAACGATAGAAACTCCCGTCGGTTCAGGTGCCCTTGTGCTCTCGGGCCGGCGGACGTACATTGATGTAGTACTCAAAGCCGCTGGACTTCAAGATCAATTGGAGTTGCCGGCATATTATTTTTACGATTTGAATGCGAAGATTACTCAGAATCCATCGCCAAATGATAAAATTTCGCTCAGCGGATACCTCGGCTCTGATCACCTCGACTTTGCGGCATCGAATGTTGTCAATAACATCACGATGGGATGGGGTAATAAAGCCGCAGCACTTGAGTGGACGCATATTTTTGGGAATGACCTATTCTCGAAAATAGATATTAACGCAAGTAATTTTTCTTCGGGATTCACTTTCGGTTCGAGCACTCAGCCATTTAGGTGGGATAATGCAATCAATGATTATACCGCTCGTTTCAGCCTTGAGTATAACCCGAACGATCGAAATTCAATCCGTACAGGTATTCAAGGAACGGTGTATCATACCCGACTTAAAATCCAGGTCGGAGATAATCCTGCAAGTGCCGATCTGTCGCAAACACCTTTTTACGGGGCTCTCTATGTACAGGACGAGTGGAAGCCTTCCCTCTTCAGTACCGATCCTCTTGCAATCACTGCCGGATTGCGTCTCGATAAGATCAGTTCAAATTCCGAAATCGGAATTGACCCACGCCTGAGTTTGCGGTATATTATTAACCCATCCTTTTCGATCAAAGCGAGTTACGGCATTTATCACCAATACTTAAAGCTCGCTTCCAATCAACTCATATCAGTTTTTGATATTTGGTCACCAACCGATGAAATCCAAGGACCACAACGAGCAGATCAGTATGTACTTGGAATCTCTACTGCGCCATGGGAAAATTATACGTTCGAAATCGAGACGTACTATAAGAAGATGTATAATTTGGCAGAACTCAGGCCGAATATCCGCTCCGCCAACTCACTCGAAGATGTACTTTTCGTGGGCAATGGCAAATCGTACGGAGTTGAGTTCTTTTTACAAAAACAAGTTGGAAGACTCACGGGTTGGTTCGGCTATACACTCGCTTGGACATGGAGAACATTTCCTGATATCAATCAAGGCAAGGAGTATCCGCCGACCTATGATCGCAGAAATGATTTCAATCTGGTGTTGACCTACATGCTCAATGATCGCTGGACACTCGGCACTACAGCAACCTACGGCACAGGACAAGCTTATACACAGATTACAGCACTTGCACCAAATTTCGAGAATCCGGCACATACGATTCCAATTGAAGGCGATAAAAACTCCCTACGACTACCGCCTTATAACCGACTCGATCTTTCGGCAACGCATCATTTCAGTTTATTTTCAAAAACGCGGAATGCGGAGTTTGATATAGACATCTACAATGTCTATAATTATCGTAACGTCTGGATTTCTCAGGTAGATCAGTCAGGGAATCCCGCACAAATAAAATACGTGAGGCTTCTTCCGATACTTCCGACTGTATCTATTTCGGTACAATTTTAACGAGCTATGAAAAGTAAACTATTTCTTCAGACAGTTTTAGTAGTCGCCTTCGCGGCGATACTCATCTTGAACGGCTGTGACTCGGCAATCGAAAGCGACTATCACGAACAGCTTGTCGTCGGCGCGTTCTTATATGCGAATGAGCCAATTGACTCCATTGTCATCCACAGAACGACTCCGTTTGGCGCCTACTACGATGATCTTAGTTATGCAGTCGAGGATGCACAAGTAATCGTAACCGTTGACGGAGTTCAGCACACACTACTACCAGGCTCCATGAAAGGAAGATACTACCTTCCTTCAACACAATTGATTGTTCAAGGTGGAAAAACTTATGATCTTTCTATTGTTGCGCCGAATTCACAATATGGTGGGAATCACAGTATCACTGCTACGACGACAGTACCTATGCCCATTCATCTCCCAGGCACCATTGATTCGATCAGAGGCAGATCTTTTGTTTTTGATACCGCAAACGTTCTCTCGTTTGCCTATCTCATAACCGCAATACCTACAGACGAATCTGATAAAAGATATTTACTGAGTGTAACTGCGCGTGACACAACTTTTGGCATGGTGCATATACTCCGTTTCGATGATTCGACAAATCTCACGAAGTATTCCGAAGTTGCATCAGGTCCTGCTATTGCCGTCACAGCTCAGTATCTCAATTGGTACGGACCGAATACGATTACGATGTATGCTATTGATTCTAATTGGTGGGACTACCAACGCCAGGTACCGCCGAATGGAAGAGGTACAACTTTTCAACCGACGCTCAACCACATTCAAGGTGGGATCGGAATTTTCGGAAGCGCCGCACGCGATACAGTTTCCGTTTTTATCAAACGGAAAGAGTAGGATGTCATCGTTCATTGAAAAAATTAAGGCTTCCAACCCGGACGCTCAATCTTATCGAGCACCAGACTGATGGAGCCGATCGCTATGCTCATATCAAGCCGAATTGGGATTGAGGCATTATCCTGAGTTACGTATGCAGTGAATTTCCCGTTGGCACCGAGCGGAGGATTCTTGCCCATATCGGCAAAGCCATCAACTCGGTATGTTGCAATTTCTTTGTCGTTAAGTGCGGGACACTCCTGCTGACTTTCGTTTTGAGAGAATGAGCACTTTACTACGTTCTCTTTATTTTTTCCGCGCATCGGAAAAAAATAATTGGACTTCGACCCGTTCCAAGTTCGAAGATTGAAGAGTAAGGTAGCGGCATCACTGAAAGGTCTAACGTCCGAGTTCACGAGGTTCTTGGTTGTATCATCATTGTAGGTAAGCGTTTTCAACGAAGGATCATAGTTCATCGTACAGTTGAGTGCGGACTTGCCTTCGGTACTATGTTCTTCAAACCGAAGCACACAGATTCCGGAGGTGTCAATGATGTCAGTAACCGTATTTTTTGAATCGAGAAATGGGACTTGTGCAGTCCAAAACTTCATTTTCACATTAATTCGGTGATTATCAAGTGGAGCACCAGTCTCGATAACCAGCGTTCCGAGCTTTACAAATCCGAATTTGACCTTATAAACCAGGCGTTCGCCCGTCATAAATACTGCATTTTTCCTTCCACCGAAGGCGGAGTAAAATGGAGCAAGCATGATAATGGCAACGAGAAAACAAGACTTGAGCGTTCGATGAGAATTCATGGCAATTAGATAATTAGGTGGAATTGAGGGCTAACATGTGAACGGGTCGGTCGCCTTAACTACGACAACTAAGTGCAAAATGTTCCATAACAAGCTGAATAAAGCCTATTTTAAGCAAAATTGTGGATTTCGTCCAATGTGAAAAGAATTTTTCGTATATTTGCATTCATTAAATGACTGACGGTCAGTCATTTAATAGTGTAACAAACGATACTTGGCAACGTAAGTTGCCACCGACCTTGAGAACCAAGGTAAACAGGAGTCTATTATTATGGGAATTATCGAACGCAAAGAGAGGGAAAAAGAGGCAAGGAGGAGCCTCATCCTTGATGCAGCTGAGCAGGTTTTCCAGAAAAAAGGAATCGGCTTGAGCACAATGGATGACATCGCGCAAGAGGCGGAGCTTGCAAAGGGTACGATCTATCTCTATTACCGAAATAAAGATGAACTCCAACTCGGCGTAATGCTCAGAGCAATGGATATCGTTCACCAAAGTTTTGCCGAGGCAGCAGAGAAAGAAAATCTCGCACTGAAAAAATTTCAAGCTGTCGGCGAAGCATACTGGAAATTTTCGATTGACGAGCCATTCAGATTCCGATTAATCTGCAACGGAGATTTTCCGCTCCGCGAGAATATCTCCGAGGAGATGATTCTCGAACTCAATAACAGAAGCAATTGGGTATGGCAACTTCTCATCGGAATTATCGAGGAAGGCAAACGTGAAGGCACGATCAAGCCTGAAGTCGAGAGTTTTTCTTTGTCCATGCTTGCATGGCTGAACACAATGTCTATTTTGCGTCTTTATCAGAAAGTGCAAGAGAACACCGCAAAAGGAGCAGCGATCATTGCAAAGCAAGCATTTAATATCTGTGCAATGGACTTTCAGAAAGTCTATGAGCTTTCGATCACGACGTTACTTTCTCACGCAGTAACTGAAGAGGGTGCGAAATTCCTTGCGCCTGTTCGTTTCCCTTCGATGGAAGAACTTGGTGTAAGCCCAGCACCAGTGCAAAGCGAAGTGAAGCCTGAGCAGGAAAATATTGAATCTATTCTCGCATAACATTTTAGCAACCAAGAATCTTAAAAATCACCAATACTATAGCAGACATCGTTACTATGAAAAAAATATCACTTTTTTTATTGCTTGCTTTCGTCCCTCTGAGGATTGAGGCTCAATCAATTCCTTTGCCAACTCAGCTGAAGGGATATATCGAAACTGCGCTCGGACAAAATCCTGAAGTGCAAGCGACACGCTCGCGTTGGAAAGGCACTGATGCTCGTGTAACCGAAGCATCTTCGATGCTCTACCCGCATCTGGACTTCACATCGAAGTTCACCGATTACAGCGGAGGCAGAGTCGTCACCTTCCAGGGTGCAAAGATAAATACTGCCGCTTTGGGTATTGTGCCGTGGGATAATGAATTCGTGCTGAGCTGGCCAATTGCCAACTATGCTATCTGGCAAGGAATGACAATCTCCCAGGGCTTCCGCGACGCATCAACCGCAGAAGTTTCTGCGAAAGAACTTGCCGTTACCTATCAAGTGAGCGAAGCATACTATAATTATGCGAAAGCAAATGAGTTGGTTGCTGTTCGCAAAAACGCTGAACTTGTTGCTGAAGAAAATCTCAAGGTCACCAATGCACTTTTCACGCATGATAAAGCTCCGAAGAATGATGTGCTCCGCGCTGAAGTAGGAGTTTCTATAGCGCAAGGCGACGTGCTCACCGCTCAGAATATGGCAACGCTTGCGAAGACAAATTTCAACAACTTACTCAAGCGTGACTATGATGCCGAAATATCTGTGCCTTCAACTCAGGAGTTATCAATGCTCGCTGGGTCAAGTGCAGAAATTGCTTCGAAAGATGCTTCAGTGATGAATACACTTTCATTACCTCCTGTCAGAGAAGATTTCGAGAAGGCTTACGCGTCACGCCCCGAGCTTCAACAAATCCTAAGAACAGGAGATGCTCTCGGTGCTTCAAAGCGTGCGGCATTCTCGGACTACTTACCGAACATTTCACTTTTCGCAAGTTACGGTTGGGTCGAAAATTCATTGCAATTCTCACCCGATGCTGATCTGCTTCTTGGAGGCGTGCAATTAAAATGGAATATCTTCTCAGGCTTCAATACCAATGCAAGGATGCAAGAAGCGGATGCCGCGATCGAAGAGCTGCGGTTTAATGCGGAGTCTGCTTACAATGGTATCAGACTTGAGATCGAGAATGCTCGCCTCGAAAAAATTAATGCAACCGAGAGGTTAGCAATTGCAAAAAAGCAAGCCGCGAGTGCGGAAGAAAATTATCACATCACGAAGGCACAATATGATAATGGTATGGCACTCATGGTACAGATGCTTGATGCAGAAACGACTTTCTCGAACGCAAAAGCAAATCTTACAACAACTACCTATGATGTGCTCATTGCAGATGCGAAGTATCGCAAGGCGTTAGGCATGAAATAATTTTACGCGAAAAATTTAAAACATTACACACTTATGAAAATCACCACCAAACCATTCATTCTTGCACTACTCGTGGGAGTTGGAGCAATCAGTATTTCTTCCTGCGGAAAATCAAACGGAGCAGAGACCGCAAAAACTGCGGAAGTTTTCACAGTTAAAGTCGCCCACGTGGAAGATGCCGCGATGACATCAACGTTCAAAGCCAATGGCTCGCTCGAGGGTATCCGCGAAGCGACTCTGACGAGTGAAACACAAGGCCGTATTCTTGGCATTGAAGCAAACAACGGCTCACGAGTTGGTCAGGGGCAAGCAATCGTAACGGTTGATAACGAACTCAAAGCGATTGCTCTCAAGCAAGCAGAAGCTCAACGGTTGACAGCTGAAGCCTCTCTCGAAAAAGCAAAAATTGATCTCACGAGAATCAAAGATATGCAATCATCAGGCGCAGTTACAAAAAGCCAGATGGAGCTTGCCGAGTTGCAAGTCAAGAGTGCCGAGGCGATGCTGAAGGCAGCTGAGTCGGGTGAGTCACTTGCCAAACGTCAGCTTTCGGATGCAACGGTGAAAGCACCATTCTCTGGAGTGGTTGCTATGCGTTATGTAAATCTTGGTGAGTTACTTTCGAATGGTACAAGAGTCGCAATGATCATTGACGACTCTAAAATGAAACTTAAGATCGGCATCAGCGAGCTTGACGTTCCGCTTGTAAAAGTTGGCGACAAAGTCAAGGTGACAGTTGACGCTCTCGGCGGTAAAGAATTTGTCGGTACAATTACCACCATCTCAAGCAAGGCTGATATGGCACGCTCGTTTACCGTTGAAGTAGAAATTCCGAATAGTGATAAGGGATTAAAAAGTGGCATGTTCGCCCGCGCTGAAATTGATCGCGAAGCATCACGCACGGTACCATGTGTGCCACGAAGTGCTATCATCAATAACGGGATGCGCCAGCAAGTATTTTCTATCGATGATAAAAATATCGCTCACCTCAAAGGTGTGAAACTCGGCACTCAAACAAATGAAAAAGCCGAAATCGTCGAAGGCATTGCCTTAGGCGAAACTGTCGTCACCTTTGGCCAACCACAGCTCAAAGATGGAGCCAAGGTTTTAATTCAAAATTAAGAATTTTGGAGGACGAGAACGAAATAAATGAACGAATAACCTTGCTTTCAATTTTGCATTTTTCATTTTGAATTTTTAATTACTTACCATGACTATAACCGAACTCTCGATCAAGCGTCCGGCTTTTATCACGATCGTATTCGTGGCACTTGCTGTGATGGGATTATTCGGACTCTCCAAGTTAGGAACAGACTTGCTTCCGAAAATGGATTGGCCCAACATCACGGTACTTACAACCTACCCAGGCGCCGGTCCTGAGGAAATCGAAGACCTTGTGACAAAGCCAGTCGAAGAAGCAATTTCTGGGACGAGTAATCTCGACAATGTCCGTTCGTTCTCAAACGAAGGATACTCTGTCGTACTCGGACAGTATCTTCTCTCAGCGAATTCTGATGAAGCTGCGGCTGATGTCCAGCGTCGCGTTGATCAGATTCGCTCTAAACTTCCGAAGGATGCTGATCCTCCGAAGGTGATGAAAAATGATATTAGTGCAATGCCTATTATGCGCATCGCACTCTCATCCACGGTACTTACACCAACGGAATTATATCAACTCGCGAAGGACAAACTCAAATCGCGTCTTGAATCTACTTCTGGTGTTGGTCAAGTTGATGTTACTGGCGGAAGAGAACGGCAGATTAAGGTGAGCGTTGATAATGACAAACTCCGTTCGTATAATCTTTCGATCACTCAGATTCAATCGGCACTTTCACGCGAAAATCTGGACTTCCCGACTGGCTCAGTCAAACAGCCTACTGATCAATACATCGTACGTGTAAAAGGAAAATTCCAGAGCACAGCCGAGATCAAGACATTGCCAATCATGACAATGCCGAATGGTTCGACGATTTATTTGGGAGACGTCGCAAAGGTTGAGGATACGTTCAACGAAAACTACAAACCTACTCGACTCACTGGCAAAGATGCTGTTGGTATCAACGTCATCAAGACTTCGGATGCCAATGCAAATCAGACGGCTGATTATGTCTATGAGACTATGAAGAAGCTGACCGAAGAATATAAACAAGATGGAATAAAATTTGACGTTGCTCAAGATGGTACGCAGTTCACCCGTTCATCTATTAAAGAGGTATTTCGCGATCTCGGACTTGCGATTCTTTTAGTATCGCTGGTGCTCTTCTTATTCTTACGTTCAGGTAAGAGTGCGTTGATTGTGTTAATAGCTATTCCGACATCGCTTGTTTCTACATTCATCTTCATGTGGCTCTTTGGTTTCACAATCAACATGATGTCCATGATGGCGCTTTCACTGGTGATCGGTATTCTTGTGGATGACTCGATCGTGGTCTTGGAAAATATCCATCGCAAACTTGATGATGGCGAGACACCGGTGAATGCGGCAATCAAAGGACGAAATGAAATCGGCTTCGCGGCTCTTGCTATAACACTTGTGGACGTGGTGGTATTCTTGCCTATTTCACTTGTGAGTGGAATCACCGGAAAAATTTTCCGCGAGTTCGGTTTAACTGTGGTCGCATCTACATTGATGTCTCTCTTCGTGAGCTTTACTCTCACTCCGCTCTTGGCATCCCGTTTCGGAAAGCCAAAACCAGTGAAGTGGTGGAGCGCGTTGATGCCGATTGTCGGAATGTTGCGTGGAATTTCGAATGCCTTTGAACGATTCCAAGATTGGCTTGAGACAAAGTATAAATCTATGCTCGGTTGGTCACTGAGGCATCGTTGGGTAATCGTCACAAGTAGCTTGTTATTATTTTTAGGAAGCTGTAGCCTTGTTATACAGGGTAAGATTGGATCTGAATTCGTGACGACACCTGACCGCGGTGAATTCGCCGCCAACTTCGACTTCCCTGCTGGTACGAATGTCGAAACTACTGACTCGCTGATTCAACTCTACGAACATCTCCTGAGTAAAGACTCAAACGTTGTTCGATTCCAAACTGTCGTCGGAAGACAAGAAAATGCTTGGGGAGTTGTTGAACGTCAGAACGTTGGACAAATTTCCGTTCGGTTACGCGAGCGCGAGACAAGAATCCGTGAAACAGGTGATGAGATGAAAAACGTCACCACAATGGCGGCACAAATCCCTGGCTTGCTCATTCGTACTCAACCTATTGGTATTTTTGGGTCAGCAAACGCAGCCCCGATTCAGATGGAAGTTCGAGGCGATAACCTCGGAGCAATTTCCGCTTACGCCGATACGCTCATCGAACGAGTCAAGAATATCCCCGGACTTCGTGACCTAAAGAGTTCCTACGAAGAAGGGCAACCAGAAGTTAAGATTGTCTTTGATCGCGACCGATTAGCCGCCAATAGTATGTCACTCGGTGAAGCAGCGTTCGCATTGCGAACGGCACTCTCCGGTAACACCGATGCGAAGTATAAAGAAGGCGAGACTGAGTATGACATCAACGTCATCCTCGATCGTATCAATAGATCAAATGCGCATGATGTCGAGCGTCTGACTTTGCTCAACCATTCAGGTCAACAAGTCAAGGTATCGGACATCGCAACACTTTCTTACGGCAAAGGACCATCACAGATAGGCAGAAAAAATCGTGAGCGCGTTGTCGTAGTCTATGGAAATCTTATCGGCAGACCGCTCGGAGATGTCGTGACAGACTGCAAAAAAGTAATAGCTACAATCCCTCGCGCAAGCGGTGTAGGCGAACCATATTTTGCAGGTGATGCTGAAAACCAACAGCGTTCAGGCGGAGATATGCTTATTGCATTTTTGCTCGCAGTGCTGTTCGTGTATATGATCATGGTAGCTCTTTTCGAGAGCTATGTCCATCCGTTCACGATCATGTTCAGCTTGCCTGTTGCGCTCATTGGTGCACTTGTGATGCTCTGGCTCGGGCATAAGACGCTCTCTATCTTCACCATGGTTGGAATGATTATGTTGATGGGACTCGTGACCAAGAATGCAATCTTGATCGTTGACAGAACCAATGCACGAAGAGAGTTAGGCCATGGGATTATCGAGTCGCTAATGGAAGCAGGTCCGACTCGACTTCGACCAATCATCATGACTACCGTAACGATGATCCTTGGCATGATGCCACTTGCTCTCGGAGCCGGCGAAGGCTCGGAATTCAGGCAAGGTATGGCACTCGCTATTATTGGTGGATTGACCAGCTCGATGATCCTGACACTCTTCCTTGTACCAGCGATGTACACATTTGTCGAAGCATGGCGCACACGGTTCCCTCGCTTCTTCAGGAAAATTCTTTTCTTGAAAAAAGTAAAGAATACGATGCCAGCATACGCTGGAACCGATCAAGCAAGCTAAAACCGTCCAATAATAAATCAGTAAAGACCGGCACTGCCGGTCTTTTTTTTGCTCAAAATGAGCAAAAATTAATGACAGGGTGTGTAACAGTTGGGCTTATAATGTGTTTATGTAGCTGGAGATTCTTAACCATTATATTCAGAAACAGAACTCATGAGTTTTACCAAAAAAATTGTCATTACTGCCTTTTATTTTGCTGTATTGATGTTCTCAACGCCAGTCCTTCATGCCCAACTAAGTAAGGCGACCGCACTTGTAAAAGGTAGCGTCAATAGTTCAGCTGGTGGTATTGCCACCGACGTAACAGTCACAACCTACAACGGCTCCGAAATTCACAATAAAACTCGCCTCACACCCGAAGGTAAATTCGTTATCATTACTAAGCCCGGAGTTCAGTATAAGCTAACATTCATCGGCTCAAAATACTATTATCATGAGGAAATGCTTAACGTGCCAGCAGCCGACAAGTATCAGGAAGTCCCTGTTCATGTCACACTCAAAGAGTTAGATCTTGGCAGACCATTCCAATTCTCTGGATTAGTATTTGAACCAAAAAGCTCCGCTATTTCTCCTGCCGTAATACAAGATATGGAGAGTATCGCACTTGAGATGAAGCACAACGCAAAGCTTGCTATTAATGCTACGGTCTATACTGATGATATCCCTGCTGGAAAAAAGGGATCGACAACTGACATAGGCTCTTCGCGCAAATCTGCTATAATGGCCTTCTTCCTCTCGAAAAATATTCCAGCAAGTAATGTATCCGTAACGGTGAGTTCTTCACCAGCATCAGGCGCAAGGTTTGAGCGTGTGATCACGGAAGATGCTCCAGCCGTTTCCACAAAGGGCAAGAAGAAAAAGAAAGCCCCAGCTCCAGGGGTTGCTGGAAAAAAAGTCATGGTTTCTCAGGATGCTGAAATTGTGATGGTGCTAAAGTCCTAAGCTGAGAAATTTTCATTTAAGAAAAATTCAGGCTGAACGATTTCTCCCTGCGGTCGAAATGACTGGGGTAACTGCTGATCTCTCCGCCACCTCCGAACCACCACTCCCGAACTGTTGTTGGCTTGCATGACGAAATTTTCTTCGTAATTTAGTAGCAAGACAAATACGACTACATAATGCTTTTTCGGCAGAAAGTGATAGAACGAGTAGCCGATGCCCTTTCTGGCGTCGCACTTCCATCTAAATCGGCACGTGGCACTGCAGATGCCTCAGTGCTTGTATATCAAAGAAAAAAATCGGGAGCGGATGCCCCACTTGTAGAAATTACTTTTTCTGAAAATCCGGCAAGGCGCAACGTCATGGTGCAATCTCCACTCGGGATTGTGGAGCTAAACGACGTTGAAGAAATCAGGCTTTCCGAATCCACTCGCGAGGTGGCTTTTTTCAGTAAGGTACGCTCTGGCAAGACAACGATGGTTACCGTATCTGCCGCTGGTGTGCTCCAAGTCTATGGCAATGTCTCATCATCGTTGGGCAAGAAGGATTTAACGAAACTCGACTCAGAGGACCTCCGCGCCGCAATCGCACTGAAGATCTTCAACGAATCCGCTGTAGGCTTCAAATAAGATGGCATCACGCCAAAGAGTCTCTTTCTCGCTCAGCGTATCGAATGCTATCTCCAAATCCTTTCCATCGTGGAAATCATTTCGGCTTCTCTTGAAGGAAGCATCGCAAGCCGTGCTCGCTTCCGAACACGGTTCTATAACCAGCCTGAAACTTGGAATTGTTTTATTAAATGACAACGAGCTACTGGAGATGAATACCCAGGTCTTGGGGCATGATTATTACACGGATATCCTGACTTTTGAAATCGAACGGAATTCCGATACCTTAGAGGCTGAACTCTACATCAGTATGGATAGGGCGAAAGAAAATGCCCTACGCTATAAAGTATCATTGCGGAACGAACTTGCCCGTCTTGCGATTCATGGAATGCTCCATCTTGCTGGGTACGATGATAAATCGACTCAGGCAAAGAACAAGATGCGAAAAAAAGAGAGAGCGTATTTAGATATGTTGCAGTCTCTCTGACGAACTACTCATTACCGAAGAAATTATTATCGAATATTCGCTACGAATTGGTTGATGAAAACTGAAACAGCAACTACGACTGCCATCGGAACGGGCAGAGTGATGGAAATCATTTTATTTCTTGTCGGCGAGATGCGCCGCAATAAGCAATTGGGTGATATAGATTTAGGCAAGCTCAGCGCTCGAGGATTTTCCGAACTCGAAGTCTCAACTGCATTCAGTTGGCTCTTTGATAAGGTTGCTATTTCATCATTGCAATCACGAGTCAGCGATCCCGCCACGTTATCCATTTCGGGGCAAAGTGCGTTCCGTGTGTATCATGAATTGGAGCAATCTTTCCTGAGTTCAGAAGCCCGTGGATTTTTGATTCAGCTTCGTGAATTGGACTTGCTCAAAGATTCGGACATGGAATTATTGATAGATAGGCTCTGGTTTATCGGCGCGACGGATATCACGCTAGATGCTGTGCGCGAAGCGGCAGCCGAACTCATTTTTGATTTCAGTGACGCTTCAAGGATGGATCAGCGTGTATTATTAAACGTATCAGACCGTATTCAATAACCGATACATTTCTGGGAGAGATTCACCAGCGCGAGCGATTACAAAAGTAACCTCGCGCTCTTTCATTATTACAAACGACGACCCCAACAACAGTTTATGGCAAAATCATTAGTCATCGTCGAGTCCCCATCGAAGGCAAAGACGATCAATAAATATCTCGGCTCCAACTACGTTGTCAGGGCTTCCGTAGGGCATATCAAAGATCTTCCGAAATCAAAACTCGGTATAGATTTCGATCATGATTTTCTTCCCCAGTATGTGACGGTCAAAGGCAAGAAGGATATACTCGCTGAACTAAAAAAACTTGCCAAGTCCAGCAAAGAAGTACTGATCGCAACCGATCCTGACCGTGAAGGTGAGGCTATCGCCTATCACATTCTCAAAGAAATTGCAGATAAGAACGACAATATCAAGCGCGTTCTCTTCACCGAGATAACAAAAGACGGAATCAAGGAAGCGATGAAGCATCCGCGTGATGTGGATGTCGCTCTCTTCGATGCTCAGCAAGCGCGACGAGTAATGGATAGAATCATCGGCTATCAGGTATCTCCTATTTTATGGAAAGCATTTATTGGTCAGCGCACGGAATCACTTTCCGCAGGACGTGTGCAAACGGTTGCGCTTCGCCTTATTTGCGAGCGCGAAGAAGCAATCGAGCGTTTTCAGCCAATTAAGTATTGGAATCTCTGGGCGGACTTTACAACGGCTACAACTGAATTCCCGATCCATGCAAAGCTTATTTCCGTTGATGGACATGAATTCAAAAATCCCGAAGGAAGTTTTCAGGATTTGCCAGAAGAGCTGAAGAATAAATACATCGGTGATGTCACGACTGCAACTGGTTATGCACGCGACGCTCAGGAAAAGAAATACGTTATTTCTGCGGTCAATAGACGTGAAGTTAGGCGCAATGCTCCCGCTCCGTTCATCACCAGTTCATTGCAAACAGCCGCAAGTTCGAGCTTGCGATTTAATCCGAAGAAGACGATGATGCTCGCTCAGCGTCTTTATGAAGGCGTTGAGCTTGGCGAAGAAGGATTGACGGGTCTTATCACGTACATGCGTACTGACTCGACACGTATTTCCGAAGAAGCAAGGAATCAGTCGGTAGCATACATCGAAAAAACGTTCGGCAAAGAATATGTCGGCGAGCCTCGTAAAGAAAAGAAGAGCAAGAATGCGCAGGAAGCTCACGAATGTATTCGCCCTACCAATCCATCGCTTGATCCGAAGGCTGTTCGTAGATTTTTGGAATCGCAGGATAAGGATATGGCAGCGCTCTATGAGTTGATCTGGCAACGCTTCATCGGTTCGCAGATGTCATCGGCTGTTTTTGATCAGACAACGGTTGAAATCCAATCTGACAATGCAACAGGCAGCGTCTATCGCTTCCGTGCAACAGGCTCTGTCTTGAAATTCAGAGGCTACTTGCAATTGCTTGATGATGCTGATGATACTGGAGAAAAAAATACCGACGATGCCGATAGAAGGCTCCCGAACGGTATTACCGAAAACCAATCGGCAAATATCGAAGCACCAAAATTGCAAGAAAGTGAAACGAAGCCACCTCCGAGATTCTCGGAGTCAACGCTTGTTAAAGAATTAGAATCGCTTGGCATCGGCAGACCGTCAACCTATGCAAGCATTGTCGGTACGATCCAAGATAGGACGTATGTCGAGCAGCAAGAACGCAGGCTCTATCCGACCGAACTCGGAAGAAATGTGAATCGCATTCTTATCAAGAGTTTTCCCGAAATCTTCAACGTGGACTTCACCGCGAAGATGGAGCTTGAGCTTGATACCATCGCAGATAGAGAAAATACCTATGCACAGGTGATGGGCGATTTCTATTTGCCATTCAAAGCTGTGCTTGATCGTGCTGATGAAAGACTTTCCGAAGACTTGCCAAAGTTTTCTTGTCCCGCTTGTAAATCGGATGCAGTAGAGCTGAAGCAAGGTTGGTTCGGATTTTATATTGATTGCACCAATTGCGGAAAGAAAACTTCCGTCAAGAATATCAATCGCCCCGAGCCTGAGAAATTAGGGGAGATTTGTCCCGAATGTAAAGAAGGCGAACTCCTCTTGCGTGCAAGTCGCTTCGGGAAGTTCATTGGTTGTAGCAGATATCCGACGTGTAAATACACTCGTCAAATTCCTACGGGCATTAAGTGCCCGACATGCACGATCGGCGACATCGTTCAACGAAAAGGCGGCAAGGGAAAGCGTACATTCTATGGATGCTCGCGCTACCCTGAGTGCGATTTCATCTCGAATGATAAACCCGTGAATAAGCCATGCCCGAATTGCGGAAATAATTGGTTAGCCACAAAGTGGAGCCGTACACAAGGCAACTTCCTCAAATGCTCGAACTGTAAACATGCCTTCACCGAAGACCTGATGGAGTTCACAGCGGAGGAAGAAGTCGCGAAAAAATAATCCCACCATTATCATTGCGAACGAAGTAATTGTAGTCCAGGATGAAAGTCCACCCTGGGCTACAAGTACTCCGCGGCTCCGCCACTATTGTAGGAATCTTTCATTCACGAGAAATGTGATTCAATCGTGAGCTGTTTCAAAACTCGCAACGAAGACAATAGCAGAGAAAACATGAAACTCTACATCACATTAGCATTCATCGCATTCATCGCAAGCTCTGCGCTTGCACAACAGGAAAACCAACTACTGGAAGTACCGCCACAAGGGTGGTATCGGCAAGTGAGTGGGACAAGCACGATAGTCGGATACTTATTCTTTCTGAATCGTGACACGGGTTGGGCAAATGCCAACGATGGACTGTATGGCACAACGAACGGAGGCGATACTTGGACTTTCCTATCATCAGGAATCGGAGAACCATTTTTTATTGATGCCATACATGGTATCGCTGAAGGTGACACTTCGATGGTGCGCACGAATGACGGCGGGAAAAATTGGTATCCTATTGGATTGCGAAAACCTATCGGTGGCAAAGCTCAGTATTTTGGTATGGATACGATTCGAATTTATGATGGTAAGGATTCGACAGCGCTTTCCAACGATGGAGGGGTAACTTGGCAGGCATCAAGTGTAGGTGCACAACTGGGTGGGGCAATGTCGTTTAGTGATCCAAAACATGGTTTTATTTGCGGACGACAATTTATTTGGACGAGACCAGATCAATACCAAGGTCGATGGGGAGCGGATTTTGAAACTACTACAGATGGCGGGAAATCCTGGCATTTGGTATTTTGCCCCATCCGAGAGGATTTATCTTCAATTCATGCCACTACCCCAACCCTACTCTTTGTAGCAGGACAAAAAGGGGACATTATTAATTCAATCAATGGTGGTTTAAACTGGGACACTTTATACTTTGGCAATGGTTTGGAGTTCTTCCAGAAAATTATCTTCTCAACAGCCAATAAAGGTTATGCAATTGGTTATAAAGGCAAAATTATTGCGTCGACCTATAGCTATCAATCTTGGGAGCAACAAAATAGCACTGTGGTAGCTGATTTACAAGATATTTTTTTTATAGATTCACTTACTGGGTGGGCGTGTGGGAATCAAGGTACAATACTTCACACCATCAATGGCGGAAAGTCTTGGGTACATCAATATTTGCCATATGATTCGATAATGGTTCAGACATACCCTGAACCAGCAGGTTCGAAGTTGATTATTCATTACTGGCTTTCCTCTCCTCTGCATGTCACGATGAATTTATATGATGCCTCCGGGAAGAGTATAGGCACGCTCTTCAACAATGATTTTGAATCTGGTGCAGATCAGACTCATCAATTCGATATCAGCAAACTGCCGAACGGCAGTTACTTCATTGAATTGAGTTCGGAGAGATATAGAGCAAGTTGTAAATTTACAAAAATCATACCATGATTGATTCTTAACATCTTTTTTAATTCATCAAAATTATGATAAAAAAAATGTAGCGTCGCCACCTCGCCGCTAACGCGTCTCCTCGCTATGACAGCTTAGGGTTTACCCGCCAAAAATTGTCATCCCGAACGAAGTGAGGAATCCCGTCCGTGAAAAGTAGCATTTGACATTCTACGTTATCGTAGGGGGTTTCCCACGAATCCGCTTGATAAGATTTTTTTATTACGGGTTCACTTGTCACATTTCAACCTAACAAAGTGTCACATATTAAAACAAGTTTGTGATGAAAAAGCCCCTAATCTCTCTGCTCATATTCTTACCATGTTTGATGTGGGCTAATATCACTTGGGCACAATGGCAAAAAACCAGCTATCCCATGAAGGTTTTGCCTAACAGAGCGCGGTACCGTATCCCTCATTGTATCTATGATAATTATTTTTTCCTCTCCCCCGGCACTTCGTCAACATTATATCGGTCATCGGATTACGGTTTCACGTGGCAAGATATTTCTTTCAACAAGAAAGGTTTTGTTCAGAGTATTTTTCATACAGGGAACTTTGTGATTGGCTCATTCTCAAAGGGTGCATCATACGGCGGACCTGATACAATTACGGGTGTCTATCGTTCGTCAGATAATGGAGATACCTGGGAGCGGATTCGGGATAGCAGTTTCAGAGGTTGTTTGTTCCTCTTTGATGATGGTAATAAGCTCTACGGTGATCTCAGCAGTGGTGGCATGGCATCTTCCTCCGACAATGGAGATACTTGGATGAAATACCAAACAAGCATGAGTGGACCGTTTACAAACTCTCTGATTCGGAATGGAAACTACCTATATGCCGCCAATAGCAACGGTGGTGTTTATCGTTCATTGGACTCAGCTCTAACTTGGCAGACTTTTGATACGGATGTGTCGTCTTGGATTCTCAATGATCTCATAGGAATCGGAAGTACACTCTTCACATCTTACGGACTTTATCGCTCAGATGATAGTGCGGAGCATTGGAGACAAATAAAACTTCCCTATAATATCAGTTACCTTTCGACCAGTAAGAACTTTATTTTTGCAGCGGGTGATCGGTGGGATACCGCTGACATGCATGTGTTAAGTTCAGGAGATAAAGGCAATAGCTTTCGAGAAATTACTGACAATCTCCAAGGTTCTCAACTCAATCTTTTAGCTGTTAGCAATGACTATCTCTATGCAGGGACTGATAGTGGACTCTGGCGTCGCCCCCTTGCAGAGTTGGGTGTGCCAACTGAGGTGACCGCTGGTTATTCTGTTGGAGATTTACTTGCCGTTCAAGCATACGATAACTTTTCTCGGAATGAAATCGTATTCGAATTCAGAGTCTTGAAGGAGATGAGCATAGACATCCATATTTATGACCAACTTGGAAGGGTTATATTCACTCACGGAAGTCAGGAGCGTTTGGAGTTCGGCAAGCATCAAGTTGCAATAAACTCTCTTTCACTCCCCAAGGGACCACTCTACGGAAGAATTATTTCAAATCTTGGTGAATCGCAAACAGTGAAGCTAATTCACTATTAACGAATCGCTGCAATCAACACCGCCCTTCCAGGGCTTCGAATGGGCGCGGAATCTTCACCCAGGGTTCCGTCCGCGGGGCGGACTTGCACCCAGGGCTACAAGTACTCCGTGGCTCCGCCACTATTGTAGGAATCTTTCATTCACGGTTGATAGATATAGAGAAAGCCCAAAAATTGTCATCCCGAACGAAGTGAGGATTCCCGTCGTTAAATTTGAGTCATTTTTATAGACGAAACAAACCATGAAAAACAGATCTTTACAGAACACTATTTTTTCTCTTCTCTTACTGGTCTTCCTCTCTTCAGTCGCCTTCGCAGGTGACCCTATTCCAGGCGTGGGTGTGGGGGCGGGAAGGAATCCAGGTGGGGTTGTGAAAAAAACTCGTACCGATTCTGGTGGAAAATTTTTATTCTCCAAGGTTGAGCAGGGCACTTATACTATTACCTTCTCCAAAGGCAAATCTGGTGATGTAATTTTTGCTGGAGATAAATTCAAACCGTTCCTGCTTACATTTGATACGGGTAATAAGGTTATGGTAAATGGCAAGCCTTGGGACTCTGCCAAACCCATCACTGTGCAGAAAGATACGAAGATAGAATGCATCACACAGAAAGGCCGTGAGAATAGCATTGGTGGAGTTATTAATTCCTTTGGAATAGAGGAGCCTGGCGTTAAATAACTATTCTGCCCTATCCACAATCTATCAACAATCTTGGGGGCACCTATTGCATTTTGGGAGAAAATTTCGTATATTTGTAGCATGATGTTCACTAACAGAATTGCAAAGAGAAAGCCGGCGGATGCCGGCTTTGTTGTTAGTACGGGAAACTCTGCGTGTGTGCACAACGAAAATGTTGTAGGATAAGGAGTTACAAGGGCTTATGTCAGATTTTCAACATGCATTCGACTCCTGGCTTGAGGCATTCTTATCGCATCTAACCCATGAGCGTAATGCCAGCAAGGGCACCACAAGCACCTACCGAGCTGACCTTGAAGAATTCAAAAATATCTTGCGTGACGAAGAACTTGAGATCACAGGCGACCAATCGGACATCATGCCATTGCGGACCTATTTACGAGTTCTTTCCGAAAAACTCAATAAGCATGGTGAGCCACTGGTGGCTCAATCGATTTCTCGGAAGCTCTCGACTGTTCGGTCATTACTGAAATTTCTGACAAATCAAGGGATTCTGCAAATGAATGCCGCACGACTCATCAAATCTCCTAAGGGTCCGAAACGGATTCCGCAAGTTGTCTCGGAGCGCTCCGCCTCGATGGCTATGTCGAGACCAGTACCTGATACTTATTCAGGACATCGTGATAATGCAATGCTCGAACTCCTCTACTCCAGTGGATTGCGTCGTGCCGAGCTTGCAGGAATCAGTCTGAACGATCTGAATATCGCCGAAGGAACGTTGCGTGTCACTGGAAAAGGTAACAAAGTACGGATCGTCCCTGTTGGAAAGAAGGCATTGGATGCTATCAACATTTATCTTGGTATCCGAAATGACTTGGAAAGCGTACAAGATAGAACGGCACTATTTTTGCTTAATAATGGGAAACGTATGACACCCGGTGCAGTATATCATATCGTGCAAAAATATTTCAGAGGTGTACCCGATACAGGAATGACTCACCCCCATACCTTGCGCCACTCATTTGCTACTCACTTGCTCGATAACGGCGCCGAAATTCGTGCCGTACAAGAAATGCTTGGGCATTCGTCATTGCGCACCACTCAACGCTATACCCACTTGACCATTGATCGACTAAAAAAATCGTATGACAAAGCTCACCCGAGAAGTGGTGAAGCTTAATTCTATCTTTTTTGTTTTATCTTTAAGGAGACAAATTATGAATATCCAAATCTCGAACCGCCATGCCTCTGCTGAACCAGAAATGAAACAGCATGTAGAAGATGGACTCCAATCATTGGAAGGCAAATACGAAATCCTTGGAGCCGAGGTAATCCTCGATCATGAAGGCCATGCCAAGCTTAGTTACAATGCTGAGATCAATTTGAAGGTGAAGGGTGCGTTACTTCATGCGAAGGAGTCATCCGATACGATCTCGAAAGCATTTGATTCATCGGTAAAAGTTCTTGAATCGCAATTGAAAAAGCATAAAGATACCCATTACTCCTCTATCGAACTTAAGCGAAAAGCTATCAAAAAATAAGGGAGACTTCCGAACTCTTGGGGGTGTTATATGTCCCGTGAAGAATATGGGACATCTCAAACGAATGAACTACTATCTCGAATGCCAGCTGATTCGCAACGGCCATCATGGCTGAACTATAAACCACAACAGAAAGAATCGCTCGGTGTGAAGTTTTTCTTCGAGCACATGAAGGATCGCTTCAAGCTCAAGCTTCTTGCCGGCGAAGGTGGCTTTGATAAGCAGATCACCGATAAGAACTTGCATCGCCCAGGGTTAGCGCTTGCGGGATACGTCGGGCTGTTTACCTTTCACCGCATTCAGATTTTTGGGAATACCGAACTCTACTACCTCAGCTCATTAGGCAAAGAAGATCGAATTAAGGCATTCTCCACCCTTGCCTCGTTTAACATTCCTTGCATCATCATCACGAATGCCAATGAATTCGATCCCGAATTAATTGCGCTTTGCAATGAACATAACATCCCGACCTTTCTCACTCCGATCGAGACGACGAAGGCAATTTATTTTATCAGCGATTTTCTTGATGACCAGTTCAATCTTCATACTTCGATTCATGGCTCGTTCATTGATGTCTATGGCGTAGGCATTCTCTTCGTTGGCAAATCGAGTATCGGCAAGAGTGAAGTAGCACTTGATCTTATCGAGCGAGGTCACCGGCTTGTTGCCGATGACGTTGTTGTCGTAACTCAGAAGGGCGAAGGTATTCTAATGGGATCAGGTACAGAGCTTGGTGGCCACTTCATGGAGATCAGGGGGCTGGGAATAATCAATGTTCGAGAAATGTTCGGTATCCGCGCAATTCGTTTTCAAAAGCGAGTTGAGGTGATCGTCGAGCTTGAAGTGTGGGATGAAAAGGCAGCTTACACCCGAACCGGACTTGATGAATCGCTAACGCAGATATTAGGTGTTGAGCTTCAGCATGTGAAGCTCCCAATCTTACCGGGGAAAAACATCACGGTGATCTCGGAAGTTATTGCTCTGAATTATTTGCTCAAACATTACGGTTACGATGCGTCAAGCGAATTCGCGAAGAACCTTGAGCAGAAAATAGCAAATCGGACTAATGCAAGCGCAACACCCGAACGGGTTATTCCGTATTTCGAACACGATTTTGAATAAGTTTTTATTTTTCACTAACTCATCTATGAAAAAAATACTCTCACTAACAACTTTTCTCATGCTTCTTGCCATCACGATCTCTTCGTGCGGCAAAAAAGACGGCGTCGGAGAAAACAAATATGGACTTTCAACAAAGAATAATGTCGTCTGGTGGGTTGCCTCAGATCCGACGAATGTTATCCCTCCGTTAGTTCACGATGCTGCTGGGCAGTATGCTTCCCAGTTTATTTGGGAGCCGCTCAATAGCGTTCAACCCCGCACACAAGAACTCATACCCTGGATTGCGAGCTTGCCAGAGATGTCAGCTGATCACCTCACCTATACGTACACCATTAATCCAAAGGCACATTTTAACGACGGACATCCTGTAACTGGTGAAGATGTAATGTTCACATTCAAGTGCGTGATGAACCCTGTGAATGCAGAGACAACGCAATCGCGCAGCGTCCTCGAGTCAGTTGATAGCGTCGCTTACGTGAACGGTGACAAGATGAAGGTTGCATTCTATTTGAATAAACCATATTTCCAGATGGACCGCGTACTCGGTGGTGGTTACGAGCCGATCATGCCCAAGCATATTTTTGATCCTGAAAATATGACAGATAAAATGGCATGGAAGGACATCAAGAAAGGCAATTCAAAAGACCCTGTCTATAAGGCACAGATGGAGCTATTTAATAATCCGGACCACAGTCGTAATCCAAAATTTATGATCGGCACCGGTCCCTATATTTACCAAGAGTGGAAGACCAACGATCACATCACTTTCAAACGTGACGACAAATATTGGGCGAAGGATATGCCATGGGGTGAGTGCTACTTAGATCAGATCATCCTGAAAACCATTACCGACAATAATGCCGCTGTTACAGCGTTGAAGGCAAAAGATATTGATTTCATGGATCTTGTCCCATCTGCACTCTACATGCAGATTGACACGGCGAAACTTCCTTTCATTAGGAAAGATACAGTGTACTATAATTCTCGGACTTACGTGGAGTGGAACAACTCACGCCCACTCTTCAAGAGTAAGAAAGTTCGGTGGGCACTCAGTCATCTCATTAATCGCGATCAACTTGTTCGTGATATTTATAAAGGGTTGGGTCGTCCAACAAATGGTGTTATCAATTTTACACAACCGCATTATGATGCAACGTTGAAGCCTATCGAATACAATCCTGACTTAGCAAAATCTATGCTCGCTGAAGAAGGCTGGACTGCAAACTCTGATGGAATCCTGCATAAAATCATTGACGGACATGACATGCCATTCGAATTTACTTTTTACTTACCAGCCGGTAGTGACGTCGCAAAGCAATCAGCGCTCGTAATCTCGGAAGCAATGAGAAAGATAGGTATCAAGGCGGAAGTATCTATCAAGGAGTGGACGGTCTGGATTAATGACGTTCGTGCTCATAATTTTGATGCTTCAATCGCGAACATCGGCGGCAACGCAACAGAAGATGACCCATACGAATTGTGGCACTCATCACAAGCAAAGAACAAAGGACAGAATGTTACCGCTTATATGAATCCCGAAGTTGACAAATTGCTCGAGCAAAATAGGACTTCGTTCGACTTTGCTGAACGTGATGTTCTGATGAAGAAATTTCAGCAGATCATGTATGAAGATATGCCGATCACACCGCTTTTCTCTCAGCCAGTTCGATTGGCGCGCCTGGATCGTTTTGACAATGTGGAGTTTTACCGTCAGCGTCCCTGCATCTCCGTACCACTTTGGGTAGTACGTGGTTCGGGTGCAAAAGTAAAACCTGGAGCAGTTTCAAATTTCCCTCAATAAAAATGCTTCTCTATCTCCTACGTCATGGAATCGCTGAGGATCACGGTTCACGCGATCGGGATGACGAACGAGAGTTGACAACGGAGGGCAAAGAGAAAACCGCGGCAGCACTTATCGCTGCCAAGAAAATGGGTCTCTTTGCCCCCCAACTTGTCCTATCGAGTCCCTATAAACGAGCAAGACAAACGGCAGATATTGCCCTCGATCATTTTGCAATAGGTGCTGAATTAGAAATCACTGAATCACTAACACCCGAGACTGATCCTGTCGAGACCATGGCAGTGATCGCTGCAAAAGCACAAGATACCAAAAGCATTCTGCTCGTAGGCCATGAACCGCATCTCTCCTCCTTTGGAAGCGCATTACTCGGTAGCACAACGACTGTTATCGAGATGAAAAAAGCAACGTTAGCTAAGTTTGAACTGACTAGATTCGATGTCCCAAGAATGCGAGGATATTTGGTTGCACTCCTGCCTCCCAAGATCGGGAGCATATAGTATTTCTATTTGGATTGAAATGAGTTCTTTATCTTCATTTGTATATCTATTGGAAGAGTCGCAGAATATATCTCGTATCCTTTCGATCGTTCTCTATCAGAACTAAAATAGATAGTCTTCCCATCGCTTGAAATCATCGGGTCTATATCATTAGATTCCGAATTTATTTCAGCAGGCAATAACATCGGCGCAGACCAATCAGTAACACCTTGTCCTATATGCTCTGACATATAGATTTTCGTAATCTCTTTTCTTCCAGTACTCGGAGGAGCTACAACTACTGAACTAAAAAAAAGGTAATGATCATCGGGAGTAATAAAGGGGTTGTTATTAATTCTTCCCATATTTATTTTTGGACCAAGGTCTTGTGGAGTGGACCATGTTCCGTCATTTTGCAATTTTGATTGCAAAATATGAAGATGAACACCATTCAATATTCTGTCTCTACCTGAAACGAAATAAAGTACATCGCCATTTCGAGTAGCTGTTGGCTCTGAATCCCAGAATGTAGAGTTGATACCGTTCGGCATTTGTTTTGCCGTAATATTTCCTTTATCGCTAAATGCTTGCCAGAGATTCATTCCGGTTTTACTGTCTTTTGTCGAACTAAAGTACATTCTGCCAATGCCATCCATCTTAAAGGACTCAACTACATCCATACGGCTACTTAATAATTGAAAAAAATCAGCATCACCCCATTCGGTGTCAACTGATTTTCTTTTTGAGCAATAAAGATGCGACTTTCCTAAACCTCGGTTCGTAACGAAAAATAATGTTAAGCCATCATTTGTGATGAACGGAGAAAAATCATCGGCATTGGAATTAATTTCTTTTCCAAGCTTATGAACTGACACTGTTGATACTTGTGCAACCAAATGGGCATGAAGAAAGCAAATGACGATTAAGACAGAGATAAAATTTTTCATAATTCATCGATTTTTAGTTTTACAAAAATACGACATGTTGAACTTTCTCATATAAAAACGGTTGTACACCGCTCAATATTTTTTTCTCTTGAAAGTTCAAGTATATTTTAGTCCTAATTCGCTTGACGAGATTGATCTCCGTGATAAGACCATCGTCGTGATCGATGTTCTACGTGCTTCGACGACAATCACGTTTGCGATGAATGCCGGAGCACGTGAGGTAATTCCGGTCTCATCTGTAGATCAAGCAATGAAGATCGTTGGCAATCTTTTTTCTACGCTGACCATGCTCTGTGGTGAACGTGGTGGGAAACGAATTGAAGGCTTCAAACTTGGCAATTCCCCGTCCGAATATACTCCAGAAGTTGTATCGGGTAAATCGCTCATCCTCACGACTACGAACGGAGCTGTCGCACTAACGAAGGCAAAGTATGCCCATCATTGTTTCGTCGGCAGTTTTGTGAATCTGAGTGCCGTTGTCACTACGTTATTAGCATTACCCGATCTTGATAAAACAGGCCTCACTCTTATTTGCAGTGGTCGTGAAGGGGACTTTTCACTTGAGGATGCGGTATGTGCAGGGATGATGCTTTCAAAGCTCTCCGAAGCGATGCCAAACATTGATCTCACCGATAGCGCGAGAACTGTTCTTGCAATCTATAAAGAGTATGGCAATGATATTCTCGGCACGCTCCAAAGTAGCGATCACGGTAAATATCTCACCTCAATCGGATTCGCCAACGACATCTTGACAGCAAGTGAACTCGATCGCGTCCCGATTGTACCAGTCATGGAGCAAACGATTATCAAGAAGAAAATCAGTTATTAACGGAAGTGATAACTAAAGGTGACGACAGGCACTAAGGGGAAATCTGGGACATTAAAAACGTATTCCCCAAGCGTCTTTTCATTTTGTATTGCCCCAGCCTTGTAGAGTGAAAATGCTACTCCGACATCAACGGTGATCGAGTTGTCGAAGTAACGAATTGAGGCAAGTACTGGAACAATATCAAAGTTGGATAGAAAGAAAAATTCAACACCGAGTTTCAGATTCTCTCCCACACGCTGAGAACCTTGAATAATAAATATCTGGTCGTTCTTGGTATTTTGATAACCAAGCGAATCAGTATGATTGAGTGTGTAGCCTGCAAAGAGTGAAAGTTGAGACTCCCAAGTCCCATACGTTACTGCTCCGTAACCTAAGATGAGTTTCGTCGTCTTCACAACTTCCGAATAGAGAGCTTGCCCACCGACGGAAATATGCCAGAGTCCCAAGCTATAAGGAGTGACTTTTAGACCGCCCGTTGCAACGATGATATTATTTTTGAGCGGAAGAAACACACCTCCGGCATTCAACGAAAGCCAATCTGTGGCACCGACGTTTAACTGCAAGCCACCGAGGAGGTAATCAGCTATGAAATTATTCCCTGCTCCGTAAGCAAATCCGTTCGGCGTTGCCAATCCCTGCGATGCCATTGGATCAACGACCGTTAAATACGACGTGGTATAAAATTCTTTTCGCGTGTCACCCACGCCCGAATAATTTTCGATGTATGACAATTCAGGATATATAAAATAGAGCTCCCCCCAATCGGTTGATAAAATTACATGAGCCGAGTCATCAAAAAAGTACCGGTACCCATGATAGACATCTAAATCTGTTGTGTGCACAACGGAAGGACTTTCGAGTTTAGAATTTGTGAGATACTGGGAGAGGCGCATCTTCTCGACATCTGTTACATTTGTCAGTGCAGCTTTTTTTATATCACTATTGAGCACGAAATTAAAGCGATAATCCAATGCATAATTAATATCACGAAGTGGAATTTCAAGTCTGCCATTTCGGGTTTGAAAGAGTATCCGGTCAGGCAATGGTTTCGCAATCACAATCCCATAGAACTGCGAAGAGTCCTTCATCACAAGCTTTACCAAATAGTCTCGGGAAAGCTCCTGAGGGTACATCTGTGAAAAACTTGTCCGTGTCCCGCAAAAAGACAAGAAAAGAATAATGAGTAGTCCTCGCAAAAGTGTTCTGTTCGTATTCAATACTATTACTTCGATTTGAATAACCGATCAGGATTATTCTTGACAAAATCTTTCCAACTCTTCGTACTTTGCGATCCCGATCCACGTCTCAGTGCATGGGTGATTGCAATTGCGAGCGCATCATAAGCATCTGCAAGCTTTCTGTCATGCTCCTCAAGACTCAAAAGCTTCCGCACCATGAATTCAACTTGAGATTTATCGGCATTGCCGTTACCGGTCACCGCTTTTTTTATGACACGAGGAGCATACTCCGCTATTTCCAGTTTCGCTAACTCCGCCGCTACAAGAGCAACACCTCTTGCTTGTCCAAGTTTCATCGCCGATTGCGCATTCTTATCGTAGAACGATGTCTCGATGGCAAATTCATCCGGTTCAGTTCGTTCGATCACGGCAACGAGTCGGGTGAAAATTGTGGCAAGCCTCTTTGGCATCGAAGCGATTTTTTTT
>JBAWZA010000013.1:0-89366 GCA_037143335.1 bacterium | reverse complement strand
TGTAAATGCGGCACGATTCTCACAACATCAGCCGACGAGGATACGGTAGTCTATATCGGTGATGGATATTCCGATCATTGCCCTGTGGAGATAGCCGATGTAGTGTTTGCTCGGAGTATGCTCTCGAAATTTTGTTCGAAGAATGGAATTCCGTATCACTCGTTCGAAGATTTTTTTCAGGTCAAAGAAATCTTAGAGAAAGTTATGGTCGAACGACCGAAATACAAACGCCTCGAAGCATCAAAGAAACGGATGGAAATGTACAAAACAGAATAGCATTTCTAAGGCTTCTCAACCACAGGCTTAATCGGATTTGCGCTTGTTTTTTTCTTTCGGACTTCAAGTTCAGGTACCAGAATTTTTTCTGAAGCCTTAAGTGTAGCCGGAGCTTTACTACTATAGACTGAGAACCCGCTCCCAGAGCCAGCTGCCAAACCCATATCTTTTGTCACCACGTCACGACACGTAATGATCTCACGCAAATCCCTGCTTGTGGGTAAACTCACTTCCGCTCCACGAATTAATGTTTCTTTGCCATCCTTAATAGAAACTTTGTAAATCAAGACCGGTGAAAGAGATTTTCCACCTTCGAGGATATCGCCAACATTACCCATTCCTTCAGAGAAAAGCATCGTGCCCTTTTGTGTGGAGCGAATAATAAACGCAAAATCATATCCATCCTCCTTCGCGCGCTTGAAAAGATCCTTCTTCATGTCCGCGGCTTTCATTGCTTTCTTATCCGTAATCTCGACTACTCCTGGACCAGGTGCAGCACCGCCACTAATGAGCTGACGCGAATGTCCGTTGGGTTCGCGGACTTCTTTCGTCGGTGTGCGTGTCATGTATAAAGTTTTCAAGATTCCATTTTCAACCAATGTCATATCGTTTGGGACTACACCTTCTTCATCAACCGAGTAACACCCAAGTGTTTGACTGCTCTTTGCCGGAGCAGAGGCGCTCTTGGTTCGATCTTCAACGGTGATAGATGCAGGTAATACTCGTACGCCGATTTTCTTCTGAAATGTCGGAGCTTTACCGAGCAATGAAAATACTGATCCGCCGCCTAAGACATCCTCACGCTGTGCAGAAAGTTTTGCGATAATCTGTTCAGAAATAAATTCACTTCCAGCTTCACCCTCAAATAAAACAGGACCCGAGTATTCCTTGCCATCTAGTTTTGGTGCAGTGGTAAGATCTGTCAAATCCTGTGCGAGCTTCTCGGCTTTCTCAAGCAATTCCTTACGACTCGGTAACCGATCGGGTGAGAGTACTGTGATTGTTGTGGCAAGTGATAGTGGTTCGCCATCGTCTGCCGCTTGCGCAGTTGCCTGAATTTCGAGTTGACAAATTGTCTGCGGTTTGCGAACATTTGTGCCCTCAGTATTTTTGAGGAATTGGTAGATGTTGCTGAAAGAAAATGCAACATTCGAATTTTCGATTGGCTTATACTTAATAAATACTGCTGAAAGATCGCGCACCAATGCCTCCAACTTTGTCCTGTCAACTGGAATTTCTGCTGGTGCTTCGCTTAGCTCGACTTTTGGCGCTTGTGAAAAATCAGGGAGATCGCGGTCTTCGTCCGTTAACTGTTTCCGCTCAAGAGCGGCTTTCTTTTTCGTGAACGTCTCGTTGGCATCTTTGAATAAATCATCAGTTGCAAGCCAAAACGCACGACGAATCGTGTTGTAGTCATTATCGAGTGGGAGACTCATATCAATTTGAGGTCCACCCCCGAATAATCCTCCGCCACCCCCATCAAAATTTTCATCATTTAGCTGGTAGTTGTTTACCATCAATCGGAGATTGAGTTGGCGCTGGTGAGTTTGTTGTGAACGGGTGATCGCGCCGAAGGATGCGATAATATCCAAGCGCTCATTATCACTAACAACATACGAGACAAAGAACGGATCAACAAGACCCTTGAGCTTCAATTGATTTTTTGAACGTGCAAGTTCATCATTCATCGCACGGCCAATCGTTTCAATCGTCTTCTCACTCATTCGCTGAGCGAAGAGCGGACTTGTTAGTGCAAGGAGAAATAAAACAAATAATCCTTTTTTCATCTTAACAATTTTTTTGAGGTTCACGTGTAGAGCGGTGTTCACAAGTGTGGGTTAGTTTGTCGTTGAAGATTTTGCATCCGGTGCCGGTAGAATCGGCAGACGCTCTTGCGATTTATCTTTTTTCTGAACTTCAATCTCGCGGACTAAAAGTGCTGGACTCGATGCGCTCACCGGAACCCAGCCCGACTCTGCTCCACACACACCGTTGAATGTTTCTGGTCTATTCCCTGCGGCGATGATCCGCTCGAACGTAGCAAGCGGTGTGCCAATGAGATCAACGCCACGTACGAGTTCA
This sequence comes from bacterium, assembly GCA_037143335.1. Taxonomy (GTDB): domain Bacteria; phylum Bacteroidota; class Ignavibacteria; order Palsa-1295; family Palsa-1295; genus PALSA-1296. Next base: position 87,008 of record JBAWZA010000013.1, on the reverse strand, counting down.
TCGGCTCTGCCATCGGCATACACTCTATACACTAATATCGGTAGCACATTAAATGAGTTCGGAATCGTGCGCCCAGTGAGTGTGAAGCCACCTTCAACTTGCACAAAATTTAGACCATAAGGTTTGTTCTGCTTTTTGCATTCGGCAATTAATAAACGTTTGAGTGAATCATCTGACACCGTGATGTTTGAGGTGACAATCAGATTCGATTGACGCGCGACAGGTCGCTTCCCTGGCGATGACCGGCCATGACCATTGGACTCAGAAAACCCTTCAATCGGCGAACGTCCCATCAGGAATCGCTCGAAGACACCGTTCTCGACTACATCGACTCTACGAGCTTTCACACCCTCATCATCGAAAGAGTAACAGCCCATCAACTGTGCGCCAGCATACGTCTTTTGGAGTGGGTCAAAATATACTGAAAGAAATGTAGGCAAAATCTTTTCGCCAATTTTTTTCTTGAACGTCTGCCCTTCATTGGTATTTTTCTGGCGATGACCCTCGATGCGATGCCCGAAAATTTCGTGAAAGAATACACCCGACGCTCCGCCTGAAAGAATAGCTGGACCAGTGTAGGGGTCAACAAGCGGGGCTGTACGCATCTGCTCAAGTTTGAAGAGCATCTCGTTTGCATCGCTCAAGATCACATCATCTGTCGGCAAATCCTCAGGCTTCGCAGCGAAATAACTTTTATAGAGTGGCAACTCCATACCGTCATCAGCCTTTGTTGATGCCTGAATCATCAGTCGCACATAAATCTGATTCGATGCCATTTGCGAACCTTCGGTTGAGACGAAATACTTTCGGATAATGCTTGCAGAAATAGATGCCTTCGCTTCGTAGATATGATCTACGCCACGAAACACTGCCGAGTAGCGACGGAGCTTTTCTTCCCACGCTGGTCTATTCGTAAAATAATTCGACATCTCCACCGGAGCCTCGAATAGCGATGCTGGGGGACCGTTCGGTTTTGAAAAATCAGCGGAGCTATCTTCCTCTTCAACTTTTATCGTGCGATTGGTTTTTACTTCTTCGAGTCTTTCTTTCGCAGCTTTATAAGCAAGATCGGTTTCTCGCCAGAGCGCAATCTTCAATGCCTCGGGATTATTTTCAATAGGAGCCTGTCTGCTATTTGCACCTGCAAAACCACTGCCGCCAAAAAAACCACCGTTGGTTCGAATCTGGTGCGTGTTATCTAACTTGTAATCACCGACACGTAAATCCACGAGAAGAGTGCGCCCACGATTTGAATCTGAACGTACTAACGCACCAAAACTTGAGACCATCGTGACGTTCTGGTCATCACCGAGATTATACGAAATAAAATACGGCGAAACAGCTTGCCGAGATAGTTCGGTATTTTCGCGGCTCAACTCAGTGTTCAGAATATTCAGGAGTGCATCGCGTGCTGGCTGCGCCGCCACATACGAAGTCCCCGCAAAAGAACCCAATATCAATAGAAATACAAGTTTCGGTGTGTGTCTCATTCGTTGGTATTTATCAAGCCAAGTGAAAAGAGTTAAAGTGATAGTACGGTTCCTTTATAATGATGTTGCGGGTGTACGAGAAATGAATAATGTAAACGTATAGCTGAGAACTAAAAACCAAATCACATTTTTTTTGTTGTCTATAACGCAACAGATGTTCATACTTTGTTTACTTTGCAACGCAAATTCGAAATTATGAAAATAAAAATATTCGCGTCACTCATCGGACTTCTTTCACTTCTGGGTTTCTTGTGGTTTACAAATGCTGGCTCGAACCAAGCAATCGCACATGCTCAAGTCTCTTCAGCAGATGCTCCAATTGATTGGGAAAAGATGGATCATGCCGCTAGACTTGCGTACATGCGCAAGGTTGTACTTCCTACGATGAAGGCAGAATTTGCAAAATTCAATCCCGAACGTTTCGATAACGTCCGCTGCTCAACATGTCACGGCGACGGTGCGATGGACGGATCATACAAAATGCCAAATGCCAAGCTCTGGAAACTTCCTCGGTCCAAGGATGGCTGGGCAAAAGCGGATACAAGCCTCGTGCGTTTTATGCGATCAACGGTAAAACCAAAAATGGCTGAGCTTTTGGGAATGAAGCCCTTCGACATGAAGACCAACACAGGCTTCGGCTGCGGGAATTGTCATACCGATGCGAAGGAATAACCCAGCGAAATTGATAGACATAAAAAAAAGCCAGAAGAAAATTCTTCTGGCTTTTTTCGTAAGTGCTTGTAGCATTTATTTCAGATCAACCTTTGCACCAGCTTCCTCAAGTTTCTTCTTGAGTGCTTCGGCATCAGCTTTTGAAACACCTTCTTTTACTGGCTTTGGTGCGCCATCAACCAAATCTTTTGCTTCTTTCAAGCCAAGACCCGTTGCTTCGCGAACTGCTTTGATCACATTGATCTTCTGTGCACCAGCATCAGAGAGAATGACATCAAATTCTGTCTTCTCTTCTGCAGCCGGAGCTGCGCCACCTGCTGCGGGCATCATTCCGCCCATCATTACCGGAGCTGCAGCGCTTACGCCGAATTTCTCTTCCAGCGCTTTTTTAAGCTCTGCCGCTTCGCCCAGCGTCAAGCTGGAAATTGAATCTACGATTGCATTGATATCTGCCATGTTCTACTCCTAAAGTATGATAAAAAAAATATAGTTATAGTTGAAGCTTGACTATATTTGAGTGCGTAAAATTATGCGGTTGCTGTCTCGGCTTTTTTCTTCTCGATGGCGTCCATGATATAGACGATATCGCGTTGAAGTGCGCCAAGTACGTTGACAATTCCCGAGATTGGTGCATGAAGGCTTCCGACGATGCTCGCCATCATATCCTTCTTCGTTGGCAGTGCAGCGATTGTTGCCAATTGCTTGCCATCATAGACCGCGCCATCAAGCCATGCGAGCTTGAGCGCAGGCTTCTCTGAGTTTGTCTTTTCTAAAAATGATTTCAATACACGTGCCGGAGCAGCAGGATCCTCGAATCCGAATGCTACAGCTGTCTGACCCTTCATCGACGCTGAAATCTGGTCAGTTAAAAGTCCTTTATCGTTCAACGCACGACGAAGGAGTGTATTTTTTGCAACTTTGTACTGAACTCCAGCTTTGCGGAATTGGGTACGAAGCTCGGTAGCCTGAGAGACGGTAAGTCCCTTGTAGTCAGTAAAATAGTATGCCGAAGCGGAACCGACGATCTCGGTTAATTCGCTGACTGATTGTTCTTTTTCTTCGCGTGTCATTCGACGTTTCCTAAAATTCTTAATTTTTTTAGAGCGGGGTAAAACCTGCCTTTGGGATAATTAGTTCACGGAAAATGCCCTAAGTGGCGGGTTGGTTGAAAATAGCCATAATAACGTCATCGCGAGGAGGGCTTTAGCCCGACGTGGCGATCTCAAAATTCGAGATTCGGATAACTACAACTGGCAGATTGCTTCACTTCGTTCGCAATGACGTCCTGTTTGAGCATAAGAGAAACACGAACTCCTTCGGCACGTAGGCTGTTCTATAAACCGACAATAGCCATTAACTTAACAAAACCAAAAACTTATGCGTAAAACCTTATTACTACTTGCACTCGGAGCCTTCTTCAGTGTTTCCACGGCCGCTAATGCCTGCGATGGCGAAAAGACCGCAGCCAAAGGAAAAGGCGGAGATTGTTGCATGAAGGGCAAAAAAGCAATGTCTGCAAAAGAATGCGCTAAAGACCCAAAGTGCATGAAGGCAATGAAGAACACAAAGACTGCTGCAAAAAAAGAAACGACAAAGTCTTAATCTCCAATCTGGAGAGATAAACGAAAAAGGGACGCAGTGTGCGTCCCTTTTTTTATTTGGTCAAATTTTGGAGCTACTCCCTTAGTGACTGACAACGAAAGGTCTTGTAGCCACGCCTCTTTGGGTTTGAACTCTATAGAAATATGCGCCGGGAGGCAAGGAACGGCAATCTAAATTCATTTTCGTAGTACCGACACCTAAATCACCAGAGAAAACTTGTCGAACTTCTCGTCCCAAGGCATCCAAAATCATCACGACTGCCTCTACAGCCTTAACACTTGACACTTCAAACTCCGAAAACGATGCAACTGGATTCGGGAAATTTTGAGACAGACGTAAGCCATCAATCTCGGTAGTAATTCTCGTAACGCCTACAGGTACTTGAGTCCTCCATACGCCTTGTACATCCGTACCTGCAATCCCGATTTTGGCATCGGTGAAGGCAAGAGCAATCACCTCTGGCGACGGTGGACCGGAAGGGAAACTTGTTGAAAAATCCGCATCTATCCCATCACTTAGATGAATCCTGCGAACTGAGCCTGATAGAATTGTTGGTGGGATAAGACCATCAGTGCCACCTCCTCCGTAGTAAACGTATCCAAGACCATCAGTTGCTAATGTCTGAATGGTAATAGTGCTAAAAGAAGTACCCGCGTCAAAGGTGTTCCCGCCATCGATAGAACGAAAAAGAAAGGACACCGAGGGAGTCTGTACTGAATGGAAAAAATCATTCTCTGTTGGAGCAAGTATTGCAGTAACTACACCGAAGGTTGTCTGGGTCTTTTTTGCCCATGTCATTCCTTCGTCGTTTGATACGTATATGTTTGAGTCGGTTCTGAAGTAATAATTTTTCCCAGCACTTGTGATTTGGCGAATTGGAGAGCCAATAGAAATTGTACTCATTTGCGTCCAAGGCTTTGCGGAGTCAACGACATTAAATTTTCTGTGCCAAAGTCCGTTTACCGTACCTGCCCATATATCATCATTCCCAGAACCATCACTTGCTTGTTGGACATAGAGCGCGGTGTATGGTGAAGTCAGATTGAACGGCGGCAATAATACCCAGTTAACATTTGCATCAAGAGGATCAGTAGAGATGGATAGCCCGCTACTGGATGAAAGATAATATCTTGTTGTGATTCCAAATCCATTGACACCCACATCCTGTGCGCCGATATTCCACTTAGATCCCAAATCAGTAGAATAATTGAGATACCTGTTCGCACCTGCTCCATTCGCTCCGATGGAGTAAAGTACTTTTCCTTTATCTGGGAAAATCTGAGCTGCCCTAAATTTCTTGACGGCTAATCCCCACGGAAGAGTTTGTGAAGAAGCGAAGGAGGTAAAGAGCATTCCCAAAATAAGAACAAGGCACAATCTGTAAAATATATTTTTCATAGTAATTATGGTCTGACAAAAGGAATCACACGAATCTGATTCACGGTCTCATTTCCTGAAACGTACGCTAACTTATCTTCTGCAGGTGAGAGCGATGCAATCCGAAAAACATCGGACGGCAATTCGCGCTCGGCGAGTGTAGAAAGATTTCGGCTCCGAAAGTGAAGCGTCGAAGTGGAATCATACATCGTATAAACAATCGTCTGCTCGTCATTTGTCACAACAAAATTTGCTGCTTTTTGCGCGAAGATCACCGAGCGGGATTTCGTGGCTAGATTAATTTTTTCAATAAAATGATTCGAAGCACCACCACTCCAGTTGGTTACGAAAAGATTACCAGTACCTGAGTTATACTGGCAATTATGAAATGGGAGGTTTGCTGCACCGACGACGCTACTCAACGTGCCTGTTGTGTCATAGATATTGATATGCGCGCCTGCTGAATCGCGGCACGAAAATGCAAACGTTCCTCCACTTAGCCAGAGACCGGGTTCGAGGACGAGTTCGTCCACATCGAAATTCGTTACCGTCCGTGATGCTGCGCCTGTTATGTCTAAGACCTTGATCGTCTTATGAGGACGGTTACCCGGCGATGTGCAACCGAGTGCATACTTGAGATCAGGAGAGACTGCGATAAGATGGAATCCGGTTTCTACTTTTACGAGGATATTGGTTTGAGTTGAGTAGCGATAGAGATCATTCTCCAGCTGTGCAACAATCGTCGAGCCATCGCCCGAAACGTATATTGCAGGAGCATAAGACTCAATATCCCCGCTCGCTGGATCAATGGGTCGAGATTTCGCGTCGTTCTTATATAAATGATTCAATGATCCGTCCGGATTGAATCTTGCAATGTCGTATGCAATTGATGGCAGTGAGATAGCATTCTGCGAAACCGTGAAGCTCTGATAGAACCCAAAGATTGCGCTTCCATCTGCTTGCCAACGAAATTCTCCGACATCCTGATAACTTGTTGATTGGACTGGCGTATCACAACCGTACACGCCGAACGAAACAACGAAGAATAAAACAACTATACTGATTTGACTTTTCATTATTCTACTATGACACATTTATAAGGAACATTGTTACACACCAGAAGGAGTCCTGATTCCGCAGTACTCACTTGTGGTTCGCAATTCTCGCCGTATTTTTGTACATTCAATCACTTACTATGCACGCAATAATTCCGGTCGCCGGTGTTGGCTCGAGGTTACGACCTCACACATATACATTACCCAAAGTTCTGCTAAATGTTGCAGGAAAACCAATCTTGGGGCATATTTTGGATAGACTTCGCGAGGACGGAGTCACCAGCGCCACCATCGTAGTTGGCTATATGGGCAACCTCGTAGAAAAATACGTTCGGACTCACTACCACGACCTCAAAACAAATTTTGTCGTTCAAGATGAACTTCTCGGACTCGGTCACTCGATATGGGTTGCCAGGGATTCCTTCCCTGCCGCCGATGAACCGCTGCTCATAATTTTAGGAGATACTATTTTTGATGTTGACCTAAAATCTGTTTTTTCATCCGATGCCAGTTCGCTTGGTGTGAAGATTGTCGAAGACCCTCGCCGGTTCGGTGTAGCCGAACTCTCTGGAGGATATATTTCGCGATTAGTTGAGAAGCCCGAAGTACCCGCAACAAATCTTGCTGTCGTCGGACTCTACTATATTAAGCATCCGCACGTTCTCCTCAAATCACTGAATTCGCTTGTCGAAGGAAATCATCGCACAAAGGGTGAGTATCAACTCACTGACGCATTGCAGATGATGATTGATGAGGGAGAAAAGTTTACGACATTCAATGTCGAAGGTTGGTATGATTGTGGCAAGCCAGAAACTCTGCTGAGTACCAATCGTCACCTGTTGCAAAAGCGATCACAAAACCGCGACATCCCTGGCGTCGTAACGATCGAGCCAGTATTTATAGGAGCAAAGGCGAAGATCAGTAATTCGATCATCGGACCGTTCGCAACCATCGGTGATGGCGCACAGGTCACTGATTCGATCATTCGTAATTCTATTATCGGAGACGAATCTTCGGTGACGGGTGTTCTTTTGGACAATTCGATTGTTGGAAATAATGGAGCAGTCAAAGGTGGTTTCAAACGTGTAAACGCCGGCGATTCATCAGAAGTAGATTTTCAATAACATCCCTCGTATCTACGAGAATAATTTTTCATTTTGCATTTTTAATTTTTAATTCCATAAAATGTCATACTTGTTTACATCCGAATCCGTCTCCGAAGGACATCCAGATAAAGTAGCCGATCAAATTTCCGACGCGGTGCTTGACGCACTCCTCGCTCAAGATCCCGACTCTCGCGTTGCATGTGAAACCTTTGTTTCGACAGGACTTGTCGTCATCGGGGGAGAAGTCACAACAAAATCGTATATCAATCTACAAGAGATTGCTCGCGAAGTGATTAACCGCATTGGCTATACCAAAGCAGAGTACATGTTCGACGGAAATTCATGCGGAGTGCTGAATGCGATTCATTCGCAATCACGCGACATTGCAATGGGCGTTGACACGGGTGGCGCAGGCGATCAGGGAATGATGTTCGGATATGCAACCAACGAGACCCCGGAGTATATGCCGGCATCGCTCGTCTATTCGCACAAACTCGTAAAGCGTTTAGCTGATATTCGGAAGAACGAGCCTAAACTCATGCCGTACTTGCGTCCTGATTCGAAATCGCAGGTAACAGTTGAGTATGACGGACACGTAGTCAAACGTGTTCACACAGTCGTAGTTTCAACTCAGCATGATCCGAACGTCACGCAAGCACAAATCAAATCGGATGTTATTGAACATGTGATCAAGAAAGTTATTCCTGCCAACATGATGGGTGATGATGTAACGATACACGTTAATCCAACTGGTAATTTCGAGATTGGTGGACCGCATGGCGATACAGGCTTAACTGGTCGTAAAATTATCGTTGATACTTATGGAGGCAAAGCACCTCACGGTGGTGGAGCATTCTCAGGGAAAGACCCATCAAAGGTTGATCGCTCGGCAGCTTATGCAGCACGTCACGTTGCGAAAAATATCGTTGCCGCAGAGTTGGCGGATGAGTGTACGGTTCAGGTTGCGTATGCAATCGGTGTTGCGAAACCTGTTTCGATTAACGTCACTACTCACGGCACCGGAAAATTATCCGATGAAGATCTCGGTCAGCTCATCATGGAGAATGTTGACCTCACCCCACGCGGAATTATCACCCGCCTCGATTTGAAACGTCCGATCTACCAAGCAACAGCAGCGTACGGACATTTCGGAAGAGACGAATTCTCATGGGAAAAGCTCGACCTCGTTGCAACCTTCAAAGCAGCAGCCGAGAAGATGATGGCAGCCGTATAACCCGGATTAAAGGAATTTTTAAAGATTAAGAGGATTGCTGTAGCATCTGCCGTAGCGGATGCCATTTTATATTGTATATTTGCAGAGATGAGATTCTACACTTCGATCAGAATCAGAGAGTACAAAAAGTCCGCCTTGGCGGACTTTTGCGTTATGGAGAGGCACCCCGTTGTGTGCACAACGATATGCTTGTAGAATAAGGACTTCCAGCCACTTATGTAAGATTTGTCACCATGTATTTCCTTCATACTTGACCCCGGTCAGATGAATTATTTTCGGCTTTTTAAATTTTTGGCATGATTATTTCGTATATTTGTAAGTCTATGAACTGTTTAACAGACAGTTTGAAGATATTTGCGGGTGGTGTAAGGACTTGCAGATTCTACGCTAGTTCATTATATTTCAATCACTTAAGTAACTATTCTAGCCTATGCTGAAACGCATGATACGGCGGGGATGGGTCTTGGTTGGTTTAGGGGTCCTGAGCTTTTTGCTCAGCTCTTTTTCGCCTTCTGATTCTCAAGCCCGAGTGCGTCACAGCGGCAGAGCGGTACGAAAGACCTCTCATAGCGCTTCTCATAAACGCCATGCGAAGTTTTCTCGAAGACATCACCGCACTCCGCAACGACCGCTAACCGCCACTGAAAAGTCGGAAATAATCGGAAAAATCAAATCACTTGCCAGCGCTGAAGTTCTACCGGAGCAATCTGGTGGGTCTGAAGACGGTTTTGGTGATAATTTGCAATCTGCTGATATTGAGCAGGCTGCGAAGGAAGAACGCGAAGAGGACGATGTAACGGTCTCTATGGACCGTTTCCTGAGCCAAAAGGATGCAACCTTGGTTGCGATCGATCCTGAGACAGCTCGGATGCGCGAAACAGATTTCACCCTGTTTGATGAGAGCGACCCTAAGATCGCTTCAACAAGAACGGATGTGATGCAGCATATTATTGATTGGGTCGGTACCCGCTACCACTTTGGTGGCGTTGCCCGCACCGGAATTGATTGCTCTGCTTTCACTCGCGAAGTATTCAGAAAGTCATTTAATGTTGACCTTCCACGTACTGCCTGTATGCAATCGGTGCTCGGCTCACAGGTGGATAAGGAAGAACTCAAATTTGGCGATCTGGTATTCTTCCATACAGCAGGTCATGCTAAAATTTCGCATGTTGGAATCTATGTCGGCGAAGGTTTATTCGCCAATGCAAGTTGTTCGCGCGGAGTGACGGTCAGTTCACTCGAAAGTAAATATTGGGCAAAGCGTTATCTTTTTGCGAAGCGCCTCTTTACCAATACCGCTACTGCGCAAACCGAAGTATCGAATTATCTGAAGTCAGCATTGGCTTCAGGTGAAATCTCGGAGACCACTCAAGTTTTGAATTAGAGTGGTAAGATATTTAAGGTAAAAAGCTCTGGTATTTTACCGGAGCTTTTTCGTTTTAGACTATGCTCTATATGTGTGACATTTCCACTTGAGAATAGGAATGCCACGACTCAAGTACTATTTTGGCACTACCCCAGTCCATATCGGTCAAGCCTCGGACTCTGGTCATTAAGTTGATAGCAGATAATCGGTCTGCGCGCCATGAGTATTTCATCACCGATGAGATCGAATGCGGTATCGTCTTGAGCGGGACGGAAGTCAAAGCCTTGAGGTTAGGAAAAATTCAGCTAACCGGTGGCTTTGCCAAAATTGATAAGGATGAGTTGTGGCTTGAGAATGTCCATATCTCCGCTTATGAGCAAGGCAATATCAATAACCACGAAACACGTCGTAGGAGAAAACTCCTTGCTCATCAAAAAGAAATAAAGAAGCTGAAGACGAAAACACAAGTGAAGGGTGCGACTCTTGTGCCACTCAAGGCATATTTCAAAGGCAACAAGGTGAAGATCGTCATCGGCATTGCCAAAGGCAAGAAAGCTTATGATAAACGTGAGACAATCAAAGCAAGAGATGTCGAACGCGACATGAGATCAGAATAATTTTTGTATGGCAACTATCAACACTCCATCAATCAATGAACAGCTCGACGAGATTCGTCGCGGCGCAGTTGATCTCATCAACGAAGAAGAGTTAGTCAAGAAAATCTCTCGAGGCAAACCGATCATCGCAAAGCTCGGAGCTGATCCCTCAAGCCCTGATCTTCATCTTGGGCATTCGGTTGTGCTTGGTAAATTACGAACGTTTCAGGATTTGGGACATGAGGCACACCTAATCATTGGCGACTTCACTGCGATGATTGGAGATCCGTCTGGCCGTTCGAAAACCCGACCGATGTTAACTCCTGATGAAGTCAAAGCGAACGGCGAGACCTACCTTGAGCAAGTAACGAAAATTCTTTCGAAGGATAGGCTCGTCATTCATTACAATAACGATTGGCTCGGCAAGATGACTTTTCCCGAAGTCATCAAACTTGCAGGAAGTTATACTGTAAGTCAAATGCTTGAACGAGAAGATTTTCATAAGCGGTGGAATGAAGAGCAACCGATTTCGCTACATGAATTTCTCTATCCCCTTGCACAAGCGATGGACTCAGTTGAAATAAAATCGGATATAGAAGTCGGCGGCACTGATCAAAAATTTAATCTGCTCGTTGGCAGAGAGTTGCAAAGGCATTACGGACTTGAGCCACAATGTATTGTCACGATGCCACTCTTGGAAGGTACAGATGGCGTCCGTAAGATGAGTAAATCTTATGGTAATTCGATTAACTTCAATGACTCCGCCGATGAAATGTTCGGCAAGACAATGTCCATCCCTGATGAAGTCATCTACAAATATTTCCTCCTTGCAACAAATGTCGCCGACCTCGATGCGATAAAGTTATCATTAGCGAGTGGCAATGAGAATCCACGTAATATCAAGGTACGCCTTGCGCAAGAAATTATTAATCGATTCTATGATAATGCTGCTGCCGAATCGGCACTTCAAAGATTTGAACAAATGTTCGTGAAGAAAGAAGTGCCCGACGATATTGAAGTGCTACTTCTGCCGATTGGTTCGGAGTGTAACGTTGTGGATTTGATGGTGGAAATGCAGATGGCAGTATCGAAGAGCGAGGCACGAAGACTTATCCAAGGTGGTGGCGTTACATTGAACGGCAATAAGGTTGACCATGATAAAGCCACGCTAATCCCAACGTCGGAAGGAGTGATTCTCAAGGTCGGTAAACGGAAATTCTTGAAGGTGAAGTCGGCGTAGACGTTTTATGAATACTATTTCATCGAAACTCTTTAAACTTTGGCACTTCTGTTGTCTCTATAGTACAAAGAAATTGTATTTATTTTCACAACAACAATTCAAAGGAGACAAAACAATGAATAAAGTAGCAACAGGCACCGCAAAGATTTTTGCACTCGCATTAAGTCTTATGGTAGGCGCATTAATGATAGGTTGCAAAAGTGCGACAGAACCGGCATCAAGCCAGGCGTATGATTCTGAAGCGGCAGCAGATATGAATGCCTCTGCTTTGGGGACTGACGCTGGTGGAGCTGGAGTCAACTTCGGCGACTCACACACACTACTCCAGACAGGGGACATAGCTTCAATCGTCGAGGGCGGCAAGATTAATTCACCCCAGACGAAAACAAAAAGCTTCGACCCCATCACGAAGGAGCATACATTAGTTATCACCCGCAATGGTAATAAGAACGGGTTCGATTTCACTGCGGACATCACCTATAAGTACACCTTCTATGATGCCGCTGGTGTGAAGATGGATAGCCTCAAGAAAGGCATTACTGATAAGATTGACATATCCGTCACGAAGTCGCGTTCGGTTTCAAAAGGCGACAGACTTGATGCAACTGATGCAGCGAGCGGCACGTGGACTATCACCGCGATCTTAACTGGATCACCAATTTTGAACGGTGGCTATAACCGCGACGGCTCTATCGTGTTTCATACCGTTGCAAATGGCGACCGTACGATGACCTTCTCTCTCGCTGTCAACTTTGTCAACGATACACTTGTGAAGGATGCCGATGGCTACACACATCTCAAAGGACCTGCGAATTCGGATTTCAAAGCCACAACGCCGAAAGGATATAATATCGAACGCAAGTCGGATATTACCTTCAACGGCGATGGAACAGCTACACTTGTCGTAACCAGAACGAGTGGTGACGGAACAACGGAGACATTTACGATTGACGTAAAAGCTGGAAAGTTTTTGAGAAAAATTCGGTAAGTGATTAAAGTAAAAAAGAGATTGGCCCGCTCATCATGAGCGGGCTAAGTCTTTTTCAGGATTTCAGATAATCATAAAAGAGAGCACCGCACTTCACCCCCCGGTGGAAATTATTCAGATTCATCTTTTCATTCGGCGAATGTGCATCTTGATCCGGTAATCCAAATCCCATCAACACTGTCGGCGCATTCAAGATAGTAGCAAATGAATTTACTATTGGAATCGAACCGCCTTCGCGAGTAAGAAAGGGTGTTTTACCAAAGACATCAGTCAATGCCTTCGTTGCAGCAATCATGCCCGCTGAATCAATCGGAGTCATCGCTGGCATTCCACCATGGAGATCAATAACCGTGATTGTGACACCAGCAGGTTTTATTTTATTGAAGAACGCTTCAAATTTTTCTGCAATTTCTAATGGGGATTGATTTGGCACAAGGCGCATCGAGATTTTTGCATAAGCCTTTGATGGAAGCACAGTCTTTGCTCCTTCGCCAGTAAATCCACCCCAGATGCCATTGCAATCTAAGGTAGGTCTTGCCCACATTCTTTCGAGTTCTGAATAGCCGAGTTCACCTGGGGATGCATCCGTCTTTAAATCGGTGATGAATGCTTTTTGATCGAATGGGAGTCTTGCAAATTCTTTGCGCTCTACATCGGATATTTCGACAACGCTATCATAGAATCCATCTATCAATATTTTCCCATTTTGATCTTTTAATTTTGAGATCATCACGGCTAAAGCGTTGATCGGGTTTTCGACTGCACCACCAAAAAAACCAGAATGCAAATCACGATTCGGACCGGTAACTTCGACTTGCATGTAACACAATCCACGAAGTCCGTAGCACAGCGATGGCTGATCGTAGCCGAACATCGGAGTATCGCTAACGAGAACTGTGTCACATTTTAGGAGCTTCTTATTGTCCTCGAGAAATTTATCCAAGTTCGGAGAACCAATCTCTTCTTCACCTTCGATAATAACTTTGACATTTACCGGCATCGAAGCATTCGTTCGCAAATGCGCTTCAATCGCCTTAAGCTGCATCAGGACTTGACCCTTATCATCCACCGAGCCACGAGCGAAGATGTTATCACCTACAATAGTCGGCTCGAAAGGTGGATTCGTCCAAAGATTTAGCGGGTCAACAGGTTGAACGTCGTAGTGACCATAAAATAAAACGGTGTGTGCTGACTCCCCTGCTCCGAGCATATCTCCATAGACAACTGGATGCCCCGATGTTGGCATGATAGCTACGTTATTCAAACCAATACGCTTCATCTCGGCGGCGACCCACTCGGCACATCGCATCATTTCAGGCTTGTGCTCTGGTGAAGTTGAGATCGAGGGTATGCGAAGAAATTCTTTTAACTCTTCTTCGTATCGCGATTTGTTCGCGTCAATAAATGCTAAAATTTCTGCCATTGATTATTTATTCGTTTACGGTGTTATGCGGCGGGAATAAACAGATTTCATGTCAAAACTATTCGATACATCAATTGAAAGCCTTATCACCGATCTTCGCAAGCAACGGGTCGGTAAACGAATCTTCGCATTCGAGCAACTACTCGAACGGCGAATAGCACGCGATGGCGGTACGCCGATCATCGAAGGTGATAAGGCATATTTCTTTTTTCGCTCCTCTGACGACGAAAAAATATCCGTCACTGGTGATTGGAATAAATGGCAACCACGGGTTGATATGCTAAGCCGCATAAATCCGAAGTCGGATTTTTATTTTCTTAAGAAAGAATTCCCGATTGATGCAAGGCTATCATATAGATTTCAACTCGAGAACTCTGGCTCGATGAATGATCCACTGAATCCGAATGCACTGCAAGAAGTATTCGGCAAAAATACTTTTTTGCGAATGCCAGGGTATGTGAATCCAGAATATCTAACCTCTTCGAACAAAGCGAATCCCAAGGGTAAGTGGATCACAGTCCTGCTCCCAGGCACGGATACCATAGCATCCCGTGAAGCTCGAATGTATATTCCGAAAGGATTGAATTTCCGAAAAGATAAGCGTCTGCTATTTATTCTCGATGGTGGCGAAGCAATTACGATTGGCAACTTTGATCGCGTGATGGATAATCTCTACGCCGCCCAACCACTGTTACCAAAAGTTACGGCGATCTTTATCCCACCTGTTGATAGGCATGTTGAATATGCAATGAATCCGTATTTCGCAGATTGGCTTGCGAAGGATGTATTGAAATCGGTTGAAAAACGTCTGAAGATCAAAACGAAAGCGGAGCATCGTGCGATTCAGGGTGCATCACTTGGTGGACTTTGCGCGGCATATACCGGTTTCTTACATTCTAATACCTTTGGAAAAATCATTGTACAATCTGGATCATTTTGGATTGCAAATCAGGAGATGGTTAAGTTATTCGAAAAAAGTAAGAACTTAGGTCTAGAGTTTTTTTTGCATAGCGGCACTATACATGATGCACTCGAGGGCACGAGAGCAATGTTAATAGCATTACAACAGAAGGGTTATCCAGTTACCTACCGCCAAAGCAGTGAAAGCCATAATTGGGCAAACTGGTGTGGGAAATATGCCGAGATACTACAGTGGTGTGTTGCTTAGGTCAGCCTAAAAATTTATTCCGCGCAGCCTGCAATTCTTTAACTAAATATTGCATCTTCGGATTTTCTCGGGATTCAGCAAGTGGAAAGTAGTGCTTCGTCGTTTCCATCACATACTTGATGGGATTCTTTTTCACATTGAACTCCAGACAACGAAACGTGTCAAGCCTGTCGCATAACTTCAGGAGGATTGCATCTTCAGTTGCACCAGATAATCTCTCAACATATTCCTTCTCAATAATTTCACGCAGAATACCCTCGGCCTTAATATCCTTTGTGAGCATCTGAACTAGGTAACTGGTATAAGGGCTAAAATTATATTCGATAATCTCGCCTGTGATAACTTGCGAGTCTTCAAGCACATCATGGAGAAGCGCCGCACAAATGATATTGATGTCCTGAAGTTCGAGTTCGGAAATGACAATTTTTGCAACACGACTCGGATGCCAAAAATACGGAGTACCATCAGGTCGCTTCTGACCTTCGTGGACACTCTCTGCCATTTCGTACGCATCAAGAGCGTGATTCACGTCAATGGCGCTAAAATCCTTCTTCTTCAAGAGGGATTCCATCTCCATGCGGGATAAGAACGTCTGGTTATATTTATATGGCTGTAATTCCACGCAATGCAAAGATACGGAGAGTTTCACCCAGTGTTCGTATTAGCTTCCAAACTCAACTGACAAAGCTGAAGAATTAATAATTCCTCTTTCGGAACAATTCCGATTTGACTTCGTTTTATCGGCGACAAGAAACATTACTACGAATATACATGGGCTTACAATGCGGAATCGTCGGCTTGCCGAATGTCGGGAAGTCAACTCTTTTTAATGCGATCACAGCATCGAACTTGGCGGCTGCCGAGAATTACCCTTTTTGCACGATTGAGCCAAATACTGGTGTCGTAGCCGTCCCAGATTCAAGGCTAAAGGTTCTGACCCAGATCATGATACCCGAAAAAGAAGTCCCTGCAACCATTGAGTTCGTTGATATTGCTGGGTTAGTAAAGGGTGCTGCTTCCGGTGAAGGATTGGGCAACCAATTTCTTTCGCACATCCGTGATGTTGATGCTATCCTTCATGTCGTAAGATGTTTCGACAACGACAACGTCATCCACGTTGATGGCTCTATCAATCCGCAGCGGGATATTGAAATTATTGACGCCGAGTTAATACTCAAGGATATTGAAACTGTTGAAAAAAAAGTTGACGGTGCTGCTCGCAAAGCAAAGACTGGAGATGTAAAAGCAAAAGCTGAAGCCGACCTCTATAAGCGTGCACATGACCATCTTGGTGAAGGAAAACTTGCTCGAACGTTTGTCGTCGCAAATGACGATGAAGCACTGTGGATGCGAGATATGCATCTGCTCACGAGAAAGCCGATTCTCTACATTGCTAATACCGATGAGCAAGGATTGCAGTCGGGGAATGCTTACATTGATAAAGTAAGGGCGATTGCAAAAAGCGAAGGAGCCGGAATTGTCCCAATCTGCGCCAAGATCGAAATGGAGCTTGCAGAATTATCCGCGGAAGATCGGACTGCATTTTTGAAAGAGCTTGGTATGCAGGAACCGGGTCTTAATACTGTCGTTCGCGCAGCTTACGATCTCCTCGGATTGCAAACGTATTTCACCGCAGGCAAAACCGAAGTCCGCGCCTGGACTGTTCGCAAAGGTGCTAAAGGGCCAGAAGCCGCAAGAGTTATTCATACGGATTTCGAAAAAGGATTTATTCGTGCGGAAGTTATGAAATACGAAGACATCGTCCGACTCAAAACAGAAGCCGCTGTAAAAGAGGCTGGACTCTTGAGAAGCGAAGGTAGAGAGTATGTAGTCCAAGATGGAGACATTATGCACTTTAGGTTTAATGTGTAGGAATTGCTAGTATAATACGCATTCGGTTTAGTCAACCATTCGAACCTGCAACTGTGCAAAACTGTTTCTTTACGTTGAGCTAGAAAGAACGAGAGTGAAAGGTTACCATAAGCCATGTTTTCTCCTAATCACATTTCTATTGTTATCCTGCGATAGAGGCTTGTCCCCTATCCCTCAAACACAACTGGCAACAATCTCTGGTGGCATTCATTTTATCGGAGTGCCGAAGGATTCGGTGAAAGTATTGGCCGTAGTACTGGTTCAACCGTCTCCGCCTTATGCATCATCATCAATCATCAGCGGACTCAACACGACGATATTCCCTTATCCGCTCTCGACAATTTCTTTTCGAGATACATCGTATAGTTTCAATGTGATTCCCGATGCAACATATCACTACATTGGCGTCGCTCAAAATTTCGGTGATTTATTCAAAGATTGGAAAGTGGTCGCATTTGTTCATGATGCTAAAGATTCTGCAACCACATTCACACTAAAAGCTGGAGAGCAAAGAAGAGGTGTGGATTTAGTAGTCCGATTTGATACGCTCATTCGTCAGCCATTTATTCCATGAGGTTCATTGTATTCATATCGCTGCTCCTACCTATTGGATCTGCTTCGGCGCAGTCAACGAGTATTCACGGCACCGTTTTAGATAAGAAAACGCATGAGCCAATAGCAGGTGCATCCATCGAAGTCTTGAATTCAGAAAAGCACTCACTCCGTAAACAGTCTTCGAAAGTAAGTGGTGAGTTTAACATGAGCATTCAGTTCGGTGAATTTTTTCGGATGAGTGCGCTCGGATATCGTGATACAATCATTGAATACCAAAATGATTTCTTCCCGTACATTTTCTACCTGACACAACAACCTCTCCGAGGTGAAGATGTTATTGTCACGGCACAACGCCACACCACTGCCGTCCAGGATGTGCCTATTTCTGTCAGTGTAGTTCGCAACGAGGAAATTACTGAGCGTTCACCTGAAGCCGCAGACCACATCCTGCGTTATATCCCAGGTGTTTCGGTAACAGAATCTCAGATAAACATTCGTGGCTCCTCGGGATACGCGCGCTCCGTTGGATCGAGGGTCTTATTTCTTCTGGATGGAATGCCATTTTTATCGGGCGATAACGGTGATATAAAATTTGATGCACTCCCGATCATGAACATTGATCGCATCGAAGTGGTCAAAGGTGCAGGCTCGGCACTATATGGCTCCAACGCACTTGGCGGTGTGATCAATGTAATCACACGCAAACCCGAAGATTATTTTCACGGAAGACTTAGTGCGGCGATTGGTGCGTATGATAACGTCAAATATTCAGAATGGAAAGTACCCGGTTTGCAAAGTAGGTTCGCTTTTCTCGAAGGCGGAGCAACAGGCTCTGTGGGCGAAACAGGAATTCTTGGGAGTATGTCATTCAAACGAAATGAAGGATATAGGTTAGGTGATGACTCCTATAAATCAAGTGGCTTCGCAAAACTGACCACGCCACTTTCTTCGCATGATCGGTTCGAAGCAAGTGTGCTTTTAGCCAATGAAAATCACGGAGGATTCTTGTACTGGAAAGATCTCAATCATGCACTGTTACCCGCCGATTCACTTGGTGCAGTCAACGGACGAATTCATTCGTTCAAGGGGAATATCCTTGCATCGCTCGAGAGTATTCTCAGCGAACATTTTGTATTGAGTTCAAAAGCGAGCGCGCTCTTCACAAATTTCACTACCGATGCTTCCGTCCCCGGCTCGACCGCGGGACCCCACTCAAGCGCCGCTAATTATTCCCTCGATGTGCAATCAAATACCGACATTGCCGACTCTTTATTCTTAACTTCTGGACTTGTCGGGCAATATCAATCGGTATCCTCTGATCTCTACCAACTTCACCACGGCATTACGTACGGCGGATTTGCTCAAGCTGAATATAAACTCTCACCACTCATTCTCACTCTCGGCTTGCGAGGTGATGCAGTAAACTATGACGACTCTGGAACAATCGGAAGTATTTCTCCTAAATTCGGCGCAACGCTCAACCTCACTTCTGACCTTACGTTTCGCACTTCGATAGGCGGCGGTTTCCGATCGCCTACTATCGGGGAAAAATATATTGATCAAACGTTCAGCGGTTTTCACGTTGTACCAAATCCGACACTCATTCCCGAGAAAAGTTATTCAGCAGAGCTTGGCGGAAGTTATCGCTCAGAACATTTCTTTCTTGATGGTGCCATTTTTTATTCATCGTTCGATCATCTGATTGAGGCGCAATTCATTACGCAGCGTGGCGTGGCAGTTATTCAATTTAACAACCTCACTGCCGCGGATCTTTTCGGACATGAAGAGGTTATCGAAATTTACCCGCTAACGAGCGAAGATTTGTTATTCCGACTTGGCTATACATACGTATTCCCCCGAGACCGCACAACAAAACAAATCTTGAATTTCCGCCCTCGACATTTATTTCAATCACGGGTCGAAACGAATATTGGACATCTCAACTTGTCTTCCGATTTTCGGTATATCTCACGGTATGAATCAGTTGACCCAATACTCATCCAGCAAGTACCAAATGGCGATCAACTTACTGATGCCTACATCTGGGATGCCCGAATAGCCTATAAACTGAAGTGGTTCAACGAAATGCCGATTACATTGAGCTTGCAGGTACAGAATCTTTTGAATTATTATTACGTAGAAATCGTAGGTAACCTTGCACCGATACGAAATTTTTCATTCAGAGTCGAAACGAATTTTTGATCCCCTTGATGATAGATACACATTGTCATATCCAAACAGAGCAGTTCGACTCCGACCGCGAGAAGGCTATTGCTGATGCGATGCGGGCAGGAGTATCGCATTTTATCGTCCCCGCAATTGATTTCCAGAGTTTTGATGCCACCCTCCGAATTGCCAATGAGCATGAAAATATTTTCTGTGGGTTAGGGATTCATCCTCATAGTGCCGCCGAGTGGAATGAGGGCGTACGTGATAGAATCATGGCAGAAGTCGAAACGAACAAGAAAATCGTCGCGATTGGGGAAATCGGATTGGATTATTTCTACGATTTTTGCCCGAAGGATCAGCAAATAAAAGCATTTGGGGAGCAGATACAACTGGCACAAAAACTGCGGAAGCCAATTATTATTCATACCCGCGATTCCATTGATGAAACAATTGAAATCCTGGGAAGGTATTATAAAAAAAGTGACAATGCCGATAATTTCGGTCAATTTCACTGTTTTTCCGGTACGGTTGAGCAAATGAAAAGAGCCGTTTCGCTTGGTTTTTGTGTTAGTTATACGGGTAATATTACGTTCAAGAATTCGAAATTAAGCGATGTTGTCCTGGAGACTCCTGACGATAGAATGCTTATAGAAACCGATTCACCTTACCTTGCACCCGTTCCCTATCGTGGCAAACGTAATATGCCCGAATACGTCGGACTTGTCGCAAAAAAAATTGCAGAGATAAAAAAGAAGGATATTCAAGAAATAATGACGTTGACAACGCAGAACGCCAAAAGACTTTTTTTGCCAACACTACTGGCAGTGTTGCTAATGATTGTGTCTTCGATAGCAGTAACCACTATCCATGCTCAGGTCGGAGGAAAACCACCTGACTCAGTCTTGACACGTGACCGTCGCGAAGCCGAAGAGATTATTAAGAAGCAACGCGATGAATTACTTCGCGCCCAAGAAGAACGTCGCCGGGACTCCATCCGAACAGCGCAACATGAACAAGAGGAACAGATTCGAGCTGCGATGGAGCAGAATAGAAGAGACTCTATCAGAGCTGTCGAAAAATTAGCTGACGAAGAGCGTTACCGCGAACGCCTCAAGACTCCAATAGTATGGAAAGCAATTGGTATAGGCGCCGGTGGTGGCATTGGAAATGTATCGGCTGTTACCCAATTGAATCGGCTATCACTTGCGCCGACATCGGTATTTGCAAGTTCGTTTTCTATTGGTACTGCCATAACTCGCGGGATTGATTTCGATTTTTCGTATAGCTCGTTCGCTTTCAATGATGATCTTACTCGCGATGGTCTGTACAAATCTGATCTAACAGCACCGCCCGTTGGATCACTGCCACCAAAGCACTATTTAGTGCCGACTCACGAAGAGATGGCAACGACATTTTTAGATTTCGATTTACGCTTCGTTGTAAATCCCCGAAGCCCACTTAAATTTTATATAGGACTGGGATACCTTCGAACGACAATTAGAAATACGCAAGAATATCATACTGTCGATTCCTCCCTTACTGGAGCGCCGCCTGTGATTGGCGCAAATCAAACGTATAAGGCTTCTTTTACCAGAGGTGGCATAATGACACTTTTCGGTGCTCGATATGATTTCGAGCTTGGCGATAACTTTATCCTTACTCCTTTCGCCCAAATCGGTGCGGCATTTCTTTTTTCCGGTGAAACTCCGCCGCAAGGATTCGATTTCAGTACTCCTGATGATCCAATCGTCTTCACACATCTCAACCTCGGTGTATCGCTCTATTTCGGATGGTTCACCGTTGCGAGGAAATAGCGTATGGAATCCCCTATCCCACTCAGTGATAGCCTCGAGTCCTCGCTTTTTGAAAGCAATGCTGAAATTGCGGGACGAAATCTTGATGAGACTTTCTACGAAGAGAAACTTCAAGAGCTTCTTGAAGCTTGTAGAAAAAATCTAAAAAACGTTGACGAGGCGATGGTGACAAAGGCGGTGCGCCTTTGTTTCGATGCCCACAAGAATGACCGCCGTGCCTCTGGTGAGCCATATTTCATTCATCCCTTCGCTGTCTCGATGATTGTCGCGCAGGAAATTCCGCTCGATGACATTTCCGTAGCATGTGCACTTCTTCACGATGTCGTCGAAGACACTGCCTACAGCCTCGAAGAAATTCGGGAAGAATTTGGCGATGAAGTTGCAGGCATCGTTGATGGCGCAACGAAGATCACCGATATTTTTAAGTCGCGAGAAATCACCCAAGCTGAGAGTTACCGCAAGCTCATGCTTTCGATGGTGGATGATGTTCGAGTGATGCTCATCAAATTCGCTGACCGTCTGCACAATATGCGGACGATTGAATACCTTTCGCCAGAGCGACAACTTCGGCTTGCCAAAGAGACGCTTGATATTTATGCGCCGTTCGCGCATCGCTTTGGTCTTGCAAAAGTAAAATGGGAGCTTGAGGATCTTTCATTCAAAGTACTCAATCGCGAAGCCTACGATAATATCCGCAAGGTACTTGTCGAGACACGAGTCGAGCGCGAGAACTATATTTCTGATGTTGTCGAGCCGATCAAAGAGGAGTTGATTAGTGAAGGATACAAATTCGAAATTGTCGGACGACCCAAACATATTTTTTCTATCTATAATAAAATGATCCGGCTCGGCAAACGGGTCGAAGATCTCTATGATTTATTCGCGGTACGTATAATCATTGATACAAAAAATGACAATGATTGCTTCTCGGTCTATGGGATAGTCTCATCAATCTATACTCCTGTACCTGAGCGTTTCAAAAATTATATTTCTGTTCCAAAAAAGAACGGATATCAATCCATCCATACGACGGTCATTGGTCCAACGGGCAAAATGGTTGAGGTTCAGATTCGGACGAAGTCCATGCACGAAATCGCCGAGAAAGGCGTAGCTGCGCATTGGAAATATAAAGAGAATATCACCAAGACTGATCCTGAAATCGAGGAATGGGTTAAGTGGGTATCAGATGTTTTCGAGCAACACGGTGACGATGCGCCGAAAGCCTTGATGGAGAGCTTTAAGCTTAATCTTTATCAAGATGAGATTTATGTTTTTACCCCGAAGGGCGATCTTAAAATTCTCCCGAAGAATTCTACCATCATTGACTTTGCTTTTGAAATCCATACACAGGTTGGGCTTCGCACCATTGGTGCGAAAGTGAATGGCAAGATTGTACCACTGCATACCAAACTTGTTTCCGGTAATCAAGTCGAGATAATCACCTCGAAGAATCAAACGCCGAATCCTGATTGGGAAAAGTTTGTGGTAACGCACAAAGCCCGGAATCTCATTCGCAAATTTTTGAATGAAGACCAACGCGAAAAGATAGACGATGGAAAGGACCTGCTTCAAAAGCGACTTGCAAAAGCAAAGCTTCATATTAATGACGATACGCTCACAAAATTTGCAGGCTCTACTACGTGGGGCAATATCGGCAAACTACACCTTGCTATCGCCGAGTCAAGAATTGAACTCGATGAACTAATTCTGAAAATTCGTGATTGGCTCAAACCAGGCGCAACGGAGAAGAAGGATGACATTGGCGGATCGAACGAAGTCCCATACCTTGAAGAATCGCGAAAGCAAGCAGGGATTCTTATTCAAGGAAAGCGTGATGATTTGCTCTATAGTTATGCAAAGTGTTGCACCCCTGTCCCCGGCGATGATGTCGTCGGGATTATCACTATTGGTCAAGGTGTGAAAATTCATCGTCGCAATTGTCATAACGCTATTCAGATGCAACTTGACGAACGAAGCGAACGACTTATTGATGTTGAATGGCCGAGCACTGATGAGGGAGCTGATTTCTTGGTAGGTATTCGCATCTACGGCGAAGATCGCCCGGGAATGATAAGCGACCTCACGCATGTCATCTCAAGTTATAACAATACAAACATTCGCTCCTTCAGCATTGATACTGCCGATAAAATGTTTGATGGCAAGATGACTGTGTATGTGAAAAATACGTATCATCTCAGTAGGCTTCTTGAAAAACTCCGACATGTTCGCGGGGTTACAACTTCAGAGAGGTACGAAGAGTGATCGAAGGTCGGAAAAAAATTCTTGCTATTGACTACGGATCGAAACGTGTCGGGTTAGCGATCAGTGATGAACTGCGAATGCTGGCACGACCGATTGGCTTTTTTGAAAATACAAATCGCCTGCAAAAAGAAATTCTTGCCCTCGTCGAGAAGGAGCAAGTTGGTTGCGTTATTGTTGGGCTACCACGCACCTTAGGAGGCACTGACAGTGAATTCACAACGTCCGTCAGAGCTTTCGCCGATAAACTATTTGAGAAATTGGATGTAAAAGGAATAGAGCACTTCCTTCATGACGAAAGACTCACATCCATCATGGCACAAGCAAATATTGCTGAACAGGGTTGGTCTAAATCAAAACGCGAGGAGAAATATCGGCACGATGAAGAAGCGGCGAGAATTATTTTGCAAGAATTCCTCGATAGTCACCCGTTCTAATCTCGCTACAGCTTCACGATCTCGAACTGTACAGAGAGGACTTCACGATTATTCGTTACTCTAACGGAATACATGCCATCCGGCAAATTACGCGTCGGCACTGTAATATTTTTTTCTCCTTCACTCAGTTGCCGATGGTACACTTCTCTGCCTAAGACATCATATATCTCCAAGATAGCTAAACCACTAAATCTTGATGGGATAGTAATACGAGTAAACCCAGATCTGGAAGGATTTGGATAAATTGTCAACTCGTTGTCGGGCATTTGCATCTCAACTCCTGCCAGAGGTACAGCAGTGCCAGTCAGATCAGAGAAATCCTTGACGGAGTGTTTGAAATAATCGAAGAGATCATTATCCCAAATAATTTTCCCGACGAACGTGCCTTTACTTGTTGGATGAAAACAGATCCCAATTTTCTTGCTGGCACCCGGATCAAGTCGCAATGGAAAAAGGCTTGCGGACTTCGGCGCGATTGAAAAATTTTCGGGATTGATAATTGAATAATTGCTTGAGAGCGTTAATGGAGCAGTACCGACATTGCGCAGAGTGACATCTTTACAAAGTGTGTCATTAATATTAACGACACTAAAATTCATGTCGCGCGCATCAATGAGTCCGCTCGCGCCTCGAGCATTCAACGTGATGAAAATTGATGAACACGTCGAATGGATGACAAGCGAATCAATCAAACGATTCGAGTCCCGTGCGGTAAAAGATATTTGTATCGTAAGTGAATCACCCGGTTGAATCCTGAATGGTAACGGTACCGAAAGCGCATTCACCAAGAACTCGGGATAGTGCTTCATAAAGCTCACTGAATCAATCTCAAGCGCAGTCGCCCCAACATTTGCGAGATTTTTTATCGTAACAGTTGCACGGACTGTATCTCCAATCTTATCCAACGGAAATGCAAGGCTATCATCGTTGCCAGAGAATGGTTGAGTAATAATTTTTAGTGACGGTGCAGATCCAGTTAGGTGTAGAATTTGTATATTCCCAAAATTATCAACGATTGCCACAGTCGCATCGCTCGGAGAGAGGTGATCGCGAATTTTTACATCAAAGCAATAATTCGCATTGGAGTGCCAAGCGGGAATCAAGTCCCCATGACTAAAATTATTAGAGAGGCTATCAAGCGCGACATTTAACGGGCGTGCATTCGGGACTTGAAAATACACTCCATCGGGATCGTCCACGAGCATGACAGCTTTAATTCCGGGATCGTTGGCGCCAGTATCGCGAACACAGATATGCCAGCCAGCACAGGACAATTGAGTGTCTATTGCAAAATGTGGAGTCGTACCCGTGTTGAGTTGCATTCCTGCTGGGGAAGCATATTCATCGTAGAAGTTGGCGTAGTCACTCTGACCATGCGTCGGATCGGGTTGAAAATATTGTGTACATGAGTAATACACCATGAACGGATCATCCGAGAAAAATTGATACGCAGGATAATTCGCAATAAAAAGATATTGCGAACCCTTCAACTCCGGATAGGTCTTCGAAACATTCGTAAAATTTGCAAAGCGATCTATCGTAGAAAGAGATTTTACCGGTCCACCGTTAATTTTTACTTTGATACCACTAATATCAGGGGAGATCACATTCACAAAAATTGCTGTCAGTGAGGTCTGTTCTTCATTCGTTCTTCCGGGCATCGAAAAGAAATACGAAGTTTTCCATCTCGATTTTGGGACTACGGTCATCATACTCGGACACGGCCACGGTCCTTGCTGACCGAGTTGCGACCGTTCATCGTATTGCATAACAGCAATTTTTTTTCCATCCGTCGCATTGATCTCCACTGGCTCATCTATGCCACTAAGTTGTGGCGGTGCCGTGAGTCCCCGCGCACTCAGATCATATCCGCCACTCACTCCGACGACGTCAACATGCGTTTTCGCTGCCGAGCCACCGCTTACATAAATTCGGTATGTATCGCCAACGCCTTCGGTCGGAGCTGGTGTAGGTTCAGGAAGCGGCACCGAAATAAATCCAGTCGAATCCCAAAATTCTACTGGCGTCATTTGTTCGATCATGAAATCGCGCGCTTCCAGTGAGTATGGATCAACACCTCCGAGCGCGGCATTCTCATGCCCACTTATCACCGACACTGGTCGCGAAGCTTCGATAGTCGTACCTGAAAGATCGCAGTCCTCATTTTGTCCCGGGCTTCGCACAAGGTAGCACTCTCCGCGCGAAAGTGAGATCGTATATGGTCGAAGCGCAACGTGCCCAGTAGAAGTGGTGCACGTCGGTGTGATCTTTACTACAGTCTCTGGTTCGGTGCCGATCACGAGTACTTCCCCACCGGCATAATCCAACTGCGTTGGCAAGTAACCGCTCGTATTTACTGTCCCGATTAGCGCTCCGTTGCCTGGGTTATCGTTGAACGAGGCGGCGACATATTTTTTTCCGAGACCCATCAAAGGTAACGCCAGATACGAGCCTCCTGAGCATACACCCAGACTGATGTAATAAACTGTGAGAGGGTATGTCGAACGAATATGACAAGATCTATAAGCAGTTACATCGGAGGCAGTATCCATCTGCATCATCGAAACCAGGAGCGGAAGTTTTAGCGAACTGCCTTTGGTGATGTGATATTTCTGCGGTGTAGTCTCTGTGCCGTTGGAGTTAAAGTAACTCACACTTACATCGTTATCGTAGTAAGTAGAAAGCAATGCGAACACTCTGAAGTCGGGCTTGACATAAGCACCTGAAACAAAATTATACGAGGGATAAAGCATCCCCAAGAAAAATTCGCGCCCGTCATTTGTTAACCCAAGTTGTGGTTTCGAAGCATGAAAACTTCCACGCATTCCGATAGGCGCATACTGGGGATTTTGATAGATGTACGTCCCTTCGGCCTGAACGAGATAGTAGAATGTATCGCCCACATTCACTGGTCCAAATGGCAGTGCCGCTGAAGGTAGTGATATTGTTTGTAGTGGAAGTTGAGAAAAGTTACCAACGAATCGAATCGTATCTCCAACAATCACTTCCATCGAAGCTGGGTAGTAGGTAAAACCGCGAACTCCGCCAAAATATATTGTGCGCATACTCGGAAGCGCTGCAACCGAAGTTGATGCAAATCCAAATAGAAAAAGGGCAAGAATTACCCGCAAATATCCTCCGAGTTTCATAGGTTATTTACAACAGAACCCGAAACGAATGGTTGCACATCACATCTATCATTAATTAAACTCCCGGGTGGAGAAGGGAGAGACGAAATTATTACTTGCCGATTTCTGAAAAATAATAGCCATAAAGTTTAGATAATTTTCAATATCCCCCGTTTGGGAACCACGGTTAATCTATTAGCATTGTATTTATGACCCATTCGATCCATTAGACCTGCTCTTTTTTTTTGCATAGTTTCGCTTTCGACGATTTAAAAACATTGCATCACATATTTATCCGACTCAATTATGGCAATCCGCGACTTAAACGACATTGACGCTTGGCAAGATTTCTCCATTGAACTTGAGAAACTGCATCCACACTTTCTGAATTCACTTACATCGAAGTATCCGCTACTTGACAGGAAACCACTCAAGGTATGTGCGCTACTACTGATTGACAGCAACTCGAAAGAGATTGCCAAAAAATTAGGAATTCAGCCTCACTCGGTGGATAATGTCCGCCGCGCGCTCAGAAAAATGTTTGGACTAAAAAATAGAAAAGACAAAATAATCACTCACCTCCGTACCTTCGTCGGACGCGCAAGTTGAAGGGGTGATTCGCACGCTTTGCTGAAACTTTGAAGTATTCTTCATGACGTCCCAATCCGAAGAACTTCCCATAATAACGCCAACAAGTGGTTTACTCATAATACAAATTTCCAAAAAAAGATTTAAAGTCGCATGTAAACAGCAAACCGAGGGAAAGTGTTTTCCCTGTATAGGTCTGAGAGATGTGGCTCAACTCAAATTGAATTCTTTCATCTAACAGAATCCTTCCTAAAACCTTGTTGTTTACCTTTAATGAAGTTTAGTGTTTTTTGTCTTTTTTTCTTTGCCTTAGGCTGCAACGCACAACCGACAGCGTTTGTGTTCCCGAAAGGAATTCTCGACGCCGTATCGAATGATGATACCACAATCTTGGAAAAATATATAAAAGCGGACTCAAATCTTACTCGGTATCAGGATGAAAAGGGAGCAACACTACTATTCATAGCCTCCGAATCATTAAGACCTAATGCGGTAAATTTTCTTCTCAACCATCGTTCGGACCAATATCTAACGTCTAAACGGGGAAACAATTCTATCTTTTGGCCCATAATACTAAATGCAATTGATACGGCAAAATCTCTAGAGATTGTCCGAATGTTCCTAAAACACGGATATGATATTAACAGAAGAGATAGTACCCAAAATCGTGGCTCTGAACCTCTTATACTACTGGCAATTACTTCCTCCAGTACAGAGATTTTAAACCTTCTTATTTCAAACGGTGCTAATGTGAATGAAACATTAAGATCAAATGGTGCAACACTACTCCATACACTAGCCTATGAACCGAAAGAGAATTCTTTATCTATGATTAAACTCCTAATCAAATCGGGAGCCGATGTTAACCGAAGCGATAGTTCTGGCAAGACACCGCTATTCATATCAGTCATTCAATCGAACGTTGAGTTCGTAAACACTTTTCTGGGAGCAGGGAGTAATGTTAATTCAAAAGATCGAGAGGGGAGAACACCCTTTATCTACTCCACTTTTTTAGGTAATACAGGGAGATGTTCAAACGAAGTAGGTGTAGTCCAACAATTGATCAAATACGGAGCGAAGATAAACGAGAAAGATAATTATGGTGCATGTGCGTTGCATTATGCTGCGTACTGGAATTGTATTGAGGTGGTAAAGTTACTCATCGAGAACAACGCAGAAATCAATGTGGTTGACAACAAAGGTAATATCCCTCTACACTACGCAACAAAAACACCCAGTAAATATGGTGGCTCTGCTCAAGACTTGAAAAAATTTAGAGACGATAAGCGAGAGATTACGAAACTACTTCTAGGTCACGGGGCAAACAAAAATATAGTTAACAGTAATCTTTTAACACCCTATCAGTTGGCCACTCAGGATTTAAATTATGATGTCCTGGATTTGCTTAAATAAATCATTTCCCTAATGGCATTGTCATTTATACCTTTTGCCACGGTTCAAATTGAGGCCAGCTATCTCCGATCTTATGTCAGCGAGGTCTGATAAGCCAGACATTAACATTTTTCTTAAATCAGTGTTGCTTATACCTGGGAGAAAAAAATTTGGGTCGTTGTTCAATTTTGAAAGCAATTCTAAAAGCGAAGAACTAATTCTATCAAGTTCGAGATTCAAAGAAGTTCTTTTACGCTCAGCATCAATGGCATCAGGATCCCAATCTGACCCTGGGGTTTGGGGTGTCTTAGGGAGATTACGTAGTGCAATCTGGAGAAGAATTAGAATTAAATCTATCAACTTATTTAGATCAGACTGATTATCTTCTTTTGTTGAAGTTTTGAGTTGATTTAGGATTTCTTTGAGTTCATTGGTGTCGCTTGTGAGTTGCTTCTTTTTTTCATTAAGTTCCTTTAAATAGTTAGACGTACTGCTTGTTTTCGTTGCATCTCTCTTACTTCCCAGGTCATTGTCATTCCAATCTGGTAACTCGAATTTTGTACCTTTAAATTTTAGTAATTTTGTTTTCGATGTGATTATAATCGGTACCTTGGTGCCATCCTTCTTGTTTGTGTTCTTATCATCTGGATCCATACTCCCGCCCCCGCTTGGTCGAAAGCCTCCACCTGTTGGGTCTAAACCAAAACCACCGAGGCCATTATTGCCGTCATCTGGGCAAGCAATTGGGACTTTAACTGTGTACCCCCCCGGACAGAGCAGAGGGTTATAAACGCCATTTGGACATCCACTGTAGTCATCTACCCAGATATCTGTATAACATACCTTACCGCCTCCTGTACCCCCTGGTTGGTCTGAACCGAGCGTTGTAGCAATTGTCTGCTTTCTTTTTGTGAAATTAGGATTCTGGTCGCCAATACATGTACCGTCACAACTACATTCGTTCCCTGTTTGGCATGGATGGAGGACTGGCTTGCCATGCACAAAGATGGTATGTGTTTGCGCCAAACTAATACCACCTGTTTTTTTGCTAAATCTTACCCAACCCGGATTGAGTAAATTGGTATGAACCCGAAGAGGTGAGTCAATTGGCGACAATGGAATACTCGAATTCTTAGCTCGAGTGCCTAAAAGCAGATTGTCTTCAGTTGTCCCAATAATTGTCCGTCCAGTGACGATATTATTTCTTAGAGGTGGCATGGTAAAATTTTGTAATTAACGTGAGTTTGACTGTTTGAATCTCAGCGCCCTCCCCAATCTTCATGGAGAGGGTATTCGTTTATTTATGGCAATACCACTAGCTCGAATTCAAACGTGCTCCAATTGCTTGAGAGTACCATTAGCAATACCATTGAGTAAACCCCTGGGTAGGCAATCGTTAAATGCAGAATCTGATTTCCGGTTATTCCATTCCCGAAATTATACACCGGTACTCCGCCTGTTGCGCCGTTTACGAACTGCCCTGATGTTCCGAGATTATCGCGGAATGTCAGCTGAACATTATTGTAGCTCGATGCCCCGAAATTGAGTTCGAGTTTGTTGTCCCATATTTCGCCTGCGCGAACGAAGACGACTTTGTTCATGCTCGGCGCGATATTGGTCGCAGCGTTTACCATTTGATGCGCAATTGTCCACTGAGCAGCGTCAACGACTGTGGCACCGTCTGTTAGGTCATAGGATGCGACACTTGTATTATTGCCAGTAAATGCAAGTGCATTCGTACCTGACCATGCAGTCTGAAGTGCGTTCGTACTTCTCTGCCATGTACCGGTTGTGCTGTTGAGCGCCGCTGACAGGATAATTGATTTCGGGTCTATTGGCTGTGCGACTTGTAAGTCTTGCCAGCTTTGTGATTGGATGTTCATCGTTGTAGTATTTGTCTTATTGAAAAAATGACTCATGCAATAGCATGAACTTGTTGATACAAAACTACGAAAAGCGATATCCTCAAACAATGCTCATCATCACCTATTTTTCTGCTCGCAGTATCCTTTTATTCTGTTTTCGTCATGTAAGTGGTCATCAATGGCGTTTCTTGCTTGTCTGAACTAAAGCATCCTCTCCCCCTTTGGGAACAGAATGACGAAAAAATCTCTTTAGTATAAAACTTAAAATCCGAAAGAAGGTATTCGCCTCGGCGGATGCCTTCTTTTATTTATTTGTGTATGGCAGGACATTCAGTAGTATATGTGACGCGCGAGAGGCTCTCGGAGATTGAGAAAGATCTTCAGCACCTGAAGATTCACGCTCGAAAAGAGATCGCCGGCAAAATTGCCGAGGCTCGCGCACAAGGTGATCTTTCGGAAAATGCAGAGTATGACGCAGCCCGCGAAGAGCAAGGGCTATTGGAGCTTCGCATCCATAAAATGGAAGTGATGCTGATGAATTCGACCATTATTGACGAATCGCAGATTTCGCTCGATAAAGTTGGGATGCTCACGAAGGTACGCGTCGTGAATAAGAAAACCAAGAAAGAGGCAACCTACCAGATCGTCTCCGCTGAGGATGCCGATTTTGAAGGTGGCAAAATTTCTGTCTCTTCACCGATTGGTAAAGCACTCTTGAATAATGCCGTCGGCGCAATGGTACAAGTAAAAGTACCCGCCGGCACGTTGGAGTTTCAGATATTAGAGATTACGAGATAAGGAAATCTATACGAAGTCGGAAGTGTTAATCGCTTCCCGTTTGAAAATGCCTGGATGGCGAAATTGGTAGACGCAGCAGACTCAAAATCTGCCGCCAGTAATGGTGTGTCGGTTCGAGTCCGACTCTAGGCACAAAAAAATTAGTCCCCTCATTTCAGTGCACGTGCACCGAGATACCCCAGCACGTATCCTCCGCCAGCAAGTGCGAAACTTAGACCAACATATAAGAGTCCAACACCAAGTCTTCCATCTTTGAAGAGCGATATTGTCTCGTGCGAAAATGTAGAGAACGTGGTGAAAGATCCGCAGAAACCGACGGTGAGCATCAACTTTATTTCTTTGGTCGAAGCTGATGAATCGAAATACTCTACCAAGAAACCCATCACCAGAGAGCCAGACACATTGATGAGTAGTGTTGACCACGGAAATCCCGCAGAGTCTGTCGCAAGTCCCGGAATCCACAAACCCAATTGATACCGAAGAATCGCTCCGGCAACGGAGCCAATTGCAAGATAAAAATAAATCATAAAGCCTGCTCTTTTTTCAGCAGATCCCAAAGTTTGGATACCAACGTCGGGATGTTTGTACCTACGACAGCACTGATGATGAGTGGTTTCTTCCGATCAAACGAAATTTTGGAATACTCCTCAACTTGTTCAGGAGTGAAGGCATCTGATTTTGTGATGGCTACAATCTTGGGTCTGCCGATGAGTTCTTTGCTGAATGTTTTCAGTTCTTTTTTCAAGATTGCATAAGACTCTTCCGGAGTTTGCAGAGTGTCGGAACCGTCGAGTAAGAAAAGCAATACTTTCGAGCGCTCGATATGTCGCAAGAATTGAATACCCAATCCCTTGCCCGCACTTGCTCCCTCGATGAGACCGGGAATATCAGCAACAACGAAGGACTTGTGGTCTTCCGGTGCACTGACGATTCCGAGATTTGGTACAAGCGTTGTGAACGGATAATCTGCAATCTTCGGCTTCGCCGCAGATATTCTGCTAATGAGTGTAGATTTTCCAGCGTTGGGAAAACCAACGAGAGCGACGTCAGCAAGAAGTTTTAATTCTAACTCAAGCTCGAACGCTTCGCCGGGTTTGCCGACAGTGCGATGACGTGGCGCTTGGTTGGTTGGTGATTTGAAAAAATTATTTCCCAAGCCACCCTTGCCGCCCTTCGCAATTACTGCTTGTTGAAATGGCTCGATCATATCAGCGAGAACATCCGTGGTCACGCCGTCTTTAATCACCGTACCGACTGGTACGCGAATGACAAGATCAGTGCCTGTTCTTCCGGTGCAATTATCCGCTTCGCCAGGGTTGCCGTCTGGCGCTTCATATTTTCTGACATATCGGAAATCGAGCAAAGTCGAGAGCTGAGGATCAGCCATGAAGATGACATTGCCACCCGGTCCGCCATTGCCACCGTTGGGTCCGCCTTTGGGTACATATTTTTCTTTGCGCCATGCGATGACACCATCGCCACCTTTACCGGCAGTAACAGAAATTTTGGCTTGATCTATGAATTTCATGGTAGTATATTTTCGACTTGTATTCCGTAACGGAGATGTAGTGCATATTCAAGCCGAAGAGCAGATTTAGAACCTGCTCGAACCTTGTACATTCCTAAAATTGTCCGCAAATTTAATTGCGCTTGTTTGTAATCAGCGGAGGTATTGAGTTGATCCATTGCGCGATTGTACTCAAGCTCATTGCCTTGAAAAATTTTCTCTATTAATTTTGTCCGAGCTTTTTTGGAAAGAAATATCTCCATCGGCGGAAGCGAAGCTTCAGTGGCGACCGAGTGATCTTTATGTGGAGGTGGGAGTATCACACCGATCTCTCGCAATTCTTTCAAGAACGAATCGTATTCGGGGATAGGCGCAAAATCATCAGAACTTTGGATTGGCTCACTCATCGGCTTCGCCTCTTTTAGTGCGATAGCAAGTTCAGATGCATCGAACCCTGTATGTTCGGCACTATCGGCACTCTGCAAACGCTTATCCTCAAAAAATGTCCATGCCATTTCATCTGGCAAGCGATCACCGCCGTAGAAATGAATCAGCGGTTCCAACAGCGTAGCCAACTCCTCCGTGCTTACATTTTGTGTAACGAGTTGATCGGTTTGAAAGAGAAATTCCTCGAATGCAGATTTTGGAATCGCACTATTCCCTTTCGAGCATCGAGCATCAAGCCACTCGTCTATCCACTCGCTGAAGTACGGATAGTCAACAAGATAGCTTAGGCGTAAAAGTACGTCGGTACTAATGTTGATCGAATCAGTATCAAGTGTGAGGAAATCGGCAAGGAATGATTGTGGGCTGAGTAAATAGTGAGCTGTATTTTGGAAAGCCTCAATGAGTAGTTCTCGAATTTTTTCCGGTTGTAATTCGAGTCCAGTCCTATCCCCGACGAACTGCGACTCAAGAAGAATATGCAAGAACCCCTTTGTGCCTTCAGGCAAGACGCCTTGCTCGAATAGACGGACGACGGCAAATTCTGTCTTGGCAACGTCTTCCATCTCCGAAATCCAGCGCATGACCTGCGAGGCTTTCTGCTCGCATAGTTCTGTCTGGTTTGCTGCTGTAATACTCGGTTTCATCGCACACATAAAATAGATGGAGCCTTATAACGCAGAACAGGGAATAATCATTTTATGGGGTCAGGGCAACGGTATAAACATGAACCATGATACACAGACGCTTATGCTCGTCACTACAGAGGGGAATTAGAATGAAGCTCTGACTTCTGCTCGGGCAGTGTGGATCACATTTCGCGTAGCATCAAAACTTAATTCTGATCTGCCGTTATACACTGAGGTGAGCACAATCCCGGAAGCTAACTGCAGATCAAACGAAATCCCCCAGAGCCAAGTACTTCCCGGATTGCGTCCTTGCGTGAGTGAATAGACATTCGTAAATGAAGTTGAGCCTCCACTGAGTCTAAGTTCATCACGTCCGAGTTCAAATCGCAAACGAGTTGAGTTCGAGATTCGGTAACGAATACCGAGACTGAGGCTATTGAGAAAGGCATTCGTTACTGGTGCGGGAGTATGATCTGTTGCGGAAGATATTTCTCCAGTCAACGTAAAGCCGAACGGTGAAATATATGGCTCGTAGTTCCACTCAGAACGAACATCAATTCGTTTTGTAGAATGAGTTTGACCGAGTGAATGCGTATCAGCCGTGAGATTATCTATAGTTTGCGTTAGCTCGGTTTCATTGCCGATTTCATACGAAAGATGAAACCTTCCGCGAAGAGATAATTCACGGAGGTATGATTTCTCAGGACCAGTGTTATACTGCACAAGATTTTTTCTCTCTTGATAACGAAGCCGATAATTTTGCGTGGCATTATTCTCTAATACATTCACATCTTGCTGAAGTTCGATCGTGCCTCGGAGCGTGGTTGAATCATTCAGAAAATGTGAGAGCTTGTATAAATAGATGTCCGATGTATGCGCGTCAGAACTATTTTCTTCGATTCGCACCGAAGTTTCGGTAGAAAGATAATTGAGTGGACTCAATCGCAATCGAAGCGACGAACGCAAATCCGTCACTGGAAACAATGCCTCAGTTGGGATATTCAACAGGATGAATGCGCCTTCGTCGCTATACCGAGCCAGCGCAAATTCTTCGGGGTCTTGTTTACCATTGCCATTGAGATCGCCGAGGTAACGGTAACTACCGAGTCCTTTTTGGACGGGGAAGAATATCCGCTCTACTCGTGCCGCACGCTGCTCGGAGGCTTCGTAGAGTCCGTCAATACTCAGAATATTATTTGCTGATTGATACCTCGGAATCCATCGCATCAGGAAACTTGACGCATTGCCACCATTCCTCGTCGTTGATACACTATCTGCATAATTTTTCTTGCGCACTCCAAGATCGAGTTGACTGGAAAATCCTGAGAGATTCGTAAGGCGCGAATTAAAGAGAATTGTCGTCGCATCACTTGTGTGCGCGAACGCACCAGAGGTTGCGCTATCATCCGAGCGAAGTTGAAGTTGCAATCCGAATGCTATATTATTCCCGATAACAACATCAACCGACGGAGTTAGCTGATGAAAACGAAACGATGTGGCGATTAGCGAATCATTTACTCCGATAAGGTTGGCTTGTCGCGAATTTGTTTCGAACATGAAACAGGGCGTGAGGCGCAACAATCCTTGAATAAATGATTTCTTGATCGAGCCAGTGATTGTACTCCATACTGAATTTGATAATGTAACAGAGTCGGTGGTATTGATTTTGGCGAACGTGACTTGAGTACGTGGGAAGAATGCGGTGTCTTCGGTGAGAGTCATATACCCTGCAAATCTCTCTGCCTTATATTGATCTCTTCCGCGAGTGAAGAGACCGTAGTCAACTCCTAAGGAGAGTGGCGTCAGTCCAAGCGAAGTCGAAACCTTCCGCTCGCGCTCTGCGAGAGGTAACCCTACTGCGCTATTCGCTGATTGATCGATGCCGTAGTTGCGAAGTTCTTCCACCTTACGATCTCGATCAATAGGATTAAATTGCGAGCCAGTAAATCTTTCAGCATAATGCACGCTCATAACGGCTCTGCCGATGGTATCATGGAACGAACCGAAAATTCTGTAGGCATTATCTTGGATGCCATTTGGCAATGCGAAAAGATTGGCATTGAAATCACTCAATGCAAATTCAGAACCTATAATCAGAGGACTGATTGGTCGAACAACGAGTTGCGTCGCAAAAAGTTGACTACGTGTTGGTAATGGAAAATACATTGTCGTATCATAATCCCCAAGACCACTTCCCACAAAGGAATACTCTCCTATTCCGTTACGGATATATGCTCCCTTCCCACTACCACTAAAACCGAAGCTCACATTATAGAGTGATGCAGCCGTATCGTATGGTGCATAGCGAAAAAAGATGCGTTCGATCCCGGTAATAAGTGAATCAACTTTTATGTAGTTGCCTTTCGCTCTGCCACTTGAATCGCGCCCAATGAATATGACACCGCTCTTCCCAGCCTTCAATGGATCTGAGCCAGCGCGTTGCAGAATGGTTTTATCGGAATCGCTAAGTAATAAAATTTTTGGATTATCCTTATCGTCACCTTCGCGAATGTAGCTTGTGCTCAATCTTATCTTGTCATCAAAAAATGATGATGTCTGCGACGTGGCGACAAGCGAGCGACTATATTGCTCGTCGGTGTATTCAAAGTCAATAGTAATCCGCGATTGGGAAGAAATAAATCGTTTATTCGTAAACCGAATCTCTGACAGGCCGTAATCAATCACATAGTCATTCAACTCTCCGCGCATAAGTTGCGAACCATCAATAAAGACGTGCTCCGTGCCTGCAACGATGATGATATTGCGCTCGCCATTTTTTCCTTGCAACCTGTAGGGTCCTTGCACTCCGTCAAGTCCAGCAAACGCGAGTGTAGAAAATCTTCCTTTGGTGGCAGAGCCACTGACGATTATTTCGGTTGGTCCGGCGAGCACATCCGCTTTTGCACCAAGTACCTTGCGTGTGAATTTAGCAAAGATCTGGTCGTACTCAGAGTTCGTATTCGCAAGCACTCTTAATTTAGGGTTGAGGTCGAGCGTATAGTCACCGAGCGTCGCAGCAAATATTTTTCCTGCATTTATTTCAAGATATATTCGATCAACATCGCGCAGTATTTGCGTATTGCCTTCAGGCTGTATTGGCGTTGACTCTTCGCTCAATGCGCCTTTGAATGAAAGCTCTGTGCCGAGATCGCCAGCGAACGTGAGATTAAAACTATTGGTGAATGCAATGTCCTGAGTCGAACCACCGGAGATACCGCGAGTGATACCACCAGATTTCGTGAGCGCTAATTCCCTTTGCTGCTGGGGATTTTGTTCAACGGATAATGGCTGATGTGACGAATCAATATGCTGTATTCTAACACTATCTATTTTCTGATTGGGCAAAGGATAGAGTGTATAGGAGCGCTTGAGATTAATTGGCAACACCGAGTAACGAATCTGTAGCACATGCGATGGCAATTTTTCCATACTTCCGACGGCTACACCGAAAACAGTATTTCGTAGGAGTGGTGTGAGCACGATAAAACGAAGGTTCGTATCAAGTGAAAAATCCGAAGGACTGCGCAAGTCAATCGTATTATCAAGTTTTAATGCAAGAGAACTTGGGATAATAAAATCGTCGGGAAGTGTGATGAGTGAATCGTTGATTGAAGAAATGGCAACTTCAATCGTCCGAGTTTGCGCTCTGCCCACAATGGGCAACGCCAAAGCTAATGCGATAACTGCGCTGACGAAAACAACTCCGAATCCTTCTTTCACCTTGAGCAAACAAGAAGCATGAAGTTTATAGTTTTTGATGGCGTTGGTTGCGCTGAGGTAATAATGAATGCCCACTACCTTCAATCACAAGCACAAACTCACCTTTGAACGGATGTTCCGTAAAATATTCTAGCAACAATCCAAGTGTCCCGCGCTTGAATTGTTCGGTTTCCACCGTGAGATTCATACCGAGCACAGCTTTGCGTTCTTTGCCAAGGCCATCTGCCATATCCTGCAATAATTGAGCGAGTCTATACGGGGCTTCAAGAAATATCAATGTCTCCTTTCGATTCTTATAAGATGCAGCGACGGATTTTCGCTCCTGCTTATCGCGAGGTAAAAATCCGCAGAAGGTAAATGAGGTAAGTGCGAATCCGCTCGCTACAATCGCCGCAAGAATACTCGACGCGCCAGGTATTGGCACCACACTAATGCCTCGTTCGATACATTCTCGGACTAACTCACTCCCCGGGTCAGCAACGAGTGGTGTACCATCATCAGAGATGAGAGCGATATTTTTTCCATCTTCAAGTATTTGAACAGCTTCTGCAGTTGCCTCTTGGGTCGTGTGTTCATTCAAGAGTAATAACTCTTTCTGCAGTTTCAGCCGAGCGAGCAATCGGTTGGTTGGCTTCGTCTCCTCACAGACCAAGATTGCGCAGTCAGTAATCACTTCGATTGCACGTTGAGTTATATCGGCGGGATTGCCGATTGGCGTAGAGACGATGTAGAGT
This sequence comes from bacterium, assembly GCA_037143335.1. GTDB lineage: Bacteria > Bacteroidota > Ignavibacteria > Palsa-1295 > Palsa-1295 > PALSA-1296. Next base: position 47,780 of record JBAWZA010000013.1, on the reverse strand, counting down.
GTGCCTTTCGCCATTTACATCAAAGGATGCTCAACAAGCGCTTGACGATATTCACGAACGAAGAGCATAATAATTCCTGTGAGCGGCACAGCGATGAGCATTCCGAGGAAACCCATAAAAAAGCTAAAGACAAAGAGCGACATGATGATGAGTACGGGCGGAATATTGATTCCTTTTCCGACGATACGCGGACCCAAATAATAATTCTCGAATGTATGCAACGCTCCGACGACGATAATCGGAGACAGCAAATTCCACAGGTTCATCGGCATGGTAATCATGACTACTGCCTCGACAATCAGAATGCTAAAAATTAAGCCGATGAATGGAATGAGATCGAGTAATGCGATTGCAAGACCGATTAATATTGCATACGGAATTCCGATAATGCTAAAGGTGATCGCACCTAAGGTGCCGATAATTACCGCAACCGTTGATTGCCCACGCATGTAACCATAAAGAACTTTATCAATTCGTTGGAAGGTGGAAATAAACGAAGGGCGATGTCGTTGCGGGATAAGCGATTGAATGCTGTCAATCATCACATTCCAATCTTTCAAGAAATAAATCGCCGCAACAGGTATGATAACAAGATCTAATACTCGCGTTGCATAGGTTGGTATTGATTCAAGTATGGTGATAATAATATTCGGCATCTGACCTGTTATTTCCTTCACCTTTGGAAGTATCTCATGCGTGACATATTGATCCACAAAGGATTGTGGTAAACCGACTCTTAGGCAGAATTCTCTGATTCCCTTTTCATCGAACGTTAATGACGAACTTTGCATATACTGCGAAATCACTCCCAGTAAAGCTTGCAGTTGCTCGACGAGCATAGGAATCAGTATAAGTGCTAAGCCCGTCACAATTCCGATGAGCAGAACTACTATGACCAGCGAACTCCATCCGCGTGAGATTTTCCATTTCTCCTCTATCCATCCAACCACAGGATTGAAGAGATAAGCGATAAGCAATCCAAGAATAAAAGGAAATAGCAGACTCGCAAGCGTTACGAAAAGCCAGAACCCCAGGAGTATTCCCCCAGTAAACATGATCGTGCGAGCAGCTCGGTATTCCCGAAAAGGAAACAGTAAGAGGAACAATGCCGCCGCTACGATGAAGGGTGAATAGTCCTTGATAATGAAGGCAACGAGCACTACCAACGCTATACCACCTAAGCCTACGGCAAAGGCATCGAAGCGCGTCGAACGCTTGATCTCCGCCACGAAGGTCGCGGGGTCACTCCGCTCATCAGTCAGGACTACCATCTTTTCTTGTGAAGAAACCATTACTCGGTATCAACTATTTTCTGCAATTTACTACATTTTAGGGTGCTCTGCGGTGTAATAAATGGTTTCGACAGATTCTCCGTTTACAAATACTCGTGCCGATCTTCCGTAAATTTGTAACTAATACGTTTGATAATACGCAGGCGTTAACCAAGTTCAAGCATGGCATTAAAAGATCAAATCAATACCGACCTTACCGCGGCGATGAAAGCTGGCGAGAAAATCAAGATCGAAACACTCCGAAGCATTCGTGCATTAGTGCTCGACTTCGAAAAAAGTGGAGCGGACCGCGAGATGACTCCTGACGAGGAAATGAAACTCCTCATGACTGCTGCGAAGAAGCGACGCGAGGCGATGGAGCTATTTAGCACCAATAACCGCCCAGAGCTTGCCGATAAAGAAAAAGCGGAGCTTGACGTTATTTCATTTTATCTGCCTCAGCAAATGAGCCGCGAAGATGTCGAGAAACGCGTCGCAGAAGTGATAGCAGAAACAGGTGCAACCGGTCCTGCCGACACAAACAAGGTGATACCAGTTCTGATGAAAGAACTCAAGGGCAAAGCTGACGGGAAAATGGTGCAAGAAATTGTTAAGATGAAATTATCGGCATGATGATAGATATTCTCATAGTCGCACTAATTGTACTCTCCGCTTACCTCGGCTGGAAGAAGGGTGCGCTCTGGATATTGGCTTCTTTATTTGTACTCATCGGCGCTATTCTCATCGCTACTGCCTTCGCGACTCCATTCGGCAAAATGCTTGGCTTCGGGAATACTTTCCTTCAGCCAGTTACCGGATTTTTCGTGCTCTTCATAATCATCTATATATTAGGGAAGTTTTTGAGGAAATTTCTCACACCGAAGAGCGGAATATTTGCCGGAGCGGATAAAATTCTCGGACTCGTCTTTGCTGTTATCCGCACCATTCTTGTCTTGGGACTCTTACTCGGATTCTTACGCATTTTTGATATGCCTTCTCCGAAAGTTGCGAATGCATCCGTGACCTATCCTATCATATTGCGTTCAGGCACGATGTTCGTATCTCAGCTGAAGCCTCTGGTGGCTTCACTCTCGAACGATGTATTCGAGACAATGCCTGCTGACTCTCTGCGCTAAGTGATTCAATCGGACTCCCACACATTTATCATGACAGATCAAACTGAACAGCTCGATTTCGCCACCAGCACACAAACACTCCGCGAGCAATTTCTCCGAGATGTTCCTCGTCAATTCAGGCGCGCCGCAAAGGCATTGGAGTTCGATCAGATTCTCGCTGCGCATTTGCAGTTTGCACACTCTCCCATCGGCAGGTACGCACTTGCAAAAGAATTGCTACCAAAGCTTAAACGCGAGGACATTCTCAACTCCTTCGCCGAAGTTGACGAACTTCGCGTGCTCGTCGGATTCGGTGAATCGCCAAGTTTTGATGGACTCTCGGATATTCGGATGATTTTGCATAAAGTTGAGATTGCTGGAAGCACGATATATTCTGACGAAGGCTTGCCCGTACTGCGCTCGCTCCGAGCGATGCGTTTTCTTCGAGATTTTTTTGCTAAGCGGTCGAAAGATTCACAAGCAATCTGGAAATCGGCTGTGCATCTTTTCGAAGATAGATTGATTGAACTCGCTTTTGATTCGGTGTTCGAAGAAACAGGTGGAATAAAAGATAACGCAAGCTCAGAACTTCATCGCATCCGCAAAGATATTATCAATACAAGCGAAAGGCTACGGACGAAATTATCCGCACTCATTCGGAAATTGAGCGAAGATAATTTGTTGCAAGAAGAAATTATTACGCAACGCGAAGGTCGTTCAGTAATTCCTGTAAAGTCGGAGCATAAGCGCAAAGTTGCAGGTATGATCCACACTGTCTCGGCGACAGGCCAGACAATCTACATCGAGCCAACCGAGACAATCGAACTCAATAATGAAATTCGCTCGTTCGAGTTTGCCGAGCAACGGGAAATAGATAGAATTTTACGAGAGCTTACCGACCGTTTACGTTCAGCTGTTCCGCAACTTCTTCGCTCGCTTGAAATCGCCGGACACTTGGAAGCGATCTATGCAAAAAGTAAATATGCGATCGCGATCGAGGCGGATACACCAACTCTTGCTTCAAATAAATCCGTTCGGGATAATCTCATTACAATTCGAGAAGCACGGCATCCGTTTCTCATCACAAAATTAGGCAGAGCAAATACTGTTGCATTCTCTCTTGATCTCAATGACGACAAACGCACACTTATTTTAACTGGACCAAACGCTGGCGGTAAGACTGTGCTTCTTAAAACTGTTGGCATCTTGATCTTGATGAGTCATGCGGGTTTGCCTATTCCTGCCAATCCTGGTGCTGTACTTCCCTTTTCCGATGGACTCTACGTGGACATCGGGGATTCGCAATCCATCGCTGATGATCTCTCGACTTTTAGCTCACACATTCGTTCGCTCAAAGATATTTTAGAGCAAGCGAATGAGTATAGCGTAGTATTGCTCGATGAAATCGGCTCTGGCACAGCACCCGAAGAAGGCGGAGCTTTGGCGGAGAGTATCTTGGAGCATCTGACAAAAAATTGTGGCTTCACAATAGCTACCACTCACTTCGGCAGACTTGCCGCATTTGGAGAAACCTATGCAGGTGCAATCAATGGCTCGATGGAATTCAGTCAAGAAGATTTGAAGCCGACCTATAGATTCCGGATGGGTATTCCTGGGTCATCACATGCTTTCGATATTGCCGAGCGATATGAATTGCCAAAGCGCATAATTACCCATGCCAGAGAATTAAGTGGCGGTAAATCATCACGACTCGATGAACTGCTTCATTCGCTTCATACTAAAGAGCAAGAGCTTGCTGCAAAAAAAGCAGAGATTGAAAAAGAACTTGGGCGTTCACGCATTGAACGAATAGAGTACGAAAGATTAGCGGAAGAATTATCGACTCAGAAAAAAAGCATTCTCTCTGCGGCATCCAACGAAGCAGATGCACTTCTCTCGAGAGCTAACAGCTTCGTTGAACGCGCCATTCGCGAAGCCCGCGAAGCGGCTTCAGGCGGTGATCGCACCGTCGAGAAACAAGCCGAGCTTTCCGCGCTTCGCATAAAACAACGAGAAGAACTTAAGAGCATCGAGAAAGAAGTCGCGGAGAATAAAACAGTAAATGCGCCGACGATTGAACCGCACGAAGAGTTTAAGATGGGAGCAAAGGTAAAGCTCCGATCAAATCCTACGCAAGTTGGCGAAGTGGTGAGCATAAAGGGAAATGAAGTTGAAGTTGCGTTCGGCATGATGAAGATGAAGGCAAAGTTTGACCAACTCGAAGTCATCTCGAATGCCGAAGCGCGAATTGAAGATCGGAAGATTAAGCAATTCGGCACATTCTTCGAGGATGCGTTCTCTCCTCGCATTGATCTTCGCGGCAAATACGGCGATGAAGGAGTCGTTGAAGTCGAAAAATTTCTCGCTACCGCGGTTGCTCGTGGTGCAGCGAAGGTAGAGATATTGCACGGCACAGGCTCTGGCGCTCTTGGGCGGAGAATTCAGCAATCGCTGAAGAATAATCCAGATGTCGCAACATTTAAATTTGCTGATCGCACAGATGGTGGAATGGGAGTAACAATTGTAGAGTTGAAATAAAGATGCAATTTAAAAAAATACTTATTGCGAACCGTTCCGAGATCGCGCTTCGCGTGATTCGCTCTGCGCATGAATGTGGCTACCAAAGCATAGCTGTTGCTTCGCCACATGATGCAACAGCGCTCTATGCACGCGCAGCGAGTCACACATACAAACTTGCTGGAAATACACCGAAAGAATCATACCTTGACAGTGAACAAATTCTTGCAATTGCAAAAAAAACTGGGGCAGACGCAGTCCATCCAGGCTATGGATTTTTGTCGGAGAATGCACATTTTTCTGAAGCATGTCAGAATGCGGGAATAAAATTTATCGGTCCCACGCCTGAAGCCATTGATCTCCTTGGTGATAAGACAAAGGCCCGAACGCTCGCAAAGAAACTCGGTGTCCCGACTCCAGGAGGAACAACAAAGGCACTCAAAGATGCTTCCGAAGCAAAGAACATTGCCGCACAGATCGGATATCCGGTCATGCTCAAAGCCGCCGCTGGTGGCGGAGGCAAGGGAATGCGAATCGTGGAATCTGAAAGTGGAATTGAAGAAGCATTGCTCCGCGCAAAGAGCGAAGCACTGAGTTCATTCAATGATGATCGTGTATATATCGAAAAATATATCACTCGTCCGCGACATATCGAATTCCAAATCCTCGCAGATTCAAGGGGAAATATTATTCATCTTGGTGAGCGTGAGTGCTCTGTACAACGACGAAATCAAAAACTTGTCGAAGAATCGCCTTCGGTAGTCTTAACGGATGCAATGCGCAAGGAAATGGGCGAAGCCGCTGTCTCGCTCATCCGAGAAGCGAAATATGAAGGCGCTGGCACAGTAGAGTTCTTGGTTGATGAGAGTGGTAAGTTTTATTTTCTCGAAGTCAATACCAGATTGCAAGTTGAGCATCCAGTTACAGAATTCTGTACGGGCTTAGATTTGGTACGCGAGCAATTCAGTATCGCCGAAGGCAATGCACTTCGGATGAAGCAGAAAGATATTGTCTCGCGCGGTCACTCCATCGAAGTTCGCATCCAAGCGGAAGATGTATGGAATGATTTTCTGCCGAGTCTCGGCACTGTTTCATTTGTCAGACATTCAGGTGGAGCTTTCGTTCGCAACGATAGCGCACTCTTCGCTGGGCTTGAAGTATCGGGCTACTACGATTCATTACTTGCGAAGTTAGTTGTTTGGGATAACAATCGTGAACATGCAATCGCAAAGATGAAACGTGCTCTTGGTGAAATGCGAATCGTCGGTGTTTCAACCACTATTCCATTCGCAAGTTTTGTGATGGATAATAATACTTTCACGGAAGGAAGACTCTCGACAAAGTTTGTTGAGGAAGAATTTACTTCCGAGATAAAGAACTCGCTTTATGAACAACACATGAACAATGCAACTCCGGCATTTCTCAATGTCGGCAAATTTATTGCGGCTAAAAAAGAGCGAATACTTTTTGTTGGTTCGGAAAAATCGTGATCAGCTCTGCCCTTCAATTCCAACGGTATAAGGTTTGGTGGCTTCATGCCGCTTTGGTGGTTGTTCTTGGCATTGCTTTCTTTCCATATATTTTTGGAGATAAAACATTTCTTCCTTCCGATCTTTTTGATACGCTCACTGCTCCGTACAAATCGGAATTTACTCCTCCCCAAGTACAAAATCATTATATCTTCGATGGACTTGCGCAGACTTATCCTTATAAATTACTCACTCAACAGGGACTACGTAACGGGGAGCTAGCGTACTGGAATCCTCACATTTTGGGCGGCTATCCACAGTATGCCGAATCATTAGCAAATAATTTTGATCCCCTCAATATCTTGCTCCTCTGGTTTGATCCAGTTACGGTAATCCATTGGCAAACAATTCTTGAATTGCTTATTGCGGGTATCGGGATGATTTATTTGCTCCGATTCGTCGGCGTATCGCGCGGAGTAAATTTTATTTTCTCGGTTGGCTACATGCTCAATGGCCTCTTTATCACGACCGCGCATAATCGCTCCATTCTTGCAGCGATGTGTTGGATGCCGTTTGTCGTGTTGATGAGCATGAGATATTTTTCACACAAACGATTTTCTGATTTGCTTCACGCTTCTCTCTTCCTCGCTCTACTTTTTTTTGGAGGTACATTCCAAACAGCATTCTATGCAGCATTCATACTCGTAATCATCTTTTTGATGTATCCGAATGCTGGAGCTAAGCCCGCATTCCTTGTACGATTACGATCAGTCGCATTTATCGGAGTTGCCGCCTTCGCACTCTCAGCGATCATGTGGTTTCCGAGTCTTGAATTATTTTTTCATGCACTCTTCCATGGCGGAAGGTTTAATGCTTCGTACGCAGGGGTTGACTACACACTGATTCAGCGACTGATCTCGATACCAATGTTTCTCATCACCTTTGCACTCCCAGGACTGCCAGGAAGTGCGCAGTCATATAACCTTCGCAAAATTGTCGGGCTTGATGTCATGTATTTTAACGGCGCTATTGGTTTCATTCCGATTGTGTTTGCACTCTTCGGATGCTTCTATCTCTGGAAGAATAAAACTGTTCGCCCATTTATTGTTATTGCGGCTTGTGGGGTGTTACTGCCAATTGCAACTCCACTTTTCGCTTTTCTTTATCACCGCTTTTTTATTGTTGCTTCGTTCGCGTTCGCAGTTATCGGAGCTGCAACATTAGAATCGCTCTTACGCGAATCTTTTAACTCAACTTGGTTTACAAAGTATTTTCGCATCCTACAATATTCATTCGACGCGCTGGTGATCGCAGTCGTCGGTATTTGGATATTTTTATCAATGAATCATGATCTTGCACAGAAGAAACTAACGTTGCTGATTGCGCCCGGCATTGCAAGTTCTGCTTTTGGAACAGATAATGAATCGTGGATGCTCGGACGGGTTGAAAAGACGCTTCAATATTATTCTTCATTCTCAATTATGCTGTGGGTTCCACTTTTGGGAGCATTCATCTCGCTACTTTCACTAAATCTCTTCAAGCGAGAGAAATTAACTCGGTCAAAATTACTCCTTATTCTCGGCGTCACGACTTCAGCTGAATTAATCGCATTTACATCAGGCTGGTTGCCTGCAATTGATCAGAAACAATTTCCGATTTATCCGAAGAATGAAATCACAGATTTCCTACAACGTGATACTACACATAGCAAGTATTCAACTTGGCGCGATTTAAAGAGTGACCCATATCTCTTCACATCAAATGCTTCGAACGTTTATGACATATTTGATTATCATGGTTATGAAAGCATAACCAATCGTTCGATGCTACTTGTCTCAGATGCTCATTCAAGACCAGACACAGTGAATCTAAGGTTATTAGGGTTAATGAATGTGAAGCATATCCTCATCAATAAACACCCAGTAGATACAACATATCTACGACGAGAGTTTACGTCTGATGGGATGACGATCTACGAGAATATGTTTTGCAAACCGCGAGCTTATCTTTGCTACCAAACAAAAGTGTTACCGAACGACAGCTCAGTATTGCAGAACTTACTTGATGATCGCTTCGATGGTTCAACTGCATTATTCAATGTTAGCGATGCACCTACGTATGGAAATGTCTTGACTGCGGGCGCTGACGATGTGCAGATCGTGCATGCCTCTGATAACGAAATTTCGTTACACGCTACAAACTCTTCTCCATGCGTCCTCGTCCTTACCGACACATATTATCCAGGTTGGATGTGCAGAGTGAACGGAGTTGAGACGAAAATTTACGAAACAAATTATTGCATGAGGGGTGTGCCATTAAAAGCGGGTGAATCAAACATCGTTTTCATTTTTGATCCACCAATTTACAAAGCTGGCGTGCAAGTGAGTTTGGTAAGCATTTCGTTATTCATTATTGCATTGTTTTTTCTGAAATTCAGATCAGGGAGAAGTTTCAACGGTGACAAAAAGCGAAGCGAATAATACTCAAAACTATCCGCTACTTAAGCTGACGGCATTCTTGGTCGGGCTGTTGCTCGTAGCTTTTTATCCTTACATTTTCGGTGGTCGGACTTTCCTGCCATCGGACATGATTGATACGATGACGCTTCCTTACAGTGGACACTACGGCACACCACAAGCCGAGAACCACTATCTTGCCGACGGACTCTTGCAAACTTATCCTTATAAGATTCAAACTCAAGAAGCGCTTCAACGCGGAAGACTATCGTATTGGAACCCCTACATCCTCGGTGGCTACCCACAGTATGCCGAGACGATGGCGAATAATTATGACCCGCTGAATTTTCTGTTGCTCATCTTTAGCGCCGCCGATACCATCCTCATACAAACCCTGCTTGAACTTCTCATTGCTGGGTTTGGGATGGTGTTGCTACTGAAGCATTTCAAAATTTCGCCGATGATTGCTGCAATATTTTCTTCGGCCTACATGCTCAACAGTTTATTTATTACGAATGCTGAGTATCGCTGGATTATCGCTGCGTTTTGTTGGATGCCGTATTCTGTGCTTATGATCTTTCGGTACTTCGACGGTAACGGTAGGAAGAACCTGTACTTCACAGCGATTTTTCTTGCACTGTCATTCTTAGGCGGAAATTTTCAGACAAGCTTTTTTGCTGCGATAATCGTAGCAGTATTATTTTTCTTCTCCCCATCAGCGAATCCAAAGTCCCTTGCGAAGCGAATATTGCTTCTTATTGTAGTAGGCGTTTGGTCGTTCGCACTATCAGCATTCATGTGGTTGCCTGTGGGCGAATTATTTTATACTGTTCTATTTCACGGTGGCTCTCTGAACTCCTCATCTGTCTATCAAGGATACTCAATCGTTCAGCGATTACTTTCAATTCCCCTTCTCTCTATTTTCTTTTTCCCCGGACTCGCTGGCGGACCGCAAATTTTCGGACTCAAGAATATCGCGGGAGCAGATGTTATCAATTTCAACGGTGCGCTCACATTTCTTCCAACCCTGTTTGGAGTGTGGGGCTGTTTTAGTTTTTGGAAGAATCGCGAGCTTCGGCCATTTATTATTCTTGCAATTTTATCAATTGCATCGCCGATTTTCACTCCCCTCTACTCGGTTCTCTATCATCGCTACTTCATCGTTGCAAGTTTTTCGCTGAGCGTAATTGGTGCAGTGATGTTTCAGCAGTTTATCGGGAGCGAAACATTTCGCAACGCGCGCAGAAATATCGTCAATCGAATCAATATAGTATTTGCATCCTTCATCATCGGACTTGTAGGAATCTGCACTGCCGTAATATTTTTTCATGACACACTATCGCAGAAGTTAACGACGATGGTTACCTCGAAGATCAAGGAATCGTCGTTCGGCATTGGCAATGAAAGTTGGATGACTGGCAGGGTCGAGAAGACACTGCACTACTACTCTCTGTGGAGCCTTGAACTTTGGATTCCGATTGTTGCAGCAATTCCCATTCTTGTAGCTATCCGGCTTTACTACAAGAATTCTATTTCACAAAAGCGACTCCTTCTGATTGTCTGCGTTTCTACCAGCATTCAACTTCTTGTATTCATCTGGTCATGGTTTCCATTACTTGACAAAACGACTTTCCCAATTTATCCGACTAATTCAATCGTAAATTTTTTACAAACACATTCGGCAGACACACGTTACGTAGTGTGGGCTGATGATCGTGTTGATAAAATGATTCTTGTGGCCAACTCCGCGAACATCTTTCATATCTCCGATCTTCATGCGTTCGAAAGTCTGACACCAGCTTCGATGTCCGTCTTTTACAAACGACACGTTCCGAAGGACTCCATAAATTTACGATTGTTAGGTCTGGCAAGTGTAAAATATATCGTCACCAAATCGAGGAGCATTGCTTCATCAGATGCAAAGTTAGTCTTTGAAGATGGAGGAATGCACATCTACGAAAACAGCTTCTACAAGCCGCGATTCTATTTCGCATCTAATGCAACTGTCGTCAAATCCGATACTTTGCTTTACTCAGGATTACTTGACACCTCAAACCTCGGTGCAAGTCTCCTATTGAATGAGGGTGATTCGATATTGCATGGAGATTATACGAATGCACATCTCACGGTAGAAAAATCAGAGCCTGAAAATATTCTGATTTCAATGCGAACTGATTCAGTCTGTTATCTCATCTTCACCGACACCTACTACCCTGGATGGAAATGTTACGTCAATGACATTGAGACAAAAATCTATCGAGCGAATTACGCACAACAAGCAATCATAGTGCCAGCGGGGAATGCTAAAGTTGAATTCCAATTTCAACCAGCAACTTTTGCTTTGGGTATGCAGATAACTTTTAGCTCAATCATCGGCTGCATTATTGCACTGCTTTCACAGAGATCGAAGAAAACAAAAGCGTAATTCCAATCTGGCACCTGAAGTGCCCCTTGGGCAACAGAACTTCCACGCTCGCTGTTTATCCCCGTTACACACATGAAATTATTATCCGTAATTATCCCGGTTTACAACGAAGAGCGTTCCGTTCAAGAATTGGTGCGAACTGTTTTGAGTGTTGACCTTTCAGGGATGGGACTCGAAACCGAACTCATCATTGTCAATGATGCCTCGAGTGATAAGACGTTGGCATCTCTCGAAATTTTTCGCAATCATCCTCAAGTCAAAATATTTTCGCACGAGCGCAATCAAGGCAAAGGGGCGGCATTGCATACGGGCTTTGCCGCCGCTACTGGCGATATCGCAGTTGTGCAAGATGCTGACCTTGAATACGATCCACAGGAATTTCCGAAACTGTTGCGACCAATCATTGAGAATAAAGCCGACGTGGTGTTTGGCTCACGGTTTGTCGGAGGCGAAGCTCACCGCGTGCTCTACTATTGGCACTCGGTCGGCAATCAATTCCTCACGAGGCTCTCGAACATGATGAGCAATCTGAACTTAACGGATATGGAAACATGCTACAAAGCAATCCGTCTGCCGATCCTCAAGAGGTTGCAACTAAAAGAAAAGCGATTTGGCTTTGAGCCAGAGATCACAGCGAAACTTGCACAGCTATCCAAAACAGAAAATATCCGAATTTTCGAAGTAGGCATATCCTATAACGGACGCACCTATGCCGAAGGCAAAAAAATCGGCTGGAAAGATGGGTTTAGTGCTATCCGGTGCATCATAAAGTATAATCTGTTTGATACGGAGTAATTAGCCACTAACAATCCCCAACCAACTGGTTGCAGGGTAAAGCCTGCGGCTACCCTCGATTAAACAATATAGAGCGTTTATTGGAACCATTATTCCCTCAAAATCCTTATTACCCCGCTAAATTCTCTTTCGCCATTTCGGCGGGAGAGAATTTGATTTTTTGTGCCGGCATAGCTCAGTTGGTAGAGCAGCTGATTTGTAATCAGCAGGTCGTCGGTTCGAGTCCGTCTGCCGGCTCCATATTAATTGCGAAAACGCTGTCGCAGGACCACCATGGTGGTCTTGCATGGCGAATTCGTTATTATTGAGCCAATTACTATAGGGTAGGTACTCAAGCGGTCAACGAGGGCAGACTGTAAATCTGCTGACGAAGTCTACGAAGGTTCGAATCCTTCCCTGCCCACTTGAGATATTGAAAATGGAGAGTTGAACATTGCAAAATAGAATTCATTCTCCATCCTCAATTTTCGAATGCTCACGTAGCTCAGTTGGTAGAGCACGTCCTTGGTAAGGACGAGGTCGTCGGTTCAATCCCGATCGTGAGCTCGGAGTGCGTGAGAAAAGTTTTTTGTGCGGGAGTAACTCAGTTGGTAGAGTCACAGCCTTCCAAGCTGTTGGTCGCGGGTTCGAGTCCCGTCTCCCGCTCTACAGTGATTTTCGTTGCAACGACCGGTGGCCGAAGCGATGTGTGAAACAAACGATTTTATTTATAGACGAATATGAGAGACATTATAACGTTAGAGTGCACCGAATGCAAAGAGCGCAATTATTCGACAACGAAAAATAAGCGCAAGCAATCTGGTCGTGTAGAATATACCAAATTCTGCCCACGCGATAAGAAGCGTACGATCCACAAAGAAACGAAATAAATTTTACTCGTTACCGTATTCGTAGCCTGCGTGAAGGAGACTCGCAAGCGAGAAGCCTGCGGCTACGGGGGAGAAGACTTACGTCAGTAGCTCAATTGGTAGAGTAGCGGTCTCCAAAACCGTTGGTTGGGGGTTCGATTCCCTCCTGACGTGCAAATAAAAAAAGTAATTATCGCTCTGGAAAGGGCGAGTTTACAAAAATCGAATTTTACCGTTGACCAGAGAGAGCATTACGCTCAAAAAAAGAGAATTATGGCAGATACACTCGTAACCACACAGGCAGCTCCGGAGCGCAAAAGCGTGAAGGATAGAGTCGTCGGATTTTTTGCGGATGTCAACAAAGAAATGAAGAAGGTCACCTGGCCTTCGAGAGAATCGCTCATTGATGCGACCATTGTCACGCTCGCTTTATGTGCTATCTTTTCCGTATTTGTCTTTGGCGTGGATAAGATTTTTGAAGTCGTCCTTCGCCTTGTCTATTCAATCTAAGATACCCACGTAAACCCATGAGCGAAGTACAAGCCACCACAATGAAATGGTATGCACTTAGGTGCTTTACCGGACATGAGAACAAGGTTAAGGCATACATCTTAGATGAGATGAATCGTCGTGGGCTAGCTGACCGCGTATTGGAAGTCGTGATCCCTAACGAAAAAGTTTTTGAAGTTCGCGACGGCAAGAAAAAAGTAAAATCCAAGAGTTTCCTTCCTGGATATATCTTGCTCGAAGCTTCGATTGATAAGAAGATCGTGGATATTATCCTTTCGATTCCAAGTGTCGTGAGCTTTGTAGGTCCATCCAAAGATCGCCCAACTGCGCTTCAAGCTGATGAGATGCGCCGTATCTTGGGAAAGGTCGAAGAGAAGAAAGATACCGAATCGCCAGAAGTTCGCTACTTCCTCGGACAGCCTGTGAAGGTTATTGACGGACCGTTCAATGGATTCCAAGCACAGATCAAAGAAATCAACGACGACAAGCAAAAGCTCAAAGTTGAGGTCTCGATTTTTGGCAGAAAAACCCCGGTTGAACTTGATTACGGTCAAGTCGAGCCTGAATAAGTCGTAGAGCCTCCCCATTCCCAATCTCTTTAATCAAAATACCCCCTTGGTCATTTCGACCAACGGGAGAAATCGTTATGCCTCAATTTTTTCTGGAATAACGATTTCTCACATTCGTTTGAAATGACTGGAGCGTAGAGTTTATGAACCACCTTTTTTCCAGCAGAAAACTTTGGCACGTCATTTGCATATAGATTAGTTAGTGTCTCACCAACACTTCAGTCTCACGTTCTGTGTGTTTCATAGTGACCTCCTGAAAGCCCGCCGGAAGTAATTTCGTCGGGCTTTCAACATTTTTAGATTCTTCAATCGGCATCTCAAAATTTACGTATATTTGTTTTAGGATGTTTTGGAAGGATGAGGAACGTGACATTTTATTCAGATAAAACAATCACCACCGCAAGCTACGAAAGCTGTGTCCCTCGTAACAACGAAACCCCTACTATTTATTTTTTCGCTTCAATTTCCCGAAGCGAATTTCATCACCATTTAATCACATACAACTATGTCATTCACAGGAATTATCGGCGTTAACAGTGGCGGTCAACTCTGCGCATACTCTTCAGGTTCATTTGCAAACGGCAACACGTGGAACGTGCAAACTAATGCAGCAACCAACCTTAACTCGGTTGTCATTGCAAGCGGTGGCGGATCACTGCTCGGCACGGATAAGAGCACTGGATTACTCGGCACCATCACGAGTTACTCTGGCTCTTGGACGTGGTATAATAATAGCGGAAATATTTTCAAGATCCGAACGGTCCCCAGCTCGGTGTATTCAAATCTCGGAATTTCTTCCCCTCCGAGTGGGTCAACCGTATTGCTTGCCAACGGTTGGTATGGCAACAACGGACGTTTATGGTATGGATTTTATGGCGGTGGTGCGTTTCGCGCTCCGGTGAGTGGCAGTAACTAGGCACAGACAAAGTCCGCGATTTATAATGGCATCAGCGGTGTCGCAGGAATGGCATTTGATAGCAGTGGTGTACTTTACGTCATCATCAACAATGCCATTTGGCAAGTGCAATACTCTGGATCAACTCTTGCCGTCAATGCTCAGCTGCCTTCAGGGGTAAATCCTATTGATATCCTTCAGAACGGCGGAACATTCTACGCCATCGGTTCAGACGGAAATATGTATAGCTGTGCAGCTTCGAGTATGCAGAACGGCACATTCTCCGCGCTTACGACTGATGGAAGTTCGGCAGGGATTGTGAGTATGGATATAATGAATATGGGCAGATAATATACTGTAACATGTGCAGGCCCTCCCTCGATGAGGGGGGGCTTTTATTTTTTTTGTAGTTCGTTAAAAGTGTCGCGATGTGTGATTACTCTACTATGACTCTCACCAAGAATTGATTTTTCCAGAGGTTCATAGGTTTTGTATATAGATTCTCCCGTTTCCCAATTCCCCGCCCGTATTTGGGCTAGTGCAAAATTTATATACGTACTGACTGTATCAATGTGATTTTCTTCAAGAAGTGATTCGAAAATTGTAATTGCTTCCTTGTATGCAGTGAGAGCTTCATCATGTTTCCCCATAAACCTCGAGTGCAAGACAGCAAGATTTGAAAATCGCACTGCAATGTCACGATGTTTATCACCGTAAATGGATTGGCTCAAGACAATCGCCTCAGTATATTTTTTTTCTGCGTTAGTGTATTCTTTTTTAGATTGATATGACAAGGCGATATTCCCGATAGGGCTTAACCTACCGGGGTAATTTTTTCCGTATAGCCGCTCATACATTTCAATCGATTTTTCATAAGCATCAATCGCATCTTCATATTTTTTTTCTACATAAAAAACCGTCCCGAGATTATTCAGGATACTTGCAATCTCTGCATGATCTTTCCCTCCATAATGATTTCGGTATGAAGCAATCGCTTTTTCGTACGCTTGCCCTGACTCTGAGTATTTTCCGAGGCTGTAGAAGATGATGCCAAGATTATTCAGGCTCTTTGCGGTGAGGGGATCGTTTTCGCCGAGGATTTTGGTGCGGATGGAAATTGCTTTGCGGTAATACTCCTCCGCTTCTGCGTACTTTCCGCGATAGTAATAACACGTAGCAAGTTGATCGGAGACTTCGGCGATAAATAGGTCATCGGCATCGAAGACCTTCGTTGCCATCTGCAATGACGTCTCGAGCATCTTCCCTGCTTCGTCGTACAGCGACGCAGATACTAATGCGCTACCAAGCAAGCAATACAAATTCGCAAGTTTTTTTTCATCGGTACATGTTTTTTCATACTCGGTGATTGCATCGTGATACGTTTGGCTCAGATCAAAGTGCTCACGATAGACCTTCCATAAAGCAAGTAATTCATGCCGCCTATCATCATGAATAAGTGGCGTGATGAACTCGATGTCGCAGAGGCAGGATTTGTATCTTTCCCAATCTTGAGCGGACTCCCACTGATATGGCTCCTCGATGAGCCGTCGTTCGGAATAGTCTTCGTTTGCAAAATAATTCGCCAGCTTTTGGTGAAGTGATTTTTTCTGTATATCATCCGATACATATCTCCGCTCGACCGCTTCGCGCAAATAATTATGAAAAAACGTAAATTGTCCAGCGCGTCGCATCAAGTGGAATTCGAGCGCTATTAAAAACTCCGACAACGCAAAGCGCGAGATTTGCGTGATGCCAAGCAACTCTGTTTCCGAGAGCCCAAACCGAGAAGCCCATATCGCGGTCATGATCGTTTGCACCGTATCTGTGCCATAGTCTCGCTCCATTCGCGCCAGAACTTTCTGGAATAATTCTGCCTCGTCGGCTGAGCGAAGGTAGTCCGCTAAGTGATCGCCAAGCTCAACATGATAACCAAAGATGCGAAGCTCTTCGAGTAATGTGCGCAAGAAGAGCGGGCTATCAAGTTTTTCTTCGTGACCTATAATTTCGAGTTGCTCATCGCTCAGGTGTTTGTGATAATGCGCGAGATATTCATGGGTGATACGCTTGCGCTGGGTCGGGCTAAGCGGTTGAATTTCAAGAAAATGCCAATTTCGTTTTCGTAATTGTTCGAGTGGCAATTCCGGCGTTGTGGAAATAATGAGTCGCACATTCGACGGAATAAATTCTGGCAGCCAATGCATCTCATTGCCAATTCCTGAGAGCTGATTGACGGCATCAATCATGAGAATCAGTTTTTCGCCTTCCGGTATTTTCGCAAGCCATTGCGGAAATTCACTTTGCAAATCACTCTTCGGCAACTCATCCTCAATGCTGTATCGCTCCTTAATCTCAAGCATGATATGACGCATCACATCATCCATACTGCTAGCTCCTGAAGAAGCGCCGACAAAGTGGCGTATGATAAATGCGTCGTGATGATGCGTGTGATAGTGCGAACTCAGATGCGCCATGAGCGCACTTTTTCCGAAGCCCGATTTTCCCCAGAGCACCAGCGGAGCATCTGCTGAGTTTACAAATTCGCTGAAGCGTTCTTCATATTCAGGATTGGCGATGTATGAATGCGTGCGATTACGGGCGAATGCTTCGTGCGGACTTCGCTCGCGCTCAGCTTCTGTTGGTTCTCTTTTTGCCGGCCAATCGCGTTCGATCATTGCCCACAGATCAGCGAGCACGTGCTCGCCAAGCTCTTGCGGATTGCGGAATATCTTTTGCGGAACTCCCGCATCCTCTATTCGCGAACGAAGATGATCTATCGCTCCTGAATCAGAATCACTCCGCGTTACAACTTGCTCATAGATAACCGCTGAATGAATATTTTTCTTGAGAATTGCACCGTAAGAGAACTCGATATCCGTTATGCTCTTCCCTGATTCAATATGCGGGCGAAGCCACGGATATTCTTCAAATAGTTTGGGGTCATGTTCAGCGACATCGGTGCTGGGAATCCAACCGTACCGACTGCCGATAATGCCCAAAAAATACGGACGACACCGATCAATTTCTTCCAAACAAATGCGAATGATTTTTCCTGTTCGTGCTTCTTCGTCGGTGATACCCCAGCGCAGATCAATCTCAGTAAAATCTAAACCTCGCTCACGACAAAGCGCACGGATTTGCGGAAATATTTTTTTGATGAGTTGCTCGCGCTCGGGCTGGAGGTCAATAAAAGTCGAAGGAATAAAGAGACGCACTTCAGGCGCCTTGTCATGGGAATCGTGGGGTTTATTTTCTGCCATAATCCGGTGATAGATTATTCGTCCCAAACGAACATGGAAATGATGCCTTGCAATCCCGATCATACCCCGAGCTTATGCCAGGGTTAAGAATCTGCCGGAACGGCCACATCGCAGAGAGGCATATAAGAGCGGAATAAGTATCGAATGAGCAAACAAGAAATCATTTTGAAAACCTCAAAATCCATATTCGAACCCCAGCTCTTCGTATTTTTGTAGCATAAAGCTATGTTTAACGAACAAGAATTACAAGAGATCGAGGCGCTGAAGAAGCGGTACGAGAAACCACAGGCTATTCTCCTTCCACTTCTCTGGAAAATGCAGGAGAAGCAAGGGTGGATTGATACAGCGGCTATGAAGGAGGCTGCACGGATTTGTGAAGTCCCCAACAGTCATGTCCTCGGTGTCGTGAGCTTCTACACCATGTTCTTCGAGAAGCCCATGGGCAAGCACCATGTGCAGGTCTGCACAAATGTCAGCTGTATGCTACGTGGTGGAGAGAAAATCTTTGCGGATATGAAGTCCGAGCTTGGTTGTGGACATTTGGAGCGAACGAGCGATGGGATGTTCTCTTTAGAAGAAGTTGAATGTATGGGAGCCTGCGGTGGAGCACCGATGATGGCAGTTGGCGATACATTCTTCGAGAAGATCAATTCTCAAGAAGCACGAGATATAATTCATAGCATCAAGACAACAAGCGTTGTCCCCGAACCAAAGAAATTTCCTCAGATGCCTGAGCGAACCATCTAAATACGGAGCATAAAAATTTTGAAACTGATATTACCTGATATTCCGAATCTTCTTGATATAGATGTCTATATCAAGAATGGTGGCTACGGCGATGTGATGCGCAAGGCTTTTTCGATGAAGCCTGAAGCTGTAACCGATGAAGTAAAACGATCTGGTCTTCGTGGCAGAGGTGGTGCGGCATTTCCTACGGGGTTGAAGTGGACCTTCATGCCAAAAGGAAATGATAGGAAGAAATTTCTCCTTATCAATGGTGATGAATCAGAACCCGGTTCATTCAAGGATCGCCAAATATTTGAATTCAATCCGCATCAAATGATTGAAGGTATGTTGCTCGCCGCTTATGCGATGCAAGTAAATCATGCCTACGTCTATATTCGTGGTGAATATGCTGCATGGGTCAAGATGGTGGAGAAGGCTGTAGCCGATGCTTATGCCAAAGGATTCATCGGCGATAGGATGAAGGAGACATTTAAGCCAAGTGGAGATGGTGTTGCCTACTCAGTAGATATTACGGTTCATAAAGGAGCCGGAGCATATATCGTTGGCGAGGAATCTGCATTAATGAATTCGTTGGAAGGTGAACGAGGCTATCCGAGAGTAAAGCCCCCCTTTCCTGCTAACTATGGATTATGGGGTTTTCCTACAACGATTAATAATGTCGAGACGATAGCCAATATCCCTGCGATACTCAAGATTGGAGCCGAAGAATTTGCTAAGATCGGTGAAGCGAAGCATCCCGGTACATTACTCTTAGGAGTCAGCGGTCATGTCAATCGTCCTGGAGTCTATGAGGTGCCATCCGGCACTTTGCTGACGGATATGATTTATAAGTATGCTCAGGGTGTCCCTGGGGATAAGAAGATTAAATTAGTTATTCCTGGTGGTTCATCTATGCCACCACTCCGAGGCGATGCTTTAGAGGGCGTCAAGATGGATGCAGAAAGCTTGAAGGCTGTTGGTTCTTCGATAGGCACAGGTGGTATTATGGTTATGGATGAAGATACCGATATCGTGAAGGTTCTTCAACGGATTTCGAAATTCTATTGGCATGAGTCATGCGGTCAATGCACTCCATGCCGTGAAGGGACAGGATGGTTGTTGAAAATCTTGAAGCGAATCAATGCCGGCGAAGGATCAGGTTCGGATGTCGAACTTCTCGAAGATGTTGCGAAGAATATCGAAGGCAGAACAATCTGTGCCCTCGGCGAAGCAGCAGCATGGCCAGTGAAGTTTATGGTTCAGCGATTCCCCGAAGAATTTGCTGCGAAGGTATCCGACGCCAACAATACCAATCGCCAAAGTAAGAACCAAGTCCACTCCCTCCGAGCAGGAGGATTAGAGCCAGTCGAAATTCATGTGCCACTTGTGGTGAGAAGCTAACTAGATAGAAGTATATCATCCTGATCCCAAATTTTATCGTAAAAAAAAGGACGGCAGTGCCGTCCTTACTAGCCGAGCTTCAGCAAGTTATTTGGTAATGATTAACTTTCTCGTAGCGGATTATCCATCAATGGCAACTCGGATGAAATATGTTCCACACGATAACTTTGTTGGGTCTATTGGTATGATGTTTTGTCCTACTTCAGCATTACCCTTATGAAGAACCTGAACGTTGTGACCAAGAGCATCCATGATGTCAACCTGTGCATTGCCAGCTTTTTTCATGTTGAAAGAAAGCTTGGTTTCGATATTCGAGGCAGGATTCGACGAAAGATAAAGATTCAGTAGATTTTCAG
Source organism: bacterium (assembly GCA_037143335.1). Lineage (GTDB taxonomy): Bacteria > Bacteroidota > Ignavibacteria > Palsa-1295 > Palsa-1295 > PALSA-1296. The sequence goes on along the minus strand of JBAWZA010000013.1, from coordinate 27,170 downwards.
GTGAAAGGTACTGATCAACAGCAGATCCACCCTGAGTCGAATAAGTTATGCCTGTAGCCTTTACATTGGTATCAGCACTAATTGTTGCGCTATGCCCCGACTTCGTAAAGTATTCAAAGGAATAGTTTACTGTTGTTGAGGAGTAGTTAATAGGGCCAATGACAAAAGAGATGGTTGAAGTATTTTTCGTTTTTACTCGGATTGCATCACTGGTTGCAGTCGGTACTGGGGTCCCGTTCTTAAGATGCGTGGAGGTTGGGGTAAGCAGAGTACCGTAACCATCTACAATGGCATCAATTGCGACTGTATAAGTCGATCCTGCCGGGAAAAGATCACTGTGGACAGTAGATGAACTTTGCCAAGAAGTCTGATATGTTAATGGAAATTTCGCCTTGTATTGTGGTGGGGCATATCCAAACACTTTTGATTTAGTACCCATACTGTCTTGGCTCGTACCAAGCCACCAATACCCAACGTCAGTAAATTTAATGAAAAGGTAGGTTGTCGGTTGGGTTGGGTCACTTGGAACACTCTTGAAAACATGGGTCGAAGCTGTAAAATCTGGGTCATTTGCCAATGCAGCTCCGCCTGGATAAGTGAGAAGCGTTGAGGTTGAAGCTGGTGTCCCATCTTGGGTAAATGTTCGATTTCCGATGTCCCAAGAGACTCCTGCGCCGGTAATTCCAATCAGAGCATCTAAACCTGTCAAGACGGTGGATGTAAATTGAGTCGAAGGGACCCCAACCTGACCGTATGCTGCAAGAAAATCAGCTGATGAAAAAGAAATCTGAGCAATGCCTGAACTAGCAAGCACCAGAACGAGTAAGAAAGTAACGAATAGTTTCATAGCAGTAGTGATATGTGAAAGCACTACAAAACTACAACGATTTCTCGAATCCCACTCTGAAACCAGAAAAATTCGTATTTTTGTGACAGCAACTTTGTTCAATACTTAATGAAAGTAACTTTCCGCATTCAACGATACAACCCAGAACGGGACTCTAAGCCCTATTTTCAGGACTTTACTCTTAATAATCTTGAGGGGACATATCGTGTGCTCGATGCACTGCATGACATAAAATGGAAGCTTGATGGCACTCTCACTTTTCGCAGGTCATGTGCTCATGGCATGTGTGGCTCGGATGGGATGAAGATTAACGGGAAGAATACCCTTGCCTGCTCGTTGCTACTACAGGATATTAAAGGTATCGGCGACGGAAAAGTAGTCACTATCGAGCCACTTCCCTATCTTCCAATCATCAAAGATTTGGTCATTGATACGACTGATTTTTTCAAGAAGTACGAATTAGTCAAACCATACCTCATTGCAAAAACTCCTCCTCCAGAAATGGAACGCTATCAATCCAATGAAGATGCCGAGTTATTGATGGAGTCAACCAAGTGCATCATGTGCGCTTGTTGCACAACAAGTTGTCCATCGCTTTGGTCGAATGAAAATTATCTTGGACCAGCTGCAATTCTTAAGAGTTTCCGGTTCGCTTTCGATACCCGTGATGACGGTGCTTCGGAGCATTTAGAAGCTGTTGATTCTGCTGATGGTATTTGGAGATGTCATACAATCTTCAATTGCGTCGAGGCATGCCCAAAAGAAATTAATATCACCTGGCATATCTCTCAACTCAAGAAGAAGTTAGTTGCTGATGAGATGTAGATTCTAAATTTACGCTATACGTGCACCGTAAGCATAAATACGATATTTCTCGGCTCTTCCCAAGATGCACCGCTGAAGAATGCTCCTTTGAGCAGATGGTTATGATTGAAAATATTATTGATGTAAAATGATGGAGCGATTGTTGTTCCACCAGATAAAGTAAAGGTATGACCTGCTGAGAAATTAATAATCCATGCAGGAGTAGTATGGGCGGCTTGATTGAGATCGAAAAGACTCGATCCATATTTCACATCACTATTCCCATTCGTTAGACCCGAACCATACGAGAAACTTAAGTTGAAAAACCAATCTTGCGGAATATAATTGATTGCGGAAGATAAAGAAATTCGTTCGTCATGATCTAAGTCAGTAACGTCGCCAGCACTTTGGATCGGCAAAAATCCCCCGGTAATCGCACCAGATCCGTAAGCATGAACAATCGAAGTATTTAGATAAGCATTAATCGGAACACCAATCAAACTGTACGATAAACCTGCTTCGATTCCGGTAGTTTTTACGGAAGCAATGTTTACCTCGGTCTCAATTGACGTAGCTCCAATTGTTTGGTCGTCAACTCCTGGTAGGGAGATTTTTTTGAAAAAATCAACTTTCCCACGAAGACCAAAATCAAACGAATGAAGAAAACCTATTTCAAACGCTCCATCTCTTTCAGCAACTGTTGGAATAGTATTGCTGCTAACGAGTGAAGTGATACTTCTAATTTCCTCGATGTTCGGTGTGATGAAATATTTACCATACGAAAGATACATGGTTGTCGCTTCATCGAAATATATATTCCAACGAAGTCTTGGAGAAATTGCACGCTCAATCGGCCTGTTTGGTGCGATCTGTTGATCATACCGAAATCCAAAATCGAACTTCGTCCACTCTGCTGGATGATACTCACATTGGGCAAATGCTCCGAAGTCGGTACCGGAGAAATTTGTTTTAATATCTTGTCCTATGTTTCCCATCGTATCGGTTGCAACGAAATGACCATTGCCAGTGGAGTTGGAAATATTTATTCCAGAACAAAAAAGTAATTGATGAGAGAATCGGATATTCAGTTTTGAATATAACGCCGCTGTTGTATAACTGCGATCTTCGTTCAAGATAAATCCTTTCGTTGAATCCGAAAGAAAATATACGCTATGCACATCAACTGATCCTGGTGAAAATAGTAACGAGCCTTCACGGAGTGAGGCTCCAACGAATAAATCACTTTCGGCATCTGTTGCTCGACTTATCGTATGAAAGAATGAAAGCGTTTGATAGGAGTTATGGGATTGTTGGTTGTCGTCGCTATTTCCATCGACGAGGGCATTAAATGGAATCTGTGTTATTGTCTTACTCCAATCAATGTTCGAGGTAATGTAATCATTTTCACCAATCAGGTAATCTAATTTTGCAAAACCAAAATAATCGAATCCGTGATTATGATCTATGATTGGAAGCGGCGGATCAATCCTTCGGTCGGTCTCTGCTCTGTCACCTGCGATGAAAAATCCGAAATTGGCAATGTGGTCGCTGATGGAAATCGCTTGGCCGTTCATGTTGATCGGCTTCAGAGGCGACGCGGATAGAAGTGAATTATTTTGCGAAGTATTATCTCGTCCCAAAAAACTTCCAGCGTATGTTTCAAAATTGAGATGGAGATGTCCGGTCGGTACTTTATTTTGCAAGACTACTGCGGCAGCTGACTGCCCGCCGTATTCGGCTGGCAAACCTCCGGTGAGAAACGATGCACTTACAATTACTTGATCGTCAACCACTTCATTGAATCCACCAAAAACACCAGGAGGAATTTGGATTCCATCAACGTAGTACGAGTACTCTGCATGTTGTCCGCGAATATGTACCTCACCAGTCGGAGCTTTCACTGCACCCAAGACATTTTGCTGGAGCAGCGTAACCATTTTCTGATTGGGCGAAGCATGGTATCCTTCGGCTTCAAATGTTTGGTTGCCCGTTTTTAAATCTACAGATGTGATTTTTAACTCATCGAGATCGGCGCCAACAGTCAGCTCTTCATGTTTCACTTCGCTGAGCAAAATGGTAATTGAGTTATGAAGGGCGTCAATATACACAGAATCAGTTACATCATCATAGCCGACAAGCCGAACAACGAGAGTATAGCCACCGGATTGGACATCAGTAAATACCGCCCGACCGCTTTGATCGGTCACTTTGCCTATGATTAAATTCTTCCCGCGTCTGAGCGATACCCTTGCTAGTTGTAGCGGGCTGTTCTGATTGCTATCGAGGACGAGAACTGAATACGAAACGCTTGCTTCGTTACCGACTACCACTCTACGAGCATTCAAATTAACGTGCCCAACAATACTGAGTATAGTGACAAAAAGTAGTTTATAGGACATGATTCCTAAAATTTATGGTACAACAAAATGTGAGAATAATCCGACTAGATGCGGATGGAAAATTAGTTTATACGAATCGCGATGGAGGAGGACCGCGATATTCGATCGAGTGGATGCGAGGGAGAGACACTTCTGCAACAATGCAATCAGAAACTACCTCAATTTGGACGAGGTGTGCCAATGGCAAGAAAGCTGCTTCAGGTTCGGTAGCTTGAGTTGCTTCAAACTCACAGGCAATGCAGTGAGCCGAGCTAAGAACTGCGCGAGAAATATCCCTAGGCAGGTGCGAATGAAGAAAACTGGAGATGAGCTTTGAACAAATTACACAGACAACAAGAAATACCGTCACTGCACGTGCAAGCGGCGATTGTTGTGCTGAATATGTATTTTTTGATCTGTTCACGGTTGGGCTAAGCAGAGAAAATGAAAAGAAGTTCCGGGATTACATTTCGTCAACTATCCGTTTCATATCTCCAATGTACTTTATATCATTTACGAACTTATGAAAAAACTTTTACTGATCGCTGCGCTTTTCTTAGCGCTTCTATTTAGCGCATGCGGGAAAAAATCGCAGTCTATCCATGCGCTCCGCGAAGCCAAAGGCGGCAAGAAATATGGTGGTTCAATCCGACTCAATGAAACGGGCGATCTACGCTCACTTGATCCTCCCCAAATAAATGACCAAACAAGTAGCCACATTGGCGAGAATGTCTATGACAGATTGTTAGAGTTTGACTCTAAACTAAATTTCCGTCCAGCACTTGCAAAGGCGTTGCCAGATATTTCGCCTGATGGCTTGACATATACTTTTCACCTACGCACCGATGTTTATTTTCAAGATGATGCTTGCTTCCCTAATTCCAAAGGCCGTAAATTTACCGCGAAGGATGTCGTCTATTGTTGGTCACGCGCATGTGATCCTTCAACGAATACATTAGCACTTCCCTACTTCCAAACTATCAAGGGAGCAAAAGAGTATTTCGATAGCAAAGCAAAACTCGCTGAAGGAGTTTCTGGATTGCAAGCGTTTGATGATTCGACGTTCGTTGTAACATTGAAGGCTCCGTTCTCGCCATTCATCAATTATTGTATGGTCGGCAATGCGTTTATTTATCCGCATGAAGCTGTGGAAAAATATGGTAAGGATTTTACCCACCATGGTGTCGGCACTGGTCCATTTCGATTTGTTGAATATAAAGAGGGCAGATATTGCCTCCTCATTCGGAATGAGCATTATTGGGGAAAAGATGATGCAGGAAACCAACTGCCGTATCTCGATACCGTAAAATTTAATTTCATTCAAGATGACAAGGCAGAGTTGCTTGAATTTAAAGCTGGTAATCTTGATCATAAGTATCGCATACCAAATGAATTTTTCCCTGATGTCGTTGATGAGAATAAACAACTCAAAGGTGAATACAAAAAATATCAGCTCGGGGTTATCGCTGCAATCGCCACACAATTTCATGGATTTAATACTGTCGCAACAGGTGTATCAAACGTCCATCTTCGCAGAGCCATCAGCTTTGCAATTGATAGAAAAAAGATTGTAAAATATATCCTGAAGAATCAAGCCGCACAACCAGGTGAGCACGGACTCATCCCGCCATCAATGCCAGGGTATCCGTTTGAGCAGATCAAAGGATTTATTTTCAATCCTGATAGCGCTAGAGCAGAATTTGAAATTGCAAAGAAAGAATTGAAGGGCACAGTCCCCGACTTGACACTCTATGCAAATAAAGGAGGCGGAAGAAATCTTGATGTTGCCCAAGCAGTGCAAGCGATGATAAAGGACAATCTTGGACTCGATGTGCATCTCGAAATAAAAGAGTGGGCACAGCTCACCCCGATGATTGACGAAGGAAAAGCTCCGTACTTCAGACTTGGCTGGGTTGCTGATTATCCCGATCCACAAAATTTCATGAATTTGCTTTACGGAAAAAATATCCCTGCAAATGGACCAAGCTCAATCAATCAAACGCGATACAAAAATCCGGAGTTTGATAAGGCATACGATTTGGCAATCGCAGAAATAGATAGAACCAAGGCTATGCAACTATGGGCGACCTGTGACCAGATCGCGATCAACGACGCTCCGCAAGTGATTCTCTACTATGACGAAGATTACCACTTGATTCAGCCGTGGGTCAGAGATTTCCCCGTTGATGCACAGGATAATAATCCAATGAAGCGAGTCTGGTTCGGTGAATAACGGGCTACATACAATAAAAAACTTTTATTAACATACGAAAAAAGAGTCCTCCATTGCGGACTCTTTTCGTAAGACTCAATTTGAAGAAAGAAAATATTTACTGATTCACAATCCGCATTTCTTTGCCGAAATCTGAATCAGGATTTTTCGAGGTGCTGTAAATTAGCCCTGTTCCTTTTGCAAACCATTTAACGGTGGTATCCCCTGATTTGGAGGCATAAATAATTTCCGCGACGTCATCATAAACTTTCCCGTCAGGCATTTTCATCGTAACTCCTCGACGAGTTACCTTGGCAGTGTAGGTATTAGTTACATAGTAGCTACCATTGGAGTTGCTAAAGCTCCAGGTCTGGCCTACTGTGAGGGGCGCTTTGAGATCCAACCAATATTTATCTGTCTGTCCACACGAGAGTTTGCCGAGGGTATAGGCTTCGGAATCATTCATCGTAAAATAGTAATCGAAGAGACGGCTATTTGTTTTTGAGAGATCGGTCGTATAGCAATATTGATTGCCGAGCATCAACCCCGAGTCATCGTTGCCTTGCATCGTCATCTTGATTGTATCTATCGTCGTCTGTGTTTTGCGGCAATATGTGATTGATGCACCGATATTTTTCAGAGGCAAATAATACTGCTCCACATTCCAAACAGGAGCAGGCGAGTTCGGAATCGGATCCGTAACAGCACCGCAACCATTACTCAAGAAAGCAACAGTTAGACACAGAATGGGAAAAAAAGTTTTCATCATTGGTTCTCCTTCGATTAGAATCTGTAAAGTAAACCGTAATGCAATCTGCCGTTCAACGTATTCTGCATATCAACACTTTCAAAGACCACTGGCTTGGTAACCTGAGTCGAAGAAACAATTTGCTCCGTACTCAACGAATTTGTGTGTATCCTCGACAAGGCAAAAGCAGCATCGAACATAAAATGTTCGTTCATAGGAATTCGTACACCGCACTCAAGCCCGATGTTATATCCATTCGGAATAATACCGCCATCAACCGTGAACTCTAACAAGAATGGCGCACCCAATGAAATAGGAAAGAGATGTGTGTAAAATAATTCTTCGTTGAAATTACGTTTTGTCTCGATGTGTCTCGACATGTACACAACTCCACCATCGTTTGTCGGACTCATCTCAGATAACTGCTGGTATAAACCCGAGCCTACTCGCAGACCGACTACATTATTTTCAGTAAGATGATACCCAAGTGAAAGTCGTTGATCCGCGAACGGCGAAATTGTAGTTGCACTCGCCGGATAAGTGAAACCACTTGAAGTTTGGATGCCTACCTCAAATGTTGATGCTGTCTGCTCGTCACTGTATCTCAAATCCTGAAGACTTCTCCTATTGCCACCAAGATCAGACACCTGACTCGTTTTCGGCATGAGTGCTGGGTTCGATGAGATTAACTCAGTAGTTGAACCCTCGGTGGCTGCTATATTTTTTGACATCAGATTATTACCCACCGCCACATCTTGAGTGGACGCTGATGACAAATTGTGAACCTGCGAAAGTTGATTGTCGCTCTGTGAACTTGTTGCTCTGCGTGAATGGATGACCGCACTTCCCGTCTTTTCGATTGAAGTAGAAGTCGTAGAAGGAATCAAGGAAGTGAGATTATTCGTGATTGGCTTACCTAATGTTGACAACAATTGTGATGGCGATTGTTGTGTCAACGCTGCAACTTGGGCAAGTTTGTTGTCAGAGATATACTTCGGTACGAAATAGCCGAGGCTTCCTGAAATGAGCATTATCGCAAGCGCGGCAACAACTGCACTCTGACGCGAAAAAACCATCACTGCTTTCTTGCGGGATTTTGCACTTGCCATCGCTTCGACCTTCGCAAATATGGAGGCTTCGAGCGAAGGACTTATCACTGCTGAATTCATCGCTGAATGTGCAGTCTCTCGGAGCTTTTCGTGTTGATGGAATAGGTCGCGAATCTCCGGAGACACACTTACCCGGTGCAATAGCTCGGCGCTATCAGCATCGTTGAGCGATCCCTCGAAATACTCGATTATTCTATCTTCTATTACGCTAGTCATACGATATTTGCAACTTTCTCCACTTGTTCTGCCTCGACCTCATCTTGGTATGATTCTATCAATGATGAATCGTTCGAAGCACCTGACGTTTTTTCTCTGTGCCTAAAATGCGGAGCTAACATTTTACGAAGCATTCGTTTTGCTCGTAGCACCCGCACTTTTACATTCGATTCTGACGCACCGGTCATCTCAGCAATTTCTGCATAGGAGAATCCTTCGATTTCCTTGAGAATAAACGCTTCCCGATATATTGGTGCGATGTTTCGAAACGCAATCTGAAATACTTCTTCGGAAAATTCAGAATCAAATCCTTCGATTCTTATGTCAATTTCTCGTACCGAGTTGTCATCTACATAGATGAAATCAGGCAGGTACTTTGATTCTCGAATCATATTCAGACAAACAGTTCGAGCCACCAGTAATAGCCATTTTTTTATGGCATAAGTCTCTCGAAGTTGTTCCCGACGCTCGAAAACTCTAATAAAGACTTCTTGGAACGCGTCCTCGGCACTTGATTTGTTGCCAGTCACATAGAGGCAGTAGGAGAAAATACGCTGGCGATACTGGTTATAGACATATTTAAACGCCTGCATATCGCCGGCAATAAATGCCTCGATAATCTTCGACTCGGCAGCAGAATTAACTGCATGTTCCGTTTCGGATTCTATCGGGTTGTCTCTTTTTTGCAAGAAGTGGCTTGCAGAAACTATTGCCTCCGCTACCTAAAGACACATTTTTTGCGGCGAACGTTACAAATTATTGAAAGTCCCTAAGAATATTTTACATTAACCTCTCAGAAGAGTATTTTAACTAATGTATTGAAAAATTGCTAAGACTATTTACATCATTGGTCCACCCTCTTGCCTCTCGCACTCGTAAATTCGCCATAATTCACGCGTTATTCAGATTACCGAAGATACAGGCAGGTTCAACCGCAGTGCTCATCTGTTTGAGATTGCCCTGTTTCATCGTATTTTTGTACCGATGAAACTACTACCGAAACCCAACCCCAAGGCTGAACGAAAATATCATGCGATTGCCGACACGCTGAGTGAGCGATCTGGTGCGGAACAATCAAAAATGTTCGGAATGCCTACGCTAAAAATTCATTCAAAAGCTTTTTGCGGCTTGTTTGGAAATGAAATGGTGTTCAAACTCTCAGGGGATGTACATAAGCAAGCACTTGCGCTCACCGAAGCAAAATTATTTGACCCATCGGGAATGAACAGACCGATGAAGGAGTGGGTTGTAGTCCCACTGAAATACTCAAGCAAATGGGAAATGTTTGCTATTGAAGCATTCAAGTATGTTGCATAGTGTAAAGAGAAGAAGTTGAAATTTCATAACGACAACGATTAGTAGATTTCATGGCATTGATTGATTTAGGCGAGACAACATCCGACGACGCTCACAACGGCATCAATCGCTTTATTGATTCTCCGCTCCAAGTAAAACTCATCAACGCATTTGCAAACCCATTCAAAAATGCAATTGCAACTGCCAGAACGTGTTACTCCTCGAAAGGGATAATCACCGATGAAGGTGTCTCCATGGAGAAACATGCAGCGCTTGCACAAAGCATCTATGAAGCCGGTCATCACACGACACTGCAACATGCACATTTTCAATTTGCTATAGAGGGTGTTTCGCGCCATGCGATCTGGTCGTTCTTGCACTCGCATCCATTCTATAACTCCGAACAGGTGAGTCAGAGATATGTAGAGGTAAAGAGCGGAAGTTATGTGGTTCCGAATTTTGAAAATGAAGCAGCGCAATCACACTACACACGGGAAATGGAACGTGTTATGGCGGATTACCATGATCTCATCAGCTTACTAACACCTGCAATTTCCGATGCTTATTTTGATCGCTTCCCCCATCGCCGAAAAAAAGCTGATGATTACAAAAAAGAAATAAGAAAGAAAGCACAAGAAGTTGCACGGTACGTCCTGCCAGTCTCGACCACTGCGTATCTCTATCATACGATAAGCGGGATCACATTGCTTCGCTATTATCGTTTAGCAAAAATGGCTGACGTGCCGAGCGAGACATACATGCTTGTAAAAGCAATGGTCGATGAATTACTTCGTTACGATCCAAACTATAAACTGATCCTCGAAGAGCCGCTTGAACCAGAAAGATATCCCGAAGCAGAATTTATTAAGACTGGAAATTCGGATAGCGAGATACATCATTTCATTAAAGAGTTCGATGATGACCTGGATGGTAACTATTCAAAACTTGTTGACTACAAGGCATTCGCCGAAAAGACATTGGCAAATAGTATTCGCGAGGTGATGGGAAAATCTCCGCGTGATATGGACGATGAAGACGCGATTGCCTTAGTCTTGGATCCCAGCAAGAATACCATTCTCGGTGAAACCCTTGTGCTCACAACCGAGACAAAATTTTCGCGTGCGATGCATAACGTTCATTATACATTCCGCAAAAAACTTTCGCATACAGCTGACTCACAAGATCAGCGCCATCGCATGACCCCTGGTTCGCGTCCGATACTTCACATGCAGTTACGTGATGACGTCCCTGATTTTGAGACACCACTTGTCGTCACTACAGCGTCGCAGGAAGTGCAAGATCGTTATCGCCAATCAATCGAGCAGTCCTGGAAAAGCTATGCGAAGCTCCGCGCACTCGGTGTCTCGCAAGAATTTCGTGAGTACATGCTTCCGAACGCAACAAATATCAGGTTCACTGAATCTAGTGACCTACTATCGTTGCACCACAAACATGCAATGAGATTATGTTATAATGCGCAAGAAGAAATTTGGCGAGCATCAGTCGATGAGGCAGATCAAATACGTACGATTCATCCGATGATCGGGAAGTATCTGCTTCCTCCGTGTGGGCTTCGCGACCTTGCACATGTTCGGCCAATTTGTCCTGAAGGCGAACGCTACTGCGGAGTGAAGGTCTGGAAAATTGATCTCAATCAATATGAGCGAGTGATCTAACGTATGCTCTTCTCAATTATTCTCCCCACATATAACCGAGCACATTTGATCGGTCGCGCGATTGATAGCGTGAGAAATCAGGAGTACGAAAATTGGGAATTACTCGTGAGTGATGATGGGTCAAGTGATAACACCAAGAAAATTGTTGACTCCTTCACAGAACGCGACGAGCGTATCACCTACATAAACCAATCAAATCAAGGACCAGCGGTCGCAAGAAATCACGGAGCGGAGTTTGCTAAAGGCTCATTCCTCTCATTCCTCGATTCGGATGATGAGTATTTACCCGATCACTTATCAGTTCGTGAGCAATTAATCTCACAAATACCAGCAGTCGAATTAATACACGGCAACGTCGAAGTCATCGGTTCGAACATGGTGGCAGATATGCATGATCCATCGAAATTGATACCAATTGATGAGTGCATAATCGGAGGGACATTCACCATTCGCCGTGATCTATTCAAGCGATTAGGCGGGTTTAGCGATATGCTTTATGGTGACGATAACGATTTTTTCACGCGTGCGATGCAGCTTGGGGCATTGATAAAAAAAAATGAAAAGGTGACATACCGATACTATCGAACCGAATCGGACTCCATCACCATGATGATGCAGAATACTCACTCCAAATAATTTACGAATGCCACGCGAAACAAAGTCTGATAAATTAGCACGAGCAAAAAAAATCTTTGTGGAGTTAGAGAAGCTCTACCCCGATGCTCATTGCGCTTTGGACTATACGACACCTTTTGAATTACTCGCCGCGACGATTCTTTCGGCACAGTGCACCGATGCGCGGGTGAATATCGTGATGAAAACATTTCGCCCGACTTTCCCAACCCCAAATTCACTTGCGAAAGCGGAGTTAGAGGACATCGAAGAAGTTATCCGCTCGACAGGATTTTTTCATCAGAAAGCAAAGTCGATCAAATCAATGGCGACAGACATCGTCGAGAAATTTGGTGGCAGAGTCCCGCACACAATGGATGAACTTACCACATTGCGAGGCGTCGGCAGAAAGACTGCGAACGTGGTTCTCGGTAATGCTTTCGGTCTTGCTGAGGGTATTGCCGTTGATACCCACGTTACTCGCCTTGCGAACCGACTCAAGATTACCTCGCACCAAGATCCCGAAAAAATAGAAAAAGACTTGATGAATCTTCTCCCCCAGAAAGAATGGACAATGGCAACACATTTTCTGATCTCGCACGGGCGAGCAATTTGTGATGCGCGCAAGCCCAACTGTAGTCTCTGTAAAATAGCTGACTTGTGCCCGAGCCGAGCAGATTGACCGAACGTGTAACAGAGTCTATTTTCTTTCTTTGGCTTGATTTTAGCCCTAAACACGGGATTGCTCTTACTCCGAAAAAGGTTTACTAACACTTGAATTTTCATAAATTTATTGATATTGATGCAATCAAAACGGACGCATTATATTTTTGCAGGAATCGCATTTTTTGTTGGGTTCTTCACATACTTCCTCACGATGCAACCCTCGATCTCATTCTGGGATTGCGGAGAATTCGCCGCCGCGGCATTCGGCTTACAAGTAGGACACCCACCAGGAGCTCCGCTGTGGGCACTGATGGGCAAGTTCGCAATGATGCTCCCCACATCGGCGGATATGGTTGCTCGGTATAATTTATTCTCTGTTATCGCCTCAGCACTTTCGATTCTCTTATTATATCTGACAAGTGCACGTCTTATCAAACTGTGGCGCGGCGAACCGAAGTCAACAGCGGATATGATTACCACCTATGGCGGTGCGCTCATCGCGGCACTCAGTTATTGCTTCACCGATAGCTTCTGGTTCAATGCTCTCGAGTGCGAAGTATATGCCTTCGGATCACTTTTCATCTCGATCATTCCGTGGATCATGCTCGTATGGTACGATCACGCTGATGAAGAACATTCTGAAAAGTATTTGCTCTTAGTGGCCTATATCATGGGACTTTCGCTTGGCGTTCACCAGCTTGCGTTGCTTGCGGTGTTCCCATGTTTCATGCTCATCTACTATCGTCGCAGAAAAGATACATCTGTTGGCTCATGGTTAACCATGGTACTTTCATCGTGTGTTGCCTTCATAATCGCATTCAAGCTCGTACTATCAGAGCTTGTCGAATTACTTGGTGGAGGCGCAACGGGCACGGGCTACGCTATCATAGGTTCAGCAATTGCAGTGTGGATTTATAACGCAACAACAAAAGCTACTGCTTCAAAAGAAAAAGGATATTTTGGAGTTTCGAAGCGTACCTACACGCAGATCGCAATTGCATTTCTCACTCGGTATATCTTAGGTTGGATGATCGGGAATTTCAACCCGTCTCCAAGTCCGACAGTCTCCAAACTCGTTGGCTACTTACTTATCTTAGGGGCAATAGCCGGAATTTTGTATTCACAACGTGAGAAGAAAGCATTACTCAACTTATGCCTCTGGTCTGTGTTCCTGATGTTCATGGGATACTCAACCTACTATCTCTACATCGTACGCGCCGGGCAAGAGCCTCCGATGAACCAGTGGCATGCAGATAACTTCGCAACGATAACTAAATTTATTAATCGTGATCAGTACGGATACCGCCCGCCTTGGCCTCGCCAAGTAGGTGATCAAGAGCGTCCGCACGATCAGGACCCAACGTTTACTGACTACAGTGGCAACATGGATTTCTTCTGGAGATACCAGACGAATGAAATGTATAACCGTTACTTAATGTGGAATTTCGTCGGACGTGTTTCGCAAGCTGACGGTGCCGGCATTGATTGGTCGAAGACGTGGGGCATCCCGCTCTTCCTCGGACTGTTCGGAATGTATTGGCATTTTAAGCGAGACCCCAAGCGAGCACTGACAATTCTCGGTGCCTTTATTCTCTTCGGCTGGGCAACTGCATGGTATCAAAATCAGCAGGACCCGCAACCACGTGAACGTGATTACTTCTACGTTGGAGCGTTCTATCTTTACGCAATGTGGATTGGTATCGGCGCGACAGGTATCATGGAAATGTTACGTGCGAAAAAATCCAGCAATCCGAATGAGGATAATTCTGAAGCATCAAATGCGGTACCTATCGGAGCTGGCAACGTAGCATTGCTCGGCGCTGCATTCGCAGCTGCCGTCGTTTTCGTACCGCTCAATCAAGCAGTCGGACTTGCAGGTATGCTCGGAGGGAAATCCTTTGATCAAACTTCGAAGTGGCGAGAGTACTCGCGAAGTCATAATAACATACCGCTTGAATACGCATACAACGTATTGCAAAGCTGCGAGAAAGATGCTATTCTCTTCACCGCAGGCGATAACGATACATTCCCTCTTTGGTGCGCTCAAGATGTGTATGGCATCAGGCGTGACATTCGTATCGTGAATCTGTCGCTCGGAAATATGGGCTGGTATATCCGCCAGCTTCTGAAGGATTCATGGGGTGTTGGCAAAAAAGTGAACTTGCCTGGATTCCCTGATAGTATGTTGCATGATCTTGATGACAAGCAACTTCATGAGGCTCATCAATTCCGTGATAAGCCGAAGATGGAAACGGTGAAAATTTCTGCGGCTACTATGGTAGCTTTCACTGGGAATCCGAATGCACACGATACTACCATGACATGGAAATATCGTGGACAGATTCCTCTTGATGCAGGCGAAACATACTTTATTGTAGCAGACGAATTGGTACGTACAATCGTCGAAGGTAACATCAACTCTCGACCGATTTACTTCGCACCATTCGTCCAAGACCAGTACTTCGTTGGATTGAGACCGTATGTCCAATCAGAAGGAATGGCGCAGCGTGTTACGCCAGTAATCCAAACAGGTGGTGGACCTCTCGGTGCATTGAACGAAGCATTGAGTGCTGAATCGGCATTGAACTTAGTCGATAAGGAACATCTATCACTTACACCGAAGCGCGGATATTTCCTTTCGACATTTAGCGATCCTGATGCTCGGTGGAGCAATGCCGACAGAACAAATGCTCCGCCTTTCTTCTCGATGGTAAGGAGTTACTACGCACTTGCAGAGAAATTTGCTCTCGAAGGAAAATTCGCCGAAGCGAACAAAACGCTTGCTGTACTTGATAAAGCAATTCCACCGGAACGCGTTCTCTATGAAGATCGAATCGCTCCGCTCATTGCCGCACTGCACAAACGATTGGGCAATGCAGAGATGGCAAAGAAATACTCGAAGTATGCACTCGCAGACTTAGAACGAGGCTACGGAGAAATTGCAAATGCCGCTCAACTTGGTGGCAGAGAAGCAAACCAAGGAGCAATGTATGCTCAAGCACTCATCAATGCTGGTGATCTTGAGAAAGCACAAACTGTTTTGCAACATCTTGCACAAGTAACAACCGATAAGCAAGAGCAAGGACTCATCATGTTCCGTTCGGAACAAGTCGAGGCGATGATCACCGATAAACGAGGTGATAAAAAGAAAGCACTAGAGCTATATGATCGCTTCTTCGCAAATTACGGTGTAGCAATTGCTAATAGCGGTGCCGACTTCGCGGCAGAGTTCAACGAACTCCATGCTCGAGTAGATGCATTACGCAAAGAGGTAAATCCCCAAGCAACGAGTGATACTTCAATGAAGGGCGCACCATCGAAAAAATAGCGTATGTCTTGACGAAAGCGCAGGGAGTCATCCCTGCGCTTTTTTTTTCAAGATAAAACCATGTACCTTTCCCTCATAATACCAGCATATAAAGAGTCGAGCCGGATTGGTGTATCGTTGGAGAAGATTTTTACCTATCTCGAAAAACAGAGATACGACTCTGAAGTAATAATCGTTGATGATGGCTCACCTGATGATTCCGTGCAAGTCATTCAAGAGATCTTCAAAAAATATTCTGATCTCCAATTTTCTCGCGTCACTAAACGCCTGATTGAGCTTGGCGTAAACTGCGGCAAAGGGGCTGCTGTGCAAGCTGGTATGCTTGGCGCAACTGGCGAAGTGAGAATCTTCACCGATGCAGATCTTTCGACTCCGATCCACGAAGTTGAGAAAGTTATTTCTGCAATCTCGTCAGGTACTTATGACATCGTCGTCGGTAGCCGCGCACTCGAAGGCCGGAAATTAGTCAAGGTCCACCAACCGTGGTATCGTGAAGCCATGGGAAGATTTTTTAATTTATTGGTACAGACTCTCGTCTTCCGAGGCATCAAAGATACGCAGTGTGGCTTTAAGGGATTCACTGCCGAAGCCGCCGAAAAGATTTTCTCCTTACAAAAAGTAATGGGATTCTCCTTTGATGTCGAAATTCTCTACCTCGCAAAGAAATTCAATTACCGAATCAAGGAAGTTGCCGTTGAGTGGTACAACGATGAGCGCACGACTGTTGGCGCATTGAGCGATTCTGCGAAAATGTTTTTAGAACTTCTCCGCATCCGAGGATTGCATCGGTAATTTATTGCGCATTTATTGCGTCGAACTATGTCCGATACTGCATTAGCCCTTGGAGGTCGTTACACCTCCTGCAAGCAGAATTGCGAAAAAGAGAATAAGCAAAGATCTCATTCCTTCCGTGTACCAATAGCTACCCAACTGTTATTGTTTTTAAACCCAACAATGCAAACGGTATTGCCACGGACAGACAATTGACCACCGCCGTAGAGTAGGTTAGTATAATCAAAAAGTGCAGGGTACTTAGCCCATGTTTTTCCGCTCCAATGACTGAGATAACCCCAATCACCGGCAACCCATAAGTCATTCGGATTATTACCTTGAATTGCTTGCAAGGAAACACGATGGGCAGTGTCTCGAGGTATTTGATTTGGGACGGATTGATCTATTCTCCAGGCTTGATTATCAGTTTTTCGGTAAACGAAGGCGCTGGACACTGTGGTAAATTCATGTGAAATAGTGGAGTCTGTTGACCAGACAGAAAACAAAAGATTCTGCTTCACCTGATTGTCATTGGATAAATCATCGATATTCCACTGATTTCCATCATAATGAACTAATACCGTTGTATTATTAGCTTGATGTCTTCCACTTGCCCAAACATGATTATGGTCTGTTCCGCAAACCGAGTTGAGATCAGTTGTTGTCCCCGAACTCATCTGTGTGAATGCTACGCCATCCCAGTGTGCAATATGCCCAACGTTACCGACGATAAATACATCATTGGGAGACGAGCCCCAACAAGCATTTACTGCTCCCGGTCGGTAGTCATCGAAATACTTCCCATCATTAGTATGAAGTACATCACTTCCGTGTACTAACCAGAAATCTGTCTTACTAAATGCAAAAATACTATATCCGCTCAATGCTCCATTGAGTTTAACACTGTTATGCGTCAGATCAAACGCAGGTACAAGTGAAAATGATACTCCATCATAGTGCCACAAATTATTACCAACAATCAAGATGTCATTCGGACCAAATACCCAACAACCTGTCAGGTTTGTTTCCCCTGGGATTGAGAATTGACTCCACTCGAAGGCATGAGAGAGTGAGTCTCTATTGATGTTACACGTATCACAAGGTTTTGCGCAGGTATCGCATGGTTTTGTGCATGTATCACAGGGGTGGTGCGTCGTATCGGCCTTGCACGTATCACAGCACGTATCGCAATGTACTTGCGTTGGCATGTAATTCCGGCAGGAGGTCGTTACACCTCCTGCAAGGAATATCACTGCGAACAAAAATGGTAGGTATTTCATACGGTTAGCTTATCTCAAATAGATAACCCGTACAACCTTAACCAAGTTGCCATAATGTAGATGGATGTAGTAAGGTATGGAATTAATCAATTTGTATTCTCCCCTGCAGCTTTTTCTAACTCTGCATAGTCCATATCTCGGAGGACGGGGGCGACCTTGGAGGTGACTGCTACAGAAAGAAGGGTCATACATCCGCCGAAGACAACGGATGTGACTAACCCCATGAGTTTTGCCGAAACGCCGGACTCGAAAGCTCCGATCTCGTTCGACGAACCAATGAACATCATGTTCACTGCCTCGACTCTGCCTCGCATGGAGTTCGGCGTTGAGAGTTGTATAAGAGTTGAACGAATGATCACGCTGACCGAATCAAATCCTCCGCTCAGAGCAAGCATCGCAACCGAGAGGATGATGTTGCGAGAAATTCCAAAGATGATTATGCTCAATCCAAAGCCGATCACAACGGCAAATAATTTTTTACCAACAGCTCCATGCAGCGGTCTGTGTGCCATCCAAAGAGCGACTGTCACTGCACCGATAGCTGGAGAAGCGCGGAGTATGCCCAGTCCTTCGGGTCCGACATGCAAGATTGTATGAGCATAGACTGGGAGCATCGCAACTGCTCCGCCAAACAGAACTGCGAAGAGATCGAGTGATAGTGCACCGACTACGATTTGATTCTTAAACACAAACTTGATTCCGCTCTTCAGACTTTCGTAAATCGTCTCATCTTTTTTATCCGAAGCAGGAGGTCTGGCAGGAATAAACCAAATTAGGAATGTACCGATAGTCGTTAGCGATGCAGCGACGATATACGTACCCGTTGCATCCAGGAGTCCGTAGAGCAAGCCACCCATTGCTGGACCGGCGATAGCAGCAGTCTGCCAAGCGGAGCTTCGCCATGCTGAGGCATTCGGCGCATGTTCATTCGGTACAAGTTGATAACTGAATGAGATGATTGAAGGAGCAAGTAATCCTGACTCCAATCCACCTAAGAATAATATCACGTAGAACGGTAGCGTGCCGTACCGAGCATAGAACTCATGGATATTTAGCGATAGAAAGATAAAGGCGACGATATTGAGTGTGATGAGGTAGAGCATCACCAGTGAGATCGTCTTACGATTTTTCACATCGCTTAAGTGTCCGCCGTACAGTGAGATGGCAATCGAAGGTACGGCCACGACAAGCCCAACTAACCCAAGAGAAAGCGGATCATGGGTAAGCGAGTAAATCTGCCAAGCAACTGCGACGTCGAAAATTTGGAAACCGATATTATTGACCAAACGGACAATAATAAAGAGTCTGAAATCGCGGACGCGAAGTGCGGAATATGGATCGTGTTTTGGAATAGGACGAAAGTAAAAAAAAATACTCTACCGGAGCAGAGTAAAGAAAAATTGCCCGCCACCTGTAAGCCGAATTCTGTCTGGTCTTTACTTACGTAAAGAGAGATGATCATTGATCTATGCGACCTACCCGAAGTTGTTCTGCGGGCAGCAGATGTTCACAATAAAGCGAACGAACTTCTTACATGGTCTTGCTCCGCGCGAGGTTTATCGTGACGGCGCAATTTACATTGCGCTCGGTGGTCTCTTACACCGCCTTTTCACCCTTACCGATATTTTGCAATATTGGCGGTTCATTTTCTGTGACACTGCGCTGTCAGCAATGTGTTTTCACCGAAGTGATTATTCACTACTGCCCGATCTTGAAAACCTTGATCGGCACGCTGCCCTGCGGAGTTCGGACTTTCCTCATTCGTTACAAGTAACAAACGCGATCATCCGGTGGCGAACAATTCTAATTTCAAAAATTATGCTTCAGAAGATTCTTCCTCGACTTCTGCAACCACAGGCTCTGGAACGCCATCAATTTCTGTACCGATTACCTCGCCAACGATGATACGACCGCAGTACTCGCAGACGGTATGCTTTAAACCCCGGTTGAGTTCAAGCACAAGCTGGCGCGGAACGGCATTATAGCAACCGCCACAGACTCCGCCTTTTAAGGCAACCACTGCAACGCCATCTTTTGCAGGGCGAACTCTGTCGTAGATGCTCATATAGTTTTGAGTGATTTTCGGTGCTATTTTTTTTCGTTGCGCAAGAAGTTCTTTTTCTTCAGCGGCAGTATCTGCCATCATTTCGTTAAGCAAACGCTCTGACTCTTCAAACTCTGCTCTCATTTCGCTAAGCTCTCTGCCCAAGTCCTCAGCTTCGGCTTTTGCATTCTCCAGTTCTACACTGAGGCGTCCCATTTTGTCGCCATCTTCGCGAATTCTTCTATCGGCATCTTCGATCTGAAAACTGATAGCATCGTATTCGCGCGTCGTCTTGACTTCGAATTGTTGACCTTTGTATTTATCGAGGCGTTCTCTGATCTCGGAGCTTTCTCCTGTGATCTTTTTCATTTCTGCCTCATTGAACGCAATGCGTGATTCAATATCGCGGAGTATATTCTCACGCTCCTCAAGGATGAACCGCAGTTCGGCAACGCGCTCGGGCAACTCGCCACGGTTCGCGACCAATTCGTCTATCTGCGCATCAATCTTTTGGAGCAGGTATAAATTTAATAAGACTTCGTTCACTTCTGTATAATTTTAGTAATAATGTACGACGTTTTTCTCTTCATCTGAAACCCTGAATAGCTTCAACACATCGTCCGT
Organism: bacterium; assembly: GCA_037143335.1. GTDB lineage: Bacteria > Bacteroidota > Ignavibacteria > Palsa-1295 > Palsa-1295 > PALSA-1296. Next base: position 6,559 of record JBAWZA010000013.1, on the reverse strand, counting down.
ATGCAAATTTACGACATTACAAGCGGCCTTCACGGCTTTTAGCATTCCAGAGGTCACAAAGCGCTCGGTCTCGGCATGACCTGCATCAACCAAAAGTACACCATCATGCGCAGCTCTGAGGTAGTCATGGTACCGAATGTCGCCGGTAACATAGACTTCCGCACCCATCCGCAAGGCTGAGGAGTAGTACTCCATCCCCGCGCCGCCAACCATCGCAACCCGCGAATAGCTATCCTTAGATACACCATTATGCCGAAGTACGGATGTTTTGAAGGTCTTTTTGATCCTTTCCAAAGTCTCCGAGAGCGACTTCGTCACGTCCCAACGTCCTATTGATCCCATTCCGTATCCGGGATGAGTGTTGAGCATTGGGTAGCGATCATAGGCAACTTCTTCATAAGAGTGTGCTCCAATCATCGCATTCACGACCTTCGAAGCCTTCCACTTCTCTACAATCATCTCAATCCGTACTTCATTTACGGATTCGCGTTGATGAGGTTTCCCGACCGATGGGTTTGATGATTCGTTACCGCGGAATGTACCGATGCCCGTCGCAGAGAACGAGCACTCATCGTAATTCCCGACGCTGCCTGCTCCCGCATTCCACATAGCTTCGCGGATGGAATCGGCTTCAGCGACCGGAGCAAATACGACGATTTTTTCCAGTAAATCAGACATCGGCACGAGAGTTTGTGTATCCGTCAGCCCTAGCGCATCAGCCATTAACTTACTTGTCCCAAAATCGGGATTGGTATCGAAGGCAGTATGCACGACGTAGAGTGCAATGTCATTGCGGATTAATTTTCGAAGAAGCGAACCAGTGCGCGATGAATCGGTGACAGCATTGATATTCGGAAAAATCAGTGGGTGATATGCGATGATGAGATTGGTGTTTGCATTGATTGCTTCCTCAATGACAGATTCCGTAACTTCGTATGCAATCAGTCCACTCCGAAGTTCGGTATTTTTATCATAACCTACTTGCAAACCAACCGCATCTTTTGCGTAGCCTGTCGTTGCAAGTGGTATGACTCCTGAGAGAGCATTGAGAAAATCAGAAATTTTCACAGGCGTAACTATTGAACGAACGCTACTTTTTGTGTGCCAACGGCTTTACCGTTAGCATACATTCTCAGTGTGTACATCGTCGCCACTTGGGATCGTGGAGTAAATGTGATGTGAGATTTCGTATTGGATACAAACTCATTCAACAACTCTACTTCATTGCCAAGAATATCAATCGCAACTATCCGCACAGTTGATGGATGTGAAATCTGAAATGGAATCGTTACTGATCGCACTGCGGGATTGCTCAGTGGCAATCCTAAACGTGATTCTTCTGCAACAGCATCTTCTACTCCCGCAGTAGCTACTGCTGATGATGACATACCAATAATATTCCGAGAGACAGCATCGGTTTGCGTTGTGACTTCTTGGAGAAATGCTATCACCTTACAATTGGCGAGATTGAATCCCTTACCCGATACATCATAATCATACGCGTAATCTTTCGCGCCAGTAATTACCGTCGCGACATCCCCATCTTTGGCTGGTATCATTCCTCTGAAGACATTATCCCAAATATCATTTTCAGGATTGCCATAGTTCACATCATTATTATGATAGCTGATTCCGGATTCGACGAGCATGATATAGGGTTTGACTTGCTTACCAGAGGACGAACCTTCGACGTGCATCGTGATATGAATTTTGTCAGATTTATCAGCCGAGGCGCCTACAGTAACTGTCGTGCCATAGTGTACATTCGTAAACGCTGCGGAAGTATATTGCTTCCAGGCATCAACGTTTGGATCGGTCTTATATCCGCTTACAAACACCGATGGGTCAGAACTGACTTTGTAAATGTTCTGGCGGTAGAGTGCATCAGTTTGCGTGGCGAGGTAAAATGGATCGTGCGTGTCACCGATATTATTATGAATATACACAAGATTCACTTTAAACTCAGGGTGCGCTTTGAGATAGGCTTCGAATGGAATATCATTCGTCTTGCATGGAGCGCAGTCCATGTTACGGAAAGATTCGACCAGCAATTGCGCATGGAGTGGAAGTGTGAAAACTCCAGAAATGGCGACAAATAAAAGGAGCGACAGACGTTTCATCATCAAGTTCACATTTGTATTAGTATATTCAGTTTCTAAACATCCGAAAAAACTTATTAGTGCTAAACGACGCTTTATATCTGACTCGTAATCGTCACACGTGCGCCATCGAATGCAGGGACGACTCTGCAAATACCGCCAGTGCAATTCAAACCACCACGTTCCGAACCGAAACTTGCGAGCACTGTATGCGAACCACCAATTCTGAATGAGACAAATACCTGAGGCCAAATGTGACGTGACTCTTCGTACCGTGTACAGAAATCAAGTACACCACCAAATGTGATGATCGGATTAAAAGAGTATTGAACGGTAAGTAACTCGTTCAAAAATTTATGGTCATTGATAATCCTCTGATAGCTTGTCATCCATTGATGCTCGAACGACGCTAAAAATGATTGCGACTTCGAGGTCTCATACTGAAGCTTCGCTCCAATCGTCGTACTGCTTTGCTCTTCAAGTGGAGCAGCATGGATAACTTCGCTTCGTCTGTGTGCAAAAAGTTTTAAGTAGTCCAAACCACCAAACTCATGCTCAACTTCAACGAAATATTCCCAAAATGGATAGTACGTCGTCCCACTAAACTTCGGCAAAATATCTGTGGTACCCGTAAGGTGAAGCGTGTCATCATAGCTATTATGCCAGCTTGATGCAGCGGCATAAAGTGTGATCACGTTTTCTGGAATTGCCGTGATGTTTGCTTCGATCTGGAATCCGAGTTCATCATCAAAATTTACTGAGTGTGTTGTTCGAGTCAGCGAAGTGTATGTGAACTCCTTATAGACTTCTGGGGGATTCGAGATTGGCAACTTCGAAAAATATGTCGGCTTATTGGGCTCTCTGGCAGGATGAATGTAGTAACCATAATTCTTGTACTCGAATGTCAAACCAAGGTCTTCGCCCGAATATGAAAGCGAACCATAGAATGCGTTGCCGGTATGGTTCGAATCTTTTTGCTCGCCAAAAATTTGCGTTAGATTTGTACGAACTTGCGCGTATTGAAAAAATCCTTCAAGCGCGCCTGTGAAAAAATTTACATAAAACTCTGGTTGATTTACCTCTCGCAACGTAAATACCTGCGAACCGAAGCTGAGTTCGGGATAGCTTGTATTTGCGTGAAGGAATGACCCACCCACCAGTACTTTTTTTCCGAAGAGTCCGAGTTGTGTATTGAATGCTTGCGATGAAACTGTTAGGATATGTGTCGAGTCCACGATGTCGCGATAATTTAATTTCCCAGCGATCATCTTCACTCCGAGGCTCGGACGGAAATCATATTCGTCCTTGCTCCAAGCATACTCATACTCGCCTTTTATTCCGTCAAGCCAAGAATCGTAATTTAGCGGACGTGATTCAAAAGCATTCATTGTCAACCCGCGACCGTAGAGAGCATAGACATCGCCAGCTTGCAATGTAAGTTTATCTTTTGCATATTCAGTCCATCTGCGACGCAAGCCCTGAAACGAAGGGCCAACTTCGCTTAGGTCATCTAATTCATAGCGCAGACCGAGAGTGATGTTGCTAAAAAAAAGTCGTGCATTCGCAATTTCTTCGAGGTAGCGTTTTGTGTTCGTGATGCCTTCGCCTGCATCAGTATGACCCGCACCAATCCTCATAATGTTCGAGCCTACGGCGCTCACTTGCGAGAACACTGGCGATGAAAAATAAACACAAGCAGCGAACGAGAACAAGAGGGTTTGTACACAGCGGCTGAAGCTGGTGGAATATGAAATACGATTCAGACGATTCCTCATGCAGATTTATTTTTTCGCTGATAATTCCTGGACAATCTCATCAAGTTCTTTTTCGATTCCAACTTCATCACCAGCGGTGAAGCCGATATGCTTTTTTGCAACAGTCCCATCGGGTCTCAAAAGTAGCGAGTATGGAAGTGCTTCCATCGAGAATTGATTCGATGCTATCGTCCCATCCGGATCAACGAGCATTGGGATTGTGATGCCTTGTGATTTTACCCATGCTCGGACTTTAGCAATTGATTTTACTTTGTCCGTATTGATCGAAACCATCGAAACACCTTTCGCTCTCAGTTTCTCGGAAAGTGCGATAAATGCTTTCATTTCTTGCTTACAAGGCTCACACCAAAGTGCCCAAAAGTTTACTAAGACGGGACCTTTACCGAGGTAGTTCTTGAAGTTTGTTTCTTCGCCATTCACGTCGGTGACCGCAAAGCGCATGGATTCGACAACCTTTACCGAGTCAGCTTGAGCATAGACCCGTGTGAGTGAGACGAAAACAAGAATCGTACAAAAAAATATTTTCATAACTATTCCTAAACCCAATAATGTTAACTTTGTTGCAAGCCCTTACTAGCCCCTCATGAAACTACGTAATTCAGATCACACAAGATTCACAAGTGCACTCTGAATTCTTTCGCACACTTCGTTCTTCCCGATCAGTGCTAGCATCTCAAAGAGTCCAGGTCCCATGCCAACACCACTCACGGCAAGACGCAATGGATGAATGAGTTTTCCCGCAGAGATAGCTTTTGATTCTGCATAACTGCGAATTGTGGCTTCAATCGAATCGTGATTCCACTCGGTCATTGCTACAAAAATCGGCAATAATTCAGAAAGTCGTTCTTTCGCTTCTGGCGTCCAGTTCTTTAACTTCGATTTTTCTTCAAATGATTTCGGAGCATCGAAAAAATAATCCGAGAAATCTACGAAATCGAGTATCGAACGAGTACGCTCCTGCATGAGTACAATCACCGATTTTAAGTACTCATCCGTAACGTCGTATCCACGTGCAATCACTAACGGCTTTACCATTTCAAGCAACTCATCCGGAGATTTTTTTCGGATATACTCCGAATTCATCCAATCGAGTTTTTCTTTTCCGAAGACAGCACCAGCCTTATTTACTTTTTCAATTTCGAATTGAGAGATCAACTCATTCATAGAGTAAATCTCTTCAGTGGCTGAAGGATTCCATCCCAAGAGTGCGACAAAATTGATGAGTGCATCAGGTAAATACCCTTTCTCTCGGAAATCTTCAACTGCGACATCACCCTGACGCTTCGATAATTTACTCCTGTCAGGATTGAGCAATAATGGGAGGTGAGCAAACTTTGGCATCGAATCCTCCCAACCGAAAGCACGGTAGAGCAGTACATGTTTCGGAGTTGAGGATAACCACTCCTCCCCACGAATGACGTGCGAGATTTTCATGTGAAAATCGTCAACGACATTTGCTAAGTGATATGTTGGGAAACCATCAGACTTGAGTAGTACCTGATCGTCAATTGTTTTTGATTCAAACGATACATCACCGCGAACAAGATCATTGAATGTGATTGTCTCTCCGAGCGGAACGCGCAATCTGATGACATGTGGAATGCCCGCATCCATTTTGCCTTTCACTTCGTCGGTGGTAAGGTTACGACAATGCCGATCATACATCGGCGGCTGTCCCTGCGCTTGCATTTGTTTGCGAACTTCATCGAGACGCTCAGCTGTGCAAAAGCATCGGTATGCTTTGACGTTTGCTACTAATGTATCGGCATGAGTACGGTAGAGTTCGGTGCGTTCGGATTGCGTATAGGGGCCGTACTCTCCTCCTTGAGTAGGTCCTTCATCAAACGTGATTCCTACCCACTCCATTGTGCGAAGCAGATTCTCGACAGCGCCGTCAACGTAACGTGTGCGGTCAGTATCTTCGACTCTGAGAATATGGACACCGCCGTGGTGTCGGGCAAAAAGGAAATTATAGAGTGCGGTTCGAAGTGAACCGACATGAACAAAACCAGTTGGTGATGGCGCGAATCGTACTCGTATCATAAAAAAGTAGTCAATCGTCAGTAGTAAGTAGCCAGAAACAACAAAAACTGACTATTGACTACCGGCTACTGACTACTATATTGGGCGAGCTATGGGTCTCGAACCCACGACCTCCAGGGCCACAACCTGGCGCTCTAACCGACTGAGCTAAGCCCGCCATAAAACTGAATAACATGCAAAATCAAAAATGCAAAATTGGGAGCTACACTCCTAATTCGTAATTCTTAATTCCTTGTATGCCCGGCTGGACTCGAACCAGCGACCCTCAGCTTAGAAGGCTGATGCTCTATCCAACTGAGCTACGGGCACATGGCAATTTCTTGTAAAATACAAGGTATGCTGTAACGCCTCATAAAAGAAACAAGTTCAGAAACCGCGATGGATTAACGTTTTGAGACACTCAGGAGTGTAATATCGTCGCTAACAACGATTTCGGGACGATTCGAAAAAACCGATTCAATACTTTTGACAGACTTCCCCTGTCTCACTATTTCTTGTAGCAATTGCTCTGCCCCGCCTTCACCGAAGAAGTGATCACCAACGAACGCTTCCGACAATCCGACGGTGTATAGGAGTATCGTGGAGCCACTTCGGAATTCACCAATAGAAACCTCGTACTGGTAATCTTTAAGGATGCCAAGT
>JBAWZA010000012.1:0-92076 GCA_037143335.1 bacterium | reverse complement strand
CCAACTATTGCCTTAACTGGCACAGGCGCTGCGCCAATCGTTAGTGTAGCCTCCACTACAATGGATTTGGGGTTGAATCTCACAGGTACTTCTGTACCGGGCACATTCGTGGTGACTAATTCTGGTGATGATTCTCTCCATATCTCAAGCATCGTTATTTCGCAACCAACACAAAAGTTTTTTCTCACAAGTTCAGGAGGTCCGATTGCCGTAGTTGCTGGTGGTTCAACACAGCTGACGTATAATTATACATCTGCCTCTGAAGGATCGGATAATGGAACACTTACCATTAATTCAGATGACATCGCAAACCCATCAAAGCAGATTACTCTCTTAGCAAGAAGTGGAACACCGAAACTTACTGTCAATACGAAAGACACGGTAGATTTTGGCAACGTTCGAGTTGGTGGCACAGGCAGTGCATCTATTTCCGTGATGAATTCTGGTTCTTATGATCTCGGAATTAGCTTCGGAAGTTTTACGCCGGTAGTGTTCAATGCGACGAATGTATTCCCTACAATTCCACCATTGCAAAAGGTTGATGAGAATTTGCAATTTAGCCCCGTAAAAGAGGGACCTGTAACTGGAATGTTTGTGATCCAAAGCACGGACTCGCATAATAGCTTTGACACGGTATACATGAAAGGAGTTGGTGTTATCTCCGCGTTGGTTATTCCATCGCTTATTGATTTTCATCAATTAAATATATCGAAGACAGTAGATACAACGATCATGCTCCATAATTTCGGCACTGCATCGGCGAAGATTTTTAGTTATCGTTTGATCGACAGTTCGAAAGGATTCTTGATTCTTGATACAGTTGCGCACAGCATCGCTCCTAAGGACAGTGTAAAGATCAAACTTCGCTTCGCCCCAACTCAAGAGATCCCTTACAGTGCCACCTTAAACATAACAACTGACGATGCTTCCCCGCTCGTTAAAATATTATTACATGGTACTGGAATAGATTCCAAACTCTCAACGGATATCAATAGCATTGATTTCACAACTGTTGATTCGGACTCAAGCAGATCGAAGAAATTTATTCTGACAAATAATGGGTCGGCGGTGGCGACAATTCAAAGCGTAAAGATTACAGGTGCAACTGAATTCAGTTCGACAACCGTAAATACGCCATTTACGCTAAAAGCGGGTGCTACGAAAGAAATTTCTATTACGTTTAGTCCTCTGGCCGCGGGTACCTTTGATGGGACATACGTTATCACCGCTACAGAAGGTTCACCAATCACGGTGAGCCTGCATGGCAAGGGACATGTGAATACCGTTGTTGGCTCAGTGAAAAATATCTCGGATGAGTTTGGAATATCTCTACAAATTTCCCCGAATCCAGTCTCCAAAGCGAGTGAAATTAGTATATCCTCGGCAAAGCCAACCAATGTCACATTCGGACTTTTTGATGCAAATGGTAAGCTTGTTCTTACCATCGCTGGCGGTTTTATCGAAAGCGAAGTGCGCTACTTTCCGTTGAGCGTAAGTGGCTTGCCGAGTGGAGAATATTTCTTAACCGCACAAGTAAACGGAGTAGCTGTGGCGAGTTCAAAAATTCTGATAGTACACTGAAGAATTTAGTCTCTATCTTCTCCAGTATCAAGATAGATCAGTTCATCGTCGGCGTTGTAACCGATTAGCTCGGCGTATCTGCCCCAATCGATCACGGTATCAAGTACGGATGTCGAGTCTTCGTAAGGCATACGTGAAGCGTAGTCTTCGATGAGGACTTCGCGGGATATTTCGCCGTTGTTATTTGCAAGAGTATCGAGCAAAAGCTGAAAGTTCTTGAGCTTTCGGATTTGTCTATTCAAAAGAATTTTTTGCTCGTTGACTTCTGCTTCTACGAAATCTTTTCCTACTTGCGTAATCACCACATTCTGACCCGGTGTTTGTGCAAACTCTAATAATTCTGCGGCTTTAACAATTTGTAATGTCTCATGGAACGGGTGACTGATATTTTCCGAGAGTTCACCTATGTCAATTGATTGTGCCTCCGAAAGCATATAGAGCAATCCAATTACTTCGCCGATGTTTACATTCGGAATGATCTCAGCACGTGCTGAGGACTTATTCTCTTCGACAAACGGAAGAACAGTATTTGTGATAAGTGAATAAATCTTGTTCGATAATTCCTGAAATTCTGGTGATCGAGGATTCCGAGGATATGGAAGTGGATTGGCGAACTCTGCCTTGATCCGGCCCGGATGGGCATCAAGAACGATGATTCGACTTGCCATCTGAACGGCTTCGTCAATTAAGTGCGTCACCATGATCACAGCTTTCAGTGTTGTATCATGTGAATGGAATAAATGCAAAACCTCATCGCGAAGATTCTCCGCGGTGAGAGCATCGAGTGCACTGAAAGGTTCATCCATGCAAAGGACTTTCGGCTCGACCACTAATCCACGAGCAATGCCTACTCTCTGTTTCATACCGCCTGATAATTCTTTAGGGTAAGCTTCCTCAAATCCTTCAAGACCGACTGAGTCAATGACCCGTTTTACTTTTTCTTTAATCTCAGATAATGGCATTTTTAATGCTTCGAGTCCGAGCGCAACATTCTCTTCCACAGTAAGCCAAGGCAAGAGTGCAAACGATTGAAAGACGAGCGAGGTAAGCGGATTGATTGATTTCATCGGCTTGCCTTCAACTGAGACACTGCCGATCGTTGGCTTCAATAAGCCCGTCGTAATTCGCAGAATCGTTGACTTCCCACAACCCGACGAGCCTAACAAGCACAAAAATTCATTTTCCGAAACCGTAACGTTGATATGCTCCAGCACAGGCAATGACTTGCCGTCCGGACTTGAGAAGCTCATCGAAATATCGCGCAACTCCACAAGCTCCTTGCCCGAAGGATTCAGTGTCGTTGCGGCGTTTCGGAATGTTGTAGAATTTGTTGCCATGTTTCTTGTCCTATTTATTCAAGGCATATTTATCCTGGGCAATGGAGAATAGCCTCCGCCAGAAAAATTTATTGATAATAACGACGACCAGGCTCAAGGCCATCGTACTTGCAATGAGCAGAGGGAAATTTTCCGTCTCCGATGCCGAGCTAATAAGCGATCCGATTCCTGTCGCACTCATTCGCATCTTATGTGGCACCACATAATTCTCTGCAACGATACTTGCATTCCATGCACCACCAGCTGCAGTGATTGCACCAGTGATAATTGACGGAAAAATCGCGGGAAGAATTACGCGCTTCCACTTGAGCATTCGAGGTAACGAATAACTATCCGATACTTCCTGCAAATCAGTTGGTATCGAACTTGCACCTGCTATGACATTAAAGAGCATGTACCATTGCGTACCCAAGAGCATGAGTAAGACGGCACCATACTCAATCGAGATTCCTGCTGATGTCAGAAAAAGCAAGACAAGCGGAAAAATCATAGGCGCTGGATATGACGCCATAAATTGAATCAGCGGTTGGAGCCTCCGTGATAATTTCCTGTTCATTCCTATTATCGCCCCAACGGGCACAGTCCACAGAGCCGCAAGCAAAACAGCAGCGGAAGTTCTCAAGAATGTAGCGAACGTTCGGAAGGCAATCGATGACCAATCGCTTGCGCTCAGCCCATTGAGAACGACGAATGCGGCATCTATCAATCCATAAAGTATTAACCCAATTGCGAACAATGCTAAAGCCCACGTTCCAATTTTTTTCAGGGAGGTTTCTTTCCGAGCGCTTATCTCTAATATTTTTTTTGCGCTCAGCATATCAGCGGTTGATTGAGTAGGGAGTTTCTGCGCTTGCGGAATTTTTTCCTCCTTCACTCGAAGTTTCTCATAGATCCAATCCACTAATTTTGAATTTTTCAATACATCAAGTACGATTGAACTCTCTTCAACTTCATCAGCTGTATCATCCATTCTAAACTTCTTGCTCCAGATCACAAGCGGGCGCCAGAGTAATCTGTCAAGAACAATGATCATTACACCCATCGCAACGATTGCGGCTATTTCGGCTGGGACATTCCCTTTTTCAATCGCCACACTCATATAACTACCGACACCCGGCAATCTGAAATCTCGGTCACCTAAAGTGAATGCTTCGCAGACTGTTAAAAAGAACCAACCCCCTGCCATTGACATCATCGAATTCCAAACGAGCGGAATCGTACTCGCCGGCAATTCCAACTTCAATAATATTTCGCGCTTCGATAGGTAATAACTTTTTGCCGCATCACGCATGTCATTCGGAATTCCTTTTAGAGAATAAAAGAATGCAAAAGTCATATTCCAAACCTGACCAACAAAAATTGCAAGTACACAAACGAGTTCAAGCCCAACATTCGTATGAGGGAATAAGGCGATTAGGGCGATTGAAAAACCGGGTAAGAAACTTAATACGGGAATGCTTTGCAAAATATCCAACAGAGGCAGCATGATTCGCTCTGCACGCTTCGAGTGTGCCATTGTATAGCCGTAGGCTATCGTAAAGAGCAACGAGATGAGATATGCGACAAGTCCGCGAGTTAGAGAATAGAGGGTGTAAAGCGGAAGGTATCGGAACTCTGTGTGAATTGTTGTGACGGGTTGGATGTGTGCTCCCCATTCACGGGAGATTACGGCTAACCAATAGATAAGTCCTCCTAATGCCGCAACGACGATGAAATCGGCGATCTTTACCTTCCGTGGGAATTCTATGACGGAGCGAACGAAGCTCATCGTAAAGTAAGATTTGAGAAGGCAGAAGTCTGAGTTTCGTGGAGACCGGAGCAGCAGCAATACTTCGGTCTCAGACTCCAAGGTTGTCGGGGCGACACGATTCGAACGTGCGACCCTCTGGTCCCAAACCAGATGCGCTACCAGCTGCGCCACGCCCCGATTTTATCAATGTCTGCAGAAAATACCGTATTTTCGTACGTTACCTGCATTTGAAGCGCGGAAAACAGCTATTGAAAACGTATCGTTCGCATGTTTAGGCGCGAAATCAATTTTTGTCTTGTCATTATGAAAAAAAATATCATACTACTATTATCGATTTGCACTACCATCTTAAGCCTTGATGCATGTTCGAAGAAGGATAACCCCAGCGACGGTGGCTCAAACACCATTCAGGTTCTCACTGCATTCTCAAACCCAGACTCTACACTTTCCCCTCACTACAACTCGGGCACTATTGAGCCAATTTGGGACAATGCTACGGCACTTGTTGTCACCGCTTTACCGATCGGGGCGGGTAATTCGGGTGCATCGTTTCAAGTAGGTATCAAATCAATCGTGGATAAATCCCATATTTATTTTCTTGTTCAGTATGACGATGCCGACCAAAGTATGCTTCGCCAGCCACTCCATTATCACGGCGGAGGGTGGACTGAACCAACTAATTGGAGTTTCGACACAACGGTATTCGACGATGCCTTCAGCTTCGTCTTTGAAGACCCTTTAAATAAAGGGTTAAGGGGAGCGAAGACATTCGCCACGGATGGCTGTGCAATGCTCTGCCATACAACTGCAACATCAAAATGGGAACCGGGGATGTTCGCTGAGAATAGTGCCAACTACGATCTATGGTATTGGCATTCCGCAAAAGGAAATGCCGTAGGGTATGCCGATGACGATATTTTACTCGGCGACCCAAGTTTCGGAATTAGCCATGATGATGACAATGCCGAGATCTATAAAAATAATGTCATTGAACATGCACCTGGATATACGCCGTATCTCGTTGCTGCTGGAAATAACCTTGGGTACGATAAAAAATATTATGTCGCCGAGAACACCGGGGTGACGTTCGAGACATCACCAAAAAATCCGAGTACAGGCGCACTTTGGGCAGCTGATGACCTCGTACCATCGGCATATCTCAGCACACCGAATCCAGGAAGTGATTACTTTGATGTTCATGCCAAAGGATACTGGTCAGGAGGAAAATGGACGGTAAAATTTGAAAGAAAGCTGAATACGGGTATTGGAAATCAAGATGTTCAATTCGCCAGTGGTAACGAATATCTATTTTCGTTTGCTGTTGATAATAAGACCGCTCCCGGAAAGCACTTCGGTGCGGCCAATAGTGCGTTCAAGTTGAAACTCCCTTAAGCACGGACTTCGAGTGCCTCTTAGAGGGGGATATTCCCATGCTTTCGCCAGGGGTTCTCGACTTTCTTGGTGCGGAGAATTTGCAGTGAGCGAATGAGCCTGATTCTTGTATCTCCTGGATCGATCACATCATCAATGTAACCCCGTTCTGCAGCTGCGAAAGGATTTGCAAATCGCTGTTTATATTCTTCGGTTAATTCGTCCTCACGTTTTTTGGGATTTGCTGCCTCCGAAATTTCTTTCTTGAAAATAATTTCCACTGCGCCCTTCGCTCCCATCACTGCGATCTCGGCAGTGGGCCAAGCATAGTTCATATCACCTCTGATGTGTTTGGAATTCATCACATCATACGCTCCGCCGTATGCCTTGCGTGTGATGATCGTAATTTTCGGGACAGTTGCTTCGGCAAATGCATACAATAATTTTGCACCGTGACGAATGATGCCTCGCCACTCTTGATCGGTGCCAGGCAAGAAACCCGGTACATCCTCGAATACGACCAATGGAATATTAAACGCATCGCAGAATCTAACGAACCTTGCGCCTTTCGTGCTTGCATCAATATCTAACACTCCGGCTATCGCAAGCGGTTGGTTCGCGACGATGCCAACGGACTCTCCATTCAATCGTGCAAAGCCGACGATGATATTCGGAGCAAAGGCTTGGTGAACTTCGAGGAAGCTACCGGTATCGGCAACTTCTTCGATCACTAACTTCATATCATACGCTTTGTTCGGACTATCAGGGATGATTGAAATTAATTTGCCACAACTCCTCGCAGGATCATCGTCACTTTTCATCTGAGGCGTTTTCTCGCGATTGTTTTGCGGAAGATATGTAAGCAATTTTCGAATCCCATCAAGACATGCAAGCTCGTTCGGGCTTGCAAAATGTGCAACTCCGGATTTTTCTGCATGAGTATCAGCTCCACCTAACGCTTCGCTTGTCACATCTTCGTGTGTGACTGTCTTGACCACGTTCGGACCTGTAACAAACATGTAACTTGTGCCCTCGACCATCCAGACAAAATCCGTGATAGCTGGTGAATACACCGCTCCACCAGCACAAGGACCGAGAATTGCCGAAATTTGAGGAATCACGCCAGAAGCAAGCGTATTGAGTAAGAATATATCTGCGTAACCACCAAGTGAGACCACGCCTTCTTGAATGCGCGCTCCGCCTGAATCATTCAGACCTATTAATGGAGCGCCAACCTTCATTGCCATCTCCATGACCTTTACAATTTTTTCAGCATGAACTTCTGAAAGTGATCCGCCGAAGACAGTAAAATCCTGACTAAAAACAAAAACCGTTCTGCCATGAATTCGTCCTGAACCGGTTACAACTCCATCGCCAAGCGGTCGTTGTGCATCAAGTCCGAAATCATTGGACCGATGTCTGGCGAACATGTCATATTCTTCAAACGACCCTTCGTCAAGTAGTAAATGGAGGCGTTCGCGTGCTGTAAGTTTGCCCTTTTTATGTTGGTCTTCGATCCGTTTTGCTCCACCGCCAAGTAGTGCTTCAGATCTCAGTTTGGTGAGAAGCTCTTGATTTGTTTGCACTCTGCGAAAAAAAATTAGAAACTTGCGTTGAACTTGCCGTCGGTAATCGTTACATTTCCAGTTAGCCCTTGGAAAGTACCAGAGAATGTTCCTTCGACGCGCGGCGAGATACTTGTAATTTGCAAACTACCACTTCCGATACCTTGCTGGACCGCATACTTCAGACATGTGCCATTCGATTGAAGTTTACAGTACACCATCTGCGAGACTGCATCGGTTGAGAATGTAATCGAGTATGGTGGCACAGGAAGTTTCTTGACAAGCAGTGTGATACTGACAGTATCTGTCGGTGTACTTTGTGATGCAATGATTGTATAGGTTGATCCACCATCGGTGACTTGTGTATTGACAGCGCTGAAATCTCCGAAGCCAGAAATCGTTGCCGTGGACTCGCCAGGTTTGAGTGGAATATCGGGGGCGTTCGTTAGTGGATTACAACTATTCACAAAAAGTGCTGTCGTTACGACGAGACATGCAATAAGTCTAAGCCCAATATTATTTTTCTTCATAAGCGTAAATAAAATTTAGTCAATAATTCCACCACCAACAACGTCATTGCCTTCATAAAGCACAACCGATTGTCCAGGTGTGATGGCGCGTCGAGGTGATTCAAAGATAACACGAAAACGATTTTCTCCGAACGGAAGCACTCTTGCTTCGGAGCCTGGGTCTTTATATCTGATTTTCACTGTAACGGGTAATCCCTCTACCGGGATTTCAGAGTACTTCACGAGATTAATTTCGCTTGCCGTTAATTCTGAATCCAAAAGATCATCGTCATCGCCAAGCATCACAGCATTATCGACAACATCCAAACCAGTTACGTAGAGCGGTAGCGGATGCGACGGAATACTAAGTCCCAAACCCTTCCGCTGACCTATCGTATAGAATGGAACACCGTCGTGTGTCCCAACTACTTCATCATTCAGAATAAAATTTCCTGAAATATTTTTTTGCGATAAGTCTTGAACATTGTCACGCAAGAATCTTCTATAGTCATTATCTTGAACAAAACATATTTCATAACTCTCTCGCTTCCCTGCGACAGAAAGTTTTTTCTCGACCGCAATTTCTCTGACCTCTGATTTTTTCAGACCACTAAGTGGAAAGATTGTCCGCCGGAGATGTTCATTCCGGACTGCCCACAGTGCGTACGATTGATCCTTGGCGGAGTCCTCAGATTTAGAAATTATCATCCTTCCGTTCTCTTCACGCAAGTTCACATAATGCCCCATCGAAATATATTCGCAATTTAGTGCATCTGCCTTGTGTAGCATCGCAGCCCATTTTATGTCGCGATTACACTTCACACAAGGATTCGGAGTCTTGCCTTCAAGATATGTCTCCTTGAAATAGTCAATAATCTTCCCACCGAATTCCTCGGTCATATCAGAAACATAATGTGGAATTCCAAGCTGCATCGCAACTCTTCGGGCATCATTAATCCCATCAAGTGAACAACAAGAAGTATCGTTGGCAGGGTTAGAGCCTGCGAGATCAGAATAATTATAGGTCTTAATGGACATGCCGATCACCTCATGCCCTTGCTCCTTGAGGAGCAAAGCCGAGACCGAGGAATCAAGCCCTCCGCTCATACCGAGTAATACCCTTGCCATAATTAAGCTAACGAATTAGCGGAATATGAGGTTCGGTGATGCTAATTCAAGCGGGTTGTCCTTCGGAACGAAGAATTAACGTCAATGCAACTCCTTCCAAAATATTTCGTATCTATTCCTCAACTCTAAGACAACATGGGATCAATCATATACTGGGGTCTGCTCCGTTTCGCACTTGTCCTCGTTGGACTTTGGCTAGCGCACGGGTATGTCGAGAACTACGGAGATTGGTGGACATTCTTCTTCTTCTCGATCATGGCAGTCGTGCTCTATCCTGCCCAACTTGCTTATCGAAAACATAGATCACGAGTACAGCGGATAGAAAAAAATGTCATGTGCTCATCATGCCGACACTACGCCGCTGACGAAGCCCTCTGTACAGCGCTCGATCAAGCAGTAACCACGATAAAGATACCCTGCGAAGGATTTATGTGGGAGCAGAAGTAATTCTTATTGGAATTGTGAGAGATATTTTTCCAACATTTCTTTAAACTCTGGTTTTACCTTCACCACATCGTTCACATTCGCTAAGGCGAAAACTGGAAGTTTTGTATCGGCTTCGAATGCTTCCTTCGCAGTAACCGTAGTCCCTTCCCCAGGCTCTGCTCTGTCAAATGCAATAATAAATCCGAGGGGTTCGCATCCGACTTCACGAAGTTTTTGAATTGCCTCATATTTTGTCCCACCAGTCGTGATCACATCATCAACAATGACGGCTTTATCTCCGGCGCCAATGACACCGAGAAATGAACTTGTATCACCATGAGTCTTCGCTTCCTTACGGTCACTGACAGAACGAACGTTCTCGAATGCAGTCCCAGCGAGTGCAGTGGCTGTTGCAACAGAAATAGGAATTCCTTTATAGGCTGAACCAAAAATAATTGAGGCAGAGCCAAACTGATGCTCCGCAAGAAATTTTTCAGCAAAGAGTGAACCCAACTCAGCAAGCTGCTTACCAGAGCAGAGTTTGCCAGTATTAAAAAAATACGGCGACTTCCGTCCGCTCTTGAGAGTAAAATCACCAAAAGTGAGTACTTCTTGCTGAATAAAAAATTCTATTGCACGTTCTTCGAGCGTTTTCATTTCTTTTCTCTTGTATATTTTACTTCTTGTTTAATTTTCTGTGCCGTGATTTGTAATTCCCTTTTTCGCAATTCATCTATCGAATTCCAGTGGGTATTTGTCACTGCACCTTCAAGGGCATAGAGCATCAATGCATTTACGTTTATGCCTCGTTCAAAGAGCATCCGAAAAACTACTTCAACCCCAAATTGCTCAATGTCCTTCGTTGAACGAATGCCAATCTCACCGAGCCATTGTGTTGACTTCGGTCCCATATTTTTGATTGAACTTCTACTCACTCCTCATCTAATTCATCCATCGCCATCTGTAATTCGCTCATGGTGTGTAGGTCATTTGACTTCTTTGCCTGAGCGATACCCATGAGATAAATCGTTTTCGCCTTTGCGTTGTCATCAACTCTGCGATAGCATTCAGCAAGTTGATAGTATGTAGCAACGTATGCTGGATCGTTGGTTGCGACATATTCAAGTGCGCTAATTGCATTCTGAAAATCGTTTATGCTCCGATACTCTAAGCCGATGGCATAGCGCGTAAAGCTATCGTTTGGGTCGGCGGCAAGGAATTCTTGTAATTTTTCTAATCTATTCATAATCGTTGCAAATATACGGAATTGCGTGAACGGTTCGCTTCTTCCGTAATTTTGTAGTTCTTTATTCATAGCTACATGGCAAAACAGACTGAACTTTCAAAAATCCGAAATCAGCAACCGATAAGTCTTCCCCAGATTTCACCAATGATTGCGATTGGGATTCTCGGAATCCTTGTGATGATCTTTTACTCACCGTTTATTTTTGGCGGAAAATTTTTATGGGAAGATTTCGTCGAGCAGGAATTCCCCTTCCGCAACCTTGCTACAACAAGCCTCGCTTCAGGTCACATCCCGCAATGGAATCCCTATGTATTTTCCGGTATGCCATTCATCGCTGATATTCAGGTGGCATTCTGGTATCCCATCAATATGATTCAATCGCTCTTTGTATCGGATGGACATCTTTCGCCAATCGTGACTCAGTGGTTTATCATTCTGCACTACCTCGTTGCTGCGGCTGGAATGTTTTTCTTGGTGAAGCATATTTTCAAAACGGACGAATGGTCTGCACTCTTCGCCGGAATAGTTTATGCTTTCAGTGGCTATCTCACCGCGCAACCGATGCACCAGATGATTGTGTATCAATTGGCACTCTTTCCATTTGTCGTGTTATTTTTCCTGAAAGGCACTGATTCATGGCGCGACTCAATTGTTGCTGGTTTGCTCTTAGGAATAATGTACTTAGCAGGTCACCCGCAGACTTCACTATACCTTACATTCTTTCTCGGAGTATTAGCCGTTTATGAAATCGTGTATCGCATACGAAATAAATCTTCCGAGCAGTTTTCTTCTTCGCATTTTCTTCGGATGGCGATTCCACTCGCTATTGCAATAGGATTATTTGCTATTCAACTACTGCCGAGCCAAGAACTTGCTGCACTCTCACGTCGCGATGTTATCACTTTCGAAAAATCAGTCGAAGGTTCATTGACGTTCGGACATATTGCAACGCTGATTCTCCCTCGGCTCTTCGGTGTAACTGATGCACTCCGACAAGCAAAGGTACAATATTGGAACGGTCCATATTATTTGTCGTGGGAAACGATGTGCTATATCGGAGTGCTGCCGTTATTGCTTGGCATTAGTGCGGCATTTGCAGGCAAGAAAAAATATGCGGCGCTATTTGCTGGCATGAGCCTCTTCGCATTGCTCTTTGCACTTGGCGATCACTTCTTTCTCTATAAAATATTTTTTCAATTTCCATTATTCAATAAACTTCGCACTCCATCTCGAATGATGATGGTCTTCACATTTGCAATGAGTGGACTTGCAGGGTTAGGATTATCGCAGGCTATAATAAAAGAACTCTCCGCAAGAGCGAAAAAAATGTTGCTCGGCGCTACTGTAATCACAGCAATCATCTGGATTGCCGCATTAGCCGGAATGCTCACTCCAAAATCATTTTTAGCTGGCGCGCCAGATGAAGCTATTGCTTCGATTTCATGGGCAGCAGGACTTGCCGCCTTCCCAGTTATTTGTGCTTTAATACTTGCATTTCTCATCTCACGCAAGATGATAGGCAATGCAATTGTTGCAGTATGCATCATCGGCGTAACTCTTATCGAACTATTCTCGTACGGTATGGGAATAAATGCTTCCACAGAAGATCCAAGAACTGCGTACGAAGAACAATCCGATCTTGTGAAACGAATTAAAGATGACCAAACTGCAGAATTATCAAGAGCAAGAATCCGCTCTGCTCATGCGATGCTCTTAAAACGAAATCAAGGAGCGTACGATAGGATTCAGTTGCTTGAAGGCTACAACCCTCTCGTACTTGCTCGTAGTTCACCGGAAACATCAAATACCGAAATCACCGCCGACTTACTCAACATCAAGTGGTCAGTAAAAGAAGAAGCGAGATCTGCGAACTTCGTAATGCGACCAACGTACTTACCAAGAGTCAAGATGTACTACAAAACTTCCGTGCATCCTGATGAGGAAGCGAAGCGAATCTTACGAACTGATTCAACATTTGATTATCGCAATACGATATTACTTGAAGAATCTCCGTCGCAGACAATCTCGGCTGTTGATTCCCTTTCGATTGCAAAAATTATTCGATACGAAGATAACGAGATCGGGGCAAAGGTTTCGACGAAGGAGAATGGCATTCTCTTCTTCTCTGAAGTCTATTACCCTGCATGGCATGCATATATTGATGGGAAGGAAACCAAATTATTCAGGGCCTTTACATCTCTTCGAGCCGTTGAAGTTCCGAAGGGCGAGCATTCGATAGTTCTAAAATATGAATCGGATGCATTTCAGACTGGATCAATGGTGACGCTCATCACACTTGGCATGACTATCGCGGGTATCGGATTTTTCTCATTACGCAAAACAAAAGCGTGAGAAAAGAAAAGATTCTTATCATAGCTCTGCCCGGAATTGGTGATGCGTTGATGGCAACTCCGATGCTCTCGTTATTGCGTAAAGCAAAACCAGATGCAGAGATTCATGTCTTGACGATGTTCGTAGCAACGAGAGAGCTTTTCTTATCGAACCCGAATCTTGATGCTGTCCATTATTATGATTTCATTCATTCCAACATTGTCGAGTCGCTCCTCTACTTGATTCACTTACGTAACCAAGGCTTCGATCGTTCGATAAATATCTACCCACAAAATCGGCGCGAATACAATCTATTTGCATTACTTATAGGTGCTGGCGAGAGACTTGGAATAAAATACGGACATCGCGGTTGGCTGAATTTTGATTGGTTGCTTTCGCGAACAGTTCGTGAAGATCATTCACTGCATTGCGTTGAGGAGAATATCAGTATTCTGCGACTACTGGGCATTTCTCCCGATCTAAACGAGTCAACCTTGCCACCGCTTGAACTTCATTTGCTGAGTAGTCATACATCTTTTGCTGATACATGGTTAGAGTTGCATAATCTAAATCAAAGCAACGATAAGCTCATCGGCATCCATGCTGGCACTGCGCTCTTTAAAAATCATATCCGCAGACGATGGGCACCAGAGAAATTTGCCGAACTTGCGAAGCGACTTCATGCAACCACTGGAAATAAAATTCTTCTTTTCGGTGGACCTGATGATATCGAAGCAAATCGAACCATCGTGCAATTAGCATCAGATTCCGTTCTCAGCGTCAACACCACATCCATCATGGATTCGATTGCCGTGATGCAACGTCTCTCGCTATTTATTTCCAATGATTCGGCACTGATGCATATTGCAGGTGCTTTGCAATTACCAACCGTTGCGATCTTCGGTCCCACGAACGAGACCTACGTTCACCCGTGGAAAACCACATACGAAATTGTTCACACCGGAATCGAATGCCGCCCATGCTTTTATTACTCCCCCAAACCTCTCACCTGCTACCGAAGTGAATCAGAGCAATTCATCTGCATCAATGACATCGAAGTAGAGCAGGTGTATGGGAGAGTAAAGGGGATATTAAATCTTACATAATGCTTTATAAATCCTTACATCACTGATACATCGGTGTGCACACTTCCGCTTCACGTTGTTCAGGATGGAACCTCACCCCGGTCTCGCCACTGCGAGTCTGCGACCTCTCCTTATTCAAGGAGTGAGAGTTTTCACTTTTCGACTCTCTTACCCCAAAATTCCGTAAATTAGTGGTAATTAATTAATACATACGATAATTGGTGCGTTTCAGATGGAATCTTCCTGAGCGTAGTGCAGAGGAAGTGGAGTCAGCGCGCAGTTTATCACAAGCGATCAATGTTCCGGAAAGTATCGCATCTATACTTGTTGCCCGTGGAGTCAAGACGTTCGATGAGGCGAAAACATTTTTTCGTCCGTCGTTAGACCAACTACATCAACCGTCGCTCATGTCCGATATGGACATTGCGACCTCACGAATCCGCGCAGCAATTGAGCGCGGCGAGCGTATCGCTGTTTATGGCGACTACGATGTTGATGGCACCACCAGCACAGCTATGATGACGCTTTTCCTCCGTTCGCTCGGTGCAAAAACTGCGTATCATATCCCCAATAGGTTTACAGAAGGTTATGGTTTAACTACTGCAAGTCTCGATAGACTCCTTGCAAGTGAAGAAGGCAAACCAGATCTCTTAGTTGCGATTGATTGCGGTATCACGGCGATTGATGCCGTTGCATACGCAAAATCCAAAGGACTCGATGTTATCATTTGTGATCATCACGAGCCAACGGATACGCTCCCTATTGCGGATGCAATTCTGAACCCAATCAAACCTGGTTGCGACTACCCGTATAAATATCTCTGCGGATGTGGTGTAGCGTTCAAGCTCATCGAATCGCTCGCCCAATCTTATGGTAAACCTGAGGATGCTTATACCTACCTTGATTTTGTAGCACTTGCAAGCTCGGCTGATATTGTCTCGCTTCGCGGTGAAAATAGAATACTTGTGCACTTCGGACTCAAACTTCTCAACGAATGCCCACGACCAGGTATCAAGGCGCTGATTGACGGAGCCGGACTAACACAAGGAAAAATCTCAACGACGCAAATCGTTTTCGGTTTGGCTCCGCGTATTAATGCGGCAGGAAGATTAGGCGAAGGTAGCAGATCGGTAGAATTGCTGATGGCACAAACTCCGCAAGAAGCGATGAGTTCGGCGGCAGTTCTCGAATTAGAAAATATCAATCGCCGAAAAATTGACGAAGAAGCATTCTTAGAGGCAGTCGAACTTGTTGATGCAATGCTCGATCGTGACCGCGACAGGATAATCGTTCTTCATAAACCAGAGTGGCACGCTGGTGTGATCGGTATTGTCGCTTCACGGCTTGTCGAGCGGTACCACCTGCCCGTCGTGTTGATGACAACGATTGATGGCGTCGCTAAAGGAAGTGCGCGCTCGATTATTGGATTTGATATTCACTCGGCACTAAAGCGTTGCGAAGATAAACTCGTCACGTTTGGCGGACATAAATATGCCGCAGGCGTTTCTATCATGCCCGAACGCGTCAGCGAATTCCGAGATGCGATTAATATGGTCGCGCAGGAAATGGTAAGCGATGCCATGCTCGAGCGAGAATTAGTCATTGACTCGGCAATTGACCTCAGCGAACTTACTCCGAAGTATTTTGCGGTTATCCGGCAGCTTGCACCGTTCGGACCCGATAATATCCGTCCGCTTTTTTATGCGAAGGATATTCAAATTGTGGGCTTCCCCCGAATCGTCGGCAAGGCTGTAGCACATTTGAAGACAAATGTTCGCTCAGCGCATAAGATAGACTATCAACAGTTTCAAGCTTCACGAACTGACCCCAATCCGAACATTGTCCCGTTGAATATCGGCGGTAATCCGATTGATGCAATTGGTTTCGGACTGGGTAATAGGATTGACGAACTCAAGAACGAACGAAATAAATTGCGCGAAGATGTGGAGATGGTTTTTGCTCTCGATGAAAATGAGTATAACGGTAAAACAACTCCGCAGTTAGTGTTGAAAGATTTTAAGTAACGGATGTAACTGCCGAGATGTCAGGTCATTCCAAATGGGCGCAGATTAAGCGCAAGAAAGCAGTTACCGATGCAAGGCGCGGACAGATGTTCACTCGCCTCATTAAGGAGATTGTTATTTCCTCCAGACTCGGCGGACCCGATCTCGAAGGCAATGCCCGCCTCCGCCTTGCTGTTGAACGAGCAAGAAAAAGCTCGATGCCGAATGATAATATCAAGCGTGCAATTGCAAGAGGAGCAGGAGCTGACGGCGCAGCCGCATTCGAAGAACTCACCTACGAAGCATACGGACCGGGCGGAGTTGCAATCATGATCGAGACTGCCACCGATAACCGCAATCGAACAATCGGTGAGATGCGCCACATCACATCAAAGTACGGCGGTGCGATGGGCGAAAGCGGTTCGGTCGGTTGGATGTTTTCAAAAAAAGGAATAATTGTTATTCCAAAAGCAGGTCAAGATGAAGATAGAATCCTTGCGATTGCTCTCGATGCCGGAGCCGATGACCTCAAGACTGATGACCCTGAATATTTTGAGATTCAAACCACACCCGAACAATTCGAGCAAGTCCTAAAGGCTATCACCTCTGCAAATATCCCTATTGAAGAAGAAAAGGTCGGACTTATCGCTTCAACTACTGTGAAGTTAGATGCAACCCAGGCGGAGAAATTAGCTGTTCTTCTTGAAATGATAGAAGAAAACGAAGACGTGCAGAACGTCTATACCAATGCCGATTTCGACTAATGAGTACAAAGGGAAAAATGCTTCACCGAATATTGGTCGCTCTCCTTTTCTTGGCTTTTTTTTTCGTCGAGGAACAAGTATTTGCACAAACTCACTACACTGGCACCGCATTTGTCATACATATTCTCGCTGATTGTACCGGAGTCCACTCCGATTCTTCGAATCGTAATCTTACGTATGGAGTAATTCCAAGACCTGGGCACTCTGACTCGGTAGGCTTTTCTCTCGGATATTCAATGCTCTACAATAGTGGGGTGTTTGTGAAGCAGCGAGTATATCCGTTCGATCCCTTCGGTGGATTAGCAATGAATGACACCATTATCTATCTGAAAAATGATGCTGACTCCATCGTCTTTAGTTATACGATTGCTTACTCATTCACGGAGCACAATTCATTTGTAGCTTTGACTGATCCATGTAGAAATTATACTGATGAAGAGCGCTTCAGAGGAATTGGGAGAATATCGAATACTACAGCAGATGTAGATCAAGAACAAAGTCCCGCCTCTATTAGACTTTTTCCAAATCCGGCAACTGATAAAATTCAAATAAGCGGATCCATGAAGACGTTAGTTGTAGTTGACGCGACAGGCAGGACGGTTATGCCGAATATCCA
Source organism: bacterium (assembly GCA_037143335.1). Classification (GTDB taxonomy): domain Bacteria; phylum Bacteroidota; class Ignavibacteria; order Palsa-1295; family Palsa-1295; genus PALSA-1296. Next base: position 74,364 of record JBAWZA010000012.1, on the reverse strand, counting down.
ACCAAGTCTTTATTCCGACGCCGCTTTCACCTTGGATGTATCCACTCTAGCGTCTGGATGTTACAGCGTGATAATCTCAGAGGGGCAACACATCAGAACCGGGAAATTTATCAAATATTAGAGCATTCCACGTAAGGCGTGTTCCAAATCCGTCTGTTCAAATTTGAATCCTGAGTCCAATAATTTCTTTGGAATAACCTTTTGCCCGTCGAGTAAAAGCTCCTGCCCCATCTCACCAAAAATGAGCTTCACAGCAAACGACGGAAGAGGAAAAATCGCAGGGCGATGTAGCACTTTCCCTAAGATTTTGACGAAGGATTTATTGGTAAGTGGATTGGGAGAAGTGGCGTTTATGAATCCTTTAAGTTCTTGATTTTCAATAGCATAACAATATATGCCGATAAGATCATTGAGCGTCACCCAGCTCCACCATTGCCTACCCGAACCAACGACTCCGCCTACACCTAACTTGAATGGAAGGAGCAGTTTTTGTAATGCGCCACCCTCTGGACTGAGAACTAATCCTGTGCGAACATTCACAACTCTGATGCCTAATTTTTTGATTGGCTCTGTCGCCGCTTCCCAGCTCGCGCAGACATCGGAGAGGAAGCCAACTCCGCGAGAGCTTGACTCGGTTAATTCTTCATCACCACGGTTACCATAGAAGCCAATTGCAGAGGATGAGATAAAAGATTTTGGGGGATTCTTGAGTTTAGCTATACACTCTGCCAAGAATGAAGTCGTTGCAATCCGACTATGTAGAATTTCCTTTTTCTTGCGCGCAGTCCATCTGCCATTTATTGATTCGCCAGAGAGATGAACGAATGCATCATATCCCTCCATTCGGGAAATATCCACTTCCCCCTTATACGGATCCCAAAGTAAACCAGGCATTGAAGATGACCTTACCAAACACGTGACATCATGTCCTGAGGCACGGAGCTTCGCCATGAGCTTTGAACCAATAAAACCTGTTGAACCAGAGATGAGAATTTTCATGGAATTGAGAGCGGAAAATTGGGAATTGAGTATGGGAAATTGGAAAAGCAAATTGACTTTCAATTTTCCATTCTCAATTTACCAGAGTGGAGGTGAGGGGAATTGAACCCCTGTCCGAAAAGCACATCCTGCCGCTTCTACACGCATAGCCTCCTGTTATTTAATGATGACTGCCATAGCAAGAGACAACCGACGATCATCATCGCTCTTCCTGTTTACGATCGCAAAACGAATAGCGTTTTCTGCGAAAGAGACCGAACATACGACTCCTGTGATCAAAACTCGCTCGTTCTAATGAGTTTTGCAGAAGGGCACCCTCCCACCGAAGCGGGAAACAGCATCAACGCGGTACAAGCCCGCGGAGCTTAGGCAGCCATAGCATAGCTATAGTTGGCGGTTAAGCCTTACTTGTGTTTGCTTACGGATGGTACAAGCCCCACCCGGCGCGCGGCGAACAGAGTGTCAGCCCTCCGTCGAATCCTATGCACCCCCAATTTTCAATGATCTATAGCCACTATACGCTAAAAATTACTCCTTTGTTCCGATAGTATCTTATCGCTCAGAACCGGAGCCGATCTCACACACTTCGGTTGAAGTAAAATGGAAACAAAATGAATCGGCGTATTGTAGTACTATTATGACACATTTAGAACAACTCGAAGCCGAAGTGCTGGCTCTGCCGATAGCTGAACAGCAGCATTTACTTGAAAGCGTTTGGAAAAATATTGCTAGCACTCTTGAAATAGAACACACCTGGTTCGAAGAGGCAAAAAAAAGGTTGGAGGCTCTAAAAGAAGGAAGGCTACAATCTATACCAGCAATCAATGTTTCATCAACAATGCGCGCTAAGCTGCTTTCATGAAACTCAGATACAACCAAATCTCATTTGAAGAATACACTGAAGCAGTTGAATATTATTTGACAAACAGCTCGAAAGCAGCAAGAGAATTTATTGATGAGGTAGAAAGAGTCGAAGAAATCTTACAACAATTTCCTCATATTGGCTATGAAGAATTTCCAGAACTAAGAAAATTTCCCTTGCAAGGATTCCCATACACCTTCATATACTCGCCTCAGGAAGAATTTATTGAGGTGATTGCTGTGATGCACCAATCACGAGAACCAAACTACTGGATTGACAGAAAATAAATCCCATTTGATACTCCCTCGAACTTCTATAACCTCACAGAGACATCTGTAGAAGATTATACAGATGTGATTGCTTTTTACCCACCGTTTACCGAACGTCAACTTTCGTTTGTTCGTTTTCAAAGCGTGAAAATCTACTATCTTGTTTTTATGTGCCTGTTGATAGGCATCACCAGTGTTCACGGCCAGCCGAGGTATAGCCGCGAACTCGTGGTAAAGGTCAAATCGGTTGAGACATTGGCAAAGCCAAGTTCATCGCTACAAAAATTTCTTTCGAAGATTTCATCGGTTTCTATCTCAAACGCTAAACGTATTTTTGAAAAGACTTCGGCTTCAAATCTGCAAAGCGTCCGATCCTCTTCTTCCGACTTAGCACGAATTATTATCATTCCGATTTACGATGGCATTGACATCCAACAAATTTTTGAGACTCTCACACAGTTTGCCGAAATTGAATTCGCAGAGCCAAATTATATCTATCATGTAGACGCTGCGCCAAAGCCGAACGATTCGCTCTACTCCGAGCAGTGGGCACACCGTGTGATGCATGTACCGGAAGCATGGCAGATAACGCAAGGTGATACTGCGATTCAAATCGGATTTATTGACACTGGTGTAGAGTGGGATCACCCCGATCTTCTCGGACAATTCGCAGTGAATCCGAGCGAAGATATAAATCGTAATGGTCTTTTCGATGCCTGGCCTTCGACGGAAACTCGCATGGATGCCTACGGTCACTTAGTCAAAGGCGATCTCGATGGAATAGATAATGATGGCAATGGCTACGTTGATGATGTGATTGGGTATGACTTCGTAGATCAGAGTTCTATAAATTTTGGCGATGCCAAAGATCGTGATCCGATTCCTGTTGATGAGAACGATCACTCGCATGGCACTGCAGTTGCAGGAGTAATCGCAGCGAAAGCAAATAATGCAATCGGCGTCGCTGGCATCGCACCGAAGTGCAGACTCGTTGCACTACGTGCGTTCGATGCAACAGGTAATGCTGAGGACGACGACATCGCCTCAGCGATAGTTTATGCAGCGGAGAATAACGTGCGAATCTTGAATCTCTCCTTCGGTGATTATATCCCCTCACTTCTTCAGCGCGATGCGATACGATATGCCGTGAGTAAAGGCGTTATCATTTTCGCATCAAGCGGTAATGATGGTTCTACGCTTCCCCACTATCCTTCGGATTTTGATGAATGTATTTCGGTAGGCGGTTCTGTGCTTGCAAGTGATAATGTTTCAGAAAGTGAAGTAAGTACTTCCACGCATGGATCGGGAATGGATATTATCGCTCCATCTGAACATATTATGACCTTGAGCGGAGCAAATGGTTACAAATTTATTCAAGGCACAAGTTTTAGCTCACCAGCTGCCGCTGCCGTTGCGGGCTTGATGCTTGCGCATGATCCAAGTTTGACTGGTACTGAGATTCGTTCGATTCTCGAATCAACTGCGAAGAACTTGGATCCTCTTGGCTATGGACCATACGAAGGGAATGGAAGAATCGATGCGCTTGCGGCATTGAAATACATCGGCAGTTCAGCGATAAAAATTGAGTCACCAAACCAGAACAGAGCATTTCATGTCGGTGCGAAGGTTGTAGTTATTGGTTCAAGTATTTCCGCACTCTTCAAATCATTCGAGGTAACCGTAACTAAATCTGATACAAGATTACAGAATCCAACAATTACTAAGTTGATTACAAGCGATTCTCAAAAATTAAATGATACGCTCGCTGTGTGGGATACAAAAAACTTCGCGAACGGCTCCTATGTCATAACGCTTAGTGTCAATACGAGTGGAGAGCATACGATCGTTGAAAATATCACTATCCATTTATTTTCATCAGCCCCACAATTTACTTCCTCAGCTGTCATTCCGATTTATGTAAATGAAAAAAGAGGTTTGCTCATTGATGCTACCACAGATACCCTCACAAGTACTACTCTGTACTTCAAACCCCAAGGAGTTTCTGATTGGAAGACAAAAAAGGATGACAGGATTACGAAGGAGCATAATATCCTTCTAACAAACGAGGATGCACCGATTTCAACACCTCTTGAGCTAGAACTAATTGCTTACACACAATCAGGTGATTCGGCAACGATAAATCTGAGTGGGATAATAACTCCTGAAACAGTGAATGAACAAGGCTTCGTCGAAAAAAACTATGCACTGCCAACGGGATATGTGTTGGATACGGTTCTACCAACCTCAAATGGAGATCAGGTCGTCGAAAATGTTTTTCCAGATGGCACAAATTTTGGTCCACTAAATATTTTTACATTCGATAAGAAGAATCGCAGGTTTACACTTGTTGATTCTCTCACTACGCCCTGGATTCCGAGAAGCATCGGTAATACTACAGGCGATAATAAACCAGAATTACTTTTGCAATCAGGGCATTCGTATCTGCTCTATAAGCAAAATACTTCACATTCGCTCCTCGGCGACATCATCAATTCAAATGCTGCGGGTTCACGCTCATTAGCAGTAGGTCTAACTGATATTGACGGAGATGGAAAACAGGAATTGGTTGTCGAGGACACGATTGCATCGAACGAGCTTGCATTCAAAATCTACAAACTATCAGGAACATCGGCAACGCAAATTGCTACGCTCCGCGACACTTCCCCGCCTGCCCCGCACTACTTGCAAAATAATTTCAATGAGCCTGATGCACGATTTGCTGATATAAATGGTGATGGAAAGCCGGAGATAATTACCGCTGATGGCGATGCTGATATTCTTGCATTCCAGTATGATCAATCTACTCCGAATCATTCCACAACAATTTTTCAAGATGTAAATGACGGCGAAACCGAAGGCAGACTAGTGACGAGTGGTGATTTTAATGCTGATGGGAAAACCGATATTGCCTTGGCGTATCATACACCGTACGATCCGAATTCAGATAATGAGTACGCCGCATCGTATTGGACGGTGAAAGTGATGCTTGGAAATGGTGATGCAACGTTCAAAACGGTTTATGTTGATCACTTCTATTTGGCGCGATCTCTGCTTCCGTACAGAGCAAGTATCGCAGCAATCAAAAATGTAACGGGAAATAGTGGCGACAACCTCATTCTCTCTCTCTTCCCGAATTTTTATTTACTTCAGTTCGATGCCTCATCGAAGACGATGAAACCGGTTTGGCACTACCCTTTATCAAACTCCCCGCGTGGCGCAATCGCATTTGATTTTGACGGAAACGGCAAACGCGAATTTGGTTTTAACACCGGAGACTCCCTTCACTTTTTTGAATATACCGATGCCTTCGTTGATCAAACAACAGCTCCGAGCGGACTAGAAGTCGTGCCTCGAGACACGAACCGAGTTGACATCACCTGGGGAAAAATAAATGGCGCGACTGAATATTATATCCTTCGCGCCGCGGCAACGAAGGGTGCATTCTATATTCCACTTGATTCCACCAAGAATCCAAACTACTCCGATACAACAGTATTTAATGATTCGAACTATATCTACGCAGTGCAAGCGTATGATGAATCAAATAATATTGCACTCAGCAATCCATCGTTCGGAGAATTCGCACATGTGCATCCAAAGCCGCATCTTCTGAGTGCGCAGTCGCTAGATTCTAAAGTGACGCTTCGCACATCTGAGCCGATGTCAACGGAAGTACTTGATGGAGGAGCTTTCGTCATTGATGATTCCATTTTCCTCACGTCTGCTATCGTCGCATCTGATTCGGCGATCATTCTAACCGCGCAACTCCCACTCTTTCCGCTTTCTACGCATCATGTTTCGGTTTCTTCATTCGCAGTTCGCGACAAATGGAATTCGCCATTTGATGATTCAGAAAAAATATCGTGGAAATCGGATGCTATACTTACAGCAGAAGAATTTTATATTACGCGTTGGAAATTCGAAGGGACGACGACGATATTTGTTGAGTTCAACCTCCTCCCTGATGATAATGCGCTTGACCCAAGCCACTACACACTCTTTCCATTCGGAAAAATTGGCTATGTCGAACGAGTCGTTGGGAATCCAAATGCAGTGACACTCACCCTCACTTCAGGTACGATCATATCCGCACTCGGTACGCCGTTTGTACTCTGCGTTAAGGATATTACGGCGGAGCAACACATCTTGCTCGAAGCCACTACTGGTAATTGTGCAGGAGAAACGCTGACTGAACCAGACCTCGATCACATAATGGTCTATCCTAATCCGGTGACCACTTCGGATAATACGATGACATTTGCTCGGCTCACTGCCGAAGCCGAGATCGCAATTTATACGCTTGATAATCGATTCATCAATCGTATCAAAACATCGGATAGGACTGGAGGAGTAACTTGGGATTTAAACGACGACTCCGGAAGGGCTGTCCCTTCCGGAGTGTATTGGTATCATGTTACTGGAAAAGATGATCACGGTAATTCCGTGAAGCCTAATGAATCCAAATTCGTCATCATTAAGAATAAATAAGAAGTAATCTCTTACACACCAACAGCTACGTCGGACATCTCATGCTTTTCTCTGCCGTAAGATGAGACACGTGTGCCTTCTCTACCTTTAGCAGAATTTTTGAGCGCTTTGCGACGTGCATGTTCGGGCGTACCGAAATCTGGAAGTCCCCAAGCCATGATGGAGAAATGATTGTTGTACTTAATTAAATCTTGATCAACGCGAGCCAAAGAGATCGCGAACATTCTGTCGGGTGTCTTGCCATCGTATGGTGGGATTAAATTGTTGTCAATTAAGTATGCGTAGATTTCTTTTGACTTATGATAGTCTTCATCGCGAGCAATAAATTCCTTAATCTTCTCGATCACGGCATCAGTCAAAATATCTGATTTGCGGCGAATAAATACTTTATTCGAGCCTTTCTTTGGTCCACGTTTCTTCTTGTCACTTTTCTCTTCAGCTTGAGGAGGTGCAACAATTGACTCAATATCTCTCTTGCCTGAAAGAATATCATGAATAACGATCAAGCGCTTCTTCATGAAATATAATTTCGGCGCCAAGCGCTCCCAGGTATCAATTGCTGTACTGACGCGCTCAAGTTCAGCCTTGAGTACATCTGTCGTGGAGGCAAAGTGTTGTGTCATGCCTTCGGCGGCGCTGGTGATTTCCATTAATTCTGATTGGTCCAATGATTCATTTTCATCAGAATTGCTTTTGAGGTAGGTTTCCATTGGTGATAGTAAATTAAATGTTTGTTGTGATGGGTGAGGTTAAAAAACGAAATCCATTTTTATTTAGTTGCGGAGAGGGAGAGATTCGAACTCTCGAAACCCTTGCGGGTTTAACGGTTTTCGAGACCGCCGCATTCGACCACTCTGCCACCTCTCCAGTATTTCGGGGCTGATTCAACTTCGGACAGCGCTCAAAAGTTCATTCTTTTAGTGTTGGGCTACTTATATGGGAGCGAATTACCAAAAATAGATAATTGATATTTCGCGACTCGCTACCGACTCTTCACAAATCTCGTACCACTATCACCTACTTCACCCTTAATCCGAATCTGATAGACCCCAGACGATAGATCCCTTGTCGAGAGGTGGAGTGAATTATTTCCAGAAGAAATCTGATGTTGGAATGACGATATTTTCGCACCCAAGGCATCATATATCTCTACAGTAGCCTCGCGCTTCGTCGGTGATTCGATCTCCACGATCACTTCATCTTGCACAGGATTCGGACGGAGTGAAATTATTCGTAGTGGGAGGATACCGTTCATAAATTTTGAAAGTGTGCTATCGCCGCACTGTGCAAGAAGGTTGAATGACGTTGTTGCGGTGTCCGCCGAGAGAATGCAGTTCGCATAATCAGCATCGCCACCATTGAGCTTGAGGTTGGTCATGGTGATCGGAGTTTGCATGGACTTCGCAACCATTGCGCGGAAGCCAAGTTGTGCTATTGGTTTGAGCGAATCGAGCGTCATGTTCGCGCCGCGAATCACAGCCGACAACTTCTACTTGCCGATGAGTGGGATGGGTGCTGTTACAAACGTCACACTCGCGCCAACAATCGATGTAGAGATCGTTTGGTAATCAAGTACATCTCCATCAAAGATGAGATCGAATGAAATGCTATCCAAATTTCGAGCTGAGATATTTTTATCTGACGCGTAACTCACGCTCACGCCTTGCCCAGCGATGGCAGAGTAGGTCGGTGATGATGCAACGAAGCGAACATTCTCCTTCGGAATTCTCCCTGCGCCAAAAAGGTGGATGGTGGTATCGAAATCTTTCCAGCCAAGATGAAATCTCAGATGAAGCTCGGCGGTATCAGGCAAAGAGCTTTGTGGATCATACGAAATCACGAGCGAATCTTCAGGATGAATCGTCCGAGGAATAGCCGATGCCGATGAAAACGTAAAACTCGGAGAACCAGTCATCACCGCACTCAAGAGCTTCGCTTGAATATTATTACACGAATCGAAAAATGTAAAGGTGAGGGCGGAGTCAAAATTCTCGCATAGCAGGAGTGGTGGGGCGGAAATTGATAAAGTAGAAAGCTGAGGTGTTGAGTTCGAGCCGATGCCAGTTGTATTTAGCCAAAGGCCGCCGTATTTATCGCCCGCATAGATGAAGGTATCGCGGACATAGAAACGAGTATCAACCCTATTGACTGGTCCACAAATAGAATGAAAGGTAATACCACTATCAGATGAGGTCATGACACCCTCACTGCCATCGAGTGTAGTCTGAAAAAAAAGATTCATGTCCCAACCGTATTGTATCGCGCCAGTGAGACATTGGCTTTGAGTATTAGGATATTTGTAAAGTCTAAGCCAGGTTTTCCCTCCATCAATTGAGCGAATAACTTGCCCAGTATTAGAAGGTGTAGCCCCACCATCTTCGCTGATTCCAAAAAAAGTTTCTGTGCCTGAAATTCCAACAGGTTGCCACATCTCACTAAAAATAAATTGGGAAACCTTCCAAGATAGACCACCATCATCTGTATAAGCAATATATGTCCCGGAATGTACTATGATGCCATGGAATGAATCCGAGAAAGTAATACTAACGTTGGCACCGGCGGAAGTATATCCAGGGATCGTTTGCTCAGTGAAGTTCATTCCGTCATTTGCAATAAAATAGTTGCTATTCGCTGGGTATACATATATCACCATGTCTGAAGCTTTAACATAAGCAATGTCATCACCTTGAATTGGTGGTTGATTTGTAGGTGTCCAATTGTCACCACCGTCGGTTGTTCTGCAACTAAAAAACCACCCCTCTAATGAGTTCTTGAAAGTAAAAGATACAGGCTCAGGATACTGATTAAAGAAAGTTTTTGGGTAATTTACTAAATGCCATGTAGCACCACCGTCTGTTGTTCGCCAAACAGAGTTTGGCATTGTATAACTTGCACCATCCCCTATGAATCCATCCAAAGGTATAGAAGTAAAATCCTTAAAATATATCGTTCTTACACTGTGATCAAAATTAAATAATTTCTTCCATTGGGCGAAACATTGATTGTGTAAGAAAAAAAGACAAAAGACAAATACATAGACCGAAAGTCGAATAACCTTTGAACTTCCCTCTCGACATCCTGAATATGTTGTGAATACTTTCACTCGTTGAATACAGAACTTTTAGAAATTTAGAGCAACTACGGATTCGATGTTCGTTAATGCGTACCATCAAACAATCTCTGAAGGCGTAGTATAGTTTCCGATGAATTCGGTTTTCCAGGAATCGAAGGTTCCGGCTATGATTTTCTCGCGAGCGGTTTTGACGAGTTCTTGGTAAAAGGTGATGTTGTGCATCGAGGCAAGCGTGAGGGCAAGGGTCTCTTCGGAGTTTACGAGGTGCGCTAAATATGCCTTCGTAAAATGTTGTGAGGCGTAGGAATTTGTATTACTATCAATTTGCGAGAAATCCGTTTTCCACTTTGCATTTCGCATATTGAGTTTGCCGTTAGCTGTAAAGAGTTGACCGTTCCGAGCATTTCGAGTTGGGAGTACGCAATCGAACATATCCACTCCACGAGCAATAGATTCAAGTAGATCAACTGGAGTCCCAACACCCATCAAGTATCTGGGTTTATCTGTGGGCAGGACATCAGTGGTGACATTGGTGACGTGATACATCACTTCGTTTGGCTCACCGACAGCAAGTCCGCCAATGGCGTAGCCGAATGAATCCAGAGCAACTAATTTTTCGGCGCAGGCAATCCTGAGATCTTCATGCACGCCACCTTGCACGATGAGGAACGGCGCTTGTGCATAACCATGAAGCGGTGCGGTCTTGGCAACATGCTCCATCGCTCGCTCCGCCCAGCCGATGGTGCGGGTGACTGCTTCTTCGACAATCTTGCGCTCAGCATTTGATGGTGGGCACTCGTCAAGTGGCATCATGATGTCAGGACCCAAGTCGCGCTCGATCTCTACCACTTTTTCGGGCGTAAAAAAATGTGACGATCCATCAAGATGCGATTTGAACTTCACTCCTTCATCAGTAATTTTTCGCAACCCTGCAAGCGAAAAAACCTGATAACCACCAGAGTCCGTCAAGATGCTTCCATCCCAATGCGAGAAACGATGAATGCCCCCTGCCTCTTTGACAATCTCGGTGCCCGGGCGCAAGTAGAGATGATAAGCATTCGCAAGGCAGATCCGCGCGCCGCTATCCCACACATCTCTTGGCAGGAGCGACTTCACCGTTGCAAGCGTACCAACGGGCATGAAACAAGGTGTCTGTATCTCTCCATGATCTGTGACAAGCGTGCCAGCACGTGCCTTCGTCGTTGTGTCGGTATGATCGAGTGTGAATTTCATTTATTTGACTGCAGGAATCAGATCAATAAAAGAAGAAGCTAATTTTTTTTCGGCTTCATCGTTGGAAGCAATTATTACTATCGCTCCGCGATCGCGCGATTCTTCGATTCGCTTAGAGAGAATAGCTATTCCAGCTTCGTCGAGATTCGAGCTTGGCTCATCCAAGAGAATAATAGATGGTTGCAACATGAATGCCATCGCGAGGCGAACGCGCTGTTGCATACCCGAACTATATGCTTTAACGGCTCTGTCGCTCCGCACAATTTTTTCTTCGAGTCCGAATTGTGTTAGTTCAGATACACATTCTTCGAATACAATTCTCTTTCCTTTTAACTCCGCAACAAATTGGAGATGCTCGACGGCTGTGAGTTCGTGGTAAAGTTCGAGGTACGGCGAAGCAAATCCCATCAGGGTTTGAAGTTTGCGCGAATCAATAATTTTTCTATCGGCACTCCATGAAGAACTACCTGATGATGGTTCGGTTACACCCGCGATGATTTTGAGGAGTGTTGATTTGCCTGAGCCATTTGCACCTGTGATAGCGCAGATTTGGGCGGAATGTATTTCAGCGGAAATAGGAGAAAATATCGTGGAGCGACCGTAACGCTTTGTAATCGCATCAAGCTTTAAAGATAGATCAATCGTCCTATCCATCACTTCTGCGAATATTATTTCACTTTTTTGGAAGCGGCTTTGATTCGAGCGGCTTCGTTGGCTTCGATTGCTCTTCTGCGAACGAGACGGTCATTGCGACGCGTAGCTGCAGCTTCGAACCGACGCTTTTCATCGGATGTAACAGGGACAAGTTCTGGGACTTTCACGCCTCTGCCAGTTTCATCGAGAGCGACGAAGGTAAGATAACCTGTATTGACGTGACGGCTGTAACCAGTGTGAATATCTTCAACAATTGCGCGAACGCCAACTTCCATGGAAGTATGGAATGCGCGGTTGACACTTGCGTAAAGGCGGATAACTTGACCAAGTTTTACGGGACCTAAGAAATTAATTTCGTCAACGCTTGCCGTCACACACACTCTGCCTGAGTGTTTGCCAGCGGCAATAGCAGCGCAAATATCCATCCAGTGCATAAGTCTTCCGCCGAGTAAGTTGCCGAGTTGATTCGTATCATTCGGCAAAACTAGTTCGGTCATCTCGACTTGCGACTCTTTAACTTTTTTCTTGAGCTGTTGCATCAATTCATGGAAAGTCATTGCTTAATGCTCCGAGCGCGTGAGCGCTGAGCGGGCGTTGCATCTTTGAAAAATTTATCCTCGAATGCTTGAATCGCATCCTGCGCTTCGCGTGATTTTTTGCGGGAGAATTGCACCTCTGCAATCCGGAGTTGTGCTTCGATTGCTGAAGGCGTGTCGTAGTAAGAATCTACAACACGAGTAAATCCTTGAATCGCTGCTTTTCTATCGGAGAGTTTCAAATAGAGTTCAGCTCCAAGAAGATATTTCAAACCCATCTTATTTCTAATTTCTGCGATGCGCATTGTCGCACTATCTGCAAGATTTCTTTCATTCGAAAAATCACGGAGAAACGTTTGATACTCAGATACCGCATACTGCGAATATGTCTGATCAAGTTCTGGACGAGGACTGAGAGCATAGTAACTCTCCCCCACCATCATTTGCGCGCGCGGAGCAAGTGGAGAGTTTGGATAATTTCTTCTGACAGCGCGGAAATCAACGGCGGCACTTATGAATGTGCCAGAGCGGTACCGAGACATTCCCTCCAAAAATGTTGCTTCGGCGGCGACAGCGGATGTTGGAGCTTGCAGGCGAATTTCATCGAAAATACGGATCGCTTCAAGCCAATCCTCCTTTTCATAAGCTGCTTTGCCTGCGTCAAGACGCTGTTCAATAGCATTCCTATTGGTGGACTGAGTCTCTGTGGATTTAGTGCTTCCGCACGAAATGAGAAACGTAGCGAGAAATAGAGTGCCTAAACGAGAAAATCTTTTTTGAATGGTAATCACTATGTACACTAACCCCGTATTAAGAAAAAGAGTGCGATAACAACTGCAGCGCCGATGGTTACAAGAATCGGTTTTGCAGTTGAATCCCAAAATGAATGTGGCGAATCGCTTTCAATCAAATTCAATGAATATCGCCGCGTTCTTTGCAATGTGTTTCGGACAAGTCCGTTTAACTCTGCCAGCGATACTCCCCGCTTCGTGATTGCATATTTACCTGTGATAGAATATTCCCCTTCTTCACCTTGCTCTGACGTACGGATCACGCGTTGGTTACGCGACAGATCACGAATAAAAATGATATTATCATCACGAACAGAATTAAGAAGAGTCGAATCAACTTGGATTCCTGTTTCAAAAAGGATTCCAGTATTTTTTGTTGATAGGCCATGAGCATTTAGGACAGAGTCAATTGCTTCCCTCACGAGTCTATCATACATACCACTCTTCGTTTCTTGTGCAAAAATCTTCGCCCTTGTTGGAGCAAGGGCGAAGATCAAAAATGCAACGTATGTAAGCGGGCGAATCATCAGCCGTAAATACCGCGGAGCTTGAGTGTACGTGCGACCTTATCAATCGCCAAGATATATGAACTTAGGCGAAGCGACACACCATGCTTCTGAGAATTTTCATACACTCTATCGAAAGCATCTTTCATCGCTTGTTCTAAGCGTTGGTTCACCAGTTCAAGCGGCCAATAGAATCCCATTCTATTCTGCACCCACTCGAAATAACTTACCTTCACGCCGCCAGCGTTTGCGAGAATATCAGGAATAACCATGACCCCATTTGCTTCGAGAATAGCATCAGCGCTTGCGCTCGTTGGTCCGTTCGCACCTTCAACGATTAAGCGTGCATGAACGTCGCCTGCGTTGCGGTCGGTGATTCTATCCTCACGCGCGGCAGGTACGAGAACGTCGCACTTCACAGTCAATAATTCATCGTTGGTAATTTTTTGTCCACCCTTGAATCCTTCGAGCATATTGCCGTGAGCTTCGGTGTACTTAATTGCGGCTTCGATGTCAATCCCTTTTTCATTGTAGTATCCGCCTGATACATCGCTGATGGCAATGATTTTCGCGCCTTGCTCATAGAGCGATGCCGCGCTGATTGAGCCTACATTTCCGAATCCTTCAACTGCGACTGTTGCCTTGGCAGGTGAGAGACGCAATTTTTCTAAACCGCAAAGTGTGGCGTGCATTACACCACGACCTGTTGCTTCTCTGCGACCTTTGCTTCCCCCCAAGATTAGTGGCTTGCCTGTTACAACACCAGGCTCTGTTCTGCGCATGTGCATGGAGTATGTATCCAAGAGCCATGCCATCACTTGCTCGTTTGTATTTACATCCGGTGCAGGAATGTCGCGATCGGGTCCGAAGACATCGAGCATGTTAGAAGTATATCGGCGAGTAATCATCTCAAGCTCACGCTGGGAGAGATTGCGAGGATCGCATCGAACGCCGCCCTTTGCTCCGCCGAAAGGGATATCAATCACTGCGCACTTCCATGTCATCCAAGCGGCTAATGCCTTGACCTCATCGAGGTTCACATCAGGTGCATAGCGAATACCGCCTTTCGATGGTCCTAAAATATCGTTGTGCACGACGCGGAATCCCTCGAAGATTTCGATACGTCCATCGTCCATTGTGACTGGCACCGAGACGATGACGCATTTGCAAGGAGTTTTGAGGTAGGTGTAGATTCCCTTTTCAAGTTGGAGAATCTCTGCAGCCTTATCAAACCGCTCCATCATGGACTCTAAAGGGTTTTCCTTTTCGTGTCCGAAAATTTTGGCATCAAGTGGTGCCGGTTCTTTATAGACTGACGGATCTTCGTCAGTAAACCTGGTGTGAAATTTCTTAAGGGGCTTCTTTGCTACTTTTTTTGCCATAATAAGCTATATGTTAATTCCAACCCGTCGTGACGGGTATTGTAGGGGGTAGTAAACAATTATTAGCTGAAATACTTCCCATGAAAAAAGAGGGGATTTTGACAGATCCTAGGGGCATGCTGCACGTGCCCTCTTCACAATCGCCGAACCATTTGTTATAACTATTTTGCTAATACCATTTTTTTCGTGACAATAGCTTTCGCGGTTTTTACTTTGTAGAAATAAATTCCGCCTGGCCAGGTCGTGGCTTCAATATCAATGGAGTGCTTCCCTGCGGAAAGTTTTCCATCGTGAAGGGTTACCACTTCCCTTCCGATAATGTCGAAGACAGTGACGTTGACATTGCCAGTTTTTAGCAGCCGAAACGAGATCGTCGTCTTCGGATTAAACGGATTCGGTTTATTTTGCTCGACAAAGATATCACGCGTTCCGCCAAACTCTAATTTCACCGGCTCGGTGGAGTAGAGAACCGAATCGTTATTGCCGATTGCGGAGAGTCTGTAGTACAAATCAATATCATGGGTGAGCGAAGGAAGTTTTTCCGCCGCCGAGTAGCTTGCTCTTGCGATGATAGACGGTGGATCCTCTTCCCCTAAAATTAAATGCTTCGCTGGTACTGATAATGTTTTTTCATACTCACCGTAGGTTGCGATTCTACGTTGGAGTTCATACCGTCTGATCCCTACTTCTCCTGTCGTCTTCCAAGAAAAAGTAATCCTCGTCGGCGCTGTTTGTTCGACTGATAGAACCGTATGATCAAATAGTACTGGCGAGCTTGACTCAGAAATTTGCAACCCACTATCAAGTGAATAGAAGATCGGAACGTAATGGCTAGGGGAAGTAGAATCATTTGCTTTTGTGAATACACCGATGCTTGAGTGAGCTTCGTTGCCGAAATCCTCAAAATGGAAAATCGCTAAGGCATTGGGAAGTGTGTCGCGAACAGAGATGAGATTTTCGTTCGATGACGATTTAGTCTCAACAAAAAGGCGTCGTGAAAAAATCAGTTCATCAATGCTTATATGAGCTTTGGACTTTGTTGAACCAATTGAGGAATAGTGAATGTCATGGAATATGTCTCGTGTGATCTTTGCTGAATCAGTAAACTCACCATCTATGAATATCCGTACAACAGAGTCTGAATCTTTGGATATCCCAATGTGATGCCAAGCACCATCGGTTACTAAGCCACTTGAAATGAGGAGAATATCAGAATCTGCATCAACAACAGGATACTTTGCGATCGCGATTTGCCCAAGAGGGTTTAATGAAATTGAAAAACCACTCGCCGAGTCACGATGTAAGAATCGGTGAATCATTGTTTCACCGGATGGAGCCTTCATCCACCACGAAATCGTGAATGGGCCAGAAATAAATTGTTGTAATACGTCTGGCGGTAAAACTAAACGAGCTGTTGCATTGATTGAATCGGAGAACGTAAGCGCTCTGGAAGTATTCTTCCAGCCGGTTACAAAATGGGTAGAATGTAAGAATGTTGCGTCGTTAATTTCTGCGAAGGCGAACGTACTTCCCAATTCAGGAGAGATAACACGCCAATCATAATTTTTTATTTTCGCTGGTTTATTTTTCTTGCCTTTCTTTGTGGATTTTTTTTCAGGTATTCCAGGGTCGGAACGTTCTACGATACAAACCTTGAACTCTCCTGTGGATGAGGATGACGGCGCAATGAATGTAAAAAAATAAATTATGCCAGAGTAATTCTCTGCATAAACGCTTGTTCGGTCCTCGAAAATTTTTATTGCGTGACCCTTTGATTTTTCGAAGTAAGAAGCAAGTTCTGGATATTGGTAGAGGGGAGTTGATTCCGTCGCTCCGTCTTCGGCTGCATATCCTCGGACGATCTTCCACGATTCCGGAAATTGTATCGCGACCATCCGACTCTGCTCCCTCGCAACCGGTTTACAGACTACCGCGATCGTGAACTCTTCACCCGTCGGAATTTCTTGGGGTCCCATAACGTGACGGACGATCACTTGGGAAAAACTTTCGGAGCAAGGAAGTGTACCTATCGAAAGAACGACTGCGACGAAGATGAGTTTTTGTCGTCGCAAAAAAAATAATGCGTCTGAAATGAATGATGCCAACTCAGGAATTTCGCATATCACGCAAGTAATCAAGGCGCGGTTGCAATTCCTTTTTCGGGACGAGCAACTTATCCTTGCCATAGATAGCATCATCATACTTGGTAAACACCAGCTCGTAGTCTTTACTCATGATGATTGCTTCTTCGGGACACACTTCTTCGCAGAAACCACAGAAGATACATCGGAGCATATTTATTTCAAAACGAACGGGATAACGCTCCTTCAGAAGTTCTGTTTCGCTCGCTTGTACTTCTATCGCAAGTGGAGGACAAACTCTTGAACAGAGCCCGCATGCAACGCAACGCTCTGCACCGTTTTCTTCCATAACGAGTACTGGTCTGCCACGAAATGCTGATGGTGCTTCCCATTTTTCTTCAGGATACTGGCGTGTAAATTTTGGTCGGAATAAATGCTTGATGGTAGTGAATAATCCTCGCGCAATTTCAGGGAAGTATATTCTCTCCCAAAAAGTGAGCTTCCTCTTTGGTTTGAGATTGTTGTATTTCGAGCGATATTCCATTTACTAGAGCAAATAAATTTTTTCGAGTGCCGTCAAGACGATATTCACAATACCAATTGGTAGCAATACTTTCCACCCAAGATTCATCAGCTGATCATACCTAAACCTCGGAATAGACCAACGAACCCACATGAAAAAGAAAATGAATGCAAATATCTTGAGTGCAAAAGCAGCAACGCCTAAAATGGTAACAAGGAGTGGAGCAAGTCCCATCGTCTCAACGAAAGGTAAATGCCAACCTCCCAAGAATAGTACACTCATCACCGCACTCGCCGTTATCATGTTTGCATATTCTGCCAAGAAGAAGAGTGCGAATTTCATCGAACTATATTCCGTATGATAACCACCGACTAGTTCCGGCTCAGCTTCGGGTAAATCGAACGGCTGCCTGTTTGTTTCGGCGAACGATGAGATCAGAAAAAGCATGAAGCCAAGTGGAGCACGAAAGATATTCCAACCGCCATGTATCTGTGATTGAATTATTCCATTGAGATCAAGTGTCCCGGAGAGCATGACTACGCAAACAAGTCCAAGCCCCATCGTGAGTTCGTAACTTATCATCTGTGCACTCGAACGAAGTCCACCCAGTAATGAATATTTCGAACCGCTCGACCAACCTGCGAGTGTGATTCCATAGACACCGACTGATGTGAGTGCAATAATATAGAGAACCCCGATATTCACACCGCTAGCTATCGCGAGGTTGTAATTTTGTCCGCCTATTAGTACTGTATTTCCAAACGGTATAATCGCAAGCACACTAAATGCAACAGTGATAGAAATTACCGGTGAAATCCAGTGAATCCATTTTTCGGATTGGCTTGGTTCAATGTCTTCTTTGAGGAGAAGTTTAATAACGTCAGCGAGCGGTTGAAATAGTCCCAGTGGTCCCACTCGATTAGGACCGATACGATCTTGCAACCATGCACTGATCCACCGTTCCATCAGAACGAGATAAGAAACCGCCGTCAAGACGACGAACAACACTGCGACAATTTTTATGAGTGCTTCGATCAACATTATTGCTGCACTAACTCAATTTGGTGTACTTGAAAACGGTCTTCCGTATCAATATGAAATACTTCTTGATAATAAGCGTGTTTTACTTCCTTCTTTACTCCTGCGACAGGCTGTCCAATGGAGCCAATAAGCTCATAGCTTAACCCTTTCAAGCCTTCAACCGAATGTACTGCCGCATCAAAGACATCTTGGCTGTCAATAAATGTGTGAGCATGTCCCATTTGGGCTGAAGCAATTTGAACCAGCTTCCAAGAATCAAGCGCATCCTGTTTCTGATGCTGTGCCCAACGATCAAACTTCGATCCGAATCTATCAAGGCGTGACTGATTCATCGTTTCAATGGACCGAGCATTAGTAACGGTTGCCAAAACGGGGCGAAGTTTTTGCGCCCACCCTTCGAAGTTGATTAGCACTCCTTCCTTCTCTGCCCACGAAGAAGCAGGAAGAATGACGTTTGCTTTGTCGGTAGTCTTTGAAGAATTCGTGGCGTGACATGCGAAGAATTCTACTTTATCAAATGCAAAAGATTTTCTCGAAAGAACATCATCCTCCAAAGCATAAACGGCTTTAATCTTACCGGTCTTGAGTGCTTCGGTAAAATCTTCACCGAACTCACTTATACCCAAGAGCTTCAAGCCGAATGCATTCGGAGTCTTATCAGCGCGAATAAGTAATTTTTCATCCTCACCGATGATGCTCCTAAAGTAACCGATATTTTTGGTAACGTGCTTTGCAAATTGTGCAAATGCGAAATTATCTTCAACCGTTGCAAAAGGTGAAGCGATGAAAGCTATCTCATCGGCTTTGTAAATTTTCAATTCGTTCACGATCGATTGAATTGCATTTGAAATGCCGACGCTTTCAAGTGCACCATTCTTGCGAACCCATGCGCCAGAAATTCTGGAATCGGCATTGACAGGAGGATACGATTCCAACCTGCCGTGATCGCACATCCAAAAATCATTTACGTTAGGATTCGGACGAGGTTCTAATCGCAGAATTTGATTATCGCGAACTCCTGCTCGGATATTACATCCACGTGAGCATGATGGACAAATCGTTTCAGTAAATGACATATCCCACGGACGTGCCTTGAATCTGAAATCTCTGCTCGTGAGTGCACCGACAGGACAGATGTCTATGACATTCATTGAAACAGGATTATCAAGCTCTGTACCTGGGAATGGTTCGATGGTAACGTGGTCGCCTCGTTGTACGAATGAAAGAACCGGTTGATCGGCAATTTCTTCACCGAAGCGAATGCAACGTGAGCAAGAAATGCACCTCTCGCCATCAAAGAGAACGTTTGGACCGAACGGTACGCGTTTCTCCTTGTGGGTTTTTACTTCATCAAATCGAGAAACACCACGTGAGTGATTAAACGCATAATCTTGTAATTTACATTGGCCAGCTTCATCGCAGATTGGGCAATCGAGCGGATGGTTAATTAAGAGAAACTCCATCACATCTTCTCTTGCCTTGAGTGATTTTTCGTTCTGCGTATGAACGACCATCCCATCGGTGACTGCCGTTTGACAAGCGATAGAGAGTTTTGGGATTTTCTCTACATCCACGAGGCACATCCTACAGTTGCCTGCAACGCTCAGTGCTGGATGCCAACAAAAATGCGGAACATCAATATCGTTTTCAAGAGCAACTTGTATAACAGTCTGCCCTTGTTGAGCTTCAAACTCTTTGCCGTCAATAATGACCTTGGGCATGATTCTTACTTGATGAAATTCGTTGAATCTTCGTACGTCATACCGAAGGCATCAGCGACACCCTTGTAGGTAACGTGACCGTCAATAACATTTAAGCCTGCGCGTAGCTCTGCATTTTTGGATATTGCTTTTTCGTATCCGTCATTTGCAAGTTGAAGTGCGTAAGGCAACGTCGCATTTGTCAGTGCAATAGTGGAAGTCATCGGCACTGCTCCTGGCATATTTGCAACGCAGTAGTGAACGACACCATCAACTACGAACGTCGGATTTTCGTGAGTTGTCGGCTTGCAAGTTTCAATACATCCGCCTTGATCAACGGCAACGTCAACAATCACCGATCCTTCTTTCATATCCTTCAGCATCTCACGAGTGATAAGTCGCGGAGCCTTCGCACCTGGAATGAGAATTCCGCCGATGACAAGATCTGCACGCTTGACAAGTTTGCGGATGTTATAAGGATTCGACATCATCGTAGTAACATTCCTCGGCATGACATCATCCAAGTAACGGAGTCTTTGAAGATTCACATCGAGGATCGTAACACGCGCGCCCAGACCAGCGGCAATCTTTGCGGCATTGGTACCCACAATGCCACCGCCTAAAACAAGTACATCACCTGGCTCGGTACCAGGGACACCACCGAGTAAAACTCCTCGACCACCCTGGGTCTTTTCAAGATATTTCGCTCCTTCTTGCGGAGCCATTCTTCCTGCAACTTCCGACATCGGAATAAGCAATGGGAGTGACCCGTCACTCTTCTGTACCGTCTCGTATGCTACAGCAATTGACTTAGAAGATACAATTGCTTCGGTCAGAGCACGATCGGCTGCAAAGTGGAAATAGGTAAAGAGAAGCTGCCCCTTGCGGATGAGCGAATACTCCGACGCAATCGGCTCCTTCACCTTCATAATCATCTCCGCACGGTCGAAGACTTCCTTCGGATTGGCTGCTATCTCAGCGCCCGCAGCGATATACTCTTCATTTTTGAAGCCCGAACCGTTGCCGGCATTTGTTTCGATGAGAACACTATGTCCACTGATTCGTAATATCTCAGCACCGCTCGGTGTCAGAGCAACTCGATTTTCGTGGGATTTAATCTCGCGTGGTACGCCAATAATCATAGAAAAAAAGACATTGGTGAAATATGAAGGCGTTGAAACAACAGAACCAAAGAAAACGTCTCTCGTTCGATCGTGGAAATTCTGTAAAAAATGAATGTGCGAACGATGTCTTTTCGAACAATGCGAGATATCGTTCTAGCTGAAATAGTGGTGGTTAACTGATTTCTCCCTTCAATCAAAAAGATAGGAAGCTGAGCTACTGATTAATGCTGATCCATCTGATTGTTCAATTCTCAACTCCTCCAATCCAGCGGATTTGTTAATTTTAACACTCTGCCAAATTCTGTGCTTATATTCGTACACGATGGCTCAGACTGCACCAACCGGATTTAGTCCGGAAATCTTTATCGCAGACTTGAAATCGGCAATGGAATTTGTCGAGCGACGAGTTATTAATCGTTCCGAAGTCATTGAGCAGATTTTCCTCGCTCTTCTTCTCGGTGAACACGTCCTGATTGAAAGCAGAACTGGCGTTGGTAAGACTTTGCTCGCCGATCAAGTCTTTGCTATGTTTGAAGGGGCGAGAACTTTCAAAGTTCAAGCATCAAAAGAACAACAGCCCGATACATACTTCGGAGGTCTTGACATTGAGGAATTAAAAAAAGGCAGAATCATTCACAATACTGAAGGATCGCTCATTGAAAGCGAATTTGGATTTATTGATGAAATTTTTGATGCCAATGATTATACGCTGCGCGCCCTCCTTACGACGCTCAATGAGCGCGCGCTCGTTCGAGGTATCCAACAGATGCCCGCCGCAATTCACACAGTCATTTCGGCTACAAACTATCTCCGTATCTCCGAAATCACTGAGGCATTGCTTGATAGATTTTTGTTCAAGGCATTGATAAGCCCCGACAAAGACCCATTCGTGCAGTATCAAATATCAGAGCAGTATTTGAAGGCTTCTGGTAATGTACTCAAAGCAGAAAAGAAAATTTCGTACCAATGGCTGAAGTATGCTAGCGCAATAATCAAGGGTGAAGTTGCTGACCAAATCGTGACGATGAGTCCGGAAATAGTCTATTTCACAAATCTGGTCATACGTCACTACGAGGTGCAGCGTAATAGGATGATGCAAGAGCGACCACATGAAGAGCGCGCACGGCATAAAGATTTTTATATCTCACCGCGAACGCAAGCGAAATCGCTTGACCTCATCCGTGGACTCGCCTTCTTAAAAGGAAGGACGGCGGTCGATCGGACTGATGTTGGACGACTTCACTACCTTCTTTGTACTTCAGGAATTCCGAGCGAGAAAGCATTATTCCAGAAATCGTTTGAGACGCTGAATCATCTATACGGAACGAGCGGTGGATTTGAGCAATTAGCGCAAATGCTTATGCTTGAAGAACTGCTACGCAAATTCAAGAGCGACCCCGCACTGCTCAAGCGTCCGATGACTGAGCTTGATGGAATCCAAGTGAAGCGCTCACTCATTTCATGGGCAAAGGAGACATTTGGCTCAGCGGATGCGGATAAAGAACAAAAGCGTCGCTTGCTTGAAGGCTTTTTATCACAGATACAACCCGTTACCGAAGACCTGAAGCAGCTCAAGCTTCACCTTGAGAAAGAGATAAAAGCTGTTTTCGGCAACGACCCTGTACGATTTGGGTAGAATTTTTTCGGGGTTTGAATTCTCGGGAACGAACCTGATCGAAATAGCATTTAACCCTTGTAAGAGTCTTTTTTCGTCACGGGAGAAGACCAAATAAATCATTAGGATTGTAGCCGTCACGGGAAACAAATCCATTAGTAAAATTAACTGAGTTCGGAATTCGTCACAGGGTTCGCGCACCAGTCATTAGCCACATTTTAAGAGTTACCACTATGTCACTAAAACATGGTAATGCTTTGCGTATTCTTTCCATTGGAAGCGCTTTGGCATTTTTTAGCCTGGTTTTCAACCAAGCGTCTGCACAAGTACCCTCGCAATCAAGCGGAAAGGCTCTGAGCCTTGTTATCACGAACGAGCTTACCCGCCCAAACCAAAGTGTTGAGGCACCTCATTCGACAGGTGGAATTGTGAAGTCCCCCGTCAGAATAGTTGCTCATACACCTATACCATTCGGCACAGTATCGAAAGTTCTCTTGGATATGAAAGGCTACGATCAAGAATTTGTCCGGAGCTTCATATTTAAAAATAATACCCAGACGAAGTTTACTATCCAAAACATTGAGTTTGATAAAGGTAGCCAATACTTTGATTTCGTCGGACTTTTGGAGGGTGGCGTGTTCCCGTATGAATTAATTCCAGGGGAAACCATTACGGTAAAAGTTGCTTTTCATTCTGTGGAGCGCAATAAACTTTATTCGGGCAATCTCATTTTCGTTACCGATCAGGAAAAAGAACCATTGGTTTATGAAGTCCAAGCACTTCAACAACCATTGTCAGATATGCCATGGAACAAGAAGCCGATGGCTTCGACCAAATAGAATTGTTTTTTTTGTTATCGCTCTTGCGTTAACAAGCCACGAAAATACTGCCCTGATTCTCGCCACGGAGATTATGGAGCAGACGTATTATTCATTGTCAGGGCTTCGACCTTTTCATGACAGTGCAATTTATTCAGAGAATTGGAAGTTCGATACGCGCAAGCATATCGAAGGTTCTTTTTATCGTCACACTTACTTGCTCGGCACTCTCTGCTCAACAAGGCGTTGAAGCATTGTCCGGAAAGAAGGAATACTCCTTCGTCACAATCAGTGGTAGCTCGGAGTGCCAGCCCATCATTCTCAAAAATATATCCGATCATAAAATTACCATCACGTCTCTGAATGCAGCAAATTGGAATGACCAATTCGAATTGACTGATGCTATCAATTTCCCATATCGGCTTGCTCCACATGAAAGTATCCGACTTGGGTACGTTTGTTTCAGACCGTCTGCGCGAGATAAAGAATCTGAGGTTTCACTGAACGTCGGAATTAATAATGATAAATCTAAGGACGTGCGACTTCGTTTTCGTGGAAGTAGTCATTCAGAAAGCTCTCTTCCGAGTATCGCCGCTACCTTACGCGGGGCAGTGTTCGATCTGAACCCGAACGATACCACTCCGGCGAAACTTATCTCAATAGTGGGTAGCGATAACCAATTTAATCGAGTTTTCTCATTTAAGAATACCACGAAATCGACAATCACAATCTCGAAAGCGTCATTTGAAACGGATGATCAAAGATTTGAGGTAGCAGGACTCTCAGATGACCTTTCATTCCCTTTCGAGCTTGCACCGGAAGAAGTTTTTACTCTACGAATCAGTTATACGACTTTCGAGCGCAAACCGTTGACAAACACACTGTTGATTTGGACTAACGTCAGGTCAAAACCAGTTCAGTATAACGTGAGGGGACTCCAATTACCAACGTCTGCGCTGGAGTGGAATAAGAAGTAACATCCTTCTCTAAATGTATCGAGGGTAACATGCCGGATTTCCTCGAACCTACCGTGAAATTATTACCGTTTGCATGGCATTATCGTAAGGTGTGCGAATACGAAGTATGTATGTACCCGACGTTAAACCAGTGACAGGCATAGACTCTGAGTATGAACCAGTCTCCCTATATTCACCAGCAATCTTTTTTACGATTGAACCATCTATTGAGACTAATTCAAGTGTGACAACGCTAGGTCTTGGTATATAAAACCTAACACTTATGGACCCGCCCGAAGCTGGATTTGGAGATGGTGGCGCAAGCCAAATCGCACTTGAGTGAACGACTGTAGGCTCGTCAACAACATTTACTGTCGAACCTGAAGGTTTTGGGGTTGAGATATAAACAAAAACATCTCCATCAGAGCCACCCTTACGATTTTCTGTCCACGCGGCAACGAACACTGTGTCAAAGGCATCGCTTCCGATATAGTCCCCCAAGAATGGAGCAGAGCCTTTCTGTTTAACCAAACGCGGGTCAAAAACTCTGTCTCCGATCATCGTCGGATACTCCTTCATAGTTGCTGTAAGTTTCTGGCGGTACATAGCAACCAAGACATTTTCATCAGAATCATCCTCTGATGAGTAATAGGTAACGAACGCCTCGCCAGTCCGTTGGTTGACCGAAACCCAGGGATTGAATCTGTCGACAGCTAAAGTTGAATGTGCGGGATTTGCTAAACCAACCGGGAGCGGAGCCGTCCAAGTCTTTCCTAAGTCAGTTGAACTTACGTAATAGAGAATTGCCGCATAGTTGACATTATCTAATGTCTCATACGAACCATAAACGAGATGAATCTTATCGGTCGTTAACTCTACGTCTTGAGAAATATAAGGGTACGCGCGGAATGAACTATCGCCCTTCAAACCATCTCTACCATACGCATTGATCGGATAGTCGTTAAAATTCCGGACGGCTTTCACACCGAAATGTTTTCCCCCATCTTTCGATAGAGCCAACACATGGTCACCTTCACCCGAAGAACTTGTGGGAACACTATAAGTGAGTATCACTTCCCCATTCTTTCCAGTTCTCAGAGAGGAAAAGAGAGTGGTACCAGGGAATACATCGACGATAGAACTCCAAGTTTTTCCTCGGTCATCGCTGGAGGCAATTTTACAAATATCCTCACCAGTCTGGCCATCGAGATGTCTCCAGGCAACATACACTCTACCGTGGTGTGGGCTGTTTGGGTTAAGATCAACCGCGATTTGTTCCTTATCTTCAAATCCGCCAACTTGATCAGGTGCTACAATGTAGCCGCCGTTGACCCATGTCTTTCCATCCTTACTTGTTGCGACTATCAGGTTATTGTACTTATAGTTTTGGTCCATCGCCAAATAGGCGTAATAGAAATATCCTGAATCGTCAGCGACGATAGCTGGATCGCCGAGCGGTAAAGGAAAAAGCGCTCCGAGGTCGTCAGTCTTCGGAATAGGAATAAATTTCGTTGACCACGTCTTGCCTTTGTCGGAAGTGACGTATGCCGGCATTCCACTTGAGTACATGCGCGAATCATTGGCTCCGGCAACAATTATTTTGGGATTTGCGCGATTAATCGCTATGGACGTTTCATTCTGTTCAGCTGTCGAACTCTTCGTTGCATCTACGGTCACCCCTGTATCCGCAGGCGGTACAGCGAGTATCTCGTTCGTTGCTTCACCGATCGCTGTCGGTGGATCAATTCCAAGTGCACGTAGGGCACGTAGTTGGATCACACGATTGAACGCATCGGCATGATTGTATAGATACCGATCACTTGGTGATTTTGCTAACTCGGCTTCTATCGCCTGTGCAATTGTAGTCGGAGCAATCGTATTTGATGAAACCTGGGCATGCAACTCACCGCTTAACAAGAGGAGGGAAAGCAATAAGAAAAGCTTCTGGAATGAAAATCCGCTCATAATAATCAACTTAAAAAGTATTTTACCTAAATTCCTAATATGACAATTCTACTGACAATCCAGTAATTCTGTAGATGTTGGTCTATGCATGACTATCTGTCATTCGGTCATGCATTTCCTACTTACTACTAATACACATTTTTAGGCAAAGAGTTTCACCTTTCGGGTCATCTTTATCTCCACGCAAACGACGTCTCGTTTTTTTGGTTAATTTGGACACTACCCCGCCTCGAATAAGGTTTTATAGGAATGACCACAATCGCAAGCAAAATAAATCCGATCACGCAACTGCTCAATGAGCATGGGGCATTTCGGGACGTATGCAATGACTTGCTCACCTTCATCGAACGGCTCGAACGGGATGGCTATCGAGCGACGATCACGACAAGAGATTACGCCCTCATGCTCAAGACCCGTGAAAATATCCGCGAGCATCTCAACGTGCATCTGGTGAAAGAAGAAGAAATTTTTTTTCCCCGACTCGAAAAAATTGTCCCAATGGGCAGAATAAAATTCCTCTACCTTAACTACGACCACGAATATCTGCGAGACTACTTTGAGGATTTCTGCAACGTTGTCTCGGACTACGAAAATGATCGTGTACCGATACACGTCACCATCCGTAAACTCATCCATACGGGTAGGTTGATAGTAGATAATTTGTTGCAGCACATACTCGCAGAGGATACCGTGTATTTCGAGTTGGCTCAATCAGGTTTTACTGAAGCAGAACTTGATGAAATGGGAAAAGAGATGCTTGCACTCGAATCAAAATTGAACGAAAATTGATCAAACATTATTCATGCTCACCCCTTCGCAAGAAAAAGCGCTCGACCTCACTAAGCACTCAGCCGTTGTTGCCAATGCCGGCTCTGGCAAGACACACGTCCTGGTTGAACGCTATCTGAAAATTCTTTCATCAGACAAGAATATTCATCCACGGAATATAGCAGCGATCACCTTCACAGATGCCTCTGCAAGGGACTTACGCCAGAAAATCTCTGCTACCATCCAGAAGCGACTTGATGAAGCGAGTGAGCAGGCAGATCGTGAACACTTACTTGATCTTCAGCGACGATTATCAGGAGCGAATATCTCCACCATTCACGCATTTTGCATTCAACTTCTGAAAACATATCCCGGCGAAGCAAATGTGGATGCGTCGTTTGCAATTCTTCCAAATCCCGAAGATCAACTCCTGCGTGAGCAATGTATTCAATCCACACTCTATCGCATATTGCAGACAGCATACGATGAACCTGAATCCGCTACAGCACAGCTATTGCCAATACTAAGATTACTTGGCAGAAGTAAGGTGACCTCCCTGATTCATACATTTCTCAACGCACGCCTTCGTACGAAGAATTTGATCCAATCATTGTATGCACTTCCCGATGATGAAATTCTTGGATGCTGGGATGAGTATATACTAGAGTTTCTGCAAAATCAGATTCGTGGGGATGTTGATCTCCTATTTTTTAGAGACTTATTAACCCACACTACAGCAAACGCAAACAATAAAACTAAAGCGGAGGAAGCAATACTTTCTTTCAATTCTTCAAACACACCACTAGAACTTATCAAAGCCTATAAGGCACTGAAGGAAACGTTTTTTACTCAAAAAAGTGAGCTGAGACGTAATCTATTCAAAGATGATGAGGTGAATGTGGCACACCAAAATCAAGTACAATCATTTCTCTCTAAGTATAAGCAACTCGAGAATATTTTATACGTTGTAACCTCGGACGATAGACCTGACCCAAAAATATACTTAGCATATACCCGACAACTTCTCAGAATTCACGAAACAGCGCTTGACGAATATACCGCCCAAAAAAATAACTACTCTGTACTCGACCACGATGATGTGATCGAGCGCACATTAGCTTTGGTCAAAATACCCGAAGTGCGTTCGGAGCTGAACAATCGCTTTTCGCATATTCTCATAGATGAGTATCAAGATACCGATGCTTCGCAGTATGAAATTGCGAAAGCGTTAAGTGGAGACTTGAAAACAAATACAATACTCACCGTAGTCGGAGATCCGAAGCAAGCAATTTATTCATTTAGAAATGCGGACATTGAGCTTTATCGCAAAACGGTTGAAGAGATTATTGCAACCGACCCGGCACACAACCCCATCCCACTTTCTGAGACATTTAGAATGCTCCCGCAAGTCCTCTCCTTTATTAATATTGTTTCTGAGAAATTATTTACAAATACTGGGGCGAAAAGTGATATTGAGTTCACTTCACTCATTGAAGCACGTCCCGATTCAGTTGAAGGTTCGGTCGAAATAATGATCCCGACCACGGAAGTTTCTGATTCGGAATCGGCAGGTGAAAGTGAGGAAAATAAGAGTAGCAAACTTGACTTGAGCTTTGAAGTGGAAATGATTGCACGAAAAATTGGCGCGATTATTGGTTCTCAGCTCGAACGGTATCAAGTGCTTGAAAAAAATGTTTCAAGAAGTGTTGAGTATCGTGATATTGCGATCTTACTTCGTGAACGCACACATCAGTCAGAGATTGAGTCGGCACTTAGAAGAAATAATATCCCCTTTATTATTTATAGTGGTCGTGGATTTTATTCACAGCCCGAGATACTTGACCTCCTCAACTATCTCCGATTTCTGATTAACACCAAGGACGATCTGGCTCTCGCAGCTACGTTGAGATCACCATATTTCACATTGAATGATCTTGATCTCTATCGTTTAGCGCCGGAACCTGGATCAGTCACAAGTCTCTGGCAACGTTTGAGTCTGAACTACGGCGATGATGAAACAGGAGTGCTTGTGCATGCTTATAGACGACTGAGTGAGGACCTGCAACTTGTCGGTCGAATTAATACTCCTCAACTATTACAACGAATCATTCATGACTCTGGCATGATGGGGATTCTTTCAGCTCAATCAGGGAGCGAGCAAAAAATTGCGAATATTGAAAAATTTACTCGGTTAGCTCGCGGTTTCGGAAGCGAAGGATATTCGGGTACATTTGATTTTGTCGAGCGAATGTCCATCCTTTCCGAGCGCGATGATATGGAAGCACAAGCCGAACAAAAGCAAAGTGGGAATTCCGTTCATTTGATGACAATTCATAACGCGAAAGGGCTTGAATTCCCAATCGTATTTTTACCGTATCTTCATAATAAGCAAGTCAGTCCAAGAGCTGACAGTGTGTCAGTCATACTCGATAAAGAACTTGGCGTTGGATTGAAGCTGCCGAACCAAGACCCGAACCACGCAGTATTCGAGTTGATAAAGATTCGGAATAAACAAACGGAACTTGCTGAAGCAAAGCGACTCTTCTACGTTGCAATGACACGCGCTCGCGATCATCTCATTCTTTCGGCGAGTAATATTAAAGATTATTCAAAATCAAAACTTGGGTGGGTTCTTGACCCACTGAGTACAAATACTATCAGTGCTGAAGTCCCGAATGAGATTATCTATCCCACAACGATAACTCGGTACTCTGAAGCAGGTGGTTATGTGAGTTCAACCATTGATGTAGTCATCCCCGTGATTCGAGAGTTGGAAGCTCTGCCCTTGCAAGTACATAAGGATATAGAAAGTGAAGGCGATACAGAGCAACAATTCCTTCTCCGCGACATTGCGCCATCTGAAAGCGTTGGGCGTTACAGTCCGTCGCAGATTCTTACATATTTGGAGTGTCCAACAAAATATTTTTTACGATACCAATTAGGGTTACCAGAGGAATCACGACTTCCCTATTTCAACGAAGCAGATGTTCAAGCAGAGCATGTACATGGCAGTGTTTTCGGACAATTGCTCCATAAACTCATGGAGCGTGCATCGCAATTTTATTCAGAAGGGATTTTCGATAAATCTGCGTTCGACGTGCTATTTGCGGAAACATATCAGGCAATGCATCTTCCTAAATCGCTAGAAGTCGAATATAAAAGGAAAATTCTTGAAGATACTTCAACTATTCTCCGTTCACCGGTTGCAATCAAATCTTTACAAGCGACTCACGCACAAACAGAATTCCCACTTCGATCAAAGTTAGCATCCGGGCAAATCCTTTCTGGAATAATTGACAGACTATTCAAAGATGACGACGGCATTTGGAATATCCTCGACTATAAAACAGACAGGTTTGAGAATATCGGAAAGAAAAAACGCTATGAATTTCAGATGAAATTTTATGCGTACCTTGTTGGGGCACAGCATAACAGCCCAACGGTCAAGGCGCATATCCTCTACACGCATACAGGGAAATCAATAGAATTTATTTTCGAGAAAAAAGATTTTCTTGAAATGGAATCACAACTGAAGAAATTAGTCTCGGAGATTCTCGATCTTAAAGGTGCTAGTTCGCTCGGCGAGATCAAGCGTGAACTGTCGCACTGTAGCGAATGTCCTTATTTCGAGACAGAAGAGCAGATGTGCTACGCAGGTTTGGGTGACCCTTCGCTTAAACTCTTATCATTATTTGAATCCGACTGAGATGCCTATGAGGTAGCCTGCTTCAATCACACTTCGGAGTGTTGGTCCATTGTAACTTGATTGACAGTCGGTTAGCGGAGAGATAGAAGGAAAGCCCCAAATTCTTGCAGTGCCTGTTAAGCCTATGTCGAGTCCATCAGAAATATAGAGTGAATAGCGGGCACGAAGGAGGGAGGAAATCAAAAATCCATTCCATGTATCACAAGAAGTCACAGTTTGAACGTCCGATCCAGGAAGTCTCCGAACATTAGCTGTAGCTCCACCGAAACCATAACCAAGTCCGACACCGACACCAAGTCGAAAATCCCCAGCTCGCACAATTGTCCGATTTCCTTCGATACCAAGAGTTGTAATCGAAAGCCGTTCATTTATCTCGGCATCGTATGCTCCGCTTAGCGCATTCGGAACGTCATTCCATAACGCTTTACGGTTTCGCAACTCGGTTACATGTTGTGCCACAATCGAGATTGCCTGGACAAAGTCGGTTGATGCTTGGTAGCGAATTTCCCAAATCAGCGGTTTTCGAAAAAATTCGGGAGAATTATTCCCTGATGAGACAAGTGGAATTTGCCCTCCGCAAGCAAGTGAAAGACCGATCTCATGTTTGGTGTGTTGAGCGCCAACATCTTCCACTGAAACGAAAAGCAGAAATAGTGCAATACATTTCCACTTTATCATTTTAGCGGTCTTGAGAAAAGAATGTGACTTGAAAAATCAACGCTAATAGACGCGTGTCTTTGGCTGGTACTTCGTAATCGTTGCGGGTTTATAATCTAAGACTACCTTACCATCCACACCTTTGGTGGCGAATGTATGCTTCAAGAAATTCACATCATCCCGATTTGTGAAATCCTCGCGAGCATGAGCGCCACGTGATTCCTTACGATTGATACCCGATATTGCGACAATCTCTGCCGTATCTAACAGATTTCCAAGCTCAATTACTTCGAGAACGTCGGTATTAAATTGCGAACCCTTATCGTCCACTGATACGGATTTGAATCTCTCTTTTAATTCTGCAAGCTTACCAATCGCACGTTGCATTCCCTCTTCATTTCTGAAAATGCCAACATCTTCCATCATCATGTTCTGCATTTCGGTTCTGATAATGGAACAATTTTCGCCTTTTGGTCTTGCTTTCAATTCCGCAATAGTCTGCGTTGTCCACTCGCCTGCGTCAGAGGGCAGCGGAGCGAGCTGAGCAGTTTTCAAGAATTCAACGATGGCTTTGCCACCACGTCTTCCGAATACGATAAGATCAAGGAGCGAGTTCGTGCCGAGTCTATTTGCGCCATGAACACTCACACAAGCGCACTCGCCGGCGGCATAAAATCCGACCGTTTTTTCGCCTTGTGCGTTCTTCAAAACGCGTCCTTCGATGTCGGTTGGAATTCCACCCATGGCGTAATGTGCTGTCGGTTGGATAGGAACGCCTTCCTTCGTAGGTTCGACACCAAGATATGTTCTGGCAAATCCCGTAATTTCAGGAAGTTTCTCGTTGATGATCTTCGGATCAAGGTGAGTTAAATCAAGATCAACGTAGAAAGTACCATCTGAGCCTTTGATGCCGCGCCCTTCACGTATTTCGGTCAAGATCGCACGACTAACCATATCACGCGGAGCAAGATCTTTCACCGTAGGAGCGTAACGCTCCATGAAGCGCTCTCCATCTTTGTTGCGAAGGATTCCACCTTCGCCACGAGCTGCTTCGCTTACCAAAATTCCTAATTTCCAGAGTCCAGTCGGGTGGAATTGCATGAACTCCATATCCTCAAGTGGCAATCCTTTATTATAAGAAAGAATAAATCCATCACCAGTGCCGACGTGAGCGTTCGATGTGATACGCCAAATTCTGCCATCGCCACCAGTAGCAAACATGACTGCCTTCGCACGGAAAATATTTACTTCACCGCTCAAGATATCAATAGCGACAACTCCGCGGCAAATGCCCTCTTCGTAGATAAGCTCCGTTACAAAATACTCGCTGAAGAAATTAACTTTATTCTTTACGCAGTTCTCGTAAAGTGTGTGGAGCATCACATGGCCTGTTCTATCAGCGGAATAGCAGGCACGCTTGACTGGAATCCGCTTTGAATCAGGATCATTCCGATCAATTGGTTTTGTGTGGCCACCAAACGGACGCTGGGCAATCTTACCTTCATCTGTCCGAGAAAATGGCATACCCATGTGCTCCAGCTCGACGATTGCGCGTGGCGCGTCGTTGCACATAACTTCGATGGCATCCTGGTCGCCAAGGTAATCAGATCCTTTGACCGTATCAAACGCATGCCATTCCGGATTATCCTCCTCAAGGTTGCCTAAAGCGGCACATACACCGCCTTGCGCAGCACCTGTATGCGAGCGGAGTGGGTGCACCTTTGTGAGAACAGCACACGTATAATTTGATGGAATTTCTACTGCCGCGCGCAAACCTGCGCCACCGGCTCCAACGATAATAACGTCAAATGTATGAGTCATAAAATTAGCTTAGAATACAAAAATACGAAACAGTAGCACGGTGCAATCCGATTCGTACTTTTCGGAGAATCTGGTCAGTGCTGAATGCTATTCCGGTTCTGAATGAATCACGATTCTCGAGAGTTCAGGAAATTGCTTACGAATCTTTTGTTCGATCTCCGTAACAATCGCATGGGCTTCCGACAGCGTGTGAGTCTTATCCAAACCAATCGTGAAGGCAAGTTTCTTTTCTTTATACGGCTCTGCCTCCACCAGAATAATTTCTCTGACATCCATCACATCTGATCTCTGATTTTTCGCCAGTGCAATTACAGAATTGATGAAGTTCTGATTCTGTGATGTTATATCGTGCACATGGGTGAGTTGATAATCGGGTCGTTCTTCTTCGAGGTGTAAGACGATTTTCGAGATGGAAGGAATCTGATGCTTTATATGCGCTTCGATCTCTTCACTGAGTTCATGTGCCTCAAGAAAACTACTGTTCGGTGCAAACTCAAGATGCAGATCAACCGTGATCTCGTCCGCATCATTTCTACTCAGCTCGATATTATGTGGAAGAACTCCTAACTCCGAGGTGATGAGTTTCAACGTTTCAAATGTTGACTCATGCTCCATCTTCACTGCTCGTGGATGAAGGTTCACTTCTGCACTTGGATATTTTTCGATAATCGCTTCCCGAATCTCAGCAATGATATGTTCAACCGATGCAAAGGGTAGCACACGATTGAAGGAAATAGAGGCATCAATAAATAAATCCGGACCCGAGTGACGCATTCGTAATTTTTCGAGTTGGTGTACCCCTTTGGTTTCTTTGATGGTAGAGGCAATCTCGGAAACGTCCGAGTCTTTGGAAAATCTATCAGTAAGTCCGTCAAGTGCCGCCTTTCCTTGTCGGATACTCAGAACACCGACAAACCCTGCCACCAAAATTGCGGCATAGGAGTCTGCACCATCAAGCCCCAAGTACTTTGAAAATATCAGACCTACGAATACGACTGCCACCGAGAGACTATCAGCAAAAAAGTGGAGTGCATCGGTTTGCAATGATTGCAAATTTTCTTGCTTCCCTACTTCTTCCAGTTTTTGAGAACGCCAAAGATCAAGAAAGAATGAACCACCTAAAATGGCAAACGTGACGAGATCAACGGATAATTTTACGGCTGTGGGATGCAAGAGTCTATCCACCGCGGTAATCAGAATCCATCCTCCAATGCCTAAGAGGAGCAAGCTCTGGAAAAGTGCTGAAAGATTATCGAACTTACCGTGTCCGTAGGGATGATCGTCGTCTGCGGGTTTGGCGGTAATCGTCACGGCGATCAGTGTGAGAATCACGCCGATGAGATCAATCGCCGATTCAGCAGCGAGTGAAATAAGAGCAAGCGAGCCTGAGAGCATACCGCCTATAATCTTGGCTCCTATCAATAGCAAGGTCACAAGAATCGAAATCCATGCTGTACGAAACGATGCCTGATTTCTCTGTGAACCCATTATCTGATTGAACAATCCATTTGTTGTGCCCGAGGCGAGACTTGAACTCGCACAACCTTTCGATTACTGCCACCTGAAGACAGCGTGTCTGCCATTTCACCACTCGGGCAATTTTCATGAGTGCGGCGTAAAACAGCACCGCTATGGTTAGGATTCCGTCCGAGATGCATTTTGAAGTTGTCAAAGGCATAGCGCCATTCTCAGTGAAGTGGTATGAATTTCTAACGGTCTGAGATGAATTGAATTTGGATGTTTGAGTGTTTAGAGATTTCGAACCGCATTCCGACTTGATCCACTCGAGCCCGTAATGCTTGGGTATTGTTATTCACCTTGAATTGCATTTTATTTATGCTGCGTTACAAAGCCGATATTCGGACTCTTATCTACATGGTCGTTACCACTGCCATCCTGGTTCTGGAGTGGAACGTCGTGGGCTTTAACATCTTCCTCTACGTCGCGAGTTTGTTCTTTGCCGTTTCCGTAGCTGTGATAGCACATAATCACAACCACCTTCCGATGTGGAGATCAAAGCCACTGAATGTACTGACTGATTATTGGCTGACATTGTTCTACGGCTTTCCCGCTTTCGGATGGATTCCAACGCATAATAAGAACCACCATTTTTTTAACAACAAGGAAGGTGATTACACCATCACGTATCGGATTACCGAAAAGAACCATCTCTTCTCACTAACTAGTTATCCCTCCATTTCGAGTTTCCACCAGCAGAAACCAATCTTTGATTACATCAAGATGCTTTGGCAAACCGATCGAAAAGAATTTTTCCTTGCTGTCCTACAGTATGTCGCACTCGGAGTGTTCTATGCCGTCACATTCTATATGGACTGGAAGAAGGCGTTGATTTTTATTGCTATACCACATCAAGTTTCTCTTTTCAGTGTGCTTGTCTTTAACTACGTGCAGCATGTTCACGCTGATGAAGAATCGCCGATAGATCATTCCAGAAATATCACGGGACCAGTGTTGAATGCAATGCTATTCAATAACG
This sequence comes from bacterium, assembly GCA_037143335.1. Classification (GTDB taxonomy): domain Bacteria; phylum Bacteroidota; class Ignavibacteria; order Palsa-1295; family Palsa-1295; genus PALSA-1296. The sequence goes on along the minus strand of JBAWZA010000012.1, from coordinate 38,299 downwards.
GATTTCATACTGCTCACCATGAGCGCGCTGGCATTCATTGGAGCGAGACACCGAAGGCACACAGAAAGATCGAAGCAAACATCAACCCAGTTCTAAATGAAAGAAGTTTTTGGGGTTACATCATCAAAGCATATTTTATTGCCCCATTTAACAAGAAGTATGCTACGAAGTCTATGCGTCTCGAGCGCATGAGCAGAAGCTAACGCCGATTTTACTAATTTTTCTTTCTTCACTGCCTGAGAGAAGTTTTTCCCAACTCAAATGTGTTACCGTTTCCTCTCGTAAAAGTTAGCACGTTCATTTGTTTTCCGCGACCCACTTAAAAAGCATGACCACAGAAACACAGGATTGGACTATAGAGGATGCCATTTCCACCTACAGCATTGATCGCTGGGGGCTTGGGTATTTTTCTGTAAATGAAATTGGCAACGTCACGGTCTCGCCACTTCGACAAAAGGGTGCAAGTATTGATATCATGAAGGTTTTAGCCGAAGCACCAGAGCGGGGACTTCGTTTTCCGATTGTACTTCGTTTCCAAGATTTACTCCGCGACAGAGTCGAGTGGCTGAACCGTTCGTTCAACGACTCCATCGCGGAAATGAAATATAACGGTAAGTACTGCGGAGTCTTTCCGATTAAAGTAAATCAGCTCCGCGAGGTAATTGACGAAATCGAAGATGCAGGGCGACCATTTAATTATGGACTTGAAGCCGGCTCCAAGCCAGAGTTATTCGCGGCGTTAGCAACACACAAAAATCCTGACGCACTTATTATCTGCAACGGATATAAAGATAACGATTTTATCCGGACTGCTCTTAACGGAATCCGTTTGGGGAAAAAGGTTATTATGATTGCCGAGAAGCTTGAGGAGATAAAATCTATCCTTCAAAATGCTAGGGAAATTGGTGTCGAGCCGTGGATCGGGATTCGTGTTCGCCTCGCTGCAAAGTCAAGCGGAATTTGGGCAACATCTGGCGGAGAGTCTGCAAAGTTCGGTCTCTCGACGATGGATTTGATGGAGGCTGTTGAATACTTCCGTTCAGAAAATGCGATGAGCACTCTGAAGATGGTTCACTTTCACATCGGTTCGCAAATTCCCGACATTCAATCAATTAAGAAAGCTACCAGAGAAGCAACGCGGTATTTTGCAAAATTAAAGAAATTAGGATTTACCGATTTAAATTTCATTGACGTTGGTGGAGGCTTAGGTGTTGACTATGATGGTAGTCGTTCGCTCTTTCACTCATCTACGAATTATACACTCGAGGAGTATTGCGCAGACTGCGTATACAACATCATGGATATCTGCGACGAAGAAGGCGTGGCGCATCCAAACATTGTATCTGAATCCGGCAGAGCGATCGTCGCCCACCATTCCGTTCTTGTTGTTCAAGTTTTCGGCGCTATTGAGAAGACAAAATCTGCCTACGACCTTACGGTTTCTCCGCAAGACCATAAGTGGGTGAAGCAATTGGTTGAAGTAAAGGAAAATATGCTGCTTAACCCACGTGTTGCACTTCATGATGCTTTGCAAATCAAGGAGGAGTCGCAAAACGCTTTCGAGCTTGGCATTCTTGACCTCCTCACAAAAGCAAAAATCGAGACATACTATTGGCATATTATCGAAGAGATTTCGGATTACTACAAACTCAGCGCCGATGATCCAGACAATGATGATGTAATCCCCGAAGAAATCGCTGAGCTTGCGCCTCATCTTGCTGATCAGTACTTGTGCAATTTTTCAGTGTTCCAGAGCTTACTCGATCACTGGGCACTCGGACAGATATTCCCAATTCTACCGATTCACCGATTGAATGAACCTCCTACTGTCCACGGAACGCTCGTAGATATTACTTGTGACTCGGACGGAAAGATCAGTCGCTTTGCTGATATCAGAGATGTCCGTAAGACCTTGCCTATTCATCCACTCAAAAATGGTGAGCCATATTATATCGGCATATTTATGACTGGAGCGTATCAAGATATCATGGGTGATCTGCATAATTTATTCGGCAGAGTGAACGAAGCGCATATTTTTCTTGACCCTGACGAAGAGTCTGGCTTTTACATTGAAGAAACAATCGAGGGCAATTCTATTGCGCAAGTATTAGAATATACTCAGTACCATCCAAAAGAACTTGTCCGAAATTTAAAAGAGCAGATTAGCGAGGCGATCAAATCAGACAGAATAAAACCCAATGAAGGAATGCGATTGCTTGCTGAGTATGAGCGAGGACTATCCGATCATACGTACTTGACATTCAAGCAAGACACAAACGGTACGAACCAGACAACTTAATCAGAGAGGGACTCAGCAACAGATAGTGCGCGTTTGAGCGGGAGTTCGGCATCTAAAATAGTACATGCAATTCCAAGTTCATCACAATCTTCACGAATGTAGGTGGAGATAAATTCCTGTGTTGCAATGCCTCCGAAGAGCACAAGTTTAGGATCACACTCGGATTGTACTTGCTCCCAGAGCATCTCTACCTCACGCATTAAGAATCTCCCAGCATCGTAAAGTATTTCTTTTGCATACCCATCGTCTGTTAATGAGTCGAAAACAATCGGAGCGAATTCTGATGGGTGAAGGACATCATCATGCAATAGTTTTCTCAGCTCGTGATGACTTGACGCTTCTGAAGCATTCAATATATTTTCTATTCTATGCGCGAGTATTCCTTTCGTTTCGGTTTGTTCAATTACTCTAAGATAATGTTTTAGTGCTTGCACACCTATCCAATGCCCGCTACCTTCGTCACCGAGTAATCTGCCGAAACCACCAATTTTTCTTTGCTTACCATCTCGTGTTTTCGCCATAACGACACTTCCTGTGCCGGCAATCAGGAGCATACCAGATTCTGTTGTCGGATAGGCAGTATTTAATGTAAACGTAGAATCGCTTTCGATGTGTAGTTTCATGGTGGGTAATTCTAACTCCCTTCGGAGAGCTTGGGCAAAAAGATTATTGGAAAGTACATCACTTGCTCCCGATAACGACACACAAATTGACCTAATTGAATTGATCTCGACTTCTAATATCTGGTTGAGGCAATCAGCAAACCCTTTTGCAGACTGGTCTATCCCAATATCGGTGTATTTGAGGTCACGTCGGTAGATTATTTCCTCCGCGCGACGAGAATCGCGCTTGATAAGAAAGCGACTTGTCGAACCGCCACCATCGAATCCGATGTATGTGGGGATATTTGGCAAAGTTAGTTGTTGATAAGAGCACTATCTATGACACAGACTCTTCACAAAATGTTCCGACCAACTCGAGGACAAAATCTGCTGAATCTCTCCCCGTTCAAATGCGTTCATTATTAGGCATATTTACATGAAACATTCAGAACCAAGTACAAATAAAGCGAAGTGAATAAAACTGTAGGACGTGCAATCATCTTACTGCTCTGGAGTACGCTCGTACTCCCAGTTTGCATACAAGCTCAACGGATTGGGTTTGTAACTTCGACCCCGAGGATTGACAGCTTCCCCATCGTCCGCCTCAAGATGACTGCGACCTTTAACGGTTCACTCCCTCAACCTGGTGTAGCGCCAAATAACCTCAAAATCACTGAGGATAATTTTCCAGTGACAAATTTCGAAATAAATGATTGTGATGAGTCCGGTCAAGCGGCAGTCGTGTTTTGCGTCGATGCAAGTACTTCTGTATTAGCAAGCGCTGGAGACACGTGGAATATCTACCCTTCATACTTTAACTCTTTCGCAAAATTTATTTCTGGAATCCCTGCACAATCTCGCTATGCACTTGTGTCTTTTACCGACCAAGTCAACTACTATCCAGCTGGTGCGCGCACAGGTGGATTCTACAAAGGCCAAACTCCACTTGACTCAAACGACTTTCAATTTAATTTACGCAACCAGCAATTTAAGGGATTCACGAATGTAGATAATGCAGTAAACTATTGCGCAGGATTACTGCAACTACAACCATACAAACATAAAGCGATCGTCTTGGTCACGGATGATGGAATCATTGACACACCATTTTTTGATTCTCTTTTCAAGGCTTGGGGAATCACACTCTATGTGATGGAGATTGGATCCGACGGCTCACCATTAAACGCAAAGCTAGCTCACGTTACAGGCGGTCTCTATATGGCGGCCAAGGATTCGGGTTTGCATGTACCAACCATGCAGATGCTCTCTGAACTGACGTTCGGTGAGCATTGTCTCATACGTTATCCTTCGACAAATCCTTGCCCGTGGGTGAAGCTCCACGACATAAACCTCACTTTGAATTACAAGGGAGTCTCGCGAACAGTCGATGAACAATACTACCTCGGCAGAAGCACCGTTGATGTAACTGCACCATTAATGACTTCCGTACCGTCGGTATATACTACAAGGCTTGTCAGCGCTACTGAGAACTATCCGTGTACAAGAGGGATACGCTTGTTTACGGATTCCGCAATATTTAATTTTAGCAAAAGATCGCAGATACGACAATTCCCGAATTACGTAGCCGATAGCTTGGTGGCTAATGATACGATGCAGGCTGCGAAGGCAATCTACATTTCATCGGACTCAGCAAATAACAAGAGTAGAATAGTCGTTGACTACACGCCGAAGTCGGACACCCTCCCACCTGAAATTGCGATTCAACAAGTACTGGCGGGGAAATATATTTTCCTTGCAACAGAAGTTCGTCCGTGGGATAAGGGATTAAAATCGGTAAGTTTGTCCGCTGGTGCTTTCAACATTGTGCTCGATAGTTTCACTGTCATCAACCGCCGTTTAGGACAAATCTGGGTTCATCGCCCGCTTCTCCTATCGCCAACGAATGGTTGCATTCAAGTATTTGATTCGTCAGGAAATATAGGGAAGTATTGCATTCGTGTTGATTCGGCTACAGGTGATTCCCTCCCTCCCATTATCACGCAAGACCCTGTAGCATCACCGATTAAATTTATCACTGGTCTCGTTACTGAACAACGACCGAAAGATATTGGGATAAAAGAGTTAACAATATTCGGTGCTTCGAATTCTACTGCTCCAACAAAGAATTTCGTCAATCCAAAGCATGCAACGATTAGCGTGCAAATTGTTGATTCATTACAACCAGTTCGTGTGTTAGTTTCAGCTGTTGATTCGGTTGGGAATACAGGTTATGATACGCTGAAATATGATCCATCGCCAGATACATTCTCACCCGTTTGTTCGATTGAAGTACCTGATGCGAAGACCAGAATTTTTCATTCGACTGAGTTAGCGGCATGGGATCGCGGGATCAAATCAATCTCTATCATCGGAAGTGCGACAAATCTTACCGTCGGTCCCGTTGTCTATAATTCTGTCAATGATGCGCAGCAAAGTTTTACTACCATTGATCCGTTCCTACTTGGGACAGTCATTATCAAAGCCGTTGATAGCGCAGATCATATTTGCGAGACAACGATTTCCATTGACCCAAGCGCGCGGCCGCTCCTCCAGTTCAACCCCGCAATTGTTGACTTCGGAACAGTCTATGGTGGTTCAGTGAATATGCTGAATTTTACTTTGAAAAATCCAAACGAAGCGCCGATCGTCATATCAAAAATTACCCAAGCAGGAAATAACGGAGTATTTACCAGTGATCTAAAATCACCACTTGCATTTTTACCGTTCGAACAGAAATCATTCTCCATCACATTCACACCTCAATTATTAGGTGATTGGAAATCTGTTTGGACAGTGAGTAATGATACAATGGATTTAGCCGCAGTGACTGGAATCGGCAGAGCGATCTCAAGCGTCGTGATAAAAATCGATACTTCACGTGTCATTCACTCTCAAGTTGCAGGGAATATCACCGTCGCGATTTCGGCGATTCCGAAACCTGTGAACATTGACTCCATCGCATTCGATATGACCTACGATGCCGACATGGTGAACCTCCACCCTGCTCCGTCACTTTTGGGAAATTATTCGATTCTAGAGATTCCGCAGAGTGTCGGAAAAATTCGTTACCTCCTCACACGAAATAACCGAAATTTGAATACTCTCTTTTCTTTTGACTCAACGTTTTTCAAGATTCCTTACGATTGCTTCGTCGCAGCGCATGACACCTCAATTTTAGGAGTAGATTCAATTTTTGCAAGTCAATATTCTGACATCAGTGCAAGTGCAGGTCTGATTAGCGTTGGCAATCAATGCGCCAATCCGACGTTGCGATCATTCCTCCTGGGTGAACTCCCGAGTTGGATTCGTTCTGTGACACCGAACCCTGCAACGAATATTATCCGAATCGTTATTGACGCACATGCGAGCGCAGAAGGTGAAATTTCGTTCGTGAATACTCTCGGCGAAGTGACATTACGCTTACCGGTAGTCCTCCGCGATGGGTCTGTTGTATCAACGCTTGATGTTTCAACTCTCCGGTCTGGTAGTTACCAACTATTTCTACGTATTGGTGGGAATACAATTACTTCGCGGCCAATCCAAGTGATTCACTAAGCGGACTCTCAATCTGATTAATCTTTGTCATGTCTAAAAGTAAGACACAGTTTGTCTGTTCAAATTGCGGATATATTTCACCACGTTGGGTCGGAAAATGCTCGGAATGTAATTCGTGGAATACATTTGTTGAAGAAACTACTACCTTGTCAGTCGAGAATTCTAAAGCCAAAGGTGCAAGAAGTTTTGGGACCGGTGCGACAAAGCCTCTGCGTTTATCTGAAATTACGACAGGAGTTGAAGATAGAATTTTCACCGGAATCACTGAACTAGACCGCGTACTCGGAGGTGGTATCATGCGCGGATCGCTCGTACTCATCGGAGGTGATCCGGGCATTGGAAAATCCACACTACTGTTGCAGATGGTGCGCGGAATGTTGACGGCAAAAACACTATACGTCTCAGGCGAAGAATCTCCGAAGCAACTCAAATCCCGTGCCGAGCGAATCCTCATGAAAAATGAAGATGTGTATTTTCTTGGAGAGACAAACATTGATTTGATTATTGATGAAGCACGGAATAGCTCACCTGATGTGCTTATTATTGATTCTATCCAGACGATGTATCGCCCAGCACTTGAATCTGCGCCAGGTAGTGTTGGACAGGTCAGAGAAAGTACCGCTCTTCTTTTACAATTTGCAAAATCATCAGGTATCCCAGTCTTTATTGTAGGTCACGTAACGAAGGAAGGTGCCATCGCTGGACCGAAAGTTTTAGAGCATATCGTTGATACGGTACTTCAGTTTGAAGGCGAGAGAACTCATGCCTATCGAATTTTGCGTGCACAAAAAAATCGGTATGGCTCAACGAATGAGATTGGCGTATTTTCGATGACATCGGAAGGGCTTGCCGAAGTACCGAATCCGTCGGAAGTTTTTCTATCGGAGCGCCAGTATGGCTCATCTGGTTCGGCAGTGTGCTGTGTACTCGAAGGCACTCGTCCCCTATTGCTCGAAGTGCAAGCACTCGTTGCACCAACTCATTATAATAATCCGCAGCGAACAACGACGGGTTATGATTATCGTCGAATTGCAATGTTGTTGGCTGTTGTTGAAAGAAGACTCAATGTCCGTCTTGGTGACAAAGATATTTTTATCAATATCGCAGGTGGACTCACCGTTGACGAGCCAGCCGCCGATCTGGCTATTACGATGGCAGTCCTTTCGAGTTTGAATGATATTCCGCTCGACTCGAAAACTTGTTTCATTGGCGAGATTGGATTAGGTGGTGAAGTTCGTGCTGTGCCTCAAGCAGAACTTCGGATTGCCGAAGCTGCGAAACTTGGATTTGAGACGGTGGTTATTCCTAAATCAAATTTGAAATCAGCCCCTAAATTAAAAGGCACAAAAATTCATAGTGTTGATTCACTATCGGAAGTTCTCAAGTTCTCATTGTAATTACGTAAGTTTTTCACCTTGATGAAGCTCACTTTAGCAACGCATAATCTTCATAAACGCGATGAGCTCATCGCGATTGTTGGAAATTCGTTTGAAGTAGATATCCTACCCGATGATTTTCCTGAAATCCCTGAGACAGGGGCGACGCTTAGGGAGAATGCACTGATTAAAGCTCGTTCTGTTCATCATGTCTTGGGTGGAGCAGTGCTTTCCGATGACACAGGCTTAGAAGTTGAAGCGCTCGGCGGTCAGCCCGGTGTCTTCACTGCAAGGTACGCAGGTGAGAATGCAACCTACCACGACAACTGCAACAAATTGCTCAATGAACTTGATGGAGTGACAAATAGAAAAGCGAGATTCTCCACCGTAATCGCGTTCATCGATGAAAAAGGTACAGAGTCAACGTTTATGGGTAGTGTTGAAGGCAGTATCACTGAAGAATTCCGCGGAGCAAGTGGCTTTGGCTACGATCCTGTCTTTGAACCAATTGAATCAGACGGACTAACCTTTGCAGAAATGAGTTCAAGCCAAAAAAACCAAATCAGTCACCGCGCACGCGCAATGGCTGCATTCCTTGCCTCGGTAGCATAAAAGCGGAACGGATTAAGCCATTTTCTGTTTTACTCCCGCCAACTTAAGCTCAAAATTTTTAATTGTTAATTTTGAATTTTTAATTGAATTTGGCCCCTTCGACTAGTGGTTAGGTCACCACCCTTTCACGGTGGTTGCACGGGTTCGAATCCCGTAGGGGTCACACTAATATGTTTGAAGATCTCAGTTCCAAATTCGAGGGATTATATAAGAAGATTCGCGGTCAGGCACGCCTCAGCGAATCCAATGTAACCGAAGCCGTCCGTGAAGTCCGCCGCGCCCTCCTTGATGCCGACGTTAACTACAAAGTAGCAAAGAAATTTGTTGACGATGTTCAGGCAAAAGCTGTCGGAGCAGACGTCCTCAAATCTGTCAACCCTGAACAGCAGTTCATCAAGATTCTCTACGATGAACTTGTCGTGATGATGGGCGGACCCGCCCAAGACATCCAGTTCTCTACGGAACCGCCAACGATTATTATGGTCTGCGGTTTGCAGGGATCAGGTAAAACCACATTTACTGCGAAGTTATCGAATTTACTTAAGAATCGGAATAAACGTCCATATCTCATCGCGGCAGATATCTATCGACCAGCTGCGATCGAACAGCTTCAATTACTTGGCTCTCAAATTGATGTTCCTGTTTTTACCATTGCTGGCGAAAAGAATGCCGTAACGATTGCCGAGCGCGGAATTTATGATGCCAAATCAAAAGGCTTCGATGTCGTAATCATTGATACCGCTGGTCGCCTCTCTATTGATGAGGTGATGATGAAAGAGGTCGCGGACATCAAGGCATCGGTCAAGCCGAACGAAATTCTTTTCGTCTGCGATGCCATGACGGGGCAAGATGCAGTCAATACTGCAAAGGCTTTCCACGACCGGTTGAAATTCGATGGCGTCGTGATGACAAAGATGGATGGTGATGCCCGAGGTGGTGCAGCACTCTCTATTCGCTCAGTCGTCGAGGAGCCCATCAAATTTATCTCGACAGGCGAGAAGCTCGAAGCACTTGAAGCATTTTATCCTGATAGAATGGCATCTCGTATTCTCGGCATGGGTGACATTGTCACACTTGTTGAAAAAGCTCAGGCACAAATTTCTGATGAGGATGCGAAGAAGGTCGAGGAAAAACTTCGGAAGAATGAATTCACTCTCGATGACTTCCGGGAGCAACTACAACAGATCAAGAAAATGGGCTCACTCAAAGATCTTATCGGATATATTCCAGGAGTGAATGCTGCGGCATTAAAAGATGCAAACATTGATGATAAGTCATTCACGCGAATCGAGTCCATGATTACTTCGATGACTGTTGAAGAGCGTACTTTTCCGCAGATCTTGAATGCTTCTCGTCGCGAGCGAATTGCCAGGGGTTCGGGAACAACTGTTGTTGAGATCAACCGTTTGATCAAGCAATTCACGGAGATGCAGAAGATGATGAAGAAGCTCTCGAAAGGGAAAATCTCGAAGCAGATGCGAGACATGATGGCGAATATGCCTCAGGGCCTCGGGTCATAGTCAGCTTTCTGCTTTCAATTGAGAACGCTCCGAACCAACTTGCACCTTAATTACGTTGCAGTAGTGCCCCCACTTATCTGATTATCATTGATTCGGAGTGGCTCGAACTATAGCTGAAATTCTTACGCCGGAAGCGGGGCGAAAACTACGTGAGGCTCGCGAAGCCCGTAGTTTGAGCGTTGCCGATGTTGCCGCCAAACTCCGGCTCAATCCTCATTTTATTGAAAGCATGGAGGCCGGAGATCTTCGTCCGCTTCCACCTGACCCTTACCGAAAGGCATTTATTAGTGAGTACGTAAAATTTCTCGGACTCAAACTCGACTCGCTCTCTCCCGAAATCCCTGTGCCTGAACGTGAAGGCTTAATCTCCTCAGCAGTTTCAGCTGTTCCGGATGTTGCGAAAAAAGTGACTCAGTCGGCAGTACGGACTACGGAGTCGGCGTTCAAAATTGTTGAAGAAGGTGTAAAAGACGCTGTCGAAGAAATAACCTCACGCGATCTCTGGCAAGAAGCAAATGAAGTTCGGAATGAACGACTCGGCAAGCGCGATCCTGTCTCGGATGAAACGAGGATTCAAGTTAGACGCAAAACTGTCGCCCCGTCTACACCCGAAGAGCCTTCAACTATCGAAGAGGAGACCGAAGCTACTGTTCCAAGAGAGAGCAGACGTTCCCGCAGAGTTGCAATTACTGAGACGCCGAATACCGATACCTACAGCGATGACTACATCAAAGATAATGATGACTCCGATGACCACCCAGGTCTTTCGCGAGCTACAAAGACAATTGTAGGCTTATTAGTTGTTATCGCCTCAATTGTCGGGTATTCTATATTTACAAAAAAATCAAATGCTCCGCAATCCATCGCCGAGCCTGAGCCAAAGCAAGTTATAAAAACTGAAGCAGCAAAGCCTAAGCCCATCATACAGCCTAAAAAAGATTCTGTCCTGACTGCTGCGATTGTACCAACTTCTTCAGATTCACTCATCTTTACGATTACCGCAAATGATTCTGTTTGGGTATCGGTCTCACCCGACGTTGGCAAGGGCTTTCGAGGTAAGCTTGCAAAAGGCGAGACGAAAACATTTTCGGCAAAAGACAAATATTTTCTATTCTTAGGAAATCTTAAATCAGTCAGGATGACCTTGGATGGGAAGCCCGTGACAAACGTACCGACAATCGCAGGATCAAGTATGGTTGTGCGTAACGCTATTCTTGAACGAGGGAAGATAAGTGTCGCCCCATCCGAGAAACCGAAGGCGCATCCACATATGGGGAAGAAAAAAGTCGCAAAGCCGATTCCAATAAAAGCGACACACAAGGTAGCTCCGAAAAAGAAGAAACCGCAGAAAGCACCATACACCAATCCGACCATCTCTCCGGCGAAGCCACTACTTCCGCAGTAACCTATGAGTGAGAAGTCTATACTCGAACGAATTGAGTCCTTGCGAAAGGATATTTACGAGCACGACTATAAATACTACGTCCTTGCTATGCCATCATTGAGCGATAAAGAGTATGACGTAATGATGGCGGAGCTAAAGGATTTAGAAGAGAAGTCTCCTGAATTCCAATCACCTGACTCGCCGACAATGCGAGTTTCAGGGGAGCCTACAAAATTATTCCCTGCGGCAAAACATGAAGTGCCGATGCTCTCGCTTGCGAACACTTATAACAAGGACGAAGTACTCGACTTCGAGCGACGCATCATCGACAATCTCGGACATGCTCCGAATGATGGCTATACCTGCGAATTAAAGTTCGATGGAGTAGCCATGAGTCTCACTTACGAAAATGGTCGGCTCATTCGCGGTGCAACTCGTGGAGATGGCACAACAGGTGATGATGTCACAGCGAATGTGCGGACAATTAGGTCTATTCCCTTAGTACTCCGAGGAAATAGCCCCCTGATGAAACAACGATTCGAGGTGCGAGGTGAAGTGTTTATGGATCTCGAAGGTTTTCGCAAGATGAACACCGAGCGCGAGGAGCTTGGTGATCCGCCGTTTGCAAATCCTCGCAATTCCACAGCTGGAACATTAAAAACATTGGATGCTAAAGAGGTCGCGAAACGACCGCTCAATTTTACAGCATACCAACTTCAACTTCTTGGCGGAGGTGACTCCGATTTCCCGAGTCAGACTTCTCGACTCCATGCACTTCAAGAACTTGGCTTTCCAATTTCGCAATATACCCGCCACGTCCAGACGATTGATGAAATCATGGCATTCGTGAATGAGTGGCAAGACAATAGAGACAACTTGCCTTTTGAAATTGATGGTGCAGTCATAAAAGTCAATTCGTTGGCTGAGCAATCAGCACTCGGTAACGTTGCCAAATCTCCGCGTTGGGCAATTGCGTATAAATTCGAAGCGCGCCAAGCAAGAACAATTTTAGAAGGCATCACTCTGCAAGTCGGAAGGATGGGGACGATCACACCTGTTGCAGAACTCAAACCTGTGCCTCTTACGGGCATTACAATTCGCCGCGCTACGCTCCATAATGCCGATGAAATTGAGCGTCATGATTTTAGAATCGGTGATACCGTAATCATCGAACGTGGCGGTGAAGTCATTCCAAAAGTTGTAGGAGTTGATTTGTCGCTCAGACCAACAAACTCGAAGTCGTTTGTTTACCCCTCTCATTGTCCTGCATGTAAGACTCCCCTTGTACGTCCTGAAGGCGAAGTGAGTTGGTACTGCGAAAATCCCGAATGCCCTCCACAAGTCGTAGCAAGGATTACTCATTTCGCTGCTCGTGGTGCGATGGACATTGCCGGACTCGGTGAGCAATCAGTGGAGCAATTCGTAAATGCAGGAGTGCTGACAACCATCGATACAATTTATGAACTCGAGACGAAGCGCGAAGCCTTGCTCGCATTAGAACGAATGGGCGAAAGGAAATTGGAGAATTTATTTGTCGGAATAACCCAATCCAAACTTCAGCCACCGGAGCGTTTGCTCTTTGGTCTAGGAATTCGTCACGTCGGCACAAACATTGCAAAGACGTTGATTCGCGCATTCGGTTCAATTGACACTCTCTCTCAAGCATCGTTGGAAGCGATTGATGATGTGGAGTCTATTGGACCAGAAATCGCTTCAAGCGTTTTCCACTTTTTTCGAAATTCAAAACATATTTCCATCATCGAACGCCTTCGAGCAGCCGGACTTCCCGTTCATAGCGTCGCACCTGCGCAGAAGAAAATCGCATCTACATTTTTTGCTGGAAAAATTTTCGTTCTCACTGGTACACTATCAAAATTAACACGTGAAGAAGCGAAAGCACAGATCGAACTTCGCGGTGGTAAAGCATCAGGCTCAGTTAGCAAAAAGACCGACTATGTGATCGCCGGAACAGAGGCTGGTTCCAAGTTAGATAAAGCGAATGAACTTGGAATAAAAGTGTTAACCGAAGAAGAATATTTAGCGCAACTCTAAGCAAAAGGAAACAACATTCAGCGTTATCTTCATCGCACTTAGACAACCATGATACCATCGAGAGAACTTGAGTTAGGCGGCTTGTTTACGGAGTCTGCTCGCATCATTAAGAAAATATTTTGGCAAGTTGCTCTTCTCTACGCGATTTTTACTATCCCCGGCGAAGTAGTCATGTATTTTGGTGCATCGAACCTTATTAGCGACGTTCGGGATAGGGTTCATGAAATGACAGTCACCGATCCAACGACACCAACGCTCATCAAAGATTATTTTCTTTTGGACTCCACTCGGGGGTCGAGCTTATCAATATATCGCCTCCTCTATAGCGAGGTGTTCACCGCGATTGACTCAGCGCGAAAGACTGCAGCAAATCGCTACCCGGATTCGGGACAATTGTTAATCAAAAATAGACTTGAGCAGATCAACCAAAAATTCACCTCGCACTCGGGTAAGACTATTTGGGATTGGCTATTTTCAAAACTCATGTCGAGTCTTATCATCGTAGGTATTGGTTTCGTACTACTCATTCTTGGCATTTACGCACTTCGAGGTGCCATTTTTGATCTGAGCTCTCGTGCATACGAGGAGCGTTCTGCGAAATTGAGTGAAATACTTAAAAAATCGCTCTCGAAATACATGTGGTTGTTGATTACTCAAGACATTATCTTCGTGCTTTCTCTTTGCACAGTGCTTGGCTTAGTTGTTGGACTCTCACTTTTGATTTCTCCTCTTCTCATAGTATTGTTGCTGTTACCCTGCTTTGGACTAGTTTTGATTTCAGCTGTACGACTTCTATTCCGTGGGATAGCACTGGTAAGTGAGGAACTTGGCCCCTTAGAGGGACTCAACAGAAGTTTCGGATTATCAGTCGGAAATTTCTGGAGAATAGTCGGCTATGCAATTGTAGCCACGCTGTTGGTTTATATTTTAGAAACAATTGGACAGCTACCGATAAATTTGATAGCGGCAGATAATTTCAATTGGATTGTGGATTATCTCAACGACAAGCTCAGCCTCACTAATGCTTTAGCTATTTTAGATAGCACCATTCTTAAGTACCTGATTTTTGGTTTGATCTCTGGTTCAATCTTCGCGTCGCTATGGGATGTTTTCACAACAACATTTTACTACGACCTCAGGACTCGGAAGGAGGGATCGCTCGACTATCCACCTGAAGAAACGATCAACACCAGTTCACTCCTTCCAGAAGGACAATAATTTTCCAGAGGATTTTAGTCCGCCGACAAACTGTTTAGGGGGCTGTACCCACAAGTGCACGGGAGGATTTTTTTATCCGCCCGTGCCTTTTGGGCGTTTCGTGCTTTCTATAAAATATGACCCCATTATATAAATCTCTTCTCCAATCTATCGGTTCTTTTCCACCACTGCGAGAGATTCGGAATGCGTTGGATACTGGAAAAATCTACAACCTCTCTGGCTTGCCCGCGTCGCTGGATATGTTTGTATTCGCAAATTTATTTATCGAGTCCAAGCGTCAACTTTCTCTTATTTTTGTGGATGCTAAGTCCGCTGAACGCGCATTCGATGACCTGGCAAAATTATTAGGGGAGGATAATTTAGTTCTCTTTTCAACTGTCGCACATCAATCCAGCATCAAGCAGGAGCTTCATAAGAAAACAACATTCTCTGATAATGACTCACAAATTCTTGAAGCCATCGAAAGACTAACTCAGAGCAAATCACCAAAAATTATTTTGGCTGATGCCGAGACGCTTTTGATTCCTCTTCCCCAAGCTTCAACGCTCGCGAAAGAAACACTCACACTCAAAGTTGGTGAAACCATCGGCTATGATTACTTTATGTTGTGGTTGCGCGAGCACCGCTTCGATGATAAGAGTTTTGTTGAGACATCAGGAGATTTCGCAACGCGCGGAGGGATTATCGATGTTTTTCCGTACACTGATTCTGTACCATTTCGGATCGAATTCTTTGGCGATACCATCGAGTCTATTCGTGAGTTTGACTCGATCAGCCAACGCTCTATCGCACATCGACAGGAGCTATCGCTAGTACCGAATGCGCTTGAGTCTGATTATATCATTCGTGATTCTCAGTTGTTAGATTATTTTGATAAAGACTCGATCGTTGTCCAGTTTGAGCCTGAACTTATCCAACCGATTTTTGAAGAATCACAATCCGTTATAGGTGCTAAACTCGATGAATTAACGGCGTTTCATGTAACGAACTTTCCGAATTCCGAAATGCCTTTCATTGACTTTGAAGCGAAGCGACAACCCAGTTACAATGCAAACCTGAAAGTCATTCGGCAAGAGATTGAACAATTCGTAAAAAACGAGAATCACGTAATCATTCTCTCGGAAACAAAAGAGTTAATGTCCCGAATGGAGGACTTGCTAACAAAGGATAAAGAAATATCCGAAGAAGAAATCGAAAGCCGTTCGTTTGAATTTGATTCCACTCCAACAGTACGGAAAGGCTCCATTCAATACGTTATACCAGCACTAGCTCATGGCTTTCTCTTACCGCCAAGCGCACAGGTGATAATTTTGACCGAGCACAAACTATTCGGTCGTCGTCGAGATCGTGGGGCAGCGAGCACGAAACGTGCATCGCGGACAAAAGGAATTTCACTCCGAGAATTGCGCACCTTAAAGCGTGGCGACCTTTTAGTGCATGAGGATAAAGGTATTGGTAAGTTTATGGGACTTGATACCATTGATGTTCGCGGAGCGAAACAAGAAGTTGTGCGATTGAATTACCGCGATAACGACATCTTGTTTGTGAATCTGGACTACATCACAAAATTATCGCGCTACTCGGCAACGGAAGTGGATACCGAAAGTATAAAATTATCCAAACTTGGCTCAGCGGAGTGGCAACGAACAAAAGAGAAAACAAAACGCAGGCTTAAGGACATTGCACGGAATCTAATTACCATTTATTCCAAACGGAAAAAAATGGAGGGATTCGTCTTCTCGAAAGATGACATCATCCAACGCGAGATGGAAGCTGCATTTCTTTACGAAGACACTCCTGACCAAGCAAAAGCGACCGATGATTTGAAGCGAGATATGGAATCTGGCGCACCGATGGACAGACTGATCTGCGGTGACGTTGGCTACGGCAAGACTGAGATAGCAATGCGCGCCGCGATGAAGGCAACCTTAGATAAGAAGCAAGTTGCAGTGTTGGTACCGACAACGATTCTTGCCGAACAACACGAGCGATCATTCAAAGATAGGCTCGAGAGATTCGGAGTCTCGGTTTCATCAATATCAAGGTTCAAGACAGGAGCATTACAAAAAGAAACACTTGTAAAACTTGGGGAAGGTAAAATAGATGTGCTCATCGGCACACACCGTATTCTTTCGAAAGATGTCTTATTCAAAGATCTTGGTTTGCTCATCATTGACGAAGAACACCGCTTCGGAGTTGGCGCAAAAGAAAAACTTCGCGAGCTTCGTGCAACGGTAGATACCCTCACTCTTACTGCGACTCCAATACCTCGCACGCTTAATTTCTCATTGCTCGGGGCGAGAGATTTATCAGTGATCGAAACTCCGCCGAAGAATCGCTTACCGATTATCACCGAGATACTCACCGAGTTCAACACTGACACCATCAGAAAAGCAATCGCACGCGAAATGGAACGAGGCGGACAGATCTATGCAATCAACGACAAGGTGATGGATATTGAAATATTCGCGCTTCGCCTTCGAGAACTTGCGCCAAGAGCACGAACGGGTATCGTTCACGGACAGCTCAGCCCGACTGCAATTGAAAAAGTCATGCGCGATTTTCTGGAGCGCAAAATTGACATACTGTGTGCAACCAAAATCGTTGAATCGGGGCTTGACGTGCCGAACGCAAATACAATTATCATCAATCGAGCGAATAATTTTGGATTGGCAGAACTCTATCAACTTCGCGGCAGAGTCGGCAGATCCAATGAGCAGGCATACTGTTACCTTGTCACCCCTCCAATCAAACAATTATCGAAAGACGCTCTACGCCGCTTAGAGGCAATGGAGGAATTCTCTGAGTTGGGAGCTGGATTCCAGCTTGCGATGCGCGATCTCGAGATTCGAGGAGCAGGTAATTTACTCGGCGCCGAGCAATCTGGTTTTATTAATGAAATCGGGTTCGAACTTTTCCAAAAAACATTGGCTGAAGCTGTTGATGAATTGAAAGAGGAGGAATTTAAGGATTTATTCAAAGATCAACCACTCAATTCTTCACGAAATGCCTTCATCCGGAAAAAAACGACCGAGTCAGACGGAACAACAATCTCACTTGGAGTTGATGCTCTCATCCCTGAACACTATGTCGAAGATGATTCCGAGCGATTTGGTTTTTACCAACGTTTTGCCTCTGCAACCTCAAAACAACAGATCGAGGATATCTACAAGGAGCTCCAAGACCGGTTCGGTGCTATTCCTGAGGAGACAACAAATTTAGGGGCAATTGCACACATCCGTTTTCTTGCTCAGACGCTGGGATTCAGAAGCGTTCTGTTCGAAGAAGCAACTCGTACTCTCCGTATTTCTTTGCCAGCGGAAGATCAATCGGATTACTACCAACAGTTTTTTCCTCAACTCATTGATAGATTCGAGGCTATCGGATCAAATAGAGTTCGTTTATTAAGTGAAGGCAAAAAATTACGAATCATCGTAAAGTTACTTGCAACCGATTTCAAAAAAAGATGGAGCGAAATCGAAGAGATACTCACGCAGCTACAGCCAAATCAGAAAATAATTTCAGCTTGAGTGGTAAAGATTTTGAGCAATGATATAGTCCCGAACTGATTCCGGCACAAGGTATCGGATGCTTAAATCTTCGGCGCGCAACTCCCGGATTTCCGTCGAAGATACTTCGATGATCGGAGAATCGAGAATCGTCACTTTCTCAAGTATTGCTGGTGAGAGAACAAATTCATCGCTGATCATTCGAGAAAGTACCACTACCTTACACGAATTTAATATTTCGTCAACTCTGTGCCACTTCGTAAATATCTCTACATTATCAATTCCGACCAGTAAAAATAATTCATCGGGATTGTAGAGTTTCTTCACTTGCTCGATGGTGTTGATCGTGTATGACTTCCCTTCGCGCTTTATTTCAATATCTGATAGCTCAAAGGGCGGATTGCCCTCAATCGCAAGCCTTGTCATCTCATAGCGGTGCTGGGCTGATGACATCACTTCATTTGCTTTTAGCGGATGCTCGCCAGTTGGAATGAAGAGGAGTTTATCTAAGCCAAGTTCTTCTGCCGCAAATTCTGCCTCGATCAAGTGCCCAATGTGTGGTGGGTCAAAAGCTCCGCCGAAAATTCCAATCTTGCCAGCCATAACAACGATGCCTACGAATGTTTAATAATGCTGAATTCTGTTCTGCGATTTTTTTGACGACCTTCTTCTGAATCATTCGGAGCAACAGGCTTCGATGCACCGTACCCTTTGGCGGTAATGCGAACTGTCGGGATGCCGTGCGTTGTAAGGTACTCCGCAACAGAGTTCGCTCTATCTTGTGAGAGCTTCCGGTTGACATCCGTCGTTCCTACACTATCGGTATGCCCGCCTATTTCAATATGCAGTTTGGAATTCTCTTGGAGAAATTTTATGAGGTGGCGCAACTCGGTAACTGATTCATTCCTCAATGTTGCCTTATTAAAATCAAAGAAGATATTATTCAGCGGTATCACGATTGGACTCTCTGTAACTTGCGTCGGAACCGAGAGAGGATTCTTTACTCCAGTATCAGGTTTATCATTCGGTGCATGTGTCAGGAGTGGCACTTCGTTATCAATGCGAGTCAGTGCGATTTCATAATGAATCTCTTTATATTGTGCCGAGTCGGGGACGGAATAATTATTCGAGAAAAATGCGTAATGTAGTGCCGAAGCAGTAATGCCGTAATTTTTTCCTTCGGAAAGTGGAATTTGGAACTCGCCGGTTTCGCTATTCGATTTACTTTCTGAGAGCAGTTGGTCTTTGGTAAGATCAGTTACTTCTATCTTAGCGCCGAGAGGTGCTTTCGTTTTCGCATCAACTACTTTGCCTGTGATGAGTGTGACAGGTTGTGGGCGAAGATTTTTGGGGAGTATCGCTTCGAAAATATCCAAACTTCCCTTCAATGCCTCACGCTGACTTGCATAAAATATTTTATCGGCTTTTGCAGGTATCGTTAAGAATTCATCATCGCCAGAGGAGTTGATAGGCGCTCCGAGGTTGATAGGCTCACTCCATGTCCCGTCCGCATTTTTTCGGCTCATAAATAAATCATGCCCACCAAAACCAGGGTGACCTGTTGATGAAAAATACAATGTCTTGCCATCAATTGCAATGTATGGGGTGCGTTCGCTGGCTCCGGTATTTATAGGCGCTCCCAAATTAACTGGCTTTCCCCATACCCCATCTGTGCCTTTGTACGAAACCCAAATATCTTCCGAGCCATCAATCGAACCAAACCGACGGCTCGAAAAATACATCGTAAATCCATCTGGCGAAACAGACGGCTGTCCATCCCATTGAGATGAATTGATCGAAGAGCCTAAGTTTTTCGGTGCGCTCCATGTCGTCCCGTTCAAATCTGACGAATAGAGATCGCAGTCACCATAACCATCGGCTCGGCGACAGAGTGAATAATAGACAGTCTGGCCATCGGGGCTAATCGAGATCGCACCTTCATCATCTTTCGAATTAATTGGTGGTGGTAAGGCAAGCGGTCTGCTCCACCCTGCTACTTCTCGCTTAGTATAAAAAATGTCGTCTCCGTAGTCCTTTGTTTCGGCGTAGATTTTTGCATTCGTCGAAGCTCGGCGTGAAGTAAAGTACATCGTCTTGCCATCAGCCGTAACTGCGGGTGAAAAGTCGTCGTATGCAGTGTTGATATCGCCCTTAATGCGTATAGGCTCGTCCGTATTTTTTTCTTTGGCACGGAGCGTCGCGCACTGTTCAGCAAAAGTGACCAATGTCTTTGCATCGCGCATAGCCGCAGAGTCCTCTGCCAATATCGGCTTCATTCGAGCGAGAAAGGTTCGGAAGTAGATAACCGCGGAGTCATTCTTTTGTGTATTTTTATAACAGACAGCAAGGTTGTAATAATTGTAGTCGTCAAAATTGGAATCTAACTTAATCGCGCGCCGAAGAAACCCAATCGCTTGCGGGTAATTGCGCAAGCGTTGGTACATCGCACCGATTCGCTCAAGTGGATAAGGATATTTTGAATCAGCCGCGATGGCTTTGTTATATTCGAATAACGCTTCGGCAAATTTATTCTCCTGCTCGAATTCATAGCCTGCCCGTGCGGCCTTGAGCGCATCTTTCGAAGGCTGAGCAAAAGAAATTCCGAAAGTCGTAACCAAGAAAACAAGCATGAATGCCATACTTGAGGCAGCTCTGCCGAAACGAGGAGAGAATTGTGATACCTGTTTCACAAATAGTTTTGGATTCTTCAATAGATTTGAGCGACTTTTTTGTGGAAAGAGACGGGGCATCACGCCTTGTCTTTTTGAATCACTTCATTTATTCGTATGTCTTGAAATTTTACAAGCTGTACTTCTTTGGGTGTACGTTTGAGAACGGTCAGAACGATGCCGCCGATTTCCTCAACTTCTCCTACTTCGGGAATATGACCGAAGAGTTTTGTCACGTACCCTCCGACGGAGTCGTATTCACCGTTCTCAGGAATACGGAAGTCCTCAAAAAAGGATTCAATATATTCGTTGGCATTGTCGGTAGCAAGCGTTGCCGAGAGTGTCAGCGTCCGCGTTGCCTGATCCTTCTGTACAATTGGCAAATCTTCATCGTATTCATCGTGAATTTCGCCAACGATTTCTTCTAATATATCTTCAAGTGTTACAATACCGGCAGTGCCACCGAACTCATCAACGACAATCGCCATGTGTAATTTTTTGACCTGTAATTCCCGAAGTAACTCCGAGATGAGTTTGGTCTCTGGTACAAAGACGACAGGACGCGTAATGTCATAGAGGAGTATCAAATCGGGATGCTCGATAAGAGCAAGTACATCTTTCGAATAGACTACTCCAGTGATATTATCTAATGTATCCTGAAAAACGGGCAGCCGCGTATAACCCTCTGCGATTATCTTCTGGATCACCGACTCACGTGAAGTGCCAATATCAACCGCAACAATCTTTGTTCGTGGTACCATCACCTCACGGACAAATTTTTCGGTGAAGTCAAGGATATTTTCGATGAGTTCATTCTCTGTCTTGTCGAGGACACCCGTGCGCGCGCCTTCTTCAAGCATGACTCGAAATTCCTCTTCGGATATTCTGCTCTCGGAGAAACTTGCTTTATCCCGAAATGGCTTCAGCACTATATTCGCAAGTAGTACTGGCAAATGTGTGAATGGCTTCACGATTTTGAGCGCTCCCAATACCGAGTCGGCAAAAAAAAGCGCGATTGCTTTGTTGCGATGCAATGCAATTGACTTCGGTATCAAACCACCAAACGTTAGCAAACACCATGCGAGAACGAGAGCGGTGATCGCTAACGAGAGTAACATCACCGAGCCTGTAGATAGGCTCGCAATCCTAAGAAGTACCGCATTCAAATCTTCAACAGCAAAAAATCCGGCAAAGGTCGAGGCAAAGACAACGGAGATGATTGCCCCGCTCTGAACGAATGCAAGAAACTCTTCGGGACGAGACTTGATCGCAAGGACGCTACGAGCTTTATGCTTTGTCTTATCGGATTCGTCCTCGTCTTCTAAAATCTTGTTAAGCGTACTTTTGCGAACTGTAAGCATACTCGTCTCAATCATTGAGAAGAACGCGTAACTAAGCAGCGCAACGAGTATAAAGAATATCTCTAAAGAGAGTGGTAGCATAGTGTTACATGCTCTCAGGCGCACTCACGCCCAAAATACTACAGCCATTAATAAAAACTTGCTTCGTGGCAAGCGCCAATGCCAGCCGTGCTGATTGCAGTGGCTCAGGCTGGCCGACGATTCGGCAGTCATGATAAAATTTATGGAATTGCGCTGCTACTTGTCTTAAGTATTCACAAATATGATGGGGAGCATGGGCATCGGCTGTTTGCAATATCAGAGCAGGAAAGCGATTGAGAATTTTAATGAGCGCAAGCTCTTCGGGATGTTCAAGCGAAGTGACATCTGCGTGATTCAGGTTCGTCACAGCCACTCCTTCTTGCTGAGCAAATCTTAGAATAGACGCGATGCGAGCATGGGCATACTGCACGTAATAGACTGGGTTCTTGTCTGATTGCTCCTTCGCCAACTCCACATCAAACTCAAGATGCGAGCCTGCCGCTCTCATATTGAAGAAGAATTTTGTCGCATCCGTCCCAACATCCTCAATAAGTTCATCGAGGGTGTAGTTCGATCCGCTCCGCTTCGAAAACTTAATTACCTCACTACCTGAGAGGAAGGTTACCATTTGGTGAATAATCACCGTAATCACAGAAGTATCAAGTCCGAGTGCGGTGAGTGCCGAAGTCACATCAGCGATTGTAGCGATATGATCGGCTCCAAAAATATCAATGATTCGGTCATAACCACGTGAGAGTTTATCTTTGTGGTAACAGATATCCGGCAAGCGATACGTCGGTTCGCCCGTTGATTTCACGATGACTCGGTCTTGCTCCTGCCCCATTTCGCTGAGCTTGAGCCAAACCGCTCCGTCTTTATCGTAAGCTAGACCGTTCGCCTTCAACTCGGCGATGATCGCGTCAATGGCACCTGATTCGTAGAGACTATTTTCGTTGAAGTAAATATCGTGGTGAACGCCGAGTCGGTCAAGTGTATTTTTGATACGAGTGAAATTTGCATCTTCGGCAAATTTTTGGAATTCCACCAACTCCGCATTCACGTAGCTTTCGCCGAACTTCGCTTTGAGGTCTTTGGCAATCTCTATAATCTCAGCTCCGTGGTATCCATCTTCAGGAAGCGTCGCAGCTTGTCCCAGTTCTTGCAAATAGCGTACCTGTGTGGATTTGGCAAGGTTGCGCATCTGATTGCCAGCATTATTAAAGTAATACTCCCGTACGACCTTGTAGCCTGTCCACTCCAATAAGTTTGCTACTGCCGCACCGAGGCAAACCTGTCTGCCATGACCGGCGTGAAGATTACCCGTAGGATTCGCGCTCACCCACTCAAGATTCACTGTCTTGCCGAGGTATTTTTGTGTTCTGCCAAAAGTACTTCCCTTCAACAGAATTTCGCTAAGCGCATTATGAAAATAGCGTTTCGTAAATCGGATATTAATGAAGCCCGGACCGGCTATCTCGACCTTTTCAATCACAGCATTATCCATCTGAAGTTGCTCGATGATTTCCGTGGCAACGCTACGAGGAGATTTTTTTAGCTCTTTTGCTAAGAGCATTGCAACGTTCGTTGCCAAATCACCATGGTCTGGATTCTGAGGATTTTCGAATTGAATAGCACCTGAAAAGTGTGGAGCGATGCGCAATACACTTTCCAAAAAAAACGGTTGTAAGTATTCTTCCATTAAAACAGTATTCGGGTCTGCGAATTTTGAGCAGTACCACAGATAACGCGAAAAATTGGTGGAACACTCCAATCGAGTATTCGGGCAGTGTAAGGGTTTGATTAAACGTCATCGTAAGCATGATGTCAGAGTGTTCTTCTTCGGTTGGGTTTGTCAAACCGACAGGCGGTGAAAATTTTCATTTTAGTGGCGGAAGGCTTTTTTCTTCTTATCTTTGTAGCACACACTTCCCCCCGATAAAGCCCATCAGGTCGGAGTTTCGGGAGAAATCTCGGGACAGAACATTGAAGGAATTTTTCGGAGGTACAGGTCGTGAGTGAGGTAAGCCCCCACGTCGTTTTTTTTTGTTTACGTACTCCTTGTTTTCTGCCCTCTAATCCAGAGCGAAAATGGGATTGCACACATATTATCAATCACTCTCATTTCTAGAAATACTCTATGAACAAATCCGAACTCATCGATTCCATTGCGAAAGCCTCGGGATTATCGAAAGCAGACTCTGGTCGCGCTTTTGATGCTACCGTCGAAACAATCAAAAAATCCCTCAAAAAGGGTGCACCAGTTGCCATCGTTGGCTTTGGTACTTTTAAAGTATCAAAAAGAAAAGCTCGTACTGGGCGTAACCCCCAGACTGGCGCTACAATGCAAATCAAAGCAAAGACTGTGCCTCGCTTCACCGCAGGTAAGGCTTTGAAGGATGCCGTTGCAAAATAATCTTTTGCACAAAAGAACATAAAAAAAAGTCCGCTTCTGCGGACTTTTTTATTGCACTTTCACCTGATGGACAAGGTTCATCCCATCCTTTTGGAATCGCAGACGTTTCCACTGTGGGGCAATGACTGTGAGTTCGGAGTTTGGGAGAGTATGAATGACGAGATCGTCTGACTCTTTCTGTTTTGTATATCGTCTCAAGACAGTATCGCATCCTATCGTTACCTGCAGGTAGGATTCTTCATTAAAAATAGTCACGAAAAATTGCGAATCAATCGGCGGACGATAGCGAGGATTACTCTCAAGTAACACCCCTCCGGAATCTAAACGTAAACCGACTGATGATGAAATCGTGAGAATTAGCCCCGAGTCTCTGACACTTTCCTCAGCAACTGGACGAAGCAGCAGTTGGAAGCCATCACCTTTCATCTTGATGAATGTTTCAATTTCATACTGCGTCCAACTTGGTGATGCCACTCCTACAACAGCATCACCTTGCATGGTAAATCCGTATAAATCATGCGTCACCCCATGGAAGTCAGAATAAATTCGGCAATCGAGTGAGTGCTCAGTCTGTACCGTGAACCGGTGAGGATCACAGCCGCAAAGCATGAGGCTGAACACGAATATGATTCTCCCAAGCTTTACCATCTTACTAATTTATCAAGCTCTTTCACGCGTTCTGGGGTAAGCATCCTGTCCTTCGGACTAAATGAAATGCCAACATACAGCGTATTAAAATTGGCAGGATGGCTACTCCCTTGCGCTATCAATAGTTTATTGACGAACGACCCCGTTGATCCATTGGCGTAACCAAAGAGCAATCCGAAGGTGATATCGTGAAAAGTATTCAACCGCAGACGGAATCCTATGTCAGCATACGTTGATGGATAATAGTTAGCTTCGATAAACGGCTCGAACGTGAGATCCTCTGCCAGTAGATAGTGCCGATATCCAAAGCGCAGTGGCAGTGTAGAAAATGTTGCTTGGGAAAATCCGAGCGCAAAGAATTTGATCAGTGACGTTCCTGCCCACCAGTGGCCATCACCAAAACTCAGTGGAAAGTGAGCCGTTGCAATTTGAATGGCTGCACCCGAGACCGGTATCGTCGCATTCACCTTAAAAAGATTATCATAGCCAGCCAGGGCATCAAGAATGTCAATATCTATTGCACTCATCTCAATAGCTGAGTGTAAGTAGTCTTTCCACTCATGCTGAGTTTCCGAGACTTTGTTGATGAAATCCAAAGCACTCACACCGAGGCCGATATAGGGTGTCGTTATACTCTTCGATTTTGTACCTGCGGAGATTGCATCACTCCATGTAAACCCTGTTGCCAAGCCGGCATACGCCCTGAGATTGAAGCCACCAAAAGAGCCAAAAGTTAATTCGGCTCCAGCATTAATATAGAGCGATGGAAATAAACTAAATCCGACAAATGGTGATGCAAAGAGATAAGGCGGACGCTCCCTGAACCAGAATCGCTTGCGCACATACACGTTGGTGCCGACGCTTCTGAGTGTATTATCGGAGTTTTCATCGGCGGCAATACTTTCGTATGCGCTCCAGCCGATAGTCCAGTTTGGCGCTTCATCAAACCAATGAAGTTGGTATTCCACTGGCACTATGCGCAATAACCTTCCTTTGAATAAGCTGTTTTGGCTACCTTTCGATTGAAAGCCAGTGTTAAAAAGTGTGCTAAGATTTGTGGTGTCAAGTAGCGTATAGAGTCCGAGAATTCCTGCACTGAGTCCGAGGTTCGAAGAACCAGTGATCATACCTGCAAACTCGATCCCTCCGTAACGAAGAAATGCTGGATATTGTCGTTCGTAAGTGGAGTCATAAGAAAGGCTTTCGCGGAATATCCGAGTATCGCGTGATGAGGGGAACACCGTTCCATTCTCTCCACCATTGCCGGGAGCGTTACGAACGTGTTCGCGGTAGAGTGTATCGCGAACGGTAATCGTGTAGGCATCGGTCTCGAACCGTGTCACACAACTTGCGAGCATCATGCTCAATCCTATTAAAATTAGAAAATGCTTCATTGCGTTTTCACTTTCGAAAATATTTTTACAAACTCAACTCTCCTGCACCGGAGTTGATACACTTCATCACTTTCACCTGCACTCCGAGTGAGAGGCAGTGCTCGCCCCTTAGAAATGATATTCAATAACTTCGTGGCTATGCCTCGCTTGCGTAATTCACGAGCGACAAACTCGGCTCGGCGTTTTGCAAGACCCAGATTATATTCGTCCGTGCCGAGAGAATCGGTGTGACCATAGAGGATTACTTTCTCTAGTGATGACGAACTACTGGCAATAGACTTCGCAAGTAAATCGAGTGATGTTTGCCAGCGAGTATCAGATTTTACGCCTTGTTCATCATACGTGAAATCGTAGGGATGCTCATTATCGTCAAATGGGAAATTTATTCGGAGTATCAGTGTGTCTGGAATAATGAGCTTGGGTACCGTTACGATACTATCACTCGGATGCGTCAGATCAACTCGCTTAACATCATAAAATTTATCTTTCTTCTCGGAGCCTACATCATAGAGCCTTCCACCTTGCACTTGAAAGGAGTAATTGCCAGCTGTGTCGGTAGGTTTGCGTGCAATCTCCTTATCTTTTTCGACATCACGAACAAATACTTCAGGCAACTCCGCATCGTGATGTGCGGGCAACTCGACAGTACCTTTAAGCTCCACTGAATCGGGAATAATTTTCCTGCCCTCATTCAAAGGTGTCGAGTGTGTGATGATATCGGCATTCGGTACAAATGTCCGACGCATGACAAAAATATTTCTTCCCTTGAAGTTACATGGCTGATCGGATGTATAGAAAAACTGCGAGTCATTCGGCACACAAGGAAATATCTCGTCAGACTTCGTATTGAGTGGGTAGCCAATATTTTTCGCAGGTTTAAATCCTGTACCTGTTCGTTCTGCCGAGAAAATATCGTAGCCCCCTATTGTCTCATGTCCATCACTCGAGAAGTAGAGTATCTTGCCATCTGTCGAGAAAAATGGTGAAAGTTCGTTGCATGGTGTGTTAACTTCCGCACCAAGTGAATGAGGCTCGCCCCATGAAGAACCGACAGACGAACGAGTACTCAGCCATAGATCCACTCCACCCTTGCCGCCTACGCGATCGGATGCGAATACAATTGCGAGTCCATCGGGCGATAGTGCTGGCTGTGCATCAAACGAAATAGGAAGGTTTAACTTCGCAACAGGTTGGACATCTCGAAGTTCGTACGAAGTAGAGTTCTTGATTAGTTGAGCCGACAAAATATCATAGTCATTCGCATCATCGTTTATTGCTTTCGCAGAAAAATAGAGCCTTTGCTCCGGTTCGCAATACCACACACATCCAACCTGTTCATAGGATGAAACACCCGCTACTTTCGAGAGCGAATCAAAATGAAATCCAGTCTTGAGTGCAGAAAAATATATTTCTTGCTTGCCTTCAGTATTTGCATTTCTTTCAGCACTGAGGAGAACGAGATTTTCACTACTCATCCGTATCACCGAGAACGCATTTTCATTCTGCGAGGAGTTAATCGGTGTGGGAAGACTCTGGATGTAGTATTTATAATGATCTGGTTGAACCCCTGATGTATCAACGCTTGTCGCCATTGATAAACCAGGTTTACACTCAGGCGGTGGGGGTGGTTCGCAAACTGAATGCGAAAGCTCAGGTGGCGCTGAGCACGCGCACAGGATTAATGCGGCTGCAAGTACTATGAGTTGGAGACTTCTCAAGCAGGTATCGGATTATGCCATTTTTTTTGTGACCAATGAAAAAATATCCTGCACGCCAAGCGGTTCGTAGGTCCAGAACGGTTCTCCATATTCCGCACCGATCATCATTCCATAATGCCGGGCTTTGCCTTCGATCCATTCGTAAAATCCACTTTGCGTAAGGAAGGTCTCAGGTTGCTTTGATGCGATCTTCCGCCCAGAGTTGTCAATTCCGAATTGTGAATCATAGGCATGAACAGCGCGGAGCCTCTCAGAGTATACTTCCGACACATCAATGATTATTTTTGGCTCGAATGTATATGTCTGCATATAATTCATCACTAATTTGGGGCGATGAGGTTTCTGCGGATTCCCTTCGTCGTCGACTGTTTCAATTTTTGCTAAACCGGCATAAAACGATGCGCGCTTTGCAAGCTCCGATGCCGCCTCATGGTCGGGATGCCTTTCGTGCGCATGGGGTGTCAACATAATAGCCGGTTGAAATTTACGAATTTCTCTGACGAGCTTCAACACATTCCCTTGCGTCACTTCGATGTTGCCATCCGATAACCCCAAGTTCACTCTCGCGTCGAGTCCCAAGATCTTCGAAGCTGCAATTGTTTCTTGCGCCCGGAGTTCGGGTGTGCCACGCGTTGATAACTCACCGCGAGTGAGGTCAACAATTGCTGTGCGCTTCCCTGCTTTCTTTGCAAGCAAGATCGTGCCTGCGCACGAAAGCTCAACATCGTCTGGGTGCGCAGCTATAGATAAGAGGTCTACTGTTTCGGTTTGTTTCACTTCGAATCTTTCGTTTCGTTTTTGAACTGATACTTCCAAAAATAATAAAAAGGTAATCCTGCAAAGACAAGGACAAGTCCTGTCAAACTCGGAATCAGTGGTTGCTGCCCAGTATAGGTGTTTACATCTTTCACCAAGGTGACGACAACATAGAGCGTTGCGAAGAGTACAAAAAGTCCCGGCACAAATGGATACCCTGGCACTTTGAACGGTCGCTCACGATTCGGTTCGCGCCTGCGAAGTATAAAGACTCCGAGTGCCATCAAGACATACAACACCCAATTTACAAACACATACATATCAAGTATCAAACCAAACGAACCAGAGAATAATAGAACTAATGCCCACAAGCCTTGCAGCAATAGTGCAATGTATGGAGTCTGATACTTCGCATGAACCTTCCCTGCCTGCCTAGCAAATACTCGGTCTTTCCCCATCGCATAATATACTCGAGCATTTGTGAGTATCGAGGAGTTAGTCGTATCAAACGTCGAAAGCATAATCAAGGCGGCCACAAGTGCGCCACCAACTCCGCCGATTACGGATGTGACCATCTCGGATGCGAGTCGATCATCAGGGACAACCGCCAATTTGCTTATCGGGAAAATATAAAGGTATGCAAGATTGATGAGTAAGTACAGACAAATAAAAATCAATGTGCCAAGAATGATAGCCCTCGGCAGTGTCTTCGCGGGGTCCTTCACTTCGCCGCCGATGTAGGCAACATTCCCCCATCCATCATACGCCCAAAAAGCTCCAGTGATTGCCGTGCCTATCGCGCCGATGAGCGTCCAACCAGATAATGAATTCCCTGCCTCTGTTACTCCTGACCAGTTCGCAATTGAACCAATATGTGAGCCAGCAATAAACGCAACGCCAGTTACGATGAGCAATGCAATCACTTTCGAAGTCGTTGAGATGCTTTGTAGTGTCGCGCCTAACTTTACGCCGCGGATATTAATGTAGGTCAAGAACACAATGATAAGTCCTGCAACAGATTTTCCGCCGATATTTTCAAACGGGAAAATATCGCCAAGTAATGGTAGGTGAAGTGATATTTTTTCCCATGCCTCACTCAAATGCGGTAACGCAACGAACTCTCCGAAATATTTTGCAAAAATAATTGCTATCGCGGCAATCGCACCAGAGCCTGCGATCATGAAATTTGCCCAGCCATATAGAAAACTCGTTTTCTCGCCGTAGATTTCTCTGAAGTATTCATACAACCCACCAGTTCTTGGCATCTGCCCTGAAAGCTCGCACGATGTCATCGCACCCATCATGGTGATGATTCCCGTCAAAACCCATACACCAAGAAGCAGTGGTGCGCTACCGAGCTGTTGCGCCATACTCACGGGCACGACAAATATGCCCGAACCAACAACTGACCCAATGACAATTGCGGTCGTCGGGTAGAGTGTCAGTGCTCGCTTGAGTTGAGTACGGTTCTCCATCGGTATTATTTTATATCAAAATTTATTTTTTCCACAGTCCATCGTGGTCGCACATCAATTTCATCGGGGTAGTCGCCACTCGGAGCTGCAAAGCGGTATGGTATGATAGAACCATCGTCGTATCCCTTTGCACCTACGGTACTCACCCAACCACGAATCCGGTACTTCCCACGTGGTAAATGCTCGAATATATAAGAACGCTTACCAGTCGGTAAAGTTACTGAACGTGATTGGTTCGCATCCGACGAAAGCAACTGAAGCATTACGACTTTATTCGGATCGCTTGCTAATCCCAGATCAAGTATTTGCACCTCACCACTTATCGTGCCGAATTCGCGATCATCACCGGTAAAAAATCTGAGACGAAAAGTTGTATCTTTAAACTTTGATTCGTACTCAGGCAAGGGAGAGATGATGGATTTACCTTTTAAACTCAATGCAAAAAAGGTTTGAGGTGGTAATTTTTCTAATGAATGGACACGTAGTTTTGATCCGTCAATCCATCTGTACTTTAATGCAACCAACTTACTTGCAGAATCTACTAATGTTAATCCCGCATTCACCGACGAAGTGTCTACAGCATCAGTAAAGCTGATTCGGAATTCCTGATCCTGCGCAATCCCCTTCGAACTATCAGCAAATTCGTAGCCGATAAATTTTGGCGGGGGGAAAGTGTCTCGTAAGCTGGGCATCATAAGGGTAATACTTAGAGACGAATCGCTGACCTGATTCCTTGCAAGATCGTGGGCGGACTTTTTATCAACATCAAGCGAGTATTTCTTGCCCTCTTTCATCGGAGAAGCAAGCAGAAGCATAATCGTGCCTGGTTTACGGTCAACATTTTCTCTGAATGCACTTAGGATTGGAATAGGAATTCCAAGGCTATCCTTGAGACTAAATACCTCGCGTCGGACAGTCTGACTATCCACTGCCTTGCTAAACTTCGCGCGAAGGTGATACTGATCGACCGGGTCGAAATCCTGAAGAATAGGTTTAACAGAATCCGATTTCGGAGCCATACGAATATGAATATCACTTCCTTCTGGTGCTGAGAGAATAACATCCTTATTCGAAACACCATACGCATCAATGCCAGTATCAAAAACTTTATTTCTGAATTCATCAATCAATGCAAAAATGCGATAGCTATGCCCAACCTTCATTGCACGGAATTCGAATATTCCTTTAGCATTTGGTTGTGTGATATAATCGGGTCGCACCAAATTCACGTGCAATGTATCAACTGATTTTGCGGAAATATCATACGCAAAAATTGAAACATTCGACAAATCGGTTGGAGCACCGGGACTCAGTGGTGTGAGCATCGTACCGGAAATAT
Organism: bacterium; assembly: GCA_037143335.1. Classification (GTDB taxonomy): domain Bacteria; phylum Bacteroidota; class Ignavibacteria; order Palsa-1295; family Palsa-1295; genus PALSA-1296. The sequence goes on along the minus strand of JBAWZA010000012.1, from coordinate 6,378 downwards.
GTCCTGTGTCAATCACCGCACCAGTTGAAAAAACGATTTGCATCGGATCGGTTAACGGAGCACCGCGTCGGGTTCTGAGTTCTTTGCCAAGCGTGACGACGTAGGTCGTATTCTCGCGCAGTTCTTCTGGTAACTCAACCGATACTTCATCATAGCCCGACCAATTATATTTTACAACACCAGAGATGTACGGAGTAACCGAGAGCGATGACATAAATGATGAGCGTTCGATGTCATGCTTGAAGCTGAAGTGCAGTTTCACTTTACGCGATACATTGAGTTCGCGCTGATGCGGGGAAAGCGTGTCACGTAGAGGGGGCGTCTGATCCTAAGATCCGCCTGGCGGTGGTTGAATAGACGCACATCCTACGAATAGCAGCAGAAAAAAAACAAGCAATATGTTTAGTCTCACGCTGATAGTGTAGCCTCGAAATAGCTAAGTGTACGTTGCAATCCATCGCGAAGACTCACTTCGGGTTGCCAGCCAAAATGGTGAAATGCTTTTTGGTACGAGCAAACGCTTCGCTGTACTTCCCCTTTTCTCGCTGAGCTATACCTCGGCTCCGTAGAATTCTTTCCAAGACTCTCAGCGATCAAGGCATACAGTTGCGATACGGTAGTTTCGATAGCAGTGCTTAAATTGTATGTGTCGGAAGCTGCTTCAAGATCAAGAGCCTTAATATGCGCTCGAACGACGTCTGCTACAAAAACATAATCACGCGTCTGCTTTCCGTCGCCGAAAATTGTACACGGTTTACCAGAGCGGAGTGCATTCGAGAAGATGGAGACAACCCCCGCTTCGCCATGTGGATCTTGACGAGGACCATACACATTAGAGTATCGGAAAGCGGTGTACTTTATGCCGTGAACCACGCTGAAGTAGTGAAGATACATTTCGATCGTTCGCTTTGCCACTCCGTACGGCGATTCAGGATTTGTGGGGTGAAGTTCATCCGCAGGAAAATATTCTTGTTCTCCGTAAATTGCTCCACCTGTCGAAGCAAGAATAAATCTATGTACCGAATATTTTTTTGAAGCTTGCAGTAAATTCAATGAGCCAAGAATATTTGTTTCGGCATCGAAGATCGGATCATCAACGCTTTTGCGGACATCCATTTGCGCAGCTTGATGATTCACAACATCAAAGCGATGTTCAGCAAACAGCCGATCAATCAAATCGCGATCACGGATATCGCCCTCAACAAACTTTGCATCAGGGTGAACATTGGCGATACGGCCTGATGACAGATTATCAAGGATGACAACGGAGTGTCCCTCGCGGATATATGCATCGGCTATATGAGATCCTATGAATCCGGCACCGCCAGTAATGAGTATTTTCAATTCTGTTTCGTATTTTTCGTGTATTGGAAACAGAGAAGCACACAAAAAGGCTCAAAAGTAAGAGCTATCGCCGAATCATGAAGGGTTGACTTACTAATCCGTGTGCCGAATCCCTCATTCTTAAATAATATGTACCGTTAGACACAGATAGGATTGGAATGTGAACTTGGTGGACACCCTCTGGAATTTTAACCCGAGATACTTCTCTACCCATAATATCACAAATCGAAAGCTCGCCGCCTACGGCATCTGTCAACGACACCGTTAACGTTTTGCCATCTGCTGGGTTTGGAGAAATAATTATTTTCAGAGCCGTAGTTTGATCAGCAACTCCTGCTTTTGGAGCTGCCTTCCCAACGATCACTGTTTGATCCTTCACGGAGTGCTTAAACGATTCTTCAAGATCATTTTTCCAGATGATTGATGCCGAGTAATCACCAGCTTTCAGTGGTTGAAAACAAACTTGAATATAAGCACTAGCTCCGGCATCGAGCTTGCGGGGAAACGAAGAGCTAATAACCGTAAAATTTATCGAGTCGCTCAGCACTGCACCAGTGATTCTAAAAGGCGATGAACCTACGTTTGTTATTTGAACTGCTTTGCAGATCGAATCACCTTCGGTGACGGACTTAAAGTCGAGATCGTTTGCAAAAATCAGCCCCGTAGATCCGTGTGCGTCAAGAGTTGAAGTCAGTGCAAAACAATCAGTATTGAGAATCAGAGTATCTTGATGGCGAAGTGAATCAATTGCTGTATAACAAACCAAGATGTTAACTGAGTCTCCGGGATAGAGTAAAGTTGGGAAGCTGCGAGTTGCAGTAAATGAATATGTTGGGTCGGACTTTGAAAGCAGTACTGAATTGAGAGCAACCGCATTGCCAACTTTTGATGCAGTATTCTTTAAAGTAAACGTGGTGCAAATTTGTTCTCCGATTTTGCCAGTTGGCAACACAATACTATCGGGTCGAGCAGAAAGTGATGGCGATGTGGAAAAGCTAATAGTCGGCGCCGCCCTATCCAATCGTAAAATCATTGCATTACCAAAATTATCTACAATAGCCAGTGGTGCCGAAGCTGCTGACGTGGCAGTTTTGAAACTGACATCAAAACAATATTTTTCGTTTGTATGCCAGTTAGGGTTTAATTCACCTGCAATAAGGTCCGGAGAGTTTTGATCGAACGTTACGTTCTTACTTTTTGCTGGCGTATTCCAGTAGATTCCGTCAGGATCATTCAACAGGGCGATACTCTTTATTCCAGGATCTCTGGTACCAGTATCACGAATACAAACATGCCAACCGCCACACATCAATTGAGTATCAATTACGAACGAGGGACTAATACCCGTATTAAGCTGCATACCTGCAGGAGAGGAAAATTCCTGGAAAAAATTTGTATTGTCAAGTGTTCCGAGCGCACTTCCGCCACTCGCTTGGTAGCAACGCATTCCACTGCAATACACCATGAAGGGATCGGATGAAGTAAGTGAATAACTTGTCGTGTTCTTACCGGAGGTAAACAGATATTGGCTTCCCTTCAAGCCAGGATAGTGACCAGAGACATTACTGAATGAGCCGATCCGAGATAAGCTTGAAAGTGGAATTGCTGCAGCGCCGTTCATCGAAACCTTAATTTTAGAAAAATCAAGTGCAAGCACACTCAGACAAACTTGATTGGAAACTTGGTCTTCTTGGGATGCGACACCAAATGAATATACATTTTTCCAGCGCGACACCGGAATAATAGTAACCATACTCGGGGCAGGCCACGGAGGTGTTCCAGGAGCACTCCTCTCATCGTATTGCATTAATTGAATGCGCTTGCCATTGGTGCTATACGCTTCTACCGGAACAGCAACATCCAATTGTGAAGGGGGAACGCTGAGTCGCTGAGTTGGCATATCAAATCCCCCGCTAATACCTTGAATGTCTAAATGCGCTTTCACAAGTGTCGCATCATAAGAGTAAATTCTATACGTATCACCTATCCCATCAACACCAGGTGGTGATCCAGCAGGTAAAGGTATTGCGACATAACCTGCGCTATCCCAATACTCAATCGGTACCATCTGCTCGATCATCAGGTCGCGACTATCATTAAGTCCTCCGTCCACACCTCCTAAAAAAGCATCCTCGTGTCCACTGATGACTGCTACAGGATGTGATGCTTCAATCAGTGAAGCGGACATATCATTATCGAACTCTCGACCATCTGAACGAACAAGATAACATTGACCCCTTCCAAGTTGAATGGTAAATGGGTGGGGCTTCCCAGTATTGACACCAGGGTGTCCAGTCACTGTCGTTGTCATCGGTGTGATTTTCACGCTTGTTGCAGCCTCTGTACCGATGATAAGGAATTCACCGCCGGCGTACTCAAAATTGACGGGAAGAAATTGTCCAGCCCCAAGTGCAGAGCCTTCTCCTGGGTTATCATTGTAGGACGCCGCAACATAATTTTTGCCGAGTGAAAGAACAGGTAATGCAAGATAACTACCGCCGGAATTTGTTCCGACGCTCATATAATATACCGAGATTGGTAATGTCGAAGTAATGTGACACGACTTGTACGACGCACCATCCAAACTCGTATCTACTTGGAGTTTCCGAATATCAAGCGGAATCTGTAAAGCATTACCAGCAACGACATGATATTTTACCGGAAAGCCCTCACCGGCATTATCGTAATACGAGACGAATACATCGTTCTCATAATGAGAATTCACCAACGCAAACACTTGAAAGTCAGCACCACTTAGTTGCGTTGCAATTGTATTGTAACTTGGGTACAGCATTCCCAGAAAGAAATCGCGACCCTCATTCGACAATCCATAAAGTTGATAGGTTGCTGTGAACATCCCCGTCATACCAATCGCTGCGTATCGATTATTCTGATAGTAGTATTCTCCCTCACGAGTTACGACATACCGCAGAGTATCACCAGTACTATCAGGACCTATCGGTAATACACCAGAAGGGAGAGATGTTGAATTAATTGGGAAGTCATGAAAGGGGCCTACAAATTTTATCGTATCAAACACATGAACGTTGAGTGTGTTCGGGAAATAACTATACCCTCGTACTCCGCCGAATTGAACAGTGTACGAGGTAAATGCTTCCACATCACTGTGGACGATCTGCGAGAGTATGAAATAAATAGATATGACAAATGCAATCCGATTAAGTATGGATGCAGAGTCACGTAGTGAGATTTTTTTCAATAGAGTCAATCGTTCAAACACTTCACGTACAAAGCAACAATTACATTCTTGAAATGTTCCTCTGTTGAAATCTCAGCAGCAGAACACACTGGGAAATTCCGAGAATAGGAAAATCAACAGAACTTCTTACGGCACCTATCTTTTGATGCGATACGTTATTGATGGAGAAAATATTTGAGCGATCAGATGAGCCAAGCTAAAAATACAATTGCGTTTACCGAATACGACCTACCCAACGGGCTGCACGTCATCTTATCACCATCACAAGATCAACCTATTGTTGGGGTGAACTTGTGGTATTATGTTGGATCGAAAGATGAAGATCCCAATCGCACGGGGTTTGCCCATCTCTTCGAGCATCTCATGTTCGAAGGATCAGCGAATGTGAAAAAATCGGATCATTTCAAATTTGTGCAAGGCGCGGGTGGAACGCTCAATGCTTCGACAAGTTTTGATCGAACAAATTATTTCGAGACTCTTCCAGCAAATCAACTTGAGCTTGCCTTGTGGCTTGAAAGTGATAGAATGCTCTCCCTTGATGTAAGCGAAAGAAATTTTGAGAACCAACGAAACGTCGTAAAAGAGGAGCGGAAGCAACGCTACGATAATAAACCCTACGGTCGCACCTTCGAGACAATTCTTCGAAATATTTATACCGATAGCGGCTACAAATGGTCAACCATTGGCTCAATGGAACACCTCAACGAGGCGACACTCGAGGAAGTACAGGCATTCCATAAAAAGTGGTATGCACCGAATAATGCATCGTTAGCTATCTCTGGAGATTTTGATATTGATCGCACGAGCGCACTTATCGAATCCTATTTCGGCTCGATTCCAAGCCTTCCATCAATCGAACGACCAACGCAAATTGTCACTCCACTACAAAGTAGAGCTGATGTGGAGATTGAGGATGCTGTCTCTCTAACTTCGATAACGTTGGCGTTTCAATCGGCAACGATTTATTCGCGCGATGATCATGCGCTGGATGTACTTGCCGACTTACTCACGCGCGGAAGGTCAAGTCGGCTTTATAAGAGTCTGATCTATGACCAGCAGTTAGCAAAGAGTGTCGGTGCATATAATCTTGCATTCGATAAAAGTGGAGTATTCATCCTTGAGGCAATTTGCCAGAATGGAATTGAGCCTGAGAAATTAGAGAATGCACTCTGTTCGGAGTTAGCAAAAGTTTTTGCTGAAGGCATTCAAAGTGAAGAACTTGAGCGCGCAAAAAATCGTCTGCAAATGAGACATGCCAACAGCCTCCAAGTTCTTTCAAACCGGAATGATAATTTACAACAAGCATTCACGTACCGCAAGGATACGAACCTCGTGAATACTGAGATGGATAAACTGCAAAGTATAGACATCCCCAGCGTACATTCACTTTCACAGTATTTCGATCAAGACCATTGTGTAGTACTGAAAACAGTACCAAAGAAATAAGACGTATGGGCACGCTGCGCGTGCCTCAGAGTGTTGCAGATATATGAAACAAACCACGAACTCGTGATGCGGGTCGCCTACGAACATGAATAAATTATCTCATATCGCAATCATCAGCTGCACAGTATTTTTCTTCGCAGCGTCGGCGTATGGGCAAAGCATTGGTTCTTTTTCCACTCACCAAAAAGTAGGTGTTCCCATGTCGGTACAAGAGTCTGATATGACCTGTATCAATTGGCATTCATGGTGTGGTTACCATCCCCAAAGTTATTCGGAGTATAAACTACAATATGATACACTTCGCCATTATATTGAATCATGTGCAAAAGATGATAACTCATACCAAGCATTTGCCGCAATGGATGGAG
>JBAWZA010000011.1:0-96458 GCA_037143335.1 bacterium | reverse complement strand
AATTGTTAAGAAATTGTTAAGAAATTGTTAAGAAATTGTTAAAAAAAAATCTTTACACGTGATATTGTTGAAGCGACTTGTTGCAGATCTAATTTGTTTGCACCATTCTTCCTTTCCCCTCTCCTCTTCCCCCCCAATTAATTCCTAATCGCGGAGCGCAACACCGAACCATTTCGTTGTGTTAATGCTATATGAGTGTTTAGGAATTGCTTGATCTATGAAAATTATTTTTTTTCTACTTGCATCTTGTTCGCTTGCGTTTGCCCAATCACATCTGACACCAACGATCGGACTTCCGGTTTGTCCGGCTGATAGTGAAAGAATCTGTACGATCGTGTGTAAGGATTTTTCAAATTCCGACCCGTCAACAGATAATCTCGGACCAAAGATTGGACTTGGAGCGCCTGATTTCACGCTCTATAATGTCAATGGTCTGCCGACCACGTTATCTACCGTTCTCAAGAAGAAACCAGTCTTACTATTTGCTGGTAGTTATACGTGCTATGTTTTTCGACAAGCAATTCCGATTATCAATCGTATGGTCAAACGCTATGGCGATTCGATTGCCGTGTACATGATATACAACTACGAAGCTCATCCAATTGATACCCTCTCTCCCTTCATTCCAGAAGATAATGCACAGCCCGAACTGAATATAAAAGAGGGAGTGCTCTTCACGCAAACCAGGACGTATGGCGAGCGTCGGAACATGGCTATTCGCATGACGAACGAGTATAAGCCGGAAGTAAACGTGCCGATTTTGATTGACGTACCGTGCAATACTTGGATTAATACGTTCGGACCAGCACCAAATAATTCGTTCTTGATAGACACAAGTGGGTTAGTTGTTTCGAAACGTGCTTGGTTTGTACAGGATACATTGGGTACAATGAAAAGTATTGAGTCGTTGATTCGTAATAAGCCATCAACCGATTCAACGACAAATCCAAATCCGAACGACACCGGAAAGGTGAGAGTATCATTCGTCACTGAGTACATCTCTGATACTGTGGCGCACCTTGTTGATTTTTCCGGAGAGATTCGGAATAATACGAGCAAGGCTATCTCCGTAACTGTAACGAAAAAGCCCTCGCTTCCTGGAGAATGGGTATCATCTATGTGCTTGGATAATTGTTTTACATCGGCAATTGATACCGCTTCAGTTCTCATCCCAGCCTATACCACTCAGCCGATTTTCGTTCATATTTCCTCGGACTCAACAGCAGGGTCTGGGACGGTTCCGTTGCAATTTGCAAACTCCGAAGGTTCGATCATTCCAAAAGAAATTATACTTGCTTGCAAACTCATTCGTGATTCAACAAGGATTACCACTACTGCAGGTGACACAAGTTCAACCACCGACACAATCACGCATCACGATACAACTACTATTCACACGGTGATTGATAGCGGAAGATTCACTGTCGTTTTCCAAGGCTCGCGTAATATTAGTGCAAAACCGAACACAACATTACACTACACTGGCTCAATCGTAAATGGATCGAACACAAAAGTAAAAGTAGCAATCCAAAAAACCGAGAGCTTACCGAGTCGGTGGGTACCAACATATACCATCTCCGGTGTGACAATGACAAAGGATACGCTTTCGCTAACGCTATTGCCAAAAGCGAGTAGGCAAATATCTATATCGGTGCAAACATCAGAAATCAGTGATAGTGGAATCATGAAACTGAGTTTCTCAGGTTTTTTTGAAGACAATAAATACGAACTTAATTTAAGTGGAAAAACTGTGAGCGAGGTAGTGAATGCTGTTCATCCCCCGTTATCTGAAACTATACGCATCGTGGGACACTTCAATAGTTATACGCTCATGCCTCCGCAAGCACATTCACGGATTTTGATAACTGACATTTTAGGCAAATTGGTCGCTGAATCAGTTACTGAATCTTTTGACTTATCCAACAAGCCATCCGGTGTTTACTTTGTTCACATCCTCTCGGGTGATACCCGAACCATGCAGACCTTAAAAGTACTGAAGTATTAGCTATAGGACTTCCATCGAATAAGCAACTCAGTCCTCCGATAGCCGATGCACCTTCACGATGTTCGTGCTTGATACTTGGAAAATCGGGTGACCGGCAGTGAGGACGACGTAGCCTGTTTTTGGGATGAGTCCGTTCGCTTGGACAGTCTTCACCATCTCATTCAACGTCCCATCGAATGTCTTGACGGTTTCAAGTTTAAGTGGGATCACACCGTGATAGAATGCCATCCGGCGGAGGGTGGCATCTTCGGTGGACATGCCGATGACTATTTTTGAGAACCGATACTTCGCAACAAACTTTGCGCTTCTACCCGAAAGCGTTGCACAAATAATTGCATGTGCATCAACTTCTTCGGCTAGCACACATGCGGCACGGGCTAACGAATCTGCGGCATGTTCATCTCCGGATTTTGAAACTTCAAAACTGGATTCCGTGCGGACGTAACCGCTTTTCTCTGCTTGCAGTGCGATCTCGGACATGGTGCGGACTGCTTCGACAGGAAACTGCCCGACACTTGTCTCGGCAGAAAGCATGATGCAATCCGATCCATCAAACACCGCGTTCGCTACGTCCGATGCTTCGGCACGCGTTGGTCGCGGACGCGTAATCATGGACTCAAGCATCTGCGTCGCAGTTATGACAGGAATGCCGCGAGCATTTGCCATATCAATAATTCTTTTCTGAACAGGTGGCACATGTTCGAGTGGCATCTCCACTCCGAGGTCGCCACGCGCAACCATGATAATATCGGTTACATCAAATATGGTTTCGATATGCTCTACTGCTTCGGGTTTTTCGATCTTCGCAACGATTGGCAATTTCGTCACACCAAGTTCGGTTTCGAGAAAGTGACGAAGTTGCAGAATATCACCAGCGCGTCGGACGAATGATAGTGCAAGTGCATCAACCTTGATTACACTCACAGCATAGCGTGCAAGTTCTTTGTCATGGTCGGTTAGTGCAGGAATCCGTAATTTCGTACGAGGGAAATTTATTCCTTTATGCGAAGTAAGAATTCCGCCATTTTTTACGCGCACAAGAATTTCTGTCTTCGAGAGAATTTCATCTACGTACAAGATGATCTGCCCATCATCAAGCAAGATCGGATCATCCACGGCAACATCTTCGCCGAGATGTTGGTAGCTTGTGGTAATAACATCTTTGGTTGTCAGTCCTTCGGGATCATAGACGAGTTTTACCTTTGTGCCCGAGACAATCTGGACTCCAGTGGAATCAGCGGTGACGCCTGTTCGCATTTTTGGTCCCGGAAGATCGCCCAAGATGGCGATATGCACTCCGAGCTTTGCGCCGATCTTCCGCACACGCACGGCAAGTTCGTTATGTGTCTCTGGTGAACCGTGAGAAAAATTCAGTCTGACGATATTTACGCCAGCGACGATAAGAGCCTCTAATGTCGCCTCTGAGCTTGAAGCAGGACCAAGCGTCGCGACGATCTTTGTTTTTGGGTGTAACATATACTGCAAAAATACGGAATATCCGAGGGCTGCTTCTGGGATAGAGAGAATACACAATTCGTATCTTTGCATCACATGAAACCCCTAAGCTGGAATGAGATAAAAGACCGCGCGCTGAAATTCTCCAAGGAATGGGAGAATGAAACAAGCGAAGATGCCGAAGCAAAACCATCTTTGTAATCCGAACACGATGCCGAAAAAACTTTTAGACGCCCACCGCGAACTCGATTCCGCCGTAGATTCCTGCTACCGCAAAGCATCTTTTAAAACGGAGTTGGAGCGGCTGGAGTATTTGTTTGGGATGTATAAGGAGTTAGTGAAGGGGGTGGGGGGTAGAAGAAATCTAAAGGTGTAACAAATTGACAATAAGCAAGTTAATATAGTGTTAGGAGCTATACAAAGATAGATGGTGTTAAGAGCTAATGCTTTATCGTAGAAAAATCTTACTTGCACTCCTCGGGGAATTTGGCGGAGAACTTAATCGCACAGATTTTCAAAAACTTCTTTTCCTTTTTACGATGGAACAGGAGAAAAGAAGTTTTGAGTTTGTTCCTTATAAATTTGGCTGTTTTTCTTTCGTAAGTTACGTCGATCACCGCATTCTCATTAGAGATGGTTTTCTTGATAATACCGAGAAATGGAAATTATCGACTTCACTCTCTTCTTCTATTTCTCTTAAGCCGGAAGATTCAGCTTTGCTGAGTTCATTTTCACAGAATTATAAAATGCTTAGAGGGCATGATCTTATACGATATGTCTATACACGTTATCCCTATTATGCGATTAATAGTGAAATCGCCGATAAATATCTTTCCGAAGATGAGCAGAGTCAAGTCCGGCAATCTGTAACGACAGATTCGAACGATACTTTATTTACGATCGGTTACGAGGGAAAGAGTCCGGAAGGCTATTTTAATACGCTTATCAAGAACAACGTTCATTTACTTTGTGACGTACGGAGAAATCCGATTAGTATGAAATATGGATTTTCCAAGAGTCAACTGAGTAGAATTGCAGGCGATCTTGGAATTGAATATCGTCATATACCCGAACTTGGAATTGCCTCGGAAAAAAGAAAAAATTTATATCATGCATCTGATTACGTCTCGCTTTTCGATGAGTATGCTAAAGATTTAGATAGCAAGAAGGAATATCTTAACCGAGTAAAATCTCTTATCAAAGAATCCTCACGAGTGGCATTGACATGTTTTGAAAGCACTCCTGGAATGTGTCATAGACATAAAATAACGGATTCTCTTTCTTCGTCTTTATTATGGAACATTCCTATCATTCATTTATGACGCCAGATGAAAACGAAAGTTCTTATCACAGTAAAAACATATCCAACACTTTCACGGAAATATGGTGAGTTAGTCTGCACTGCCGGATTGAGAGAAGACGGATCATGGATAAGAATTTATCCAGTCCCTTACCGGTCGATGGAATTTTATACACGGTATAAAAAGTATCAATGGATCGAACTTGATCTTGTTCGTAATACACAGGACCCACGGCTTGAAACTTATCGGCCAGTAAAATTTCCACCCGAAGTTGAACTCGGAGATGTCATTGGTACCGTGGACCCTGAATGGTCTGTAAGGCGAAGGCTTGTATTAAAAAAAGTTTACACCAACCTTGATACTCTGATCAGGGAAGCAAAGGATATGTCGAAGATTACTTCGCTTGCGACTTTCAAACCCACAAAGATACTTGACTTCAAGGTTGAGAAGGTAACATCAGAATGGAAACGGAGTGCTCTCGAGCGTTTTAGTCAAACCGATCTTTTTGACGACCCGAAAGCGCTTAAGGATTATGCTTCCAAACTTCCTTACAAGTTCTCATACTTTTTTGAAGATGATAGCGGGAAACAAAGCACTCTAATGATAGAGGACTGGGAGATAGGTGCACTCTTTTGGAAATGTCTTGAATCCTCAGGCGGTGATGAAGATATTGCTATTAAAAAGGTGAGGCAGAAGTATTTAGATGATTTGGCAAAAACGAAGGACATCTATCTTTTTTTGGGCACAACAAAGAGTAATCATTTCAGATCGAAAAATCCATTCATTATTATTGGTTTATTTTATCCTAACTTTTCTTTAGGTCAATTTGAAATGGAGATGTAATTGGTTCGCGCCCTCTGTCGTCCCTTCGGGACTTTGGGAATTTTTACACATATTCTCCCGGCATTGAAATGCCGGGTTTTTATCTGCCGACCCTTCGGGACTATATCAATGGGCACCTGTACCAATAGCTTATTCACAATCTTTCCACAATCTTGAGGGCACCTATTGCATTTTGGGGGAAAATTTCGTATATTTGCAACTCGAATTTATGGCATACAAGAGCACCATATTCAGAATGAAAACATCCGCTTCGGCGGATGTTTTGGTTTAGGGGAAGCGGTTACGTGTGTGCACAACGAAAGTCTTGTAGCATAAGGACTTCCAGCCGCTTATGTAAGGTTTTTGGGTTGAGAAATCCTCCTCAAACGACAAATCTCACATGCAAGGTTGTACCGATATCAGTGAAGTCGTAGTGGACTTCGTCGGCGAGTTTTTTGATGAGGAATACTCCTCTGCCGTTTGGGACAAATAGGTTTTCGGCATTCGTGGGGTCGGGTAGTGAATCAGGTGAAAAACCGTTGCCTCGGTCTTGAACCTTGATATTTACTTGATGCTCCGATATTCGAACGTGAATATCGACTACTTCACTTGGCGACTCACTTGAGCCATGACGGATTGCATTCGTTACTGCTTCGCTCAAGGCAAGCATAATCTCAAATCGTTTGGTGTCGGGAATTCCAGTCTGAATCAAATGCTCATCCGCCCATGAATAGACATGGTGAAGTTCTTCAAGCGAAGCAGGTATTCGCAAGCGTTCTTCGTAGAGTATGATGTCTGTTTCTTGATTCACTTAATTTCGTGAGCGTTGAGCCAATTTTTGAGTAAGGCGAGGTCTTCGATCAACCGTGTAAGTCGGGCACGAGCTTGCGGAGTAGCATCAGTGAATTCGGTTGAGTCGAGTCCGTTCGCTTCCTGCACGTTTCGCAGAATCCCTCTTATTTTTTCTACGGACTCAGTAAAACTATGTTGCATTCTGTCAAAACCTTGCGTCTGAGGTCCTTCGCGTTTGATGATCTCGAAAATCCTTTTTGCAAAAGTGGCATGAAAGGTCAGGTCATACAGCATGGTGGATTCAGTTGGGAGGGTTTCGGCAAGTGTTCGGAGGAATGCTGCCTCCTTGAGCAAATGCGCCTCATCGGTTTCAAAAAAGGCAATTATCGAGCGTTCAGAGCCCATGATAAAATGGATTTAACGATTTCTTAATCATTTGGTAATCATTTCGTAACATTGGGTTCGTATTTTTGCCACCGTAATGAGAGTTACACTTCAACACAACACAAACTCTCTCACCATCTCACAAGCCGAGACTCCCATCGGCTATCGTATGACAAAAAGGACAACAATCAAAAGGTCATCCGTTAACGCGGATGACCTTTTTGTAAACGTTATGCTGTTGCGCTTGTTCCCGAACTTACCAAGCCGAGTAGCTCATTACCGTACTTCTCGAAATGTTCAGGCGAAATATCGGAAGTGATTGCCTTGAGTGCTTCCGAATCTTTGGGTTTGGATTTGACCAAATCTTCAAGCTGTTTATTGTTGAAGAGGATATAAGGCTTTATCTTCTCTTCACGAGCGACAGTATTTCTCCATTTACGGATATTCTCATAGAGTGGCATATCTTCAGATGGAAGCTCCGGAACATGTTCGATGCGTTCCGGCTTACGAGCCTCCGGCTTATGAGCTGATTGATTGCCTCTGCGATCACGATCATGATCTCCTCTGCCTCGGTCGCGCTCATCTCGATCATGACGACGAATTTCGTCATCATAGGCGATGAGCATATTCCATACGCCGGGGTCGCCTGAAAAAGACGACTGCCAATGATGGACACGTTTGCCTTGTAAGAATGTTGAGACAGCGGCTTCGCCTGCTTCGTCAGTGATCTTGAATGTCTTTATATGAAGTGCCATAGTAGTTATGTATGTCAGGAATTGGTGTAAGTATCAGGAAAGTAGTTTGGAAGTGCGGCCTGACACCTGACATCCGAGACAACTATCCTGCTTTCGTGGGCATTACAGGATTTGAACCTGTGACCTATCGCGTGTGAGGCGATCGCTCTAGACCAACTGAGCTAAATGCCCGAGATAATGACAATGTTCATTGTGGTGATTCTCCATTACGGTCGTTAAACTTGCCTGCGGGTAGGTAACCATAGGAAAAGCGAAGGGGTTTCAATCAGGGATATTAGTAACAACTCAAGAATACTGCCGTATTTTTGAACCCAATACTTTTGCATATACTATACAATGGCTCAACAGAAACCAACACCGAAGACAAAGCAATCGAAGACACTTAGCGTATTACGAAATCCCTCCACGACTCCTTCGAAGTCCTTGATTCCAGATAAGGCACGGACACCGCTTTCGATTCTACTACTCTTTATCGCATTACTCATTTTCTTCAACGGAGTTTTAGGAAAAGATAAAGCTTTTAACGCTGGCGATAATATCGCTTCACAAAGTATTGTGCCCTACATTACTGCTGCGCAGGCTGCAGGGCAGAGTGTCCCGCAATGGATTCCGAATATTTTCTGTGGAATGCCGAGCTTCGCTGCACTGATGTCAACTGGTGCGAGGACCTACGATCTTGCGCACGAAGCTTTCGATTTTATTTGCAGCATACCCGTCGGCCTCTTCGGCGGCAATGAAGCAATGATTCATATATGGCGATATTTTATTTTCGGTCTTGGCATTTATCTCTTGCTACGTCTCACGCGAAAAACATCCCACACCATCGCTCTCTTCGGAGCATTAAGTGGAATGTTCTCGACGTGGATTATGACGTATGTCATGATCGGGCATAACACAAAGATATTTGCAGTGATGTGTTTTCCGTATATTCTTTTGTGCATCGAAAAATTGCGTGAAGAAAAAATGGATTGGCGACAAATGCTACTGTGGGTTTCAGTCCTTGCGATTTCGCTACACTTCTTGCTTGACTCAACCCATCCTCAGATGGTGTTCTATCAGTTCTTAGCGATTCTGATTTATTTCCTGGTCTGGCTAATCAGCGATATTGTCAAGAAAAAGAATATCATCCCAGTTGCACGAACAGGAATCATCACACTCTTCTTGGTTGGTGCGGCATTCGCTATGTCAGCAGATCGCTACCTCGCGACACTCGGATATGACGAATATTCCATTCGCGGCGCATCGCCATTAGTTGATCGCGCAAGTTTGGACGGCGCAAAAGCAAAGCCAAATCAAACTACCGGCACAACAAAATCCGGCGGATTAGATTGGAATTATGCAACGGAATATTCTTTCTCCCCTCCAGAGATGATTACCTTCCTCGTGCCGGGTTGGTATGGCTTTGGGAAGTTACAGTATAATGGACCAGAGGTACCGCAAGGTGGTAGTGTGCCCGGTTATTGGGGGCAAGCGATTACCACAGATGCCGCAAACTATACTGGCATCGTTGTATTTTTCTTAGCGCTACTTTCCATTTTTGCACTGTGGAAAAGAGATAGGCTTGTCGCTCCACTTGCAATCATAAGTTTATTTGCTCTGCTGCTTTCATTCGGAAATAGTTGGTCGTTGGTCTTCAAGCCGATGTTCGAATATTTTCCGGTGTTCAATAAATTTAGAGCGCCGATGATGTCGCTGGTGTTGATGCAAATGTGTTTCCCAATTCTTGCGGCAATCGGATTGCACAACATTATCACGGTTGCAAGAGAAAGTGATGAGAAACAATTAAAAGCAAAGCTTCTGAAAGTGACAACCTATTTGATGTACGCAACAGCAGCATTATTTGTGATCTCACTTATTGGCAGAGGAGCAATCGAAAGTTCGCTCTCTTCAGGCATTGCTTCGAGCGGAAAGCCAGTAGCGCAATATCCGTTTCTTAAAGATCTTGCAATTAAAACTGCACTCAACGATGCGTCATTCTGCTCGCTCTTCGCACTCATTGCGCTTACCGTTCTTTGGCTCTATCAGCGTGGCAAAGGCGGCATCACCGCGATTGTCGCTACTTCGATCATCTGCATTTTATCGGTTGCTGACTTATGGCGGGTTAGCTCGCGCCCAATGGAAGTGGTTACAAAATCAGAGTATGATCAGCAGCTCAACACGCATGACTATGTGGATTTTATCAGGCAGGATAAATCGCTCTATCGTATTCTTGATTTGAATGAGTCAACGTCGAACGTCCCAGTGGCGTGGGGATTGCAATCAATCGCTGGATATAGTGCCGCAAAGGTTCGGAAATATCAGGATGTCGTTGATGTCACAGGAAACGAGCAAGGGCAAGTAATCTTTAATCCCTTCATGTGGAATTTGCTGAATACAAAATATATCATTGCCAATGGTGCGATTGATTCTGTTCAGGGAAGATTCACACCGGTATTTATCTCCAAAGAAAAAGCTGAAACCCGTGATCGTAAACCTGTTCAGACGGTTGTCTGGCAGAACAACCAAGTCTTGCCTCGCGCTTTTTTTGTAAATCGTTATGAAGTGAAGCCAGCACTCGAAATTTTGCAGACTCTGCGTGATGGAAAAATAAATCCGCGTGATGAAGTATTTTTCGATGCACAGCCAGAGGGATTAGGTACACTTCCAACTACACCAGTAAATGATTCGCTCGAATCCGCTGTCGTAACATCCTATAATAATGAGTCAGTTGAGATCAAGACAAAATCAAATGCCGATCACTTACTCTTTATGTCCGATACCTGGTACCCATATTGGAAAGCAACAATTGATGGTAAGTCTGATCTTCCGATCTATCGAGCTAATTATGCATTCCGCTCAATGAAAATTCCCGCAGGCGATCACGTAATCAAATTGACTTATCTCGATCCTCATTATGAAGATGGAAGGACTATTTCACTTGCAACCAACGGACTTGCAATACTTGGACTCTGCATCGGATTATTCTTCGAATGGAAAAAGAAGAAAACTCCGAAAGCTGAAGCGTAAATTTCGAATTGCCGAGTAGGACTCAACTAAGTCCTACTCGTGCGAAGATTGTATCAATATGTTTCATCGCCACCATTGGATCGAAGGCATGATCGAATTCTGCTTTCGAGATCCGAACAGAAATAATCGGATCCGCTTCAAGTAATGACCGGAAAGTGATATGCGGATCTTTCCCCTCGGCAGCAAGCTCCCAGACCTTCATTGCATTTTGTTGAACGATTCGATATGACTCTTCGCGTGATAACCCGCTCTTTGCAAGCAAGAGAAGAACTGGCTGTGAATATACGAGACCGCGTGTTAACTCCAAATTTCTTTTCATTGCCGCTGGATAGATAAACATTGTATCAACGGTCTTAATCATAAGTCCGAGCATATAATCAAGAGTGATTGTGGCGTCGGGTCCTATCACTCGCTCAGTCGAAGAGTGGCTAATATCGCGTTCATGCCACAGAGCAACATTCTCCATTGCAGTAAGTGCATAACCACGAAGCAGTCTTGCAAGTCCAGTAACTCGCTCAAGTGTGATCGGGTTACGCTTATGAGGCATAGCAGATGAACCCTTCTGCCCTTTCGAGAAAAATTCTTCAGCTTCACGAACTTCTGTGCGCTGGAGATGTCGCAACTCCGTTGCAAGTTTTTCGAGCGTTGCACCAACTAATGCAATCGCGGTAAAAAAATCGGCATGACGATCACGTTGAATAATCTGTGTCGAAACGGGGGCGGCAGTTAGACCCAACTTCTCGCAAACAAATTCTTCAACAGATGGATCAAGATGTTCGAATGTTCCAACAGCACCAGAAATTTTTCCTACAGAAATTGTTTCGACAGCGCGCGCCATTCGCTCACGAACACGTTTCATCTCTGCATAAAAAACAGCCAGCTTCAGTCCGAATGTCATCGGTTCAGCATGAATGCCATGTGTCCGTCCGATCATTGGAGTATTCTTATGCTCCAGCGCCCGTTTGCCGATGGCGACGATGAGCAAGTCAATATCCGAAAGCAATATTTCGCCAGCTTGTTTGCACTGGACGCAGAAGGCAGTATCAACGACATCGCTTGAAGTCATGCCGAGATGAATAAAGCGAGAGTCTTCGCCGACATACTCAGCTACATTCGTCAGGAATGCGATCACATCATGTTTCGTCTCTTCCTCTATTTCAAGCACTCGCTTCGTTTCGAATTGTGCCTTTGAACGAATATTTTTTATCGTGCCCGACGGCACGATGCCAAGCTGTTCTTGCTTTTCAGTAGCAAGCAGCTCAATCTCTAACCAGATCTTAAATCTGTTTTCGTCGGTCCAAATGGAGCCCATCTCGGGGCGGGTGTAGCGTGGTATCATGTATAAGTTCTATTGAATTCTGCTGAGCCAGTTAGTAGGCTTACGACTGATGTGTGTAACAGCATAGTCGACTATTTCATCCTGCGTAACCCGGTAGAGCACGAGATATGTGAAATTTCTGAGGTCAAATTTTAGGAATTCTCTATGAACGACAGGAAATCCGTTAGGGAATTGTTGGATTTAGCGGATTGCACTATTTAGATCCTTACTTAACTGCATACGGAGTTCTGTCGAATATTTTTCATGAATTCTCCAATGGAATGGTATTTCCTAGTGTGCTTCACTATATTAGAGTCTTATGTCAAGTTCATTCTTTTGATTATCGGTCAATGACCTGAGTGAGGCAAGGTTATTCGCACGCTCCCGAAGCTTGACTGGACGCTCAAGACTTTCATCGGCGCTCATCTTGTCAATTTCTGATTTTGTCAGCATCGCTTATCACTTTTACAAAAATTATCGCACCAAATCTATTTTCGCAAATTCTACCTTGCCAATCCCTGCGGCTATGCAGGTGTAATACCCGGATGGAAGTAGCATCCCTGAATCCGATGTGCCTTTCCAGTCATAATGGTGCCAACCGGAGTCGAGCCTGTCGCTTACGATCGTTCGAACGGCTTTACCAGTAATATCATAGATGCGAAGTGTTATGTTGCCAGCTTCACTTAACTCGAATGAAATATCTGTACGTGTTGAAAATAGTGATGGCTTTGCTGAAAGATTAAATGTTGGAGCTGTAACGCAGACACTATCCGAAGCAACGGAATTGCGAGCTTGATCAACAACAAAATCCCAGACTCCTCTGCCATACGTACCGAACCGAGCGAGATGCATTGCAGGTACGTATTCAACTGACCAATATACCATATCAGGAGCATTACCTAGCGATAGGTCATACCATTTTCTTGCTTCAACGCTATACACGAATGGTCCAACTTCTGTTGCCGCAAAAAGGAATTGTTCATTCTCGGTTGCAGCTAATCCGTAAATCATCGTTTTTGGCAAACCCGAATCAATCGGCGTGAAAGTTTTGCCTTCATCCGATGATTCGTACACACCGGGATTTGAATAGCCGCTGCCAGCAATCCAAAGCTTCCGAAGATTTAATGTTGATGGTAAAATCACAGAGCCATAGAAGTAATGGCTACCCGGCGCAACAGTATCAAGGCGTTTCCATTTCCCGTCAACGCCAAGTGAATCAAAAAATTGTCCGTCGTTCGTCAATACATAGCAATGTGAATGATCAATCGGTGAGAATGCAATCGCAGAAACATTCCGTCCTGAGTTTCCCTGACTAAAATCAAAAGACCAGTGACTTGTAATGATTGAATCTCCTCGTTTCGGGACATGCTTATTCGTCAAGCGCCAAATGTAGGATTGATCAGCATCCCCGCCAGATGCAACGTATGCAGAAGCAGAGTCATTGGGATCGGCGGTAACGGGTGGCAGCCACAAGTGATTCTTACCTACGAAATCCCAACCGGGATTTGTACCGCCACCCTTTGCATTCGGATAGAGCATGACAAACCCGGGATAGTCGCACCAGACACTTCGACCCTTGTTCGAAGAAGTAAGGTGACCGTAATCACCACTGATCGTTTGACTCATAGCTAATCGTCCGACTGAAGTATCTGGTGCACGCTGATAACCTTGATCTTGTGAACCGCAATAGACAAAATACGGAGGCTCCGTTGATGTCAGCACACTATAATATTGACTTGTACCTACGCCGGAGTATGTAATATTTTCGAAAGTAAACATATCATCACTCGACATGAATACTCCGCCATCAGTAGAGATGAAGGCAAGAACATTTCCTGTTCGGTCAGTAATAAAATCTATGCCGTCAATGTCGGCATGAAGTTTTTCCTTGACGTTACCATAATACTCGCCCCAACTGTTGATACGATTCCAAGAATCTTTCGATCCACCATCTCGAGATACAAATGCATCAACAGTCCCGACTGCCAAGACCTGAGGATCGTGTGGCCATACCTTATAACTATTCGTACCAAAAAGTCCTCCGGAAAATTCTCCGCCAGAACTCCAACTCTTGCCATCATTCGTTGAAGTAACAAATGTGCAGAGGTTATTCGTAGATTCAAGTACCTTCAAGATTGATCTTGCACTTCGAACAGTACCTTGCAAAAGCAAACTGCCAACGTTATTGATACTATCGGCATAGGTTAGTGAATGGACAAAATCAAGTTTGCTACTGGACTCAATCTGAAAAAGCGAATCGCCCTTCAGAAAAAATGTCGGACTGATCGTATCGCGTGAAGTCCAAACATCACATTTATCGGAGTTGTAATCCCACTGTCCAAGATTCGTAAAAGTACTGCCTTGATCGGAAGACATGTAGAGCGTCGAGACTGCACGCCAATTTTTATAGTCCCACTCGGTGCCAAAGAGATACACATGACTTTCGTCTGCACTCATAACTGCACGGCGAATTCCGCCCCAGCCTTGTGGACCATCAAGCCCAGTCGCTGACTTCCAATTCACACCACCATCATCCGAATAATGAACCATGAACGGACCACTCGCGGCGGCGATGATTCGTTTTCCTTTGGACGATGTGACAACGCGGAGCATTCGGATATCGCCAAAACGATGATTATCATTAAGCGATGTCCAATTCGAAGGATCGGTAAAATCTGCTTTCCATACATTCCCCATCGCCGAAGCACCATAGATAATATTGTTATCGAAATCAACATCTACTGTGTGCATTCTGCCAGAGACGTTATTGCTGCCTTTCTCCACCCACTTCCCAATCATTCTCCCGTCCGCTACGGTATCCTTCGTAGCTGCAAAAGTCCGGATTGATCTACCAATTTGATTTTGAAGAAGACTCTGATATTTAGCTTCACGGTACTCAGCATCTATTGCATCCGTATTCAACCCAGGCTCGGCGCGGTGCATCCCACGAATCCAGGATTGGCGCTGAATCTCGTAATCAGCGTCACCTTCGTGACTCTTCTTAGTAATATCTACATCTTGAGCGCGGAGGGAAAAGGAGCTGAGTAAAACTCCAATACCTACCAATAGCAATCGCTGAAACATTCGGGGATTCATCATCCATGAGAAAAGGATAATCCGATGAAAAAGATTCAATCTCAGGTCAATTATTGCGCACTGTGACCTTCCCGGCAGCAGCCTTTGCGCGGTCGCGGAGGATGTCGGTTGGAGTGCCGACTGTGTCATAAGCGAGGGCGACTCCCATTCGGCGGTATTTTCTTGTGGTCGGTTTGCCGAAAATTCTGATGTCGGATTTGGATTCGGCGAGTGCTTCGGCAATGCCTTGATAACTCGGTGGGTTTGATGAGTCATTATCGGCGAGAATAACAGCACTTGATCCAGCGTGTTCTAACGTAATCTCGGGAATAGGAAGACCAAGCACTGCGCGAGCATGAAGCTCGAACTCCGAAAGATTTTGCGTCTGCGCAAGTGTCACCATTCCTGTATCATGCGGTCGTGGTGAAAGCTCAGAAAAATAAACTCCATCGCGCGCAAGAAAAAATTCAACGCCCCAAATTCCGAAACCCGTCAGCGCCTTCGTTACTTTATCTGCCATCTCTTGTGCTTCGCGCAGTTGGTCTTCGCTAACGAGGGCAGGCTGCCAGCTCTCTTGATAATCGCCGCGCTCTTGCCGATGCCCTATCGGCGGACAAAAAAGTGTTAGTCTATTCTTTTGAGTGACTGTTAGCAATGTTATTTCCGATTCAAACGGAATAAACTCTTCAACGATCACTTCAATAAGGTCACCTCTGCCCTTTGTGGTGCCATAGACCCAAGCATTCTCCGCATCTTCTTGAGTACGGACTGTTGATTGTCCTTTGCCTGATGATGACATGAGTGGCTTGACGACACATGGAATGCCAATCTCTTTTATCGCCAAGTCGAATTCTTCTTTTGTTTTCGCATACGCATATTTTGCAGTTCGCAAACCTAATTCTTGCGCCGCAAGATCACGAATCGCTTTACGATTCATCGTGAAGTTCGCAGCCTTCGCACTCGGAATCACTTGGATGCCTTGCTTCTCGTAATTATAAAATCTTTCGGTGCGAATTGCCTCAATCTCGGGGACGATAATATCAGGAGAGTGCTTGGCAACGATGCGGTCAAGCTCCGCGCCATCAAGCATATCAATCACTTCGCGTTCATCGGCTACTTGCTGAGCTGGCGCATCATTGTATGAATCAACAGCAATCACATACTGCCCCAATCGCTTGAGCGCAATCACAAATTCTTTGCCGAGTTCGCCGGAGCCTAAGAGTAGTATCTTTTTTGCCATGTCTTCTTCTGAAATTTCGTTGAAGAGTAGGAACGTCATGTTTTTTCTCTTCATTCCAAGATTACTTCGGTCGCCACGGCAACATCGCAATCTCTTCACCTATAAGATTTATGCAGTACATTTGCAAAATTTTTTTTTCCAATTTTACCCACATATTTCTACGGAACCAGATACAAATTAGTTTGATTACCAACGCTCACATTAGCGTGTGCATTTCTGCTTATTTGCCCAATCAGGAATATGAAACGCATTTTTATTGCCCTTGCCTCTATGGCGTTGGCGGCGTGTTCGTCGCTCTTTGCCCAGACTGATTTCCGATCTGCTTCAGGTGGTGTTTGGAGTGATCCTGCCATTTGGGAAAAAAATGAAGCCGGCGTTTGGCTCAAGCCAGACACCAAGATTTTCCCAGGTGACTCGCACGATCGCGACGTGAACGTTACTATTGATGACGGAAGCCTGGTCACCGTCACAAGAGATCAAGTTGTGCATGTCAACTCCCTCTCCATTATTAATGGAAGAATTGATGTGGATGGATTGCTCATCATCGGTCCATACGGCGATGAAGCACAAGACCCAGAAAACTCCGGCAATGATAACCCAATCATCGAAACACCGATCTCCGATTTCCGCACAGGCACACCTCAGTTGTTGCAAAATGTTCCGAACCCACTCGCTCCGCAATATGGATACGAGACAACCATCCGATTCTTTCTCGATAGAGAATACTCACATGCTCGGCTTGTGATTTATGATCAATTAGGACATGCGGTGAAAATTGTCTTCGATGAATCCAATCCGCAGACTGGTTGGCATCAAATCAAACTCCGACTCGATCAACTGCAATCCGGCACATTCCCTGTCGTTCTCGAATTGCCGAATGCCACACTCCGAAGGATGCTGACTGTCGTGAAATAATCTGGACTCCGTAAGGGTTGCGTATTTTTGCTGAGTAATGACAATTCAGCAACTCGAAAAATCATGGCAGTCAGGTAAGCCTGATGCAATTTATTTCTTCTATGGCGAGGAAGAATTTCTTCGCTCCGAACTTCTGACTAAAGCACTCGACGCGTTCATTCCTGATTTTTCACTCAGATCATTTAATTACGATCAACTTTCAGGTACGACACACAAGATTGCTGATGTCATCAACTGTGCCAAGAACTATCCCGTGATGAGCGACCTCCGAGTAGTGATCTGCACCGAAGCAGAAAAAATGCTCACGCCAAGAGGAGCTGAGAAAGTAACTCCGAAGGATGAAAGCAGGTTCGATGTGCTCTATGATTATCTTGAAGATCCGAACCGCAATACGATTCTCATTTTTTCAGCCGAAAAATCAGGCACCAAAACTCATTACCCATGGAAATCGATTTTTGCAAAAGTCACTACACTTGAGTTTACTCCGCTCAAAGAAGCCGCGGCAACAGAGTGGATCGTGACACGTGCAAAAAAAGCCGGTAGAAATTTTGAGACGAAGGCGGCGAACGCACTTGTCAGCCATATCGGCTCTGATCTTCGCGCGCTTCTAAGTGAACTCGAAAAGTTGATGATCTATACTGGCGATAGAGAAAAGATCACTGTAGCTGATGTTGAAATGACAACAGGAATTTCACCGCTCTATAATATTTTCGCACTCCAAAATGCAATCGGCACTGGAAATAAAGCGAAAGCTGTGGAGATCGGGTTACGAATGCTTGAGATTGATAAATCTGCTCGCTACCCAATATTTTTTAGTCTCGCAAAATATTTTGAGCAATTAGAAGTCACTCGCGAGATGGCTTCACGCGGGCAAGGCGAGAATGCAATCGCGCAAGCGCTGGGATTATTCGGAGGCGGAGCATATTTCGTCAAAGATTATATTAGCGCAGCAAGAAGATACCCAAAAGCAAAACTCGACCATGCGATGCGAACTATCGTTGATGCAGAATTCGATACCAGAAGATTCAAGATTGATGATGCGATGCTGATCGAGAAATTGTTGACGGAAATTATTGCGTAGAATTCGCAGGCTATAGCCTGCGGCCACCATGGGTGTCCTAATTTCTAAAATTTACTGCAGCTTCGCCCTTTGTGATCATTGCAACCATCCAGTGATGTCCCGCTTGTCTGACCATCCAAAAGTAAGTTGGTGTATCAAATCCACCGGGTGACTTCACGCGCACCATCCCTGTTTCTT
This sequence comes from bacterium, assembly GCA_037143335.1. GTDB lineage: Bacteria > Bacteroidota > Ignavibacteria > Palsa-1295 > Palsa-1295 > PALSA-1296. The sequence continues at coordinate 78,132 of JBAWZA010000011.1, read as the reverse complement.
CAATGGCTCCTTCATAAATCAGTCCACCGCTTAATTCGGCTTTGAGATCATGATCTACATCAGCCCGAGGATGCGTCATCTCAACAAAGTGTGAGGTCTTTGTATCATAGATCGACTGCATCAAGTTAATGAGATCACGAGCCACGAAATCGTTTTGAAAATGTTTGCGGAATAATCGCGTAGCGATCATCGAATCGCGCATCGTGGTATTATTTTTTACGATAGACTCAGCAAACCGCTCCGCCGCTTGTACTTGCTCCGTTGCACCTCGGTCGCAACCACTTGCAATGAGTGATGTCCCGAAAAGAAATAATCCCAACAAAAATGTCGGAGCGAATGCAGTCTTTTTGATTGTACTCTCCATATTACTCCCCAAGGTTAACTCCGATAATTTCTGTTTTCTCTTTAACATAGATCAACACACCACGATTGATAAAAAAATTTTCGGGCACTGGATAAGGTGTTTCGCTATTTGGCTCGTCCGAATAAATGATCTCGCCACGTTCGGTATCAAGCACCTTGAGATGATTGCGCAGCATGTTGCCGAGCATTGACTGGGCATTGCTGAGCTTTCTCTCGTGATAGGAAAAAATAATATATTTCCCATATTCTGCAAAATCAATTGTGCCACGAAGCTCCTCCACGGAGAGAATATCATTCAATACATTTCCAATCGCGGAGAACAACTCATCTTCGGGCGTGATTGCAATGGAAAAGACTGAGTGAATATCCGTGTCAGCTACCATTGATTGCATTGAAAGAATATTTTCTCTCTCCGATCCATAAGCCTCGAGCACCTCGCCACTTATTGAGTCAATCGCAAAAAATTCTTTTCGTCCCATCGCCTCACGCTGGGCATAAACTTTTTTCTCGTACTCAAAAAGCATGGAGACATCGGGTTGCTCCCAACGGAGTTTGCCTATGGAAATATCCACTGCCACAATTCCCTTCGGCTCAGGCATGTCCGGCTTGCGGAATTTCTGGATGAAGATATTCTCCAGGGTAGCGCGTTCAGAATTGAACCACCACACTTCATCTATCTTGGCACCGCGCCAGAGAATTTTTCCTGAAATAACTTCGAGGGCAAAGAGCGAGGCAGTCTTTAATTCTGTATCTCTTTCCTCGCCAGCAAGAATGCCTTCAGGAGAAATCAGTAACTTCCAGATGATTTCCGATGGCGAGATCGTTTTGAATCGCCACAGAGGCTTCAGTCCGCCTCCTTTGAATATAGATAAGATTTTCATCGTGTAATGAGACGGCATTAACAGAATCGGAAGAATAATAAAGCCCGAATGATAGAGTTGGGAAGAATCCTTTTGTCCTTAAATTGCGTACAAACCTGTAAATCTGCCCTAACCACAATCACGGAACTTACCCTCTGATGAATACAGTTAAGAGCAAACCATATTTTCTCTGTGGTTGTAATTGAATTCACACCTCTTCAGGCAAAGTGTGGTCAATCGCCTGCCACGTCTATCATTGTGGTTGGCAGAGTTAAGAAAAAATTTCAAAAATAACCTAAAACATACAAATGAAACTACGCGGATTTTCTCTTTCTTTGTGCGCGATACTTATCGTATCAGCAGCACTCCTTTCAAGTTGCACCCAGACGGATACTCCTGGAACAGGGACAGCATTCACTGACACATACGCTGATGTATCAGGTTTGACAGTCGGGCAAACGTACAAGTTCAACATCACAGGTGGCGCTGCTGGCACAAAGATTGCTGGTGTTAGTGCCTATGCCACTGGAACAGTTCGTGTTTTCTGGACAAGAGCAAGTGGTGATTCAAGTCAGATCACAGTTGTAACCAACTCGACTGCTTCAGACGCGATTTCTTGGGCAGCAGTTACAGGATCTGCTACAATTCGTCTTTATGAATCAGCTGATCTTGACCCAACTCATGCTAGCGGACTAGTGCTGAGCGGTGCTTCCGGACCTCACTCTGCATCTATCTCAGGTGCTGAAAAGGCGAACATTGATTTAGTCCTTCATACCGAGCCTGCAATCGCGCTACCCCAACTTTCTCTTGTTTCGGCAAAAGACGGAATAGCTTCTGGCAATACCAGAAACTCTGCTTTCGGATTTACTTCCCCAACAGCTTACTTCCGAGGCGGCTTATCAGCTCAGATTTTTGGTGCTGGCGATCTTAGCACTATCGTGAATGCCTCTAATAATTTTGCAGATATTACCGCAACACATAGCGATTCAGCATCGTTAGTGCTTGTAGTCAAGACGCAAGACAATAACTATGCTAGAATTGAAGTTGTGGCACAAGCCGCAAAGACAACATTTGGTGGCGTAAGTGGTCATTTCCTTTGGGGTGATACTGGTGGTGCAACGAGCTTCCGTTATATTGATGTGAAGGTTACATATAACCCAACCGTCAACTCACCGTATGCAGCAATCCCTTCCAAAAAGAAGGACATGAGATTAGCATACTCTGGCAACTAATTTTTCTCTAAATTAGAACCTTGATTCTGATGAAGCTGGGTTCGGGCGAAAGCCTGAATCCGGTTTTTTTTGTGGTCAGGCGAAATACTTTCACTCCGTGCGACGTTACAGGCACGGGAAAGAAGTAGTGAAATCCGATCTTGATAAATATGCGTATTGTGGCAAAGGAAAAGTCGAATGACGAAGATCTTCATCTTCTTGGGCGAATCGCTCAGGGCGATCAAGGTGCTCTTGCCGACTTATACGACAAATACGCCAAGCTTATCTACTCATTGACGCTCCGCATCGTCCGAAATGAGGATGAGGCACGGGAATTACAGCAGGATGTTTTCTTACAAGTCTGGCATAAAGCTAACCTATTCGATAACGAACGCGGGAAGTTCATCACTTGGCTTGTGACATTAGCCCACAACAAAAGTATTAATACGCTCCGATCACGTCGTTTCAAGAAATCGGCGCTTGAGGCGAAGCAAGATATTAGCGAGATTACATCGGATGCGACCACTGATTACTCAACGCCGGAGCATGATGCAATCGTAAACGATGAACGAAAAAATGTATTGGCTGCACTTGAGCAAATACCCGAGGCACAGCGTAAGGCGTTGTATTTGTCCTATTACGAAGGATACTCGCAATCAGAAATAGCCGAGATGCTTGGCGAGCCTCTGGGGACGATCAAGACGCGGATGCGCAAAGGCATGATGAAATTAGCAGAGATGTTGGAGAGATAATTTTTTTTCGAATGGAAGCAGAGAACGAAATACGGAGCGAGATGACGAACGAGCACATTGAAGAGCTTGCTTCCGTCTATGCTCTCGGCGCAATCGGCGATCACGAAAGTGATCTGCTCGAGTTCGAGCGTTTAGTAGAGTCAGGCAATCCTATTCTCTCGAAGTCACTCGAAGAAATGCTCGAAGCCTCAACGTTGCTTGCTGTTGCGGCTCCGCAGATTCTTCCGCCACCTGATCTTCGTGCGAACATTCTGAAGACCATTCAGAAAGAACCGAATAACCGCGCCGACTCTAAAGAAGCCTACGATTCCGAAGCAGTAAAAATTAGTGCGCGACGTTTGAAAAAAAGAACGCGTGGCTTGATCTACACACTGCTAATCAGCGGCTTACTCGTTTCGTATTTGCTTTCACTCAATGTCACAAACTCCGCGAAGCTCGATCGCTCGAATGGCTTGATGAAGGCATTGCTCCGCCAGACTGATTCACTTCGAAGCGTTCTTGATCCTGATGTGAAATCAAGCATTGACTCCATTCAACCAGTCGTAGAGTCGCTCGCAAAAGTAAGTGATAAGCAATTCTACACACTCTTCGATGACCCCGACTTGAGGCTTGTGACATTGGCGAGTATGCCATCGGGTGCAAACAGAGAATATTTATTCTTTAGTCGGAAACATAATCTGATCTATTTTGTTGTTAATTCTGCGCATCCGATGAATGCTTCCAAAGCATATACGCTTTGGGCCAATATCGGCAGTCGTTCACCACTAGTCATAGGCTCGTTCCGGATAGATTCTAAAAAGAACGAACCAATTTATGGCTTTCCATCACGACTGAAGAATATGCCTGTTGGATTCTTTATCACCGAAGAAAACAACGCAGACCACGTCATCTTCACTGGCGACGTTCAGAGGCAGTAATACGACGATAACTTGTTCTTCTGTTTGCTTCTAACAATTTCCCCAATTAGAGGCTAACCCGAATTGATGGACTGAGAGCTTTTTCAAGTTTTTTTCATCTTTTCTACTGAGTTCTGTGAGTTTGGCACGATTTTTTACATGTTTGTATGTAAAGCCTAATTAACCGAACTAAATAGTAGACAAAGATGAGAAATAAAGCCTTAGTTGCCATTATCGTAGTAGTGCTCACCGCTATCGGTGGGACAGGAGCGAAAGCTCAGTTTTCGAAAGCCGTCGTTGTTCTTAAAGGAGTCGTTCGCTCCGAACAAACTGGCAAAGCGCATTCTGTGAAAGTAAGTGTTCGCGCGGCTGGCGATAAAGCAGTTGAGATCACTTCCAGCAAATCGAATAGCGCAAGCGGTAGCTACTTAGTAGTACTGCAAGCAAACAAAAAGTATTGGGTACATTTGGAGGGAGAGGATATCGTCACGAAAGACGAACTTATCGAAACTCCAGCGGCAGCAAAGACAGTGCAACTTGAAAAGGATTTCAACGTAACACTGACTTCAGCACCGAAGCAAGAGAACAGCGCAACGATGCGCTAAGTACCAAAAGATATTGGGACTCCAAAAAATACAGAAGAAGGATGATGCATGATTAGAACGGGCACTCCGGTGCCCGTTTGCTTTTTTAAATTCCTGATAAAATGAATTTCATAAAAAAACTCGCCACACGGCGAGTTTTTTATACTTCCCATTTTTTCTACCGCACCACAACCAACGGCTTTGTCTCCACCTGCCCGCCGATCTGCAAGCGGTAATAATATATGCCGGACGGGAGATTGGAGGCGTCAAATTCTATTCGATGGTCGCCAGCAGGCAATCGTTGACTAACGAGAGTAGATATTTCGATACCGAGTGGATTGTAAATTTTTAATGTGGTGAATTCTTCCGAAGTGAGGGAAATATAGAAAGTTGATTTTGTGCTAAACGGGTTGGGGCTCAAATTTGAAAAAGTAACTCTAGGGGTGTACTTACTAATCAACACTCTTGAAGTGTCAATCTGTGTCGGAACAATGCGTATGGAATCCCAATATGTATCTAACAACTCTCGCCATTCCATAATTGTAGTATCTGAGAGAATGTGCCCAGGGAGAACGAGGTTTAAGTCATGGATTTGCAAATGAAGAACCGGTAACTTAACCGATAAATCGGAGCTCTCTGATGCCAATATTGACCAAGGCGAATGACCTTCATACCATAATTCGTACTTGCATCTGGCTCCCAGGGGTGGGGGAAACTCGAGGATCATCGAATCAGTAGCTTCATTAACATTTGCAAACACAATGAATCCTGTTGACGAATGCTTTGAAGTATCCATCCTCTGATATTCACCATTCCCAATATATCGGGCTTCAGACGTTAGTGTAGGCCATGGTTGGGTTTGGTTGCAATCCCATGAACACGTAGATTCTACCGAGGGGATAGCAGAATGTGTGATGAGCTTCCCGAAGTTTCCCTTAACCATGCGGAAGAACAAATTCCATTCGAATGAAGAGAGTGGGGGCTGAGGTGCAGGGCTACTAATATAACTCGGTGGGAAAATCCTCTTAAGACCCCGTACATGAGCATACCATTCGTTAATCTCCCAACCAGCGAGAGTGTCAGTCAAGAATATTATTCTAATTGGACCTGACGATCCAGGACCAACAGAGGGTAATGAGAATACTGCCTCTGAGGTATCCCCTTTTATCAATTTTAGGTTCTTGCCATTTACCGTTAATACGGCAAAGTCAAATGGGAGCGATCCTTTTAGAATCAGCGCATTCTGATATTCGTCAAGAGTAACTGAATCGACACGAATGGTTTGAGCTATCGACTTCGAACCGAAGAATAGGAATGTTAGCAAAAAATAAATCAGAAACCGATTCATGTCGATTCAATTATACAATAAGATTCTTCACCCCCTAACCCTTCGGTCCGGCATTGCATATCGCTTCGGCGGTGCCGGCGGAATATTTCTTGAAGTTCTCGTTGAACTTGGCCGCAAGGTCTTTGGCTTGAGTATCGTAGGCGGTCTTATCACTCCAGGTGTCAAGGGGATTCAGCACTTCGCTCGGGACGTTCGGCACGCTTGTTGGGATGTGAAGTCCGAAGATCGGGTCTTCGATCGTTGCGACTGTATCCAAGTTTCCCGCAAGCGCTGCGTTCACCATCGCTCGGGTATAAGGTAAGTGCATGCGCTTACCAACTCCATAAGGTCCGCCTGTCCAGCCAGTGTTGACTAACCAACACTTTGCATCGTGCTCATCAATTTTCTTGCCGAGCAAATCAGCATAGACATTCGGATGATGCACCATGAACGGCGCACCAAAACATGTCGAAAAATTTGGCTCGGGTGAAGTTACTCCGCGCTCAGTGCCAGCAAGCTTTGCAGTGTAGCCCGAAATAAAATGATAAAGCGCTTGCTCTTTTGTTAAGCGCGAGATCGGAGGTAATACGCCGAATGCATCGGCAGTGAGAAACACAATATTTTTCGGATGTCCACCGACGCTTGGTTCGACTGCATTCGGGATGTTATGGATCGGATACGCCGCGCGAGTATTTTCTGTTTTCGAAATATCGTTGTAATCGGGCACACCGTCAGCACCAAGCACAACGTTCTCAAGTACCGAGCCATGCTTAATCGCATTCCAAATTTCAGGCTCTTGTTCTTTCGAGAGCTTCACGCATTTCGCGTAGCATCCGCCTTCAAAATTAAATACTCCTTTATCCGACCAACCATGCTCGTCATCTCCGATGAGTGAACGTGTCTCGTCAGCCGATAGCGTTGTCTTGCCTGTGCCGGAGAGTCCGAAGAAGAGCGCGGTATCGCCAGCCGCTCCGATGTTTGCAGAGCAGTGCATGGACATTACTCCCTTGAGTGGGAGCAAATAATTTAATGTTGTGAAAATAGATTTTTTCATCTCGCCAGCATACTCTGTCCCGCCGATGAGGATCAAACCCTTTTCAAGATTCAAGACGATGAACGTCTCGCTATTTGTGCCATCAGTTGCTGGATCAGCTTTCACGCTCGGCAGATCAATGATGGTGAACTGCGGACGATGCTCAGCAAGCTCCGCAGCATTCGGACGAATGAAAAGTTGATGGCAAAAAAGATTATGCCATGCGTACTCATTAATGACGCGGATCGGCAGACGGTATTCGGTATCAGCGCCGGCAAAAAGATCGGCAACGTAGAGTTGCTTCTCATTCATAGCCGCTACCATTTTTTGGTAGAGCTTATCAAAATTTTCTTGTGAGATGCCTCTGTTCACAGTCCCCCACCATACATTTTTTTCGGATTCAGGATGCGAGACAATAAACTTATCTTTCGGAGAGCGTCCGGTAAATTTTCCGGTCGAGACGACCATCGCACCGTTGGAGGCAAGCGTACCTTCGCCACGCGAGAGGGCTTCGGCATAGAGTTCTTCAACACCAAGATTAAATTCGATTTTTGAATGCGCAATACCATGCGTAGTCGTGAGCGATTCGAGTTGTGCTTTATATTCTGACATTATCTAATAGTTTGAATTTCAATACCATTCGCTTCCCCCCACAGTTGGTGGCACCGCAAAGAGAAACGCGAAGGATTGAAAACGAAGTTTTTTCGGGGAATGTTCGGAGGAATTCATCAAGTAACACTCCACCCTTTCTGGTCTTAAATAACAGCAGTCACAACTACCCCAACATTTCGTCCGCATTTCGGGCTACAGGTTGGGCTCAAAGCACACCGTAGCTATGTGACTCAAATGCGCCATCTCTATAATGCCGATAGTGCCGGCGGTACGAAGTACTCATAGCTCAAGGTGAATTCGCGAAGCGGAGCAACCTTGGGGTTCGTACGTAATAAGAAATTCTAAGCCCTGAAAGGGCGATGTGCGTTTACTCGCATCGCAAATTCTGGCTAGAGTTTCCTACACGAGAGGCTGCAACTCATTATCAGGCTTCATTTTAGCTGTGCACACATCGCATGTCAACTCCCTCACAGTTTCCACTATAGAACCTGTATGATGTCTCAATCCGCAACACTCTGCTAATGCGTAATTCTTCATTCGTAATTCCTAATACGGAATTAAAAAAGATGGTGCCTGTCAACATGCTTACAATATACAACTTGAACTTCCATTTTGCAATAGGTGCCCACGAGAATGTTAATAGATTGTATATAAGTATCTTCTCTTGAGCAAATGAAGAATTTAGTTGAAGCATTCTCACCGCCAATTCACAACGCATGAAGTTATGATCTTACTTCCCAATGACTGCAAGCTTGCCAGCGATAGAGTACTGACCTTTCATATCCGCACGCTCGACAAGAACATAATAAAAACCTGTTGAAAGATTCGATATGTCAACTGTTAATGTTGCATTATCTAATGTCTTGCCTATCATTGCTTCTCTACCCAATATATCAAGGATCTTGAACGGAGTACCAACCTCTACAGAAACAATGTTAAGAGTCGTTGTTGCTGGGTTGGGGTAGATTCGGCTATAATAAAATATTTTATCAAAGCCATTTTCAACACTCTGCAGTTGTGGGATTGTAAGTACTTGGTTCAAGCTCGTATCAGTAGCACCTCTACCAAAGACCCCACCAATAACATAAATTTTATCGCCGATCAAACATGATGCGGCTCCAATTCGAACGGTAAATTCACCGTCCGGAAGTTCCTGTCCCCATTTACGGAATAACGTATCATACGTATCAGTTTTCGGTGGATCATTCCCACCATTATAACTGATTCCGCCAATGAGACGTATTTGAGTCTGATGTTTTGGAGTAGTATAAGATTCTCCTACGAATGCAAATCTCGGGAAACGCATTGTATCAGTAGAAGGCCATCTCCACCTATTCGTTACTGGATCATAAACCTGAACAGTGCAATGGCAGGCTGTATCTTCAGGTTGGCCATTTGCTATACCAGGCAAGCCGACAACATACATTTTATCCCCAACGAGAAAAGATTTTGGAGTTGTTACAGTCCGCATTGAATCGGCGGTCTGAGGCATGAAAGACCAACGGTGTCGCTTAGTATCGTAAATCTGAACTGTACTACTAAAGCTACCACCTAAATCTACTCCACCAAAGACGTAGATACTATCGCCAATTACACATGACGTTGAATTGATAAGTCCAGGATGAGGCGCATTGCCTTCGTCCATAATCGTATCAAGACTCCAACTATTATCAATTGGATTAAAAACCCAGACTGTATCGTCATAGATAGACAGACCTTGAACACCTCCAATGATGTAAATCTTACTACCTACAACGTTTGCAGTATGAGCATAATGTGGTGGGCATCGGCCAATTGTTTTAGGAGTACTCCACAAGTCAGTGGTAGGGTTATATACCTCTACCAGATTTTCTTTAAACCAAGGATACAAGACACCACCAATCGTATAAATCTTGCCATTGAATAGGGATGCCGTTAGTCCCTGACGTTGTGTAAACCCTTTCGCGGAAAGAGTTGTCCAAAAGGGTTTAACCTGTCCTTGTGCTTCCGAGCCTAAGCTAAGAAGCACAAGAACAAGTAGAGAAAACCTTAATTTAGACTTCATAATTAGAAAGTGCCACATACTGGGTGTCTGCATGCATCCGTTGGCCAATCTCCCATCTTGGTTGGTGCATCATCACATGGTGGTGTACCTTCAAGAGTAAATGTACAATTTTGTTTCAGCGTTGTACCATTACTGTCATGGCACAGATCACATGTCATCAAGCAAAATGAAGTAGTACTCTCACAAGCCATCACAAGGGCGTAATGATTGTATGAAGTTGCTACACGCTTCAAACATGCAGGGGTTCGTAATTCCATCTTATAACTACCACTAACTTGGTTGTTACATGGGGGTGGTGAAACAGCATGTGTTGAAGCATCTACAGAGATCGCAGACTGCACTTCTGCAACAAAACTTGCAGTAGTGATATCATCATCACAATGAGCGTCAGAATCAATTTCAGTGATGACAGCCTGGAGTGTTTCGAAACCTGTAGTAGGCCAATTGTGTACCGTCCTATAACAATAGTTTACATAGAGGTCACACCCGCTAGAAATATGAACTGGAACTCCAGTTACAGATGACCATCCAGTACAATTCCCAGGATTTGGGCATGGTATCGATGGGCATTGTGCCCTTGCCTGAGAAATAAAGAGTAGTAATGGAAGAATAATTCCTATCGTCTTAAAAAAAGAGTATGCTCTGTTTTTTGTTGTCATGGCAAATTAAGTAATGTTTGTTAACACGGTGCAAAGATACAAGGGTTTTAGGGCTTCCATAGCATGAGGAAATGGGTATTTTTTGTTTTAAACTCCATTTAAGAAAGTTTGTAGATTCGAGGTCAATCCCAATTTTTTGCGGATGCTCTTGCGATGTGTTTTAATTGTATTTGGCGAGACGCAAAGCATTCCAGAAATTGCATCAGTGGAAAATCCTTCTCTAATTAACGTAGCTACCTTTATTTCTGTCGGGGTGAGATCAGGAAGTCTTTCAGCGAGATACCGGAATTGGTTTCCATACTGACCTTGAACTTCGAAATCTAATTTGTCCCAAGGCGTATCATTCTTCGGATAGCCTGGTTTTCTTCTCTCTCTCTCTCTCTCTCTCTCTCTCGAGTGTAGTACGTGTTCGTCCATGATTACAGAAAGAAAAAATTTAAGGCAAAGTCAATATTTCGGTATCAACATAAGAAAGCGGTTTGATTTCTTGGAGTAACGAGTCTACAACAAATATACAATAATTTTTGCCGTTTATTTAAAAATCCTGGAAGAGTTAATTTTCTATGCCAGTGTGGAAATCAGCGAATCAAAAATTGTACGAAACTCCAACCCTGAACGCTTGCGGATATTCGCTATAGCCGGACCAGAAGTCGTTTTGTGCGTTAAAGATATTCTCTGCTCTGAAGAATGCTTTGAATGCTGGCAAAAAAAGATATTCTAGTTCTGCATTCAAGAAAGTGAAGGTATGACCTGGTCGTGCGAAATCTACAAATGCTATCGAAGGCACGAAAGCATCTGAGAATCTTCGGAATTCATAATTTGCATGAAGCTCGAGGGTTCGTTCGTACGGCAATATCTTCCCAGAGGTTTTCTCCGCTGATGAACTGATGGTTCCAGAGGCGCGTACTCTGTCTTTACCGAAAACTTCAGCGGAAATATTTGCCTCGATCTCAAGATGTTTTGTATTCATAGGCCTTGCGTAGAAAATACCACTGGGGGAGTCGCGCTCGAACACAGGTTCGTTATTCCGCTCGACATACCGAATCTCTGCGTGCGCTTCGTTCAAAAGTGACAGAAAATAATTTCCGAAGATCGTCAGGTGAATTGGCTCAGTGATGATGCGCCTTGTGTCGGCTGAATGGGTGCTTGATGGAATAATCGGAAAATAAAAAAGTGCGTGCGCAAACATATTCGCAAAATCAGAGACTTCGGTCTGTGGCCAAAACGAAACGCCAAATTCTGATTTGTTGGACGGATGGAAAATGATTTTCGCAAGTGGAGAGATAGCAGCATTATTACCGCTTGCATCACTACCACTTGTAAATGATACTCCTGCCAGCCATCTGATTGGCGCTGCCTCTTTTTGCTCAAGTACTAATTGCGCTTCACCAAGATTCACTGAATGCGTCCACGTATTATTTAGGTTCGGAAATATTTTTGTGCCACTCAACTGCGAGTCAATCGTGGGCTGACTTGCATACTCGGCTCTTAAACTCAATGAAGTCGTGAAGCTTGAGTTCGGGATATCTTTGGCGAGCAATAGCTTTAGTTTTGCTTCTGTCTCCGAAATTCCCACGGTTGATTCATCATGCAAAAACCCAACCGAACCTTGAGATATTAATTTCAATTGAGATTGCTGACCAATCGTGAACCGAGTACTAAGTTCGGACTCGCTCAATGAATGCGTCGTGTTGCTATCGCCTAATACCCGCTTCGTTGCACCCGTCAGTGCACTTAACTCAAGTTGAGGTACTCGCTGGGTAAGTTCGAGTGGTGATGGAGGGAAGAGAAAACTTACATGTGCACCGAGGTGCCAATATTGTTTGGTCGCGACTTCATCAGCCTGAGTCGTCTTGAAAAATCCATCGCAGACAAGTGCCGTCGTTTCATTTGTTAGCACAAGAGAATTCACACTGAGAATGGGAATATACGGCGAGCCAAGTGCCGCTTCAATTCGCGTCCGAGGCAATGATTTATCTGGAAGCGGTTTGGGCATCGCCATATCACCATAGAGCGGAAGGTCTTCTTTCGTGACTGGGTCCATACGCGAAGCAATCGTCGAATCGGGTGGCACAACTTTACGATTTGTCTCGACGAGAATATCGGCAGGATAGTGAAACCTTATCCCCTGCGGAGTATTTTTATACTCCGGCAATTGCGCAAGCATGGAGTCAAGCCACTCTTTATCCGTGAGCGATACAGCGGAGTCTATTGTAACAATAGCGGAGTCTTTGGCAGTAAGTGAATCAAGTTCGATGCTCGCACTATCACGGATGCTACTGGCGATAATGCTCTGTGCTTTGAGGGTATCGGTGAAGCCGACGATGCGCACCTTGCCACCGTGCTTGAGCTTGAGTTCGCGCTCGAGCGAAGGCGGAAGTCTGCGACCTTGTGGGGCGAAGGATTGAGAATATGATTCCCCCGTGAGAACTAGGGTGAAAAAAAGGATAAATAGTACGGCGCGCAAATCGTGATTTTGTTTCCTACCTAACTTTTCTTTTGTGAGGATAATTTCAATTTTGTGTTCTCAATAATGAATCACAAACTTAACCCATGATATTCGGAATCGGAATAGATACCATAGAAGTGAAACGGATCGAGGAAACGATTGCCCAATACGGTGATCAATTCCTGAAACGGATTTTTACCGAATCTGAGATCGGCTATTGCACTTCCCGAAAAAATAGCTCCGAGCATTTCGCCGCACGTTTCGCCGCCAAAGAAGCATTCTCCAAAGCAATCGGCACAGGCATCCGCCGAGGATTTATCTGGAAGGAAGTGGAAGTTGGGAAAGAGTTTTCGGGCAAGCCGGTAGTCATCCTCCGCGATTCTATGATCGTCAAGACAGCGAGTATCGTCAAATCAGAATTTCACATTCAGCTCTCTCTTACCCATACCAAAGAAATCGCGGAGGCGATCGCGATAATTGAAACGGTTTGAATCCCAATCTCAGGTGGGCAACCGTCCCGTCAAAAATACGGGACGGTCTAAGAGACCGTCCCACTGATAAAGCTGTCATTCCCGCGAAGGCGGGAATCCATTCCCCCTCCCCAATTTTGCATTTTTAATTTTGATTTTTAATTATTTTATCCCATCATCTGACGCTTATAAAAGTATTCCGTCAATGCTTTATCAAACGGAGTTGTCGTTTGCAGAACGACGTGATCTATTCTCTCGGAAGCAAGTGATGAAGTAAGGGTGTCAAGAAATTCTTGAAATGATTTTGCGTAGCTTTCTTGCATCTGATAAGGTTGCGTTTTAATAAACTCTCCCGTCTCGAGATCGTAAATTGTCGCATCGCTTGCTGGGAGAGCAAGCGTTTGTTCAATTGGGTCAAGGACTTGAAATGCTATCACTTCATGTCCGGCGTTGCGCATGAGTTTGAGCGAAGTGATAATCTCATCCGGCTCATCAAGGAAATCACTAATAACGATAATAAGTCCGCGACGTTTGATTCGCTCCAATACTAATCGGAGTGAAGCCTGCGTTTTTGTTTTGTTTGTTGGTTCAGTTTGCTGTAAAACTTTCAGCATCTCACGAAGGTAGCTCGACTTCAACCGGGCCGGCATGAAGGTGCGCACCTCTTCATCAAAGAGTGCCAAGCCGACCGCATCTTGTTGGCGAGTGAGAAGATAGGCAAGCGAAGCAGCAAGAATCGTCGCGTACCTATATTTCGTAATAAATTTTGGATCGCTTTTGTAATTCATAGACAGCGATGAATCCAAAATAATATGCGCCTTGAGGTTTGTCTCTTCTTCGTACTGCTTGATGTAGTAGCGATCGGTTCTCGCAAAGAGCTTCCAATCAATGTTACGAATCGGATCGCCCGGTAGGTAAGGTCTATGCTCTGCAAACTCCACACTAAACCCGTGATAGGGAGATTTATGCAGACCTGTGATGAATCCCTCGACGACAAATTTTGCGACAAGCTCAAAATTCCCAAGCTTCGAGACGTGCTCGGGGCGGAGGTAATCAGTTGTAGGTGTAATGAGTTCGGGCATCAGGAATCTCTACGCAGCTTCGAAGATTTTGTTTAGCTCGGTTGCCCACATAACAGGCGAAGTCTCTATCACGGTGTAGGTTGCGATCTGTTTTAGATGAAACGGGTCTCTGGCTATCATGGCATCAATGTCCGCTCTGTCGTTCGCTTGCGCAAAGAGCATACCCCCTGTTCGCGGCACAAGCGGACCGCTAAAGAGCATGATGCCTGCATCGTACTGGGTCTTGAGATATGCTCGGTGTTCGGGTGTAATTTCGACGACGCTCTCCATCGGCGCGATGTAGTCTGTGAGAATTGCAAAATATTTCATTGAACCAAATTGGGTATGATTTGTATTGTTAAAGCGTAAAAAATATTATCTCTCAATTAATAGTCATATCCATGAACACTATTTCTCGCACTTTATTCATTTCATTGTCACTTAGCGTCGCTCTACTCGTCGCTGGATGTGGAGGGAAATCCTCGGGTCCTGGGACGAATAATCTCTCGACCTCTAACCTTGTCGTCCAGCATCTCCTCAACGAACTTGAGCGATTGAATCCGCAGAATTCAACAGGCGCAGATGAGACGTACGTCGAAGAACAGATTTTTGAACGACTGCTCAGAATTAATCCGCAGACAATGCAAGTAGATGTGCCATGGTTGGCTGAGTCAATGCCGGTTGAGTCAGCCGACCACATGACCTATGATTTTACGCTGCGCAAAGGTGTGAAGTTCGCTGACGGCAAAGAAATGACTGGAGCTGATGTGATCTTTAGCTTGAAAGCATTGAAGAACCCACTCAACACCTACTCCGCACAAAAGCGCACGTTCGTTGATAATATCCATAGTTGCGAATTGATTGATGGTGATCCCTACAAGGTCAGATTCAAAATGTGGAAGGCATACTTTCTTGTAAAAGAACAAGCATTCGCGGATGCGTTCTTTATTTTGCCAAAGCATATCTGGGATCCGAAGAACTTGACCGATCAATACACCTGGGATGATATTGCCTCCATCGTTGAAAGTGGAAAAGCCGAAGATATAGATAGCGCAAAAGCCGCACACATGCAAGTGAACCCGGCTATGCGAGAGTTTGGTCAGTGGATGGTTACTCCAGAATTAGGCCGTGAAGCGAAATATATTCAAGGATCGGGTCCATACAAATTATCTGAGTGGCGCACCAATGATCGAATTATTTTAGTTCGAAATCCACAGTACACCAATAAGGGAAATTCGCCCTTAGGAGTTACGTATCCCGATACGCTGATTTATAAAGTCATTACAGACTGGAACGCCGCAGTCACAACAATTAAATCAAAAGATATTGACGTGATCGAATTCCTGCAGCCTCCGTATTTCGTTCAGATTGATACACTGAAGCAGCCGTTTATCAAGAAGGTCACATTCCCACTCGGCTCCTTTGTACTCATCAATTGGAATTTGCAAAACCCACTTTTCAAGGAGCAAAAGGTTCGGTGGGCATTGGCACATGTCGTTGATCGCAAATCAATTATAGACAAAGTGCTTTTCGGTTTAGCAAAACAGACTCAATCAGCAATCCCATTTTGGCGGAAAGAGTATAATAAAAATTTACCGTTGATTCCTTACGATCCCGAAATGGCAAAGCGAATCTTGGATAGCGCAGGCTGGAAAGATCATGATGGTGATGGGATTCTGGATAAAGTCATTGACGGCAAATCAACTCCGTTCAAATTTACATTCACCACAAATGCAGGCAATGAGGTAAGAAAAAATGTATTGCTCATCATAGCCGAGGCAATGAGAAAAATCGGCATTGATGCAAGTGTTCAGACGACGGAGTGGTCGGTGCTGCTCGACCGTCAACGCGATCATAAGTTTGATGCCACATACGGTTCGTGGCAAGCTGATCCATACGAGACAGATAACTACCAACTCTATCATTCATCGCAAGCAAAGAACCGTGGCTCGAACTACAGCGGCTATAACAGCCCTGTCGCAGATCATTTACTCGAAGCAATTCGTCAGGAATTTGAAGAGACAAAAAGAATGGACTTGCAGAGGGAATTCCAAAAAGTATTTTATGAAGATCAAGCCAATTGCATCCTCTGGGTACCTGAGAATCCATGCGTGTATATAGACCGTTTCGATAACGTGAGCTTCAATGCAGTGCGTCCTGGCTTCAACCAAGCTTGGTGGAAGATCAGAGGGGCTTCTGGCGGCAATTACAAAGCCTCATCAACCAATTAATTCATGAGTTATCCCACCCCAAAGCCGAGCACGCGGCTTTGGGGAGGGACTCTGTTTATCCACCCCTTATCAAGTTTTTTTGCGGAAATTCCGTCCTCTTTTTAGGACGAGAATTTCCCATCTTTTGACGCCATTTTTTCGTGGAAACTTGTGAAAATAGCAAATTGAGCGAAATTCAGTTAACAATTTCTTAATGATAAACAAGTTGCTCACAATGACGATATGTCATCGATGCTTCTCCACAAAGTTATACACCGTTCGGTGGGTAAGTTTTTTCAGAGTTCCGTAAGTCCTTTTTATGGGAATTCGGAGTGTGGACAACCCCGCTAAGTATTATTCTAAGAGCGTTAGAGACGATTCCGACCCAGAAAATGCCAATAAATGGGCTTTTCGGGAATTCTTATTTCCCTTTGCTCCGTGAAAAAATGTTAATTGTTTATTTTTGAGAAAAAATGTATCTACATCTATTCTCTCAACACCGATTTCCGAAACGTTGATTTCGTGCTTCGTGTTAAGTTCGCCCGATTACATTGATGTAGCTGCAAAATATTACGAATGAAAATAATTGTCTGCGTTTCTCACGTTCCTGATACCACCACAAAAATAAATCTCACGGCAGATGCAAAACAGGTTGACGCTGCCGGAGTAAAATTTATTCTCAATCCGTACGATGAGTTCGCCGTCGAAGAAGCGCTTCGCCTGAAAGAAAAAAATGGTGGCGAGGTGATAGCAATTTCAGTTGGCTCCGACACTTCAAAGGAAGCAATCCGTCAAGCATTAGCAATGGGAGCTGATAAAGGAATCCTTGTCAAGGGCGAAAAGTCTGATTCATTCTCTGTTGCCGAAATGCTTGCCTCCGCGATCTCTCCACTTGGAGCTGATATTATCCTACTCGGAAAACAATCCATTGATAGTGACGGAATGATGGTGGCTTCGATGCTATCCGAATTACTGGATCTGCCTGCGGCTTCGGTTGTCGTTGGACTGACGATTGATGGCACCACTGTTCGTGCTGAGAAAGAAGTTGAAGGAGGCAAAGAAATTATTTCGATGAGCTTGCCGTGTATAATCTCTGCGCAAAAAGGATTGAATGAACCACGGTACCCTTCACTACCGAATATCATGAAGGCTAAATCAAAGCCTATCGAAGAGATCGCAGGTAGTGCTGCTCCATCGCGCACACTTGTTGTCAAAATGGATAAGCCAGATAAGAAGCGCATCGGCAAGATCATTAAGGTGGAGGGCAATGCCAGTGCCAGCACAGCTGAACTTGCAAAACTATTACACGAAGAAGCAAAAGTAATTTAAGAAAAGATTTTTACGAATGAATATTTTAGTTTATTTAGAAGAGCGTAACGGACAAATCCGTAAACCATCGGTCGAAGCAATCGAAGCGGCGAAGAGTATCGGTGCGACTGCGATTTTTGGAGTTGTCGTAACATCGAACGCCACAGCGCTTGTATCGGAAGCTGTGACACGCTCAGGTGTATCGAAAGTTTATGTGATCGAGGATGCGCGCTTCGGCAACTACTCATCTCGTGCCACAGGTAAGGCTATCGCTGAGGCAGCGAAATTCTCAAACGCCGAAGTTGTACTTGTCTCTGCAACAGGCAGAGGGAAAGACTTGGCTCCGCGCGTAGCTGTAAGACTCAGCGCAGGTTATGTGCCTGATGTAACCTCGTTCGTTCACGACGGTGGCAAACTCGTTGCGGTACATCCCGTGTATGCAGGCAAGGCGAATACGTATGTTGAGGTAACGACACCAACGAAGGTGTATTCAACCCGTCCGAACTTATGGAAGGCATCCAAAGAATTGTCTGATGTCGCAACTATCGAAAATCTCTCTGTGAACTTCGATGAAAAAGATTTTGCAGAAAAGACAACGGAGTTGACGCTATCACAGGGCAAGCTCGACGTCGCAGAAGCTGATAGCATCGTAACCGGTGGCAGAGGAATGAAGGGACCTGAGAATTGGGGACTTATCGAAGGACTTGCCTCAATCCTCGGAGCCGCGACAGGCGCATCTCGTGCTGTCGTTGATGCTGGATGGAGACCGCATTCAGAACAAGTCGGGCAAACAGGGAAGACTGTTTCTCCAACGCTCTACGTTGCAGTTGGTGTGAGTGGGGCAATTCAGCATCTTGCGGGAATGTCAAGCTCTAAAACTATTGTTGCAATAAATAAGGATATCAATGCTCCCATCTTTTCCGTATGCGATTACGGAATAGTCGGTGATGCGTTTGAGATACTTCCATTACTAACAGAGGAAGTAAAAAAGATTAAGCAGTAAATTTTCTTGTTCTACGGAGCAAGTGATCTGAATACTTATTCAGACTTATGGACAAAATTCAAGTAGAGATATTAGGCATCTCAACAAGTCCCGCTTCGAACGGAGCATACGCTCTTGTCCTCAAAGAATCCGGAGGCTCACGTAGAATTCCGATTATCATCGGTGGATTCGAAGCACAAGCAATTGCGCTCGAGATGGAAGGAATCACTCCCCCACGTCCGCTGACACATGATCTCGTTAAGAATATTCTCTCCGTGCTTGGTTCGCACGTGAGAGAAGCGTGTATCGCCGAGCTGAAGGATGGTATCTTTTTCGCAACTCTCACACTTGCCGACGATCAGGAAATTGATGCAAGACCAAGCGATGCTATCGCAATTGCCGTCCGCTATGCTGCGCCGATATTTGTATCAGAATCTGTGATGAAAGAAGCTGGCTTTGTTCCTGAAGATGATGACAATCTCGAGGAAGGAGCCGATCTCGACGAGGAAGATGACATCACGAACCAGCAAATCCCTAAGGACCCTCCGCGCAAACTCACAAAGCTCGAACAACTCGAAGCTGAGTTGAGCACAGCGATCAAAAGCGAAGACTACGAAAAAGCCGCCAAACTCCGAGACGACATCCAACAAATGTCCCGTGGCGCGAGTGTGAATTAATTAATTACCAAGCCACCAACTTCCGAGCGGCTTCTGCTATTTTCTTTGCACTTGGTAAGATCGCATCTTCTAATTGCTTTGCGAATCCAACCGGTTGGAAAAGCGAGCCAACACGCATGACCGGTGCGTCGAGATAGTTAAATGCTTGTTCAGTGATGAGTGCAGAAATTTCGCCTCCGAAACCTCCTGTGATTTTATCCTCGTGAACAACCAACACTCTACCTGTCTTTGACGCAGTGGCAAGGATTGCCTCAATATCTAACGGATAGAGCGAACGCAAATCAAGCACGTCGGCGGTGATACCTTCTTGTGCTAATTCATCAGCGGCAACTATTGAGAGATGAGTTGTATTCCCGTAAGTGATAATCGAGAGATGTTCACCTGATCTTCTCAGACGAGCTTTTCCGAATGGGACTAACTCATTATCGCCGAGCGAAAAAGTTTTTGCTTGAGGTGCATTATAAAGGGCTTTGGGTTCAAGGTAGAGCGTGACTCCGCGTGTGCGCATTGCTGTGCGCAAGAGTCCTTGTGCATCATCAGCAAAACTTGGTACAATCACGCGAACGCCTGGAATAGTTGTGAACGTCCCTTCGAGATTTTGTGAGTGATATAATCCGCCTTGAATATATCCACCCGATGCAATGCGAATCACAATGTTCGGCAAGTATTGCCCCTTCGTGCGCCAATACTCATGCGTGAGTTCGATGAACGACTCCATTGCTGGCCAAAAATAATCAGCGAACTCGGCTCCTTCGACAACGCACCAGATATTCTCCTGATCAACTCGGCAAAATCCATCAGCGGTGCCCACGATAAAATCTTCGGCGATTGGAGCATTGAACACACGCTTCGGACCGAACTCCTGCTGCATTCCTTTTGATACATTAAAGACTCCGCCCTTGTCTTTATTCGCCATGTCTTGTCCCCAAATAAAGGTGTTAGGGTTCAGGCGAAATTCTTCCTTGAGGGTATGGTTGAGGGCATCGATAAACTTCAGTCCTTCTTCCTTCGCTGGAAGTTCGTACGGATGCAGATTCACATTCACATCACCCGGTTCAAACGTATAACTACCTTTTGAAACGATCGTAAGCGGTGCTTGAGCAAACTCTTCGACAGTCGCAGGATCAGCTGGTGGTGCGGCTTCTGCTTTTTCAGCAGATGCGTAAAAATCAATTTTATTTTGTTCGTGAATTCTCTCAATTTCCTTCTGTGTCAATACCCCCTCACGAATAAGCCATGAAGCGAATCGCTCGATCGGATCACGCTTCGCAGCATTTGCAATTTCTTCGGGTGTGCGGTAGAGACTATCACGATCACTGTTTGAGTGCGAACGCATCCTCACACAATCAGCATGGACAATTGCTGCGCCCTTGCCAGAGCGCGTCCAATCGTATGCCTCTTGCATCGCACGGTAGGAGTCTAAAATATCTGTGCCATCGCAATAGGTGATCAGAAGATTTGCAAATCCTCTGAAGTTATCGGCTACTCGCCCATTCGCAGTTTGATCAAAAACTGGTACAGAGATTCCGTACTTATTATTTTGAATCACAAAAATTGCCGGTACTTGTTCCTTCGTTGCACCATTAAGTGCTTCGTAGAAAAATCCCTCGGAGCAACCGGATTCACCACCCGAAAAAATTGCAACGGCATCAAGTCCGTAATATTTAATTGCGCGCGCGCAACCTGTCACATGCTGTGAATGATTATTCGTCAGCGATGACCCATTCTGAATACCGATAGACATTTTCGCAAAGTGGTTCGACATATGTCTTCCACCACCTGCAAGATCGGTTTCTTTCGAGAGTCCATTTAAGATAATTTCTTCCACCGTCATTCCCGCAGCAAGGCAGGTCATAAGATCGCGATAGTATGGAAAAAGGTAATCTTGTTTTTGACGGAAAGAAATTCCGATTGCGGCTTGAATGCCTTCATGTCCAGCGCACGGAGCGTGGTAGCTCCAGCCCATTGCCTTCTTCAAGTAATTGGCGGCAGCATCATCGCAAATTCTCCCTAATTGCATTAACTTGTACCATGAAATCAGGGTCTCTTTTGATTGCCCTGACTCTGCAAGGGTGCCAGCGAATGATTGCGACCCATCAGCTCGTGGACCTACTAAGAGCGCGCCGTCTGGCATTTGCTCCAACGAAGCAGGAGATACAGAGAATGCGTATTCCTGCTCAAGATCGTGGGAATTGAGTGTATGGTGGGTGTAGCCAGCTTGCTCTCCGTTGAGAGTTGCAAGTGTCTGAGTGTCGGCGATAGACGTTTTCTTTTTCGTCGGCATGGATCAAAAAAAGTGTATTTTGGGACGAGAAAACAACTATGGGGATTGTTTGGTGCGAGAGAGATTCTTGTACGGGCATTACGCAATCATTCCAGTATAAGTCATTTCGAGCGAATGTGAGAAATCGTTATGCCTGAAAGATTGAGGCTTAACGATTTCTCCCTACCTTCGGAATGACCAGTATGAGTGTCTTCGCTAATACGTAAATTTAAACACCATTCCTTTATAAGCGACTTTGTCTTCCTGCGCCGTTTCGACTGGCGGCAAACCCAACGTGAGAAAACTTCGATTTTAAACGAAGTTAAAAAAAGCGTTGTATATTCGTGGTGAAAAGATATACACCGTGCGTACTATTTTTTATAAGCTAGATTCCCTACTGGTGAGGTTTACCCCCCCCCCCGCAATTATCGTGCCATAATTTTCTCGGTCTCCTCCAGATTCCATTTCATTTCAGAAAACCACGAGGATACAAAAATCAAGCGATTTTGTATTCCGGGGAAGCTTTTGCCTTCGCAAAAGCCATATCCTCTTTTTAAACTAAAACACTGAATATACTACTA
The DNA here is from genome assembly GCA_037143335.1 of bacterium. Lineage (GTDB taxonomy): Bacteria > Bacteroidota > Ignavibacteria > Palsa-1295 > Palsa-1295 > PALSA-1296. The sequence continues at coordinate 55,790 of JBAWZA010000011.1, read as the reverse complement.
TGGAACACTATCAACAATCATTCAATAAACTGTTTGCCAAATTCACTTCCAGCATAGCGGGAATTATACTCACGCTTTTGCTTTTTACAACTGCGGTGGAGGCGCAATGTCCAAGTTGCTCCGGAATAACTTTAGGTTGTCCTGGAGGGGCAACATGCTACAGTTGGAACAGTGTCCAACTTGTCGTTTCAATTACTGGTGGTTGTGACGTAACTGTTTGTTACTGTTGGCGGGAAGTACATAATTTCCCCTTTTCTGGCGATGTGACATTCCAGAGCGTTATAACGAGGATCGATTCTGTGGCAGGCTGTAATAATAACATTACAACAGCGGACTTTGTAGCACAGATTTCCGCCGCGGTAAAAGCTGACTTGATCCCACTAATCAGTACAGGAAACGTACCACCTTGTACTGGACCGGTCATAACATGGCATTCGCAAATGTTTCTTCCTGCATGTTTCAAGAGAATACAGATTTCAACCAGCCCAAATCGCTGGGCATTTATCCCCTGTCATCTCAACAGTTATTGTGTGATGAGTTTTGATCTTTGCAGAGGTAACAATGGAGCGATTGAGACGAGCAATGTAACCTACACTACTCAAGGCACAGTTGATTGCGATGATGCACCAACGAAGGTTGGTGATTGGCTTACAGACGGAACTTGTTATCATCCACCCTGTGGCATGTAATGAAAATTACAAGAATATTCATACTTGTGGCTGTCCTTGCGCTTCTGATAGATTTATCAGAAGTGCAGGCACAGTCTGCTTCTTGGAAGACTCTTTCAAAAGTGGGATTTACTCCAAATAGAGATGGATTAAGTTCATCCTATTTTAATGGTAAAATATATTGTATCGGTGGGTATGATGGGAGATTCCCGATAAACCTTCTACAGGTTTATGATATAGCATCTAATTCCTGGAGTACTCCACAAACCCAAGGAAGCTTTCTACCACGCGCCTCCCACACAGCAACCGTTTTAAACGGCAAAATATATGTCATTGGAGGTGAGATTGATAATACCACATTTGCCGATAGCGTTTCAGTTTTTGATCCTCAAACTAATACTTGGACAACGGATGATCTAAGAGAAGGCAGTTTATTATTCACGGATCGAGGTTTGGCTACTTCTTGCTCAATAGGAGATAGTATTTACGTTGTCGGTGGAAACGATAGGAATATCGGATGGTTGACTACAGTTGAAATTTATGATACAAAAAGACACAGTTGGACTACTCCACCTTACACTGTTGATTCAATGCATCAAGTTTATTCACCACACGCAGTAGCGATGGGAAATAAAATTTATGTTGTGGGTCTTCCACCTGACTCAACTTGTCATTGTGACCTTCAAATTTACGATGTAGCTACGAATAAATGGAGCAGTCCACAGAAAAATTCATTGGCGTATCCCAGATTGGATAATTCTCTAGGGGAAATCAATGGTAAGATTTATGCAATCGGCGGGGGCGATTGGTACCATGGTGGGAGAAATCTCAGCAATACTGAAGTCTTTGATACTGCAACAAACAGATGGAGTTTGCTCAATACATCAGGCACATTTGGTAGCAGATTTGAGCCAAGTGCGACGAGTGGTGGTAATAAGGTTTACGTGATCGGAGGCTTTAATCTCGATACCACATATTTAGTTCAAGTCCTTTCCATTGGTGGAGCCGGAGTAGAAGAATCCGGAAAGTTACATTATAATAGTCGCGTCTATCCCAATCCCGCAACAACCCGTCTAACTATCGCCTCGGTTGAGCGAGGCACACCGTTCAAGATGATAGATGTCTTTGGTAGATCGGTTATTACAGGGATGACCTTAGATAATGCACCATTGACTGTAGATATTTCCTCTATCCCCCGCGGAATCTATTATGTCCTGGTTGAACGCGCCGATTGGAAAGGCGTGTATGCGATAGCTGGTAAAGTAGCAGTAGTAGAACCATGATAGAGAGGGTTTGAATAATATCATCTTATCGTTTCGAGGTCGCCTCAGCGACCGAGAAATCGTTGCTCCGATCTTCTCAGGCTTAACGATTTCTCCCTTCGGTCGAAATGACAAGGGGGAGAAATAGCCAATTAATCCGATCAATTCATCAATGCACCACCACAAAATGCTTCGTGATTTTCTTGCCGTTCATAATGACACTACACAAATACGACCCTGAAGGAAGGTGCGCAACATTAACTCGGTAGGCTTCTTGGTTGGCTCCAGAGTTTTTGAGGTTAACCGAATAGACGACAGTACCAACATTATCCGTGATCTGAATGTCCTCCAATGTGGAGTGAGTAGAAATTTTTATCTCCGATCCAGCCGGATCTGGGTAAATTGAAAAATCATCTCCTGCAATCACCTCAGGCTCAACCGCTGCAAGCGGACAGGTCGAGAATCTCACTGCCATCATGTACTCAACACCATCATGAATCGAACCTCCGACAGCGATGTACTTCTTACAATTACCTTCCTTGCCTGTTGGTGTGTAGAACTTTAGATAGTTGGAATATTTCCCGTTATCCAAATCAAAGACGGCAATTCCATTCGGGAAATATTTTGGATCGGGCACTGCTGTTGTGTCATTGACTCGTGTAAAGATGGAATGCCCTAACCCAGAATTGTATATTCCTGCCACACCTGCACTGCCGTCATTAAGTATGTTCAATCCTCTCGGCTCGATACCGGGAGCTATTGAATTCGACGAGACACCTGCAAATCCATAGGTGGAGTCAGGCTTGCCATCGGACTTAAATCGACAAATCGTTACCGGAGTAGGATTTTGTTTTGGGGGTTGTAATAAGATCAGTAGTTTATCTAAATCAGGCAACTGCAATGCCGCCATGATATTCTCCGTTGCCGAAGCGTACTTCCCTGTTCGGACGATTCCGTTCACGCCTATTGATGAATCAAGAATTCCTTGATCACTCACCCTCGCAATCACAATTTCATTCAGACCTGTATCGCATATTCCGCAAACCAAGGAATAACTTGCGCCTTGCAGAGTGCCATGAAGTGAGGCAAAACCGTTGACTGAGTGGATGGGGACAGGAATGATAACCTTGCCTTCTTTTCCGAAAGAGGAATCAAACGTACCATTCCACTTTATCCGAGCAACTCCGAAGCCTGTTTTTCCTAATTCATCGGATGCTGAGCTTTTGCCATACACATAATAGGAACGGGTGCCGAAATCACTGACGACATTGGTGACCTCGCCACCGGAATGATCCGCAAACTTTACGACTATTTTCCCCGCATTTCCGAAACTTACATCTGGGCTGCCATTGGCTTTGATGCGGTAAATTGAAGGCTCGTTCACGGCTGTGCCCCTGCTCGATCCACCGAGAATATACATATTATAGTATATGCTATCGTTCTCAAGTTGGCGTTGCATTGCGTTCACATTGTCGGACTGACCCCATGATAAATCCGCACTGCCACCTGTGCCAAATGTTGGGTCCAACTTCCCTGCTGTATCAAGCCTGACCATTCCGATATGATAATTCGCAGAGCTTGCGAGACTCAAGCGTGCTGCCATGGTCGTAATTTTCGTGATGTGATTCACATCGAAAGCAGCTATCTCGCTATTGAATCCACCAATGGTAAGTTCGGTTGTCCCACCAGTCCCGAAAGATTTGTCCACATCAATTCCGTACTGACCGACAGCGATTCGGGAAAGCATAAGGAGGCATGAAATACAGAGAGCAGTGCGTAAAGTATAAGTCATAGTCGTAGCAAGTTTAGATATAGCCGATTTTCCTAACGTTAGAACGACAAGAAGCGTTTTTTGGGTGCCTCGACGTTCGGCACTAAAGGACATACCCGTTGGTTCTCAAAAACCAAGTAAAACTCATTAATTCGATTGTTGAAAACCATTATGCTACCAACATTTACAAAATTGCTTCGCTCATTCCTTATCCTAAGCTTGATACTCGGGATTTGCTCTTCTGTAGCCTCTGCTCAAGCGCCTCGTCTTTTTAGTTACCAAGGCTCATTAGCTGACGGTGCTGGCAAGGTTGTTCCTGATGGAACACATACCCTGACGATCCGTCTCTACAAAAATCAGACAGGCGGAGCCGAGGTATATACCGAGAATCAAAGTGTACACACCGTTGGCGGATTGTTCTCCTTGAACGTAGGCTCAGTGACTGCACTTCCAGCGAATGTAAAGTTTGACACTGGTTTTTATTTGGGCGTCTCTGTTGATGGCGGAGCTGAACTCACTCCGCGCACACTCATCGTAGCTTCACCTTATGCACTCAATGCAGTTTCTGCCTCGAATGCCGTGAACGCAACGAATGCAGATCATGCCGACATGGCGGATGTAGCTGGTGGCTTGACACTCGCCGCAACTGGAGTTGTTCGTACGCTCAATGGTATTCAAGGTGACCTTACCCTCGTCGGTGAAGGTGGCGTAAAAGTATCAGAGTCGAATGGAATTATCAAGATCGTCGCTCCTCTACAAAATTTGGCATTGCCATTAAATGTAAGTGGATCAAATGATGTCAATCCACTTCTGACAATCACTAATTCTGGTCTTACTGGTTCTGGAATTCACTCGGTTGATATTACAGGTGGTGCAGGATTAAGTATTGTGTCAAATGCTACTATCTGGGGTGATGGCGGTAATGGATATAACGGAGTCGTTGGATATAGCAACGGAGGCAATGCCAACTTTGCAGGTATCTTGGGTCGCGGAGTCGGCACAACCACTGGCGTTCTCGCTCTTGGCGATATGGGCAACGGTTTGAGCGCGATGAGCAACACGGGTCGTGCAGGATCTTTTCAGATCACAAATGCCGCCAATAATTCAAACGTGGTTGAAGCATCAACAACAGGAAATGGCGATGCAATTATGGGTACGTCTATCGCTGATGGCTCAAACGGATTGCATGGAGTCGGCTATGGTGCAAATAGCGGTACAGGCGTACTTGGCGAAGCAAATGGTACGAACAATGGTACGAATTCACAAGTCGGTCCGAGTGGTGTAATCGGTCGCGCAAATGGCGGAGCCACTTCACAATGGAGTGCTGGTGTACGTGGTATCAATACAAGCACAACGAATCTCGGATACGGAGTCATCGGTTATCAAGGCGGAACAGGCACGGCGATCTATGGCGAAACACCAAGTGGTAACGGTGTCTATGGTAAATCAACTGCCGTCAATGGCTCTGCAGTCGGTGTTGTTGGCGAGACAGCGTCTCCGAACGGTGCAGGCGTGAAGGCAACATACACAGGTACTGGAATTGGGGTAGCGATGCAACTCGATAACGGAGCAATCAAAGTAAGCGGTACAAACAAAACTGCATTTGTTCATCAGGTCTCAAATGCGAATCTTGTCACAACTGCTCGCACAGAAATTGATAACCCAATCTGCAATGGTGATCCAAGTTGCATGGTGTTCGTCACATTCGTAACCAAGGATTTGAATGCTCCTGCCAACGGACTCTACAAGCAGGCGGTTGGAGTAGCGTATGACAATGCACGCGGTAAATGGTCTATCTTGAGCTTGAACAATCAACCATTTACACCAAACACTGCACCTGCGTTTTTTAACGTACTCGTAATTAAACAATAATAAGCGTGGCAGGCTTAGCCAACATACAAATTTCAAAGCGAACCCTGTTGCACTGCAATGGGGTTTGTTTTTTTATTGCCATTATTGTATGTTGCTCAAGTTTTTTTTCAACCTCAGAAGTCTCGGCGCAATCAATTTCAGGGTCATGGAGCAGTGAGCCAACATCCGGATTTACCGCAAGAAATGCTTTCGCTTGCATCGCTCTTGATGGGAAAATTTTTACGTTCGGTGGCTATACCGGCAAAACATATATTGGTCAAGTCGAGACTTATGATACAAAGACACAATCCTGGACTACCCTCTCCACTACTGGTTTATTTTCACCGCGGAAAGGATCATGTGTTGCGAATGTGGGTGGAAAATTTCATGTGATCTGTGGGTATGATAGTTCAGGTGCACTAAATACGTTTGACGTTTTTGACCCAGCTACTTCATCGTGGAGCACTCCCCTAACAAAAGGAAATCTAACCAAACGGTGGAGAGCCGCCGCCGTAGTTGTGAATAATAAGATCTACGTGATTGGTGGCTATAACACTGATATAGGCTATCTCAGTACTGTTGAAGTATATGATCCATCCGATTCCAGTTGGAGCACACCGGTCATGACTGGTGCGATGAGTGCACGATCAGATCTGACGGCAGGAGTTGTCGGCGGAAAAATTTATGTATTCGGCGGGCAGGGCGCAACGAAAGACATCCCTTCGCCACAGGTATTCGATCCTGCAACCAACACATGGACGACTCCAACAACAAGCGGGACGTTTACCCCGAGACAAGGATTAACTTCTGTTGTGGTTGACGATAAAATTTTTGTTATCGGTGGTTACGATGGCATCTCTTATTTAAACACCGTAGAGGTCTTCGATCCTTCCGCTAATTTATGGATTACACCTCACATCACTGGCTCAATGACAGGCAGGGCAGGTATCGCCTCCGCTACTGTGGATGGGAGAATTTATGTCTTAGGTGGAAAAGATGCAAATCAAATTGTCAATCTCAATGAAGTTTTTACTATATTGCCAGGCGGGGTTCACAATGAATCCGAACCGAAAGAGATGAACGTGTTCCCGAATCCACTCTCAGCAAAAGTAACAATTCACAAACCGCAATCCTTTAAATCACTCATCGTGCAAAATATTGGAGGCATTGAGGTCATGCGGTTTGAGTTAGGGTCTGAAGAAAAAACAGTACTCGATCTTTCATCACTTCCGAACGGAATGTATCAATTAATCTTTCAAAAAGATCGTGGTGTTACTTACGCAAAAATCATAAAGCAATAATTCATCTGACCTTTTTTCCTCAGACTTTCGTTTTTACTACAATGATTAACCGCAGAAATTTTCTTAAGCGCAGTGCGCAGCTCGGAGTACTTGCCGCGAGTGCGAAATTCAGTAATGCCGACGCAAGTGTTCGCAATGCTCCAGAAGCAATGCAAGAGCTTCGAATTCCGCCTGTCATCACGGGTGGCGAGTTAACGTTGGCGAAGGCAAGCGCTCAGCTTTATCCGGGCATCAATACGGATATGTATCTGGTGAATAATTCTTTTCCCGCTCCGACGATTCGTGTGAAGAAAGGCGATACATTCACGGCGAATATCCATAATAATTTAGGTGAGAACTCTATCTTGCATTGGCATGGTATTCATGCGCCAAGCGAGATGGGCGGACATCCGAAGTACGCGATTGATTCGGGTAATTCGTACTCTGTTAATTTCCCTATCAAACAACGCGCAGGCGCAAGCTTTTACCATGCTCATCCGAATATGAATATGGCGACGGGCGTTGGTACTGGCAAGCAAGTCTATATGGGAATTGCAGGATTATTCATCGTTGAAGACGATGAAGAGAAAGCATTGGGCCTGCCCTCTGGCGAGTTCGAGATTCCGCTGATGATTACAGATAAGCGATTCGATGCGAACTCTCAGTTGATTTATGACCCTTCAACCGTTGACATTAACAGCGGTTGGCTTGGCGATACAATCCTCATCAATGGTACACCGAATGCATTTGTAAATGTAGCTCCGACGCTTTATAGATTCCGCGTAGTCAATGCCTCGAACTCCAGATTCTATAAACTTGCTTTAGCCGACGGAAAAACATTCACCGTCATCGGCAATGATGGCGGCTTTATGGAAAAGCCGATCCAAATGAGTGCCGCATGGTTGGCTCCTGCTGAGCGACTTGATATTCTCATTGATTTTTCATCCTACACCGTCGGTCAATCAGTGATCTTACAATCACTGAAGTTTACCTTCAGTGACGGACCGGGTTCGGGGACTGTTGCACAAGGCGCAGCAATGAATTTGCTTTTATTTCAAGTTACGAAGTCCGTAGTAACGAACGGAACAGTCCCAACTGCACTTCCAGCAATTGAAAAATATAATGTAGCAGATGCAAAGCGAACAAGGACATGGATTTTTGCTGCGACTCACCATGTGAACGAGCACAATTATTCATTGGATCTCATTGATGCAAATGTACCCATCCAAGATCTTGAGCGGTGGGAGTTTGTGAGTGAAGCTCAGAATACACATCCTATCCACGTCCATGGTTCATATTTTCAAGTACTCAATCGTAACGGTGCACCGCCAGATCCGACAGAAGGCGGTTGGAAAGATGTTGTGAGACTCGACCCTCAGGGTACGGTAAATGTACTTGTAAAATTTACAGAGTACACTGGACTATTTCTCATTCATTGCCATAAACTCGAGCACGCTGATGGAGGAATGATGGCAAATTTCATCGTTGATGCCATCGGCAGTGTCCCGCAACCAAAAATTGCACAAGGCAACCTCCATATCACTCCGAATCCTGCGACGAGCTATGCGATGCTAAGTTTCCCTGCGCTCACAAACGATGAGCGGATAAGCATCGTTGATCTCAAAGGCGCAATGCTTGTAGATGAACTCATCGAAAGAGGTTCAACTCAATATGCAGTTTCGACAGCAGAAATGGCAGTAGGTCACTACCATATCTCACTCGGTCAAGAGCGAGCGACTCTTGTCGTGCTCCGTTAATCTACCTCGACCCAATAATAATTTTTCGTGTCTCGACTCCATCGGAAGTTTCGATAACGCAATGATACATTCCTGCAGGGAGTTGTGTTAAGGTAAGCGTTGTTGACTTTTCATTCTCTCGCATCTCTGTAGCATCTACACGCCGACCGATAGCATCGTAGAGCGAAACCGATTTTATCAATGCGTTCGCACTCGTGATACTAATGTGTCCCACTGCCGGATTAGGGTAAGCAGCAACACCATCGTTGTCTTGGACAAGACCAATGCGTGAGAATGTTGTGTCATCTTTGAAACGCACAATCATAAAATTCGGGATCCCATTATGTACCGATGTCCCCACGCCATAATATCTTTTATTCCCAATCCCGATTAACTTAGTGAGCCAATTCGCATGCGCTCCTGAATCAACATCAATCACAGTTGTGCCGACTAAGTTGAAACTTATATCAGGTGAGCCATCAACATTCAAGCGTGCCGCAGCACACTGATCGAGAGCATTCAGAGCACTGCCCGCAATTGTTGACTTGCCGTTTTTAGCAACTGTTATCCCATTAGCTCGCGAGATGCCGTTTGTAAAATTAATGACTACATCACCCTTTGTTCCAAATGAAGTATCTACGGTGCCATCTGGAAGAAACCGTGTCATGTGAATCGGTTCGAGTGGGGAAATACCAATCGGTGGAAATGAGCAAACAATATTATAATTTGGTTGAATCGCCGCACGCAATGAACCCAAAAGTGGATTAAATTTTACTCCAGTGCGAAGAATGCCGTTGATACCGAATGACGAAACAGGTTTGCCTTTTTCGTCTAACTTTCCAATAATAATCTCGGCTGACTTTGGCGATATGCCGCCACCAGTAATTTCTTCTGCAACAAAAACGATTGAGTCATTGGTAGTCAGAAAGCCGGCACTGTATCCGATCTGTGCGGGAATAATCGAGATTCCGTCTTTCCCGAAAGATGAGTCCAAGATGCCGTGCGGATTATATTTGATAGCGCAAAAACCAACAGGATGCTCCGGTCCCATTACAGCACCACATGCGAGGTATGATGAATCCTCTGGGTACACATTAGTCACGTACCCACCGTTAACTGAATCTACTTGCGCAATGGCATGTCCACCAACGCCGAAGCTCAGATCAGGCTTGCCGAATGCGTCAAATTTAAAGAGCGTCGGGCGATGTTCGGCAAGTACTTCTGAAGCTGCATTCATTCCACCCAAGACCACACTATTATCTATGGGGCTGACATACATCGTGTTCGGGAAATCGGAGATACCCCAATTCATAATCGTTTTACCACCCAAACCAAACGAAGTATTGAAACTCCCATCAGGATTCAACTGGATAAGTCCAAGCTTCTTGCGGGTGCTATCGGCAGTGCCAATCTTGCCACAAATGGTGATTTTGTTTACCAGATTTTGATCAGGGAATACGCCGTAAAAATCCGTAAGCTCGTCGCCGAATCCACTCAGAGATAGCTCGACCTTGCCGCCGCTACGATAGAGCGGGTCCATCTTTACGACAATCGTTAGCTGAGCAAAACTGGAACTTGCCACCATCAGAAGCGCGAACGCTTGCACAACAATACATCTGCTGATATTTTTCATGTTCATCATCAGATATTAACGCAAATATTGTGTTTTCCGTTTTGGTCTGGAATTGATGGGGCTTGTGGCGTTATGTCCGTATATTAGCTACCGATTGTTTACTATTCTTAACGGAGATACTACTATGTTCGATACTGGGAATACAGGTTTCATGTTAATTGCCACGAGCCTCGTGATGTTAATGACACCAGGCTTGGCATTTTTTTACGGCGGATTAGTCGGACGAAAAAATGTGCTGTCAATCATGATGCAATCGTTTGTCTCGATGGGATTCACAACTGTGCTCTGGTTTATCTGTGGATACTCGATGTGCTTCAGTGGTGACATGAAATCACATAGCGATCTCCTCGGTGGGATCATCGGAAATTTTGATATGTCATTCTTTCGCGGCATCACAGTGACAACGCCTTCGCCACTGACGCCAAATATCCCGCTCATGGTATTTGTAGCATATCAAATGATGTTCGCGATTATCACACCCGCGCTTATTACAGGAGCATTCACAAACCGCGTGCGCTTCCCTGCGTATATGCTCTTCCTCACAATGTGGTTGTTGTTCGTGTATTTTCCATTTGTTCACATGGTTTGGGGTGGTGGATTATTAGCTTCATGGGGCGTGCAAGATTTTGCTGGCGGAATTGTAGTTCATGCAATCGCAGGTTTCGCTGCTCTTGCTTCGGTATTTTATGTGGGGAAGCGAAAGGTCGGAGATGGAGTGCCTCATAGCATCCCACTCGTTGCACTCGGTACGGGATTGTTATGGTTTGGTTGGTACGGATTCAATGCGGGTTCGCAATTCAAAGTTGATGGTGTGACTGCTCTTGCATTTTTGAACACAGACATCGCCGCATCATTTGCAGCAATTGCTTGGCTCATCATGGAGTGGCGTGCATCTCGTAAACCAAAATTTCTCGGATTACTCACTGGTGCAGTCGCAGGGCTTGCAACGATAACTCCCGCGGCTGGTTACGTTTCGACAACAAGTGCTGTCATAATCGGAATCTGCGCTGGCATCGTCTGCTACCTTGCCGTTCAACTTAAAAATAAACGTGGATGGGATGATGCTCTTGACGTCTGGGGTGTGCATGGTGTCGGCGGATGTATCGGAGTGATACTACTTGGTGTCTTTGCAGATTCGGCAGTGAACTCTGCCGGAGTCAACGGACTTCTCCTCGGCAACTCAAGCTTTTTCTTCTTACAACTTGGCGTAACTGTTGGTGCGGCAATCTATGGATTTACATTCACATACGTCATGTTAAAAATCATTAACATGATTACTCCAGTTAAAGTCGAGGCTCACGAAGAAGAACGCGGGGTAGATCTCTCGTTACATGGCGAAGAGGCGTATGTGTAAGCGAGAAACGATCCTCACCTGAAATGGTTAAGTTTGTATTGCGGCTCAGCCTCTGGCTCTTCTGCGGAGTGCTTGGCTTGCAAATTTTTATGGCATTCGTGTTCCCAATCACTGGGCATGATTCTATAACTCATCTCAATTGGCTGTCGCAATTTCCAGAATTATTCCGGTCTGGTGCGCTTTACCCTCGTTGGCTGCCTAAATCTTTTTGGGGTTTTGGTTCACCTGCTTTTTATTTCTATCCACCGCTCGCGTATTGGTGCGCAGGATTGTCTTCGTATGTAGTCGGCACTTCTCCGATTGCTATCTATCATCTTGAAGGGTTTATTGCGACGCTCCTCTCGATAATTACTTTTTACTTTTTCATGCGTGTCTATGCAATTGAAAAAAAATCTGCCTTCATCGGTGCACTAATATACGGTATCCACCCCTATCGTTTCGTTGATCTGTCTCTCCGAAATTCGATAGGTGAACACTGGGCATTCGTATTTATACCACTTATTCTTCTGGGGATTGAACAAGCTATCCAATCACGGACACGACAATCTACCTTACAAAGTGTCGCTCTTTCATCGATTGGCTGGGCAGGTGTTCTTCTCTCTAACATCCCAACCACTGCCATTCTACTCTATGCTACGCCGATCTATTATTTCCTTCGGCATGATCGAACGAAGAACTATTTCTCAGTGATTACCATAATTGCTGGAGGAATAATCGGGGTGTTCACCGCGGCACTTTCTCTACTTCCGGCATTCAGCTTTAGTCCATTCATCAAAGTATTTAGTATTTGGAATTTCTTACAAGACGAAGGCAGCACAGGTATTTTCATTGGCGCAACCAAAAGCGGGACCTACGTTGCATTAGTTCTGATTTTCTTTTTTGATCTCTGGATATTAATGAGATACATCCGGATTCGTCGCGCGCAACATGAGCATAATCTGATGAGAATCTTGAGAGTATTCGTAATTATTGCAACAGTCATTCAGTTGCCCTATCTCTTCTTCTTCGGCTTAAAATTCATGCCTTTGTTCCAGTATATCCAATTCAGTTATCGGTGGAATGTCGTCGCTGTCTTAGCGTGTGGCATGCTTGTTGCAATCAGTCACAATGCAAAAGAGTCAAAGCTAGATTCTCGTGCAATGATTGGTACTATGTCGTTTCTTACCTTACTCATCGCAGCTTCATTTTATTTCGCTCCGCATAATCAATCGTGGAAGTACCAAGAATCAGCAGACCATCTCGACGTGCCAGAGTATTTGCCTGCAGCATCTTCAAATAATATCGAGTGGTATAGAGTGACCCTTCCTCTGCATACTCACGATCCTGCGGTCGTGGGGACAAATGGAAGTGAGCAGCTTACAATTACGAGAGATGAATCCGAACTCATTGACTTTGAAACGAATTCACTCCGATCTCCCCTTCCCGTTGTATTTCATCGTACCCACTTCCCCACTTGGCATTTGAGGAATCGTCGAGGGGGCGAAATTCCGCTACGCTGCGATTCGCTCGGAAGAATTACAGCTACTCTACCGACAATCAGTGATCACTATCAATTGCAAATTGTTGAAAGCACTCCGGAGAAAACAGGAAACCTGCTTTCCCAAATTGGGGTCACAATTATTCTCCTCTGCGGAATTGGAGCATTTATCTCTGCAAAAAAATAGTTATACTAAAGTACCTATCTCATTATCAGATACTCTTATGAAATTTCTCATTGCTCTTGTTCTCATCGCACTACCGGCGTTAGTCTTTTCACAATCGCATTTCGGAATATGGACAAAAGGCGATACGACTGGATTTACGCGGAGATATGCACTCTCCTCCTCCGTCGTAGGTGGCAAAATATATGTATTCGGTGGCAATGAAGACGGCAAAGTGGACGGCCATACGTATCAGAGCAACCGACTTGAAGTATATGACCCAATTGCAAATCATTGGGAGACCCCGACCACAACTGGAACATTCAAACCTCGACAGTATTTGGCAACCGCGGCGGTAAAGGATAAAATCTATGTCATCGGCGGAGCAAATGGTGGCGACCTTTCACTCGTACAAATATATGATCCCGCCAATCGCTCGTGGACAAATGCAAAATCGAACATGCCGACACCGCGATCAGCATTAACTGTGAGCGTCATTGGTGATAAAATTTATGCAATTGGGGGAGCCAATGGTGTTGGGGTTGGCATTCTCAATACGCTTGAAGTCTATGATCCTATCGCTGATAAATGGAGTACTCCAACTACAGCAGGTCGGTTTCCTGCGATGATAAAGATGACATCGTGCGCGATTGGGAATAAAATTTATGTCTTCGGCGGATATGACGGATTCACCGATTTAGATTCTGTTTATATTTTTGATGCTTCGAGCAATACATGGTCATCACCACCAGTGAGTGGCTCATTTACTGCTCGTGATGAATTGACATGCTCATACGCAAATGGAAAGATTTATGTCTTTGGTGGTTCAGTATTTGGTACGCCGGTGAATACGGTTGATGTTTTTGACCCAGCCACAAACTCATGGGATTCCGTAACCACAAAAGATACATTGACTACACGTTATGCCCTCACCTCTGCATCCGTCAACGGCAAAATTTATGTACTTGGCGGCACTGACGGAATCGAGCCGATGAATGCCAACCAAATCTTTACACCGAGTTTGAGCAAGGTAGAATCAGAACCTACAGTTGATGCAATTTTACTTTTTCCAAATCCTACCACTGGAGTAACGACCATTCAAACGAGTGGCGCAGAAATTAGTGACCTTGTCATTTCTAATTCCGCAGGAGTGGTGGCGGCGAGATACACACCAAAATTCTCAAGCTCATATCATCTTGATCTCTCCGACTACCCAGCAGGTGCGTATTTTATTAAGATTAATTATTCGGGCAAGATCATAACGAAAATCATTTTGAAAATAAACTAATCGAATACTATCTCGGTAGCCGCAGGCTTTAGCCTGCAACTAAGGGGAAGAATCAACGACTCTACTACTGTACCGTGCCTTCATCAATTTGAATCAAACGATGCTTGTGTGAGGAAAAATTAATCATCGCATCAAAATTCTCTCTTGTTGTCGAAGAGATAAACGTCTGCCCGAATTTTCCGCTTGCAATTAATTCGAGTAATCGTCGCGATCGGTTTGCATCGAGTTCGCTAAAGACATCGTCTAATAATAGAATCGGCGTTTCATTCGAAGCATCACGCAAGAAATTGAATTCTGCAAGCTTCATCGCTACCAAGAGAGATTTATGCTGCCCTTGTGAAGCGAACCGCTTTGCCTCTCGTTCGGGTGCAATCATTATCACCAATTCATCACGATGCGCTCCGATAAGTGTGATACCTCTGCGTAATTCCTCAAGACTCCGTCGTTCGTACTCGCTATGTAAAAATGTCTTTGCTTCTTCGACACTTTTGACACTCATTTCGAATCCCATTGGTGCATAAGCGAGTGACGGAGATTCGTGTTCGTCGGATACAAGTGCATAGCTATCGAGTAAGAAAGGCGAAAATTCTTTTACAAAGATTGCACGTCGGTGGATGATTCGTGCGGAGCGTTCGATAATCACATGTGTCCAGGGTGCAAGTTGTTCATTCGCGGCGGACATCGGAACACCCTTCTCCCGAAGGCCACCCAGTAAGGCATTGCGGTGTTTCAATGCTTTGCGGAATTCGATTTCATCTTCGAGATACAGATGTGAAGCTTGCGAAAGGACAAGGTTCAAAAATCTCCGTCGCTCATCAGGTGAACCACTCGTGATAACTTTATCATCAGGCGTGAGCGAGACGATTGGAATTCGCCCGATCAAATCGCTGGCACGGCGGAGTCTGTCGTTATTTATATAAATATTTTTTTTGAGTGGCGGACCGATGGCGCAATCAATTTCTGAATGGAGCTTTACTCCGAGATCGGAAATAAAATCAGAATCAATTGAATATCTATCCGAGCCAGTTTGGATGAGCGTCGCATCAGGCGCGTCGGTAAAGCTTTTCGTGATCGCCGCAACGGAGAGTGCTTCGAGAATAGAGGTCTTGCCTGCTCCGTTGGCGCCGGAGAGTACATTAATACCACTACCGAGATCCGAAATTTCGGTTCGAAAGTGATTACGGAAATGCGTTATCGCCAGACGTTGCGCTTGCATAAATACAAATGTCCGGCAACAGATGCGCCAGCCACGTACAAGCGACTATGCATTCAAACGAACGGGCATGACCAGCATCAAAATTTCTTCCTTTGATTGTTTCACTGGTTCGATGATTGTCGCACGTGTCGGAGTAGAAAATTTAAGCGTCACGTCGTCACCATCAACGTGCGAAAGAGCTTCTTCGACAAACTTACCGTTAAATCCGATGACCAGATCATCATGATTATAGTCGCAAGCGATTTCTTCTTTTGCATCCGCACCTTCTTCTGCGTTATCGGCTGTAATGGTGATCTTATTCGTGCCTAACTGCATCCGAATCTGATGGGTATCTTGATCGCTAAAAATCATCACACGCTTGAGCGATTGAAGCATTGCCGATTTTGCGACCGTCATGACTTTTTCGTTCTCACGAGGAATAACTGCCTCGTAATTCGGATACTGTTCATCAATTAATCTACTGAGAACAGTAGTATCATCCGTCTTGAATTCTATTTGCGTTGCGCTAAAGCTGATAGTAATTTCGTCTGCATCATTAAAAGATTTCGCAACTAAATTTACAGCCTTCGCAGGTACAATGACGTCGCGCTCAGACTCGGTCTTCAAATCAGGGTTGCTAATCTTGACTAATCGGTGTCCATCTGTAGCAACGCAGGTTGTGCCGTCAGGTGAAAATTGGAACAACAGTCCCATCATCGCCACACGGAATTCATTCGAACTTGCAGCAAAAATTGCAGTAGAAATTAATTTCTTCAGCGCACCAGCATTGATTGTCGTCGAAGCTTCGGGCTTGAACTCCTTCGACATATCAGGCAATTCGGCTTGCTCGCCAGCTGCCATGGTATAATTACCTTGCGCGGTCTGGAGCGTGACGCGTTTAGTGGATTTATCAAGATTGAAATTCAAATCACCCTCAGGAAGTGAGCGAATGATATCAGCAAGTCGCTTTGCAGGAATGGAAATCGCACCGTCAGTCTTCGAAGCCACTTCGATACCAGAGCGAACACTTATCTCAAGATCAGTACCCATGACACTCAAGCGCTTGGATTTCACATCAAGCTGAAGGTTCTCTAACTGGGCTAAGGTGGATCGAGATGGAATCACTGCCGTTACTTTCGGGAGCATCCTTTGAAGATCTGCGATATTGGCTGAAAATTTCATACGTTCTAAGTTTAGGTAAGAATCTGTGTTGAATCCGAGAATGCAAACTTACGAAAAAATATCCCTCGTAAGTTGTATCTCATAACGCAGGAAGCTAGATTTGGAGTCCATAATTCGGGATGATCTCTCTCTACCGACCCAGAATCCAGCGAAATCACATGAACCTGGATTCCCGCCTCCCGAGGGAATGACAGTTTGATTGCCACTCCACTAGCGAACTTTTCCCTCAAAAACATCCTTCCATACCTGTGTTGTGGCGCACGGAATCCCCATTGGTTTCGTGAGCAATATGGTGTTGAAACACAGAACGCAGAATAGTACGAAAAATTATTTTTTGCGGAGCATTTTTGTCCCGCTCATTCTCTGTTGTCTTTCAGCGGACATCGTAGCGCAGTGGGCAAAGGTCTCTCCGGGTGTATTCCCCGGTCTCACCGCGAGCGGTGGCATGTTGCATTTTAAGAACGGTGTGCTTTGGGGCGGATTCAAAACTGTTTCGTATTCGCTTGATACCGGGAAAACGTGGACGCTATCCATCGGCGGTTTACCCATTAACGAAAATGTTCAAGTCATTGATTTTATTGATGACCAGACGGGACTTGTCCGCACCAATAATTTTATTTACATCACGACAAACCGTGGTGCAACTTGGACTTTGCAAGTTGCGCCCGGCGGAGCGGGTAGCAGATACACAGCATTCGTTGGTTCTGCAAGTAGAATTCTGAGCCTTGCATCGCAAGGTGCATATCTCTCTCAAGATGGTGGAGCGACATGGGCTTTGACATATCTCGGAGCTGTGCCAAATATTATTGCATACCGAAGCTCCGGCACTCTGGCGATCTTCGAAGGAAGCAGAATCGTAGTCTCGACTAATTCGGCAGCATCGTGGCAACAAAAGCCTGCTTTGTTCGGACTTTCGGATTCGTACTCTTTTATGTGGGATGTTTGTGACTCCAACACACTCTATCTTTCGAACGAAGATTTTTTTCGTCATAATGAAAATTGGTCAGAGGTTTTCGTCACTACCGATCGTGGAGGTTCCTGGACTTCGAAAATTCGTAGGCCTCTCTCATTTTTTAATGGAGGAATGACGATCTCACCTGATGCCGCATATTTCCAGACTATATCGAACGGAGTATTTAGGACGACTGACTACGGTGCGACATGGGATTCCATTAGTGGACCAAATAACCTTGCGGATACGAGATGGTTGATTGCACTTACTTCGCAACTCTTACTCGGCGTTGATGTCAATGGTGATCTTTGGCGAACGGATAATAGCGGAGGTGTGCCGATCAATACGCAGATTCCGGTTTTTAGTCCACAGCTAACGCGCACCTCAAATTCGTGCAATAGAGATTCGATGCGTCTTATCAGCGGAGCAATTCATTGCAGAAACTACACCATCACTAAAGCAATACTCAGTGGACCGGACACAGCGTTCTTCTCATTGAAGACTGCAAATTATCCGAACCCGATCAATCTCACAAAATACGATACGATAAAAATATATTTTGACTCGAAGAAAAAAGTAGGCTCCTATCTTGATACGTTGCGTCTTTCGTGGCTCGATGCTGTTGGGGTTTCGCATGATTCCATTTTTGTGCTCAGTGAAACCGTTGCTCCGCCAATTGTCAAGTTCACTTTTATTCCGCCATTTATTTTATTTGACACGATCTCTCCCTGCGTAGGAGGGCGTGATACAACGGTGACGCTTCGCAACACTGGTTGCGATTCGTTGCGGATTACCAATCAAGTGCTGATGCTTGATAATCCATTCTCGGTTGATACTCTCAAACTGCCGATTATTCTTGCACCGGATAGCAGTATTAAAATTCGATATCACTTCCGACCAAAAACACCGGGCACATATAGCTCGAATGATCCTATCACTGCCGAGTGGATGGGTGTGCAGTATGTGAATCCGATACAGATGAGTGGCCGTGGTACGAGTTCAGGTTTTGCAGGAGTCGCATTTGATACATTGCTAAATGTTGATACGGTTTCGTCATGTAGTCCGAATCGAGATACAATGATGCGTGTTCGCAACTTAGGTTGCGATACCATGCGCATCACTTCTGGTCCGGGCAAACTTGCGCTTGGATTTAGTTTCGACTCAGTCGCATATCCGCTAATTATTCCACCGGGTTCATCGGTGATACTGCACTTTCATTTCCGTCCGCCTGCAATCGGAAGCTACGCAAGCGACGCAACATTTGGCGTGGATTGGCATGGGTATGCGCCAACGAAGTTGAATACGCTTATCGCTGGCGTAAGCAATGGGAGTGTGGCCGGTCCGATCATCACTGATTCGCTCTTCGATTTTCAAACCGTCTCGGTCTGCGATCCACTTCGCGATACAACTATTCAATTCAAGAATCAATCATGTGATACATTGCTAATCACATCAGGTCCCGCGAGATTTGATAGCAACTTCACATCTGAAAAAATAATCTATCCAATCGTCATTCCTCCTGATAGTATCTTTTCAATCCGTTATCACTTCCATCCGAAGCGAATCGGGAAATACAAGCTCTCTCTCAATTATTCTACGCTCCGCGAAGGAGTAACAAAGAATCTTAAACTTTCTCTGAGTGGCGAAAGTGCAAAGGGTGGTGCGCTTCCTCCGCTCACGAATGCTTCATACGATTTCGGTTCGCGAACGACATGTGATCCGCCGATGGATACGTTAATCGTAATAAAAAATCGTGGATGCGATACGCTCAGTATCTTGAACGGTCCGGGAAGTAACCTCTCATTATTTTCCATGGACCCGATCGCTTATCCAGCTACTTTAGCACCTGATAGTTCAATCACGCTTCACTTCCACTTCAACCCGAATGGCGTAGGAAATTATTCAGGCTCATCCCACTTTCTAACTTCGCGAAGTGGCATCCAAGATTCTGTGAATTTCTTACTCAATGGATCAAGCTCAGAAGGAGCCGCGACGTTATCACTTTCGAAAAACGCTCTCCAGTTTAATGATCTGACAATTTGCTCAAGCGACTCGTTGGAGATGTTTTATACCAACTCCGGATGCGACTCACTATTCGTTTCATCATTGGGGTGTGCCGGAGATTTGGATTTTAACTCCGCATCATCAGCCGAAAAAGTCGTACTTCCCGGAGATACGGTGAGGGTTCGAGTTCACTTTCTGCCGAAACTAAAAGGACAGCGTTCTTCTATTATACATCTCCAATACCACTCACGCTTTGGAAATATCGTTGATACATTGATACCAATAATTGGTAAGGTAGTTGACGGTTCAAAAATATTAACGCAGTCAATGACCACTGCTAACCTCGGATATACTACATTATGTCAAACTGTAGATACACTTGTACGAATTACTAATAGCGGTTGCGATACGATAAGTCTTACGGGCGCTGATATTCAAGGATCAGGATTTTTCACTGGTGCTACATTCCCTATTATACTATTGCCTGGGAATGACACACTCATTCATTTCTACGGAGTACTTGATACGGCAGGGAAAAAACCGACCTCAACAGAAATTATTTCTATCAAGAGTACAAGTGATCTTCCACTGAGTCCGATTACTCTCTCCAGATCGTACTCGTACAGAAAGTTATACCCACTTCGGTTTGAGGTCCCGAAGGTGACCCCTCATACAGGTGATACGACGCGAGTCCTGATACTTGCTGATAGCCTCCCGAATGATCTGACTCGAGTCGAGACGAAACTCAAGATTGGGAATTCCGATCTTATGTCCTATCTCTTTGTCTCAAGTCCGAACGCAGTAACTATTAACGGTGATGATGTAACCATTACCGGAAATCCAATCATCGCCCCGAAAGGAAAACTAGCGGAGTTGGGATTCAAAATTTATTTGACGAAAGATAGTGTCAGTAGCATCACACTCTCAGGCACCACGTTCAATAGCTCGAATGCCGATTACGCAAAGTGCATAGCTGCATCGCAAGCAACGAATGATTCGATTGTTTACCGGTTCGAGTGCGGCGAACGAACGATATTGGAGACGATGAATAATAATCTTGCGGCACAACTGCTCGGTATCTACCCGAATCCTGCAAGAAACAAAGTTGAGCTTTCTCTCTTTACAACTAACGAGACCTCATTTAATATTTCGATCTTCGATGCACGAGGAATAAAAGTATTGCAACAATCTCATCATCAAACCGCCGGAAAAGCTTCCTGCACGCTCGATGTATCGAAGCTGGGATCTGGGGCATACACTATTCGTTTGAACGAACAAGCGATTGATCGAGAATTTATCATCGCGCGGTAAGAGCAGGCTTCCCCCTCACCCTATGTCTTCAGTTTCTTTTTCTTAGCTGCGGGGAAGAGGACGTTATTCAGAATGAGCCTATATCCTGGACTTTGCTTATGGAGTCGGAGGTCTGTGGGTGGGTCGTTGACGGAATGCTGGTAGTCTTCAGGATCGTGCCCACCATAAAATGCAAAAAAACCTCTGCCGTAATTTGAATAAAGATAACGCACGAATTCAGTACCTTGATTTTGTGCAAGTATAGTAATATTTTTCTTGATAAAATGTCGGTGAAACATCGTTGTCTGTCCCATGAAACCGTGAATCACATTCACATGATCTTGCGTGAGCATTGTCGGAACAGGGTCAAACTTCGCACTGAAATCAAAGAGTGTAAAATAATCACTTTCCCGTGCACCAATCTCACCTGGTTGCACATCTATTTCCGAATACTCATAAATGAGTGGACTCGTAACAAGTTGATAATTCTCGAATGCAAAACCCTTCGTGAAGTCCATCTTCGTTGCGTAATCCGGATCCAGTGGATCGCCATCGAAGACCGCATCACAGATATCCGTCTTTTGCGCGGCGAGAGCGATGTCGTAGCTATCAGTCGCCGAACACATCGCAAACATGAATCCGCCAGCAGCTACGAAATCTTTAATCTTAATCGCAACGGCTCGCTTTAATTCACTCACCTTGCTATATCCTAACTTCTTCGCTTCCGCCTCGAGCATTCGCACTTGCGCTTGATACCACGGAGCCATGCGTTGATCGGCATAGAATTTTCCATACTGACCAGTAAAATCTTCGTGATGCAAGTGGAGCCAATCGTATTTCGAGAGCTTGCCTGCTATTACTTCATCATCCCATAATTTTTCGTACGGCACTTCGGCATAATCGAGTGCAAGAGTGACGGCATCATCCCACGGCTGAAAACCGGGTGGAACATAGACGGCGATCTTCGGAGCTTTTTCCAACCTAACCGCATCCATGTTTTTGGAATCAGATTGGACTAATGAGAGAATAGACTGTGCGCTCGACTCGTCAATCTTTTCAAATTGCACACCGCGAATTCGGCACTCGGCTGCAAGAATATCCTGATAATCAGCCATGAATGAACCACCACGATAGTTGAGCAACCAGTCAACGGTGATGTTTTTTGTCAAAGCCCAATATGTTATTCCGTACGCCTTCAAGTGATCGCTCTGATCCAGATCCATTGGGATCAATAACTTCGCTTGAGCAAAAACGGAGGACGTTGTTGCAAGAAAAATAAGAATAGATATGAAGATTTTTTTCATGCTCTTTGACTACGGCTATTTGCGCTGTTTGATTCGCTCGATCAGAAAGTAGCGAATCAATTTCCTAACTGCGACCCGATATAGGCAAGTGCATCGGCTATTTGTTGATCGCTCATGACATCCTTGGCATAGAATGGCATGTCGCCTGACCCGAACCTCACAGCTTGCGCGACCAAATTCATGTCTTGCGCGGCGCGCTCCATCGGCGGACCAACCTTTTTGTCTTTCATCGAATGGCAAGTTGCACACGACTTCGCAAAAACTGTTTCACCTGTCTTCGCATCACCGGGCAATTTCATAATCGCTTTGACCACAGGCTTCGCAATTTTTTCATCGGGCATGTCATCATTGAATGTTGGTTTTGCTGCCCACTGAATTTTCAGCTCCGAGGGATTCGCACTCGGCAATGTTGCAATTGCAGTGAGGTATTCATTTAGTGCATCAACTTCATCTGGTGTTAGCGCTTTATCCACCGTCTTACTATCGGCGCGATGCTGGAACACTGCCGCGCAAAGCGATGCGCCGTAGGCATTCTTTTTCAAATCCGCGCCTTTATACATTCCATTCCACGTTGATGGACGGCTTGTCACACCGGCAAGTGGATGCCCTTGACGAATCATATCGTCCGATGTTTTCGGAGTCCCATCAGTGTGGCAATTAGCACATGCGACTTTGCGCTTGCCGAGAGATGTATTGTAGAAAAGTAGTTGACCCTGCTTTGCTTTGTCGTTCAGTGTAACAGTGCCACTTGGTGCTGGCGCCTGACTCACGGACTTTGCAGAGTCAGCTGCTTTCGGGGCCTGTTCTTCTTTTTTACAACCGATCTGGAAGCTAACAAGAGTGCCGAGGAGAAAAACGGTAAGTGGAATGCGTAGGATATTTTTCATAAAAAAAATTATAATTCATTAATAGACTTTCGTGCAGCGAAGCCTCCTTCGAGAGGATGCCATGCTACTATTTCATGTTCGCCCAAAATGTAACACAGATAGACTTCATCGCCGTTCGCTCGAATGTGGGGGAAGTCGATTAATCCTTTGCCTGGGTCTTTCACTTCGATTCCTCTTTCGGCAAGGTCACGGATAATCTCTACTAGCTCCTCCATCTCACGCGGAAAAACGCCATAGCCATTTGGTCCCATACCGCCGAAGTATTGGTGATGATAGATATCATATCCACGCGCATCCAAAATTTTCTTTAACTCAGCGAGTTTCTGGATAAGGGGCATCACAATCCGCAGTTCGGCTTGTGCTTCAGCGATGGAAAAATGTTTTTGATACTGCATGAATTACGTTTGCTCGTGAATAATTATCTTCTCTGGAACATAGCCTTAAACACATTCCCCGCTATCGCAGGATTTTCCTTGAGGCGGCGAACGGAGTAACCGTACCAATCTGCACCGAACGGCACATAGACGCGAAGACGAAATCCCTCGCCGATCAACTCCCGGCGGATTGACTCACGCACTCCGAGTAACATCTGAAATTCATATTGATCACGTGATAAGCCAAGTTTGGTAATTAGTTCTTTTGCTCCTTCGATAAGCACGGTGTCATGCGTTGCGATGCCAACGTACACCCCTTTTGTGAAAGCTAATTCCAAGCACTTCAGAAAATTTTGTTGAATCTCTTTTCTATCTTTATATGCAATACTTGGTGCTTCGTTGTATATTCCTTTGCAGAGTCTGATGTTTGTTGCGCCGTCAGCGACAAGATCTAAAATGTCATCTTCGGTTCGACGCATATATGCTTGTAACACTACGCCAGTCCGGTACTCACGTCGGAATTTTTTGCATAGCTCAATAGTCTGCGTTGTGTAGGGAGAATTTTCCATATCAAAGCGAACGAAATTATTTCCATTTGCTTTCGCAGCTTCTAAAATGAGTCGTACATTTTTTTCGCATTCATCTGGCGCAATCTCAAGCCCGAGAGAAGTAAGTTTTATCGAGAGATTTGAATCAATATGTTCTCGTTCGATCGTTTGGAGTACATCCACAGCCTCAGTAGTATTGGTCTTTGCTTGGTCAAGGGAAGTGATATACTCACCAAGCACATCCATCGTCGCCATTGCGCCTTCGGAATTCAGTTTGCGCACAACCTTCACTGCCTCCCCTAGCGTCTCGCCTGCAATGTAGCGCGCGCTTACCTTCCGTACTATTCCTTTCGGAACAATCGGTAAAGCCGAAGCGATAATTTTATTCAGAACATTCATTCTTGTTAGGGTCGCAGAAAATAGATCATTGAATTACTTTGGCTACAAAGTGCAAACGCTTTCCCCGCAATCGGCATCGGCATCCCACGGAGCGCCCCAGAGTTTGCACCAGTCACTGGAAGCTCGCTCATCGTCTTGCCTGTAGAGAGATCAATCGTGTAGAAAATATTTTTTGAGGGTGTCTGTGCCTGAGTCGCAAAACTTTGAATACAGTAAGCATATTTTGCATTTACCACAACTGGTGCAACCATTGGCTCGGTAAACCTGCGTTGCCAAAGGTGAAGTGTATCATCGCTTGCGAACGCATCAATGCCGGATTCATCCTCACGAAAGCCAGAAGACAGCAACATCCCGCCATTCGACGAAATATTCATCGGAATATACGGCACTTCATGCACACTGACTTGCTTTGGATGGCCAGTTTCGATTCCATCATAGATTACCACGCGAAGCGTCCGAACAGCTGACTCACTCGATGGCAATTCAATACACCCAAATCCGATCTTATCCATCTTCTCACCGCACAAACTCAAATTTGAGACAATTCGCATAAACGGTAGCGAGCAAGTTGAAATGATCTTGCCGGCACCACTAAAGCAAATGAGGCTATCACTTTCCTTCCCATTTCTCTCAGCAATTCCGGCAACGACGATAAGATTGGTTTTCTTGTCAAAAAGCATCGCTTTTCCAAATCCGGTAATCTCGTGGCTCCACAACCGTCTTCCTGATTGAAGATCGTATGAGGTGATTGCAGAATCTGATGCAACGACTAAGAGATTTTGAGCGATTACTGCAGTACAACTCAACATTACACTCTGTGTGACATCCCATTTTTTCTTGCCATCAAGCGTATAGGCATGAATAGTACCTGAAAGGTGAATAGCATAGATTGATTGCTCATCAGCCAATATCTGAATGATTGGTTTTTCTTGGGGCAAAGCGGCGATGATCTTATATGATCGGTCTGTGCCTGTAAGTAATGTCGGACCCTCGGCAAATGCGTAGAGTCCGTTCGCATCATTGGGAATAGGGACTAAACATGACGGAGCGTTCGACGAACCAGCGAGTGAATCACCAACACGGAGCGAAGAAACCTCGGAGGGTACGCCGATATTCGGAATTTCTCTTGCCCCGTTCATCGAATAGGTCAAGCTCGATAGCTGCTTTGCAGGCTCTTCGCCTTTTGAGCAAGCCAGAAAAAATAAAGCTGAGAAAAGTAGTAGGTATCGGCGCATTTGGTAGAATCGAGCCGCTTTAAACAATTTTTTTGATTAGTTGTTCGGCTGTCGCAAATTTATTAGCATCGCCATCAGCCCCAATCGCTGCGCACTCAAGTATCTCTTCGCCAGTCGCTCCCACATTTCGTGCACCCAGTATATGTGAGTAGAGTTGTCTATCCCAACCGAGTTGAGTGAGCGATGCGACTATGCAAAGCTCTCTGGTGATGGAGTCAAGTTTTGAACGCGAGAGTGTTTTGCCGTACCCTTCAACAAGTGCCCAAGCCGCAAGCTCGGGGCTGAGCCGAATCATTTCCTCACGGACACGTTCTGCGTTTGTGGCGTAAACCTTCTGATACAACTCCGTACCTTTCTCCACGAAGGACGGATACTCTGCGATAAGATCAGCCTCATGAGGGATGGTGTCATTTCGAGTGCCAAAAACTTTTCTTAACGCTCGAACCGACTCCAGAGCCGCAGGGAATCCGACAAATAAATATGTTTGCAAGAATACTTCATAGATTCCATCAGCTGAAATCATACCCTCATTCTTGATTTTCTGCAATTCCGCAGCGAGCCGAATACGGAACTCCGGCTTTGTAGCAAGAGTGGATAGTTTGGCAAGTGATGCTAACTTTGGATTAAGCATTACAGCAGAATTTCTTTTCCGTTCGGATCAAGTGGCTCATCAAGTGAGGCAACAATTGCATCTGCAACCGCCTTGGGTTCGATGATTGAGCCACTCGTATTCATTGCTGCAAGGAGAAGCTCGGCCTCTTCGCTCGTCTTGCCTGTTTTGCGTACAATATTCAAAATGCTTTCATCCAAAATTGTGGTACGGACAAATCCAGGACAGATAGTAGTAACGGAAATATTATACCGAACAAGTTCTTTTGCAACTGCGCGTGACAAGCCGATGAGTGCGTGTTTCGAAGCAGTGTATGCGGCATTGTAAGAAAATCCTTCAAGTGCCGCTGTTGAGGCAACATTGATGATGCGTCCGCCTCCGATGGATTTCATATCAGCGAGATATGTCCGAATCAAGAAAAATGCACCGTCAACGTTGGTGGCGAACGTCTCTGCCCAAAGTGAGTCGGAAGTGTCCTCTATCTTTGCTGAGGGTGCAACGCCAGCATTGTTGACAAGAATATTTACTTTGCCAATTTTTTGCGTCTCGCTATAGAGTAAGGTTACCGATTTGGAATCTGTAATATCACATCGGAACGGCGTAGCTATTGCGCCCGATTTACGAATTTCATTTGCGACTGAAATTATTTCCGTTTCCGTTCGTGCAACAAGAATGACATGAATTCCCTTCGATGCAAATGAGATTGCAATTTCTCTCCCGATGCCACGACCGGCGCCTGTGATGAGTGCTATCATTGTACTGGTGAGAATTCTGTATTCACACAATTATGAAGTGTATTTGTAAGCGAATCAGAAGCTACCACGAATTGGAATCCTTCGCGGATGCTCGCTGCGTACCACAGTCCATCGCTTCGCAAAACTAAAAATCCAATTTGCATATCAGCAGTGAGATGTTTATCAGCTTTGATTCGCTTCGTAGCTTCGATGAGTGCGTCCTTCGGCTCACGTCCTTGTCGCATAAGTTCAACAATGTGAAATGCCGAGCAAGCACGCATCACAAGTTCGCCGTTGCCAGTTGCAACTGCCGCACCAACGTTTCCATCCACATAAAGTCCCGCTCCTATGATCGGTGAGTCACCGACGCGTCCATGCATTTTGAACGCAAGACCAGATGTAGTGCATGCTCCGCTGAGTCTTCCACTCGAATCGCGAGCGATGAGTCCGATGGTATCATGTGATTCATTTACCATCTGATCTCGCGGTAGTTCACGTGTTACTCCGCCATCAGTGTACTCGAACGTATATTCATTCTCGTCCTCGTTCGAATGGCGAAGCCTGACATTCAATTTTTCGGGAAGCTCTTTCCATTTATCGTATAATGTTCTGGAAGCTTCGGTAAGCAAATTTGATTTTTCAAATCCCTCGCGCATGGCAAACATCTCTGCTCCTTTGCCTGAGAGCATCACGTGCGGAGTTTTTTCCATTACTCTTCGTGCAATCGAAATCGGATGAATGTACTCCTGCACGAACGATACCGAACCGCAATTGCCATCGTGATCCATGATGGATGCATCGAGCGACACAATTCCTAACTCATCGGGAATGCCACCTTTGCCAACGGACATGCAAGTTTCATCAGCTTCGCAATAGCGTGCACCCATCTCAAGTGCTTCGATAGCCGAACTGCCCGATTTCATCGCATCAAAAACGATTCGGTTCGGTTCAACCCCGTGCTTCCACGTTGAAAGTGACTCCATAAAAAAATTATTTCTGAATCATGAATATTTTCGCATCATGCCATCCCCAACTATCAGTGCTGAGGATATACATTCCCGTAGGAAGCGTTGAAACATCAACTGAAACGTTATGCTCCCCACGACTGAGTTGAAATAAAGTCTCATGTTCTTTCGCACCCGCAAAATTATAGATGCGAATGCGCAATGCACCGTCAACACCAAGAGTGATCGGAACCGAGAGCAACGCAATCGCAGGATTTGGATTTGGATTACCGAGAACATAATCTCCTGCTACGATAATATTCCCAGGAAGTGTGCCACAATTTGCAACTTTGATAAATCCGTTAATCACTTTAACCTGTGAATAATCGAGATCTACTACTTTAGATAAATATACGGATGTTGTGTCTTGTTGCCCATATAGTCCCAAAAAATTCACAGCGGCAATGACGCTACCAATAATAGGCTGTGAAGTTGTTCGCAATGAAAAATTAAATGTACCTGGAGTTGTTTCGCTCCCTGAATCCACAATCCAATTCGAAACACTCATTGACATTGGTCGAACGACGCGAGGATCAAAATTTAATTCGCCAGTTACATGCCGTAAATTCACCGAAGCAGTAATTGTATCTATCACAATCGGATAGGAAAATTCTTTCCCTGCGATACCGAGTATGCGTTCGAGTTTATATCTGACAAGTGACGAATCAACATGTGCACTGCCTTCCCCATGAAGCACGATTGAAACTTGTTTACCAGAAGGCAGAGTCCAAAGAACTGTTTCAGAATCCACGTTTACTTTCGTTGGACAATAACTAAAATGGAGAATTTTATTCTCGTCACCAGCAAAATCAATGGAGTCCGATTCATTTGTGACTAATGCGAACGGCGAGTGCAATGGTTGAATGAGCAGTTGTTCTGAATTCGAGCATGGATTCGTGATAAGAACTGAGTCGAAAATACACAAGCCTGTGTCGGTGCGTCCGAAGTTTAGCGTAGTATTAGAAAAAATAAAATCAGAACTACCAGCCGAGGCAGAGATCGGAATGATGACAAGTGAATCTCCGCAACCATTTAGATGAACGGTTGCAATTAATGTATCACTATATTCCCCCTTACTCTGAGGCGTGAACAGAAGCTGAAGGTGGACGGAATCAATCTGCGGTGATGCATTGCCGACGAGCGAAAACGGAATTCCTTTTTTCAACTTGATCGAGGTAATCGTAATGGGATCGTTTCCAGTCCTTGCTATCGAGAATGGAAGTGAATCTCTCGCGGGTGCGCATATCTGGCTAAAGTGAAGTGCGGAATCGGAAATGAATTTCGGATGCTGGACGAAGTAGTGAATCACGGTCTCATTCGATGAATCAGCATCGCTATCGTAATGCACAACCAACAGCGAGTCATGCTGTGGGGACCCGCAATAGTATATCACATACTCTGTATCAACATGCGGAGGAAGTGTGTGCGGGAGAACGAGCGATCCGAAGGATGCGCCAGAAATCCCGGTAATATGTACAGACTCATTCCCCCTGGAAATGAATTTAATCCGAAAGGAATCGCATTCTTGCGAACACAGTGTATCGCCAAAAATATTTTCTTGTGCCGTGAGCAAACTCAAGACACCGAGACCCTTTAATAAAACAGAATCCCGTTTCTCGGAAAAAATAAATGATGACTGCGCAACTCCCGTATCACGCGGACAGAAGGAGAAGAGAATCTTTAATGAATCTTGCCGTCCAAGGCGTTTGGGAGTTGTGGGTGATATAATTTGGAATGGAGGATGAGAGAGTGTATTGCTCGAAACAAGTGCTGTATCTTTCCCGATTGAATATGCAGTGACGGAGAGTGTGTCGCACTTGCCAACGTGCACCTTCATGAAATCAATTGTCGAGGGTTTGAAGATAATACGAATATCTTTGTCAATTCCGCACCCAATCAAAACTGCATGTTTGACCGTGTCATTTGAATTGAACGTCAGTACTGCTGTATCCTTACCAATCTTGCTCGGACAATAGGTAACTTCAATACTATCGGTTTGATAATATCCCAACGAGTTCAATGTTTGCGTTACGGTGAAACTTGTATTATTCGAAACGATAGAATGGATGTGCAAACTATCTTCTCCTAAATTTGAGACGTGGAGTTTCGCTCTCACGCATGTATCGCCTGCTTTGAAACAGCCGAAGTCAAGAGTATCGCGAGAGAGTACAAGATCCGGTGACGCTGTCATGGCAACGATTCCGCTGGAAAGATGCGACATGAGATAATCTGGTTCGTAGTTCGCAAATGTATGCATCGGCGAGCGAATTTTCGCCATCGCGGTTACAAGAAGCGTCGAATCATGTTCAGCAGGAATCAAGGCTTCCCATCGGTAATTGCCATTACTCTTGAAACGGAGCGTATCAATAAAGCTCCAACCGCTATGCCGATTCCTATAGTAAACTCGAATCGAATCAGTAAGTGCAGCCGAATCTCCGGCAGTACCGCCGACGACAACTTGCGCGCCGTTCTGAAATTTTGCTTTCGTAGCAAGTGTCGGACCCGAAATACTGACACCTGTAAAGTAGTTGAGTGTTCCCGTGATTCTCACATCGCCATCCATCCTCACTAATCCGAGACCCCCCACCCCCCCTTGGCTTTTTTGTTCGATACCAAGTCCGCCATGGCCGCCATTTCCACCTGTAGCAATGACCGCTCCGTTATTGATTGAGATTCCATTCCTCGCCGAAAGCAAAATTCCTCCGCCAGAGCCACCACCACCACCTGCGTCAACAGACGAAATTCCCGATGTACCACTTTTCCCATTTGCGGAGATGATGCTCCCTTGTATATAGAGTGAATCATATGAGATTATTGTGATTGCTCCGCCACCGCCGCCGCCTGAACCCGCTGTTGAGTCTTTATCTGATACATGATTACCGGATCCGCCTCCAGAGCCACCTTGCATGGGTAAGAGAAATCTTGCACCGTTGACTTTGCCTCCATTATTCCCGAACCCTGCACCCTTCTCACCTTTCGTTGCAAATCCTCCACCGCCGCCACCGTAGGGTATTCCAGGCGATTCACCGCCAGCGGACGCACCGCCAAATCCACCGAATTCCGAACTGTCATTTCCACTGCTCGTCAATCCACTCGATCCATAAGGACATCCTGTGCCGCCGCCGCCGCCCTGATCGCTGATCGAATCCGAACACTTTCCCCCAAGCACTCCTGTCGAGGACGCACCACCAGTGAAGATGGTAGAAGCAGCACCTGTGCCAATGTTATCCGTTGAGTAACCCGAGTCGCTCCCTCCACCCGAATAGCCTGCTCCCCCCGTTCCGAGCCAACCGTGCCCACCACCACCACCGCCTGGACCGCCGTTGAGTGAATCTGCAGAAACAGAAATTTCGGAATTGCGAAACCTAATTGCTCCTCTCGATAAAATCGTAACAGGATGGTAGTGAGGGTTGCCAGCGAAAATCGGGTCGTCGTCATCGGTAAAAAAGCGATAAAAGCCGCGATCGAACATACTATTCCCCTGAAAATCTATTTCATCAACAACAATCGTACTGCCGGAGCCTGAGTAACTAAATGGTGCGAATGAATTGTCACCAAGAATTGCGCCACCAAAGATACTGAGTTTCGGAATTGGCTGGCGTATCTCAAATGAAGTGGACCTACTCTTGAGATTTCCTATGATTATTTGGAATCGTATCGTGCCGGGGACTGCGTACGGGTTTGTTATCACAGGGACTTGGAGAACTCTGCCTTTCCAACTGACGACGACAGGTCCAAATGATACTCTGAGTGTATCAAATGGATTTTCTAAATATATTTTCGATTCAGGCAGATAAATCCCATCCTTACCGAATGCACCACTATCTGCCGCGGGAGCGAGCATCTCCATTGCAACAGTCATCCCCGGACCGAGAGCATCAGGTTGGATGTGCGCGAGTTTTTGCTGGGCATAGTTTTCCGAAGAAAAAAAAGCCAACAAGAGAACTGTCCAAATGGGTAGTCCAATGGTTCTTGGTACGTAGTTTTCACACAGTGACATCCTATTAGAGAACGCAACGGACTACCATGAAAATCCCACAATGATTTGTGGTATCTTAATGCTTGGGAAACGTGTTCTGATGTGTCGAATAATTTTGAACAATCCAAATACTCTCAGTTGCCAACACTCCACGCAAAAAAATCACTCGGTCAGAACTTTCTCGTTGACGAGAAGGCACGGGGCAGAATTGCCTCCGCCGCTGGAATCGTGAGTGGTGAAACCGTTGTTGAGATTGGACCGGGTACAGGTTTATTGACTACAGAGTTGCTTACATTTCCACTTGCAAAACTTATCGCATTCGAGATTGATAACCGTGCGATCTCCCTTTTGCAAAGTGAAATTAATGATGCGAGATTCGAGGTTCGAAATCAGGACATTTTAGGTGCCGATCTGCATGGGCTTGCAATGGAAATCGGCTCGAAGGTGAAGTTAGTTGGGAATATCCCCTACTACATCACCAGCCCAATACTTTTCAAGCTGATGGATGATCGGGATGCAATTTCATCGGCACTGCTCTTAGTTCAATTTGAAGTTGCTGAACGATTGAGTGCCGTTCCTCGTACCAAAGCGTACGGCATTCCGACTGTGCTTGCAAATTTTTTCGGCGAAGTGAAGTTTCTCTTTAAGGTAAAGGCGGGGTCGTTCAACCCTGTTCCGAATGTGGACTCAGCGCTCGTTCGTATTGACTTCGGACAGGACTATTTTACAAGATCGCAAACCTCCGCGCCACAACATTTTGATTCAAAAACATTTCAACGATTTGTGCGTACGATGTTCGCGATGCGAAGAAAAATGCTTCGCAATAACTTGAAGGCTTTCTTGAGTGCTGAGGAATATGTAGCGAGTTGCCAGTCGGAGGCTGTGATGAATTACTTGCAACGCCGCGCGGAGGAATTGGATGTGCGCGAGTTTGTACACTTTTTTAGTGAAGTAGAGTTGACTCGCGCAGTCAAATCATAAAATTATTATTGAGTTGTGAATACGCGTACTGAGCAGAAGCGGTCGGCTGGATTTTTTCAGGAAATAATCCGAGTCATCTCTCCAACGGAGATGGTGACCTTCGTCTTTATTATCCTAATGCTGATCTTGACAACATTTTTCCATGCATTCGTTGATGTGCCAGGCATTTTGATAAATTCGTTTATCCTCCTAAGTGCTACGGTCATTATCAACTACCTTCGCGCAAAATCGGACTCGAAGTTTATTCGCGCCATTCACGTATTTTACGTCTTGCTTGTCGTCATTCTTGTTTTTAAGACCGTAGAAAAACTTTCGTTCGCTATTCATGGCAGAGACTATGATCAATGGTTAATTACCATAGATCATTTTCTTCTCGGCGGAATAAATCCTACCGTGTGGCTCTACCAGCATGTTCCAGTCATGCCATTTTTTGTGGAGTTCTTGCAAATTTGTTACGTGATGTATTATTTGCTGCCAGTGATCTTGGCAGTAGAATTTTTTATGCGTCGCAAGCGCGAACATCGGATTGATCATAACACGGACGAACTCGAAGTACTGCGATTTACCATCGTCTATGGTTTGCTTCTCTCCTACCTCGGCTACTTTGCGCTACCTGGAATCGGTCCTCGATTTACTCTGCATACGTTTTGGAATATCTCCTCTGAATTGCCCGGCATACTCCTGACCGAACCGCTGCGATGGCTGATAAACTTGGGCGAGAATATCCAAGCGGGTATGTCGAACTTCGAAGCCGCACGGGTGGTGACGCGTGATGTTTTCCCGAGCGGTCATACCGAGATTACGCTGCTTTCAATTTTTCTTGGTTTCAAATTCCGAGCACGGACGCGCTGGGTTGTGCTCTTTATCGGCAGTGGACTTATTTTTTCGACCGTTTATCTGCGCTACCATTATTTCATTGATGTCATTGCCGGAACACTTGTCGCTCTACTTGCCTTTTATTCTGCGATTCCGGTGATTCATTATTTATTGCGTTTGAAAAAGCGAATTCTTTGCTGATGTGGAAACCGATTCGATTTGATGAACTGCCATCTACGCAAACCTATGCGAAGAATCTACTCCACTCGGGTAAAGCAAAACACGGCGATGTCGTAATTGCCTCGCACCAAAGTGAGGGCAGAGGAAGATTTGCCGATCGCATTTGGCATGACGAACCCAGAGCGAATTTGTTGATGAGTGTGATACTCACCAAGGTGCCAGAGAAATATCGTGAGCAGATGCAATTTGTTGCGGCATTTCTTGTCTATCAATTCGTTAACACATGGCTCATTGAAGTACTGAACGATGAAGAAGTCAACGTTCAACTCAAATGGATTAATGATGTGCTCGTTGATAATAAAAAAGTTTCTGGGATTCTGACCGAATCTATTTGGTCTGGCGATACATGGAAAGGCGTTGTGATTGGTATTGGAGTAAATATCAATCAAGAATTATTTCCACCCGAAATAGTGGACAGAGCATCCTCATTCGCGAATGTTGCCAAAAGAAAATTCGATCTGCGACAAATCGAGGAAGAATTGCTTTATTCGCTTGCGTTAATGTTCGAGCTATTCGAGGCTGGCGCAGACATCATCGAATTTGTCAGACCTGCATTGGAGTGGATGCGCACGATCGGGACCTTTGCAGTTCGGGACGCTGACTCCATGCTACACGACGGCCTACGTTACGATGGCATTGATGATGACGGTACGCTTCGATGTGTGATGAGCGAGGGAGCAATCGTGCGATTTCAGAATGCTACACTTATTCTACCATAATGCTACTTGCAATTGATATTGGAAATACGCAGACGAAGTTCGGACTCTTCAAGGAGTCTGAAGCTTTCGAGATGTTATTTCACTATCCAACAAAGTCGTTGCTCAGCGAGAGCTGTGATGATTTGTCCACAAAGCTCGGAGCGCTGGGTGATGTAAAACAGATTGGGATCGCATCCGTTGTGCCCGAGGCAAATCAAGTACTTGTGAAGATGGTGCAAGAAATTCATCCGAATGCAAAAGTGAAAATTGTCGGAAATGCCGATACACCGTTTATCAAAAATCACTACGAGCCATCGCAAATCGGAATTGATAGATTACTTGGCGCATACTCCGCGTATCATCGTTGGGGCAAGAGTGCAAAAAAACCCGTCATCGTCATTAGCTTCGGCACCGCTACGACGATTGATTTCGTTAGCAAAAAAGGTGAGTATCTCGGTGGAATGATTACTCTCGGAATTGCATCTACAGCGAAAGCATTAGCAAGTACGACATCGTTATTGCCCGAGGTTGAACTACAATTTCCCCCTCACCTCATCGGAAGATCAACCGTCGAGAGCATTCAATCTGGAATTCTCTTCGGAGCTGTTGCGATGATTGATGGGATTGTTGCGAAAATTCAAACTGAAGCATTCGATGCCGAAGCACCAATCGTCATTGCAACAGGTGGTTTAGCTCATATCTTTGACAATAGGACGAAATCTATCACTCACATCGCACCGCACTTGCTCATCGTAGGGATTGCCCAGTTGATGAAAGATGGAAAATAAATTAGTAATATTCGCATGACAGATATTCAGCGTCAACTCATCATTCAAGCTCTTGCCGAGGATAGCACTGGTCGCGATGCCACAACACTTGCTACCGTTGACCGCAATGAAATGGGGCGCGCGTATTTCCTCGCAAAAGCTCAAGGGATACTATCCGGCATTGACATTGCAACGGAAGTATTTTCTATTTATGCTACGCGTTCAAATCGTGAAAGTAAAATCATAACACAGCATCTCGTTCGCGACGGCTCGGCTGTCAAACATGGAGATCGCATTGCCGAAGTTCATGCACCGCTTGATATTATTCTCACCGCCGAGCGAGTTGCATTGAATCTTCTGCAACGTATGAGCGGCATTGCCACACTGACGAATAAATACGTTCGTGCAGTTAGCGGTACGAATGCAAAAATTTTAGATACACGTAAGACGGCTCCGCTACTGCGTCCGTTTGATCGGCAAGCAGTGCTCTCTGGAGGCGGAAAGAATCATCGCTACTCGCTCGCCGAAATGATTCTTGTCAAAGATAATCACATCGCCGCAAATGGTGGTGATATTATTGCCGTCTTAGAAAAATTACGAAGCTATTTCAAAACTCATCCGCTCATTCCCGTTGAGATCGAAGTAACTTCAACCCATCAATTGCAAATAGTTCTTGAACACGGACGCCGACTCGTGAACCGAGTCCTCCTTGATAATTTCTTGGTCGCAGATCTTCACGAAGCCGTCAAAGTAAATGCCAGAGCATTCGAGACCGAAGCCTCCGGTGGTGTGAACCTCACCACAGTCCGCGCCATCGCCGAAACAGGGGTCGATTACATCTCCGTCGGCGCACTAACACACTCTGTTACAGGGTTGGATATATCATTGGAGGTGGAGTAATTACCGCTTCATCAACATTACGTCATTTCGAGGTCGCCGTGACGACAGAGAAATCGTTATTCCTGAAATATATTCGATTAACGATTTCTCACTGCGTTCGAAATGACAGAGACTAGTAGCTACGAATTTGTGGTTGCCACATCCCCAACCAGCGCATCAATCAGCTGCTCGCGATAGATCGGGACGATACCAAGTTCTTCGATCACAATGCCGGCGGCACGGTTTGCCATGATAGCGGCTTCGCGGACAGATGCGCCACAGGCTTTGGCGACGGCAAGTGTGGCTATGACCGTATCGCCGGCGCCTGAGACGTCAGCAACTTGTTGCGCTGTGGTTGGAATAGCGAAAGGTTCACTCTCTCCTCGCTCGAAAAGCAACATGCCCTTTTCGCTGAGAGTCAGGAGAATATTTTCGGCATCAAGTTTTGCGAGAAGATCAAAACCTGCTTTGTGTAATTTCTTATCGGTATCGCACTTCACTCCAAGTGCATCTTCCATCTCTTTGCGATTGGGTTTGAAGACGGTCGCATTTTGATACGCGAAAAAATTATGATGTTTAGGATCAACAAAAACTGGCAACGACTTTTCTTTTGCCAAAGAAATAATCCGTCCGATCAATTTCGGCGAGAGAACACCTTTATTGTAATCTTCAAGAATTATTCCATCAAGCGAATCAGCTTGCGCTTCGAGATAGGTAAAGACTGAATTTTCAATTTCGTCGGAGAGATCATGCTTCTGCTCGTGATCTACACGGAGCATTTGCTGATTGGATGCAAGCACACGCGTTTTGATCGTGGTCGGGCGGTCAGTATCTGAAATAATACCATCGGACGAAAGCCCGATCTCCTCTACCATCTGCCGGACGCGTTTGCCTTTGGAATCATCACCTACTACTCCGATAAGCAACGCTGTCGCCCCGAGTGTGTGAATATTATTTGCGACATTCGCCGCTCCACCTAATCGCCACTCATCACGATGAATATCCAGAATTGGAACAGGCGCTTCTGGCGAGAGACGAGAGACCGTCCCGAAAAGATACCTATCCAACATCAGATCGCCAATCACAGCAATACGTACGCCGGAAAACGCATCACCCAACTTTTCGAGATATACTTTTTTCATCAAGAGATCGAACGAAGGCCTGAATTCAATATCTCAATACCGCTGCGAATGTCTGCTTGCGACGCTGCGAAAGAAAGTCGGATAGCATCGTTCTTTCCGAACGCACCACCCGGTACGAGTGCAAGTCCGTGATCTTCAAGAAGCATTTGACAAATATCTTCCCCACCGGAAATAATTTTTCCATTTGGCAATTTCTTGCCGATATAGGCGCTAATATTGAAGAACACGTAGAATGCTGCCATCGGATAGCTGAAAGTAATTTCCGGCACTTCTTTTAGAAGTGAGACAACAAGGTCGCGGCGATTCTGAAATTCTTGACGCATCACTTCGATGCTCTCCTGTGGACCAGTCAATGCTTCGATAGCAGCTTTCTGCGAAATCGAACTTGGATGCGAGACTGCTTGCGATTGCAATCTACCCATTGCTTCGATGATCCACTTCGGACCGGTCGCGTATCCCAATCTCCATCCCGTCATCGAGTATGCTTTGCTCAAGCCGTTTACGGTGACTACTTGATCGGCAATCTCAGGAATAGAACCAAGAGAAAAATGCTTTCTGCCGTCATACGTTAACTTTTCGTAGAGCTCATCTACGACGCAGATGAGTCCGTGCTCTTCGATGATTGGAACAAGGGCGCGAAGCTGATCTTCGGTGTAGATTGTACTTGTCGGATTGTGTGGTGTGTTTAAAAGTAATACGCGAGACCGTGGAGTGATTGCATCTGCTAAGCGATCAGGTGTAACAAGCCAATCATCTTCCTGTTGCGTCTCGATAAGTACTGGCGAAGCTTCCGTCAGTCCTGTCATCGCTGAGTAACTGAGCCAAAATGGAGATGGGATAATTATTTCATCGCCTTTCTGAGCGAGCACAAAGAGCGCATTGCTCAGAGCATGTTTTCCTCCACTTGAAATCAGGACTCGGTCGGCAGATGAATCAATGCCATCATCGTTCTTAAATTTCTCTGCAACAACTGCACGAAGTTCGGGCATACCCTCTGCGGCGGTGTACTTCGTAAAATTTTCATTGATCGCACGTATGGCTGCCTCTTTGATATTCGCAGGGGTTGGAAAATCAGGTTCGCCAGTTGAGAGGCTTACAATTTTCTTCCCCGATTTTCGGAGCTCGATCGCGCGCGCTGCGATCTTTAGGGTTGCCGCTTCCTCACAGTGATCCATACGGGATGTGAGGCGATGTTCGATGTCAGTCAAGATCATTATTTTTTCGAAAATTGCTTTTTCAATTTCTTTGCAACGCACTTCGGTACAAAATCTGAGATATCTGTATCGTAGTGTGCAAGTTCTCTAATAATAGTTGAATTCAGATACGTATATTTTTCATTCGGCATCAAGAAAACTGTCGAAATATCTTCGAGCTTCCGATTCATGAGCGCCATCTGGAATTCATACTCAAAATCACTTAGCACCCGAAGCCCTCGTACGATTGCAACAGCTTTTTGTTTTTTAGCATATTCTACGAGTAAGCCATCAAACGAATCAACCTGGATATTTTTGCATTTCGGCAACGACTCCTTGATTGCGTCAGCACAGAGTGTCATTCGTTCTTCTTCCGTGAAAAGCGGCGACTTCGAGCTATTGCGTGCAAGCGCAACTACCACTTCATCAAAAAGTGTAGCCGCCCGCCCAATGACATCAAGATGCCCATTCGTGATCGGATCGAATGTTCCGGGATATATCGCTTTACGCATACAATAGTTAGTAGCGCGGACTCATAGTCCGCGAGACTTGTACGGACGGACTAAGAGTCCGTCCCACGAGATCTCATAATCGTAAACATCGCTTCTCCAGCCTGTAACTCTTTGATACACAAAGCATTATCAGGGATTCCAACCTGTGAGCCTTTACGATGTTCGATTATAACAATAGAATCGGACGTTAAGAGCCGTCCCGAAAACAGGGTTTTAGGCAAATCCGTGAGGGTACGAGGGTCGTCGTAGGGAGGATCGGCGAAGATGAGATTATATTCCGAAGTTGGGGAAATGGGATTGGCTCGTTGGGCTAGCCACACGTACACATCTTTTTGGATTACTTGGAGATCAGAGCCAACTTCCAAAATTTTGGCATTCGCGTTGATGGTCTCAATGACTTTCCGATTCTGCTCGACGAGCGTTACGGAATTTGAACCACGACTTAGTGCCTCAAATGCAAAAGCTCCCGAACCTGCAAAAAGATCAAGCACATTTATCCCATCAAAATCAATCCAATTTTGTAGCACATTAAAAAGCGACTCCCTCGCACGATCGGATGTCGGTCGAGTCGTATCCCCCTTCGGCGCAAGTAAGCTACGACTCTTATATTTTCCAGCAATTATGCGCATACTGATCAGTGCACAATTTCGAATTTTTGAGTTGACCGCAAATGTCCTGATTCAAGTCTTAAATAATAAGTGCCAGTGCTTAGCTGGTCGGTTGAAAGTCTGAATGAAAAGAGCTCACCGGGTATTGATGCCGAAAATACTTGCTTGCCAAGTAAGTCAAATATTAAAATGCGCTTTCTTTCCGCCGTCGGCTCAAATGTAAGCATGAGCGAGTTCAATCTAACAGGGTTTGGCGAAAGAGTGAAAGTTAACCGAGTTGTTTGAGTGGCTACTCCGTTCGTGGGAGGATAGTAATGAAGTTCTATCATGGTTGCATTCCCCATGCTATCATAAATGTAAAGTGGCGCATACGCTGAATCATTAACGTTAAGCACAGAGACATTAAAGCAGACATCAGTATCAGGCGGAGAATAAACAATCTCGTTAGTGTAGCTTGTGTCGCCATCCAAGTGGCAATTTCGGAAAACGGGACATTTACCATAACAATCACCTTGATCATCCATCAACACCACGCCCTTTATCCCATAGCCTTCTAAACCAAACGTGGAGTCATGTGCGCATACTCTCCATCCCGTAGGCAGTGTATCAACACCCACACCAATTTTCGTTTGTATCGGAGCTATGGCAAATCCTGCAGGCGAGGAATATGAATAGTAACTCATAGCTGAATCAATACTAACGGCATGTGTCCCATAGCTATAAACCATCAGCGGGTGAATCGCAGTAGCATAGTAACTTCCTCCCCCTAATTTGTACCTCGCTGCTTTGAGAGTAGGGTGGTGAGGAATATCACTAAAAATTTTTTCCAGACTGATGACATTTTGAATCGCCAGAAGTGTCCCGCCGTTTACTGAAGCAAACACTTTATTACT
This sequence comes from bacterium, assembly GCA_037143335.1. Taxonomy (GTDB): domain Bacteria; phylum Bacteroidota; class Ignavibacteria; order Palsa-1295; family Palsa-1295; genus PALSA-1296. The sequence continues at coordinate 14,881 of JBAWZA010000011.1, read as the reverse complement.
GTCGAAGTCCGCACGGTCAGCGATTACAGTTATATAGTCATTTTGAAGAACTGAAGAACTATCGAATGGAACTTGCCAGATATACGAATTTCTCCAGAGCCTGCGTGGGATGAGATTCATCATTGAACCCATCGTTTGGTCATAGATTAAAGCACCGAATCGTGAACCACTTTGTGCTTCAAAGGCAACAGGACACTCTAGGTTTTCGACTTCAGCATTCGTAGGCGTTAGATAACGATTACTATCCGTACAGGTGCCAAAATTTCGGACACTCAAATTTGAAGTAGCATATACTCGGCAATTGGCTGAAGCTGAATCGGAGAAAGGGATAGCAACATATCCCGTTGTATCAAGAAAATTCTCTGGTAGAAGCTGCTGCATTGACACCTTTCTGCCATTGTTCTCGGAATGTTCATGTCCTGAGATTACCGCAACAGATTTAATTGCTTGAATGATTGACCCAGAAATATCTGACGTACTAACATATCCGGCCGATTTCACAAGATAGGATTGTCCTCTTGAAAGTTTAACTATGTAAGGCACATTCGCCTGGTGTCCGCCCGCTGTATTAACGGAAGGGTTAATCATGACCACTGTTGAATCACTTTGCGCAACAACCAGAAAAAATCCACGATTCGTATCGTGAAGGTCGCTGTAATCTGGATAACTTGCCGCTACATATCTTTTTCCCCATTCCGGAGTTTGGATTGCAAGATAACTTCCGCCTGAATTAGGCCCGTTCGAATAGAAAATCACACTCATCGTCTTTTTTCCTGTAAGATGATACGTTGCAAATTCTGCAGAATCACCTTTGGTAGGAATGCTGAGGTGCGGAAGATCAAGCGGAATCCGAAGGCCATTGTGAGCAGGAAGATGGTATGATTTTTGTATTACCTCAGACCCGGTGGTTTTATCGAAATAAGAAAGAGTCACGTCGTTGTCGTAATATGATGATACGAGAACGGATGCACCGTTATTTTTTATGTATGTACTATCTAGATTCTCATGAGGTACATTCAGAAACCCCCCAATAATAAAATCCCTTCCATCGCCTGGCTGAGAACGTGTTTGGCTCAACACCATTCCCTGAATTGTTGCCACTAAAGTTAGAGTGATTAAAAATATTTTCATCAGCAGTAAAACGCTTTCGACCACCGATAGTTACAAACCAATTCCCCCTAAATTCACCTCTTTACTGAGGAAGTGAAAGTCACTAAATTAATTGTAGTTCAGCATTAATTCAACCTCAAATACGCCTCAATCTGCTTGAATTTCTTTTCGCCGATGCCTTGGACGTTCATGACTTCGCGGATATTTCGGAAGCTGCCGCGCTTGGTGCGGTAGGTTAGGATGCGTTCGGCGGTGACTTTACCTACGCCTGGTAATCTTACAAGATCACCTTCTTCTGCGTGATTGATCGGGATGCTATGAGGAGTGAGTGTTTTTACTTTTTTATTTTCGTAGGCGTACTCTGCTTTTTCTTTTGCGACGATGGAGTCCTCAGGAATAGAAAATTTCAGCGAGTCTTCGTTGATGACTTTTTGCGAGAGTGCAGCGAAGAGACTATCATTATATGCTTCACGCTGAGCGAATTCATTTGGCTTTGAAGGCGGGTAGAGCGTGTAGAATAATTCTTTGCCGCCACGAAAGAGCAAAACAGCGAAGCCGATTCCCAGAAATAATAACAGCGATTTAAATTCTCTTGGGGTAAAAAGTTGAAGTATAGCAGCATTTGCTTTACTCTTTACTTTCCAAAAGAATTCTTTGACTGACATCACGAAAACATACTCTTCAATCCATCAAACATTCCGGCTTCTTCTTTTTTCTCGGCTTTGGGGTTCTTGTTCTTTTTGGATTTACTCCCTACCGTGCCGGGCATCCGAAAATTTTCTTCTTCAGCAAGTTGCTCGATAAGCACTCGCTCATCTTTTGAGAGCTTTGTCGGCATTACGATATTCACTCGCACAAGCTCATCACCTTTTCCGTGGCGGTTGAGGTGCTGAATTCCTTTTTCTCTCATTCGCAGAATCGTACCTGAACGAATACCGCTCTGAATTTTGAGCAATGCTCTACCGCTAAGTGTCGGTACTTCAACCTCCGCACCAAGCGCGGCTTGCGGAAATGTGACATCAAGATCTAAGATAACATCGTCGCCTTCGCGGACAAATACTTTATGCTCAAGCTCTTCGATCACCACGAGTGCATCACCTGCTTGTCCGCCTCGTCTGCCGACATGCCCTTGTGATTGCATCGTTAAATAATTTCCATCATTCACACCAGCAGGAATTTTTACTTTCAGCGTGCTCTCTTCCTGAACACGTCCTTCGCCACTACATGTCAGACATTTTTCCTTGATGATCGTGCCCGCTCCGCTACATGTCGGACACGGACCAACATTCACAAATTGTCCGAATCCCATCGAACGAACTTGGCGCACCTGTCCAGCGCCATTACAAGTCGTACATGTCTGAACAGATGTTCCCGGCTTCGCGCCAGTGCCTGTACATGTCCCGCACTTGCGGTAATGCTTAACTTTAATTGTCTTCTCAACTCCTTCGGAAATTTCTTCGAGAGTGAGTGGTAAACGAATTTGCAAATCTGATCCTCGCTCAGGTCCTGATGGACCGCGTTGCTGGCCACCGCCAAAGAATGTATCGAAAATACTTCCGCCACCGCCACCAGAAAAAATATCGGAGAAATGAGAAAAAATATCTTCGGTGTTTTGATAATGACCGTAATCATTCTGCTTCATGCCTTGATGACCGAAGCGATCATAGCGCGCGCGCTTATCCGTATCGGAGAGCACTTCGTATGCTTCAGTCGCTTCCTTGAATTTATCCTCAGCCTCTTTATTATCCGGATTTTTATCAGGATGATATTGCATCGCAAGTTTGCGATATGATTTTTTCACATCGTCAACAGAAGCATTTTTCTCGACACCTAAAATTTCGTAATAATCTCTTTTCATTATTTCATTTACTATTTAGTGGCGTGGACTCTAAGTCCCCCCACTCATTCCAACTGGCTACTCCGCCTGCTTCGCCACGATCACCTTCGCATGTCTGAGCACATCTTCATTCATCATGTACCCTTTCTGAATTTCGTTGAGGATTGTGCCCGGCTCAGTATCCGCACTGACCTGCTCCATCAACGCATCGTACAAATGGACATCGAACTGCTTGCCGATGGACTCGAACGCCTTCACATTATTCTTTTCAAGAATTTTCTGAAAATTCTTATAAACAAGCTCGATCCCATCTGTCAGCGGCGAATGTTCGTCAGGCTTAACAAACGACAGTGTACGTTCGAGGTCGTCAATGGTTGCAAGTAGCTCGGTGATAAGCCGCTTATTTGCCTCAAAAATGAGGGTTACCGACTCCGATTGATGCCTGCGGCGCATATTATCCATCTCGGCAGTGCGCCTCAGAAGCTGATCCTTCGTCTGATCAAGCTCAGCCTGCAGTTTCGCAAGGCGTGTATCTCTTTCGTCCTGCTCGACATCCATCATTTCATCGGCAGCGGATGTATTTTCTTCGTTCATACCTTTTCTTTTCTTAAACATAGATTTTGGGAGATGATGAACAACGAAAAGGAGGCGGGAGTTTAGGGGGAGGGAGAGGCCACTAATCTATAAGGTTTTTTTTTGTTAGAACCTGCCCCCCCGACATCTAAGCGAACATAATAAAATCCTATTGATAGTTTTACCGAGAACTCTCTCGGATCGTAGCAAGCATATACTGACTATACATTTTTACCCCAACGCCGCGCTCATTGCCTTCGCTACATACTCAACCATCGGTGTGACTCTGCCGTAATCCATGCGCTTTGGACCGATGACGGCGATGGTGCCGTGCTGAGTGCCGATGCGGTATTTTGTGGAAATGATGCTGTAGTTTGACATCCTCTCGTCTTCGAGTTCAGCACCGATTCGAATTGCAAGACCGGGTTGAATCGTCGAGCCTTCTAATACGTGGATGACCACTTCTTCATTTTCGATGAGTTCGATGATGCTCTGAAATTCATCGTCGGTGTAGTTCGTTTTTTTCTGGAATTCGGGTTGCGTGAAGATATTTCCCGCGCCAGATAACTTTACGCGTTCAAAGCTTGCATCTTCGAATAATTTTTCAGGTGATTGAATAAACACGCGGAGGATCGAGCGATCGGCTGCAGATAGATCGGAAATCGCTTCGTTAAAAATAGAGCGAACCTCGCGAAAACTTTTTCCAGCAAGCCTTGAATTGAGGACATAGCCAAGCTCCTCAAGTTTCGAGCGCTCGATGGTTGTGTCGGTTTCGAGCGTAACGGTTCGGACTCTGCCACTCGATGCGGCAACGATCATCAAGATTCTGTTTGATGAGATCGGCACAATCTCCACTCGCTCCAATATTCCATCATCCATCGCAGGGAGAAGCAAGAGCGAAAGTTGTTTTGATAATTTTGCTAATAAATTTGTGGACTCACGAATCACATCCTCAGGAGTAAGCGCGGCACCAAGCGAAGTCGCTACTGCCTTGCGTTCTTCGACAGAAAGATTTTCGGGTGACATCAGCGTGTCAACATAAAGGCGATAACCCTTATCAGTCGGCATTCTGCCAGCTGATGTATGCGGATGGTCAATAAATCCGAGATACTCCAGATCGGACATGACATTCCGAAGTGTCGCATCGGATAGACCTAATGATGAAATACGAGAGATATACCGCGATCCAACTGGACTTGCTGTGAGAACGTATTGTTGCACAATAAGACGCAATATCTCGCGCTGTCTGTCATTCAGCGAATCAGCTCCTATAGCAGCAATTGTTTTTGGTCGGGGCATAGTGAGGAGAGAACACAGGGGAGTTGGAAGGGAGTTTCAAAATCCACCTTACAACTTCACAAACTCTACACGCCTGTTATTTGCTTTGCCTTCGGCTGATGTGTTGGGCGAGACCGGTTGTGATTCGCCTTTGCCATCTGTATCTAATCGTGACGCATCAATGCCGAACTCAGTCGAGAGGGAGTTTTTGACCGATGCCGCACGCTTTTTTGATAGCTCCATATTTTTGGCATTATCGCCATCACTATCTGTATGACCAATAATTTTTACACGGACAGAGCCATTCTCTTTCAGCACTGCTGCAATTTCTTTGAGTGTGCCATAACTCTCTGATCGGATCTTGTCGGAGTTCACATCAAATAATATTCCTCGCGTGACAAGTTTTCCTTCACTCATAAGTTTCGAACGCATATCCGGAGCACCAACAGCTATTCTTACATTCGAGATGAAAATCGGGCCTGCTTGATCATTGCTGAGATTCAAACCCGGATTATTCGAAAATTTTATTCTATTCAATTTTGCTCCCAGTGGAAATGCCTTCGGCAGATCAAACACCTTTGTCTCATTGACATAGATCCTCATCCTCTGCTTCTGCCCCCAAACTGCAACATGCGTTTTATGATTGTAGAGATCGGAGTTATTGATCTGTTGAGATGTTCCAATATTTTGCATCTCACCGTTGAGCCAGTTCGATGCATCCCATGCACGCTGTGTCGTCACCGCTGTGCCCGCTCTACCACCGCCATCAAATTGCTCGTTCAATGCATCTTTCTCGTCAGAATAAATTTCGAAGCCAAAATAAGGGTCTTCCCTTCCTTCGGGTTTTTGCATCAGCATATCGAATTCAAATGTGAAGTTATCGGGAAATGTGATGCTAAGATTGGGAGCATACGATACACCTGCACTCCATTTTAACCAACGACCCTCGAATGTTCCGGCTGTTACCACTTCGCCGGTGCCGGTCGTATTCCAATTCGGGGGGAAATCGCCGATGGCATCTTGAGCGAAATCATCGTAGAAGATCACATTCTCTCCCGGGACAAAATCAAATTTGGAATAACTCTTAAATGAAGTCTCTATAGCTGGGGTATTTGCTGTCGTTGTGGTAGCATCTTCCTTCTTTGCATTTTCGGCCTCTTTCTTTTTCTCGTCTTCAAGAGCCTTCTCTATTGCTTCGTCAGTTTTCTGATCAACCTTCTGCTCGACCTTTTCCTGGATCTTGCCAAGAACATCTATTTGCGCTTTGGAAACTTGCACTGATAATAGTATAACGAGGAGAGCGATAAGTGTTTTCATGGTGCCTGCATTACAAGTTTGAAAAAAAACAATAACGTGATGTTTGAGATGGGTCCAAGCAAAAGTTATTGCCGATATCTTGTATGCAAGATACGGCGGAAAATCGATCCTATATTTTATTTTCAAAGTTTCACTTTGCTAATAGTATGTTAGGATTTTTTAAACCAGATCGTCGGGAAAGCAATCTTTAGAGTCCGATATACTTTAACAATAAAGAGGGACAAGTGGATGGGTTTTTAATACTCCCTACGTCTCCTGATTTCGCCGCGGATAACGGAGAGTGATCGTTTAATCCATTGCATCGTTGCATCATCGGGGCGTTCGCCACCCATGAAACGAATCATCGCTGCATCGCTTGCGAGGATGTCATCAATATCAAGCACACGCGGACCTTCGCTCTCCTCATCTTTTTTCGGGACATAGAGATCATCGAATGACACGTTTATCGCATCTGCAATTTTGCGGAGTGTATTTTTCGTCACGCCAGACTCATCGTTCTCAATCCGCGATAAATGCGCTTGAGTGATATTGGCTACCTTCGAGATATGCCCTTGCTTTATCCCACGCTCATCGCGCATCCTCCGAAGTCGTTGCCCCTGGGTTTCGCGCCGAGTGATTTGAGAACTGGTTTGAAGATTTTCGTTATCCGCCTCCTGAAATGTATCCATACTTTTTATGTGCTTTCTGACAACAAAAAGAACGAATGACGAATGAAAAAAGTGCAAAGATGTAATTTTTTTTTGTAGTAGAATTTATCCCTGACCACTGGAAAAGATACTACCGACTGGACAACTGTATAGCTTTTTCGCAATTCTACAGGATTGGAGGCATATATTTATCAAAATTCGCAATTATGACAGTCTATACATGTCTTATATGACCTATTTTCCAGCTCGATAAACTAAGAAAATTAATTCTGAGCAAATCAGGCATCCTCAAAGCAAAAATATTTCTGCCCTCTGATGGCTGTTTTCGGCATATTGTACTTTTTTTTATATTTTTTTTGTATGGGCACCTTGTAAAAGGTGAAAAATTTTCGTATATTTGCACTCAGAAGTTCGGACAGACAAATTTTTTATCTGCTATATGTTCTAAGTTAATCTGAAGATCGGGACAGCAATCGGGCAAAAAATAAGTGTGTTCCGATTTCGGGAACAGACATGGGGAAATGTTCATTACACTTTCGCAATAATACACGTGAACAAGTGAAAGCTGAGAAATACATAATCACAACTGAAGGAACAGACCAACCTACCACCATCTCCCGAATGGGGTTTGGTGTTGCCGGAGAAGAAGTTCAGAATTTTCTGGCAAACGGAATTCCGAAAGTCCGAGTCCGTGTTGTCGGACCGGAAAAAGAGTGTACCTTCTCGCGCGAAAAAGGTAAAGAGATCAGACTGCATGACATCAAGCAAAGAATCAAGAGCCTGACACTTCCCGAATAATTACGTAATCCAAAGCCGAACTAAAAAAAACAGCGCCTCTCGGTGCATGGATAAATCTTTGTCTTTTTTTGAAGTGGCTACCGATCACTCTTGTGATTTCGAGGTCGCCAAAGGCGACCGAGAAATCGTTTTTCGACAATCGTTCAGGCTTAACGATTTCTCACTTCATTCGAAATGACCGCAGAGAGAGAGACTGCCGTTAATCGCGATAAGTACACTAATTTTCTTAACTTAATACTACATCCAAATTATGATCAACTCAGAAAATTACCAAACCAAAGAATTCACGCCAGCTCCGAGCATCCACTCTTCGCATCCCGCGAGCCGACTTCGGAAGCCAAGAGGTCATCAGACAAAAGATGTCGCCGTGAATTCGGGCGACTTAGATTATCTTTCGGATTTTATCAAAGTCTTCGCATTTTATATCGAAGATCTTGAGGACTACGTCGGTGAGGAGTTGATTGACTTCTGGCAATCAAGGGAACATGCTCTGAAGATTGTCACTGAGGCAATGATGGAGCGGGCATGTGGGGAATAATCGGATATGAAGAGGGCGGAGAATTCCTCCGCCCGACTTACTCTTTACTTCCACTCACAAAAAATTACCGCACATCACATTATGAACCTTACTCTCGGAAAAATTAATATCTCTGTTTCCAAAAAGCAATCATTGTTAACATCTCCTGTTATCGGCGTCACAACCGGTCAGCCGATGTCATCATGGTTTATCAATTCGTATGATAATCCTCGCGAGAATATTCACTTCATCCGCGAAACTGTCTCTGCCGCGATGCATGCAAGGTCAGAGGCTATCGGCAAAGGCAGATTTCATTCCTACCAATTCATCACTGCCAAGAAAGGGATGCCTCAGAAGCAATCACTTGGCTACGATCATCCACTCGAAAAAATACTCCGCAATCCGAATCCTCTTTTCGATCTTTCGGACATGCTCGAACTTGCAAGTCAGTGGCTCGATGCAACGGGCAACGCACTCTTTTTGAAAGTCCGCAACGGATTCGGCGAAGTCTCGGAATTGTGGATGCTACCTGCTCTGAGTTTTATTGTCGAGAAAGGCTCGGATGCGCTTCCGAGTTACTACACATTCTTCCCGACGAATACGAAAATTTCGGCGAGTGATATTATTCATATCAAGCGATCCGATATTCGAACAGCTCCGTTCTACGGCCACGCATTGCTGAGCGACATTCTCGATACCGCAAAAACAGATTGCGCCCTTAGGCTTTATCAGCAACGATTTTTCGATAACGATGCAGTGCCACGTGCTGTAATGACATTCCCACAGGGTACAATTCTCACACAAGAGCAGATGGATGATATCCGTACAAAGTGGGAAGAAAAATATCAGGGTGCATCGAATATCTCGAAACTCGCGATCTTGCCCGACGGCGGAGAACTGACTTCTCTATCGGACGGCAACAAGGAAATTGATTACTCTAAATCAAGAGCAGCTATGCGCGATTCAATTCGCGAAGCGTTCCGAGTTCCGAAGATCGCATTAGGTGATACTGACAATGTAAATTTCTCGAATGCCGAGACAAGCTACAATGTATTCCTACGTGATGTGGTGGATTACGGACTCACAAAATTCTCGAAAGCCTTGACAAAACAATTAGCATTCGAATTCGGCAAGAACATTGTCATCGAGCATGAGAATATCATTAACGAAGCCGAAGAGAAAATTCATGCCAGATTGCAAGAGCTTAAACAATCGCTGACAGTTGACGAACAAAGAGCAATGCTCTCGCTTCCGCCACTTCCGATGGGCAAAGGGAATGTGTTCGTAGTCGGGAATGTCATCTATGATGCAAATTGGAGAGTAATTACGAATTAAGAATTACGATCTGTGGACCAGAGCATTCTTGATTCGTAATTCAACGAACGTATTTCATTATCTCAGGCTCAACCGGATAAACAGCTTTTTTTCGGAGCTTTGATCTATCAGCTTCGAGCCACAGAAAATAGGAATCGGGTTTGAGGTGTTCGAGGAGGAACAAGAATCCTCCGATCGTCCAACCAGCGGCGAACCCAACGACGCTATGAGATAGGCGATCCTCGCAATCGCAGGCTTTGAGTGCAAAGCCACTAGCAGCACCGAACAACCCTATTGGCAACCTACCCAAAAATGAGAGGTCTGGTTGCATCGTAATGTGAGTAATGTCTTTATTCGGAATCACCTCGGCATGTGTGAGAGCGATTCCCTTGCCGATTTCTTCATAGGTGGGCAGCACAATGATGGAGGTATCTCGAATGCTCACAAGAATATACTCATGCTCCTGCTGATTTCGCAGATTAACCGTAACGATAGGCTTCGAAGAGCACGATGCCAGCAAAGTCGCAAAACCAATGAGCAAGAGATATTTCACGCTGCAAAAATACGAGGAGAGAGAGGGCTGGTTTCAGGAATGAGGAAATGAAGGACTCTATTTTAGATTTTTCAATTCAGGTGGTTCATAGTAAGAATAGTATGCTGTGAATTTAATGTCCCGAAGATTTGGATAAATCGGAAGCATATCCCTTTCATTTGAACGAAGAAAATAGCCGATGAGCGCTCCAACTCCCGGACCAACAAGCATCCCGAGGCTGAGCGGCCAAAGATGGTTTGCGTCTGGAGAGAGAAGCGAACCTGCAACAATGCCTGGCACATAACCAATTGCGGCACCAGCATAAGCTTCGCCCTTACCTGAAGATTCGCCTTGATGAAGAAACGTTATCGAATCAAATCGGATACGCTTCGCAAAATGTTCAATCACGAAAGGATTGATATGATCATCATAAATCCAAGGAACTGCTACAAGATCAGAATCATGCACCGCCAAGATTCGATACTCCGCCCGCGGTAATAATCTCGTGGCAAGAATAAATTTGTCACTACTGCAACCTGAAAGGATGAGTAGGAATACAAATGTACTTATACTACGCTTCATTTTATTTTCTGCAATTCGGGTGGTTCACTATCGGTATATTTTGTATACGGTTCTAACCGCAAGAAGTCAGAGGGGTTATCAAACACAAAACTTTTCTCGTCACTTGCAAGGCTCGTAGAAACTATCGACCCAATAACTGCTGCAGTAGGGGCAACAATAGCAACAAGAAATAAGACGGAATATACTTAAGTTTGTGTCAATTCAGTGACACCAATTGTACCGACAAGACCACCCATAAATCCTAATATGCTTGCTTGACGCCTACCGTGTGCATTGACTACGACTTTGGAAATACTTTGAGCTGGGATAATCTGAAGGTTAGAATTTGAATCCTTTCGCACTACCAAACCTGTGGAGTCTAGTCGCAATAACTCAAATTCAGCAACCGAAGAATTCTGAAAATAAATTCTCACTCGGTTTTCATTCAATGTGGAGCGCGAGCCACACCCGATGAAAACTAGTATGAAAAAAATATATCCGTTGCGCCACACTCTCATTTTTCAGATTCAAATCCGCGCGAATCCGCAAAAATCCGTATCATCCGCGTGCTGTTCTTCGATAGCGTCGAGGGATTATCAAGCTGATGTGGCTGATTTTCGCTGATCATAATATACTACATACCTATCTCATGAATATAAGACACCAACAACTCGAAAAAAGATACAAAAAAATTCCGGGAAAAATTATTGCCGATAAAAACGGCATTTTTTCGCTCGCCAACAATTGTGCTGACGAACTCAGTGGAGCAGATATTCAGATTCTCAAGCAACTCAACGAGGATGTGAACTTCGCGCCAGAATCGCGCCGCAGATGGCTGAAGGCGGCTACATCCGACCCTGATCGCGCCGCAGATGAGATGGTAATTGAAGGCGCAGAGGTTGAGAATTTTCTTCGCAACCCTCAATTCCTTTGGATGCACGGACAGACTGATGAACCAGTACATACACTCGGGAAAATCTTGAAACTTGTAGAGACTCCGACAGCACTCTACGCTCTTGCCGAGTATGCAACTTCTGAGGAATCCGAATTGGCAGAGAAAATCTTCCGTCTCGACGAAGCAGGGTATCTGCCAGCAAACTCCATCGCCTTCCGACCGATCGAGTGGGAGCCAAACGGTATCGGCGGCAACCGGTTTATCAAATGGGAATTGATAGAAATCTCGAAAGTAGAATTGCCAGCAAATCCATACGCCATTGACGACGGCGCGCCGAGTATTTCCAAAACTCTCACCCTCGAAGAAGCTACAAATTTATTCTAATCCCATCAGTGAACATCCGCCCAATCCGTGATATCCGTGTGCCATGAAATGCATTGGGGAATAGCACGCGGATGACACGGATTTAGCGGATGAGCACAGATTTTTTACACTTTAATAATTCATAAAATGATATCAATGAACGAACAAACACAAACTATTTCTGCTAATCGAAACGAGATGAGATCTCTGATAGATGAAGCCGTTACAAAACGAATAAAGTCACTTCCTGATCGCTCAACACTGAAGCAACTCGATGGAAACTCCTCCAAGTCTGCTGAGCGAGAGAAAATCAGAAAAACATTTCGATTCTTCTCAGCGCTGGCGGCAAATAATTACTCCGAGCTTCATGCGATTCAATCGTCGTATGATCCTGAATATATCAAGACCCTCGCTCCGCAGATCGAAGGAAGTAATTCCGCAGGAGGTTACCTTGTACCCGAAGAATTCTTCGCTGATGTACTCTTCCAATTAAATGAATTCGGATTTGCACGTAAATTCTGCGCCTCTATTGGGATGAAGAGCAATGTGCTCAATGTCTCAACCCTTGCAGGTAAGCCATCAGCAGCATGGACTGATGAGAATACGACTATCGCCGCCTCACGCGCAACGTTCGGCAGACTTACACTCACAGCAAAAAAGTTAGCGGCGATCTATCCGATCTCGAACGAATTGCTTGACGATGCGAACATTGATATTTACAACACCATTGTGCGCATTTTCACCAATGTCTTTGCACAAGAAGAAGATGTGCAGGTCTTCCGTGGCAATGGTACTCCATTCACGGGCATCTTGAATACCGGCGGAGTAACAACAACCTATCTTGGCGGATCAGCTTCAAGTGGCAAAACTAAATATATTGATGTGAATTTCGATGATCTCATCAATCTTGTTCAATCGCTCTCTCCTGCGCAACAGCGTGGTGCATCTCTTTTCATTGAGCAAAATACTCTCACAGAGTTGCTCAAACAGAAGGATGCGAATGATCGGTACTTCTGGGACTTGACAAACTCCATTCTTCCGAGCGTTGCGAGTGGTCAGGGACTAAGCGGTTCGGGCTTGAGCTTCCGTGGATTTCCGATTGTCGTGCTCCCGAATGGAATCTTGGTCGAAACATACGACTCAAGCTCACATGCAAGTGCTCCATTCGCAATTTTCGGAAATCTGAAGAACGCTGGTTGCTGGTTAGGTCAGCATGGCGGAATGGATGTTCGCATCAGCTTTGATGCAACTGCTGAAGGAGTCAATGCTTTCACGAATGATTTGCAAATGCTTCGCATGACTGAGCGCATTGCATTCGGTGTCGGTCAGCCAAGTTACCTCGGAGTCTTGAGCACCAGCGCAAGTTAGTCCCCTAACAATAATCATGCATCTCACCTTAGTACGTGAAATCTACTCTCCGATGAGTACGATAGGTTCACTTCTGGTTGATGGCTCATTCGAGTGCTTCACATTAGAGGATGTCGTCCGCGCTCCTGGAATCAAGGTTCCAGGAGCGACGGCGATTCCTACCGGAAGTTACCAAGTAATTATTGACTACTCCGTTCGCTTTCGGCGGATGATGCCCCATGTTCTCGATGTCCCACTCTTCGAAGGAATCAGAATTCACTCTGGGAATACGACATCGGATACCGAAGGGTGCATTATTCTTGGAGCGACGAGGTCATATAATACAATCACCCGCAGCAAAATCGCTTTCGATAATTTTTTCAGAAAACTTACACTTGGACTTCACTCTGAAAAAGTTATTCTGGAAATTCGCAACACCCATCATCAACACAATCAATTCACAAACACATTATGAAAACATTTTTTTCAAGTTTATTCAAATGGAATGGCGCAAACATCGCCAAGTTTTTTTCTGGCATTGGTACCGCACTCTTGACTATCGCGGGCATTGCTGACCAGATCCCCGGATTGCCTGGGCCAATCTCAAACATTGCCGCAATAATTGTTGGCATCACCACTGTCCTCGGCACTCATGGCTTCCACATAGCCGAACCTCCGACAAAGTAGTGCGTAGCCTTTTCCCCCAAATTCCTAATTCGTAATTAAAATAAAATGTCCACATATCCATCACCAGTAACCGTCGCGGATTTCCAGAAGTACATGCGAGACGCCACGACTGACACAGAAGTACTTTCTTTCTTTCAATCTATTCTGGATTCAGCGACTGAGCAGGTTTACACCTATCTTGGAAGGGACTACACTCCGAGTGCAGTCAAAACCGATGTTTTCTTCGGTAAAGGTTTACATATTCATCGAATGGATAATCCTGCCGGCACAATTATCAATTGGAAGTCATACGATTTCGAGGGCACGGAAACTATCAATGATATTTCGGGACTTGTCTTGATATCGCGTGGCGCAATCGTTGTTAATCCCGAAGCTACATTTGCGAAAAACTTGGAGCATCGGATCAAATATGCACTTCCTGATTCGCTAAGCGCACCAGAAACGGTTTGCCAAGTCATCCTTGAAATTGCCGCAATTGTATTTGAGGAATCAAAACTCGGCGGAGCCAGACTGGGCATCGAGATTGAATCCGATCACTCAAATCCTTCAGGAACACGAGTGAAATATCTCGACCTGAGACCGAGACATGTCGAATTACTCGCGCCATATCGCAGAGTTGCAGTTTAACCACATTTATTCTTAACATGACACGCGAACAACGATTCCAGACTTCATTCTCGTCGCAACTCGTGACATATTCTAGTTGGCACTACCTGCCACTTTACGATGAGAAGAAATTGCCGATTGGGGCTTTCCCTGCTTTTAGCTTGAATCTCGGAAGGACGAAATTCACTTCCTTCGATCCAACAGGCAAAGCAATTTTTGGTGAGCAAGAATTTAGCATCATCATTTCATATCTGATTCCACATATCGGTGATGATGCGCTTGCCGTGCATTCGGACATAGCAAATCTCATCGAGCAATTTATCAATGTACCGATATATGCCACACCCGGAATCTCACCTGGAGAGACTTATTGCATAAACAAATGCGAGATCATTGAAGTAAAGGCTCCCGCAATACAATTTGAATCATCGCGATTCCAAGTCGTTGCGAGTGGCAAATTTTTATTCACTCTATTTTAGGATTAGATCATGCAAGCAAT
>JBAWZA010000010.1:0-111578 GCA_037143335.1 bacterium | reverse complement strand
AAATAAGATAGTCAAGATCGCCCCAAAGCACATCAGTCATAAATTGCTTCAGCGCGCCTGCTGCCATTGGACCTCTCCAAACAACTGCGGTATTCGGATCGACGAGAAACCCTATGGACATCACTTTCACGCCATGCGCTTCAAGCGGCACCATCATAGCATGTCCATTCACTTGCTGAGCTTCAGGCTTTTCATATTGCAAACCAAACATCAGCGGGATACTTGGTCCGTAGATGTCGGCATCCAACAATCCTACTTTCGCACCATCTTTCGCAAGTGCAACAGCAAGATTCGCCGCGACGGTTGACTTCCCTACTCCGCCTTTACCAGAGGCGACAGCAATCGTGTTCCGAACTCCTGCAAGGGCTGTCGGACGATTTACGCCTTGTTGCATTGCAACATTAGCCGTCATCGTAACTTTTACATTCCCCACACCAGCAATTTTTTCGACTGCTGTTCTGGCTTCGAGTTCAAGCTGATCTTTGAGCGGACATGATGGGGTAGTGAGTTCAAATGTGAAGGTAACTTTTTCGCCATCAATGGCGACATTCTTAATCATTCCCAATGAAACCACATCCTTGTGCAAATCCGGGTCAATGACGGATCGAAGCGCATCTAAAATTGCTGATTCGGTGAGGGCTGAGTTATTTTTTGAAAAGAATCCCATAAATTTTTTATTAACTTGCGCTAAAACAGAATGAGGTTTGCATCGGTTCGGAATGCAAACTTAATGTCGGATCGAAGAGAATACGCTATCAGCAAACGACTCAATTTGCAACCTTAACTCTGGTGTGAGTTTTCGCGCATTTTTGCTTTGGTCGCGGATAATTTCTTTTCTGTATTCGTCTGCCGAAATATTAGGCATTGAATTCACGATATGACGAACCCAATACGGAAACGATGAACGGTACATCGGGAGCTTCAATCGTCTATAAAATTCATCAACATACTTCATAGCATAAGTAGAAGCAGAACCATCCATATATCCTATTGGATCAATGCTATCCTCTAACTTCTGCAACCTGAGAAATAGAAAATAATAGAATGGACGCGTTGTATCATTCTTCGTGAGCAGGCTATCAAAGAGTGAGTATGTCTCTCTCTGAGTGTTTGGCTCAGCCGAAGGGATAAATCGTTTAAGATAAAAATCGCGAGCAGTTTGCGAAATGTCAATCCGATTCAAATAATAAGAAATTGGCCTTCCTTCGATGAGTGAATCGCCAGGCAAAAATAACTCCTTCATTTGATCTAAGGTAGCAACACTGTCCGTGTTTAGAGTCGCTTGCGGAAGGTCTTCCAACGGAATGTCCTGATCTGTCCAATGCACACTATCCGGCATAAATAATTTTTTCTTCCCATCACCACAGGAGGTGAGGCTGAAAAGAACAAATAAGAAAAGAATAATTAGCGATCTCATTATTGAAAATTGCGAACGAAATCATATAGTACTTGCTCTGGGTTCTGAGCTTGAGAGAATGCACTAAGAATAGCAACTCCGCTAACACCGCAGCTGAAGAGTGGTTCGACATTAAGTAGATTTATTCCTCCAATTGCGATTACAGGGATACTGACAGATGAGCATGCAGCGCTTAGTTCGATTAACGATTTTGGTGGCGTTGCTTTAACTTTCGAATTCGTTGGATACATGTGTCCGAATCCAATATATGAAGCCCCGGATTTTTCTGCTTCAATCGCTTCGTTGACTGAGCCACATGACATTCCAATTATTGCATCCTCACCAAGAATCGCCATGGCGCTGGCAATTGGTAGATCATCCTGACCCAAATGGACTCCGTCAGCATGTACAATTTTGGCTACATCTACGCGGTCATTGATGATGAAAGTAATCTCACGGCAAATAGCACGAACTCGCTTAGCAACTGGAATGAATTGATCCATCGCCATATTTTTTTCACGCAATTGAATGACGGATGCGCCGCCCCGTATTGCAAGCACTGCTAAATCTTCCACACTCCGTGCCAGCACAGCAGAGGCTCCGAGTAGAACATGGACTCCTCTAATATTTTTTTTCATAAACTGCTGAGCGCTTTTCTATATTGTTCAATCTGCAGCTCGGGATTTTTTGCAAGCAACAAATCGGAGATAACCGCGACTCCGAATGCTCCTGAATCTCTGCATTTTTCTGCCCGCAAGGGATTTATCCCACCGATAGCAAATATTGGAATAGTAACTCTACCTGCAATCTCTTTCAGCTTGTCAAGTCCAAGCGGTTTGCCATATTTCATTTTTGATTCTGTTTCAAATATGGGACCGAGAGTGACAAAATCCACGCCAGTATCTTCCGCCATGACCGCTGTATCTATTGAGTGTACACTCTTACCAATCAACATATTCTTATCAATTACTTTTACGTCGGTAGCCGACAACCCATGCTCAGGTAGATGAATATTCACACCAGCGGAATGAGCAATGTCGGCACGATCGTTAACAAACACATCCACATTATCTCGCTTCAATTGCAGAGTATATTGAAAGATCTCTCGTGCAGTAAAGTCCTTTTCTCTTACTTGCACCGATCTGACACCGAGTTGGATATACTCTTCTACTTTCTCAATGAGTTTGCCAGGTGGTAGAAGTTTTCTATCGGTGATGAGGTACAGTCTAAAATCAATTTTACGCATGACCTATCAATCCAGTAAGCGGTGAAGAACGCTCAGCATAAAGCAACTTCGGGATTCTTCCTGCAAGGAAAGCTGCCCGACCAGCCTCTACACCGAGTTTCATAGCTCGTGCCATCATGGCGGGATGCTCTGCACATGAAATTGCAGTGTTGAGGAGAACGGCGTCTGCTCCCAACTCCATCGCCTGCGCCGCATCACTTGCTGTGCCGATACCAGCGTCAACGATCATTGGGATCTGAATTGTATCGCGAATTATTCTAAGGTTATATTCATTTCTGATTCCCGCTCCAGATCCAATCGG
The DNA here is from genome assembly GCA_037143335.1 of bacterium. Lineage (GTDB taxonomy): Bacteria > Bacteroidota > Ignavibacteria > Palsa-1295 > Palsa-1295 > PALSA-1296. Next base: position 108,635 of record JBAWZA010000010.1, on the reverse strand, counting down.
TGAAGCAAGAGGCATCACAGCTGAGCAACCAATATCCTGTAATTTTCTGCATGTAATTGGGTCATCGTTGCAATACGGAAGAACGGTAAAACCTTTTTGTACAAGTTCTTCTGCGGCTTTCAGCAACTCCACAACATCAGGGAAGAGAGTCTCGTCATCACCGATTACCTCGAGCTTTATCCAATTTGTTCCTAGAGCTTCGCGTGCAAGCTCTGCGGTAAGTATAGCTTCCTTTGCAGTAAAACAACCAGCAGTGTTTGGGAGTAGGTGGAAATTTTTCTCGCGGATAATACTAAGAATACTCTCGCCAAAATAATTCGACACTTCGTGCCTCCGAATTGAAAGCGTTACCATCTCTGTTCCGCTCGCCTCAAGTGAATCCAACATAATCTGGGGATTTGGATAGCGAGCTGTGCCGAGTATCAGTCGAGACGAGAATCTAACACCGGCAATTTCTAAATTATCTGTGATAATTTTCTCCATATTATCCTCCTTGTGTTGCACGAATAATTTCTATCCGGTCACCATCCCGAACGATTGTATCGCTCCACTTCGCACGAAATACAACGACTTCGTTGAGCGCAACGGCAACGCCTTTCTCGTCCGGTTTGATTTTATTCAAATAGAGTAGCTCTCCGAGCATGATTTGCTCATCGCAAACTTCGGATTTTCCGTTTACAATTAATTTCATGCAAATACTAACGATTGTTTCTTTGAAAAACGAGACGGTGCAAATGCTTGGATGTTGTATTCTGTTGAGCCTTCGCGAATCAGATCACTCATAGCATACGCTGTTATCGGGGCGAGTAAAAATCCATTACGGTAGTGACCCGTCGCGATGAAAATATTCGGCTGGTCGGTTCTTCCCATCACCGGACAATTATCCCTCGATGCTGGTCGTAGCCCTGATTTCAATTCTGCAATTTCTAATTCATACGTGGCAGGCACAACTTCCCATGCATAATGAAGCAACTCCATAATCGGTCCTGCGGTGATACTTGAATCATTTCCCTTTTCTTCAACCGAAGCCCCGATCATGATTCTTTTGTCATCCTTCTGCGCCAAGTACACGCGCGGAGATCTGATAAGATGCGAGAGCCGAAGAGAATCCGTACTCTTCAACGTTACAACCTGCCCTTTCACTGGACGGATAGATGGTATACCTTCGAGATTAAGTAATGAAATACCTGCCCCCGCACAAAGAGTTATTGAATCAGCTGAATACGAATGTCCATTCAAGCCGTCAACTGTTACAACTCCGTTATTCGTGTGAATATCTTCAATTGTTGTACTTCGATGAATCACACCCCCACGATTCACAAATGCCTCTTGCAGTGCGAGTAATAGAGAGCGGTTATTTATTTGCGCATCATCTGGAAGGAATAGGGCTTGCTTCACTTTCGGAGAGAGGAGCGGTTCAAGTTCTCTCGCCTCAATACCTGTCACGAGGCGTATACCGATTTCGCCCAATCCCATACGAAAATTGTACTGCCGTTCGAGTACTCGTGCATCATCAGAAGTAACTGCGACCATCATCGAGCCACACCGATCTATTTTTGGAACTGAGACTGACGTCACATCTCCCGATAATTCAGCAAGGAATTGCTCATAGAGCGATAAACTACTCATGCAGAGTCTGAATAAATTTTCCTCTTCATATCCTGCTTCGGCGTTTGGTGCCAACATCCCAGCTGCTACCCATCCAGTAGATTGCTCGACTCCGGAAGAGGCATCAATGATCTCAACCTTCACACCAGCTCGTAAAAGCTGCCAGCCTACTGAGAGTCCGATTATCCCACCACCGATGATGATATGAGTTTTCTCTGACATGTATCTCGCTTAAATAAATTAAGCAGTGTATATTTCAGCTCCTTCTTTGAGGAATTCTTCGCTCTTTTGCTCAAGTCCGATCGTCAATGCCTCTTGATCAGAAACGCCGAAGTCAATCGCATACTTCCGAACATCTTCGGTAATTTTCATTGAACAGAAATTTGGGCCACACATCGAACAGAAGTGAACTGTCTTCGCACCTTCTTGCGGAAGTGTCTCGTCATGATACTCGCGTGCCGTCTCAGGATCAAGTGACAAATTAAATTGATCTTCCCATCTAAATTCAAACCGCGCTTTGCTCAGAGCATTATCACGCACTTGCGCGCCGGGATGACCTTTCGCGAGATCAGCAGCATGTGCTGCGATTTTGTATGCAATCACTCCATCTTTCACATCTTGTTTATTCGGCAAACCAAGATGTTCTTTCGGAGTAACATAGCACAGCATTGCACAACCGTACCAACCAATCATGGCCGCACCAATCGCGCTTGTGATATGATCATATCCAGGTGCGATGTCAGTAACTAAAGGTCCCAATGTATAGAACGGTGCTTCATTGCACTGGTCTAATTCCAGCTCCATATTTTCTTTAATGAGTTGCATCGGAACGTGACCAGGTCCTTCAATCATTACTTGACAATTTTGCTGCCAAGCAATCTTTGTTAATTCACCTAACGTAGCTAACTCACCAAGCTGAGCGTCATCATTTGCATCAGCGATTGAACCTGGGCGTAAACCATCGCCAAGTGAAAAGGAGACATCATAAGCACGCATGATCTCGCAAATATCTGAGAAGTGAGTATAGAGAAAATTTTCTTTGTGATGAGCAAGACACCACTTTGCGAGAATACTACCACCGCGCGACACGATACCTGTCATGCGGTTTACCGTCATCGGAACGTAACGGAGTAAGACTCCTGCATGAATGGTGAAGTAATCAACTCCTTGTTCAGCTTGCTCAATAAGTGTATCTCGAAAAATTTCCCATGTAAGTTCTTCCGCCTTGCCATTCACTTTTTCAAGGGCTTGATAAATTGGAACGGTACCTATTGGCACGGCAGAATTTCTGATAATCCATTCACGTGTTTCATGGATATTTTTCCCCGTTGATAAATCCATTACCGTGTCTGCTCCCCATTTCGTCGCCCAAAGTAATTTTTCAACTTCATCATCGATTGAACTTGCTACTGCGCTATTACCTATATTTGCATTTATTTTCACCAAGAAATTTCTGCCGATGATCATCGGCTCAAGTTCGGGATGATTGATATTCGCAGGAATAATCGCACGACCTGCAGCGACTTCACTGCGTACGAATTCAGGTGTGATATACTGCGGAATCATAGCTCCAAAGCGTTGTCCTACATGCTGTTGATTTAGAATATTTCGTTTTGAATGTCGATTCTCGACATACTCGGATGCCTGCTCTCTCCCTAAGTTTTCACGAATAGAAATATACTCCATCTCGGGCGTAATCAACCCTCTTCGTGCATACTCCATCTGGGTAACATTCGAATTGCCAATTGCGCGCAATGGTCTGCGGCGCAGGCCAGGATACTCTTGAAGATTTCCTTTCGTGCGTGCATATTCGCTTTGTGAATAGGATTCGTAACCATTATCAATCGGAGATATTTTTCGCGGAGAATACTCCTCAACATCACCACGCTCCTGAATCCATGACGAACGTATAGGAGGTATTCCCTGCTTAATATCATGTGCACCCATCGTACCACTCGAATCGTAGATGCGTATCGGTTCGTTAGGCTCGACCTTACCTGTAAAAGTAACTGTATCAGAAACTTCCACTTCGCGAAATGGGACTTGAACATCAGGAAATAATTTTCCCGCTACGTAAATTCTCTTACTTTTCGGAAAAGGCTTCATCGTTGAGTTATCCATATCGAAATGTTTATTCTGGTTTCAAAAGTTGCTCAGTGTTCAAGATCAATGCACCATCCCCTAACCGAAATGATGTGTTGATCGCGTTTGTCAAAAAATCCTTCGCTCGCTTAATAGCAGAATGCAAATCAAAGCCAAGTGCAAGGTTCGCAGTTATTGCAGCAGACAGCGTACAGCCTGTTCCATGAATATTTTTTCGTATCAGCCGTGGTGATTCGAACCAACATTCTTCTGAATCAGAAATGAAATAATCAGGTGATTCATCGCCTTCTAAATGTCCGCCTTTCAGAAGCACTGCACTTACACCTAGCTCGCGAATCTTTTTCGCCGCATTCTCCATATCCTGCCGACAATTAATTTTCAGCGATGCAATTCTTTCTGCCTCGGGTATATTTGGCGTGAGTAGGAATGCCATCGGAAGTAATTTCTTAATGAGCATCTGCACACCCTCCACCTCCATTAACTCCCTACCAGTTCCTGATTTAAATGGAGTATCAACGACGACGCGGATGCCAGAATCTCGCAACATGTCAGCAACAGCAAGCACGGTTGAGGAATTACAAATGACACCCGTTTTTGCAAATGAAATTGGGATATCACCATTAAGCGTATCAAATTGATTTCGAATTGTGATCGTGTTTAGTGGAACGACGTCCTCAACAGTTATTGTGTTCTGCGATGTGATTGCCGTGATAACGGAGAGGCCATGCACACCGAATGCCGTGAATGTTCTGAGGTCAGCTTGGATACCTGCGCCAGACGTGGGATCAGAAGCAGCAATGGTGAGCGCTACTGGTGGCGGAAATTCTTTTGGTCTGTGTAGTTTGTTATTCATTTGTCCCTCCGCTGGCATTATCCAGATCAGGTTATGGGTATGATCTCAGCCTGTTAATTATTAACAAGCACCCCCTACTATTGTATGTGAGTTAATGCGTTTTCACGACAAATGGTTCGTTAGTACATCGGCACTGATGAATCAATCCGCTTGCTCCATGCCTCAATGCCCCCACTGAGATTCCGAACTGTATCGAAGCCATTCGAGCGCAAAATCATCTGCCCCTTTTTTGAGCGAATACCGTAATGGCATATCACCACAATCTCTTTATCTCTAGGGACTTCGTCAATACGATCAGGGAGTTCAGAAAGAGGTATGAGTATTCCACCAAGATTAGAGATGTCAAATTCATAATCTTCACGGACATCTAAGAGTGTGTGTGGTTGTGTTTTCCGATAGATCGCATATTCTTCGACAGAAAGATCACCAAGAATTGCAAATTGTTTACCATTGCAGAACTCATCATAATCAATGAGTTCATTTATGGTGCGATGCTCTCCGCACATCGGGCAATCGGGATTTTTCTTTAGGGAATACTCTCTGAACTCTACGCCGAGCGAGTAGTAGTGCAAGACTCTGCCGATAAGTGGCTTCCCGATTCCGAGTAGTACTTTCGAAGCCTCCGTTGCCATGAGCGTCCCGATCACACCGGGGACAACTCCGAGCACGCCATCGTCATTACAATTCGGAACATCCTCCGGATTCGGTGGCTCAGGATAAAGACAGCGATAGCACGGGCCATCCTTGAATCCAAAACAACTCACTTGACCGCTGAATCGGAATAACGAACCGGAAATAAACGGCACACCAGAAAGAAGAGATGCATCATTTACTAAATATCGTGTTGCAAAGTTATCAGACCCATCAATGACTAAATCATATCCTGAAATAATTTCGATTGCATTGAGTGAAGTTAACTTTTCAGAATGTAGTTCTATTTCAATGTTAGAATTCAACGCTTGAATTCGTGACTGTGCCTCATTGATTTTACTTTTCCCTACTGATGATTCTGAAAATAATATTTGTCGTTGAAGATTCGTTGCATCAACGGTGTCGAAATCAAGAAGACCAATCGCGCCAACACCAGCGGCTGCAAGGTACAGTGCTACAGGAGAACCTAAACCTCCGGTGCCGATAATCAGAACTCGTGCTTTCTTTAACTTCTCTTGTCCAACAACACCTACCTCGGGCAGCGCAAGGTGGCGGGCGTAGCGGGTGATTTCTGTTTTATTCAACATCCTTCGCCTTTGCCTTCTCTCGCTTGGCTTTCAACTTCGCAGCATTTTTCTCCATACTCGCTTTGAATTGTGGAGGCGGATATTCAGCGCGTGCCATTTCGGCAATGAATTTCTCTGCAACATCAAGTGGCAATTGCATAGCATTCTTGAAATTTACACAACCTTTCTGAAATTTTGCTTTCGGCAATAATTTTTCAAATCGTTCGCGCAAATCACCGGTACCAAATCGGATGGAGCTGCCATACATTACCATCGAATGAAAGGACATGTGCTCCTTGACGCTTGAGAGTGCGTACTTCATCATATCACCTTGTAGGAATATCAAGGAATCGCGCCCCATCATTCCCGCAACGACTTCCTTCACCAACGGATCAGATTTCAAGATCAGTTCACGAAGCTTTGAGATCACCTCTTTGCGATCCTCAGGTAGCGAGTCAATAAATTGTTTGGGTGTCATTGCCATATACTGCTTAGAAATTTATCCGATCTGTGCCCCCAACTTCTCCATCTGTACCTTAAAGCTCTCGAGCTTTTCTTTCTCCTTCACAATGATTTGCTCAGGTGCACGGCTTGTGAATTTCTCGTCGCTGAGTTTTGCGCTGAGTGATTGGTATTGTTTGGTGATACGCTCAAGTTCTTTTTGCAGGCGCTCCTTCTCCTTTGTCGCTTCTTCTTGGGATTGAGCTTCTTGCTTAATGAATACCTGACCTCTGCCACCGAGTAACTCCGAGGAGTAGTCTTTCGCTGAAAGCTCTGTGGTGCTTTCCGATTCAATAACGAGTGAAGATGCCTTACAGATATTCTCCAAGATATTCCTTGAACTTTCTGCAAGTCTCATATCATCGTTCGATTTCAATCGAATAATAAATTCTGCTTGCTTGCTTGGATTTAGTTTTGCGTTCGAGCGCAGTAACCTTGCGGCCTCGATCATCTTTTGTATAAACTCAAATTCCTCCTCAGCTGCATCATCAATTTTCCCTTCATCTGCTGTGATGTAGTCATCTCTGCCGATGAGCACACTTTCAGGATTCCCGGTTAACCCATGCCATAGCTCTTCGGTAACGAATGGCATGATCGGATGAATCATTCGGAGTATGCCTTCCAAAATCTCAACCGCAAGCGGAGTTGATTCTGGCTGAAGCTTGACTATTTCAAGATACCAATCGCAGTAATCCTTCCAAATGAAATCATAGAGAAGTTTGGTAACATCATTTATGAGATACGCATCAAAAGATTTCTTCACTTCACGCGCTGTACGGTTGGCACGAGAGAGAATCCATTTGTCGGCAAGTGTGGAGGCGGGTCGCATTGTAAAACCTGAAGGGACCTCACCCCTACCCTCTCCTTGTAAATGAGAGGGGGATATTAATATTTTTTTATACTCAGTATCTTCTGACTCAAACTTTGGTTCGGGATGGGTGGCTTGATATTCATCACGCTTCATTAGTACGAAGCGAGTCGCATTGTAAATCTTATTTGCAAAATTTCTCCCTTGCTCACAATTCTCTTCACCAAAGCGAACATCTTGTCCGAGTGGGGCAAGATAGAGCAATGTGAAACGGACGGCATCTGTCCCGTATTTTTTTACAAGGTCAATAGGGTCAGGTGAGTTACCGAGTGACTTCGACATCTTCCGTCCTTGCTGATCGCGAATGATATTGTGGAAGTACACATCCGTGAATGGGATGCGATCTTCCATTTTCTCGCGTAATGTGCCATCTGGATTTTCCATCCCTTGCGTGAATTCAATTCCACCCATGATCATTCTGGCAACCCAGAAGAAAATAATATCGGGCGCAGTAGAGAGTAAATTGCCAGGATAAAATATCTTTAGATCATCGGTATTATCAGGCCACCCAAAAGTTGCAAACGGCCACAGCCATGATGAGAACCAAGTATCAACCACATCTTCATCTTGTTTGAGTTCTCCGTCATAACCAGCACTGTTGGCTCGTGCGCGTGCTTCGCCTTCATCTCTTCCGACAAATATTTCTCCGTTCTCGCCGTACCATGCAGGAATTCTCTGTCCCCACCAAAGCTGACGTGAGATACACCAATCACGGATATTCGTCATCCAATGACGATATGTATTTATCCATCGTTCAGGGTGAAAATGAATCAATCCGTCTTCAACTACTTGGAGAGCAGGTTCGGCAAGAGGTTTCATCTTAACGAACCACTGATCGGAGAGATATGGCTCGACCATCTCGCCACCACGCTCAGAGTATCCAACGGAGTTGGTGTAGTCCTCGATCTTTTCGATGAGTCCAAGTTCTTCGAGATCAACAAGAATTTTTTTACGTGCGACGTATCGGTCAAGTCCTTGATATGCTCCGCCATTTTCGTTGATGTGTGCGCTTGTGTCCATCACGTTAATCTGCGGAAGGTTATGGCGCAGACCGATTTCGAAATCGTTAGGATCGTGAGCAGGAGTGATCTTCACGCATCCTGTGCCAAATTCTTTATCTACATACTCATCAGCAATGAGTGGGATCTCACGGTTCATCAAGGGTAGTCGCAACTTCCGACCAACTAATTTGCTATATCGCTCATCTTGTGGATTCACAGCAACAGCAACATCTCCAAGCATTGTTTCTGGACGTGTTGTTGCAATGATTATGAATTCAGGCTCATCTGACTTTCTACCCACGAGAGGATAACGAAAATAATGAAGCTTACCCTTTGTCTCTTTGTGAATTACTTCCTCATCGCTGAGCGCTGACTGAGCAAGGGGTGACCAATTGATAATTCGCTTGCCTCGATAAATCAATCCTTTATCATGTAGTCGAACAAAAGCTTCAACAACTGCCTTCTCGTACTTCTCATCCATGGTGAATGTGAAGCGCCGCCAGTCAGGGCCACATCCAAGTGCACGCAACTGAGTTTCGATAAAATCAGAATGCTCGTTTTTCCATTTCCAGACTTCTTCTACAAATTTTTCTCTCCCAAGATCGTAACGGGTCTTCCCTTCTTCCTTTAATTTCTTTTCTACCTTCGTTTGCGTAGCAATTCCGGCATGATCAGTCCCTGGCATCCACAGTGCTTCGTGTCCGAGCATTCTGTGATATCGGATATAGGTATCTTGAATCGCATTATTAAGTGCGTGCCCCATGTGCAGAATCCCAGTCACATTCGGTGGAGGCATACATACAACAAACGGAGGTTTGTCTAACGCGCGGCGACCCGTAGGATCCTGCGGCGTATCAACTGGTCGGTTCGCATAGAATAATCCACACGCCTCCCAATTGGAGTACCACTTTTTTTCAACATCTTGAGGGGCATAAGCCTTCGCTAACTCTTGTTTCGGTATTTCTGACATTCTTCGAATAAATATAGTCAGAATATAACGTTTATAGAGGCGGGAGGTTCAAATTCAAATCACCGACGATGTTCTTCTCGGATTAGGATTTGGATTACTTTTTAGCAGAATTTACTTCATCCAAACGAAGAATCACTCAGTGGATTCGCTGTTTTGTGACGACATAATAATTTACTGTGATATTGTTAAGTCCCACGTGATCGTATAATCTAACGGCAAAGTAATCACCGTGGTATCGTGGCTAAAGACAGTATAGGGGTCTGAGCCATGGTATGACCCGTTAATTCTATTGGGCTGTGAAGGGTCTATCTTCCCAGTTGTTTTATCTCCACTGCCACCGACATAGGGTATAAAATATTGAACAAATGGTATTGGCGATGCAAAGGAATTACTTTCAGGTGTTGGATTTATGCAGTATCCTGAATGTTCTGTGGTTGAGGTGTTCGTGGCGCTGGTGCTCGTGGATGGACCGATTGCGATCGTATATGTTCCATTTGCATTTATTGATAATCCGACTCCTGTTTTTTGAAGTCCGGAGACGGTACTCGAAAAATTTTGAATAGTCTTCTTTGTGTCAGTCACCATCCTATTCTTATTATTATCACAGATATATCCATAGATACTAACGTCGTCGGAAACCCAGTTTGCATTTCCTCCGAAAGCGGCATTATCCCAATTTACACTTCGTGATCCAAGTCCGTCATCAACTAAATCACCTGTGAGATCGTAAACCAAATCGCAGGAGCCATTTTCTGTCTTTGTTTCGGTCCCCCCACCCACAGCGTTTACTTTCGATCCGCTGATTGTGGCTGTCAACGAAATTCGTCCTGTAACTGAAGGACGATCAAGAACTTTGATTCTTGAGATCAAACTGTATTTTCCCTCTCCGGGGACATCTACCGTAGCCGTTACAGCAGCAGGGTTAGCGTTCATAGTCGCTATGGATGCTGGCGCAGTGTAAGTGACAGTTGATGAACCTGAAGACGGAGCTACAACTCCAACATTTTGATTTCCACCAGTTGTCCCGTTAACACTCCAACTGACCTGCGCACCATTCGTAAATACTTGGTAATTCGCAAGTGGTGTCATATTGTCATTCGGATCTTTATCATTTTTTGCCTTTGATACAAAAACAACTTCCAAGGATAGTGTCTTATTAATTGCGATTGATGACTCTATCGGAGATATTCTAAAAAAATCCATAAGAGAGTATGCACTAAAGTGTGTGGTTGAGATACTCACCGTTTTAGAAAGTGCGTCACGAGTTACACTATTAAATGCGTACCAAATCCGATCATCTTCTTGCGTTGCAACTGTCATAGCATTGATATCACTGCCACTTCCATCAGCATCGTCATAGTGGAAACGTAGAGTGACTGGTATGCTAAACTTTAATCCGTTTGGAAGGAGTGAGAACCCTACACCGGCAGCTAATGGCGCCTCGTTTGTCACTGGCTGAATTGAAATTGAAGTTGACAAACTGAGAGCTCCCGCTGGAATGATAAGTTCAAGCCTTCCATCTGGAGACATCAAGGATCCGCCCGCCGCTCCTATTGTAGAGAAAGTCGGTGCGCCAATCGGAGTGCCGATGGCGGTAGGTGTGCCAGTGGTGGAAACAACAGGTGATGTGGGGCTACTCGTTTTACAAGAAACGGCGACGAACGTAGCCAACGTCGCAAGGAGAATAACAATTGATGTTTTCATGGTGATATAAGTAATGATTTGAAACGCTCTCTTAGTGGAATAGTTACATCAATTCCATCCCTTCCGATTTCACGATTCTCCCTTTTATTTGGGAGCTAATCAAATGGTTGTATTTTCGCACCGTTCACTTAAATTTGTCACCGAATACATACTCACAATGAACACATTTTTAAAAATACTTTTTAGCGTTTTGTTTCTCTTCACTCTCGTGTACAACAACTCTGTTGCGCAAACACCAGATGTTAAACCCGAGAACCTTGGTCCAAATGTTAATTCGGAGTATATTGAAATTACACCTCAGATCTCAGCCGATGGAAAGACGTTGTGGTTTGTGCGTGAAGGCCATCCGGAAAACCTTGGAATCTCAACAAAGAAAGACGACCAGGACATCTGGTTTTCGGAACTGCAGTCTGATGGTACCTGGGGTAAGGCCAAAAATGCTGGTAAGCCGCTCAACAATCCGGACTACAATACATTGATCTCAATATCCCCCGACGGGAATTCGGCGCTGCTGATGAATCTCTACCATCCGGACGGGACCGGCGGAAGAGGAATATCCGAGTCTCATCGCACGTCTTCAGGATGGGGATTCCCTGAGGAGGTAACAATCAAAGGCTTCTATAACAAGGCTAGGAATTCGGACTTCTCTCTAGCGGCAGATGGTAAGGAGTTGATCTCTGCAATTAACGATGGCAATAGCAAAGGCGGCATGGACCTATACGTCAGCTTTTTGCAGCCGGGTGATGTTTGGTCTAAACCCATGAACATCGGCGCTGACATCAATACCTCAGAAGACGAAGCTGCTCCATTCCTTGCACCTGACGGAATGACACTATACTTCTCAAGCAAGGGACATGGCGGATACGGCGATATGGATATTTTTGTCTCGCGCAGACTTGATGACGCATGGACGCACTGGTCAAAACCCGAGAATCTCGGCCCTTCTCTCAATACCAGCGGATATGATTCTCATTTTTCAATTGCTGCAAGCGGAGAATACGCGTACTTTTCTTCGACCGCTCATAGCATTGGCAAGGACGACATCTTCAGAGTGAAGCTATCTGAATCACTCCGCCCGAAACCCGTTATTCTGATTTCTGGACACGTCTTCAACCAAAAGACAAAAGAGCCTCTCGCCTCCAATATTCACTACGAGATCCTGCCGGAAGCGACGGATGCTGGTATCGCGATTTCAAATGAAAAGGATGGGGCTTATAAGATCGTCTTGCCGGCCGGGAAAAATTACGGTTTCCGAGCGGAAGCGAAAGGGTTTTACAGCATTAATGAAAATCTTGACGCCTCGGGAGTAACGACTTATAACGAAATTCAAAAAGATCTTTATCTCGCACCCATTGAAGTCAACCAAACAATTCGTCTGAATAATATTTTCTTTGAGACTGCAAAATGGGATCTGAAGTCAGAATCATTTGCTGAACTTGATCGGGTTGTGAAATTTCTGAATGAATATGACTATCTGCAAATAGAAATAAAAGGACATACTGACAATGTCGGTGCGGACGAATACAACATGAATCTTTCTGATGGTCGCGCAAAATCGGTTTTGTCATACCTTGTCTCAAAAGGAATTAAGGAGAAGCGATTAGTTGCAAAAGGCTACGGGAAGACTGTCCCAGTCACAACCAATGAGACCGATGAAGGCAGACAACAAAATCGTAGAGTCGAATTTACGATTGTAAAAAATTAAGAGACTTCAATAAGCAAGCAATTCCAACATGGCAGTATAAAGGGTCTGTTGATTCGGGAGCACTTCCCTCTCCAAATTCGGAGCAAACGGAACGGGCGAGTCAAATGCTGCAATTCTCTTGACGGGCGCGTCCAATGATTCAAACAGATGTTCCGTAATGAGTGCGGCAATTTCTCCGCCAAAGCCTGAAGTGAGGTTATCTTCGTGAAGAATTAAAACGCGATTTGTTTTTCTTACTGAACTGAAGATTGCTTCGGTATCAAGTGGGGCAAGTGAGCGCAGATCAACTACTTCGATTCTCGCTATTTTCTTCTCGGCGAATTCATTCGCTACTTCAACTGCCATTGGCACTGTCCCGCCATAGGTGATTATACTAAGATCGCTTCCTTCGTGCGCAATTCTTGCTTTCCCAATCTCTACAATGTACTCTCCATCGGGTACATCTGCTTTGAGAGAACGGTAAAGTTTTTTATGCTCGAAATACAGAACAGGGTTGTCGTCGCGTATCGCAGAAATCAGTAAACCTTTCGCATCTTCAGGCGTGGCTGGACAGACGACTTTTAATCCAGGTTGATGTGTAAACCATACTTCCGGATTTCGCGAATGAAAGGGTCCACCGCTTAAACCGGCTCCGCTCGGACACCTTACGACAATCGGCACAGGCATCTGCCACCTATATGCAGTCGTTGCCGCAACGGTTACGAGTTGATTAAAAGCATTCGTAATAAAATCCGAGAACTGCATCTCGGCAACGGGGCGGTAGCCGAAAAATGATGCACCAATAGCCGCGCCTACCAATCCTGCTTCAGCGATAGGTGTATCAATGACTCGATCTTGACCGAACTTTTGAAATAACCCTTTAGTCGCTTTGAATGCTCCGCCGAATGAGGCAATGTCTTCGCCAATCAAGAAGACAGCTGAATCGCGCTCCATTTCATAGGAGAGAGCATCGGTGATGGCTTCGATATATGTTCGCTGAGGCATAAATCGCTTTACTAAATCTAAGGTCTTTGCTCTCCGATTCGACGACTAAAAATTGACGCCTCACTAAGGATAAAACTAACAACAGAGTCGTTGTTTTAGCTGACTTCTTCCTTCTTCTTTGCAGGTTTTCTTTTTCGTGCTGGAGGAGTTTTCACCTTCTCTGCAACGACGCGCGCTTGCAAAAAGTGGTGGAGGTAGTCTCTTCCGCCAGCTTTTGAATCGGTGCCACTCATATTAAATCCACCAAATGGGTGAACGCCAACGAGCGCTCCGGTGCATTTACGATTGATGTAAAGATTTCCTACGAAAAATTCTTTTGCCGCACGTTCAAGCTTTGAGCGGTTCTTGATATAGACTGCACCCGTTAAGCCATACTCCGTATTATTTGCAACTTTAATTGCCTCATCAAAATCCTTCACAGGTATGATACCGAGCACTGGTCCAAAAATTTCTTCTTGTGCAATTCGTGAATTGGGATCAAGATCAGCAATGACAGTAGGCTTAATGTAGAAGCCGTCTTTACCGACAGCGGCACCGCCTGTGATCAGTCTTCCCTCCGACTTACCAATTTTGATATACTCAAGTATCTTCTGTTGAGCACGTTGATTGATGACTGGTCCGACGGATTTATTGTCTGTAGGGTCACCAACTTCGAGCGCCTCCGTTAATTCCTTAACTTTTTCAACTATTTGGTCATAGACTGGTCGCTCCACAATTGCACGTGAACAGGCAGAACACTTTTGTCCTTGAAATCCGAAAGCCGCTGCCACAATTCCCGCGGCGGCAACATCTAAGTCCGCATCTTTGGCAACGATGATTCCGTCCTTGCCGCCCATCTCGGCAACAACTCTCTTAATCCATCTCTGCCCCTTTTCAGGAACAGCTGCAAACTGCATAATGCGCAAGCCTATCTCCTTCGAACCAGTGAATGAGATGAAACGAGTCAGCGGGCTTTTAATTAAGAAATCGCCGATCTCGCCACCGGGAGCAGTAAAGAAATTAAGCACCCCGTCAGGCAATCCTGCTTCTCTCATAATTTCAGCAAATAACCAACCCATCATCGGCGAATCACTCGATGGTTTAAGAACTATAGTGTTGCCTGCCACAATAGCGGCACTTGCCGTTCCGACCAAAATTGCGAAGGGAAAATTCCACGGTGGTACGATGACACCAACACCAAGGGGGAGGTATTCTAAGTATCCATTCTCGCCCGGATTTTTATGAACTGGCTGTTTGCCGGCAAGTCGGTACATCTCCCTGCCATAAAATTCTAAAAAATCAATTGCTTCGGCAGTGTCGCCATCTGCTTCTGCGAAATTCTTACCTACTTCGAGAACCATCCACGCGTTGATCTCATATCTCCGGCGTTTACAAATTGCCGCGGCGCGGAGTAGAATATCTGCACGTTCGTAGGCACTAACATTCCGCCATGTCTCAAAAACTCTTGTTGCGATGTCAAGCGATCGTTGTGCAAGCCCGACCGTACCTTTGGCGAACTTACCGATAATTTCATTTGGTCTCGCGGGGTTGCGCGAAATAATAAAATCATTCGTCTTGATCTGTTCAGAGCCAATAAGGATCGGATATTCTTTTCCCAACGAGGCGCGAGCATTTGCTAAAGCACTCTGCATAGCATAGAATTCTTTAGGCTGTGAATAATCTTTGTACGTTTCGTTGCGAAAGTTTGATAATCTTTTTGGGGGCATCCCTATTTTCCTTATTTTAGTAATCGTATGTCGTCTAGCCTTATAACAACACGTGACGGTTCCGTTTCAATTCAGCGTTTTTTTTGTAGGTGATATTACTCAGTAAATGCTGGGCGATACTTCTTGCGGAGAAACTCCAAATAACCTATAAATTGTGAGAATAGCTTCCGTTTTGGGCCATAGAGAAGGTTGTACTCTATCGAACAAGTATTTGTATGAATGAAGAGCACCTGCTTGGTATCTGTGCGATAAAGCTTGAGTGCATACTGATCTCCCTCGGGACACTGCGGTGTCACGTCATTTTCATCGATTGAGTAAAGCAGTGGATTCTGCACAAATCGTAAGAGCGAATCTTCCTCTGGCGGATCTAGATAACCCAAACCAAAAGGCGATTTCCAAGTCCCATCACTCATTTTCTGATCGGTTCGAAAAGAATATTCAGATGTCGTATCCATAAAAAAATCATCCTGAGGAGTACTCAACGAACCTGATGTTGCAAGGTGAAGCGAGTATTTAAACGGAATACTCTGAGGAGAAGGCTTCGACTTCGCGATCGATTCCTTAGACTTTACGATAGCAGGCTGTCCTCCGCAGCTACTGAGGCAGACCAAAAAAGCAACCAATAGGATATTAGCCACATTTCTATGAGTTGTCATTGTGCTAAAGATTCCCAAGTATACTTAATCCTTTCTTGATAGAGGGTAATGAATCGCTAAATGCGTTGATCGTAAATTTCGGTTCGAGATTTGAAATCAATTCGGCGATATTTGGGTCGCCGAAAACGATCAGGCCTTCAAGCTTGCCACCTTGCTGAAGTCTCGTACTAATAAAATCTGCGACTGTTTCGTAAATGCCAATAAGTTTTTTATCACC
The DNA here is from genome assembly GCA_037143335.1 of bacterium. GTDB lineage: Bacteria > Bacteroidota > Ignavibacteria > Palsa-1295 > Palsa-1295 > PALSA-1296. The sequence goes on along the minus strand of JBAWZA010000010.1, from coordinate 92,542 downwards.
CGTCAGAACACCACGTGGGCGATGAACAACGATACATATGGGATTCGCGCCGTAATCATCCCCATTCATCTCACCTGGATTCGTAATAACATAAGTCTGTAAAGCAGGGAAATACGTATTGATAAACTTCCCAATTTCTTCTCGTGCCTTGATTTCACGTTCTACACCTGAACAAAAAATAATAAATGAAGAAGGGTGAAGTGGACTTGGTATGGAGCCTTCAACTTTGAGCGACTGAGTAGCACTTCTCTGCGCCAATTCCTCGTGGTTGTCCCAATCAACAACTATCGCGAGTGGGTCGGAGTTGAGATACTTTAATCTAACATGTTGGATACGATCGAGTTTTTCTGTCACCATCGGTTCTGTTATCAGACCGTCCTGAATTGCTTTCTGAAGTCCGGAATAAACGGCTACAGGATTAGTTGGCATCAGCAATATATCAGCACCAGCCTGAAAAGCACGAAGTGCAATTTCCACTGGATCACTAATCACTTTCTGCAATCCCATCATCTCAAGTGAGTCCGTAATAATTAACCCCGTAAATCCTAATTCCTCACGCAAGAGTTTTTCTGTGAGAAACGGAGAAATCGTAGCCGGTAATTCTGCTTGGTTTGAATCTGCACCTAAAGTAATGGCAAGTTGCGGTGCTGCAATGTGCCCAGTCATCACTGTGGGAATTCCCTTAGAAATCAGTCGCTGGAATGGAATCAGTTCGTTCGCAAAAAATTCTTCAGCGGATTTACCGATGACAGGTAGCTCATCATGCGAATCCTGATGGGTATCTCCGTGCCCTGGGAAATGCTTCGCGCAGGAAATAATCCCTGCATCCTCCAATCCTAAATAAAAACTTTCAGTGCATTGTGCAACAATTTCTGGATCACCCGAAAACGCCCGGATGTTTATGATTGGGTTCTTCGGATTAGAATTAATATCCGCCACTGGTGCGAAATTCCAGTGCATACCGAGCGCTGACATCTCGACACCGATTGCTTTCCCAACTTTACGAATACCATCTTGGTCACCCATATTCTCGAGCGCCATCAAATGCGGAAATTCTGTACCACCAGCATTTAATCGCATTGGCAATCCCCACTCACAATCACAAGAAAAAAGTAACGGGGGGATTTGGGAGTGTGATGCCAGTACTTGTAATTCTTTAAGCACAATCGGAATGGACTCCAGAGTACCGCCAAAAATACAAAATCCACCAACCATTTTGTTGGTAACAAGACTCAAAATAAAACTTCTATATTCAGAATTTTCGACGAAGTCATTTACTTCGAGCCGAGGCATGATTATCTGACCGATACCAAAGTCACTATTGGAAGCAGTCTTCATTGCTTCATCATCGCTCTCCAACTCGGTGGGAGATTTTTTAGGATTTCAATTGCTTCAAAAGGCTTCGACTCCCTTACTCCAGCAGACTTGACCCAATCAGCCATTCGTTTCAACCCGTCGGCTAAACTTACTTCAGAAGAGAGACCAAATGAATTCTTTACCTTTTCATGGTCGCTCCAGGCATTGACTACTTCATTCCGAGCCGGTAGATAATTCATTGCAGCTGTCGCCCCCATCGCTTCCATGACTGAATTGGCCAGTTGGTTGACAGTGTAAATCGTATCAGCTCCAACATTGAATATTTCATTTTTCGCCACTTCGAGAGTAGCACTATTGGCAATTATCGGGGCGACATCGGCAATGTAACTAAAGGCTCGTTTTTGCTCGCCATCGCCGAAAATGGTGAGTGGTTCGCCCGCAAGAATTTGATTCATAAAAATACCGATCACATTTCTATATTTATCACCGGTATTCTGTCTTTCGCCATAGACATTATGAGGGCGAAAGATAACGTAATCGAGTCCGAACATTTCATGTGCGGCTTTCAACTCAAGCTCCACAGAGTATTTTGCGATCCCGTACGAGTCTTCAGGCTGTGGCACAAGTTCTTCGCGCATGGGAAGTTGATTGCGACCATAGACTGCGATCGAACTCGTAAAAATAAATCGCTTAACATCATGGTTAACGGCTTCATTGATGAGGTTAACTGAGCCGATTACATTGTTCGTGTAGTTGAATCGTTTGATAAAGTGTGAAAGTCCCTCTGCGGCATAAGCGGCAAGATGAAAGATATAATCAAACTGATATTCATTAAAGATTCGTGCAAGTGTGCGGTGATCGGTGCAACTTGCTTCAAAAAAAATCGCGTTCGGATTCACATTATCAACGAACCCACCCGAAAGATCATCAAGGGCAACGACTCTGTGCCCTTCAGCAAGAAGCCAATCCACAACATGTGATCCAATGAATCCGGCTGCGCCGGTGACTAAACAATTCAAAATGAGAAATGAAAAATAAAAAAAATAATTAGTGATGAATCGCGACTAATCATCATTCGACTCTTGGCTCATCGCATCTTCATCAATAGGTATCGGATAGTTGCCTGTGAAACACGCTGTACAATAACTTATCCTATTGCCTTTGGAATCCACATGCGGCACGCTATCTAACAACTTCGGGATTGATAGATACGAAAGTGATTCAACACCGAGTGAATCACCAATTAGTTTTGCGTCATTGTTAAAATCATTTGCGATCAACTCTTCTTTACTTGGGAAATCCATGCCGTACTTGCATGGATGAGTGATCGGCGGAGCGGTTATCCGCAAGTGAACTTCCTTCGGTCCTGCCTCGCGAATCAGTTTTACAAGAGCTTTTGATGTGGTGCCTCGAACGATGGAATCATCAACGACCACAACTTTCTTGTTACGGAGTACGCCCTTCACAGTATTGAACTTCACTTTCACCTTCGTCTCGCGTTTATCCTGACCGGGCTGGATAAATGTCCTCCCCACGTAGTGCGAGCGAATCAATCCAATTTCATATTTCGATGGATTGCCTTCTTTATTATTTTGAGCTACATAGCCAAGCGTTGCCGTATTGGATGAGTCTGGTACATTGATGACAGTCAAGCGCTTATTATTCTCATTACTCACTGGGCTCTCCGATGCCAGATTCTTGCCGAGCTTCCTGCGGACTTTATCTACACTCTCTTCGAAAATTTTGGAATCGGGTCTTGCAAAATAAATGTATTCGAATATGCAATGCGTTGGTATCGGTGGGTTCTCGTCTATCTTTATAGATTTAATCTGACCTGTTTCGACGGTGTGCCGGTCAATAATAACAATTTCGTTAGGCTCGACATCTCGGACGTACTCAGCATTTACGATATCAAACGCACACGTCTCACTTGCTACCATATATGACCACTCGCCGTCGTTACGCTTAATTCTTCCGATTGCAAGCGGACGCACACCATGCGGGTCTCGAGCGGCGATAAGAGCAGTATCTGTCAAAAGCGCCAATGAATATGCGCCGAGTGTCTGGCGGAGGGCATCGCGGATCTGTTCAATTTGATCAGTTTGTTGTGAACGCGCTACAAGGTGAAGAATAATCTCACTATCAGTCGTGGTCTGAAAAATGGTACCTTGAGTCTTGAGTGTCTCGCGAAGTGTATGGGTGTTTGTGAGGTTTCCGTTATGCGCTAATCCAAAATTACCGCTTCGGTAATTCATATAGAAAGGCTGAATATTTTCTGTCTTCCCACTCGCTCCAGTGGTGGAGTAGCGGTTATGTCCTATTGCGGAATCCCCTGCAAGCGTATCAGTAAGAATTTTTGAATCCGCGAAAATACTCAGGACAAGGCCATGATCTTTATGAACAGAGAATTTACGTTTCTTGCCGCTGTTGCCTTCCCATTTGGCAGCAATTATCCCAGCAGCTTCCTGGCCGCGGTGTTGTAACGAATGGAGTGCGTAATAGGCTATGACCGAGGCTTCGGGATGGTTGAAGACACCAACAACTCCGCAGTTGGATTTGGGCTTATCAAGTTCGGGCTTCGCATTGTTATGCGGGCTTCGAGAGCATGTAAGACAAGAAACCTGATATTCGCTATCCCCACCTTGTGAGATAGTCAGACTAAGTTCAGTTTTTTCTTTCACGAAACGTATGACAGTTACATTGTGAGGCCATCTAAACAGTGGAAGAGGTAGAGACATTCCATGAGAGTCTCATTTGTATATATTGTAATTGAAGAATTCTCACGAACCACAAAAAATCTCGGCACTACCCGATCAAGAACTTTCCCGCCTCCATGATTTTCAAGTCATCAATCCAAATATCGAAGGCTCTGCCTACAACATCGATATGTGTTTCGGAATACCACTTCGCTCCAGTGTGTTCGCAGTAGGGGTAACCGAATGCTATGTGGCAGCCGGGGATCTTTTCATCTTGTAGGATTAAGCCGCGAATATCTTTAACGCCAATATTTGTTCCGATGGCAAATTCGCCAACGCGGTCAGAGTTTTCATCGCGGTGTGTGTATTCCAAAAATTCTTCGAGCAATTCTTGGTTTGAACACTCGCACTTCGTGATACGAGAGTTTGTGACATGAATAGTTAGTGGAGTATTTTTGAGATCGCCATACTTTGCACAGAGATAATCTCCGACGACTCCATCAACAACATACACTCCGTTCACATCGGCTGGACATGTGAGCACTTCGCCCCCGGGGAGATTGCCCCATTTATCACGCGAGATAATGCCACTTGTCTTAAGCCACTTCAACTCTGGTGAAAAAGTTGCTTCGATGTGCGTGCCCGCTGGTGAAATTGCCGTGATTTTTTTAGCCTGCTTCGCAAGCTCCCATACTTTTTTACTGATGGCATCAACAGCAAGGAAATCCGCTTGCATACCCTCAGCCATGATCTCGTGATTGATATTCACCATGTGAGCATGCCGAGGCTTGATGCGGTTGATCACACCCATCATCTCTTTGCGAGTTTGCAATTCATTTTCCTGACCCTGCATGCAATAGATAGTCACATCTGATTTTTCGAGATCAGCAAGAATCTCGGAAGGCATATGGAGCATCGGGCGTTCAGAGTAATCCTCGACTACGAATGTATGCACATTCGCGCCGATATGATCTAATTCATCGTAAAGACTTGCGGCGATTTGGAGGGTTTCAAGATCTGTGATAATTGTCGCACGTTCGCCTTTTTGTACGTTCAGGCAAATATCAATTGCATTGCGAGCGGCATTTTTGTAGATAGGATCGTAAGAGATGTTCTCCAGTGTAGTTTTTTTCTTTTGCTCAACAATCATAATAGTACGATATAATAATAGAAGTATATAAAAACACAACAGTAATAGTATCAAGGAAACAGCAGAGCTGAGAACTTAGCTCCCTATTTCTTCTTTCGTTGTACGATACGCATTGCCACTAATCCAAGGAGCAGCACACAACTTCCCCATTCACATGGGATAGCAATAAAATCTCCGAGTCGTGCATAGATTGTTCGTTCGCTCAGGAGTGGGACTGATTGTGTGACGGATGCGCTTTCCATGCAATTAGTCTCACGAATAAATCTGCCTTTGTCATCAATCACAGATGAGATTCCTGTGTTTGCTGAGCGCACCACCCATCTCCTGTTTTCTACTGCGCGCAGAACGGCAAATTGGCTATGTTGGATGGGACCAGAACTCTTGCCATACCAACCATCATTGGTTACGATTGTGATGAGCTCTGCACCACGATTTGTAAATTCCCGAACGAATGATGGATAAACCGACTCATAGCATATCATCGTACAAATCCGAGCGGTGTCTGGAGCGGTAACGAGTGAGCCTTTGAACGGTAGTTTGAAGTAATCATACCCCTCACCCGTATTCCAACTTCCAATGCCAACGCTCCATCCAATTAAATCACCGAGTATGGGAATATCATCTACAAACGGTACTCGCTCACCGAACGGTACAAGCTTTTGTTTGTGATACCGTTGATACGAGGGTTTTCCATCCAAGTTAAAACTAAATAGCATCGCCGAATTCCAGTCGCGATGAAATGAAAGTGAGTCTTTCATCATTTTTGCGTCCTTGGGAATAACGTCACGACCTTTTTGGTACTCTTCCCTATCCGGAATCCCAGTGAGTATCGGCACGCCGATTTCGGAAATAAAATGGAACACACTATTAAGATCACCTGACTTCCATGGCAAGGTGATTGGGTAAGTTATTGCTGTCTCTGGCCAAAGAAGCAAATCTGAATGAATTGAAGTCTTCGCAAGTGCAGTTTTGCTCGCATGAAACATTGAATCTGTTACCTGGTTTGTACCCAACGACCATTTGTCCCAAGGATTGATATTGGGTTGAATAATTGTGATGGTGATCTTCCTCGCATATGTATCGGTGGCGCCGAGCTTTATCAAACCATAGAGATATGGTAAGATGAACAAAAGTGCGATAGCAGAAAGAAACTGAATCTTAAGGTACTTCCGAAATCCGATCGCTTGAGCAAAAGCAGAGAGGGGCTTACCGGTAACCCTTTCGAATCGTAGTAACAAATACAGTAGCATATTCACAAACAATACCAGGAGCGAGATACCGAAAGACCCTGTTATATCAATAAATTGTATGAAGTACAGGTTATAAGTCTGTGTATTATATAGAGATAACCACGGGAAAGAAAAATCACCATTGGAGTGCCAAAATTCAAATCCTAACCAGATGATCGGGAATGCTACCAGGCCAGCAAGATTTCCGAATCTTCTCCGAGTGGCGTCATAAAGTAGAATTGGAAGCAGCAGAAATAACGGATGCAAAAAATCTAATGTAATACCCGCGATCATTAAAAAAGGATCAACATGCCCGCCAGCGTTGGAGCCACCAACCCAATACGTTGCAATCAACGTGAGCACGAACATCGCAAGATAAGCGCGAGTGAATGCATTACGTAAGCGGACGGTATCTTCGAGCGCAATCAGTAACGGAACGAGTGCAAAGAAAGCACAAAACCCGCCAAGTAACCCAAAGGGAGGGAAAGAAAGACCGAGGAGTACTCCCGATAGAATCAGCAATGACCTTCGCTTTAGCTTGGAATTAACGTTCATGCTCTGCAATTCTACGGGATTGTTTAGGTAATGAAGTAAAATTTTAATGGATTTTTATAAAATCCGATTCTGCAGTTGTACCCTCAGACTTAATGATGAGGTGATAACAGCCCGATGGAAGTGATGTAATTGGAACATTCAGCGAGGTCTTTCCTTGAAAATTATTCTCTGATTTGAAACGTCTAACACCCAGCTCATCGGTGATTGTTATCGTCCCAACCATTGACGATACAGTTTCAATATCAACTCGCAATTCATCTTTAACAGGATTCGGGTAGATTCCTAGTATGCGGAATTTCGCGGGCACATTGTTCATGAAATCGCGGATTGTTTTATCACCGCAACTATCAAGTGTTTGAATCCGCACACTTGAAGTAGCATTCTGAATCACTGGCGGCAATTCAATAAAACTACAGCCTCCGTTGCTCGTAGGATTCAGGAACGGCATTGGGTTTAACAACGATATTGTGACATCAGTATCTCGATTCAGAAATGTCTTAATCAAAAATTGAGACAGCAATTGTTTTGGTAATGCTTCTTTGTGGAGTGAATTTTTTAGTACGACGTGGAAGAGTCCGTTACTAATCTTTTGAAAAGTCATGCCCCATCCGCTCGTCCATTGAGCATCCGTAATCTCCACTGCATCGGAGTTGAAGGATAGATCAAAAGCAAAGGAGTCGAGTCCTGCAGATATAGGAATATCGTTCTCGAACGAAAACGCAATCGTCGTATCATGCCCACACCCCAATTTCAGTGTGCTGTGAAATTTATCATCAGTCAATTGCGGCGATAGACGAATCGTATCTAAGGCATTATGAAGTACCCATATCTTTCCGTCCAAACCTGCGGCAATAACATCCGCACCATCTATCCAAAATCGAGAGTCAACTTCTCCTGTTGGTCCGCCGATTGCCTGCCACGTTTGGCCGTCGTCGGCAGAGGAGTATAGGCCGTCGGGTTTGACCGCAGATTGAACATACAACTCCCCAGTGCATCCACTTACACGCAAACAGCCGGTAAAATCGTAACTTTTCCCGGAACCGATAGTACTAATCGTACTCCACGGCAATCCTGAGCCTTCATTCCGATAGAGCGTAGAAGTATATTCGCTAAACATGAAGAAAGTGGGAGTCCCTGGTTTTGATGCTGGTTGCCAACAGTTATACCCAGTAAAGAGTATGTTCCAATTACCGCCGCCATCAGATGTATTATACAGATTAAACTGCGACCCTCCCGCAAACGAAAGAATCCCATTCGACGCGTCGGTAAAGGCATAGCCATTCAGAGGAAATTGGGTAGTAAATAGAGTAAAAGTATCCCCATCGTCACCTGAACTAAATCCTCCCCTACCCCACTCCGAGAGGAACAAAATCCTCCCAGGTCTGTGATAATAAATTGCAGTAAATCCTTGAGCGAACTCTGTAAAAATATTATTCCACGTCAATCCGCCATCAGTTGTTCGACGCACAGTTGAGGCTCCGTTCTGTGTAAGGTACGGAGCAGTACAATACCAACCCGTGAGCCGATCTTTGAATGTTATATCAGTAATACTTAATCCTCCGGGTTCAACAAACATCCGTTTCCAAGTCCCGCCTTGATCCATCGTTCTCCAGATTGAACCATCATTTAACCCAGCGAATCCGATCTCGGGGTGGCCGAGTTCATTCAAGAAATGAATGGAGCGTGCTACGGTTGGGAAAGAAAAAACATTTATCCATTGCGCATAAGATTGCGAAGGAAACCCAACACCAAGAAGGAGAAAAAAAACAGGAATGAGCTTTCGCGTGTTTGCATTCGGGCGCATAACTATATAACGAAGAGGGTATGATAAAGCAATCCCTCCAAAATGGTATCGCCCGAATCAAAAAAATTGTATGGAAGATTTACTTCAAAAATATTTTGGATACTCAACGTTTCGCCCCCTCCAACGCGAAATCATTGAAGGTGTCCTCGCAAAAAAAGATACGTTCGTACTTATGCCCACAGGCGGTGGTAAATCGCTTTGCTTCCAACTACCGGCGTTGATGATGAAAGGCTTGACCATCGTCGTAAGCCCACTCATCGCACTAATGAAAGACCAAGTAGATGGGCTAATAGAAAGCGGAATACCGGCGACGTTCATCAATAGCTCACTCTTCGCTGGTGATGTTGATGAACGAATGAATGCAATACGCAGAGGCAAAATCAAATTACTCTACGTAGCTCCTGAGCGTTTGATGATGCCCTCTTTTCTTGAATTCCTCCAAGGAATCGAAATCTCGCTGTTTGCTATTGACGAGGCACACTGTATCTCGGAGTGGGGACATGATTTCCGTTCGGACTACCGACAGCTTCGCATTCTAAAAACAAAATTTCCAGGAATTCCCCAACTCGCGATGACCGCATCAGCCACCGAGCGAGTACAGCAAGATATAGTCACCCAGTTGCATTTCGGAAAAGAGTCGTTATTCTTTAAGGCAAGTTTTGATCGTCCGAATCTCCGCTACGCCGCCTTGATGAAGGATAAGCAATTTCCACAGCTCCTCCACTTCCTCAAAGACCATCAATCCGAAGCAGGTATTATTTATTGCTTCAGCCAGAAAGGCACTGAGGCCGTCGCTGAAAAGCTGCGAGGTGAGGGATTTAAGGCACTTGCCTATCACGCAGGATTGAGCGCTGAGACCAGATCAACAACTCAAGAAAAATTTGTAAAAGATAAAATTGATATCATCTGCGCCACCATTGCCTTTGGTATGGGCATTGATAAATCCAACGTCAGATTTGTCATCCACTATGATCTACCAAAATCATTGGCGGGATATTACCAAGAAACCGGTAGAGCTGGAAGAGACGGCGAACAATCGGATTGCCTGCTCTTTTATAACTATGGTGACAAACGCAAAATCGAGTATTTCTTCAGTGAGATTCGAAGCGAGAGTGAGTTGAAACATGCAAGGCAAGAGCTCTCCAACATGATGGATTTCGCTCAAGCACAAACCTGCAGGAGGCGAATAATTCTCAAGTACTTCGGAGAGTATTACCAAAAAGACAACTGCGGAAACTGTGACATTTGCACTCGAAGCAATTCCGAAGTCAAAACTGACGCAACGCGCGATGCTCAGATGTTTCTTTCTTGCGTTGCGAGAGTTGATCAGCGTTTTGGAATAAAATATGTGATTGATGTCTTACGTGGATCAGAAGATCAGAGAATCCTAAGCAACAGACATCACGATCTCTCGACTTACGGAATCGGCAAAGATAAAAAGGTCAAGTTCTGGCAGGCATTAGCTCATGATCTTTTAGGATCAAAGTACCTAACCCAAGATGCGGATAATTACAATGTCCTCAAACTCACTCCTCTTGCTTGGGAGATAATGAAAGGCGAGCGAACATTTCAGATGAGTAGCATTCCTGTCAGAGCACAGAGTTCTCGTGCTGGTTCCGAGGTCGCCTCGCATAATGGAGCCGGAAACGAGGAAGACGCAAGTCGCATCAGGCTATTCGAGAAATTGAGAGTCCTCAGAAAAAATATCGCAGATAAATCTGGATTAGCTCCATATATGATCTTCAACGACTCATCGCTGAGGGATATGACAAATCGTCTGCCGAAGACGCCGAGTGAATTCATAAAGGTTTTAGGAGTTAGTGAATCCAAGTCTAAAAAATACGGAAAGTTATTTATAGAAGAGATTCACGCGTACTTGAGGGAGCACCAAGCACTCCCTCGAAAGACTGTTGTTGCCGACTACATTCCACCGAAACCAGCGATAACTTCCTCGGCTACCCTTCGGCTCTTTAGACAAGGTCAGTCTCCGGTAGATATAGCTGAATCAAGAGGACTGACACTCTCAACAGTGATTATCCATCTGGAAGCACACATCGCCTCAGGGGAAATTTCGGACATCACGCGCTTTGTCCAGGCGGAGAAGATCCCACGGATTCAAGCCGCTTTTCGGAGTTTAGGCACGGCAACCCTTGCGCCTATAAAGCAAAACCTTGGCGAGAGCTATACCTATGAGGAGTTGAGGGCAGTTCGGGCATGGGATTTCGCAAATCCCGCAACTCCGAACGAACCCAGAATTAGCTAAACCTTTACGAAACCCGAACAGGCTGTTGTGCGTTATACGCCCGCAATCAAGGTGGCGAACAATCTGACACTGAGAAAGCGTTTTTGATCCCGTAGCTCAGTGGTAGAGCATCTGACTTTTAATCAGAGGGTCGTCGGTTCGAGCCCGCCCGGGGTCACAGGATTTTCGTATTTTTGTATAGCGTTTTAGAATCAAATTATTTACTACAATGAAAAAACAACTCTCGATACTCTCAGTACTGACAGTAGTTGCACTCAGCTTCATTTTGACAAGCTGTGGCGCAAAGAAAGATGAAGCGTTGATCGCCGATTTCAACTCAAGAAGGGCTGATGCCGACAAACTCATGAAAATGATGGAAGACGGCAGCAAGCAAATGATTGGCGACCATGCAATGTGGACCGCTAAGCTCGACTCAGCAGCAAAAGCTGGTGCAGATCAAGCAAAGGTTGACGGCTTCAAAGCTGAAATGAAAAAGCATGACGATATGGCGAAGTCAAGTGCAATGATGGATAGCATTCATGCTTACTACAATGCAAAGACAGAAACCAATGATCAGTTGAAGGCTGCTATCGCAGGTCTTGACGCTCAGATCGCCGCTGGTAATTCTTCTTGCAACATGTTCATGGAAGCTCACAAGAAATTGGGTGCTGACATCACAGCTTTCTTAGGTGGTGCTGCTCCTGCAGACGCTTCAAAGCCGGCTGAAAAAGCTGAGCCAGCAAAGAAGACAGCAGGCAAAACACAGGCTGCTCCTCCAGATGCACCAAAGATGGATATGACCAAACATGCTGTTAAGCCTGCCGAAGGCGGAACAACTCGTAGAGGTTCTGGCGCGACTATCAAATAAGTCGTAAAGCGCTATTTTTTGAAAAGGCAGGTCATATTGACCTGCCTTTTTCTTTTAGAATTGTTCGGAAAATCTGGAAACAGAAACTTCTTTCCCTCGTTTACGATTATGATATAGCAGTAGTATGTCATTACCTGTTATTCATAAACTCATGAAAACGTTTTTTATAATCGTTTTTCTTTCCCTCGTAGCAAGTATAGCTTTGGCTCAGTTCCGTCCGGAGACTGGAATTTCAGAGCAAGATAAACCCACTTCGACGATTGGTGCGATGTCGAATCATGGCGAGAATATCTTTTCGTCTCTCTTCGACCCGATGCGATTGAGTATGCACCAAACTTACACGATGTCATTTATGACTGGTGGCGGGCAATCAACGAGTTTGGGAATGTTCACCAACACATTTGCATACCAGACAGCAGATAATTTGGCGATTTCTGCGGATGTATCAGCAGTATATTCTCCGTTTAGCACGCTCGGTACGCAATTTCAAAAAAGCATTAATGGCATCTACCTTTCAAGCGCTCGACTGGATTGGAAAATGGGAGAGCATACTTTTATGAGGATTGAATATAACGGACTTCCCTACTCATCGTACTACTCTCCGTTTGCCTCGGACCGTAGTTTGTTTTCACCTCTGCGTTAACTGTCGCACTTGGCAAATTTCCGACTCCGCATCCCCAAACCATTCCGTTCGAAAAGTCCGGCCAAAAGTCGCTCCGAAAAAATTCGTTCGTTAATGATGTGGTTACTCTTAGGGGCATCAGCATTCATAGTACTTTTACTCGGTTGGCAATTTATAAGCAGGATGTGGATCAAGCCACCAGTTTCGAGTACCCGAGAGCGAAATGATTTGTTAGTACGAGCAGGCGAACATATTCAAGTGAATGTACTCAATGGATCAGGTACTGCCAACGTTGCAAGAATATTTACTGACTTTTTGAGGGCAAGAAAATTCGATGTTGTCGAAATGACTAATTACAAAGAAAAGGACATCGAACATACGTTCATCATAGATAAAGTTTCTGATACGGCATCAGCACAAAAGATCGCCTACGCACTCGGAATCAGTCCAATGCGCATTACTCATGAACCGGACTCGAATGCATTTGTTGATGCTGCCGTAGTCATCGGAAAAGACTATTTAACCACAAGCCCAATGAAATAACCTCACAATGGCAAAGACACCGACCAAGAAAAGTACTGTCGCTAAGACTGCGACAAAAAAAACTGCCCCTGCAAAGCCGAAGGCTCCGCGTAAGCGTCCTGCGCCGAAGCCCGAGCCTGAATTAAATAAACTCATCGCCCTGGCTGCGGCAGAGTTTGGTTTGGAGAAAAAAGCAACTAATATAAAAATTCTTGATGTCCGTACCATCACCTCATTCGCAGATTATTTCGTCATTGCTTCTGGTTCAAGTGATATGCAGGTAAAAGCAATCGCAGAAAATATCTTAAATAAATTGCGCGAACGAGGAGTCAAACCGTGGAAGAGCGAAGGCTGGGATACACTCAACTGGGTCATTGTTGACTTCGTCGATGTAGTCGTGCATATTTTTCAGGAAACTGCCAGAGAGTTCTACCATCTCGAACGGCTTTGGGGTGATGCTCCAACTGAAATAGTTGAGGACAAAGTCCCGACCAAACGGAAGAAAAAAACTGCAGAATAATTCAAGACACATTGGAGGAACGCCATGCTGAACATCCATTTTTTAGGAGCCGCTGGTCAAGTTACCGGTTCAAAATATTTTGTCTATTCTTCAACCTCTCGCGGCTTTTTACTTGACTGTGGTTTATTCCAAGGTCCACCAGAGCTAAGCCAAATGAACAGACTTCCACTCGCAATTCCTATTGGGGCGATTGGGAATATCCTCATCACACATGCACATTTGGATCATGTTGGATTTCTTCCGCATGTTGTGAAGGATGGATACCGAGGACCGATTTTTGCTACCGAGGAAACGATAGAAATTGCTGGTTACGTCTTGAGGGATTCGGCAAAACTCCAAGAAGAGGATGCCAAGAACGCGAACCATCACGGCTGGTCAAGACATAAACCAGCAATCCCACTCTATACTTCTGCAGACGCAGAAGATACTCTCTCCCTGTTTCAACCAGTTCAGAGATACAAGAAAAAAATATTACCGGATAATATTTCTGCCGAATATTCAAATGCTGGACATATTCTTGGCTCGTGCTCAATCAGAATCGAAAAACGCTATGATGACAGAGAGCCAATAAGCATCCTTTTTTCGGGTGACATTGGCCGGCGGAGTCCGATTTATCTCAAGCCTAAAGATGATGCACCACAAGCAGATTACGTCGTTTGCGAATCAACTTATGGAGATAGATTGCACAAGTCGATTGATCCCAAAAACGAACTTCGCGACGTTGTCTTGGAGGCAATCAAGACAAAGAGCACGTTGCTCATACCTGCGTTCGCGGTTGATCGCTCCCAAGAGTTGCTCTTCTGTTTGAACGCACTGATGCGCGACGAAGAGATTCCCATCATTCAAACAATTATTGACTCACCCATGGCAACGGGAGTGACCGACGTCTATGACAAATTCCCTGACGAGCATATATATACAAATGAGGAATTGAATGAGCCAGACAAGAATCCGTTGAGATTTCAATCACTTAAATTCACAAAAGGAGTGGAAGATTCAAAGCGGCTTAATAGTCTCACTGGTCCGGCAATCATTATCAGCGCAAGTGGAATGGCAACTGGTGGTCGGATTATGCATCACCTCGCCAATCGTTTACCAAATGCAGACACGATTGTACTTTTGACAGGATATCAAGCCGAAGGCACGCTTGGTAGAGTCCTTCTTGAAGGCGCAAAGTATGTGAACATTCACGGAGCACAAGTTGAAGTGAAAGCACGGATTCAGACACTGAATTCATACAGTGGACACGCCGACCAGGACGAGATTTTGGACTGGCTAAAGTCAATGCCCAAGCCTCCGAAAAAGGTTTTCCTTACTCACGGTGAAGATCAAGCACGCATTGCACTCAAGGCAAAGATCGAAGCTGAACTTCACTGGACAGTTGAAATGCCACACTTAGGGCAGGCAATCAACCTTGAGTCGTTAGTTTAATCGTAGATTCTACCAAGTTTGTAAAACAGTAAATTCTACCTTCTGAACGCTGCCCGCTGAGACTGGGACATGAAAGATAATTTCATTTGCATTCTTCTTCTCGTACTCCATTGATGATTTGATTATCTCGGCATTGCCGCCAACATTTTCGATTGCATCAATCGTAACCGATTCTTTCTTTCTATTTTTTACTAACAAGACGATTGTCTGTCGAGTAGAATGCTCGTTATTCTTCGACTCCGTAACTGTTCGTTCACCCAGCAAATCGAAAGCATTGCCTGTTTTGATAGTAATCTTTTCATCACGTGGGGTATGTGTGATTCTATCTTCGCCGATGAACTGAGATGTGCCATCTTTATCTTTTTTCATCATCCGTATCGTACCTGCGGGCAATGGCATTCCGAGGTTATTCGTTGTAGAATTCATCACATCATAAGTTACTTCCACATTCTTGTCGCCGTGATACGTATAATGTTTTGTGGCCGTAATATTCGAAGCATTCAGAAGCGACAACTGTTTGATTTCATTATCCTTTATCGTTGTGCTTCTCCCTAGGTCGTAGAGGTGATACTCTGCAAGGATTCGTTCTTGAACCGAAGCAGTCTCATCAGCTGCCATCATTGCAAAAGTCTTTCTGCGAATGGTCGGCTGTGGAGTAACAGCATTCACGTCACCCGCTACCAATTTTACTCGCGCATTCTCAAATGTTGCGCCACACTTATTATCAATGCTTGCCCAACCAGTCA
Organism: bacterium; assembly: GCA_037143335.1. GTDB lineage: Bacteria > Bacteroidota > Ignavibacteria > Palsa-1295 > Palsa-1295 > PALSA-1296. The sequence continues at coordinate 76,840 of JBAWZA010000010.1, read as the reverse complement.
AATCAATTGACTTTTCATCGTCACTGAGACTTGCGATGTACTCAGCGTGCCAGGAAATTCCCGACGTTTGGTAAAGCACTTCCAGTGGCTCATTTGAGAGAGTAGTACTTGAAGTCACATCCCATAGTAGTGTAGGTCGTGTAATTAAGCCGCCTGGTAAATTCGGTACTGATATTCGGTATTGAGATATATTCGGAATCAAGAGTATCCCGGATGGTGAAGAGAGTGACACCTGTAAATGCTGGGACGCGAGTAGTGTCCCTTCGATCCTCTCACCTTTATCATTTGTGAGTGTAATTGGTTTGTCAATAAATTTATTCAGAATCTTCTCTTGGCTGATGAGATCATATTCGAAATTTTGCTCGAGCACTTCAAAGTTTTGCGGATGCTTTAGTGCAGTTATCTTCACTGAAGTCGCATCGATTTGCGCAGGCACATCAACAAGTCTGATTTGCGACTGTCCTTTGGTCAAATCGAAAGACCGAACATCTCGAACAACTCCGAGGTCGTTATTATAGACCGTCAAGGCAATAGACTCCCGCTTTGCCTCTTGAGCGAAGCAAAATGCAGGGAAGAGAATAACCGAGATAAAAAGTGATTTCATATAGACTGAGATTTGTTAATTCTGTTTGTGGTACGAATGATCTAAACCGAATGATACACGGACGCGCTTGGATACTCTATTAATATTTTTTCATGTGCATCCATGAGTACCTCCTGACTTTCAAAGATAGCAAAAAACGCTGAGCCACTCCCGCTCATCAAAGCAAACGCAGCACCGTAGCGGTATAGTGAACTTTTTAACGGTTTCAAAATTGGATGAATCCCAAATGCGACCTCTTCGAAATCATTGATAATTCTGTCTCGCCAATCCGAAACGGGTTTGCTTTGGATAATTCTAGTTAGTTCAGTAGGCAATCGGTGTTCAATCAATCTTAACTTTGAGTACGCATCGGCAGTTGAAATCGGTAATTGTTTAAGAGAGACAATAAGTAAAGGATGATTTAATGCAAATGTTATCGGGGTAAGAATATCACCAATACCACCAGCGACCATTGCTGTGTCTTCTTGTAAAAAAAATGGCACGTCGGCCCCGAGTCTTTTTGCAATTTCAAATTGCTGTACTGATGTTAACTCCCTCACACATGAAGAATACATCTTTATCGCAGTCGCGGCATCACCAGAACCCCCACCCAATCCTGCACCTGTCGGAATCTGCTTTTCAAGGTGAATATGAACGTTGGGTAATTGGTTACTAGACTCGAGCGCACAAAGTTTAAATGCCCGAACGACGAGATTGTCATCATTCGTCGGGATATTTGTGTCGTTAGAGGTAAAAAGAAATGAATTCGACTCTTGGATGTGCAGTGTATCGTGTGGCGCTTGAACTTTCAAAAAAACAGTGTTGAGTTCGTGGTACCCATCGGCTCGTTTGCGAAGTACCTCAAGTCCCAGATTAATTTTACACGGTGAGATGAATTGCTGTGTCATGACTGGGTGAACTGCTCGGATTGGTTTATCCTAAATGATACCACTAAAACGCAATGCCGTTTTAACTTGTTCTAATAATCTCGAAAACAAGCGCGAATATGTCAACAAGTTATGAAATAGGGAGTATTGTTCCTTCCCAGACCTTCAGTGTCTATGAGGCTCAACCTGTCCACATCCAGGCAGAAAAGGTGCATGAAGTCCTTGCTAAACACATGTTAGTGGACGGATTCGATTTGGTGGTTGATCTTGAGCAATCGCAAGGAAACTGGATTTATGATGCTCGTACCGGCAAGAAATTTCTCGATTTTTTCACATTCTTCGCCTCTGGACCGGTTGGATTGAATCATCCGAAAATGCTGGATTCGGCATTCAAGCAACGCTTACTTCGTGCCGCTATAAACAAACCTTCAAGCTCCGACGCCTACACTGTCGAGATGGCAGAATTTGTTGAGACTTTTAGCCGAGTCGCCATCCCTGAATATCTCCCACACTTGTTCATGATCGAAGGTGGAAGTGCCGCGATCGAGAATGCTGTGAAGGTTGCATTCGACTGGAAAGTCCGGAAAAACTTTGTAAAGGGTTATACTCAAGAACGTGGTCATTTAGTCTTACACTTCACACATGCCTTCCACGGACGTAATGGATACGGCTTGTCGTTAACAAACACTGACCCAACCAAAACGCTCTACTATCCCAAGTTTAAGGATTGGCCAAGAATTGACGCACCAGTTCTTCACTTCCCTCTCAACGATGCAAATCAAGCTCAAGCATTCATAGATGAGGATCGGTCTATCAAGCAGATGAAGGAAGCCTTCACAAACTACCCTGATCAAATTGCAGCAATCATCATTGAACCAATTCAAGGTGAAGGTGGTGACAATCATTTTAGTCAGAGATTTCTCAGATCGCTCAGGCAACTCGCGGATGAAAATGATGCGATACTCATTTTTGACGAAGTGCAAACAGGTGTAGGCATCACGGGGAAGATGTGGGCACACCAGCACTTTGTGAAACCGGATATCATGACATTCGGGAAGAAGATGCAAGTCTGCGGTTTACTTGCCTCACGAAGAATAGACGAAGCGCATGATAATGTCTTTATGAAATCGAGCCGTATCAACTCGACTTGGGGAGGAAATCTGGTTGATATGATCCGCGCACAAAAATATCTTGAAATTATAGCAGAAGAACATCTTGTCGAGAATGCACGAATCCAGGGAGAGTACCTCATTGCAGAATTGAAAAAATTCGAATCAGAATTTCCGAATATCGTATCGAACTCTCGGGGTTTAGGACTCCTGTGCGCATTCACACTCGAAGAAGCGCAAATGCGCGACGTGCTCAAACAAAAATGTTACGACGAAGGACTTATAGTAATTGGCTGTGGCGATCGCTCTATTCGTTTCCGTCCAGCGCTTAATATCACCCGCGAAGAAATTGATCTCGGATTAAAAGTGATCCGCGAACAACTCAAAGAGCTATCCGTTCGCGACTACTAATCCGGACAAGGTGCTCACCGCACAGACAAATGTATAAATAATGCCAGAAAACCATAAACTTACCGAAGCACTTACCAAACTCACAGCCCGCTATGGCGAACGCGCAGCTGACTATGTCGAGGGTGCGGCAATACGACGCGAACTCACTTATGATGACTATATCCGGATAGACACACTCCTCTCTATTCAGCAACCGTTGACTCCTTACCATGACGAGTTGACGTTTATGATTTATCACCAGCAGACCGAACTGTGGTTCAGGCTTATCCTTCACGAAATGAAGGGTGCAATAAATTGCTTACTTCTATCTCCACCGGATATTAGCGGAGCGATTCATGCAGTCGTGAAAATTAATAGAATTTTTGGGCATCTCACCCAGAGCTTCGATGTGCTCATTGATGGATTGAGTACAGATGAGTTCATGGAGTTTCGTAAAGCATTCGGTGCGTCGAGTGGTTTCCAATCCGCTCAATTCCGTGCGATTGAAATTCTGACGGGTCTTGACCGTAAATCCATACGTGGCGAGGATAATACATTCTATTGGGAGCGTGCCGCGCGTGATAAATCCACTGGTGAACCGACTCTTACACTACTAAACTTTAAAGAGAAACACCTCTCTTGGCTGAATGAAATGTACGGGAAGCGCGAACCGAATTCGCTCAGGTTTGCATTCGAAAAAGTTGTTGCCGAAACGCTGAATCTGAGCCGTACCAATCCTAAAGACTTTTATTCGCAGTTCCTTCAATTTTCATCTGCGAGTGCTTCGCGCTTACGTGATTTAGCGGATGAATGTATTAAGCTAGATCTATTGATCATCGGCTGGAAAACCGCTCATCTACGCTCAGCCGCAAAACACCTTGCCAAAGCTCCCAGAGGCACCGGCGAAACAAACTGGGCTGAATACTTGGCTAAGTCCATCGCCGATGAGAAGTGTTTCCCTGAACTCGCTCTTGCCAAGAAAGAACTCGAACAAGACGACGAAATCGAATCGCCTACCCTTGCGGATGCGTAGGCTGTTTGTGATTCACGATAACACAAAAGGACGGAAGTCGTATAAATGATGGGGAGCATTTTCGTACCAACTTTGTTGAACGGCGTTACTCATTTTCATTAAGGAGTTTTATGGCAAAGACCACAAAAAAAACAGCGAAAACCAAAGCTAAAACAGTAAAAAAATCTACCCCAGCAACAAAAATTGCTGCAAAGAAAACAGCTTCTAAACCTGCCCCTATAAAAGTGGTGAAGAAAGTCGTTGCCAAGAAAGTCGTTCAGAAGAAGGTCGTCGCCAAAAGCACTCCTAAACCAATTAACTCTACTACCAAAACAGTGAAAGAATCCGCTAAGAAACCTGTAAAGAATCTTGCTCCCATGCAACTGACAGCAAATGATAATGATGTCGTTGCGAATTCAAAGGTTAGATACAATGCTAAAGATCTTGACATGTTCACGAAGGTAATTCTTGAGCAGCGTAGTGAAGCCAGTGAAGAATTTGATATTATCTCTCAACAGCTCATGGATACCTCCGGTGAGTTTGATGGCGAGAATCAATCATTCGCTCTTCACACCGCAGAACAAGGCTCGGACGCGATGGAACGTGAAAAACATTTTCTCCAAGCACAGCGTACAAGTGACTACATCAAAAAGTTAGACGAAGCGATTGAACGTATCAATCGTGGAACGTATGGTATTTGTGTGATTTGTGGCGAACTCATTGAGAAGCAACGTCTCTTCGCTGTTCCGATTACTCAGAAGCATGTACTATGCAAAAATAAAACTCAACGGAAAACATTTTCAAGAACTTCATCCGAAGCCGCCTATCTCGCGCCGGAAGAAGTTATTGACTAACCTCAATTGAATTATGTCCGAGAGCGAAAAACATCCATCGCTTAAGAATTTGTTGTTGATCACGACTTCGATCGTCGTGCTCGATCAGCTCACAAAATTATTGATCAAGGGCATTCCGTTTCTTGGCCTACATGGAATGGCGTATGGAAGTTCACAGCCACTTCTCGCTGATATCTTTCGCATAACCTACGTCGAGAACCCTGGTATCGCTTTTGGTATACAAATACCGGGGATGAAGATATTCTTCTCGCTTTTCTCAATCGCCGCTTCCATTGGGATTCTTGTATATATCATTCGGAATCGAGAGCGTCTTCCGAAATGGGAGTTGGTTGCACTCTCCATGATTATGGGTGGTGCTGTTGGCAATCTCATTGACCGCTGCTTTTATGGGGTGTTATTCGGTGAAGAGTCTCTGTTTTACGGGCACGTGGTTGACTTTATTGATTTTGGCTACAAAAAAAATTGGTGGCCCGTTTTTAACGTTGCCGATTCTTGTGTGACTATCGGTGTGATCCTTCTTACACTGATGTTGATGAAGAAAAAACCTGCTGAATCACAACAAGCACCAACAAGCCTCCAAGTTTCTGAGTAACCTGATATGCTTGATGAACTTGACCTTCCTTTCATCGAAGATGATATTCCGCATCAGCACCGAGTAGTCACATTACTTGTGCCCAAAGGCGAGACTCCCGAACGCATAGACCAGTACATCGCACGCATGGTCGCCAATACTTCCCGGAGCAAAGTCCAGGAGGGATTAGAAACTGGCGCAGTGTCGGTTAATGGCGAGGTCCATACTAGGGGATCTTATAAAATCAAGGGTGGAGATGAGATCGAACTGCGCATTCCATCACGAGGCAGAATGAAAGCCGAAGCCGAAGACATCCCAATTGATATCGTTTTCGAGGATGAAGATATGATTGTGATTAATAAAGCCGCCGGAATGGTTGTACATCCAACACTTGCGACGAATTCGGGGACTCTTGTGAATGCGCTCTTGCACCATATCGAAAACTTATCAGAAGAATCCGACGACTCTGATCGTCCGGGTATAGTGCACCGGTTGGACAAGGATACATCAGGACTTATCGTAGTGGCAAAAAACGAAGAAGCGCATAGGAATCTCGCAAAGCAATTCTTCCTCCACACAGCACACAGAGTTTATAATGCCATTTGCTGGGGAATCCCAAAGACAAGATTCGGCAAAATTGAGACGTTGATTGGAAGACATCCAAAGGACAGAAAGAAATTTGCCGTTGTCTATGAAAATGGCAAGCTTGCGATCACAGAGTATTTCGTATCCGAAGAATTCAAGGGATTCTCGCTCATCGAGTTAAAACTGCAAACTGGTAGGACGCATCAAATCCGAGTCCACATGCAACACATTGGCCATCCTGTTTTCGGTGATGTGACGTATGGAGGCAGAGCCATGATGACTGTTCGACATGATGTCCCAAAATTTAAACAATGGGCAGAGCACCTCTTAGATGATTTTCCAAGACAGGCATTGCATGCAAAGACACTTCGGCTCCATCACCCACGAACAGGAGATTTAATGGAATGGACGACCGATTTGCCTGAGGATATGCAGGATGTTATCTCTACGATGAGGAAAATATAAACTAATTTATTGCCTTCTCAATAATCTCCCATTCTTCCGCTCGGACAGGCTGAACAGAAAGACGAGAGCCTTTTTGAAGCAACACCATTTTCTCCAACCCCTTCAAACCTCTCAGGTCACTTAACGTCAGAGCTTTCTTCAATTTCTTTTTGAACTTGACCTTGCGACAATACCAGATTGGGTTTGCCGGTGATGATTTTGCATCGTAGTGGCTGTCTTCTTTATCCCAAGCAGTCGGGTCGGGCAGAGCGTCGCTTGTGATTTCACATATACCAACAATAGCCGTCTCATCGGCGGAATGATAATAGAATGCTTGATCTCCTTTCTTCATCAAATCCCGTAAAGTATTACGCGCTTGATAGTTACGCACTCCCGTCCACTCAGTTGAGCCATCTGATTTTAGATCGTCAATCGAATATGCTGAGGGTTCCGATTTCAAGAGCCAGTGGTGCTTTGCCATATAATGATGTTTTTTACAAAAATACAACATGTGTACCGCTTGGCTTCAAAAATACGGTTCCACCCTTGACCCTCAAATTTTTTCGTATTTTTGCACTCCTATCAAACTTTTTAAGTGTTTGCGGAGTTATTCTGCGACTTTTGGGTGTGTTTGGTGTAGTATTGTAATATGTTGTGTAAGACTCACGGACTCTAAACGTAGATACCATGATGAAAAAAGGATTTCTGTTAGCTCTCTCGCTCTCTGCACTTCTTGCGACAATCAGTGTGAACGGCTGTAAGGATACAACTGCCGATCCAGCTTTTGTTCAACTCGCCGAGATTCGGTTCGCAAATTTCCATCAGATTGATGGCATACAGATCTACATGTACCCAGTCAATGCGACAAGTGCTGACTCAGCTGCAGCGAGCAAGACACCTACCCCGTTGACCTATGGGATTGTTACTCCATATTATACAAATATCCCAACGAATAGAAATTCTGGAGCAACGTATCACCTTGTTGTGATTAACGCTGTTACAAAAAATGCGGAAATCCATGAGGATATTATCCTCAAGCCAGGCGATAAGAAAACGTGGTTTGTTACCGGCAATGGTGTTGCTAAAGGCGGAGCATTTGAATCGCTCATCGTTGACGATGCCCCACTTGCAAACGCGCCGAGCGCGAAAGGTTTTTTCCGATTTATCAATGTAAATCCCTCGGGTCCGATGACGTTGCGTGTAGGTGATCCGATCAACGGTATGCCAATTGCGGTTAATCAAGCTTATAAGACCATTAGCCAATATGTAGGTATTCCAACCGCTCCGGATACGACTCTCACATTCTATGTAACTGATGCGAATAACAAAGTCGTTGGCAGACTCTCAGGAATCACAGTGGACTCCGCAGCTTATAAGACCGTAACGTGGGGTGGCCAGGATTCTTCAAATCGCACACCTGACGCAAGTGGCGCAATCACACTTAACGACACGACGCGTATCAGAATTTTAGATGACGACCAAGGCGTTGATTTGACTTATGCCGTCCCATCGACACTCCGTTATAATTTTATCAATGCTCTTGTTCCCCCGGCAAACCCGACAAGCACGCTTTTTGATTATATGCCACAAGGTCTTTCTGTTGTTATCAATAATAATTCTGATTTTAATTATCAGAATCTAACGTACTTTTCTCTTGCCCCACATTCGATTGGTATGTCACCCGATGGGAAAGCGTTCTACCAAGTACCAACTGCGTTTTCGTACAATCCCGCAACGGATAAGCTCTATCTCAAACTGTTGAAAACACCTGCTGGCGAGAAGAACCCAAGTTCCGCCGACAACATTCTTTTCCGTTTTTATGCAGGCTTGACTGGTGCCAACGGACAATTGAAGAGTGACCAACTTTATACCATAATAGTATTTGATTCTGTAAAGAAACCTGTATCACTTCCAACAGCTGGTTACGATTCAGCAGCTGGTGTAGCAACAATACCAATTCCGGATGCACCAATCGCGGGTTCAGCGAGGATTGTGGTGGGCAATATGCTATGCTATTTAAAAAATCCACAAACGCCGAATAAAATTAAATTTAGTCTAATGAGCGGAAACGGTACCGAGACTACCTATAAGGTCGGAGCACCGAAAACTTATGATGCCACACCTGTTGTGCCAATCGGAACGGATGTTACACTTTCAGCACAAACAAATAATGGCGTTGATCCTACGAGCACAATAACCTATACGTTCACACCAGAGGACGGCGCGATTTATGAAGCGTTCTTAGTTGGGCGCCAAAATCACCCGAACCCCGATTACCAACCAAAATGGATCGTGGTTCGTGTCAATCCAATTCATGGGAATTAATCAGCAAATATTTTCAATAAGAAACCGGAGTTAGCTCCGGTTTTTTTTTCTTTTTATGCCAGCAAAAATAAAACCTAAACATGCTTCAACAAAACTCCCGAGTAATGTCATCTGGCTTGGCATTACCTCGATGTTCAATGACATATCGAGCGAAATAGTTTTGCGTGTATTACCTCTCTTCCTTTCTGGAGTGCTCGGGGTGAGTATGAGTGTGATAGGTATGATCGAGGGTGTCGCGGAAACAACATCGTCGCTGCTCAAAGTTTTTTTTGGATGGTACAGCGATAGACTCCGTTCACGGAAATCACTAACTGCAATTGGCTACGGACTTTCAACTCTCACACGTCCAATACTTCTACTCGCAACAAACTGGGCGGCACCATTTGTCTTCCGATTTTTGGATCGCGTTGGCAAAGGAATCCGTACCGCTCCGCGTGATGCGCTCATCGCAGACTCCGTAACTCCAGATAACCGCGGACGTGCTTTCGGGTTCAATCGTGCGCTTGATCCGTTCGGAGCAACGCTTGGCGCACTCATCGCAGCGGCTGTTCTTTATGGTATTGGCGGATTTGCAACGAATACGGGTGGTAAGGTCACGCCAGAAATATTTAGAACGCTGATTATCATTGCAACCGTCCCGACTGTGCTCTCAGTATTAATTATTATCTTTTTTGTCAAGGAGAAAAAAAGAGCGGTAGCGAAAACTTCTGTAAGTCTTTCATTCCGAGGAATGGGAAAAGACTTTTACCGCTACCTTGCGATTCTTTTTATTTTTTCATTAGGAATGTCCAGCGATGCCTTTCTTCTGCTTCGTGCAAACTCGGTCGGTATTTCTGCTGCGGAGATTTTCTTGATGATTGCTCTCTTCAACCTAGTAACCACACTCTCCGCCTATCCCGCTGGTAAGCTTTCGGATAAATTAGGCAGAAAGACATTACTACTAATCGGTTGGATATTTTATGCTGTGCTCTATCTGGGCTTTGCGCTTGCCACGAGCGAGCTCCATATTTGGATTCTCTACATTTCCTACGGACTCTATTATGGTATCACCGAAGGCGCAGAGAAAGCATTTGTTGCCGACCTTGTACCAAAAGAATCTCGCGGCTCTGCATATGGTCTCTTCAACGGAGTAATTGGAATAGCGGCACTTCCGGCGAGCTTACTCGCAGGAGTGCTATGGCAAGAGTACGGAATGCAACTCCCCTTTCTTGCAGGAGGAGGATTTGCTATTGTGGCTGCACTCCTACTTGCGATCGAGTTTCGGAGGACGAGATCAATTCAACCTCGCTAAACGCAAAAGCGCACGTTCGTCTCCAATCTCTAACTCCGCCTCGTGTACATCCTCGCGATCACTGAGTGCATCGTTTGACAAAAATATTTCCGTAGCAAGGGTTTCTTGCTGAACATAACCACGATATATTTCTAATGCCGACGTAAGCGTAGCACTTGGGCGTGCAACGCCGATGACAATTCTATCGGTTACCTCAAAGCCAGAATCTTTCCGCATATTCTGCACGCGGTTCACAAATTCACGGGCTAACCCTTCATTCAACAGCGCATCGGAGATATGCGTATCGAGCGCGACGATCACTCCGCCTTCACTCGAGACAAGCCAACCCTCGACATCTTCGGCAACAATTTCCAATTCACCACGATCAATTCGAATCTTGCTTGAATCAATATCAAACTCGATAAATCCCTGCTCATCGAATGTTCTGATCTCATCATCACTCATCGTTGCGATGCGTGCCGAAGCAGTTTTCATTTGCTTGCCAAGTTTCGCGCCCAAGAGTTTGAAATTTGCTTTTGCCTTGCGCTTGATCACATCCGAATCACCTGACTCAATATGCTCGACGCGCTTGACATTCACTTCATCTAAGATAATATCTTCAACCTTACGTAATTCCTCGATTGCCTTCCGATTAGCCGAAGGCACGAGGATGCGCTCAAGTGGTTGGCGTACTTTGATTTTTGCGCGCTCTCTCATTTGGCGCACAAGCGAAGAGATGATTTGCGCTTTATGCATCCGATCTTCTAACGCTGAGTCAATCAACGATTGATCGGTTACAGGATAATCTGCCAAGTGAACAGACCCATTGTCTGTATTCGTGAGTGACCGGAAAAGAAGCTCCGACATAAACGGAGCAATCGGCGCCATCAGCTTTGCAATCGTTAACAAGCACTCATGCAATGTTTCATAAGCTGCTTGCTTATCGCTATTCAATTCGCCTTTCCAGAATCTGCGTCGCGATCTTCGGATATACCAATTCGATAATTCCTCGATCACGAACTCTTGAATTGCACGTGCGGGTTTTGTTAAGTCGTAGTCATCCATAGACTGTGTGCAACTCGCAACAAGTGAGTGCAACTTCGATAAGATCCACCTATCCATCTCTGGGCGGCTCTGAACCTTCGAGGCTTTATCTTCCGAATATCTGAAGCCATCAATGTTCGCATAGAGCGTAAAGAACCCGTAGGTGTTGAGGAGTGTACCAAAGAACTTCCGCTCGACCTCCGCAATGTCGTCAAGGTTAAAGAGCTTCGGCTTCCAAGGAACAGAGCTCTCAAGAAAATACCAACGCACGGCATCTGTGCCATATTGCGAGAGCACATCGAACGGGTTAACGACATTCCCGCGTGACTTTGACATCTTTAATCCTGCTTTATCCAAGATCAGATCATTGACGATCAGATTCTTGAAAGCAGGTTCACCAAATAAAAAAGTATTGATCGCATGAAGTGTATAAAACCACCCACGCGTTTGATCTATACCTTCATTAATAAAATCGGCAGGGTAATTCGGAGGAAGTGGAATGCTCCCCGCCTTGCCTTCGCCCATATAATGATGTTGTGCAAATGGCATCGAGCCTGAATCAAACCATACGTCAATCACATCAGGCACTCGGCGGAGATAACCATTTCCGCTGTTTTCCTTAAAGAGCAAATTATCAACGCTTGGCTTATGCGGATCAAAATTCGCAAGATCAGCTTGAGTGAAATACTTCCCTGTCGGATTTCCGTTCTCATCGGCGAATTCTGCACCGATGAGTTCTGAGAAACTTCCGACACATTTCATCTCGGTGCCATCCTCCGATAACCAAACAGGAAATGGCGTGCCCCAAAATCTTTCTCGCGAAATTCCCCAATCTTTCAGTTCTTCAAGCCAATTGCCAAACCTCCCTGCTCCGATCTCAGGCGGATTCCAATTGATGGTTTTATTCGCGGCGACAAGTTTATCCTTAAAGTCCGTTACTCGGATATACCACGAGCTACGGGCGTAATAAATGAGCGGTGTATCGCATCGCCAACAAAATGGATAAGTATGCTCGATAGTCTCCTTACGGTATAGCAATCCACGTTCTTTGAGATTTTGTGTAATTGCTGGGTCAGCGTCTTTCACAAATTGTCCCGCGAAATCGGTAACGATAGCATCGTACTCACCCGATTTATTGACGGGATTGATGAGCGGTAAGTTATACTTCCGCGAGATTTGAAAATCTTCTTCACCGAATGCAGGTGCTGTGTGTACGATACCTGTACCATCAGAAACAGTTACGTAATCGCCAAGCACAACATAGAATGCTTTCTCTTCGACTGGTACATAACTAAAGAGTCGTTCGTACTCAGCGCCCTCAAGTTCTTTGCCTTTTACTCTTCCAACTATTTCGGTTTCGCCTTCGAGCTTACTGATGAGTGCTTCGGCAAGAACTAAGCGCTCGGTTTTATCCTTACGCTTGTTGATCACTGTCACATAATCAACATCAGGATGCACGGCAAGTGCAACGTTCGAGATGAGTGTCCAAGGCGTTGTTGTCCAAGCAAGAAAGAATTCTTCTTCAGCAGTATTTTTGCGCTTGAATTTTACGAACACACTTGGATCTTTCGCTGTGTCATAACCCAATGACACTTCATGCGAACTCAGCGGAGTTTCGCAACGCGGGCAATACGGCTGAATTTTAAAGCCTTTATAAATTTTATCAGCATCCCAGAATTTCTTCAGTGCCCACCATACTGATTCGATATACTCGTTCGAACAGGTGATATACGGATTATCAAGATCTGCCCAATACGCCATACGTTCGGTCAGTTCTTTCCAACCTCGGTCACGTCCGATATTATCAAAGACAAAATCTTTGCAGGTCTTATTAAATTTGGCAACGCCAAACTCCTTGATCTCGTCTTTATGTTTAAAGCCGAGTTGTTTTTCGATGGCAAGCTCCACGGGGAGTCCGTGCGTATCCCATCCGCCCTTACGCTCGACGCGGTAGCCTTGCATCGTCTTGTAGCGACAGATAGAATCCTTGATCGTTCGCGAAAAAACGTGGTGGATGCCGGGCACACCATTCACCGTTGGCGGACCTTCGTAGAATGAATAGCTTTTTGCCTCATCGCGCTCGCTTATTGAACGAGTGAAGATATTATTCTCCGTCCAATAATGAAGTAACTGCCTTTCGCGCTCATCAGGCGATAATTTCGCTGGTATTTCTGGGTATTTCAAACTGATCTAAATATTATAGAACATACAAACGCAACAGACTGCAAAAATCTCCCAAGGGAGGGGTGAAATACGTACAGAATTTGCGACGAAGGAGGCATGCCGGAAATTTTTTGTAACCTTTTCGGTTCTCAGTTGACTTAATGTAAAGGAATGTTAATCCTTGTAGGATTCCTTGATGAAGAATTGGAAGAGTTCAACCTTAAGCGTATTTGCAAGAGTCGCAAGTACACTGACGCTCGGATTTTCGTGTCCCTTTTCAATTCGGCTGATATACGGAGATGAAATTTTTGAACGAACAGATAGCTTCTCCTGTGTCCACTGGATTTTTTTTCGATAGCCTCTGATATTGTCTCCGACGATCTTTTGAATAAGCATCGTCAGAAACTTAGTTATATTTGCATGAAAGTAGTTTTAACTATTGTTAAAGTTCATCATTTAATTTCATCAAAAAACATATGAGTATAACAAAAACGATACCCCATAGCAGGCAGTACTTCTGGTACGGTTTGCTTCTATTTAGCTTGATTCTCCTGAATGGTAGCCAATCTCTCGTTGCACAAACACTGACGGCAAGTTCCAAGCACTCAAGTGCTTGTGGCTCAAATCAATGCTGTCAAGAGTTCAACTTTGATCCGGGTGCTTCCACTGTTGATAAATTAGATATTTTTATCAACGATACTAGTTGCTGGGACTGGTCTTGCTTTGAGAGCAATAACTTTCAAGCAGTAACAGTCAGTAGCGGTTTTGACACTGTAACAACAACCGACAATACCCATTCCGGTGCAAGTAAGATTATTGAGCTTACTTTTACACCGGCAATATCGAGCGGAGTGACAGCGAACTTCACACTTTGTCCAGTGAATGGTTGTGATGTAGCGGGTGGAAATGTCTCATGGAAATCATACCATTCTAGCTCTGAGAATGGGAATGGTGGATTTACACTCACATCATGTGACCATGACTCTATGTCTATTCTATCACCAGCAGATAGTGGCGGTTGTATGGGTATAGCACTTTGTTGCAAGGATTTTCGAATGCACGTCCTACGAGCAGGCACTAAGTGGTTTAGAATCACTATTGCAGGAAATTCTGCCGCTGATACGAATTGCCTGACACTTTATTGCGCACGGCAATCCGTTGATAGGAATGATACATCAATACAATTAATATCAACGGAGCATGTACAAATTAGCAATGGTAACAGCATCAATGGACCCATAACCATTGATATTTGGACAGATCAAGCAAACGGTTGGGTAGTTGGCGATGTGCTTAGTATTACCTTATGCGTTGCAGCTGACGAACACTCCATAAATCCTTCCGCTACCTGTTTCTATAATTGGGGTGGAAACGTGGAGTGGTGGTCGTATGATACTCCTCATCCAGATGCAACCCACCCACACGATCATAATTATGGCGATTCAACAGCAAGTGGTTGGTGTGGTCTGATATCGCCATGTAATCCAAATTGCGATAAGATTACGCGGACAACTTTTGGTGGCTACGTAACATTCTGTGTTCAGCGAAGTGATTGGGATGTCCAGGCAGATAGTATCGTCGTAACCATTAAACCCGGCCTAAAGCCATGTGATACGCTTACATTTACTGGTGACGTACTACGCAAAGTACACTGTGATACTGCTTGCGGTGGAGTGAGTCATAGGGATACAATTTGGCACAGATATCCACCAAGTTACACGAGAGTACCCTATCTTGTTCCTTGTAATGGTAACTGTGACCGAGACAGTGCAATACAGGGATGGGATAGTACAATGCGATATACAACATCGCCTGCAACAGAAACTATAGTATTTAAACCAACGAGTGGCTATTTTAAACTTCCACCTTGTGGCACCTGGTGTATGAAAGTAAAAAAATGTACACCATATATCTCAGATACTATAACCATCCAAAGCTACCCATTAGGAAACCCCGGAGGTAATTGTTACTCCGCGAAGGATACAGTCAACCTAAAGAAAGCTGCGGAATCACACACTGCCGTATTTGTGGTGGGCGACGAACAGAACTATCCGAACCCAGTCTCATCGGATCATGATTTTAAGACCACAATACCGTTTACACTTCCGACAGGTGGAGAAGCAGGTATTAGGGTACTGGATGCAACGGGAAAACTTATTCTTGAAGAAACAATGTCATTTGATGAAGGAGGAAAACACTTCTTCTACTTCACTGGTAGTCAACTGCCTTCAGGGAAATACTTCTATCAGATTGAACAGCCAAAAGGTAAAGTGCTTTTGAGTAAATCATTGATCATACTGAAATAGCAGATTTAAGCCTACCGCCTGCATTTTTTTGCAGGCGGTAGGGTTTAATATGTTATGAATTATCGGTGGCACATCGCGGTTTTGATTTTTTTAGTATCCTTACAGGCGGATATTTACGCACAACATTGGAATAAAATTGCCACACTAATCGGCGAACCCACTTCTGGATTTTTTTGGAATAAACATAGTGGAATCATTGCTGTAGCTAAAAATGGAAGACTACCAGCAGTGGTAAATCCAATCGCGGTGTACCGCATAGACTATGATACTTTATCAGCAAAGTACATAGTGAAGCAGTGTGACCTATTAGGTCAATTCAACGGATATAATGGATATATAACAACCATACATTTTCGCGATCGAAACGTTGGTTGGCTTACTTTTTTTGGATATGGTTTTACTCAATACGGCGTATGGGTAACGTCGGATGGTGGATTTAATTGGCAACCAATAGTTGATTCTAACCAATGGAACAGTATCTATGAGACACCAGCACGACGGTTGATAGTGAGTAGCGGTGGAATTGCATTCGCCGATAGTTTAGTCGGAATGCTGAGTAGAGCAGTTGGTTCGAGTTCATCCGTTCAAATGCCAGCAAGTCTTACAACGGATGGCGGTCAGACATGGAAGACTTTACCAAACGCTGATGCTAAATTCACTGAGTCTTGGGGAATCTATTGTCAGAAAAAAACTAGGAGATTTTTTGTTTGTCCTGAAGGAGCGCCTGGGTGGTCCGCCCCAAACCCATTCGTCTTTTCGAGCAGTGATTCAGGATATACTTGGCAAACTGCTGGTAAAGTACCTATGAAATCTGTCGTGACTCCCGTTAATTTTTCAGGGTTGTATGGGACTGGAGATATAGAGGGGTTCGCTGATGCAATCTATGTTCAATCGGAATATAACGGTATGTTTCGCTCTACTGATGAAGGAAAAACATGGGATTCAGTCGGTGGTCCATCTACCGATTGGGACATACGGTTTAATGTTATACCAACTTGCAAAGGCGGAACTGTAATCGCATTCGATAGAGAAGGTTCTATTTGGATGACGAATGATGGGGGCGATGGAAAAATACAACAAGACCCTGTATTTTCATTAAAGCCACCAAATTCTATTTCTCCTATTTTTTCATGCGATACGGGCATAACTTCTTTCAACTTCATATTCTCAGGATGCGGCTACGTGGAATATGATTCGGCTTTCGTAGAAAATGACAATACAAGTTTTTCAATACTAAGCCCACCGTCATATCCTTTTATCCGTAACGAAGGCATTCGAGATAGTATTCACATTCTCTTCAATCCACATAAAAAATCCGGACTATTTATAGGGAAAGTTCATCTGAGAGGAAAAATAATTGGTGAAGATATTCGACAGAACTTTGATACGATTTTTGTACTTAGTGCTATTTCTAAAGCACTCCCACCAGCACTTGTAGCTGACGAGTATAATGCTAAATTCGACACAGTCTCCACTTGTTCCGGTGCGCGGGATAGTGTGTTTGTGTTACGGAATGCTGGTTGCGATACACTTACTATTACTGATACATCGGGTATGAAGACTGCCGAATTCTCTTTATTACCCCCGTTCACACTTCCGATTCGTATTCCGCCTGATAGCTCGGTGTCGGTGCGATTCAGATTTAAGCCGAGCAGTGCAAATACGTTTATTCTCCGCCCTCGCTTTCATGCCGAACAACAAGGACTCAGCCAGGATTTGCAACTCTATCTCGAAGGCACTGGCAAATCCGAAGGCGGCGAACTCTCTTACTCTCCTCATCAATTTGATTTTGGTTCGTTAAGTGTTTGCGATCATGATTCAGTGAACGGATTCATAACGAATAATGGATGCGATTCACTTAGCATCGATAGAATTGTTTTTTACGATTACAGGGATTTCGACATTTCAAACGCAGTGTTCAGTGCGAAGTCAATCAGGCCAGGAGACACAATCCGTTATACGGTATTTGTTCATCCCGTTAACCCAGGTACTCGTACCGGACTACTGCTTATTGCAGTCAATGGAAAGATTGACACAATCCGATTTACCGAAACAAAAAAGTCTGGCACACGCATTCTCTCATCATCACAACATACGCTTGACTTCGGTAGGGTAAGTGTCTGTGATACGAAAGATAGTTCTATTACTCTTTCCAATAGCGGATGTGAGGATATAGTTATTACCAAGTACAGCTTAAGTGGTTCGGGGTTTATTGTAACCACACCTTTACCCGATACGATCAAAGCCGGTACTTCGAAGGATATTCATATCATCACTCAACTTGATACCGTTGGTGGCAAGCTGGCATCAAGTGCACAAATCACATTCACAAGCGATGCCGACTCATCGATCAGCCCAATTGACCTAACAAGAACCTACTCCCAATCTTCCCGTCTGGATGCCGCACTGTTCCTTGACCCAACACCGATGATGGGTGGTGATCAGACTCTGGTTAAATATAAAATATTAGAAGACCCAAATCGCAAATTCACTGGAAGTCAGATCAAGGAAGTACGGTTTGATCTGACATACAATACCGATCTATTAGATTTTGAGTCATCAAATAGCTCAGCAAACGTCAGTAAAGTCGGCAACACGTTTACACTCACCGATCCAGTTGCGATTCACTCTGATGCAAGCGGTGTTCTGGCAACACTTGGATTTCGGATATACTTAACGAAGGACTCCGCGACACAGATTGCAATGACGAAGAGAGTTGATACAACACAGATCCCGTGTGGGATGATGACACTCAGCACTGGCGGCACTGCAACGTTCGATTATCACTTCATCTGCGGTGAACGAACCATCAGTGATGCAATGAATGGAATCACTGCGCTAAAAATTATTTCATTGAGACCAAACCCTGCACAAGATGAGGTGATCGTGGATGTGTTAACTCAAAGTGCGAATTGGATTTCCTACGATGTCTCGAACTCACTTGGAGAAAGCATCCTCAGTGGCGGTGAAATACTCAAAATTGGGACGGGCACACTTCGCCTCAATACACAGAAACTTCCGGCAGGAATCTATTATCTCCGCCTCAACTCCGGTGGCTTCCCTGCAACGCAAAGCTTTGTGAAGGTTAGATAATTGGGCTGGACAGCTTCCATTTTGGAGGCTCGAAAAATCCGAATTCCGATTTTTTGCGTAGATTCCTCATTATCTATCGTGTTGGCCAAAATTTGCGTAGATTTGCTGACAGATTATTGTCATAGTTGTCGTTTTTGTCATACGTATTTAATTTAGTAAATCCAATGAAAACAATTCTTCACTCATTATTTATTGCGGTGATGCTTTTCGTGGCTGCTTCAGCCATCCAAGCTCAAATCCCGCGCACAATCACCTATCAAGGTGTGGTTGTTGATGGCCAAGGAAAATTTATTTCAGATGGCACACATAATGTCAGCCTGAAGCTCTATGAAGCAGTTGATGCGCCAAATGCGATCTACACCGAGAATCAAGTTAATCGCCCATTTCTCCGAGGGATTTTCGATGTGATTATCGGTAGCGTAACTCCAATTCCTAATACAGTTGGATTTGATAAACCATACTTTCTCGGAATCTCGGTTGATGGTGGTAACGAGATGGTACCACGCACGGCGATAAGTGGTGCGCCGTACGCACTCATGGCTAATGGTATCGTAGGCGGAGCCGTGAAGAGTCTCAATGGACAATCTGGCGTGGTTGTGTTGAAGTCTGGTACAGGTACCACACTCACCAGTACGAATGATACAATCACCATTAATTCAACGGGTGTTGGCGGAACGGGAATTCAGGGAGTCTCGAATGCAGATAATTCAATTGCTGTAGCAAGTCCTACTGGTCCGACTGCTTCTATCGCTGTTGCGGTAAGTGGTATCACCACGACAAAAATCGCTGACCTCGCAGTAACTCCTGGTAAGATTGATGGTACGGGCATAACAGCAGGAATGGTTCTTATGGCGAATGGTCTTGGCGGCGTAGCATGGCAAACAGCTCCAGGTGGCGGTTTGACACTTCCGTATTTAGGCAGCGTGGTCAATAACGGCGGCGCATTTGCAATCCAAAATACTGGGACAGGCTCAGGCGGAATGTTTACTGTAACCAATGCTACGAGTGCAGGAAATGCTTTGGCAGGAAATACGAACGGCGGACCAGCAAGCGTTGGAATTTACGGACAAAATTCTGGAACAGGTCGTGCTGGTTTCATTGAAGTAACAAATCCAGCCAGCAATGCAACGACACTTGCTGTGCGAACAGCGGGATTAGGAGTTGTCGCTGATATTTCTGATTTGAATGCCGCAAATTCTGCAAATATACTGCAAGTCATGACCACCGGAACAGGTAGAGTCGGATTCTTCCAGATTTCGAATGTGACGAACGGATCAAACGCCATCGAAGCCACAACAAACGGCAATGGTAACGCAATCGTCGGAACAGCAGCAGCCGCGGGCGGTGTCGCTGGTATCGTCGGTAAGACCACAAACGCCGCCGGCATGGGTGTCTATGGTGTTACCGCAGACGGCGGAGTCGGCACGAATGCTAACAGTGCAGTCATGGGTTCGAGTGGCAATGGAAACGGTGTGCAAGGTTCCACTGCAACGGGCTTTGGCGTGGAAGGTTATGCAAGCTCAACAGGTATCGGTGTCCACGGAGTTATCGGTGCTGGTGGCACGACAGCGCGTGCAGCAGTATTCGAGCAGAATGCCGCAACAGTCACAGGTAACGTCCTCGAGGCAACATCAGCAGGTACTGGGACAGCAGGTCATTTCACAAATACCAATGCAGCGAACACTAAGCCAACGCTGGAAGGAATAAATGCCAGCACTACAAGCACAGCGATTGCAGTTCTTGGCGAGATTAGCAATTCATCAAGCGGTCCGTCAAACGTTGCAACTGCCGTCAGAGGACAGCACAAGGGTACTACCGCAATTGGAATCGGTGTTTGGGGAAGTCATGCAGGCGCAGGTACTGGTGTGTATGGAAGTACAGTAACAGGTACTGGTGTTCAAGGATACACCTCAGGTGATGGTGTACCGGTCCTTGCTACCTATGGCGGTGCATCCACAAGTGGTACTGCATTGCAGATAGATAACGGCTTCATGAAAGTATCTGGAGTAACTAAAACGGCGTATGTTCATACAACTGCCGCTATCAATATCGGCGCAGGCGGAAGAACATTCTTGGCATATAACGGAATGGCAGCAACTGATATTGTCATCGTCACTCACCAATTAGTAGCGGCTCCATTGAAGTCGGCTGGCGGTGCAGGGCTCGGTTACGGTGTGGTCTGGAACGCTGGTCAAAACCGTTGGGAGATCGTTCTTGAAGATCAAGTGACTGCAATGCCAGTTGGCGAGAAATTTAACGTTATGGTGATTAAGCAATAATCACTCATAACGATAATTATAGACGGTGGGTGAAGCGATTCACTCGCCGTTTTTTTTTATACATCAACTCTTTCTATTTCTACTCCAAGCGCGGCAAGTTTTTGTTCGATGTGTTCGTACCCACGTTCGACATGATGAATGCCTGTGATCGTTGACTCACCTTGCGCAAGTGCGGCGGCAATAAGGTAAACAAATCCTGCACGGAGATCAGGGATATTTATATCTGCACCCTTCAACTTCGAAGGTCCGAAGATTACTGCTGAGTGAGGGTTTGAAAGAGTGGTAAATCTGCACTCTGCACCCCCAAGACAAGAATTGTACAACTCGATATGCGCACCCATTTTGCGAAGCTCAGACACATAACCAAAACGATTCTCATAAACAGTTTCGTGAACGACGGATAAACCCTCTGCTTGTGTCATCATCAATACCCACGGCTGTTGCCAATCGGTCATGAAGCCTGGGTGAACATTTGTTTCAATTGCTGTTGAGCGGAGTTTACCTTTGTAGTAAAATCTAATGCCCCCATCAAGAATATCAAAGTCACCACCAGCTCTGCGCATAGTATTCAAGAATGTAAGCATAGCCGATTGCTCTGCATCCTGGATAAACACATCTCCTTTCGATGCTACGGCAGCACATGCGAATGAAGCTGCTTCAATTCTATCAGGCATGATATGATGCTCTGCTCCGTGAAGTGAAGTCACTCCTTCGATGATTATTCTTCGATTTGTCTCTATCGAAATGATCGCTCCCATTTTCTGAAGATACTTCACAAGCTCGGTAATTTCAGGTTCAACCGCAGCATTCTCAATGATTGTTGTGCCGTTGGCAAGTGAAGCGGAGATGATAATATTTTCTGTCGCACCGACACTCGGGAAAGGCAAACTGATGTGGGCGCCTTTCAAGCCATCAGCCACGCAATGATAGTAATGATCTTTTAACTCGATCTTTGCCCCCATTCTCTCAAGAGCATCGACGTGGAAGTCAACGGGACGTGCGCCGATCTTATCGCCACCAGGAATTGGGACAATTGCTTTGCCAGTCCGATGTAATAGAGGACCGATTTGTAAAATTGGTATCCGATTCAATAGTGCGAATCGCTCTGGCACTTCGGATGTAGAAAATTTTGGAGTATGCACGAACATTGTCCCATCTTCACGCTCTTTCACTATTGCGCCGAGTGATTCAATGATGTCAGTCGTAATTTCTGTCTCTCCAAGTCTGAAAGGCGCATTCGTGAATACGCTCTCCGATTCCGAGAGAGTGGAGGCAACCATCAACTTCGAAATGAGATTTTTCGTACCACTCACTCGAACCTTGCCATGTAGTGGTTTCCCACCAATGATTCTAAATGCTTCCATGTAAGAATTATGTTTTATTTAATCAGAGTGAGTTCTTTGGTGGTCTTCTTTACGAAATCGTAGAGATATAAACTATTATTTGCAATGCCTTTTCGTAATTCCTTACTACTCCCCATGTACAGAACCGATGATTCCTTCGGGCCTATGACAAGATCAACTGGGTTTGGGTCTGGATTTAATGCCAGCTCAACCCCTGAAGCCGTTTCGATAATCTTTTCGTGAAAATTCTTCGGATCAGCAAACACCAGATGAGTATATTTTCCATTGAGCGAAAGCTCTACTCCGGTAACATCCTTGAATTTCGATGCAGCCTCGATGTTATCGATTGGATCAACTGCCGTCGGAGAACTCATCTTCGCCGTAATCACGGAGCCATTGGTTAGCATCAGCATTGTCGTGTTCATCGGCCCATAAAATGCTGTCTGGATCTTTGTGGCATCAATTGGTATTTGAACCTGCACATTATCCGTTGTCTCGATATCATGACTAAATATCTCACGTGTATTTGGATCGCGAAGGAGAAGATGCGTTTGATCGCGACTCCAACAGAGCGTTTCGTAATCTTTATCATTAGTGAATGCAAGCTCGAGAATGTATTGTTGGCAATCATATCGCCAAGTATCTTTCTTCGTGCCAGGTCCTTTGTCGGATGTGTAATAGACATAACGACCGTTGTATGCCAAACCAAGAATTTTTTTGCTTGAGATTTCATCCTTCGGAGTAATATCAATTGGGGGGTCAGTCCCGAGGACGTCAACACGATAGACATGAACATCTGAACCAGTATTCGAGGCTGCACGCAAGTAAATAATTGCTGGCTTTCCGAAAATGACTATCCCACTTATGACAGGTCTTTCGGTAAAATTCGTAACCGGCGTGACAAAGTTGGTTTTGAGTTCAACCTTGTATATATTCTGGACTCCAGCATCATTCTTTTGCAAGAAAAACGCCCACTTTTCATCCGATGATAGCCCCAAGACTATACCATTCGTATGTTTCCACACGCACCAGTATTGTGCGTGTACCGTGTTTGCGCTGAGAATTGCTATAACAAGTACTAAAAATATTCTCTTCATAACCATCTCCTGTTCCTCCGTGAAAACCTCTGTGTTACTCCGTGGTAAACATCCCCGACCCACGGGACAGAGTATAAAGTACCCATAAGGTATTATTGATGATATTGAACGCGAATCAAGCCTGCAAAGTTATAGGATTTAGCAAATGACAACGAAAAAAATCTACATTGAGACGTATGGCTGCCAGATGAATGTGGCAGATACCGAGGTTGTACTCGCCGTAATGGGAAAGTCTGGCTACACACCGACCATGAATTTTGAGGAGGCAGACCTTGCATTTATGAATACATGTGCCATCCGCGAAAATGCGGAGGACAAAGTACGCAAGCGCCTTCAGCATTGGAAAGGGCAGAAACGACGTAAACCAAAAATGGTGATGGGGTTGCTGGGTTGCATGGCTGAGCATTTACGGAAAGACCTTTTACAAACGAAGGACAACGTCATGGATCTCATTGTGGGACCCGATGAGTATCGCAAGCTTCCTGCGCTCGTTGATGCTACGCTCCATACAGGTACAAGTGGCATTGCAATCAAACTTTCGCGCACCGAAACTTACGATGACATACTCCCCTTCCGTGCCGAGGGAATCACGGCTTATATTTCCGTTATGCGCGGATGCGATAAATTTTGTACGTTCTGTGTAGTCCCATTCACACGCGGAAGAGAACGATCAAGAACATTGCTTTCCGTCGTAGATGAATGCAAACAACTTGAGCAACAGGGATTCAAGGAAATTACGTTACTCGGTCAAAACGTAAATTCGTTTTCGGATGAAGGAAAAGATTTTTCTGATCTACTAGGAGAATGCGCAAAAGCAGTCCCGAGTGTTCGCATTAGATATACGACAAGCCATCCTCAGGACTTCGATCAGAAGTTGACCGATACGATGGCATCGCATGATAACATCTGCAAATCTATTCATCTTCCGTTGCAATCTGGTTCAGATCGAATTCTGAAATTGATGAATCGCACTTATACCCGAAAACATTATATGGGTATCATCGAGATGATTAAGAAATCAATGCCACAAGCCGCACTAACAACAGATTTTATTGTAGGTTTTTGCACCGAAACGCTCGAGGATCACCTTCAGACTCTCGAAGTTATCAAAGAGGTTGAGTATGAAGGTGCTTATATGTACAACTACTCGCCAAGACCAAATACAAAAGCATTCGACACACTCCCTGACGATGTACCAGATGTAGAGAAGTCGAGGAGATTGACTCAGATGATTGATATTCAATATAGAATCGCTGCACAAAAAAATCTTACTGAAATCGGAACTGAGCATACCGTTCTTGTTGAAGGCCGTTCGAAGCGAAGTGAAAATGATTGGCGCGGAAGAACTGATTCAAACAAGAAAGTAGTATTCCCAAGAATAGATGCAGAAGTCGGCGAGTATCGCAAGGTAAAAATTCTGCGATCAACTTCCTCAACGTTATTCGGAGAATTAACTGATGTGAAAGAATCAAAAATTACCCTGCAAACTTCTCAAGATCGCGGCGAGGTGATTTATGACCTGACACCACTCGTCATCTCATCAGTGAGTGAACACGAACATGCAGGAGTCGAGCAGCCTGCTGCGATGCTGCCAATACTCTAACTCCGCGTTCCTCCGTGACGAACTCCGTGCCCCTCCGTGGTTAATTCCTCGATACTTTATTATGAACCACGGAGGAACACGGAGTACCTCACGGAGTGGCACGGAGATTTACCAATATCCAATTCATAACTAAATCTTTCTTCCAGCAACATCCACCAAGATCGGCGAGCAAAATATTGTATCTGGATTTTTGCGGTGAGCATTCCAATCGGCAACCATCGCATCTGCCATCTCGATTGTGGTCGCACCGTCAGCCGCCATGATTGGCAGATGTTTTGTAAAGTATTTATCTGCCCACTCGATTACATCGCCATCTGGACCGCTTGTCTTCACATGCGGTGAGTAATCAATAAGCTCAACACCAAGTTTCCGAAAAATACCTGGGATTCTCCCAGCGATAAAAGCATCGCCGCCATTTATTTTCCAATGCTTGATAACGGTCTCAAGTGCATTATCGAATGCACCGCCCTTCGGATATAGGCCTAAACCTGAATACAAATAATCTTGAATCGCAATAATTCCACCGACCTTGAGTGCAGGAAGCAAATTCGCGATGAATTTTTCGGGATCAGGCACGAAGCAGAGAACCCATCGAACATAGATAATATCATATTTCTCCTTCGGAAGTAGAGCTGTTTCGGCATCACCTTGAATGCAAGTGATATTCTTCCACCCACGCCTTTCCGCTTGTTTGCTCAGATAATCAAGATACATTTGCGCTGGTTCGAGAGCGGTTACGGAGCCTGAATCCCCGACCCTATCTCGTAAATCCATCGACACAAATCCTGGACCTGCGCCGACATCAAGGCAATCCCAGCCTTCAGCGATCTTGAGTCTGTCAAAAAATGCATCCGACACATCCTTCCACACTCCATGCTGAAAACCGAGTCGCTCAAGCTCTGTTTGATTGATACGTAAAATATATTCTGTTCCTGTCGTTTCTGCCATGTAAAAATTTTATTGCTAATTGAGGTTCAACTACATTTGAAGGGTGTATTCAATTCCCGAATCCCGCCCACCAATGAATTGGTGGGCTAATCTGTTGCCGTCGCCAAAGGCGACTCTTATTCCCCGAATCGGTGAAACCGATGAAAACATATTAGCCCACGGTTTCAACCGTGGGCGGGTTTGATAATTGCCGCTCCCTTGCCCGCCGATGCCCGCGCCGCGCGTTGGTGGCGGAAGTGAGAATAGAAAATTGAGAATGGAGAAAAGGGTATGAAAATTGTTCTAAACTATGTGTATATAACAGCACCTTGCTCCCATGTTCGGAGGTGATAAATGTATTCTACAGTTGTTACATAATTCTCGCTTGCCCCTGAATGGTAAGTGAGGTTAACTATATACAAACGCCTTTCATTTGCCCGAATCTCAGTAACTGGAAAAACTTCATCCATTGAAGAATGTGGCATGATAACAGTTTGCTTAGATCTGGGTGACCAAAATTTATTTATTCCGTCATCGGACCATCCAACTTGCCATGAAACAATTCTCGCAGGACTTTTACCATGATTATAGGCCATTACTTGTACTCCAGACTGCATATAATCCAGAGGATCAACTCCTCTATACTTTACAGCTATAAGTTGTGCTTCAAGCCAAGGTCTTGAATCTGCGAGGTGCAATTTTTTCGTCTGATCTAAATCTTTTTTTGCAGTTAGCCAAAGAAATAAAGTGAAGAGCGCATAAATCGCAGTCGCGATACCTCCAAGCATAGCACCTGTGGCTGCCCAATCAATACTACACATGTTTGCTATTTATTGAAAAATCCGTTATCAGACATATCGTCGGCAATTTTTTTTGCCATCGAGCTTCTAACTTCGTTCATCTGTGTATATCTGCTGTCCAGTGAAGTATAGATTGTAGCTTTATAGACATGTTCCTTTGAAGTTAAGTCAGTAAGAGTGGCAATGGTATACACGCCGTCGAGGCTTTCATGAGTATCAGCAGAAACTCCACCAAACCAATTCCTGTAAGCTTCCGAATGAGTGGATGTATTACTTCCTTTTGGCTCAAGAAATAAAACAGCTGTATAGCCAAGGCTAATTTTATTTGCTTCTCTCTCTTGGTCGGTATATTCTTTTAACGGGGGAAAATAATCAATGCTCATAAAAATTTGAACTCCTTTATCTGACAATTCCTCTAAAAGTGCCTGTTCGTAGTTTTTGCGTTGTCCAATATCTTCATAATCAGCAAATACGAGAATTTTCATATAGGTAGAATGATTTCCAGTATGAACTGAATTTAGTCGCGTCGTTGCACAACTCGAAAATAAAACACATAGAAAAATGGAAAAATATTTTCTCATATGAAAGATTATTAACTTATCATTTATTACAAAAATACGACAAATAAAAGCCGGCTCCCTTGAGCCGGCTTTCTATGCGTCAATACATCTCTGAACGTCTATTCGTTAGCTTAGTACATTCCGTCCATTCCGCCGCCGCCGCCCATTGGAGGCATTGGTGGGGCTGGTTCTTTCTTCTCGACGATCGTTGCTTCGGTCGTCAGGAGGAGCGAGGCTACGCTGGCTGCATTTTGCAGAGCCGAGCGTGTTACCTTGGTCGGATCAATAACGCCGGACTTCATCAAGTCTTCATAGACTTCCGTCGCAGCGTTGAAGCCGTAGCTATCTTTGCCGTTCTTCACTTCGTTCACGACTACCGAACCTTCGAGTCCGGCATTCTGCACGATCTGGCGAAGCGGCTCTTCGAGCGCGCGGCGAACGATCTCGACGCCTGTGCGGACATCATCATTCGTTTGTGCTTTCAAGAATTTATCGTTCAAGCCGACAAGTGCGCGGATAAGCGCAACTCCACCGCCTGGTACGATTCCCTCTTCGACTGCAGCGCGCGTTGCATGCAATGCATCCTCGACGCGAGCTTTCTTTTCCTTCATCTCGATCTCGGTGGATGCGCCGATCTTGATGACGGCAACTCCGCCTGCGAGCTTGGCAAGGCGCTCCTGCAATTTCTCCTTATCGTAATCGCTTGTCGTTTTTTCGACCTGCGATTTGATCTCGTTGATGCGCTTCTTGATATCATCCTTTGTGCCAGCGCCTTCGACAACTGTTGTGTTGTCTTTATCAATGGTCACGCGGCTTGCAGTACCAAGATATGAAAGCGTTGCGTTCTCAAGCTTGAAGCCCTTCTCTTCCGAGATGACCGTTCCGCCTGTTAAGACTGCAATATCTTCGAGCATTGCTTTGCGGCGATCACCGAAGCCCGGAGCCTTGACGGCTGCGATCTTGAGTGTGCCACGAAGTTTGTTTACAACCAATGTTGCAAGCGCTTCGCCTTCGATATCTTCCGCAACGATAAGCATCTGTCTTCCGCCTTGAGCAACTTTCTCAAGAATCGGGAGCAAATCTTTCATCGTCGAGATTTTCTTATCATGGATAAGAATGTACGGATTCTCGAGCACTGCTTCCATCGTATCCGGATCAGTGACGAAATATGGAGAGAGATATCCACGATCGAATTGCATACCTTCGACAACCGTTAACTCGGTCTCGATTCCTTTTGCTTCTTCGACTGTGATAACTCCGTCTTTGCCGACCTTCTCCATTGCCTCAGCGATGAGTTCGCCGATTGAGTGATCGTTATTTGCGCTGATCGAACCGACCTGCGCAATTTCCTTCTTGCCCGAAATCGGACGCGAAAGCTTCTTCAACTCCTCGACGACGTTCGATACGGCGAGGTCAATTCCGCGCTTCAGATCCATCGGGTTCGCACCGGCAGTTACGTTGCGAAGTCCTTCGCGAACGATTGCCTGAGCAAGTACCGTAGCCGTTGTTGTTCCGTCACCGGCAACATCGGATGTTTTCGAAGCAACTTCGCGCACCATCTGTGCGCCCATGTTCTCGATCGGATCTTCAAGCTCGATCTCTTTAGCGACCGTCACACCGTCCTTGGTGATATTCGGAGCGCCATATTTTTTGTCAATGACAACGTTGCGGCCTTTCGGTCCGAGCGTTACCTTCACGGCATCAGCAAGCTGATCCACTCCGCGCTTGAGCTTCGCTCTGGCATCGGATTCAAATGTAATGATTTTAGCAGCCATGTTCTTATCTTATGTTAATTTTTTTTGTGTAAATTTTGTTTTTATCAGAGCGTCAGTAGTTTCTGAAAGTCGTTAGACTTTAGTCGTTAGTCTTTAGCAGAAAAATGCCAAAGCTAAAAACCACAATCTGCTAACGACTAGAGACTAACGACTAACGACTACTTCTTCCCTTTCCCTACGATTGCAAAAACATCCGACTCTCTCATGATGAGAACTTCTTCTCCATCAACTGAGATTTCGGTGCCTGAGTATTTTCCGTAAAGGACGGTATCGCCGACCTTCACTGCCATCGGCAATGTCTTGCCGTTGTCGTCAATTTTGCCGGTTCCGACAGCAAGAACTTCGCCCTGCTGTGGCTTTTCCTGAGCTGTATCGGGAAGGATAATTCCTCCCTTAGTGACCTCCGCCGCAGCAGCAGCCCGGACGATGAGGCGGTCATGTAATGGTGTTAGATTCATGTTATGTCGTAATTATTGGTGAAAAAAATCAAAATTTCATCGTTTTCTGAGAACTCCCAGCCCAATTTCAGGGTTGAAAGTTAGCACTCATTTAGTGGGAGTGCTAAACGTAAAATGGGGGGTAGGAGTTTCAGGGGTTATCGAAATATGGCAAAAGAAAATATTGGAACATGTGCACTTTGTCGAGAGGTTAAAGAACTTCAGGAGAGCCATATCATTCCCAAATTTATTAACCTATGGCAAAAAAAAACTTCAGCTACTGGTTATCTTAGACATTCTCGGGCAATTAATCAAAGGGCACAAGACGGGTACAAAGACTACTTACTCTGTTTCGACTGCGAACAACTTTTTGGAAGGTCCGAAAAAAAATACGCTGAAAAAGTTTTCTATCCTTACCAAAATCACGATAATCAAGATGTTGAGTATGGCGAATGGCTGCTAAAATTTGCGACTTCAGTAACCTGGAGAATCCTTACGATGATGAAAAAAGAAAATGGGCATAAAGGGTTATCTCTTTTCCATGCTCAGAAATTGAGGTTAGCTGAAAAAACGTGGCGTCAATTTTTGCTAGGAGAAAGAAATGATATTGGGATGACAGAACAACATATGGTATTGATGGGCGGTATTGAATCCACTGGTTCCATTGAGACCGCCGATAACATTAATAATTATTTAATGAGATCAACAGATTTTACTTTTGGGAGTACAAAGAAAGAAGGATTCATATATTTAAATATGTGCGGTATTGTCTTGCTGGGTTTCACATCAAGACATAACCCTTGGGAAGGTTCGAAAATTGATATGCAAGGATCATTAAAAATTCAGGGAAAATAATACATTATCCCCGAAAATTTTCCATGGTGGTTAAATGATCGCGCTGAACACATCGAGAAAATAAATAAGTCAATGTCCCTTAGACAAAAACAAATTGTAGAAAATGATTTTTTTTCTGACATTGATCGACTAATATCATCCAAACAATTTGAAGCGATTCAATATGATAGGGAATTGAGAAAAAAGAGAAGGGAATAATTCCCCTCTCGTCGTTCGCAGTTGTGCATCTTCGTTCGAGTGCGCCTGAATTTCTTATAAGCAATTACATATAAAGAATTTTCCCCCGCATTTCGCCAGGGGATAATTCATTATAAAGTTCAGATATGCCGAGAACAATTTCGCCAGCGAAATGCATTTCTATTTTGCAATGAATAAGTCCCGGATGATTCAAATCCTTTTCTGCAATACGAAGATAATTTGAATTATGGGTTATCATTACTCTTCCTTCTTTTTTACAATATTCCCATTGAGTCATTTCTGATGAATCAAATGTTCTTTGACTTGGTAAACTAGTTACATTTATTCCGAATTCGGCAAGAACTTTTGCAATTTCTTTCCGTGCTTTTCTATGAGACTTCGTAAGGCCAGCGTTCCCATCAAGAAAAAAACGTAGTTTAGACGTCTCTGCACCAGGGGTTAAATTACTTTCCATTTTTTAATTAACAAAAAAATCTTCTAATAGTTTTTTTATGCTCCCCCTCTTCTTTCCCTTTCTGCGTCGTCATTCCGCGAGCGCGGGAATATAGTGGGGCTCTCTGCGATTATCAATCCCGCCCACGATTGAAATCGTGGGCGGTAATGTATAGTCTAATTCTTCTTCGCTTCTGGATGCGCGAAGTCTTCAATCATTTTTCTGGTGCTCACCCTGCTCTTTGCGCCATCCATGAGGCCGGAGAGGTCTTCAAATTTTCCATTAACCCAATTGACGCGATAGTTGCCTGAGCCTGTCATTTTTTCGTTTGACGCTGGGTATCCTCCCATCGGTCCAGTGTTCATCCCAGTGTCGGTGTAGGCGACGTTGAGAACATTCGAGTCGGCATACATACTTTTTATCGTTGTCTTATTGTCAGGACATCCGGTTTTTACCATCAGTGCCATTTCCTTCAAGCCAGCTAATCCGGACTTCATGCCAGGGAGCATTTCGTATTTGTCAAGGCAGTTTGGAGAAATGTATTTATCAAACTCCTCAACTTTTCCCGCGTCCCAAGCAGTCATGAATGCTTTGTATGCAGTTTCCATAGAATCCGCTCTGGCTTTGGCTATCATGGCAGGGCTTTCTTTCTTTGCACAGCTTGCTAAACAAAATATAGCGAGCAATGCGATAGGTAACGATAGTGATTTCATAACGATAAATGTGGTTGGTGATAAATTGTCTTACGAAGATACGAATTGTGCGAGGTAACGTTGGCAAACTACAAAAAAATAGCCCGCGAGATTGTCGCAGGCTTGGATCAAAATAGATGTTTGTTGCTCCTGAGGCAGGACTTGAACCTGCGACCCTCTGATTAACAGTCAGATGCTCTAACCAACTGAGCTACTCAGGAATTTTATTTTTATTGAGGGACAGTAAACGTTATTTCTGCGAACTGCGGTTCCGAAAAACTTGCGGGACGAAGCGGTAATCTTTGATGTTTTCAAGCCGAATCGCATAATAAATCAACTTTTAATCAACTTTACCGCCCGTGCTCGGCTACTTTACATTCGTACTTCATACGCATTTGCCTTACGTACTTCATCATGGCAAATGGCCATTCGGCTCCGATTGGCTCTCCGAAGCTGTCGCTGAGTGCTACATTCCGATCATTGAAAAGTTGGAATCACTTCATCAAGCGGATGTGCCGGTAAAAATATCAATGGATTTCTCGCCTGTTCTCCTAGAGCAACTTGCAGATCCGGATTTCCCAACAGTCTTCAATGACTATTGCGATGAGCGAATCAAACTCGCTAAAGCTGATAAGAAATCATTCAAAGATAGCGAAGCGGAATTGTTGGAGCTTGCAGAGTATTGGATTGATTTCTATAAAGAGACCAAGCGGATATTCAATAAGAAATATTCAAACAATATTATTGCACGACTAAAGCACTTGAGCCATGCAGGAGTTCTTGATGCGATGACATGCGCGGCAACGCATGGCTACTTCCCTCTTTTGGTTGATGATAGAAATATCCGAGCACAAATTCAAATTGCTATTGCAACTCACGAAAAATATTTCGGCAAGCGACCGAAGGGTATCTGGTTGCCAGAGTGCGCATACCGTCCTCGATACTGGTGGACACCACAAACTGCAAGTGCGAGATATAGTGAGTTTTCAAAAGAGCGTGCAGGCATTGAAGAGATCTTGGCGGAGTTTGATCTGCGATACTTTATTGTTGAAGGTTCGCTCACCAAAGGTGGCAAAGCCATGCCGAGCTATCACTGGAATTCAAACAATCACTCCGCAGAAGATTCATTCGATTGGGCAAAATATTTTTTTCAAACATCCGAGCATGAGGATAGGTCGTTATCGAATATCTATGCAGTAAAATCCACATTGCGCGAAATCCCAGGCAAACTTCCTGTTGTATTTTCACGAGATAGAAAAACATCAGAGCAAGTATGGTCGGGTGAGATCGGTTACCCAGGACACCCAAACTATCTTGAATTTCATAAGAAGCATCACAATTCCGGCTTGAGGTATTGGAAGGTGACTGGTAGAGGAGTTGACATTGGCGGGAAAAAATTATTTGAACCCACGGCAACAGATGCCACTCTCGAAATCCAAGCAACGCATTTCGTGAATCTCGTAAAGACCACACTTCACGAACATAGAGCAAAAACCGGCAAGCCTGGCGTTGTTTGTTCACCATTCGACACAGAATTATTCGGGCACTGGTGGTATGAAGGACCGGGATTTTTAAAGTTAGTGTTCGAAAAATTATCGAAGGATAATGATATTGTTTTGTCAAATTGCGCCGAGATTATCGAAGCACTCCCCAACCCCGAAATCATTGCACTCCCCGAAGGGTCATGGGGCGAAGGTGGTGGACACTTCGTCTGGCAAAATCAGAAAGTAGCGTGGACATGGGATGATATTTATTCGCTCGAGAAGAAATTTCTTGATACGCTAAATGAGTATTTCCAAATTGCTAACCCTGCGAAATTTCTTACCAAGATTTTGAAGCAATCTGCGCGTGAATTACTTCTTCTTGAAGCGAGCGATTGGCAATTTCTTATTACTACTGATAGCGCCACCGAGTATTCAACCGACCGTTTCGAGGAGCATCGCAGACGGCTAACGAAATTACTGACTATCTCCGAGCGAGTGATGAACGGAAAAAAGCAAACACCAAAGGACAAAGACTATCTTGAACTGGTATCGGAAGATGATAGGCTTTTTGAGGAAATAGACCTCTCCTGGTGGCTGTAGGGTCTCGGAACTTGTTCCCCACACCTACACTTTACAATACATGCGATTCATTCCCGCCATACTACTTTTTGTCTTTCTTTACACAGGGTGTGTGCCTGATGCAGTTACCGATATTAATACCAACGATCCTGACACGGTACTTCAGTACAAGAATAATATTTCCGCTCTCTACGGAAAAGGCTCGAAGATCGCTAAAGATAACACTGGTGCATACCTTGTATCGAATATAATCTGGAAGGATTCTTTAGGTGTAACACAATCACTTGATAGCTTACGTGGCAAAAAGGTATTGCTCAACTTCTGGGCAATTTGGTGTGTGCCCTGCGAATCTGAAATGAAGGACCTTCAGGCCGTTGCTGACACCAAGGACGTAACTGTGATCGGTATTTGTACGCTTGACTTTAAATCATCTCTCTTTGATCGAGCAAAACTTTATGCCGAATCCCGACAGCTGAAATTCCAAATGGTAACGGACCCGAATTCTTACCTATATGCAAACTATGGTGGTACAGGCACAGAAGTACCGTGGTCATTCGCAATTGACCGGTCTGGTCACATCGCACAGAAATTAATAGGCGCGCAAACTAAAGACGTATTCTTAAGCGTCTTCAACAGAATTCCCTAACGTGTGACTAAAGGTATTGCTCTACCTTTTCGATGACTTCGTGCGGAGTGAACGGAAGTCCTTCCACCTTATTAATTCCAATAGCATCAATTAAATATGTATCGCGAATAATTCTGCGAAGCTGTCCGAGATTTAATTCGGGAATAATCACCTTTTCGTAATTTTTCAGAATTTCACCAAGATCAGCAGGTAGTGGGTTCATCCAACGCAAGTGTGCCATTGATACGCCACGACTTTCGAGCTGCTCTTGAGCCGAAAGAACTGCGCCATAGGTACCACCCCAACTGAGGAGCAGAATCTTGCCCTTCTTTGGTCCGTGTAATTCTGTCTGAGCAATATCCTTTTGGATTCCATCAACCTTCTGCTGACGCAAACGAACCATGAAGTCGTGATTCTGTGGCTCGTAGTTCACATTGCCAGTGATGTGTTGCTTTTCGAGTCCGCCAATGCGATGTTCCAAGCCTTCGATTCCTGGAATCGCCCACGGTCGTGCGTTATCTTCATCACGCTCATAAGGCATGAAAGGCTTGCCTTCTGTGGCTTTCTTTAATTGTTTGGTCTTAATCTCGGGAAGCGCATCAACATCTGGAATGAGCCAAGGCTCAGCTCCATTTGCTATGTAGCCGTCTGTCAGCAAAATGACAGGTACCATATATTTAAGTGCAATCGAACAAGCCTCAAACGCACTATCAAAACAATCTGTGGGACTCTTTGCGGCAATAACGGCAACGGGACATTCGCCGTTACGGCCGTACATTGCTTGCATCAAATCTGCTTGCTCTGTTTTCGTCGGCAAACCAGTTGAGGGTCCGCCACGTTGAACGTCAATCACGAGGAGCGGAAGCTCAGTCATGACAGCAAGTCCCAAGGCTTCGGCTTTGAGTGCAAGTCCCGGTCCTGATGTCGTTGTCAGAGCAAGCGCTCCTGCATAAGAAGCACCAATTGCAGAGCATATACCTGCAATTTCATCTTCTGCTTGGAAAGTCTTTACTCCAAAGTTTTTATACTTCGACAGTTCGTGCAAAATATCTGATGCTGGAGTGATAGGATATGAGCCTAAAAACAATTGCAATCCAGATTTTACAGAGGCGGCAACCAAACCAAGAGCCGTTGCCTCGTTACCCATAATGCCACGGTATTTGCCGGGAGTGAACTTCGCTGGCTTCACTTCGTAACGAGCAGAAAATAATTCTGCTGTCTCACCCAGATAGTATCCAGCTTTGAGTGCACGAAGGTTGGCTTCATACACTTGTTCGTTCTTGCCGAACTTCTCTTTAAGCCATTGTTCAGTTTGATCGAGAGGTCTGTTATAGAGCCAATAGACAAGTCCAAGAGCGACCATGTTCTTGGAACGTGCACCATCTTTTGATCCCATCTTCAAATCCTTCACCGCATCGAGAGTGATCTTGGTGAGTGGGAATTTATAGACTTGGTAGCCGCTCAGTGTATCGTCTTCAAGTGGATTTTTTTCATAGTGAGCAAGCTTCAGATTTTTTTCATCGAATGCGTTTTCGTTTACGATGATGACGCCACCTTTTTTGAGATCGCGAAGATTAACTTTCAGCGCCGCTGGGTTCATAGCGACAAGAACGTCTGGATTGTCGCCAGGCGTATGAATATCTTTCGATGAGAAATGGATTTGGAATCCGGATACTCCGTAGAGAGTACCGATAGGAGCGCGAATCTCAGCAGGATAATCGGGCAGAGTAGAAAGATCGTTACCGACAAGTGCCGTGGTATTCGTGAACTGCGTACCTGTAAGCTGCATACCATCTCCCGAATCGCCGGCGAATCGTATCGTTACGTCTTCACGAATCTCGATCGGTACCTTTGGGCGTTGACCGATAGACTCGGGCATTGCATGTCCATTTTGTCCGTTTACTGCTGTTTCCACACCTGCTTCATTTGCCATGATAATATACTTCTGATATTTGGACGAATCCGTCCGTCAATAAAATGTAAGTTACGATTCGCTATATTGATAGCCGAGTGTTAACAAGAAAGAAGAAAAAGGGGTTCGGGAGTGATAAAGGATGACCTGTGTGATTGAATTATCTACAAATCACGATCTTTTGGTGGTTCAAGAAATAGACACCGGGAATGATGGCTTCTATATTTAGCTCCGAGCAATCTTTACATGTCATGACGAAATTCCCTTGCAAGTTAGTGAGTGAAATGGCATCTGATCGGTCAAAATGAATTCTGTTACTTGCCGGGATGGGATAACAATTTTCCTCCGCACCTTTATCATCACCTGACTTTACTCTCTCTTTGGAGTTGGTAACATGGGCAAGAAATATATTTTTCGTACCGAGACTCGTCATCTGCTGTGATCCACAAAGAATTGTGTCGCTGAATAGGCCAAGGAGATTGAGAGTATTATCTGGCAAAAGCCCTACACTTCGGCACTCGTTACTTCCATTTCCCCTTGCTTGTATCGTCCACAAAAATTTTCCGTTTACATCAAGTTTGGCGAGGAATGTTGAGAGTCCGTTATCTGGCAGAAGTGTTGTCTTTCCAAACGTTGTTTTCGTCATGAAACTACCACCTAGATAGAAGTTACCTTTCGAGTCTGAGCAGATCGCATTGCCTCTCGTATTTTGGTCAACCCCTTCTGAGCTAACAGCCCACTGAAATTTTCCTTCCGAATCGAATTTGGATACGAGTAAAGCATAGGAAATAGTCGCCCCGTCATAGGTTAGCTGTTTAGAGCCAAAATCGATTGTCGAACGGAAAAATCCAGCAATGCATGGATTTCCCGCAGTGTCAAGGGCTATTCCGGATGAGATTCCGTAATACCCGCCAGTACCAACTTCTTCTGCCCATACTGTGATTCCGGCGGGTGAGATTTTCCAGAGAAATATTTTTTGCTCGGCGTCAACGGCATCAATCAATTTACCGTCAATCACCAGATGTCCAAAAAAATCGCCTGCAACAAAAATATTATCTACGGCATCGATTACAATACTGTATCCCGTATGTATCCCGAAATCGCCGCCTCCGCTTCGCACCCACACAATGTCTCCGGTGCTATTATATTTTGCTACGAATAGTTCATGGGGTAAATCCGAACTAATCGTGATGGAATCGAATGTACCAGTCTTGAAATATCTACCTGTAAGAATACAGTTTCCAGCTTGGTCGGCGCTGATTGCAAAAGCCTCATTCTGGTTATAGGTCCCTACACCATAACCACCAGCGGTCTTTATCCATACTAGTTCACCGGTTGTTGAGGATAATTTTGCAGTGAATATTTCTGATGCGGCGATAGTTGTATGGCTCATTCCAAAAAATAAAGCACTTCCCAAATAGTTACCCGTAATAAAAACATCTCCGAGATTATCAACACAAATCGCATTTGCATTTATGATATCAACTACAGGATTTATTGGAGAAGCGATTAGCTCGGCCCAGACAACTCTTCCTCCAGTATTAAATTTCGCGAGGAATACTTTTCTACTACTATCGCCTTTAATGGAGATAGTGTCAAGGATCAAATTACCCGTGAATGTCCCAAGGACGAAGGAATTGCCATCCTTATCTATCGAGAGCGCAGGATTACTTGAAGTGCCAGCACCGTCGAATGACCGTGCAAATTCCCAATTTTGGGAAAGCGCGACAGTGCTACTCAAGTGGAGACATACTACGATAATGATATATTTCATACAATTCATATACTTGTTTAAGAACACAGGCTTGGAGAAATGGTAGCATCCGCGGAGTGTTGGATGACAAAAGCTTGTCTTGATCAGACTTCACTACATCGTTACTTCGCAACAACAAATCTACCCCGGGCAGTGGCAACTGGATGACCTGAGTCAAAGAGAATGTATGAATAAAGTCCCGAGGCAAAGTCTTTTCCATTTATGAGAAGTGAGTAAGTCCCGGGCGTATCGGTTTGAATTGAATGAGTGTACACCTGTTGACCAATTCCGTCATAGACACGAACTTCATAATTCCCCGATTTGGAAGTCTTGACATTAAGTTGCGATCGGTAATTATTTAGCTCCGTTAGCGGATTCGGGTAGATAGCTGTCGCAAAAATGTGTAGTGAGTCGCCGAGTTGCATCAACCTTACAAGCAATGAATCACCACAATGATAACCGATTTGATAAACGAGGCTGTTGGAAAAAATGCCGAGATTACAACGTTGGTATATTTTGTCATTACCGTTAAGCTCAATATTCGAGAGTGCAAATTCCGTCGTAATCGAATCCGAGAGTCTGACATAAAATCTGAACTCCGCCGCAGACTGTCCTTTCGGCAATTCGAGAGTCGGATTTCCGATCAAGTCTATTCTTGTCGTGGTATGCTTCGGTGTGCCGAAGGAAGGCGCTTGTATTAGGATGCCGTAGTCCGACTTCCCACCAGTTGGTGGGTCGAGTAAAGTGACTAAATCGCCGTTGTAATTGATGTCAAACCCTAACCGTAATAATCCCCTTCCAAAAATACTATCCCGAGGAATTAGGCGAACAGTGAGTGTATCACCCGCGTAAAACGTAGAACGCGTTGGGAGCATATCAAAAGCAATTGTATCTGTCGGAATCACATGTACAACGATAAATACTTTGCGTATCGGGAGAGAGTCTGATACAGTTGATACCGTTAATGCCCCCTTTATCAAACCTGCTCCTACAGGTTCGAAGTGAAATTTTATTTTGTCGAACGCATTCTCAATCAGGTATGGAAGTGGATTCGAAGTGAGCGTAAAATTTCCATTTCCTGAAATGACTTCAGAGATAATCTGCATCGTATCGCAGCCGATATTTTTTATAATAATAAATGAATCACGGGTGTCGCATAATTTCATCGAGCCGAGGTCAATCGTATCAACAGAGGCCGAAAGGATACGGGATCCATAGTTCACTCGTAGAAAATAATGCACTACTGTATCCCGAGCAGGTCTATTGGGAAGTTGGTATGTAATCTTTAGGCTGCCTGAGTACATCCCAAGTTGTTTTGCAGATGCTTCTAGAGTAACCGAGAAGCTCCTTGTAGTGGTGCTCGTAGAGTTAACATCCGCCGGGAGTTGGGTGCTATTCAGAAGAGAAATGTTCGGAGCCGAATCCCCAACTAACGTTGCGCTTAGCACTTTGATATTTTCGCAACCCGGATTGGAAATTACTAGCTTAAATGTTTTCGGCGAATCACAACGTGTCATCGAAATATCGAAGAGTGTGTCACGCGGCGGGTTTAGCGTGAACTTCGCCTGAGCCGAAACTCCCACTGCCGAGATGGCAACCGAAGTATCACGATAAATCCCTTGATGGCGCAGTGAAA
Organism: bacterium; assembly: GCA_037143335.1. Taxonomy (GTDB): domain Bacteria; phylum Bacteroidota; class Ignavibacteria; order Palsa-1295; family Palsa-1295; genus PALSA-1296. The sequence continues at coordinate 37,216 of JBAWZA010000010.1, read as the reverse complement.
TTTTTAGCGTTGACGAATACGTGCCAGTACCCGCCAATGAGACTCGCATGAATATCCGTGTAGAATCACCAGACTTGATGATGATCGGAAGTTTTATAGGCAAGCCAGATGCATCCAACAATTGATAGGGTAAAGAGCCAGTAGTACTTGTCGCAGTAAGATATAAAGTATCGCACCCGATGTTTTTTATCCAGAAAGAAGTATCAGCTGGATTGCAATACGATAAATCCCCCAGATTTATTTGCGATGGGCTTACGGCTGCATTCGGAGTATCGCCAATCGCATGAAGAGAAAGTGTAAGAATAGTATCGAACGACGCGCCCAGTACCTTAGAATAATACGTTACCTTCACACGGACATAAACAGTCGTATCAGTATGAAATAATTTCAAAGGCTCCCAGGTAAAGCGGATGGAGTCCTTCGCACCTGATGCAAGAAAAAGTGGGAATGTAGGCTGTGTGGAAATCTTTAATGCTCCACTTGAAATCAGTGCAGAATTGGAGTCAAGCACAATTGCTGAGAGAATCGAGTCGTCTCCGCAAAATAAATTTTCGATCTCTAACGTCGCAGCACTTGTCGAACAAATAGGTCCTTGAAATACTACTGGGTTGCCATAAATGAGTGGTTCAACGGGTGGCTCATACACCCCGCCATCTCCACCATCACGCGTTTTGAGGACATTGCCATTTTTTTCGAAAGCATAAACGACACCTCCGTTACAGCCCGTGACGACAAAGCGCTTGTCGTTAATGTGTTTTGGTCCTCCTACTGGAATCCAGTTGTTGCCTTGATCATCCGAACGGAACATTCCAAAATTCAGCGCTTGATTTGCATTGTCATCTTCAAACTGAATATAGAGATGTGCATCCTTGAACCCAGAGATATGACCTGTAGTATAAAATGTCAGAGGAATCCCAGCAGACCACGTAGCGCCATAATCGGATGAACGGTAAACCGAACTGAAACCACCGCTCGACTGATTATTATGATCTGTTTCGGGTGCGGCATAAAAAATGGGTGTATTCTTGACGCCATAGACTCCCCAACTTTCTATCGCAATTTGAGGCACAATGGGTATCCAGTTCCTCCCACCATCTACTGTTCGTTTCCACGACGTATTTTCAAATCCTGTTGCGACACCATTGAGGTCATCAACGAATGTAACTCCGTTCGTAGCAACGAGCATCCCTTGCTGGAATGAGGCAGCATTATCTGGTGAAATCGTGCCACTTTTCGTTTTGTTTCTACTCGTGGCGACAAGCGTGCCCGTAGTTTGATAAATACAGGCATAGTCATTTTTCGGTCCAATGGCAGACCAATTCAGACCGCCATCAATTGTCTGAAAAATACATTGCTGTGCAACGCCTCCGTGATTGAACGCTGGCTCCTCAATAGTAGCCCAACCATTGAGAGTATCCTTCATGAATATGGAGGTATAATCTCCGACATAGGTGGCAGGAGTATTCGCTCGTTTCCAAGTTTTTCCTCCGTCGCGGGTCTTGAAAATTCCGGCATCACCTGTCGATGCGATTATCCCTTGAAATTCATTGAAAAAAAATCCGCATGTCACGGCACGCCTTGGACCAGAGGACAAGCCTCCAAAATGACAGACGAATACTGTGTCCCACTTAGCAAGTAGAGGAGTCGAGGTAAGGAGGACAACCGAAGTTGCGAGGAGATAAAATGCTTTCTGGAGACTAAGCTTCATTAGCAATAATTTAAACAAGCTGGTTCTAAGTTTAGCTCTCTATATAAACTGAATATACGCTGAAAAGTTACAACGACGAGGTGCATACAGGAATTTTATACGCAAAATATACCCATTCGGATTTGAACAAAATAGTGTGTATCGGAGTTATAATCAGTTCCTAAACTCATACAGATATTTATTCGAACAATGATTACAATGCGTTTCTCGAAATTACTCCTTACGGTCATTGCTTGCGGTGCTTTTGCCGTTACAAGCTCTCATGCACAAACTCAGGATGCCTTACGACATCCTAAACTCGTTCCTGCCGTCACTGCAAAAGGCTTCCCCACTTCTGCTAAGCACAACACCAAACCACTCGGCCAGTTAGACGTCTATGATCATGGCGATCCTACTGCCGAAGAGCAGTATGAGCTTGAGCTAATAAATAGAGCCCGCTCCAATCCCCCTGCAGAGGGATTGTTGTTATTCAACACTCAGAATCCATACTTAGTCAACTCGCTCCAGCAATGGGGCTCACCTACTCGCGCTGATGTAAAAAGTGCGTTCGCAGGCTATCCTGCACGACAACCACTTGCGTTTAATAAAAATATTATTGCCGCCGCACGAATTCATAGTCAGGATATGCTTGACCATAACTATCAAGCGCATGACTCCCCAACTGATGGCTCGTCACCTTTTACACGGATGCAAAAAGCAGGATATACTAATTACACGTATGCAGGTGAAAATATTTTTGCGTATGGTAGTGATCTGGACGAGATCAATATGGAGTTCGAATATGATTTCGGCAATCCTGGTTTAGGTCACAGAGAAAATCTTATTAATTTCGGCACCTATACATACGCTGAAATTGGAATTGGTATTATTCATGGCGGCTCAGGTAATGGCAATGTTGGTCCAATTATCACCACTGAGGACTTCGGCACGATCCCAGGAAATATCTTCATCACAGGCGTCGTCTATGGTGATGATAATCACAATAATTTTTATGATGTCGGCGAAGGACTTCCCGGAGTGACGATTACTGCATCAAATGGCTGGACTGCGGTTAGCTCAACCTCTGGTGGGTATGCAATTCCTGTTACCGTTGGCGAAGGAACAGTAACTGTCACCGCATCCGGTGGTCCGTTAACTGCTGATATTGTGCACCAAGCATCCATTGATCAATTCAACGTGAAAGTCGACTTCATTCAAGGTTCTACTGGATTCCCTGATCAGCCGATTGGTATATACCCAATTTCGGATACAGTAGTCCATGCTGATACCGCGACAATTACTTGGGGGAAAATTGCTGGCACGACAAAGTATCAATTATTAGTCTCGACAAGCAATGATTTCTCGAAACCTCTTGTCAAAGATTCTACACTCACTGGTGGGACGAAATTATTGAAGACACTTACAGATGGTACCACCTATTACTGGAAGGTGCGCGCAAAGAATGCTATTGGTTGGGGACAGTATTCAGCAACGTTCTCATTCTCTATCGGCTTACCGCTCAAAGCACCAGTTCTCACAAGCCCTGCTGACGGAGCAAACATCGGAACTGCCGATGCCGACCTTAAATGGGTTGAAACAACTCCGCAAGCAAATGACTATTGGATCGAAGTCACGAAGGATAATACCTTTGCAACAACCTTTCGTAGTGATACGATATTTACGAATGAGTTCTCAATCTCTGCTACGGACTTAGAGGCAGGCGCCACATATTTCTGGAGAGTTCGCGCTGAAAATGATAACGGATTCAGCGCACCAAGTGTAGGGAGAAAATTCACGGCGGGAGCTTCGGGCGTTGCAAGTTCGAACACGAGCACTTTCAATCTCTCAGTCACACCGAACCCAACTCGGAATGAGGCTCACGTGAACTTCACTTTGCGCAAATCGGCAGTTGCACAGCTCAAGATCTATGATGTGACCGGCAAAGTAGAGACCTCAATCAACCTCGGTAACTTGGCACCGAAAGCATACGACATCACTTGGGAAACTGGGAATAAGCCTGCAGGAGTTTACCTCTACGAACTCACTATCGGTGATACTCGCACGACAGGAAATATCGTCGTCGTAAAATAGTACTACCAAATGTAAATCATAAAAGGCGAGTTATTACTCGCCTTTTTTTATTACATAAACTTTAAGCTCCAATTCCTTTTGGTGTCCGCTTGGTGACGGAGTTTGCAAGGTGGTAGATGATGATGCATCCGAAGAGTGCGAGCGCAATATACGAGAAGATTGGCACTTGATCATGGACGTAATCAATGAAGTTCGCCCAGCCCTGTGATGTTGGAGCAGGAAGAAAATTACCTTCGTAGGCCTCGTGCAAAGAATCAAAAATTAGTTGGACTACAAAAAAGAGCAGCACAAAAGCTGTCTGTTGCAAAAATTTTCCAATCTGGACTTTTATAAGTCCTTTGGATAATGCGTATGCAAGCCCGACCGCAGCAAGGATACCCAAGAGCATTGCCGATACATAATAGTGCCCGCCAACACCAGAGCCGAAGGAGAGTAGAAGGAGTACTGTCTCGAAACCTTCGCGAGCAATCATGAAGAATACGAAGAGAAAAACTCCGGCAATCGCAAGAAACGAATTACTGGTCTTATAGGCATTCACTTTTTTCTCAATCTCGAATCGCAGATTCTTTCCAGTCCTCATCATCCAAAATACCATCGCCGTTACCGCAACCATAGCTGAAAGATAGAGGATGAGTTCTATTTTGTGCCCTTCGTTTGTAACTAATGCAATCGTGCCGAGTACATATCCACCGATAACACATGCGACGATCGCAGTGGCGATTCCCCACAATGCGGCAATACGGAAGCGGTCGTCACCCCTTTTTTTGATTGCGACCATCACCGCCATGATGACAAGAGATGCCTCGGTGCCCTCACGAAAACAAATGACGAATTGGTTAAATAATTTTTCGAACACCGGAGTTAAACAATATGATTTTTCTTCTTCATCGGATTCATCAGAGCCGATTTACGTTGACGAGCATACTCGCAATCTTGAATATCCATTGCCCCATCGAGGCATTCGCTGAAGACCTGGAATGAATGGTAGAGCGGCTTGAATCCATACGCGATGCAAATATCATTTTGCATTTGAATGACTCGGCTGTTATCAAACTCAATGATTTTGGCGCACGTTGTGCAAATCAAATGATCGTGGTGGGGGCGATCAATTGTTTTTTCGTATTGAGCATGTCCTTGTGAAAAACGATAGCGAGACACAAGACCGCATTCGTGGAGAAGATTCAAAGTCTTATAGACCGTAGCGCGAGAAACCTTTGAACCTCGGTTCTTCAAATCTATAAAGAGATTATCAGCATCAAAATGGTCATCCCATTTCATGACAGCATCAAGCACTTCGAAGCGTTCAGGAGTATTCCGATAATCCCCATCTTTCAGAAACTTACGAAATATCTCTTCAGGTGCAGGAGTAGCTGTCACTAACTTCTCAGCTTTCTTCGATTTCTTTGACTCTTCTTTCGACTCACTCATTTCTTTTATTAAGACTTAGTCTTAATACTAAACAAAGGTTTAACCAAACACGTTTCGGATAGAACAAACGGTGGAATGCAGATTACTTCAAATGCAGCTCTATTGGGCAGTGGTCACTACCTAGGATTTCCATGCGGATCGGGGCGGCTTTCACCATGGGGACTACATCGGAGGTTACCCAGAAGTAATCAATACGCCAGCCAACGTTTCTATCTCTTGCGCGAGTGAGTTGATCCCAATATGTGTACCATTCAGGTTCTTGATTCAGCTGCCGGAAAATATCTACGTACCCCATCGTGGAAATTTTATCAAGCCACGCTCTCTCCTCCGGAAGGAAGCCTGTCACTTTTGCATTTTCCTTCGGTCGAGCTAAATCAATCTCTTTGTGCGCAGTATTAAAATCGCCGGTGAGGATGAGTTTCTTTCCCTTCTTCCGAAGTGCTTCCCATTTTGCTAACATGAAATCGTAGAATTCCAACTTATACTGAACCCGATCTGGTCCACGGCCACCATTCGGATAATAGATATTAAAAAGTATGAAATCGTCATACTCCGCGGCAATGATCCTACCTTCTGTATCGAATCGGGCTTCGCCACATCCGACGATCACTTCTTTGGGAGTTTGCTTGGTGTAGATGGCGACACCTGAGTAGCCCTTCTTATCGCCAAGGACAAAGTAGGAAGTGTAGCCAGGGATATTCTTGAGTGCGTCGCTGAGTTGATCGGGATGAGCCTTCGTCTCTTGCAAACACATGATGTCCGGATTTTCCTTCTTCATATATTCGATAAATCCTTTTTTTTCTGCGGCTCTGATGCCGTTCACATTCCATGATATGATTTTCATAGCTATTGCTTTGATTCGTTGCGCTTAATTTTTTTGAGTGTCGCACCAACACCGATGATAGACAATGTAACAAGATACGGGTCAATCTTGATTGCACGGTGCCGTGATTGTGTAAAGAAAATAACAGAGATCAAGGTTGAATACAAAAATAATGTCATGAGCAACGCACGGCTACTTTTAGAGCGCAAACTAAAAAGTCCGATGAATCCGAAGGTCAATAGAAAGATCGAAATAAATTTATAACCCGTCACCATCCAAGCAGATGCGGCGATACTGCCACCAGCGTACTCCCGCTGCCACCAATGATAATAACATTTTTTCATACCGAGGATAAGCGCATCTCCTGGATGCTCCAAGACCCAATCCTTTCCTACTTTGAATAGATACGAATCTCTTTCGACAGGCGAGGTATGTACTCGGTAAAACTCTGTGCGGGCAGTATCCATTCGTTGACTCTCGGCATTACTGACTCCTTGCTGAAATTCCCCTGTTGCAATCGGATTATTCCCGATGAAAAAATTGAACCCTGAATTTGAACTTACCAGTACGAACGAATGAAATGTATTATAATTGCGGATTGTCCACGGCAAGACCATCGCAAGTGCTATCGCTACAGAAAAACAGAATCGAATTCCGTTGCGCAACCAATACTTGCCTGAATAAAAAAGTAACCACAAGCCGAAGAGGACGATACCCATTAAAATATCAGGGCGAACAAGAATTTGTAAACCAAAGAGAATTCCAAGAGTCACCCAATTCCACATTGATGAAATTTTCTGCTTAGAGATTATGCGGTCGAGGGTGAGTATCGTGAGCGCAATGAGTAATAAATTAAGTCCATCCGGATCCGGCTTTTGCGAGATGAGCCACAGCGGAACGTAACACGCCAATCCGCAAAAACCAATGAAGGCGATAGTTTTTGTGGTAATGCGTTGAAAAAATTTGTAGAAGAAAAAATTTGCGGCATGAAAGAATATTAACCCAGCTATCTGCGTAACAACTAATCCCCCTCCAATGCCAATAATTGCCGCATGAAACCATACGTAAAGCGGTGGAATGTAACAGGTTGGAAGCCATGCAGAGTCAAATGGATAGGGATAGATAAATCCTTCGCCTGCGGCTAAATGTTTCGCAATCCAATATGGCTCACCAATACCAACTGGTGGGCGGAGGGTGAGAATTTGGATTATGAAAATGACAACCGAGACTCCGAGTAGTAGCAACCACTCGGTGCGCCGGTTTTGTAGGTTTAGAGTCAGTTTATCGAACAAGCTTCTATCCTATAATTGGCAATAGTGACTCATAAGCACGTCGGGTAAGCACTTCAGAAATGTCGCCGCAAACATGATCGCCTGCTACTTCTGTTAGAGAAACGCGAACAAGTTCTGCCCCAGAAGTTACTTCGGATTTATTGACGGAGACACGAACATAGTTTTCGGAAAAGCCTTCGACTCGTCCTGAATTGAGTAACGCTGAGTCACTTGGCTCCAATAACACTTCAACAGTCTTACCAAGCTGCGAACGGAAGAATTCGTGTCGCTTCTTTTCTGAGAGAATTCGCAAGCGTGCATTACGTTCTTTGCGTTTTGTTGGTATCACACGATTTCCCATCAACGTAGCTTTGGTATCGGGGCGTTCGCTATAGGTAAATACGTGCAAGTATGCTATGTCAAGCTCACTTAAGAATTTGTACGTCTCCTCAAATTCTTCATCCGTCTCTCCAGGAAATCCGACTATAACATCCGCACCAATGGCTGCTTGTGGCAGAAGTTCTTTGATTCGATCAATTCGGGAGCGATACAAATCTGCTGTGTAACGTCTTTGCATCGCACGTAATACATTAGCAGATCCTGATTGGAGTGGAATATGAAAATGCGGACAGAACTTCGCCGATTTTGCAACTAACTCGATTATTTCGTTCGATAATAAATTTGGTTCAATCGAGCTGATACGGATGCGTGATTCAATTGCTTGGTCATTCTCGATTGCCTGAACGAGCTCATAAAAACTTGTCCCTATTTTTCTGCCGAAATCTCCGACATTCACACCAGAGAGAATGATCTCGCGGAATCCCTCTGCAGATAGCATGCGCGCCTCGGCAAGAATCTTCTCAATTGAGGTTGATCTCGACTCTCCACGTGCTTGTGGGATTGTACAGAACGAACAGGTATAATCGCATCCATCTTGCACCTTCAAGAATGCGCGGGTTCGCTCGTTTGTGTCAGAAGTGGCGGCAATATGAAACTCTGTTGCTTCGTCAATCGGTGAGGAGAAAATAACTGGCGCGGGTAATTTCTCGAATGAAGTAACGTGAGAGAAAAGATCGAACTTCTCCTTCGCCCCAAGGATAACATCCACTCCCTCAATACTTGCTATCTCTTCAGGTCGGAGTTGGGCATAACAACCAGTTACTGCAACAAAGGCTTTCGGGTTCTTGCGGAGAATTTGTCTGATGATCTGTCGGCACTCTCTTTCGGCATTTTGGGTGACCGAACAGGTATTCAAGACAAAAACATCGGTATCGGTGCCAAGTTGGGTGATTTCCCAATTCCGTAGGCGAAATTGCTCGACAATAGCAGAAGTTTCTGCGCTATTGAGTTTGCAACCGAGTGTATGAGCGACAATTTGCATTATTTTGCCCAAAAACGAAAAAAACACAGGATTTGTCCCATGACTAAATTCGTTTACGCTGAAACAATTCCTGGTTATTTGGCTCATTACAGATGGTGGTTCGTCGGCAGGATCACCTATTTCCGATAAAGCCGCTTTTTTTACTATGAAAAAATCGATTCTTTCCCTCATCATTGGAGCTTTCATCTTCATTTGTGTAATGCTCACCACAGAAGCGTGTAAGCATACGCTATCCCATCCACTTGCGGCTGCTACCGATACGACTACAGGCGGTGGAAATGGTGGAGGTGGTATAGACACCGCTCTTCAAACTCCTATACATGTTTGCAGTCCTGATAGCGTCTATTTTGCGAACGACATCCTACCTTTGATTGAGAATCATTGTGACTTACCAGACCATGGATGTCATGATGCAAAAGCATCGAAAGCTCAGCCGTTGACAAATTATGCACAATTGTTGAACGACGAAAATGTCGTTCCTAATTCGCCGTTAACCAGTAAGGTTCTCACTACGAGGACTAGAAAAGGTGAGGATAAAATGCCGCAACCACCAGGAATTGTACCAACACCCCATGAGGATTCATTGATCCGCAAGTGGATCCTCCAAGGAGCGAAAGATAACTACTGCGACGGAGACTGCTCAAATTCTAATGTTACCTTTGAAGGATCTGTTCTGCCTATCATAAAATATAATTGCACGGGATGCCATTCTGGGAGCAATCCTGCTGGGAAAATCTCGTTAACAAATTATGATGAAATCGCTGCGCAAGCCGCGAATAAAAAACTGTTGGCGACAATCACATACTCAAAAGGATATATTGCAATGCCGCCATACTCGAAACTATCTATTTGCGACGCCAATACCCTAAAAATTTGGGTTCGGAACGGTTATCCTAAATAAGTTGGTTGCATTTTCTCATTCCAACTTGTTTGAAAGGCAAAAAATCAGATTTTTTTTTAGACATGAATCGCGTAATACTCATTCCAATCGTCCTCGCAGTCGTTTTCTTCGCTGGTTGTTATAACGATACCGTCGAAGAACTCTACGGTCTCCCCGGGCAAAATGTCACGTGTGACACCTCTGGTGTGTCTTATAATAATACAATATCTGCTAAATCTATCTCAACAATCATTTCCAATAACTGCGCCTCATGTCATACCAAGGCAACGGCTCATGCGAATGGCGGTGATATTGTGTTAGATAATTTGTCAGATCTCGTGGTGCAAGCAAAGAATGGAAAGCTGATGGCCGACTTAAATCAAACCACTGGCTCATTTGTACCAATGCCTTTTGGTGGAAATAAACTTGATGCATGTACGATAGCGAAAGTCCAGCACTGGATTAACATCGGAATGCCTCAGAACTGAAGCGGAACCCTCTTTTGAGCAAGGGGTTACATAGATTAGAATGAGTAAAACAAGATGGATTTTTTTGATCATCGTTATTGGACTTGCCATCGCAGGGTTCTATGGTTATAGCGAATATACGAGAGGACATCCAGATTTATCAGGTGCCAAAGCTGACATTGCCATTAGTGCACCGAATTTACTCGCTGAATTTGCAAAGGACGAGAATCTAGCGAATAAAAGATTTCTCAATAAAGTAACATCTTGTAGAGGAGCCGTAAAGTCTATTGACAAGGATCAGACTGGCTCGGTCAGTATTGCGCTTGAGACTGGTGATCTGATGGCAAACATTTCTTGTGAATTGGATCCACGTCACATCGGTGATGCGGCGAAAGTTCGAGTAGCAGATACAATCACTGTTACAGGAATCTGCACGGGAATGCTCTCTGATGTCGTATTAGTTCAGTGTAGCTTTGTAAAGAAATAGCAGTGGTTATTTTGAAATCCATACTTTGATAACGATGATGATTATGATGAAAACGATGAAAAGAACGATCTATGCACTTGGCATTCTCTTGACGCTCTTTCATAGCGGTGCTAACGCGCAGAGTAAATATTTTACTAAGTCTGCAAATATCAAATTCGATGCATCCGGCACTGTTGAGGAAATTCTTGCTGAGAATAAAAAAGCGACATTCGTACTTGATACAAAAACTTCCGCAGTTGAGATGGGTATCCTCATGAAGGCATTTGAATTTAAGCGCGCACTCATGCAGGAGCATTTCAATGAAAATTACGCAGAGAGTGATAAATTTCCGAAAGCGACGTACAAAGGTAAAGTCACGAATTTATCTAACGTTGAGTTCCGGGTTAATGGGACGTATCTTGTGAAAATGGTAGGAAAACTCACCATGCACGGTGTAACTAAAGATGTGCCTGCAACTGGCGGGATTCAGGTTGCCGATGGTAAAGTCAGTGGGTATGCAAATCTCCAGATCCTGCTTTCCGATTTTGGAATTGAAATCCCCGGTCTTGTCAAAGATAAAATTTCGAACAAAGTCACAATTACAGTAAAAGTTTGGCTCGATCCGCTTCCATGAAGAAATATTTTTTGCTCGTAGCACTCGCTACGCTTTGTTCATTCGTATCACTCACAAACGCTTTCGCCCAAGAACCAGTGGGCTTGCTTGATCTGGTGGGTGACTCAACCACCGAAGTAGAGTATGTAAAAAATGCGTTCAAGTCAACACGAATCATTAATTCGCAATCTATAGAAATGCTCGGAGCCGGGTCGCTGGATTTTCGGGTTCTCCATCGATTCGGTCCAGTTAATTCAGGTGCGGGAAATTTATTTGGACTCGACGAAGCCTCCACTCGGTTTAGCTTTGACTTCGCTCCGACAAATGATCTTCTTGTCGGCATCGGTCGCTCAAGCAGAGGTCAAAAAGAGTTCGACGGATTCATCAAATATGATCTGCTCCAGCAATCGCAGGGATTGCGCACTGTGCCGCTCACTGTTGTGCTTGTAGCAGGAATGACGCTTAGTTCGACAACCTACTCCGATCCTACCGTTACGAATTTCTTTACGTCGCGGATGAGCTTTTTTCAGCAGATACTTTTGGGGAGAAAATTCTCTGATGACATTTCCCTGCAGCTCTCCCCTACTCTCATTCACCAAAATTTAGTAACCTACGCAAGTGATCCGCATAATATCATTGCACTCGGTGTTGGTGGTAGAGTTAAAATAACAAATCGCGTTTCGTTTACTATTGATTGGACACATCCATTCAACTCAGTACAAAGCTCGATCAAGCATAATGACCCTCTTGCGATTGGCTTCGATATTGAAACAGGTGGGCATGTGTTTCAAGTACACTTCTCTAATTCCGTCGGACTCAACGAACGAACTGAAATTACGGAGACAACTGATAATTGGTTGAAGGGTGGGATTCGTTTGGGATTTAATTTATCCAGAGTATTTCAACTCTGATTACTTCGCATTCAACGAATCAGTGATCGCTCGGAAAATAATCGCTGAACGCGCTGGCTCCTCTGCTAAGCTCGTAGTTTGTTTTTTATACGCCGATTCTGTGCTGTGAAATACTCTGAAGACCGAATCAATTTTTCGGGAAAGTGTAATGGTATCTCTCGAAAACACTCGTGTCTTCGCCAGTGCAACTGTTAACTTTACGTACTGCATTTCAGTCGGATCCAACTTCTCAGAAGGCGCACACGATTGTACGGTGCTTGCAAATATTGCAAGCACAACTGCTACACTAAATCGCATCCAACCCCCTCTGGACATCGGCAAGCAAATCTTCGATATCTTCAATTCCGACACTTAGTCTGATTAGTCCATCTGTGATTCCCAGATCTGCTCTTCGCTCAATCGGAACCGAGCCATGCGTCATTGTGACTGGATGACAGACTAATGACTCAACCCCGCCAAGGCTCTCGCCGAGCGTGAATACTTCTAATGCTGATGTAAATTTTTTCGCATTCTCTAAACTCCCTGTCTCAACAGAAATTATTCCGCCAAAACCTCGCATCTGTTTTTTTGCAAGTTCATGCTGTGGATGAGTTGCAAGTCCGGGATAATAAACTTTTGCGACCTTATTATTCTTCGAGAGAAAATCTGCAATCACTGCGGCATTCGCGTTGTGCGCTTCCATCCGAAGTGCTAACGTCTTCACACTACGAAGAAGGAGCCATACGTCCCATGGACCGGGAACACCTCCAGCGGAGTTTTGATAAAACTTAATCCGCTCAGCATAAGACGCGTTAGATGTAATCACCGCACCACCGATCACATCGGAGTGTCCGCCAATAAATTTAGTTGCTGAGTGAAGGACAATGTCTATTCCAAAATCAAGTGGATTTTGAAAATACGGTGACATGAATGTATTGTCAACAACGGAGATCAAGTTATGCGATTTCGCAATCTTCGCAACTGCCTCAAGATCAACGAGACTCATCATCGGATTCGTCGGTGTTTCGCAATAGACAAGTTTTGTGTTTGGTTTTATCGCGGCGGTGATATTTTTCGCATCGTGCATATTCACGTAGGTGAATTCAATTCCATCCTCCGAAAGAATGCGCGAAAAATAACGATACGAACCTCCATACATATCATTGCCAGCTATCACATGATCTCCGCTCTTGACAAGCGAGAGTGATGCCGCAACTGCGGCCATACCGCTTGCGAAGCAATAGCCGTAACTTCCATTTTCCAATGCAGCAAGGTTTTTCTCGAGTGCAACGCGAGTTGGGTTGATCGTTCGCGCATAATCAAAGGGCGCATGTCCGCCTAATTCCTTTTGCGCATATGTTGATGTCTGAAAAACTGGCACAGTGACTGCACCCGTTACTTGCTCAGGCTCCTGCCCGATATGAATTGCTTTCGTTCGGAATCCGCTCATAAAAATTGGTTGAGATAAGACTCGTTAACAATCTGCCGAGAGGAAACTTTCCATGATAAAATAACGGATTGCTGACAACGTCATCACAAGGAGTGGAGTTAGCCGACGTGGTGATCTAATATTTCTTGAGACTCTAAAAGAACTTGGAGATTGCTTCACTTCGTTCGCAATGACGTAAGGAAAATCATTGCTTCGGTTATTACTTACGAATCACCTTCCTCGACTCTTCCCGTCTCTCGAACCAATTCTCGATGTAGCGATGTGCGATTGCGGTATCGGTTATGACAATAAGGTTTTCTTCATTGTGCTTGGCATGTTCTGTGAAGTTGAATTTCCCGTTATTGTTGTCATCGAATCAATAATCATTACTTTATTGTGAGCGATACCACCTTCAGCATCAATTCGCGTCGGGATATGAAGTTTCTCCATCTCGTCTATGCAGGAATTCACAACAGTCTCATTCGATTTATCAAGAAGTACTTTAATTCGAACATGTCTTCGTCTGGCGCGCTTTAATGCGTCACAAATATTGTCATTAGTGAATCCGTATGCCTGCACAAGGATTTGTGAATGCGCCTCGTCTATTGCATCCACAACAGCACGTTCCAGAAGCTCACCTGGTGGGGAGAAATAAACGTGAGTCGAACTTTGTGGAGGTTGCGAACATGACAAAAGAAAAAAAAATGGGAAAATGAGAGATAATTTTTTCATCAATACAAAATTAATACGAGCATAAGAATCGTCAACATCGGCACTCCTAAAAGGAAAAGGAAAACTGTCACGCAACCTCTTGTCGTTCTATTATAAACTCGGTTGTACACTGCCTTCTTGGGATTAGTCAGCCAACCCCATCCTCTTGGGGCTTTGAAGCCGAGATTATGACGGACATATCTCTTCCACGAAGTCCGCGCCGCAACTCGTTTGCGAAGCGATGGTTTTCTAAAACCGTATTTCATGCTTTTAGCGGTGTGATTGAATTGAGTACAAAGATACAATGGCTTCGGAATGACAACCGTTCGTTTCTTGTTTTGTGGTCTATGACAAATAAAATAGCTTCAATTCCTGAAGCACGAAAGATAGCCCTTGAACTTGGATTACTCGATGCTGAGTTTGATCTTATTATTGGAATTCTTGAAGGCAGAGTCCCAACCTATACAGAGCTTGGCATATTCTCCGTGATGTGGAGCGAGCATTGCTCGTATAAAAACAGCATCACTCAACTCAAGACCCTTCCCCGCAAAGGAAAAAATTTACTCGTAGAAGCTGGTGAAGAGAATGCTGGGTTGGTGGACATAGGCGACGGATTAGCGGTCGCATTCAAGATCGAATCGCACAATCACCCATCAGCTATTGAGCCATATCAAGGAGCGGCGACTGGCGTTGGCGGAATCCTACGCGATATTTTTACCATGGGAGCCAGACCCATCGCCGCTCTGAACTCCTTGCGCTTCGGAACTCTCGATCAAGAGCGGACGAAATTCTTGGTGCGCGGAGTAGTTCATGGCATCGCTGACTACGGCAATTCGTTCGGTGTGCCCACGGTCGCAGGTGAAGTGTATTTTGATAAGTGTTACCAAGGCAATCCCCTTGTGAATGCGATGGCAGTCGGAATTGTGGAGCATGGTAAAACGGTGAGCGCAACTGCTGAAGGTGTAGGCAATGTCGTGATGATCGTAGGTTCGAGCACTGGGCGTGACGGAATTCACGGCGCGAGCTTGCTTGCGAGCGCTGTATTCAGCGAAGCCGCAGAGGAATTGCGCCCGACTGTTCAGGTTGGCGATCCGTTTACCGAGAAACTCTTACTCGAAGCATCTCTCGAAGCGATTGAGAAAAAGCTCATCGTCGGTATGCAAGATATGGGAGCGGCAGGAATCTCCTGTTCAACAGCAGAGATGAGTGCGAAGGCAGGTACGGGGATGGTCATTGATTTGAATAAAGTACCGCTCCGCGAAACGACGATGTCGGCGTATGAAATTATGCTTTCGGAATCACAGGAGCGAATGCTCGTTGTAGTCGAGCCGAAGAATGTTGACGGAATAAAAGCTGTCTTTACGAAATGGGATTTACCTGCTGAAGTGATCGGTCACATAACCGATACCGGGCATGTTGAGATTTCCTATCACGGCGAGGTCGTCTCGAATATCCCATCCAAGGCATTAGCCCTCGGCGGTGACCAGACACCTGTCTATCAAAGAGAAATTCGCGAACCCGCCTATCTCGAACGAGTGAAGAATTTCGACTTCGCCTTCATGGACGATGTCGAGGATGCTGAGGAGATGCTGATTCAATTACTTGCCTCTCCAAATATTGCGTCGAAGCGTTGGATTTATGACCAGTACGACTCGATGGTTCGGACAAATACTCTGAGCCTCCCTGGAGCCGATTCAGCGATAATTCGAGTTAAAGGAACGTCTAAAGGATTAGCCGTAAAGACTGATTGTAACGCACGTTACGTCTATCTCAATCCATACAGAGGCGCGATAATCGCCGTATGCGAAGCGGCTCGGAATATCGCCTGCACTGGCGCAAAACCGCTGGCAATTACGAACTGTCTGAACTTCGGAAATCCTTACGATCCGGAAGTCTATTTCCAATTTTCAGAAGCGATTCGTGGCATGGGCGATGCCTGCAGAACTCTCGATACTCCCGTTACTGGCGGAAATGTAAGCTTCTATAATGAAAGCCCTGACGGTGCGATATACCCTACACCGACAATCGGAATGTTAGGATTGATTCAAGATATTGACAATGTCATCACTTCCGGATTTAAGTCGGAGGGAGATGCGATTATTTTGCTTTCCGTTAATTCTCCTTCAACAGATTTTGATGGACTTGGGGGAAGCGAGTATGTTGCTATGCGAAACGATGGCAAAGCTCTCGGTCATGCACCAAAGGTTGACCCTGGCGCGGAGTCAAGGTTGATTTCTGTGATTCTTGATTTGGCTTCCAAAAAACTCTTGCAAAGTGCCCATGACTCCTCCGAAGGAGGATTAGCAGTCACTATTGCGGAGTCGTGCTTCCCTTATCGGATTGGCGCGCATCTCACCAAGCCAACATTCGAGAGAAACGATCATTATCTCTTTGGCGAAGCACAGGGCAGAGTTGTCGTAAGTTGCAAACCAGAGGTTGTGCAAGAAGTATTTGACCTCGCCAGACAAGGTAATGTCAATGCCGAAGCTTTAGGTGTCGTAGGTGGGGATCGTTTAGTAATTGATTCATTGATTGATACCGAAATCTACAAACTCAGCGAAGCATACGAGAATGCGCTGCCGGATTTAGTGGAGACTGTTTTAGCAAATTAATTTAATCGCAATGGTAAAACACGAAGTACCTAATCTTGTCGTATTAATGGTATGCATGGGACTGATACTCGCACTCGGGATTCTCTCGTTCCGCAAGGCAGAGGCATCGAATTGGTGGTTGTACTTACTCATCTTTGCAGCTTCGGTTGCTGGGTCAATCGTGTATTTGGTTTATCTCTAATACAATTTTATTTTGACTGATACACTCAACATACTTTTCATCGGCGACATCGTTGGTCTCAATGGCTTGGCGATGGTTACGAAATTTTTGAAGTCGCTCGCTCAAAAACATAACGCCGATGCGGTTATTGTCAACGGCGAAAACGTTTTCGATGGCAAAGCACTTAATAAAAAACAAGCCGACGAACTCTTCGCCGCCGGTGCACAGATTATCACATCCGGTAACCACATCTGGGAGCGATGGGAGACTCGTCCCCTCTTGCGTGAAGAACGAAGAATCTTAAGACCACTTAACTACCCAAGAGAGAACGGCGGATCAGGCTATGCAATTTTCAAAACCGCTGATGGTACAAAGGTTGGCGTATTAAATATTCAAGGCAGAGTATTCCTGCCTCCGATTGATGATCCGTTCAAGTCAGCAGAATGGGCTGTCGAAAATATCCGCGAAGAGACTCCGATCATCCTCGTTGATATGCACGCCGAAGCATCTGCTGAAAAGCAGGCGATGGGATTTTTCTTGGATGGGAAAGTTAGCGCAGTTGTCGGCACACATACGCACGTGCAAACTGCCGATGAGAGAATTCTGCCAAATGGCACGGCATACATCACCGACGTCGGCATGAGCGGGCCGTATGATAGTTGTGTAGGTATGCGCACCGACATAGCGATCAAGCGTTTCATGCTTGGCACACCACATAAATATGAGACAGCAACTGGTGATCTGAAAATTGCAGGAGTTGTCATCACTGTCGAGAAAAAAACGGGACTTGCACTTGCGATCGAGAGAATTATTTTTCCGGAATTTCAGAAGTCAGTCCTGCCAACGGAAGTTCTTGAATCTGATGTCCCATCAGAATCATCAGTTGAGGCTGATCTTCTTGGTTAAAAAAAACTTTCTCGGAAATCATTCATGACGGATTCACCCAGCCAACATATCGCTCGAATTATTGATGGCAAAGCAATTGCAGTGGAGCTACGCGCCGAAGTAAAAGTTGAGGCATCGGCATTCACTCTGAAATTCGGCATCAAGCCACGGATTGCATTTATACTCGTCGGAAACAATCCTGCGAGCGAAGTATATGTCCGCAACAAAGGCATCTCAAGCGAAGAGGCAGGTTTTGCAGGTGAGACTATTCGATTAGCTGATACTGTTTCCGAGTCCGAAGTGCTTGATCTCATTGCCAAGCTCAACGCAGATTCACTGACTCATGCAATTCTGTGTCAGCTTCCATTGCCGAAGCATATCTCCGAAGAAAAAGTATTGGAGGCGATAGATCCGCGAAAAGATATTGATGGTTTTCATCCAATTAACGTTGGCAGGTTATCAATCGGCAAAGGCGATTACTTCGCGCCGTGCACTCCGGCAGGAATTGCCGAGATGATGATACGTGATAACATCGAAGTATCGGGCAAACACGTCGTCATCGTTGGTCGCTCGAATATCGTGGGCAAACCACTTGCTTCGCTCCTCATTCAAAAAGCAAAAGGTGCGAACGCAGTTGTCACGCTTGCTCATACTGGCGCGGGCAACAGACTAAAAGAATTTACTCTCGAAGCTGATATTCTCATCGCCGCAATGGGCGCACCGCTCGCTATCAAAGCAGATATGGTGCGTGAAGGTGTTGTAGTGATTGATGTCGGAATGAATCGCATCGCTGACCCCACGAAAAAAAGCGGCTCCAGACTCACTGGCGATGTTGACTATGAAGCAGTAAAACTGAAAGCATCCGCCATCACCCCCGTCCCCGGCGGAGTTGGACCCATGACCATTGCAATGGTACTGAGGAACACGTTGACTGCGGCGCAGCGACAGGCACAAAGTCGGCGTTAGGAGAATGTTGTATGGATTTTTTTACTTTAAGCTCCGCATTCGTGGCTCACAGCCAATGTAACATATTCCCAGCGTGAAGTATAGGTAGTGAGGGAGTCCTGATGATGCGTTTCAATTCCTGAACGAACATATTCCCTTCGCTGTTATACGCGCGAGAATTTTTTAACCGCAATTTTATTATTTAAAGACTATCATGGACGAGAAAAAAGGTATCTATAAAGTTAGGGATATTAAATTAGCAGATGCCGGACGCAGGCAGATCGAATGGGCTGAAAGTCGTATGCCCGTGATGATGGCTCTCCGCGAAAAATATTCGAAGACTAAACCTCTTTCTGGATACCGTATCGCCGGTTGCCTCCACGTAACAAAGGAAACCGCAGTGCTCATCGAGACACTTGCCGCCGCTGGTGCCGAGGTTTCATGGAGCGGTTGTAATCCCCTCTCGACCAATGACGAAGTTGCCGCAGCTCTTGCTGTTGGCGGGGCTACCCAAATCTTCGCATGGTATGGTATGAATGTCGAAGAATTCTACTGGTGTATTGATAGAACTCTTGATTTCAAACCGAACCTCACACTCGATGACGGCGCTGATCTCATCTTCACAGTCCATAACAAATATCCTGAGCTTGCATCCGATATCATCGGTGGTACTGAGGAGACAACAACAGGCGTTCACCGCCTCCGCGCTATGGCAGATGATGGCAAGTTGATGTATCCTGTTATCGCGGTGAACGATGCCGAAACCAAGTGGGATTTCGATAACGTCTATGGCACAGGTCAATCAACACTTGATGGTGTTATCCGTGCAACGAGCGTACTGCTTGCCGGTAAGAATTTAGTTGTCGCAGGTTACGGTCATTGCGGCAAGGGCGTTGCAACTCGTGCCAAGGGCATGGGAGCTAACGTCATCGTAACCGAAGTAAAGGCGACTGCGGCTCTGAAGGCTACGCTTGAAGGTATGCAGGTCATGCCGATGGATGAAGCCGCGAAGGTTGGTGATATTTTCATCACCGCTACAGGAGTGAAGGATATTCTCGTTGGTCGTCACTTTGATTCGATGAAAGACGGCGCAATCTTCTGCAACACCGGCCATTACGATTGCGAGATCAATATTCCTGATCTCGAAGCTCGCTCAGCGAACCATCGCCAGATCCGCAATAATTGCGAAGAGTATCTTCTCTCCGGAAATCGCAGAGTATATCTTTTAGCGCAGGGTCGTCTGATCAATCTTGCTGCTGCTGAAGGACATCCCTCAGAAGTTATGGATATGAGCTTTGCAAATCAGTTCATGTCTCAGCTTCGCCTCGCCGGAGTTGATAAAGGCGAAGAGATCATGGAACGCGGTAAAGTCTATGATATCTCCGTCGAACAAGATCAAGAGATCGCTGGCGTCAAGCTTGCAACGAGTGGGTTCAAAATCGATACACTCACCCAAGAGCAACTTGCGTATTCAATGGATTACGCAGCAGGCACCTAATCAATTACGAATTAGGAATTACGAATTACACATGGGGGGATTGCGAAAGCAATTCCTCTTTTGTTTCAATATCAGGATTTCGAAAATGGGAATAAAGGTTGTTATAACAGGCGTAACAGGGATGGTCGGTGAAGGTGTACTCCACGAATGCCTCTTGGATCCCAGAGTTGAATCGGTTCTTGCCATCAGCCGAAAACCGACCGAAATGTCTCATCCTAAATTACGAGAAGTTTATGTGAAGGATTTTTCAAATCTTGGTGCAATTAAAGCTGAGTTCGCTGGATTCGACGCATGTTACTTCTGCCTCGGCACAACTTCGATTGGTAAGGACGAGGCAGATTATACGAAAATCACGTATGATATTGCAGTCGGCTTCGGTCAAGCCTTCAAGGATGCTAACCCTAATTCACTTTTTTGCTTTGTATCAGGAGCAGGTACTGATCCGAGTTTGACGAATAAGCAGATGTGGGCAAGAGTTAAAGGAAAGACTGAAAATGATTTGACAGCCATTTTTGGTGAAAAGTTTTATGCGATACGGCCTGGATATATACAGCCTACGAAGGGACTAAAGCGAACCTTGAAGCCCTATACTTATGTCGCGTGGCTTTACCCAGTATTTAAATTATTTTTCCCTTCAGCCGTTTGTACTCTCCGAGAAATTGGTATGGCGATGATTTCGGTTTCGTTATCTGGTTATACAAAACATATTCTTGAAGTTCGAGATATTATAAATGCGGCGAATAATTCTTAAACGATTTGGGAATTTGCCTCAGCTTTGCTTTTCGCTGATTGCATTGAGACTCCGGCACCGAACATAAATCCTAATCCGAGAACTGTGATGACGATATAATTCGCTCCATGAGTAATGATTGCGAATGCAGCGGCTGAGTCAGCAGGTATCAGGAAGAACAGGATAAGTGCGGACTTAATAAAATAGTGATAGGTACCTGTACCTCCGGGAGTTGGTATGGTAATAGCAATTCCTGAAAGTGCAAGTAGTACAGCGGCTCCGCTCATTCCGATATTTTCGATTCCAGATCCAGGGAGCACATAAAGGCTACAATATGTCGAGAACAGATAGGACATCCAAACTGCGACGGTACCAAAAATAATCGGGATTGCAGTGTTGCGTTGCAAGCCATGAAGTCCAGCCGTAAATGTTTTGAATGCGTTACTGATCGGAGTGGTTAATTTTTGTGGAAATATTTTTTCAATCAGTTGTAGAAAAAAACTCGATACGGATTTACTTACAAATATTGCAACAAAAATAATGAGTCCGGTGGTGATTACTAATAATAATGGCAGTGCCGCATTAGCAAGCTGAGGGAATGCTGAACGGAATTTGGATTCGTAACTAAAAAGCGAGTAAAGAAATAACGCGCCTAAGGCAATGACATCAAAAATTCTTTCAACGATGATCGTTGCAAGTGTTCCTGCAAACGGCATATCTTCCGCAACCGATGCCATAGCGGGTCGGACTAGTTCGCCAGCACGGGGGAGGACGTTATTCATGGCATAACCAGCCATCACTGCTTTGAATGCTACCCACAAACTGGTTTTTGTTTTAATTGGTCGTAGTAAATATTGCCATCTCCAACCACGAATAAAATGCGCTAGAATTTGGAAACCGACTAATCCAAGAAGTGCAATTATATTTGTATGAGATAACTGCGAACCAATTGCAGAAAATTCTTGACCTTTGAATGCGAGATACAGTGCGCCCGCGGTTAGAAGAAATGCAAGCAGATATTTAATTGTATTTTTCAATTACAGGAGTATTCAGATCTGCTGTGAATTATCCAAGTTCTTGCAATGCAATTTGTGCCGCAGCTTGCTCTGCTTCTTTTTTCGAATGCCCACGTCCGCCTCCGCGAACAAATCCCCCGACAAGAACTTCGACACTAAATATTCTCGCATGATTGGGTCCTTCTTCACTTACGGTCACATATCGTGGCACACCCATCTTCTGTGACTGAACATACTCCAAGAGCATGGATTTATAATTTGTATCGGAAAGCATTAACTCATCACGTCGTGTATGAGTTATGATGTGGCGATAAATAAAATCGCGGGCAGCATCCATTCCTCCATCGAGGTAAATTGCTGCAATGATAGCTTCATACGCATCAGCGAGTAAGGTCATCGAACCACGAATGAGTGAGTTCTGCGCCGATGTTGATAGGAGCATGAATTGATCAAGTCCTAACTCAGTCGCATGTTTTGCTAAAGCAGAACCTGATACCAAACGAGAACGCAATTTAGTAAGGTCGCCTTCGGGAAGATTTTGAAATTCGCGATATAAATATTCTCCGACAATTAAATCAAGCACTGCATCGCCAAGAAATTCTAATCGTTCGTTTGATTCCATCCCTTGTTCATTCATGAACTGAAGATAGGAGCGATGAGTCAGAGCTTGAAGAAAATAGACACGGAATTTTATTACGTAGCCGAGTCGTCTTTCGAGTTGTTCAAATTCTGATGCACTCAGTGTGCCTCGTGCTACACCGGGAATTGGTGGGGGGACTGGGAGTTCGGCAGGCTTTCGTGGCTCCCAAAAAGAAAATATTGGATGCTGACCAGTTGCAATCCGCTCACGTCTTGCAGCGCCGGCTTCGCGATAGCGATCAATCCGGCTGCGAACTTTATCGAAAAATCCTTTTGCTTCTCCGTTGGTTGATTTCACAAATACTGAAATTATTGCCGGTAAGTTTTACTCTGAGTACCGAGTAAAAATAAGTGTTGCATTGTGGCCGCCAAACCCAAAGCCATTGCTCATCGCAGCATTGATTGTCATTGGTCGTGCAACGTTTGGGACATAGTCAAGATCGCATTCAGGATCAGGGAATTCCAAATTGATTGTCGGCGGAGCAATCTGATGTTCAATTGCAAGTACAGTAATAATCGCTTCGATGGCTCCAGCCGCTCCAAGCAAATGACCCGTCATTGATTTCGATGAACTGATTGCAACTTTCCGAGCATGATCGCCGAATGTTGTTTTGATAGCTTCGGTCTCGGCGATATCACCGGGCATGGTTGACGTACCATGTACATTGATATAATCAATATCATTCGGAGAGAGTCGCGCATCGGCAAGCGACATTTTCATTGACCTCACTGCACCTTCGCCACCCGGAGCTGGCATGGTGATGTGATGTGCATCAGCAGTCGAACCGAAACCAGTTAACTCAGCATAAATTTTCGCGCCTCTTGCTTTGGCATGTTCAAGTTCTTCGAGGATAAGTGTAGCACCACCATCGCCCATCACGAACCCGTCACGCTCTTTATCAAACGGTCGGCTTGCGCGCTCCGGCTCGTCGTTGCGAGTTGAGAGGGCTTTCATTGCATTGAAGCCACCAACACCCATCGGACAAATACCAGCTTCGGCACCACCAGCAACCATGACATCTGTCAGTCCGCGTTGAATATACATCATCGCATCAATGATTGCATGATTACTCGTAGCGCATGCACTTGTCGTTGCATAGTTCGGTCCTTTGAATCCGAAACGCATCGAGATATAGCCGGCACAAATATCGGAAAGAATCATCGGGATAAAAAACGGAGAAATCCGGTGCGGACCTTTCGTTTCATAGACCGATTCTTGCTGTTTGAAATTCATCCACATGCCACCGATACCAGATCCGTAGATCACTCCGACTCGCTCTTTGTTCACGGTGTCAAGATTCAATTTTGAATCTTCCACAGCCATGATCGTCGCTGCCATTCCGTACTGCGTGAAAAAATCCATGCGGTTAGAAAGTTTGCGATCAACGAATTTCAGGACGTCGAATTCCTTCACTTCGCAAGCGAATCTTGTGTCGTATCCAGTCGGATCGAATCGTGTAATTGGTCCGGCACCGGAACGACCTTTCATCAGGCTATCCCAAAGGGTAACGACATCATTACCTATCGGAGAAACCGTTCCCATTCCAGTGACGACTACACGTCGGAGTTCATGCGGCATAAAAACGAATAATTTATTTTTTAGAACTGATATAGGTTACTGCATCACCAACGGATTGAATCTTTTCTGCATCTTCGTCAGGGATCTGCATTCCAAATTCTTTTTCGAACTCCATCACGAGTTCAACGGTGTCGAGTGAATCAGCACCGAGGTCCTTCGTGAACGAAGCTGCTGTTGTTACCTGTGACTCTTCAACGCCCAGTTTGGATACGATGATTTCCCGAACTTTTGCTTCAATGTTTTGATCTGCCATATTCTTTTATGAGTGAGTAATGATTGTGTAAAAAAAAAATTGTTGTCAAACTCTACATTGCCATTCCGCCATCAACCTTGATGGTCTCGCCGGTGATGTAATTCGCGGCAGGCGACGCGAGAAATGCAACGACTCCTGCGATTTCATCCGGTTGAGCAATTCGCTTCAACGGTATCATATCCATTATAGCTTTTCGCTGAACTTCATTGAGCTTATTGGTCATATCCGTTTCAATATAACCTGGTGCAACAACGTTTACAGTAATGCCACGCGATCCGACTTCCTTGGCAAGTGACTTCGAAAATCCTATTACTCCTGCTTTAGAAGCGCAGTAGTTCGCCTGCCCCGGATTTCCGACGATTCCTACAACACTCGATAGTGTAATTATCTTCCCACGTTTTGCACTCATCATCGGCCGGATTGCTGCCTTGGTCATGAGAAATACGCCTTTCAGGTTCACATCCAAGACGGCGTCCCAATCCTGTTCCGACATCCGCATGAGAAGTGTATCCTTCGTAATCCCGGCATTGTTAATCAAAATGTCAACCTTGCCAAAATGTTCGATTGTTTTGTCAATCACTTCGGTAGCCGAAGCACCACTGACGGCATCGGCTTTTATCGCAAAACACTTCCGTCCCAATTGTTCGACTGCAAGCTTCGTCGCATTCGCAGCATCTTCATTCGATGCATAGGTGAACACAATATCGGCGCCTTCATTTGCCAATTTTATCACGATGGACTTCCCTATCCCCCGTGAGCCACCTGTTACAACTGCTACTTGACCTGAAAGCATCATCTTCGATTAAATACTAATTTGAACGAGTGAATTCTTTAAGCGCTCTGCCTCGAAGCGATCGCGATTTGCTCGGTAATATGCATCCATCTCAGCGAACTCCGATGCCGATAGAAAATTCTGGAGTTCTTCCTTCATTGCTTCGTATGCTGAGTGCACATAACCAGCAGAGCCTTTCGGACCGCAATGTCCGAGATCAGCCGAGTGGGAATCATCGTAAGTAATTGTACCTTCGACGACAGTAATCGGAAACATGATGCAGTAATCTGGTTTCCAAGCCCAACGATGAACGCCGTTTGCTTTTGCCGCTACCTGAATTGAACAAAAATGATTGTGATCTAAAAACACGCAACCTTCTTTGAATCCTGATATTCCACCGTCACGTTCATGAACTTGTGTACCAATCGCCTCGCCTGAAGGAAAATCAGAATCAGCAATCCACTCCCCATCAAACCAATCATCAGGATTTTTCGGTTGCGAATCATCCATCACAGCGATGATCTCATCTTTGTGAGCGAGAATATTTTCATATTCTTTCTTATCGGCGTAAACACCGGAATGACAACAACCACCCCCACACTTATCAATGTCGCAGTAGTTCACGAAGCCCTGAGTAAAGATCAACTCATCAACTCGTAAGCCCTTTACCTTAAAGGGCGCAAGTCTCGAAGCTGGGATATCGCCCGTTTCGTTTTGATGATCGTCGCCGATATGTTGTGTGCTCAATATCTTCTTAAATAAAATTAATTTGCCGCAGGTTTCTCTACCCCCGAAACTGTTGCCGACTGAAGAGTACGTGAGACCAAACCCTGCAATACTTTTCCGGGTCCAAACTCTGTGAACTCAGTGATACCAATCTCAGCCATCGCCCTCACGCTTTCTTCCCATCTGACCGGGGATGTTAACTGTTCAACCAGTAAATTTCTGATTTCATCCGCCGAGCCATGCGGCTGAGCCGTGACGTTCGCAAATACCGGCGTTGAAGGCTCATTAAGCTCAACAGAATCTAATGCTTCTTTCAATCCATCTGCAGCATACTGCATAAGAGGTGAATGGAATGCGCCAGAAACTGGCAACTCCTTCGCAATACGAACACCTTGCTCCTTCGCTCTCTTCATCACCTCGTGAACGCCGTCAACTGAACCTGAAATCACGATTTGTCCAGGCGAATTAAAATTCGCAGGTCTAACTATTTTACCAGTCTCAGTTTCTACGCTTGCACTAAGTGCTGTCAGTACATCGGATTCTAATCCTATAATAGCAGCCATCGTTCCAGAGTTACGCCTTCCTGCTTCTGCCATCAACTTGCCTCGCAGGTGGACTAACTTTAACGCATCGGCATATTCAAAAACTCCAGCGGCAGTCAGAGCGCTGAACTCACCGAGTGAGTGCCCTGCATATGCTGACGGGGTCTCAAGTCCTTCAGTAAATTTCAGTGCAATCATCGAATGCAGAAAAATTGCAGGCTGTGTATAGTCTGTGCTCTTCAGGACATCATCTGGTCCTCCTAACATGGTGCGGGATAAATTCACATGCAGAATATCATCCGCCTCTTCCATAAAACGAGAAACAACAGCATCAGCGGCAAATTCCTTCGCCATGCCAACATACTGCGATCCTTGTCCTGGAAAAATAAATGCTTTCATTTTAGTATGCCCATCTAAGAAGTATCGAACCCCAAGTATATCCTGCTCCGAAACTTGCAAGAACGAGGCGGTCTCCCTTCTTCAACTTCCCGGCAGCTTGCCATTCACTTAAACAAATAGGAATTGTACCTGCTGTAGTATTGCCGTACTTATCAATGTTGATCATCACTTTCTCAGGGTCAAGTCCCATCCGGGCACGGGTTGCTTCGATGATTCTAAGATTTGCTTGATGTGGTACGAGATAGGCGATGTCATCTGCGGTTAAATTATTCTTTGCGACAATCTCAGCTGAGACATCAGCCATGCCAACGACGGCACTCTTAAAAACAGTCTGTCCTTCCTGATAAACGTAGTGCCATTTATTATCTACTGTCTCATGTGATGATGGATTCAGACTTCCTCCGGCTTTCATGTGCAAATGTTTGCCACCTGCGCCATCTATATGAAGTATGGAATCTATAATTCCGTATTCGCTATCTTCTATCGGTTCTAATAGCGCAACTCCTGCTCCATCGCCGAATAACACGCAGGTATTCCGATCGTTGTAATCCAAGATCGAACTCATTTTATCTGCACCGACAACAAGTACTTTTTTTGCGGCACCTGATTCAATGAATCGCCGACCCGTCTCAAGCCCAAATAGGAATCCCGAACAAGCTCCGGATAGATCAAATCCCCAGCAATTCTTTGCTCCGAGTTTATCCTGTAGCACACAAGCAGTAGCAGGGAAAAACATATCGGGTGTTACTGTACAAAAGATAATTATATCTAACTCATCTGCCCCGATGCCACGTTTTTCCAATACTTCTTTGGCTGCAGGAAGCGCCAGATCACTCGCACCGCCTATACGAAGAATGCGGCGTGTGTTAATACCTGTTCGTTGTTTAAGCCACTCGTCGGTTGTGTCGAGATAAGACTCAAAATATGCATTCGTAAGCACTTCCTCAGGCAAGTAATGCCCGATAGCTGTTATTGCTGCTCTCTTTATTGTTGTTAACCCAGTCATTCTAAATTTTTTTCTTAGCTCATAGCATTTTTCAACAAGCCACACAGATCTTTCTGCACTAACTCCTCGGCTCTCAAAAGCATCGTCCTAAACGCTCGAGGTGACGAACTTCCGTGCCCGATGATTACAACGCCGTTCACACCAAGTAGCGGTACACCGCCATATTCTTGATAATCGAAATCTTTTAGTGATGAGCGCAACACCGAGGCTGTCACCGCGGCTTTGAGCTTCTGAATAATTCCGCGCTCGGAATATGTACGAATTCTCTGACGCAGTGCTGGCAATACGCTCTCGGTTAATTTGAGCAAAATATTCCCCGTGAAGCCGTCGCATAATATCACGTCAACGTTGCCGTTGAGAATATCTCTGCCTTCAACATTTCCAACAAAGTTTAAGTTAGCGGCTTCGAGCAACTCGGCAGCTTCAAAAACAAGAGCATTTCCTTTGCCCTTCTCAGTACCAACCGATAACAATGCTACACTTGGATTTTCAATACCGAATATGACTCGGGCGTAAATCGTACCCATGATGCCGTATTCCATTAGCCACTTTGGCTTCGCATCAACTGTTGCCCCAACATCGAATAGAATTGAGAAACCACCGTTACTCCGAGGGAATTGCGATCCAATCATCGGTCGGCTCACACCTGGGATTCTTCCAAGATTGAGCGTTGCCCCGCTCATCACTGCTCCGGTATTTCCCGCACTTATCAATGCATCAGCTTTTTTTGCGCTTAATTCTTTCAACCCAACAAGTATGGATGAATCAAGTTTTTTTCGCAGAGCTTGAACAGGCTCATCGTCCATTGTGATAACTTCCCGGGCATCAATGATCTCGATTGATTCTTTCGGGTAAGCTGGCTGCTTTTTTAACTCGATCTCGATCTCCTCTTTTTTTCCGACTAACTGGACTTTGAACCGTCCGTTGGTCTCGATGATAGCCTGAATTGCTCCTTGCACCTCGTTTCGAGGTGAGAAGTCAGCTCCCATTGTGTCAAGAGCAATTGTTACCATACGTGTGAAAAAAAGGAAAGCCGTTCATCTTGAGAAAGAAGAACGGCTTCGAAGTTCATTGTGAGAAATTAACTCAAAGATTTCGGCGCAAACATGGTTCTGCCGTTGTAATAGCCACAATTTGGGCATGCGCGATGCAATAGCTTCATTGCAGCGCAATTCTTACATTCGCCAAATGAAGGCTTCGCGGCCTTATAGTGCGTTCTGCGCTTGTCGCGACGCGTACGTGAGTTGCGATGGGTTGGATTTGGCATAGTATTCTCTTGTTTTCTTTATTGTAGCCCTGTTAAACACCTTTTTTCTCATCCGAGTTCAATTCTTCCTGACGTAATTTATCAAATAAATTTCCAAGGCCAGAGAGGCGTTCATCAATTTCTCGTGGTTCATCCAACAATACAATACCCTTACAATCCTTGCTATGAAGGTTTTTCATCGGTATTGCAAGTAAAAGCGCATCCCGAATGTCGGCTGTACAATCAATTTCACTTGACTGTTGAGGGTCATAGGTGTGGATATTATCATCCTCTTCAGCATCTTTAGCGAGTTCTGGCGGGACGTAGAAAAGATCTATCTCCGAACGCATCACCCGAGTGAACTCAATCCCACAACGATCACAAATAAAGTCCCCTTCGCACTCAATTTGGAGATGCAGATGGACATTCTCGGCAATGAGGGCTTCCCCGGATACCCCAATTTCACCATGATACATGGGCAAATCAAGCTCCGCAACAGGGGCGTGAAGGTTTATCCGATGTTTTCCTGAGCCAAGCCCTCGAACCTTGATTCTAAAGAGCGAAGGAAATTGTTCCAATTGTTCCATTGAAAGGATTCAACGGAAATCAGTTAATGCGAGTTTCAGTTAGCTCTTTTTTGAAAATAATTTTTCCAGTGGCATCTTTCACAATCTCAAGAATCATCCCGACACCTTTGGCAAAATACCTGTTAATTTTCGAGCCTGATTGATACTCTCCCTCCGCCGGAACCCTTGAACCAATGACCGAAGGTGAGTAAGAGACGAGGAAAACATCTGAATATGTATTGTCGAAGCTGGAGTAGTAATCTTCCACCTTTGCGGCTATGGACACCTCAGCTCCGCTTCGAGTGATAAACCTTGGCGAACCAGTCCACGTAGCACCTACGCGAAGAGTATCCGAGAGCAACCGTTGTGAACTAACTGATACACTTGCGGAGTTGCCGTCGAAAATCTGAACGACAGAGTCAGAAATGAACACTTCATTGGCAACACTATCATACAATTTTGTGCCGACTCTACTCATCGCCCAAATCGGACTCAATCCAGATGCCGATACCTTACCACTCATCGAAATCGTCTCAGAATAGATCAATGTATCAGTTCCACTTAGCTTCCAAGAATAAGTTTGGGACGGCGATGTTGGCATGAAAAATTCGTGAAGGGTGGTGAAGCGAGGAGTCAGGACATCAACAGCTGACGGCGTTGGGACGCAACCGAAGTTCACGCAGATCAAAATCGCAAAAAGCCCGAGAGAACTCAGGCTTTTTCTTTGATTGTATTTGCTCGGCATACAATTAAAAATGTCCGGTGAACTCAATTGAGGGCCCAATGTAACCGGTCATCTCTTTATTCTTCGATGTTCCGATTAGTAACGAATGTCCTCCTGATGAAGATGTTTGGATAGCAGAAATAGATGGCCGAATGTCGTGACTATAGATCAGTGCCTCAATACCGATATTCATAGTCAGGAAATCTGTGAGAATCAGACTCGTGAAAAGTCCGCCTCGTGGCAAGATATTTCCTTGAAAATCAGCAATCATTCCACCATCAATTTCGAGAGGCGAACCGGAAATACTGAACTTCATCCCAATACCTGCGCCAATAACTGCCCGAGACTTCAGAACCGGACTGAGCTGAAATAATGCAAGTCCATCAGAGTTGACTGATTGCTTCGCGGCAACTGCCTGAGTTTCATAGGGCAAGAACTGACCTATGGACATGCGAGCACTGAATAACTCCGAAAGATCATACGACACTGATAACTCTCGTAACGATCCCGTCAAAGCTTGCTCATTCCCAGGCGCCTTCCCTTCACCGAAATGAAATCCAAAATTTAATCGCTCCAGAGTTGAGCGTGTATCTGCGGATTGATAATCTGGCTGTAGGAAAGGACTACGAATTGGTTCTCTGTCTCCATGTATATCCGAAGAAGGTACAGGTTCAAGTGTTCTCAGCGGCCGTGAGGCAATTTCAGCGACCCGTGGTTGACTTAGTAAAGTAGGAGCTGTAGATGATGAGAGGGGAAAACTGTTCTCATTGCTTACTACTTCTTGAATGCGATGCAGATTTTTCGGTTTGTCCAACGTAATCGAACGGGTTGAGATATTGGCTTTTGTATTACCCATGATACTCTCACTACTCGAAGGTACGGTAATCATCTCATTTATCGTCCGAGCTGATTGGACTTTCGATGCTGTCGCAGGTGTGCTGTTCAACTGTGCAATATTATACTGGTCAGTCGTTCCGACGGTGAAGTATGTTACCACAGAGCCTGAAATAAATGCCAACAATAGTGCCGATAATACGAGTGAGCGACGTTGAAAAATTGGGGAAACCGATTGTGTAGCTATAGGTGCTTTAAAACCTGTACCGGCAGTTTGGGTTGCAACAACAGATTCCTTGATCGTCGCTGGCATTTGCGGACCGGTGTAGCCACTGGCAGCGAGGGTCGTAAATAGCGAAGCTGTGAGTGCCTTTGGCACAGTAACGAATTGCTGCTTTGCCAGAGCAGATGTCAGTTCGCGCATCTGCAAATGCTGTTTCAACAAGCCTCGTTGCTCAGGAGAAACGGCGAGGCGATGCATCAATTCCTCTTCCTCCGAAGAGTGGAGATTGCCATCCAAGAAATCAAGTATTCGTTCTTCTGTCATATTACTCAAACTAAAAAAACTATTCCGTATCGCTTTCTCTCTTAAAAAATACTTTGTCAATCCCTAACTTTTCAACCATCCGTTGACGCACCAATTTTCGCGCTCGAAAAAGCCGAACCTTTGCGTTTGCTTTCGTAAGTCCGAGCGCCTCGGAGAGTTGATCCAAATTAAAATCTTCATATTCGGAAAGTAGATATACTTCCCTAAAACCTATCGGCAAATTTTCGACTATTTCTCGTAGAAGACTCATTGCCTCCTCAGCACTTCGGTCATCACTGAGAATTTGTCCGGTGCTTGTCGTCGAATAATTGTCTAAAAATTTATTGTCAGTGAACTCATTAAATGACGAAATCGGATGAGGTCGGCGAAGCGCACTAATTGCCGCATTATGTGCCACTCGAAAGAGCCACCCGCTGAACGAGCCTTTTTCACCTATTGTAAATCTTTCCTTCGAGTGAAAAACGCGAATCCAAAGATCTTGAAAAACATCTTCGATTGAATGTCTTTCGTGTCCCTTACCTACGTATAATCTCAGGTAGGAATAGATCCTATCAGCGAACCGAAAATAAAGCAGTGTGTAAGCCGAGTCATCGCCATTCGTAAATGCCAACCATAGCTCTTCGTCGGACGGTGATCCGTTCTTCTTTAGCTCCGGTACTTTCGGCACAACTGACTGCATTTAGTATTGTTCGCTACCCTCCCTACATAAAGAAAACGCTTTCAATAGCCCAAAGTTACAAGTATATTTCAGATTTATTTTGATTCAACCGTTTCCTCCAAACCATTGATTTCTATAACGTTACTACCTTGAATGAAGAAACTCCGGAGCTGAAATGGACGAAAACTTGATTTCCAACTCAGGTTTAGGATTTCGGAAGTGAATTCGCAGGCGCACGCTTTACCTAATGATTCAACTGCACGAACGATAACGCCAGACTTCTCGGAGGTGTTGTGCGGAGCCTTCACTGAAGTAATCAAGATATTTGGTTCAGTGACAGCAAACATGTTTAGTGATCGTGAGAGTTTGCCAGAGTGTGAGCTTTCGACGTGCACAATAGTTGGTTGAAGTAACTCAAGTGCTCGTTGTGGCATATTGACTTCAGTCCAAGATTTCATCCCTGGAAATATGTTCACGATAAACTCCTGCTCGCCTTGATCGAGGTATCGCTTAGTCTCGAACTTTGTAACCTTATGCGGAGGAGAGTGATGAGCATAAAGCGGTGACCTTGCAATGGTCGTATAAAAATATTTTTCGTCAGCGGAGTAGCTATATTTTGCATCATTTACCAATCCTAAACTCTTAGTAGCATCTTGGAGGAACACCCACGCGCCACCAGGTACCTCGTCTGAACTGACAGGTCTTTCAATCACTGCATTCGGAATCTCATAAGTGATTTTGGGATTCGACATGTTATGTGGATGTCTGAGTTTTACGACAGCATTCGTTTTTCTCCAATCCAGAAATACTCGTTGCTCAATAAAATCAGCACCAGCATAGAGAATGAAATCTTCTACCAATTTTGAACTGCCGTAAGAAGAGCTTACGCGCACTCTCCCCCGAACTGGAGCACGCTCAACCACAATAATCTCATCAACTTTAAATATTCCCTTCTTTTGTGTGAAACCCGTAATCCCATGTCCCCACGTATCATTATCATCTTGAAATACTTGAGCGGAAGAATAGGCAATCTGATTTACAAGAGGTTCGCCCTCAAAAACTATTCCACAAATTCCATTCGAGAGTTGAGTAGAACTCGCAACAATAGATTTTGCAACTTTCGCTACTTCCCCATTTCTCACGATTGCAAATTTCTTCCATCCGTATGGTGGAAGCTCAGCTCGTGCGGTGAATCTCACCCTATCGTCGGCAATTTTTCCTGACGATTCCATTCGTTGGGTAAGGACGATCTCGTCACTATCGGCGATAAGGTTTACGGTTTGGATGGTCTCGCCTCTTTCACTTGCTTCGGGGGTCCAAAGTTCGAACTCGAACTGCTCAGTTACTTCCCAGCTATGAGGATTAAAGAGGATGAGCGACTCAAGGTGTTCATGCGTGTCAATGGTTACCGAAATAGCTTCAATCGCTTCGCGCTCTTGGCGAGCTGCAACTGCATGCGCTTCTTGGTATAAACAAATGGCGTCCTCACTCGCCTCCCGAATAGCAACACCACCGAGAATATCATGGAATTGATTCAAGAGTACATTCTTCCAAGCATTCCGAAGACTCAGCCAATCTGGAGAAAAATCCGATACAAGAGATCGCGCAAGCATTGCAAATTTCTCTGCACGCAACAACCGATTCTCGGCACTTCGGTTTAATTTTTTGATTGCAGAATTTGCGCTATAACAACCGATTGCATGAGGTTGCATCTCGTCACGTAGGACATTAAGTTCGGCAGGCTTAGCCCTTACCTCCCGGAAGTAATTATCAACTGATGAGAATACGGGATTGAATTTATCAGCAGATGCTTTTGCTGAAATAATTTGTGCAATCTGCTCGCGTGTTGGTCCACCACCGTGATTACCGACACCATAAAAAAGCATCCACGGATGCTCGTGCGCATATTGCCCATCACTCGAAAGCAGTTTTATTTTATCTGAAATCGTATGTTGGAAATTTGAGTAGTGAAGCGGGATTCGATATGCAATCACTTCATCGCCAGATGGAGCTTGCCACTTGAAGAGCGCATCCTCAAGATATTTTTCATGCTCCTGAGGTCGCATAAAGACATAGTTGTCAAGAGCGCAATGATTCAGTAGCTGTGGGAGATTTGCATTGTGACCAAAAGAATCTACGCAGAATCCTGTATTTGCCTTTATACCGAACTTCGCAAGAAAATAGTTTTGCCCATATAAGCCTTGACGAATGAAAGATTCTCCAGAAGGTAAATTGCAATCTGCTTCGACCCACCAACCACCAACGATAGACCATCTCCCGTCTCTTAAAGCTTGTTGAATTTTTTTGAAGAGTTGCGGATCAACACGCTCGACAAATTCATAGTGCGCAGCGCTTGACGCCGTGAAAATAAATTCCTCGGTCTCTGCCATCCGATCAAGCGCTGAACGGCACGTTGCGAGAAATGCTTCGAAGCCCTCATCAAGTCTCCACATCCATGCAGGATCAAGATGAGCGTTGCCAATCATGTGTAAGGTTTGAGTCACGAAGTCTGGTGGGTTATATCGTTAGATTAAAGTCTTGTGCGATTCCTCCGCGATGTTGTATAACGTACGCGGCGCAATTATTCCCCGCGCTAACACATTCAAGAGCAGTTCTATTAATTAACTTGGCTGCTAGGAACCCTGCATTGAAGGAATCCCCTGCACCAGTTGCATCGATAACTGTTATATCTTTTGCAACAGTGACGCGGTTTATCACTCCTTCGTTGTAGCAAAGTACATCATCACCTCCTTGGCGAAAAATGATTGTTCGATATCCGAGTTGAGCATAGAAATTCACTGCCTCCTCTGCTTCTCTGCTGCCATAAAGCATTGCGTCATCTTCTTTGGAGACAAACAGGACATCAATAAAATCGTTTGCAGTATTTATGAAATCGCGGAGTGCATCATCGTTTTCCCAAAGTCCCTGCCTGTAGTTTGTATCGAATGAAATATGCGTTTCACCTTCGAGGCTTCGAAGCAACTCTATAAGTGAATTCCGCTGCTCAAGAATTGCAAGAGCAATCGCTGAAAAATGAAAATATCGTGAGGATGCGATGTAAGATCGGAGCCATTCGATAGAAATATTTTTCAGCATCGAGCGCGCAGCCGAATCATTTCTCCAGAAGGAGTACTGAGGGTTGTTCGGATCAGAATGGGATATGAAATACAATCCATTCTGCTTTTGTAATGAACGCGGACACAATTGATGATCTATCATCTCCTGCTCCATAAATTTCAACAGGCTCGGCGTGAAGTCATCAGTACCGATCGAAGTGATGAACCCGGTCTTTAATCCTAACCGCGAACCATAGAAAAGTGTATTAAATACATCGCCAGCAAAACCTTGGCGATAGTCTCCAATGTCATCTTGGGCAAACTCAATCAGACATTCGCCTAAACCTACAAGATCGAAAAGCTTCTCTGTCATGTTACAAAACTAATACGATGATGACTGTCGCTTCTAATTTTTACTAATGGCGCATAGCGCTACCGTGTCACATCAGACGGCTTTGCTGTGTCATAGTGTCAGAATCACCAATAGATAGAATTGATTAGTTGAACACTAACTGCCTAGCCTATGATGTTTTCATTTACCGTTTTTAGTAAACAGATCTTTGTTAAGCGTTCATTGCTCATAGCACTCGCACTTATCGCTACTAGCTTTTATTCTGTGCAGTATGTTGAATCACATTCGGGTGGCGAGACCGGATCGACTGACAAGGGCGGTGCAAATAGTGGCTGTAGCTGTCATTGTTCTACTTCTAATGCTGGTACGACTGTTACAATCGCTACCGCTTCCACCGTATTCCTCCCAAACACAACGTACACGTTTACAATAAAAGTAACGAACGCAACCGAAACCAACGGAGGCTGCAATGTGGCATGTGACAATGGGACTCTAACAGCAGGGGCTGACGGCTTAAGAAAAAGTGGTTCTGAACTCACACATAACGGTGCAAAAGCCCTCCCAGCGACTTGGACATTTACATACAAAACTCCCGCTTCAGGTAATGATATTATCTATGCTGTTGGGAATGCCGTCAACGGTGATGGCGGGAATAACGGCGGTAACTGTACAGATAAATGGAATTTTGCAACGCAGTTTAATATTACCGTTCAAACACAAGCAAGAGGATTGACAATGTCAACTGCCTTGCTCGATTTCGGCTCGCGCAGAGTAGGTACCTCGACAACACTTACGGCGAAAGTAAATTCGATTGGTCCCGATGCCGCGCTTACGATTACATCGAGCGCACTTACGACTGGTACCTCGTACTCCACAACCCCTAACACTGCGAACCGAGTTATTGCAATCGGCAGTGCAGAGCCAGAATCCGTTACATTCACACCAACAGCACGTGGGAATGTTGTTGACGGATTAACACTGAATACTGATGCAACTGCTGTCGCAGATCAAACCAAAATCATTTCACTCATCGGTAAGGGTATTAATGGCGAGTTCACAGGAAATGCGACAGTTGCTTTTGACAGAGTCCGCGTGGGTACAACTAAAACGATCGTTTACACGGTAAATAATTCTGGGGACGATACATTGTTTTTGGCTCAACCACAATTCATTGGCGCAGCGTTCACATTGGGTACACCATTAACCTCTACTGCGATTCCACCAAATGGTAGTGCAACTGTTGCTATAAAATTTTCGCCGAATGCTAAACAGCAATTTCAAGGGTCGATGACCTTCGCCGCTCTAAATAGCGTGACGGTTCCAACTATTGCCTT
>JBAWZA010000009.1:0-117557 GCA_037143335.1 bacterium | reverse complement strand
CGCCTAATTCACCGGCAAGTCCGATACCAGCTATCACACGGAGCATCGCGTACATGGGCACGCTCTGTACAAATCCGTTTGCAATATTTGCAAGAGAGTATAAGATGATGGAACCGAAGAGCACAGAAATTCTACCTTTCTTATCGCCCAATATTCCCCAAAGCATTCCGCCGATGAGCATGCCACCCATCTGCATCGATAGAAGCATCGATCCAGTGCTGAGTAACTCCGCTTCAGGAACGCCCATACTCTTCAGGCTTGAAATGCGTACGATACTGAATAACAGCAAGTCATAGATATCTACAAAATATCCGAGTGCTGCAACTAAGAGAGCCAATGTAATCGCTCGGGGTGGGTGCGGGGTAAGTGTTTCTTGCATTAAGACGTTATTCTTCGTAAAACAAAAATACTACCTTAATAAGCGGGGGATTCGTTTCTGCCTAAATAATACCAATCGGATTTGAATCAATCCGGTAGAAATGGTGTAGCTTATTCGAAGATTTCTTCGACAGAGAGACCCTAAATTTTCTATGAAATATTCTTTGTATTTTCTTGTGGCCATTGTTCTCGTACATTTTATTGGTGCTACATCATTTGCACAAATAAAAAAAACTACGACTCCATATCCCGATGACCCGCAGGCTCGTATCGAGTATGATTTCACTCGGCTTCGTGATCCGCAAACAGATGAGATACCTTCACTCATCGGACAAAAAGAATTCGAGTTCGCATCGAAGCTTCCTAAAAAAAATCCGTTTGCAAATAATTCGAACGTCTCACCACTCCCGAATTGGGTTGCGATGGGTCCGTGGAATCAATCGGGTCGGGTGCAAGCTCTTGGCATAGATATTCAAAACGAAGGAAATATGTTAGCTGGCACAGCATCCGGTGGAGTCTGGCGAACGATTGATACTGGTAACTCATGGGTGAAGGTCACGCTTCCGAATGACGAGCAAACAATTAGCGCAATTGTGCAAGACACACGACCGAATAATGAACACCTGTGGTATTACTCGACAGGTGAACTCCTCTCAACAACAGGCAGACGTGAGACAAGTAATATCCGCACGCATTCATGGGGCAACGGAATCTACCGATCTTATGACAATGGCGCGACGTGGAATCCGATTCTATCGACTATTACTGATAGTAAACATACGGCGCCCGAGAATTTTACAGGGATATGGAATTTAGCACTCGACTCAAAAAATCAGGATGCTGATATTATTTATGCCGCATGTTACGGAGGCATCATGCGCTCATCAGATGGAGGTGCATCGTGGACCGATGTGCTTGGTGGGAAAGATTCTATCAAATGTTTTAATTCGGAAATAGTTATCGGACGCAAAGGCACACTTTATGCAGCAATCGGCAGTTCGCCGGAGGGCAAGGTCGGTGAGAGTCAAGGAATTTGGCGATCAACAGATGGAATTTCTTGGATTCGAATATCTAATTCTACTCTGCCAAGACAAATAAGGCGGATACGTCTTGCACTTTCGGAATCGGATGAGAGCATAGTCTATTGCATAACCGAAACTCCTGATGATTGGAAAGTAGCAGACACGCTTTTCATTACGAATCATAGTTTCTCACGTTATCACTACCTCAGTGGCGATGGAACAGGTTCGGGTGGGACATGGCAGAAGCTACAGATACCTTTTGATAAGAATCAACAACCCTATAATAATACGCTCGGAGGATATTGCCTCACACTTGGTGTCGATCCGAGGAATTCTGACGTAGTTTTTGTTGGTGGAAATAATCTCTACTACTCGGATAATGGATTCACACTTGCAGATTATGAACAGATCGGCGGTTATCCCTACGATATGCTCGAAGGTTCGCTTCATCCGGATATGCACTGCATCGCGTTCTCGCTTACGAGCAATCACACACTTTTCGTTGGCAATGATGGTGGGGTTGCGAGCACAGATGACTATTCACTCGGCAAAAATACGAGCTGGAAAAGTTACAATAACGGTCTTGCTTCAACTCAGGTATATCATTCATCGCTCGATCATGGAACACCGGGTGATAATTTTGTCCTGAGCGGTTTGCAAGATAATAGTACGTATGCGACATTCGATTCTACTATTGAAACTCCCTGGTTCGTCGTCGCAGGTGGTGATGGCATGACGACTTCTATATTGGATGGACTGTCGCAATTTTTTACGTCGTGGCAAGGTGATAATATTGATTGCTTTTACAATGATGGGGTTGATATTACTTATAAGGGTTCGTTGCTCTGGCCTGCGGTGAATGCTGTATCGGCATTCTTCACGAATTTTATTATTGATCCCGTTGGACAAAATCAATTGTATTTAGCGGCGACTGATCAGCTTTTCCGCTTTAATGATCTATCCCAAATTCCATTTAATAGTCACAACATCCCTGCGGATTGGACTGAAATCGGGGCGGTGTATTCTCTGCTTCATCCGGCGAAAGCATTTATCACAACGTTCGGATTTGCGCATGACTCTTCAGCTCAACTTTTTTTTGGTGCGAGCAACGGACATGTTTATCAAATTGAACATGCTTCACAATCTAATCCACCACTCACCGACATCTCATCTCCAATGTTTCCGCAAAATGGATTCGTAGCCTCGATAGAAGTTGATCCATTAAATGCCAATGAAATAATTATTGTCTTTTCAAATTATCATGTCGAGAGTGTCTTTCGCACAACGAATGGCGGCACATCATGGGATGCTATCAGTGGAAATCTTGAAGAGCTTCGCGGCGGTGGTGGTTCTGGTCCATCAGTTCGGTGCGCAAAAATTCTGCATACTCCGAGTGGTACGATATATTATGTCGGGACAAGCGTCGGATTATTTTCTACCACGATTATTGATGGCTCCAAAACAAGTTGGGTTCAAGAGGGACCAACAACAATTGGGAATTTGATTGTCGAAGCTCTTGATGCACGGCAATCAGATGGAAGAGTCATCGTCTCAACTCAAGGCGGTGGGGTGTTCAGGAATAGTACGGGACCAAGTTCAGTTAGTAATCATCACAA
Source organism: bacterium (assembly GCA_037143335.1). Classification (GTDB taxonomy): domain Bacteria; phylum Bacteroidota; class Ignavibacteria; order Palsa-1295; family Palsa-1295; genus PALSA-1296. The sequence continues at coordinate 114,541 of JBAWZA010000009.1, read as the reverse complement.
TCTTCAAGAAAAAATTGCCGTAGAGCAAAATTATCCGAATCCATTCGACAACGTCTCGACGATTTGCTTTTCCATCTCCGATCCATGCACCGTTCGTATTGATCTCCACGATGTGTTAGGTACAAAACTCTCAACACTCGCCAACTCATTTTTTGGTGCGGGCAATCATTGCATCGAACTCTCGTCCGAACGATTATCGAACGGAAAATACTTCCTCAGATTTACGAACGGCAATGAAGCCATAACAAAGGTTATTACAGTGGTGAAATAGGGGGGGGGAGGGTTGGTTTTCAGGCAACTATTCTGTTTTGGAAAGACTTTTATTCATATCTTCACGATCAACCACCACTATGAAAACCTTCTCGCTTTCCCCAAAGGCATCGGCACTATTGGTCGTTTTATTTTCGGTTTTTTCTTTTTTGTCCACATCACATTGTCAAGTCACTCAAGGCGTTTCGAGTGACGGTAGAGATTTTTATGTGGGGATGGTGCTGCCTGAGGTGTACCGCGAAAGTGGTGGTACTAATTTTACAATTTTCAAATCCTACATACTTATCACAACTGCTGTTGAAAACTCTGTTGCGGTTTCGTATTTTGATGATGCTACTGGGAAAGAACAAACTTCCCAATCTTACAAAATTGCTGCCAATAGTGGAATTCAAGTGCCACTGAACACCTCATCGGTAAAGATGGATGAGCCTGGGGAGATCCCACAATTCCGCGCTTGTCATATCAGTGCGAAGTATCCCGTAAACGTTGAATATTTTAGCGAAGGGGCTGATGCAGGAGGGAGTTATCTTGCATTACAGACAAATTCTCTCGGCAAAAAATATGTGATTGCAAGTTACCCAGATGCCCAACCGAGTATCCCAACTCAAATGGTCTCATCTGGTTTTTTCGAGATCATTGCTCCGTTTGATAATACCGTTGTAAGTATTACGCCGAATACAACGACAAAAGGTGGTCACCCAGGGGTTCATAGCGGCACCGGTGCAAGTGGTGTTGCTAAACCATTCAAGGTTACACTTCGTCGCGGACAATGTTATCTTGTGAAATCAGCTGGGACTGAAGCCGATGCAGATATCTCTGGTTCAGTTGTCGAGTCCACTCTACCAATTGCGGTTCTCGCAGGACATGAAAATGCACTCATCACCACTGCATCATTTCAAAGTGACAGCCGCGATTTTATGATTGAGGAAATGCTTCCTGTTGAGTCATGGGATAGTACTGGTTACGTATCACTTCCTTTGAAAGACTCACAACCATTTGACCAAACGAGAGAAGGTGTGGGAGAAAATTACCGCATGTATGCTTACGATCAAGTTGGAGTTAACGCACAGATGATAGAAGTGAATGTTGGGGCGCGCGAACTATCATCTGCTCGCTTCGCGACTCCTGCTGCAGAACGGTTCGGAGTATTAAATCCGATTGAGATGCACTCGACGGATGGAAAACTTTTTTCTGTGATGATGTATGATCAACGTGATTTCGGAAATAACTATCCTATCCCAGGTCCGAGTATGATGAGCATCGTCCCTATATCTCACTGGCAGAAACGATATTCGTGGTATATCCCATATTCTTCGCAACAGACTTCGGTCAGTAACTTCATTAATATCATAGGAAAGAAGGATGAAATTGCCTCTGGTATTGCGATGTCTCACAATGGCTCAGCGTACAAGTCGGTAAAATTGATCCTGACTCAAGAGGCAGTTTATTATGCAATTCCAAATCATCCCGATCTGGCGGGGGTGAGGCTGATTGCGTACCCAGGGAGTTATAGCGCCTACAGCCTAAATCCGTTCATGGTGTACGAGTTCGGATTTCACCCTGTCGGCCCGGATGGCGATTTTGATGCCGACGAATTTTTCCCCTCCAATGCAAACCCATGTGGAGCGTTGCTCTTCAGCGGCGATCCGGCGAAGATTACGACTGTGATAGATTCGCAGTGTACACAGTGGAATATCTGCGCTATTGATGGCAGGACGAATGATCCTGGAATCCGCAGTATCACATTACTCAAAGACCCTGATGGCACCGAGTATCAACCTGCGAAACAATCTGTCAATTGCAGGATTGATCCGTTGACGGATGATAAAAATCTTGGACAACTGATTTATCCAGGTAACGAAAGTCGGATTTGCGTTTCAATTCAAATTGAAGACCCACTAATTCCTGCTTACGCTGCAATACTTATTACGGATAATGCAGGCAATGTAAAGTTATCGGAGCTAACTTATCGCCCACCTGCTTTTGCAGTAACACCAAGTTCATCGGAGATTTATTTCGCTGGGGTCACTGTCGGAAGGGATACGTGCGTGGATATAGTTGTAAAAAATGCTGAGTCACTCGCTCATAATGCGACTACTGCATCACTTGATCCACGAACAATGTTTTCGATTGCTTCGGTCACTCCACCGTTACCGGTGCTCCTGAGGCACAACGATTCACTGATTGTTCACCTGTGCTACCATCCGCAAGATACTCTCTTGGCGTTAAACACATTACGCCTCGATATTGATTGTTTCACAATCGGCAAACACTTGATCGCAACGGGTAGCACCGGACTTATCACAGCAACTGACCGGACGTTTGATAAAGTTGATTCCGGAAAATCAGTGATGAAGAATGTGACGGTCACAAATATTGGCAAGCAACCATTCACGTTAACAAAGTCCTGGAAGCTGATTGGTTCAACTGCGTTCGCATTTATTGATTCACAGAAATTACCTGTAGTGCTTCAGCCTGGCAGTGCAACAGCATTTAACTTTAACTACTCTCCAAAAGCGGTCGGAGTTGATTCGGCTCTTATGCGGTGGTCAACAGATATTCTTGCCCCCTACAACGAATCAATCAAGAGTTACTCTCAGCTTTCGGGAGTTGGCAACAGAGTTATTATTACCAGGGCAGTTCACGAATCATCGGCTACAAAAAATATTTCCGTCCGCCCAAATCCCGCAAGCGGTAGTTCGGTGATTCTGTCATTCGGATTTGAAACGGAGAAGGCGGTTGCAGTCTCTGTATTCGATGTGTTAGGAAGAAATGTATTTGAGAAAACAGTGACTGGTCTAAATGAAATTGAAATCCCAATCCGAAAATTACCGAATGGATGTTACACCATTCGAGTCAACTCCGAAGGGATCATCTCAACCGAAAAATTCGAAGTAGCACGTTAGCCTGCGGCTAGAGGGGAGAGGACGAACGGACTAAGAGTCCGTTCCACTGAATTTCAGTTTTGGTTTAACCTGAGCCTGGATTCCCGCCTTTGCGGGAATGACATGTTGCTGGGCACCATATCCCAATTAGCCGAACGGACTCCGAGTCCGTTCGGCCCAATTCCCATTTTCAGTCATCCATCCGCATGTGGGATTAAATCCTACCCACTCTTGTTTATACTCGGCTATACCAATCAACCAATAATTTATGAACGAAGTAGTTATTTTATCCGGAGCGCGCACTCCGGTCGGCGTATTAATGGGCGGACTTGCTGACTTAAGTGCTCCGCAATTGGGATCAATTGCTATAAAAGCTGCACTTGAGCGTTCGGGTGTTTCTCCAACTGAGATCAATGAAGTATTGATGGGTTGTGTGCTTAGCGGCGGTGTGGGTCAAGCTCCCGCTCGTCAGGCATCGCTCGGCTCCGGAATTCCAAATTCTGTTCCGTGTACAACAGTGAATAAAGTGTGTGGCTCGGGAATGAAGTCTATCATGCTCGGTGCGCAATCCATCATGACTGGCGATAATAAATATGTCGTCGCTGGTGGCATGGAGTCAATGTCGAACGCGCCATATATTCTTCCGAAAGCGCGTGGCGGATATAAGATGGGAAACGGAACTCTCGTTGATTCGATGATCACGGACGGATTATGGGATCCTTACGGTAATGTTCACATGGGCAATTGTGGCGAGCTATGCGCACGCGAAGTGCATATCACTCGCGAAGAGCAAGATGCTTTTGCTATTAGAAGCTATCAGCTTGCGAACGAGTCACTTGCAAATGGATATTTTGCAAGCGACATCACCCCAGTTGTCGTTACAAAAGGAAAAGAGACGATAACTATTTCCGAAGATGAACAACCGAAGAAAGTAAAGTATGATAAAATACCGACTCTCAAACCTGTATTCGATAAGAACGGTACAATCACAGCAGCGAATGCAAGTCCAGTAAATGACGGAGCCGCAGCAGTTGTATTAACAAGTGCCGAGAATGCCAAAGCTTCGGGCTTGAAACCTTCAGCGAAAATTATTGCATACTCAACGTTCGCTCACGAGCCTGAGATGTTCACGACTGCGCCAATCACCTCAATTCAAATGGTACTTGATCGCGCGAAGATGAAAATATCGGATATTGATCTATTCGAAATTAACGAAGCATTCGCAGTTGTACCAATCGCTGCACAGCGTTCGCTCGGGATTCCACTTGAGAAATTGAATGTGATGGGCGGAGCAATCGCGCTCGGACATCCGATAGGCATGAGTGGAACTAGAATTATTATCACACTCATAAACGCACTCAAGCGTGCGAACAAAAAAATCGGACTCGCTTCAATCTGCATTGGCGGGGGCGAAGCAACATCAATGATCATTGAGATGATCTAATTATTACACAAATGCAAAACATCACAATCATCGGTGCAGGCACTATGGGCAATGGAATTGCTCACGTCTTCGCGCAAAGTGGGTTCGCCGTAACTCTCGTTGATATTAAACAAGAATTTCTCGACCGCGCATTAACAACGATTGCAGGAAATCTTGCACGTCAAGTGAAGAAAGGGTCGCTAACGGAAGCTGAGTCGGCAGCAACTCTTGCACGAATCAAAACTTCCACGAACATGGAGTCATCATCTGCGACGGCTGATTTTATCATCGAAGCAGCGACGGAGAATTACGACCTCAAAGAAAAAATATTCGCAGTTCTCGATGCGAATGCCAGAGCTGGTGTGATTCTTGCAACGAACACAAGTTCGATCTCGGTGACCGAACTTGCCGCAGGTACTTCACGCCCGGAGCGAGTAATCGGGATGCACTTCTTTAATCCCGTTCCTGTGATGAAGCTTATCGAAATTATTCGTGGGATAAAAACGACGGATGAAGTTTTTGCGGAAGTAAAATCTCTTTCCGAAAAACTTGGCAAGACGCCTGTTGAAGTAAATGACTTTCCGGGATTTGTATCAAATCGTATCTTGATGCCAATGATCAACGAAGCGATCTGTTGTGTTATGGAAGGTGTCGCAAAGCCTGAGGATATTGACACAGTGATGAAGCTCGGAATGGCGCATCCGATGGGACCGCTTGCACTTGCTGATTTTATCGGACTCGATGTCTGCCTCGCGATTATGAATGTCCTACACGAAGGACTTGGCGATTCCAAGTATCGTCCGTCGCCACTCCTAAAAAAAATGGTTGCCGCTGGTATGCTCGGCAAAAAAAGCAAACAGGGCTTTTACAAATACGAGTAACCGCGAATAAACTATGTATCCAATTCTCTTTAAGATCGGGTCGCTGAGCCTTTATAGCTTTGGCTTGATGATGGCTCTTGCTTTTTTGACAGCGCTGAATTTTTTCGGCAAAGAAGTCAACCGGCGCGGATGGGACGAGAAGCACGTAACATGGATTACGATGATTGCACTCATTGGCGGAGTAGCAGGATCAAAATTATTTTCGATATTTGAAGACTGGACTGAGTTCATCAACAAACCGATGGCAACGCTTTTCTCGCCATCGGGTCTTACGTTTTACGGTGGCTTTATCCTCGCCTCGCTCGGAATTTTTATGTATCTCAAGATACATAAATTATCTTTCTTTAAATTTGCTGACATCATTGCACCCACAGTTTTTATTGCTTATGGAATCGGACGAATTGGTTGCCAACTCGCTGGTGATGGTGATTACGGCATTCCAACAAAACTTCCGTGGGGCGCATATTATTACAAAGGGACTGCAAAGCCGACGTATGTGATGGAAGATTACTTCAAACGGTTTCCCGAGGAGCGTGCTTTATGGAAATATGATTCACTAAGAGTAATTCGAGGTGGAGTTGATGCGATGAATCAATCCTATAATAAATTTGATGAGGAAACGCCTTGTCATCCAACGCCGATATATGAGACGCTTGCTGCTTTCGTAGCATTTTTCTTTTTGTGGCGGAAACGAATCTCCTTCGAAAAACAAATAGGCAAACTTTTTGGCTTGACGATAATCTTCATGGGCATTGAACGGTTGCTCGTGGAATTCTTGAGGATTAATCCGCTCTACCTCTCGCTCTCCATGGCACAATGGATTTCAATCGGATTGATAGCGTTCGGCTCGGCTCTATTTTTCAGAAAGAAACCCGATGTCATTACCTAAGGTACAATTCATCACGAAAGAGGGTGGGTGTTCTCTCTGCGATGATTTATTTGTGGAGTTAGAGTCGGCGCGTGAGTTTACGGACTTTGATCTGGAAATACTCAAGATCGAACAAGATGAAACTTTGCATCAAAAATATTGGGACAAAATTCCGGTTATCTTGGTGGACGGAAAGTTAGTGGTTAAATACCGTGCCACACGTGATGAGTTGATCCGAAAGATTGAGGGAAGATCTGTTTGGAAATTTTGGTAAGAAAAATATACACACCATGAAGTCATTCCTCAAATTTACACAAGCCTTGGGCATTGCAATCACTGGCTTAGGACTCGTTGCCGGAGTGATTCGCAATTCAATGGGCGAAGAATATATGTATGCCGCGATCGGCATCGCGATTTTTTTTATTGCGCGATATGCCGAGATCCACACAAGCCAGTAGTGCTATTTCACGACAACCATCTGCTTCGAGATCTGACCAGTTGAAGTGGAAAGTCTGTAGATATACGCGCCTGATTGCAAGTTACGAGCATTAAAAGTCTTGCGATGAATTCCTGCTGATTGTCTCGCCTCAACGATTCTGTCAACTTCGACTCCTTTCACATTATAGATACTAAGAGTTACCATACCATCTTCTGGTAGAGCGTACTCAATTGTTGTTTCGCTCATGACAGGATTCGGGTAATTTTCCATCAGCATCAGTCCGGGAGTCATATCTGCGCTATCATTGACGCCGCCTGTTTGCTGTGATTTAAAGATGCCAAGTTTTTTCCAATCGTTCTTTGATGAGAATGTTGAGCCATTACTTGCTGTCAAGATATTTTGAATAGACGAATCGTCAATGCCAAGCCATTCGCTCATCACCGTTGAATAGATATTTCGGAAATCATAGAGCGAATCGAATGCAAGATTCCCGCTGACAAGTGAAGCAGTATCCATCTTCGGATCATGGCCGCGCACGCCACCGATAACGTTTGTCCCAAAAATAAAGAGTGGTGCGGCAGTGCCGTGATCGGTACCAGAGCCGTTCTCCAGCGGTCTTCTGCCGAACTCGGAATACGTCATTGTCGCAACTTTATCAGCGACTCCGAATGCCTCTATATCTTTTTGGAATGCATTCATACACCCAGCAAGCTCTTGCAAGAGTGCGGCTTGACCAGTGAGTTGATTGCTATGGGTATCATAACCGCCTTGCGTTACCAAATAAATTTTGGTTGAGAATCCGCTCTTAATTAATTGTGCAACACCAGCTAACTGTGTCCCGAGATTTCCTGTTGGGTATGTTACTCCTGTGCTATTTGTTTTTTGAGTGCGATTCGCAATTGTCTGCGCATAAATTTCCGTTTCTGATTGAATGATGCGAACATACTCCAACTCTGCCCCAGGCGTAATTGGTGAAGCCGGAATTGCATCGTAATTATGAATACTCGGATTCGAACTTGTCGGCAAACGGTTGATAGCTATTCCCATTCCTCCATTGCGACTCAAGAACAGATTCGAGAGCGAATTGCCGAATTGAATTGCAAGCGGCTGACTTCCAGTTGGAATTGTCGAAGGCGGATAATTCGGATTTAGCCCGCTGAGCATTCTTCCGATCCAGCCCGATGAAGAATAAATCAAACTATCGGTCGCTGTATTCCAAATATCTGTCCCACGAAAATGTGATAAATTTGGATTCGGATACCCAACGTTTTGTATGATCGCCATTTTACTGGCATTGTATAGCTCCAACGCATTCGATGCCATTTGCGGATGGAATGCAAGTGTCGGGTGATCGGGAATGTAACTTGAGGAATCAACGGTAATTCCGAGTGTCGGCCGATTCGTTTTATACAAAGGATCTGTGAATGGGATAATCGTATTGAGTCCGTCATTGCCACCCGCAAGTTGGATAATGACAAGAACGTTGTCATTTGTTGATGCTGTGCCAAGTGCGCTCCGCAAGGGGGAGCGTCCGAGAGCGCGGACTGGCAATCCACCCATGAGAATAGGCAATACATTTGCCGCCACTCCAACTTGTGCTCCGAGTTTCAAAAAATCTCTGCGTTTCATATTCGTTCTCCTTATCAATGAATGTTAGACTAATTGAAATTCTGGTAGTTGTGCCATCGCAATTGCGAATGCCGCAACGTTTTTATCCGTAAGTGCGAAATCATACTCCGGTAAATTACCCGGAAAGAATACGGAATGTAATCCATCGCTCTCAAGTGGTCCGAGTGTTCGATTCAAAACCATTGACGTCAGCGCAGCAGAAAAGACATCACTCTTCATTGTTCCTGAATTTGGTAACGCATTCGCCCAACCCATAGGGGGTAGGAATTCAAGTGTAACACCGACTGGATTATTTGTACCGTTAAAGTACGGCGGATTCTTAAGTAGGAGCGCAACGGTATTCTCACGCGATTGGAATGTACCAGTCGAAATCCAATTGTGCCCACCAGGCCAACCTTTCACATTCGGAGGTTGCAACAGCGTTTGGCCAAATGAATTGCCAGCAACACTGAGATAGAGGTAGGTCATTGTTGGGTTTGTATCAACATACGTAGTCGCACCATTCTTATCAGGTGTCCCAGCGGGTAGATCTTTTGGATCAAACGGTGTATAGGTGAGTCCGAACTCTCTGATAATTGAAGCTACGAAATTAATCGGACTCTTGAGTTGCGCATTCACTACATTCGGATCATAAAAATGATCGCTCTCAAGAAGTGCTTTCAAAACAGGTACGATCTCGAAATTACTTTGCACCATCAAATTTGCCATCGCTGTTACGACCGAAGGATTCGGAACGTAATAGACGAACTCCATATAGATTTTTTGACAGAACCAGTACGCTGTGTTGAAGCCTGGAGCGGTTGTGCCATCAGGTCCCTTGTAAGAAAAAATAATGTTGATAATATCATCAAGTCCCCAATTTCCTGTTTGACCAAGAAAAGTTTTTTGGTCGTTGTTATGACCAGTCGGATAGAATGTCCCAACAAACGGAGACGCAATTGTCGGCGACCAGCCCGTCAGGGCTTTCGCGGCTTGCTGTACATCAGTTTCAGAATAATTTGGTTTTCCAGTGGCAGGGTCGGTGAGTCCGAGAGTGAAAAGCTCTTGCAATTCGCGAGCGTAATTTTCATTAATGTTTGTCCCTTTTCTTCCACCACCACCTGGTTTGACTCCATCATAGTTTTGATTGCCGTTGAGATACAAGAGCATTCCCGGATCAACGGAGATCGCACGTGTGAAGGTCTTGAGGTTACCAAGAGCATTTGCGCGGAGCGTTTGGTTATAGGTATAAAGATATGCACCAAACGGTACCACGTCCGAGCCAACGACGAAGTGATTACTCCACAGAAGTGTCATGTGCTCGCGAATCGAAAGATTTTCTTTGATGATCTGATCCATCCACCAATTCGCAACTTCTTGTGAGCGCGTACGCTCAAGATTTCCAGCGGCCATTTTCTCCAACTCCGTTGCTCCTGCTGGTGCGATGTAGAGTTGATCCATGTAGGGAGCAGGCAGTGCAGGAAGACTATTTACACTCAGTAATTTATCTACAACGCTCGACATTGATCCAAGCGCCTGAGCTGCTTGAAATTGCGCAAGCGGTACACCCATCATAGCCCTACGCAAAAGATGACGAAGTGTCGTATCTGTCCATGCGCCACTATACTTCGTAAGGTCATTGGATTGAGTAGATAGCGGTTGCGGATTGGATAGGTCGGTACCACCATTTCCAGAGTAACCACTCGGTGTAGTTGCCTGAGCATTCTTTGTGCCAAATGCAATAGCGGATGAAGCTACTGCAGCCCCCGCTCCGACGAGAAATTTTCTTCTGTCCATGATACGTGTTCGGTTTGATGAAGAAATCACAACTCTTAATCCGAAGTATGATTCTCGGAGTGAGTAAATGGTTTAATAAGAAATGAGAAATCGGCAAAATAGTTACACCAAAGTACGTATCTCGTGGCAGTATGGGACTTTTTCGTAAATTCGTACCAAAGAACTCAAGAAAAATGCAAAAACTTTTTGTCAGAAGATTAGACGAATCCACAAATGATATTGAATTGCCAAGCTATGCAACCGAACATGCTTCGGGGATGGATTTGCGGACATCAGAAAATATCGCATTAGAACCGGGTGAGTACAAACTCATCCCTACAGGTATCGCGATTGAAATTCCCATCGGCTTTGAAGGGCAAATCCGACCGCGAAGTGGGTTAGCGCTCAAGCACGGGATCGCCTGTCTGAATAGCCCCGGTACAATTGATGCTGATTACCGAGGGGAGGTAAAAGTCTTGCTCATTAATCACGGTAAAGCTCGCGTTGATTTTCAACGAGGTGATCGCATCGCGCAACTAATCATTTCGAAATATGAGCAAGTAGAAGTTGAAGTAGTAAATGAACTCACCGAGACAACAAGATCAACAGGCGGCTTCGGACACACAGGAACAACATAATTGGAAAGAATATGTTAAATAAAGTTATCACAATCGAACGTCACATTATCGAAGAGGAACGCGCAAGTAATGGTGCGACAGGAGATTTTTCTTCGCTCTTGCGTGATCTCACTCTTGCGATCAAGATCATTAATCGCGAAGTATCTCGCGCAGGATTGGTAGATATTCTGGGTTCAACAGAACTCACGAATATCCAAGGCGAGGTCGTTCAAAAACTTGATGAGTTTGCTGATGGTGTTATCTATCGGGCAATGGATCATGGCGGACATCTCTGCGGAATGGCGTCTGAAGAGAATGAGCATATTCTTGCAATCCCACGCGAGTATCCCAAAGGAAAATATGTCTTGCTCTTTGATCCGCTCGACGGTTCTTCAAATATTGATGCGAACGTATCAATCGGTACAATCTTCTCCATCTTAAAACGAGTTACTCCTGATGGCACGGATGCAACCGAAAGCGATTTTTTTCAACAAGGGTATAAGCAAATCGCCGCGGGCTACGCAATCTATGGTCCCTCGACGATGCTTGTCTATACAGCTGGTCGCGGTGTGTTCGGCTTTACACTCGATCCATCGGTCGGCGAATTTCTGCTTTCACACGATTCGATTCGCATCCCCGAGCATCGCAACATTTATTCAGTCAACGAAGGTAATTATCATAAGTGGTCGCAAGGTATGCGCGACTATATTGATTGGTGCAAGAAAGAAATTCCTGAAGAAGAGAAGAAAGCATACAGTTTACGGTACGTTGGTTCGATGGTCGCTGATGTACACAGGACACTACTATACGGGGGTGTCTTTCTCTATCCAGCGGATGTAAAGTCGCATAAGGGAAAGCTTCGCTTACTTTATGAAGCGAATCCGATGTCATTTGTGATTGAACAAGCAGGCGGGAAGGCAACCAACGGTCAGGGCAAACGATTGCTCGAGATCATACCCGATAATTTGCACCAGCGCACCCCGCTTGTCGTCGGTAGTCCGAAGAACGTAGATGAAGTCGAGAGATTCTTGAATCATTAGGTAAAGGTAAATTCTCAAAAAAATGGGAACTCCAGAAACTGTCGTATTTTTGTCAAGATGACATTTTCGACTACTTCATCAAATTCAGCTCTCTTACCAATGGTAATCGGTTTCACCGGTCATCGAGCGTTCCCGGGCGAGGATGTAGTGGGGATCGAGAAAATGGTACGCGAAGTTTTCGAATCTCTGCGAAAAAAATATTCCTCCACACCAATTGTATTGCTCACTTCACTTGCCGAAGGTGCTGATCGCTTTGGCGCACTGATTGCATTGCAATTGGGAATCGAGTATATCGTCCCACTTCCGATGAAGCCGGAAGAGTATGAGAAAGACTTTCCAACAGAGGAATCCAAAAAAGAATTTTACGATCTTCTTTCGAAAGCAAGTCGCTCGTTCTCGTTACCACTTGCTGAAGGGACAACTGCTGAGAGTATTCTTGAACCGGGGTATGATCGGAATATGCAGTATGCTCAGGTCGGAGCGTATGTTGCACGTTACAGCCAGATACTTATTGCTGTGTGGGATGGAGTGACTGTCGAAAAGCTCGGCGGCACTTCAATGGTTGTTGACTACAAATTGCAAGGTGTTCCCGAAATGTTCGGTCCGCCGCAAAGTCCACTTGATCCAGTGGAGACAGGTCCGGTCTATCATATCGTTGCACGGAGAAGGGATAGCCCCGAAGTTGTTGGCGAGCCGCTTTCGATGAAAACATATTTTCCGCGTGGGTACGAATCCGAAGAGGCTGCGGAGAAAGCATTCGATAAGATCTACGGAATGATGAATTCATTCAACGAAGATATATTGAAGCATGAAAAGATACTCAACGCATCGAAGAAACAAAGTGCAAATTATCTTTTCCCGTCGGAACATCATCACACGCTTGGTTCGGCACTTTTAACTACGACGGATTTCTACTCATCAGCTGATGTGCTTGCATCCTACTTTCAGAGATTTACGAATAGGACGTTTCTGATAATATTCGGATTTGTTTTCTCTGCCGCATTATTTTTTGATCTCTACGCGCATTTATTCGAAAATAAAATTGTCCTTGGTTGTTACTTAGCTTCACAGGTGTTAGCATTTCTGACATACAGACAAGCCAGCAGAAAAAAATATCAAACCAAATATCTTGACTATCGCTCGCTTGCCGAAGGCTTGCGTGTGCAATTCTTTTGGGAGTATTGTGGCATCCGAGATTCGGCAGGTGATTACTATCTTCGCAAACAAAAAAGTGAACTTGATTAGATTCGCTATGCCTTGCGGACTATAGCAATTCCATCGGATGATGAGGCATTCAGTCCGAAGTCGCACATCACCGAGAGCCAATACTCACGCTACGAACAAGTGCTGAAGTTGTGGGTGCTTGATCAAGCGAAATATTATCCACGAGCCTTGAAGCGCGACCACAAAAAACTTTTCAAGCTCGAGATGGCGATCAATTTCTTTTTTGCATTTGGTATTGCTCTTGCAGTGTTGCAGATCACTTCGGCTCCGCAACATTTCCTGACTGTCGCCGTTGGTCTTGCGCCAATCATCGCGGCGCTGCTTGGAGGTTATATCGAACGCAATGCGCTTGTCGGTCATATCAAACAATATGAACGCATGGCAGATTTATTTCATCATGCTGCCGCATGGCTCTCGAAGATCATGACTGAAGGCAAGCGCCACGAAGCCAGAGAATTTATCCTCGAACTTGGCAGAGAAGCCCTCTCCGAAAACGGCGACTGGATGCTCCTCCACCGCGAACGCCCACTCGAAGTCCCGAAGGGGTAGGGGGAAATCTTAAAAAAAATTTTAGGAGTTTGTCTTTTTTGTGTCTCAAAATGTGTCTAAGGTTCTACAGGGGGTTTTACGGAGTTCATATTTTCAAGAAACCCCTTGGGATCAAACATTTTTACTTATTCTAAAATACAACTATGAACATACAAGCTCAAAGCTGGCAGGATTTACAAGTCGCACAGCCAATAGACCCGAAATCAATTATTTTGAGTGCTGCACTTAATAGCACAACTGGTGCATGGCAACGTAGCACCAATGCCCTTCAGGCTACATGGGCTGGAACAAATACTCTTGCATTCACAGGCAGTAATACAAGCGTAGCGTCCTATGATTTAACCGATGGTGCTACGGTTATTGATGCCGCTCAATGGACTATCGCACATCAGATGGTAAATGCCGCCTCAAACATTCCAGCGAGTTTGAATAAAGTAGTATTTGTCCGTGCAGGTGAGATTTGGGATAATAAGCTCGAAATTAATTTTGGTGCTTCAAGCTACAACAACGTACAACTTACATTCCGGGATAATATTGGCACATCGGGTCAGTTCGTTAATGGCGCAACGGGTGGCGTGCCGGTGTATAATTTCGGTAATGGTATCACAGGCAATCAGATACTGCACTTAACGATTCTGCAACCCGGTGTTTACAATATGGTGTTCATAATGGTACTTTCAAGCAACTGGAGCACGTATGATTTCGAATTAGTTGTACTCCCATAATGTACTCGTAAAGAAATACGCCAATGCCAGAACTCCAAAACATGATTATGAATTCGCATACGATTATCTATCCTATGCCACAGGGACAGACTGATTGGTCTGCCACGGGCGGGATGAATAATTCTATGAGTTCCGATGTGCCAATGATGTTTGTTCATCCACATGAGATGTTTATGGGCTTCGGCTCAACTCCAAGTACTGTCGCACCACAAATCAACAGATACTCACATACACAATTTGTGAACGGTGTACCAGTAGCCCATCCGTGTCAGAGCGGTATGGATTGCGGGTGTGGAGGGAGTTGTGGCGAGAAAAAATTTGGAGATTCCACCCTTAATGTAAACGGGTATTTACCCGAGACGGACTTTAATGGAACATCCAATAATAGCGAACTTTTACAAAATGGGTCTATGATGAATAATTCTCTCCCTCTAGAGAATATAGATAATCCGCATTGCCCTTCCGACATTCCCCCATTAACTAATGATCCGACGTGGAGTATGTGGCACCCAATAGCAGGCTCCACCCCTGATGATAGGATGATTATTAAGTTCAAAGTTCCAGGAACTGATTGCCAGCTTCAGGCAAATTGTTGTTGGAGAATAATCACAACGAGCCCAGCAGGCGTAATCCCAGTAATTCAGAAATTACAAATTTTCATTAAGAAAATTTCGCTCGTTGGAGGTGGATTGGTTCGGTGTGAAGATATTAATGATCCATGTTGTAATATAGGTGACCCACGTTTCGGAGCGAGCATAGGCGCACCCTGGGATTCTCAATGGACGTACTTAGTTTGGCAAGGTCTTGAGCAAGTGTTACAGTTCAAAGATAGTAACGATTTTACGATTTGGTTTAAACAAATATCAGAGTTTATCAAAGGCTGTCCCCTCACTAAAGACGTAGAATTATTCTATCATACAAGATGTCAAGGCAGTGCGACGATAGGGCGATCCAGCGCACGACAGGAAATCAACTTTCCCTGTAGTTCGAGTATAGCAAGTTATTGCAAGCTCAGTTGTAAAGTATGTAGAGATACTGAAACAGGTGCGATACGAGTGTCTAAACGAGTTTATCAACTAGTCGGTCAAGCTTCAGATTGTAAGCCTCTGGTCAAACTTTCACCACTGCTTAATCCACAGAATGTTTCTTGTCAAGCCATCCCATGCAATGGAATCATTTCATCAGGAAAAGAACCAGTAAAAGATTTAACCGATCACGGGAGATGAGGTTGTCAGGAATTCTGTAACAATTAATATTCCGACTCAATTACAAACGGTACAAGACGATTGCAGGATAATCAAGTTTTTGATGCAGGCGAAAAATGAAAGAATTGAACTCAGATTTTTATTCATTTGGAAGAGTGTGGTTAATCGCGATCATTATACTTCTTCCAAAAGTCGACGCAATCGCCCAGTGGCAATTTCTTGACAACCCATTTACCGTCCACCAAGGGACACCAAGCAACGGCGGTGCTTGGTGCTTCGCAAGTGAAAAAGAAGAAATTTTTTCAGCTGGGTACAAAGGGATACTCCGTTCTACGGATATTGGGAAAACATGGCACTTTCTGGATTCATCATTTAAGACTGTGCATGTTCGATTTCTGTTGGTGAAAGACCACGTTATTCACAATGGTTGGGATCGGGGGTTATACCGTTCAATTGATGAAGGTAAAAGTTGGGAGAAGATTGATTCCACTGACATTTCAACGGTGTATCTACTTTCCAATTTCGATTCAACTATTTTCATAAGCTGTGATTATTACCTGCGTAGTTCGATGTCATTTGAAACATTACTCCTGCGTTCTACTGACAACGGGGTTAGTTGGGCTGAAGTCGAGAATGGCTTAGAATTGATCGGAAGGTTCACCGCTATGGTTCGATTGAATCAACAATACTTTATGAGTTCCTTCGGAGCAGGTTTGTATGGATTGGATATGGATAGTTCTATCTTTACATCTCCAGATGGTATTTCTTGGCACAGACTAATTTCGAATTCGGTAGGAAGAGTTGGATGTCTTGCAGGGAAAGCACACTTCCTATTCGCTGGTAGTAGCCAAGGCGTTTTCAGAAGTTCGGATACGCTATTACATTGGGACAGAGTGTTTGAAATTGCTGACACTTCCTGGATTACTAACATCACATTCATCGATTCTTCAGTATTCATTGTAGATAAATGTAGAGGCATATTTCAGTCAGATGATTTTGGCGAGCATTGGCATGATGTAAATAACGGTATCTCTGGTAATGTGAATACACTCTATCTTTACGGCGACTATCTCTTTGGTGGAACAACCACGGGTATCTGGCGGCGACCACTTTCAGAATTTACAAGCATGGTGGAAGAACCTGCGCAGAAGATTAATACTCAATTTCATCTGCTCTCAAATCCTATTATCTCCACTGCCGATTTTGAATTCGAATTACTTACAGAGCCAGCGACTCTCGAAATTTTTGACGAGCTTGGCAGATTGATTCAGAAGGCTATCCTTCCAAGAGGTTTATCGCGTTTTAGTGTAAACATTGAGTCCGCTCCGAGAGGGATTTATTTTGCAAGGATGGGTTCGCTTGAAGTGAAATTTATTCGCGAGTAATTTCTGAGAAAATCTACGAGATCAAATTCACTCCACCTCAATCCCCACTCCCTCGGAAAAATCTCCGGCTCTTTGACCGCTTTCGGCACGGATGCGGAGGTGATATTTTTTACCTGGTTCTAAGGAGGAAATTTTTATTCCTGAATTTCGTACTTGGGCAAGAGGATAGAATTCTTCTCCGGAAGTTGAACTCAGTTCTAATCTGTAGCTGAGTGCTCCCTCAACGGGTTGCCAGCGAATGAGTATCGTTTTGTTATCAATCCGTTCGGATATGATGTGTTCAGGTTGTGATAATCTTGTTGGATGATCAAGTCCTTTTATTCGAGTGAAGTCAAGTGTATCATCGCGTCGCATCTCAAGCGGTGTGAGTTTGAGCACGAATGCTCTTGGCTTGTAGATCACTTCGCTGAAATCGGAGGATTCGACAGCGACTTGTCCATCAGATTTTTTTTCACCAGCCGCTTCATGCGATTCATGATGCTCAATTTTTTCAGTTTGCTCGGCGCCTTCATGCTCTGATTCTTTGATGTTCCATGGTTGCCAAAAGATTGCGATCACAAATGCAAGCCCGATCCCAAGACTTGCACCTGACCATGTAGGGCTTTCCGAGAAAAATGATTTAAGCCTCTCGAATGGAGTTGACTCTGCCGATGATTCAGCAGCACTTAGATGTGCTTGATGCAAATCGGGAGGTTGCGGGTCAGAAGTGAGCGAAGCTAAATTTTGTTTTGTGCCATTGCCACGGTGAAGGGAGAGTAACGTTGCCGCAGTTTCGTCGAGAGTATCGGCAAGTTCTGGGTACGCCGCTTTGAAGTTGGCTACAATGGCTTCTGAGTCTCTCTCTTCGAGCAAAGCCAATAGGTAGGCATCGGAAAAAGATTTTACTATGTTTTCTTTTTGCTCCATCTCTTCATTCCTGCTACAGCATCAAATCCCTTATTGTGGTGAAAACGGTGTATAAAAGTGGGTCTTCTGTACTGTTTCAACCTCGAACAATAGATGGGAATCGCACTCTAAGCTCGGTTTGAGCGGGAGACGGGACTTGAACCCGCGACGTCCAGCTTGGGAAGCTGGCATTCTACCACTGAATTACTCCCGCATTACTACAAAACTACGCTTTTTTTAACAACTTGGCACCAAGTTTCAATTTCCGGATTTTTCCCGCATTCAGCGAGCGACCTAAAAGGTCTGGCATCAAAACTCTGATATGGTTATTGTATAGATATGTGGTAGATGATTGATTGACCCGCTAAATGAAGCAGTCCGTGATTGGATTGTGAGGGTCTTAGAGAAGGGGCTAATATGAAAGTATATGGAAAATGGATGGTTCAGCTCTTCGTGATCGGCATGATTGCCGGTTTCACAACGAATGTGAGCGCACAAAATTTCCGCGAAGAGTCTGATCTTTGGAAAACCGAAACACTTCGTGCAACCAATACCGACACGATTAAACTTGAGAGGCATTCTTTTTTTGCATTGCCAAAACTCAATGATACAACTTCGATTGTGTATCACGAGCCGATGCCTGATTCGATCATGCCTAAATCGGCAATTGAGATCGGAGAGGTAACTGTTCAAGGAGCTACTGCAGAGGATGTCATTGCCATGCTCGAAAAACAAGCTCGCAAAGAAGGTGCTGATTGGATCGTCAGTTTCAATGAGCCACGACTGAAGTTCAATGCTCGTCATGAGGGATACTACAAGTCGCAAGCAGTTCTTTATAAAGTGATCAATGCTGATCTTGTTCCTGAAGCAAACATTGCGGAAGTGAACTGTACAGAAAGCCATATTCTTACCTGCGATGCGGCTCGCGAATACGTCCAATCGCTCGTAGCACATGGCGGGGAGTAGGATTCGGAAGCAAGAATAAGAGGAATTCTTGAAAATATTGGTTAGAATGAGGAATTTGAAGAAAAATTATTCAGATTCCTCATTTTTTTGAAACTCAGACCGCAATTATTTGTTTTCTTCATTAGATTGTTGTATATTTGCACTGAAGTAGATAACAGATTTTAACCTCATAGTCGAGGTTTTTGATAGGGGCGCTTCGGAGACTAGTGTGTGTTTCACAAAGGGAGGACCAATTTCTCTCACCGCCCATGCAGATCCCGAAGCGCTGTTTTTTAGATAAAGGTTCGAGCTTCGCTCGAACCTTTTTTATTTGTAGCCTGGAATTCGGATCTCAAAAAAAACGGAAACTCGACTCCTATCCGCATAGTTGTAAAACACTCGCATTGCAACTCGGGGCGTGGCTCAGCCTGGTAGAGCACCTGGTTCGGGACTAGGGGGTCGGAGGTTCGAATCCTCTCGCCCCGACTTGATTAGTCGGGAAATAGATCACTAATTTTAATTGAGGCGGTTGCTACAGAGTGACCGCCTTTTTTTAACCCTTTTACTTTTATGAGTGACCGTGCCCTAGGTTGTCATCCATAACTGTCCATGACTTAGGGATCACCTCCTGAACATCAGCGGCATTGTTCGTGTTTATAGCCGTGATGCCAGAAACCCTAGAAAAAGCACTTACCCCTACCGAAAAAACTCGGACGGATGTGCTGCGTATTAACGAAATATTTTACTCAATTCAAGGCGAGGGGTCCCGCGCAGGGGAGCCATGTGTTTTTATACGCTTGACAGGTTGCGGACTACGCTGCACCTATTGCGATACGGAGTACGCCTTTTATGAAGGCTCCGATATGTCAGTTGAAAACATATTTGATGAGATTAAGGCGTACAAGTGCAAACTTGTCGAGCTTACGGGTGGCGAACCGTTGGAGCAGGACGGAGTCTATCCGCTCATCAACATGCTCGTGGAGACTGGGTATGACGTCATGATTGAAACCGGTGGGCATGTGGATATATCAAAAGTAGATAACCGTGTAAAACGTATCGTTGATCTGAAGACACCGTCATCAGCAATGGAGAAAAGAAATTACTACAAGAATATGGATTTGCTCCAGCGAACTGATGAAATAAAATTTGTAATCGGGAGTAGAGAAGATTATGACTGGTCAAAAAAGAAGATCGAATGTTATTCTCTTCATAATCGGGTAGGTACTATCTTGATGTCGCCTGTAACGGATGTACTCGCGCCACACGAATTATCTTCATGGATATTAGAAGATCATTTGCCTGTACGCTTTCAAGTACAACTACACAAAATCATTTGGCCAGGAATAGAAAGAGGAGTATGAGCAATTACGAATCAAGAATGAGGAATTACGAATCAGCGAAGATCCACACCATTCGCGTCATCGGCGTGCTATTCTTTTTTGCTTCACTATTTCTAGCTTCACAAAGTGTCGTAGCGCAAGGTTCGAACCCAATCACCAATTATTTCACAGAAAAATATCGCGACTTTCCGATGTTGCATATCAGCATCATCCCGCCCACGGGATTCGAGAAAGATACAGTTGAGCCGGGATTTATCAAACGCAAAGACCGAACCTACATTCGTGCCATCGAGCTGAAAGAACAGATTGATTCAGCGTTCAAGCATTTTTTCGTCGGTCTTGATACAACTGGTGAGCATGGTAAATATCTGGCAGGCATGTTGTACTTGCCATCGGGACCAATAAAAGTTTTAGAAGCATACGATTTTCGAATCAACCACTATCAAGCGCATTTGGTGAAGCTGAGTGAATATACCGATCGGGATGATTATTACGTCTGGACACTTTTTATCGGCGACTCAACGCATACAACGATGGTGAATGGATTCTTTCCGAAGTCGAAGGCTGGTGAACTTGACTCGCAGATTCGGACATCGCTACTCTCAGTTTTTTACGAACCCGACCGCAGAATTCTTTTGCCCGGCGCTGACCCGACAACAACAAGTTCAAGCGGATGCAATTGTCACAACAAAAATTAAATGGCTACAAAACCCGAATTACATATTTTCAAGAACTCTAATCCTGAGCGCGACTACATCATCACGCACGTAAACCCAGAGTTCACTTCGGTTTGCCCAATGACGGGTTTACCGGATTTCGGAACGATCTCGATTGAGTATGTCCCCGATGCGCTTTGTGTTGAGTTGAAATCGCTGAAGTATTATTTTCTTTCCTTCCGAAATCGCGGGATATTTTATGAAGCAGTGACGAATGAAATTTTAGAGGATATGGTGAGCGCATTCAAACCCCGCTCGATTACTATTCGTGGCGAGTTTACTACCCGCGGAGGTCTCCACTCTGTTATCGAAGCAGGGTATATCAAAGGATTTGACGCCGAGCCGAAACAATCCAAGCGAATCAAAGTAGTCCAGTTGAAGAAGTAATCAATGCTTACAAGAATCAGTAAAACATTTCGTTGGGAAATGGCGCACCGGCTTCCGTTTCATGACGGAGGTTGTCGGAATATCCATGGGCATTCCTACTCGCTCATCGTTGAGCTTGCAGGGAATACAGATGCGAATGGAATGGTGCTTGATTATTTTGATATGGTTGCAATCGTTGACCCGTTAATCAAAGAAATTGATCACTCATTTCTTTGTGATTCGAATGATACACCAATTAAAGAGTTTTTAGTCAGCCAAGATCTCAAAGCAGTTTTTGTAGATTTCCCAACAACGGCAGAAAATCTTGCACAATGGTTTTTCGAGCGATTATCGGCGAATTTTATGGTCTTTAAAAATATCCGAGAATTGCGAATCATCGTTTCAGAGACCGAGCGGACAACCGCTGAAGTATCTGGCGAGATTCGGATGAGTGTCCCTACGTCTCTCGCATTTGAACATCAAGCCCACATGTTAGAATGACATCGGTCGTACTCTTATCAGGTGGGATGGATTCGACGCTGAGTGCAGCGATCGCTAAAAAAGAATCCGATAGCGTCGCCGCAATTCATTTTAATTATCGCCATCGAACAGAACGCCGCGAGCTACGGGCATTTGCCGAAATTTGCGATCGTCTCGAAATTCGTGAGCGGCTTGTTGTTGATGCTGAAGTTTTGCGCAAGATCGGCGGATCAAGTTTAACCGATGAATCTATTCCTGTAAGCAAAGCAGATTTGCATGCAACAGAAATTCCCTCATCGTATGTCCCATTTCGGAACGGGACATTCTTATCCATCGCTACTGGATGGGCTGAGGTGATCGGCGCTTCGAGAATTTATGTCGGAGCTGTTGAAGAAGATTCGTCGGGTTATCCCGATTGCAGAAAAATATTTTTTGAGCAATTTGAGAAAACAATTAATCTTGGCACAAAACCCGATACTACGATTTCGATTGTGACTCCCGTCATTGCATTAAAAAAATCGGAGATTGTAAAAAAATCTTTAGAGCTTCACGCACCGCTCGAACTTACGTGGTCGTGTTATCAATCGGAAGATTTGGCATGTGGCGAATGCGATTCATGCGCACTCCGTCTTCGCGGATTCGAACTCGCTGGCGTTGAAGATCCCATCGCCTATAAAACGCGTCCGAAGTATGCGTAAAGGACTCATCATCTGTGTCGGAGCATGGGCGTTTTTTTGCTCACTCACGGTTGTGTTCTCCCAGCCGATGGACAGCATAAAAAATCGCCCGAACGCTCACACAGCAAAGGCACGTCGCCCTGGATTTGATTTACCTGATTCACTTTTTATTGCACGCGATTCCGTTCACGGAGATATTGATACGATTGTGTATTACACTGCGCAAGATTCTTCTGTCTTCGAGGTGAAACGTAAGAAAATGATTTTGACTGGGGATGCGACACTTGACTACCAAATGCGTGATCTCCATGCTCATCGCATCATTATGGATTTTACACAGAATACACTCACGGCTCTGAGTGGCGCTTATGACTCAGTGCTTAGTGCGAATGAAGGCAAGCAGAGGCGTATTATCCGTGATACGTCGCGAGTGCAAACCAGAGGCGCACCGAAATTACTTGATGGCTCAACGCCATACGAAGGCGAAGTGATTCTCTACAATCTGAAAACCAAGCAAGGGACTGTTCAACTCGGAACAACTTCAATGCAGGGAGGATATTACTACGGCGAAAAGATTAAACAAGTTGAACCGAAAACATTGTTTGTACAAAACGGCAGATATACTACTTGCGCTCAGCCTGTTCCGCATTATTATTTTGAGTCTCCGAAGATGAAGCTCATCTCCGGCGATCAAGTATTCGCCGCACCAGTGTATCTGTATATTGCTGATGTCCCAGTCTTCTGGTTGCCATTTGCGGTATTCCCAAATCATGCACATGGTAGAACGAGCGGTATCATCACTCCGAACTACACAGTCACCCCAGATCGAGGTTTCGGGCTGACACATTTAGGATACTATCAAGTCTTTGATGACTACTTCGATGCTCTTGTGAGGACTGATCTTTATACGAGAGGTGGATATAATCTCAATTTTGTAAGTTCGTTTATGCAACGATACGTGTTAAACTCACCTGCCTCACTGACATTGGGATATTCGCGGAGCGGTTGGAGTAGCAGCGAACTCCCTCAATCAAATTTCGAAGTTACGTTCAATGGCTCGACTCTGAACATCTCTCCCGTCACGTCATTATCAGCAGATTTGAATTTCCGAAGCAATAACTATTCGCTCTTAAACGCACAGAGCATTAACGACATTTTGCAACAAGATGCTAACTCCCGTGCGTCGTTCTCGACTTTTTTCGAAGACATTGGATTCTCCTTTTCTGCAACGTATAGCCGACATCAAAATCTTCGGAATAGTACTTATGAGGAGACAAGCCCTTCAATCTCATTTTCTCATTCGGGACCGATCTATCCATTTGGAAATCCGGGATCTACGGATGAACCAAGCTTGTGGCAATCCATACAACTGAACTACGGCGGGAGCTTCACACGAAGCGACGCAAAAAAACTTACGCAACTCGCGGCTGATACATCTCGTGGATTTCCGGGTGACACATCATATTCATATACAGAATCAATGGTGATCTCCCACACGCCATCTATTTCCATTTCACCAAAGCTTGGTTATGTCACTCTGACTCCCTCGATTGGTTACTCGGAGGATTGGTTATTCCGCGCGAAAACGAAAACTCCGAGATTAAAAATTTATTCGTATCTTGGGAAAACTGATACTACCGAAGAATTTGATGCTTCGTACGATTACGGATTTCATCGGGTCAATAGATACAATTACTCGCTTTCAGCAGAGACGCGAATTTATGGAATTGCAAATGTTGGACTCTTCGGCTTGAAAGCACTCAGGCATACACTCTCGCCACAAGTTTCATTCACCTATACACCGGATCTCTCGAATCAGGAGGCACGGGAATATACCGACCTCATCACAAACAAAACTGTCCGTTACAGCAAGTATGAAGAAGATCTTGGCGGAGGATTCGCGATGGGTGCGCGCTCAGGTAATTTGGGATTTAGTTTAGGAAATGATTTTGAAGCAAAAGTTGAACACAAAGTAACAGGTGATTCCACGACGGAAGAGAAAGTCCGATTATTAACATTGAATCTCGGATCCGGATATGATCTCATCCAAAAGATTTATAATGCGCTTTCGGTTTCAGCAAATTCAACGATCGGCACGTTTCTTTCGATAAGTGGGAATGCACAATATTCTTTTTATCCACGTAATTATCTTGGTAGCGATTCCACCGACCGAACTCTTGCCTCTCTGGGACAAGGTTTGCTTCGTGCGAATAACGTGTCATTTAATCTAAGCGGAGGA
Source organism: bacterium (assembly GCA_037143335.1). GTDB lineage: Bacteria > Bacteroidota > Ignavibacteria > Palsa-1295 > Palsa-1295 > PALSA-1296. Next base: position 89,998 of record JBAWZA010000009.1, on the reverse strand, counting down.
TTTTCTTCAAGTCTGACTAGCGAAGGAGATAATATTGATTCGCTTCGGCAATTTTTTAGATTGCGCACACCTGAAGATGAGCGTATGATGTATCTTGGCGGAAATTATCCCGGCGATTTTATTTCTATCCCTTTCCGACCACGGTGGAATGCAAATTACGGAATTTCATATACACAGATTTATACCGGATTTGGAATCCAACGAAATGTTTCCGCGAATCTCAATTTTTCGGTTTCGCCAACAAAAAATTGGAGCTTCTCGACGAATGCATCGTATGATTTTGTGCAAAAAAAAATCGTCGTCCCAAGCCTCACGGTGCATCGTGATCTTGATTGTTGGGAAATCAACTTTAGTTATCGGCCTAATCCGCCGATCAAAGGATTTAGTTTTGAAATTCGGCTGAAAGCACCGGAGTTGCATGACATCAAGTTGACTCGTCAGGAGAGTACGTATGGGCAGTTCTAAGATTCATAGCATTGTAGGTCGCACTGGTGAAGTGCTTGCGCGGCTTGGTGTCACAAAAACCGCGTCGGTGTTAGTTGCCGTGAGTGGCGGAGCCGATTCGATGGCACTTGCGGCAATCCTCGCATCACTCAAGAAACTCGGGCATATTGCGAAACTATCGAGTATTCATATCAATCATTCACTCCGAAATGCTGAGTCAGATGGCGATGAAGCATTGGTGAAAGAGTACATGAAAGCACTGAAGATACCGGTGGCCTCACAACGTGTGAATACAAAAGAATATGCAGTTGCACAGCACGTTGGAATCGAGGAAGCGGCTCGTACTCTTCGGTATGAGAATTTCGCAAGTCATGCACACAGGACTAAATGCGACTTCGTTGTGACTGCCCACACATCGAACGATCAAGCCGAGACTGTACTGATGAATATCATTCGGGGGACAGGGTTGAACGGATTGCGTGGCATTCCTGAGCATAGGAAACTTACTGATGATGTAGCTGTGATACGTCCGCTACTCACAATCGAGAAGAAGGAGTTGCTTGCATACATTAAAGATCACTCCATTCCATTCAGAGAAGACTCATCGAATGAGACCATTGATTTTCAGCGCAATAAAATCCGTCATCTCGTGATGCCGAAACTTGAAAAGGCTTATGAGCATCGAACGATCTACTCCGGTTTTTCAAAGATGACACAGAACATCGTAGGAGTGCTTGAGTTTATTGATTCCGAATTACTTGAATTACGCGAAAATCTCGTCGTTGATAAACCCTCGTTTTTTGTGAATCGCCTAAGTATCGCCTTCGATCGCACGAAATTACTTCGCACCCCGCAATTCTTGAGACGCGAGATTATTCTTCGCGAAGCCTCAGCGCTTACACACACTCCCTTTGCAATTGATCAGGTGCACACTGATCTGCTTGAGTCATATTTGCACTATCCATCAGCAAAAAGTTTTCCGCTCGGCGATGAGATTCTCATATCACACGACGGCAAGCATATCGTCATTGAACAGATTCAATCGCCGCCACAACTCATCCATGAACTTGCCTTCGGCAAACCTATTCGAACACCAGTCGGTATGATCTTTGCAAAAAAAGTACTCTCATGGAACAAGCCGAAAAATGCTGAGGTGGCGTATTTTAGTTATCACCAGTTGAAGTCACGGAAACTTCACATCCGATACTGGCATCCTGGTGATAAAATTCAGCCATTTGGGATGAAGGGTAAATCACGGTTAGTCAGTGATATATTGAGTGAAGCAGGAATAAAAAGTGAACGATTGAAATATTTTGTGCCCTTGGTCGTCTTCCAAGAGGAGCCAGACCTTATTTTGTGGATTCCGGGCATACGAAGTGCCGAAATCGGCAGGTTAGGCTCGGAATCAGAAACAGCCGTAGAGCTACGTCGTAAAATGGCGTAGAGTGTGGTAGCCATCACCGAACTCACCCCTTGTAATGGGTGTTTCCACACTCTGGATAAATAGCTAAAATAACATAGATAATGCCGAAGACCGACGGTTACTTTCAGTCGGCTTTTATGAAATGAACATGGACGAAATGAACAACAGACCCGATTCTTCGGGCAGGAGTACGGACTCCGAAACTCCCACATCGGAACAGCAGCCAGTGAACGGACGCGCTTCTACGAGCGAAAAACGTCCCGTATCAAATGGCAAGAACGCCTCACGACCGAATGGGAAAAGGCCAACACCAAACAGAAATAATTTTAACTCGAAAATGCCAGGGAATAAACCCGGAAACGAAACAAATTTGAACCACATGTTCCGCACATTATTGTTGTGGGCTGTGATGTTCGTCGGTGTTGCAGGATTGATATTCTTATTCAAAGGCGGTGGCGAACCCGCGGAGCAAGAAGTTACGAACACCAAGTATCAAGCTCTGCTTGCTGATGGTAAGTTTAAAGAAGGAAAAATCGAGCAGTACGGACTCAATCAATACCGCTTTCACGGCACCTTCAAGCAGACCGAGACGATTGAGAATCTTCCGAATAGAACTCCGGTAACGGTTTCGACACAACACATTGTTACGAACCTCATTCCTGAGACGATCAACGATCAGTACAAGATTTGGAATGAACAAAAAATTACGATTACGAAAGAAGATTCATCTACATCGTGGCTCGATGGCTTGATCGGGTTTCTTCCTTGGATAGCACTCGGTGTGTTCTGGATATTCCTGATGCGCAGAATGCAGAATCAAGGAATGAACGGACCGAAGGGAATTTTCTCGTTTGGCAAATCGCGTGCAAAACTTGCTGATGACAAGGGACCGAAAGTGACTTTCGATGATGTCTCTGGTGCAGACGAAGCAAAAGTTGAGCTTCAAGAAATTATCGAGTTTTTAAAAGAACCGACAAAATTCCAACGCTTAGGTGGTAAGATTCCGCGCGGTGTGCTCTTGCTCGGTCCTCCCGGAACAGGGAAGACACTTCTTGCTCGAGCAGTTGCTGGTGAAGCAGGTGTGCCGTTTCTCTCAATATCGGGAGCAGATTTTGTCGAGATGTTCGTAGGTGTTGGCGCATCGCGTGTTCGTGATCTTTTCGATCAAGCAAAGAAGAATGCTCCTTGTATCGTATTTATTGACGAAATTGATGCAGTCGGTCGTCACAGAGGTGCAGGCCTCGGTGGTGGCCATGATGAGCGTGAGCAAACGTTGAATCAGCTCCTCGTCGAGATGGATGGGTTCGATCAAAATAATGGCGTCATTATTATGGCGGCAACGAATCGCCCAGATGTACTTGATCCGGCTTTGCTCCGTCCAGGTCGTTTTGATAGACAAGTTGTCGTTGATCGCCCTGATGTTCGCGGACGTGAAGGAATTTTGAAAGTACATACACGCCTGACTCCGCTTGCGGCAGATGTTGATCTTGAAGTTATGGCAAAGGGCACTCCGGGTTTATCGGGTGCTGATTTGGCCAATCTTGTGAACGAAGCGGCATTACTTGCAGCGCGTAGAAATGTGGATCGCATCACAATGCAAGATTTCGAGAATGCAAAAGATAAAGTCATGATGGGTGTTGAACGCACATCGTTTATTATCAGCGAAGAAGAAAAGAAAACGACGGCGTATCATGAATGCGGACACGTACTTGTTGCTCGTATGATTCCTGATGCTGATCCTGTGCATAAGGTCACCATCATTCCACGTGGCAGAGCACTCGGCGTCACAAGTTATTTGCCGATTGATGAGAAGCATACCTATTCAAGAGAGTATCTTGAAGCAGTGATTGCTTATGCTCTTGGCGGTAGAGCCGCGGAGAAATTAATTTTTAACCGTATCACCACTGGTGCCGGTAATGACATCGAACGCGCAACAGATATTGCACGCAAGATGGTTTGTGATTGGGGTATGTCTGAGAAACTTGGTCCGCTGAAATACGGAAAAGGCGAGCACGAAGTATTTTTAGGGCGCGATATGTCGAACTCGAAAACATTTTCTGATTCAACAGGAAGAATGATTGACGAAGAAATTCGTCACATCGTCGAAGAAGGTATGGATCGTGCTGATAAAATATTGAAGGATAATATCCATACACTCCATCGCATGTCATTAGAACTTCTCGTTAGAGAAACGTTAACTGCTCAGGAAATTGATGTTATCATCGCTGGCGGCACACTCCCAGCATTCGAGAAGAAAAAACCAGTCGTAGAAAAAGCCAAAGAAAAATTCACGATTGCCGACAACGTAAAAATTCCGCCACTCGGCGATTTGGGTGGCATCGCGCCGATGCCAGCTTAAAGTTTGTAAGGGCACGCTGCGCGTGCCCTTTTTTATGTCTAGAAATTTAGATGAAGAATATACACGTCCATCCTTTCCCTACACTTTTTCTCATTGATCATAATAGAAAAATTATTTTTTCCCAAGAAGGTGACTCCCCCGACCTCGAAGATCGGCTCAGTAAGTTGATTGAGGAACAATTGAAGAAATAATCCGTAGATTTGCGGAGATAATTTATTTCGTATGAACCGCCGATCATTTTTGCAGAGTGCTGCGTTAGGAGCTATTGCTATGGGGACTGTGAAGGACTTGAATGATGTACTTGCTTCCGAAAAACATTCGGAGAGTGTTATGCCTGTCGTATTTGCTGGGCATGGGTCGCCGATGAATGCGATTGAGGATAATGAATTCTCTCGTGAATGGGAAAAGATCGGAGTGGCGCTCCCACATCCAAAAGCAATCTTGTGCATTTCTGCTCATTGGCAAACTCGTGGTACGATGGTGACTGCAATGGAAAAACCGCAGACCATTCATGACTTCGGTGGATTTCCACAGGAATTATTCGATAAACAATATCCTGCACCTGGCTCGCCGGAATTAGCGAAAACAACAAAAGAGTTAGTCAAGAAAACTTCCGTGGAGTTGGATATGAACTGGGGACTCGATCACGGCACGTGGTCGGTGCTTGCTCGAATGTTCCCGAAAGCAGACATTCCGACGTATCAATTGAGTCTTGATTACACACAAGCCCCGCAATATCATTACGATCTTGCAAAGGAATTACGTGCGCTTCGGAAAAAAGGTGTGCTCATCGTCGGTAGCGGAAACATCGTGCATAATTTGCGCATGGTAAGCTTCGATAAACCCGATGGATTTGATTGGGCGAAAGAATTCGATCAGAAGATTGAACATGCTCTCAATGAGAGAGACCACTCTTCACTCATCAACTATCAACTTTTGGGAAGCGGGGCGAAGTTAGCTGTGCCGACAAATGAGCACTATCTGCCAATGCTCTACGTTGCTGCATTGCAAGAAAAAAATGAAGGTTTGAAATATTTTAATGCGCAAACACAAGCTGGCTCAATATCAATGCGCTCAATGATCATCGGCTCTTAAAAATAATTTATGGATTACGAAGAAGAAAATCACGAACTCGATTCCGAAGAACTTGCTGACCGTGCGCACAACATCAAACTTGTGCTCACCGATGTTGACGGAGTCTTGACCGATACAGGAGTGTACTACGGACCCAACGGCGAGGCACTCAAACGCTTTTCAATTCGCGACGGCATGGGAGTTGGTTTACTCCATGAAGCTGGAATTGACACCGCATTCGTAACGCGAGAAAATACTGACATTGTCAAGTCACGCTCCGAGCGATTAAAGCTTCGTCATTATTTTCCTGGCATCATTGATAAAGCTGCGTTCTTGCCGAAGATACTCGAGCAAACGGGATTACAAATCGAGAATCTTGCCTACATCGGCGATGACGTGAATGATCTTGGTATTATTCAACTTATCAATCAAGCGGGCTTGACCGCCGCTCCAGGAGATGCGATGACAGTGATCATGAATCAAGTTCACTACATTGCCAATGTCCGCGGTGGCAACGGTGCATTCCGCGATTTTGCGGATTGGATATTGGAGCTTCGCAAACTCGAAGAGTAGGTTTTATTGGTTCAACTTCCAGAGCTATCACTTTCCTAAGAGAATCATCTTCTTCATGAGATCACCACCGGAGTCGGTGGTGAGTCGGTAGAAGTAGGTACCGCTTGCAACGGGTATGCCTAAATCATCCTTACCATCCCAGAAAACATTTTGTTCATCCGTTGAGCGGGCTTCGTGATTGAGGAGAGTTCTTACCACTGCGCCAGATGTCGAATAAATTTTCATTGTGACATTCGCGGGAGCATCAAGTTGGAATCTGATACGCGTTGAGCCAGGGTCAGCTTCGGCAGCGTTGAATGGATTCGGAAAATTTTGATCGAGGCGCAACGCTGAAGCATCCGAGCCATAGCGAACCTCAACGATGTTGGATAAATGTGACGAGCCATCAAGATCAACTTGATTCAACCTGTAAATATAGTACCCGTTATCCTGCTTCGGATCAAGGTAATTGTATGAGCGTTCAACGCTTGAATTACCTGCTCCCTGAACAAACGAAATATCTTCGAACGGCTGATAATTAAAACTACGCTGCACCCAGAAGCCTGAGTCATCGTGCTCGCTCGCAGTTTTCCAGGCAAGACTTGTACCCGCAGAAGTTTTCGTGGCACTCAGACCCGTTAACTCCACCGGCAACACATTCACATTCGCCTCATACATGCTTCTGCCATGAGTACCAACTCGGAGTGTAACTTTATTCGCATGAACCTGCACATCCACGCACGGAGCGAGTCCGATACCTGAGCCAGCAATGCCCCATGTTGCGCCACCATCGCGAGTGTAGTACATTCCGTTATCCGTTGCGGCATACCACACATTTTTTGGATCAGTCGAATCAATCGCAATGCAATTGACAGGCACTCCGGGAAGATTATTTCCGACAGAACCTGATGCATTCGTCCATGTTGCTCCGCCATTAATTGTTTTCATCACACGCGCAGTGCCTGTGCTCCATGATTCAAACCCGGCGAGTGCAAAGTTTACATCTGTTGGATGGCAGACAATGGATAGCACTTTCACACTTGGAATTCCTGTGGATTTATCCGACCAATTCGTGCCGCCGTCCGAAGTCATTTGTATTTTTCCTCCCCCACCACCTTGGGAATGCAATCCGACAAAATAGTAACTTGCATTCGCTGGGGAGAGTCCGATAGTGGAGATGATATAGGTATTTCCACTGTATGTGAAAAAATTCGAAGCAGTGCCCCAAGTGCTTCCGGCATCAATTGACCTCCAGAGTCTTTCACGCCCTTCGAAAATTGTTAAGTGCGATTTCGGTGCCATCACAAATGGAGTTTCCCAATCAGAGTTTTCGTAACTGCTACTTTGTTGGTCGAATGCCGTTGCGCTGATAGAAGACCACGAATTACCTGAGCCACCATTTGTTGATTTCCAAACATCACCAAACGGTACTTCTGCATAAATAATATTCGAGTTCGTCGGATCAACTATTGGTTGAAATCCGTCCCCTCCAAAAATGTAGGCCGGACTCTGAGCCGTCACAACTTTCCATGTCCCTTGATCTTGTGCACCGCCGTAGGTCTTGAGATTATCTTTAGCATCGAGTGCAATATGGTAGAAGCGCATGGTTGCAAACCCATTCGAGCGATACGCCCAATTTACACCAGCATTCGTTGAGCGATAGACTCCGCCATCGGTGCCGATAAAGATATTTCTCGAATTAGCCGGATCAATGGCAATGGATTGTTGGTCAACGTGAGGACCATTGATTTGATAACTGCTGTATGCTGTCCATGTTGTGCCACTATTGAACGAGCGATACCCTTCTATCCCACCGATGTAGAGCGTATCGTTCGTTGTGGTTGAGGGGGTAATCGCAAGGTAGAGATCATACCAACCCTGTGGCCCACTTCCGACATCAAAGATAGATGATGGCACTGTGCCGATGCTGGTAAACGAGATTCCTGAATTCGTGGATTTATACAGCCCTTGCAAACTGCCATCAGGCGCTGCCATGAAGCAATAGACCTTTGTCTTATCGGAGTTCGGAATTGCAAGTGCGGCTTTCCCGATCAAACTTCCAGCAGGCAGACCACCGTTCGATATTTTTATCCACGTCGCGCCGTCGTCAGCAGATTTATATACTCCGCACTCTGCTGATGAGGTGAACGGATTATTCCCTTCGACGCCATAGAGTAATTGTTTGCCCCCGATTACTTGCGCTGCGGCGACATCCCAGATAATCCCATCAGCATTTTTCGTAGCAGGAAAAACTTTTGTGAATGTCACACCTGCGTCAACTGAGCGGTAAATTCCGGGATTGTTATTGTACGCACATGCAATAACGATATTCGAATTATTCGGATCAACGAGCACTTTGTTGATCGTTCCGCCAAGCTTTGTCGGCGCGAGCCTAGCCCATGTTGCGCCGCCGTCGGCTGATTTATATAAACCACTTCCTGGATAGCCATCGGTTGCAACTGATGGGTCACCTGATCCTGCGTAGATTACGGACGCATTATTCGGGTCAATGGCGATCGTACACACAGCAAGATCGGGAATAACAAGATCGGTGAGCGGAGTCCATGATGTACCTGCGTTCACAGTCTTCCATACGCCACCGGCGATTGCGCCAGCGTAAATGATGTTCGAGTTTGTCGGATCGAAGGCGAGTGCTTTTGTCATACCTGCAGAGTTCGTAGGTCCGATATTTGTCCAGGCATTTGCGAAAACGGGTAACTTACTTCCTGCTACTTTGTCGGAGATCGAGACGCTTCGCATAATATCATTCTGCGTTTGCTCAATCGAACGAAGACGAGCTTCGGCATCGTAGAAGCCATCGCTACCAGCATGATGACGTAGCTCTTGCAGTCCGCGAGCGAAAATTTTGGACTTGCGGATAGACTCTGGAAGTGAATTCATATTCCGATAAACCCCAACTTCCTCGGGGATTGAAATAGCTGTTCGGAGCAATTCATTTTCTTCGAAATTCGTCTGCTGAGCGAGTGTGGGGGAAACAATCGCAGACAGACCTAAGAGAGCGACAATAGCAAATATGCGCATAGGTATCAATTTAAGCGGTTTTCAAGGCTTGTAGCGGGGCAATCATGTATAACTAAATTGGAGCATTCTTCGGTTTCATCGGTATGAGTTTGGGCAAGTGATAGGTTGAGTTCACCTTTTTTACGTTACAGCGTTGTCATTCCCGCGAAGGCGGGAATCCACGAGGAGGCTACGAATCAAACCGATGGATTCCCGCCTTCGTGGGAATGACAAAGTGTTCAGGGTATGCGCAGGCTTTAAGCCTGCGTGGGTTTTGAACTTTTCCTCCATTGCAATCCCTTCGCGCCATCTGGCGTTCTATATTCATGCCATCAATGCGCAAGCCACAATCAGATCAAATGCAGGAAGCTTTTGGTGGGGGATTTCTTCCTGCCGATAGGTTCGCACCGCTTGCGGAGCGGATGCGCCCGAAATCATTACCCGAAATTGTCGGGCAGAAGCATCTTATTTCAGTAGGCAAGCCCCTTGAGCAGATGTTCCGCTCAGGCAATGTTCATTCGATGATACTCTGGGGTCCGCCCGGCACTGGTAAGACAACGATTGCGCGCGCACTTGCCGGAAACTCTAGCACTGCATTTTTCTCACTCTCTGCGATTTCATCTGGTGTGAAAGATTTGCGCGAAACAATAGACGAAGCGCGCCGAGCGAATGCGCGGAATAAGAAGCGCAGCATATTGTTCATAGACGAAATCCATCGCTTCTCAAAATCGCAGCAAGATGCACTACTTGGTGCAGTCGAAGATGGGACGATCACACTTATCGGTGCTACGACAGAAAATCCGTCGTTCGAAGTAATTTCTCCACTCTTATCGAGAGCAAGAGTATATGTATTGGAATCGCTGAATGTAGCAGACCTTGAAGAGGTATTGCAACGAGCACTGAAGACAGATGTGGAATTGAGTCAGCTACAGATCACTCTCAAACCGGATGCACGAAAAAGTTTATTTGCTTTAAGCGGAGGCGATGTTCGGAAGATGCTTTCAGGGCTTGAGCTTGCTGTGTCGCTTGCAAGCGTAGGAAATTCTTCCGTAATCACACAGGAGATTGTCGAGAATGCCTACGGAAAAAAATCTTCGCGCTATGATAAAGGTGGCGAGATGCACTATGATATTATCAGTGCATTCATCAAGTCCATGCGCAACTCCGACCCGAATGCCGCAATCTATTGGCTTGCTCGGATGATTGATGCAGGCGAAGACCCAGAGTTCATTGCTCGCAGAATGGTGATCCTTGCTTCCGAAGATATCGGCAATGCCGATCCGATGTCGCTCGTACTTGCTACGAGTTGTTGGGATGCAATACGCGCAGTCGGTTGGCCCGAGTCGCAATTAATTTTTTCGCAAACGGCGGCGTACCTTGCTTCGGCGCCAAAATCAAATGCCTCAACGACAGCAATCGGCAAGGCGATGGAAGATGTGAAGGCGCATCCCGATCTGCCTGTTCCGCTTCACATCCGAAATGCGCCGACAAAGTTGATGAAAGAGCTTGGCTATGGCAAAGGGTATAAGTACGCTCACTCCGAAGAAAATGCACATGCCGAGATGACATGCCTGCCCGACGAATTAGCTTCGAGAGTCTATTATGAACCGACTGAATACGGCAGAGAAAAAGAAATACGAGAGCGGTTGAAGGGGCTGGATCCGAAGAAATACTTCTGAATCTAAATATTAGGTTACAATTCCGACAATTTATCGTAGATGTTTTTGTGAAAATAGCATTTGTCATACCCATACTATTTTTTTCGGCCGGCTTGCTCCATGCTCAGCCGATGGATGACCATACCTTTGTATCGAAGTATCGTCTGGCGAGAGTGTATGAGGAGTCGCGAGATCTTGCGAATGCTATTCGCCTCTATGCGGAGTTGCATCAAGCCCGGCCTGATGCCAGCGAAGTATCGGAGGCGCTCTTTCGTGATTACTTTGCACTCAAGCAATACGTCGAAGCCGAGAAAATTCTCCGCGATGACATCCGGAATAATTCAGTGTCCTTTGAGACGTATATCAATTTAGGTAGTGTCCTTGCAAAACTCAATAAGCGAAGTGAATCCATTGATGCTTTCGATCACGCTTTGAAACTCCCATCGCCGTATGACAAATTTTACACGATCAATATAGTCGCACAGATGATGGAGGCAGTGGGCTTTCAGGAGGACGCATTGGCAATGCTGATACGTGAGCGCAAAAGTGCCGATGACGTAGGTGGATTTAGTAGGGAAATTGCTGATCTCTATTTCAAGATGGGAAAGTATGAGCAAGGCTCTAGTGAATATCTCGAACTATTACGCCACGATGAACTGAATCTTGAACTCATTAAGCAAAGTATTTCGAAATATACTGCCGATTCAACTTCGAGACTCTCGATCATTCGCGTCATTACTTCGCATATCGGAAGTGATGCCACACTTGGGGAGTTAAAATTATTAGGCTGGTGCTATGGCGAATTAAAAAATTACAAAGGCGCACTCGATGTATTCTTGAAAATTGATAATCTGAACTCGCCATCGTCAACCCAACAAATAAAGGGATTCGAGCTTTTTCAATTTGCCTCACGTGTGCGACATGAGGGAGCTTTTGATGTTGCCAGTCAGGCGTATCACGAGTCCATGGTGCGTTTTCGGAATGGGAATCTTCCGGAACCACAAAAAACCTCGTACATAGCGATGGCGGAGTTGGGTTCGCTCCAAACGAAGGAAGCATATTATCGTTCGCTCTCAGAACCCTCGCGCGATTCGATAGACCTTCTCATCGCGGCATATTTAACATTCGCCGCGAAGCAACCGAACGAGGTGGCATTCGATGCTTTGGTGGCGGCAGGCAATCTTGCACTTAATCCTCGTCGCGACTTCTTGAATGCGAAGTCTATTTTCGAAAAAATTGTGAGTCGGTCGAATGCCTATAGTGAACGACTTCGCGATGCATATTTTTCTCTTGAGCAAATTGCTCTCGCTCGGGGCGATCTTAATGCCGCCGATGCAAGCATTGACGCTGTTGACAAAATGCTGAGCCGCCGAAATCGAAAAGAGGATGCTGAAACGTTCAGACATATTCTCTTTGAACGAGCCAAACGAAATTTCTATAACGGTGCATTCGATTCGGCAATTGTTCTCTTAGATTCTATTATCACCGAACCCACCAGCGATTACGCAAACGATGCGATCGGTCTGCGTTCGCTTATCTCCGAGAACATGAGCAACGTCGCCGCACTTCGCCTCTATGCAAAAGCCGATTTTGCCTCACTTGGAAATGACTTGAATGCCGCCTACTCAGCATTCAAATCCATTCCCGAATCATATCCGACGGCAACGATAGCAGACGAAGCGACACTTCGCGCCATTGACCTGCTTGTGCAAATGAATAAGCCAACTGATGCATTGGTGATGATTGCTTCAATGCTTGATAAAATGAGTACGAGTCCGCTATTAGATAAAGCCGCATTCCGCGAAGCCGAGATCACTGAAGTGCAATTGAAGGACAAAGCGAAAGCACGCAGGCTCTATGAAGATTTTCTTGAGCGGTTTGCAAAATCTCCACTTACCACCGAAGCCAGAAGACGTGCGCGAACGTTGCGAGGCGATTCATTTTGAGGCTGACTAAAACCGCGCAATAAATACTACCTTCGGTTCGATCATTGACTGGGTTGATACATGATTATTTGCATCACGAGTGAAGGTCCACCGTGCAACCAGATTTAAAATGATAAACTTGAAAGGCTGTGCCGATAGCTTCGCAGAAGCGAGTGTATTCTGATCGAATCCGAAATAATCTTTTGGTCCGTTAATGTTGCGACGTTGATAATCAATGGCTCCATAGAATTTCCACCAAATATGTGGGAATGTCAGTCCAATCTGAAGTAAATCGGCATACGGGAGATTATCCAAATGCGCATACGTAATTCCGAGTTGTACTCGATCGCTAAAATTAAAGAAGCTTCCGAATTTAAATCCGTTACCATAGCCGCTCGCTGTATCGGCTAAGCGTGTTGCTTTTGTGATGTAGCTTACGGTATCAACATCGTCATTGAATCTGTCTCGCTCATAAAATGAATTGTAATAATTCGGAAGGAAATGATTTTTGAAAAGATATCTTTCAATCCTGAGATCAATAAATGTCGTTGAATCAATTAGAAAACTCGATCTTGCGCCAAACACAAAACCATGATTGAAATTCACGATGTCCACGAAATCACCATACACTCTTCCTTCAACGTTCTGCGATTGCCACCCTAAAATGGTTGCATCGACTCCGTAGATTGTCAACGGAGATGAAATCGTTGCCGAGTCTTTGATGACTGAATCACGAATGCCGGAGCTATCACTAATGTGCAAAACGTACGGCGCATGATTCGGAATGATCCGAACTGCTTGCGGGTCAAAATCATACGACGCTGTCGCACCAATGTCAACATTCTTAAAAAACCAATTCTTCCCCAGAATAGGAATAATCTGAAACGGACGTACAAAACCTCTGCCCGCAATTAAGCCTTTATTTAAGAGTACATCACTTGTGAACGCCTCGCCACCGAAGAGACCCATATCCAACCTGCCGATAAGTCCGACTTTGCGATCATCGTACGATGAATTATTCGAATAATTATCAACGATCGTGCCATGACCAAGAGTGACGTTACTCAACCCTCCGATTCGGGCATAGAGATCTTCGCCTGGATGACCAACACGAATATAGTTAATCCATCGAAGCGCATCATACCAATCATCGAAATCTTCTTTACGTAATTTGCCGTCGCTACCTATTCGGACGTATCCGTCAATGGCTATCGCGGCAGTTTGCCACGCTTCAAACTGAGAAGCCGCATTCAAGAGGAGATAGGGTTTACCTTTGAAAATACTCGCACCGAGTCCGCCACCGATGCCATTGTATTTTCCGTTCGGATCGGGCGTAGGTTTTGCTTGATCGCCGAGAGTTTGTGAAAACCCTACTCGTGATAAGCAAAAAAAAGCAAGGGCAAAATAAAATGTTTTCATCACATGAATAGTGCGCGCACCAAAATCACACTTACTATGACACTGATCATATCTGCAAAGATTCCCGAGAGCGGAGCATGACGCGCTTTCTTCACGCCGACCGAACCGAAATAAACTGCAAGTACATAGAACGTCGTTTCGTGCGAACCCATCATCACCGCCGAGAGCCTGCCGATGAATGAATCTGCTCCATGTGTCTTGACAAGGTCGGTCATGAGTCCAAGTGAACCCGAACCTGAAAGATTTCTGATGATTGCAAGTGGGAATACTTCACTCGGCAAACCAATTGCATTCGTCATTGGCGAGAGTGCAGCCGTGAGAATATCCATCGCACCACTTGCGCGGAACATGCCGATGGCAACGAGCATCGCGACTAAGTACGGAATGATGCGAACGGCAGTGTTGAATCCGTCCTTCGCGCCTTCGACAAATTCTTCATATACTTTCACTTTGCGCATTACACCGACTCCGACGATCACGAGTAAGATGATCGGTACGGCAAGCGTCGAAAGTATTTTCAGTAGTTCAATCATTGGTTTCTACTGGAAAGAATCGTTGAATGAACCGATTGAATGTGACGCCAATGATCAGTGATACAAGCGTCGCCAAAAAAGTTGGGATAATAATATCTGTCGGAGTTTTTGATCCGAGTGAAAGCCTAACAGCAATTACTGTTGCTGGAATAAGTGTGATCGCACTCGTATTAATCGTGAGGAACATGCACATTGCATTCGTTGCTGTGCCGGCATTCTTATTGAGCTTATTTAACTCCTCCATTGCCTTGAGTCCAAGAGGAGTTGCAGCATTCGAGAGTCCCAAGAAATTAGCTGCCATGTTCGAGAGCATCGCACCCATCGCAGGATGCTCAGGCGGCACGTCAGGAAATAATCGCACCATCAAAGGCTTCGCAAATCGTGCAAGCAGTGTGATAAGTCCGGCGGCTTCAGCAATTTTCATGATACCAAGCCAGAGTGCCATGACTCCAATAAGCCCTAATGCAATCGTCACTGCAGTATCAGCCGTCTTGAGTAATCCATCATTCACAATTTTCGCGAGGATGCGAAACTTCACTGGCTCGGGAGTGATCATCGCATAAGTAAGAGTGTCACCTACTCCCATGCTAAACTCTCCGACTATTTTTTTCTCGTCACCTTGAGCGAGAGCCAAATCTTTCCAAACATTTGGGATGTCTTGTGGAAGCGCTACCGTAGAAGTCCCAGCGAGATAGGTTAGCTCTTTTCGGTGAGCGATAATTTCAACACTGGCAAAAAGTGTATCACCCTTCAACCCTTTCAAATCATCTGATGAGTACAGGCTAACGAGTGAATTTTTGGGGATGAAAACGGATGCCTGATAATGGTCCGGGCTAATCTGCGTCAGGTTACTTCTGAGAAGAAACGGGATGGGTTTTCCGTTATGAAAGCGATCGGAGGAAAGCTCGGATATATCCCTTCCCGTCGCCACAGCAATGGCAATCACAATAAGCCCCACCCAAATCCAATTCAGCATAAGGCGAATTTACGAATAATTTTAGGGGTCTCGCGTGAGTTAGTCCTCTTTCCAAATCGGAGTCAGTGTATAACCCTTTTTTCTGAGCAGGTTAATGACGCCTTCTTCGCCGGGTAAATGCAAGGCTCCAACGGCGGTAAAGAGCGATTTCATTTTCATGATGGAGTCAATACGTTGCGCCATTCTCTGGTTGCGATCGGTGATGAGTGCAGCGTTGAAGGTATTCGAGAGTTCTTCTTTTTTATAGTAGAGATAAATAGAATCCAGATTGCCTTTGGCATAAATATCAACAAGGTCATCAATGGACTCCGGTTGTTTTGTTGTATCGGGTTCAACAATATCAACGAGCATCTTCGCTTGCTCCTTCAATGGTATCAGGTCTAGTGCATGGATTTGCTCCTCGATGGTTTCGATGCCGATAATTTCTTTGTTATTTGCCTCTGCTTTCTTCATTAAGAACATGTCAAGAAAATCTGTGGAGTCTTGCGCCATCGAAAGTCCCTCCTGCATCCCAACCAAAAACATCGGTTTGATTTTGCTCAGCATCGCCAAAGGTAGATGGAGTGAGTCACTCACATATTTATCTAATTTTTCGTATTGAGCAGAGGTCATCAACATTGCAAGGGTTGTATCACCCGGCATCACTACATACTTCATCATGCTCATAAAATCGAATGAGCCGGCGTTTTCCATATTGATCTCCATGCCGAACGCATTGCACTCTTTCAATTTAGATGTAGCGAGTTTTGAAAAACGAAAAGCTCGCTCATCAGCGGAGTGGACGGTGCCGTATAAGTAGGAAGGGGACTTCAACCCATTACCAGTAACTCGCCAGAGGAGCGAAGATTTCGGTTGCGCAAAATTTGAACTCGAAACAAAGAGGAAAGCTATGAGAATGAAGAGGCGGCTAAGAGGTAGGGAAGAGATCGGCTTGTTAACGATAGTTTTCATACTCTCACGTACAGTGAATCCGGAGTTATAAATTCTTCTTCACAAACCCCATTACTAATCCATCTCCGACTGGAACGATGCAACTGAACATACTTTTTTCGGCGGCGAATACTTGATTAAATTCGCGGACGGCATTGACTCCGATAAAATCAGGGTCAGATTCGGGGACAGTGTCCATAAGCTTGCCAAAAGCGAATGCATTATCACCTGCGATAATGCCACCATCTTTAATAAGGCGAAGAGATTCTTTGAGATAATTGATGTAGTTGATCTTGTCGGCATCAATCATGATAAAATCAAAAATGCCATCTTGCATTTGCTTCATATTCTCTAAAGCAGGTCCAACCAAGAGAGAAATATTTTCAACTCCCAAATGCTTGAAATTCGATCGAGCTACGTTCGCATGCTTTGGTTCGAACTCAAGCGTGACAACTTCACCACCAGCTTGAATCGCCTTCGACATAATTGCAGCACTGTAACCAAAGAGTGTACCAATATCAAGGACGCGCTTGGCACGAATCGCTTTTAAAAAGAAACCGATGAATTTTGCTTGCTCCTCTGAAATCATAATCATCGGAACGCCAGCTTCGCTTGCACGTTGCTGCATCTCCTCTAAGAGCGTAACTTCGTCGCCAGCGAAGTTCTCGACGATGTAATCGTACATTGCATCAGTTAAAGGAGTACCCTTCATAGCAATGATTTATCGTTGCTCGGTTGGCACCCAAGTCTGACCGACAGGTCCGGTATAATCCGCCGCTGGACGAATGATGCGATTGTTCGCATACTGTTCGAGAGCATGTGCAACCCAACCAGTGACACGACTCATCGCAAAAATAGGGGTATAAAGATCAAGAGGAATACCCATCAGGTAGTATGTGCTCGCTGAGTAGAAATCTACGTTGGCATAGAGTTTCTTTTCTGCGAGAATGAGCTGTTCAATATCACGCGACATCTGGAACCACTGGAGTTCGCCTCTACGCTTGCCCATAGCCTCGCTGAATTTGCGAAGGTGTGTCGCACGCGGATCTTCAGTGCGATAGACACGGTGACCAAATCCCATAATTTTTTCTTTGCGAGCAAGTGCATCTATGACCCACTCCTTCGTACGAGCAGGATCATTAATGCGCAGAAGCATTCGCATCACTTGCTCATTGGCGCCACCATGCAGAGGTCCTTTGAGTGCACCGATTGCGCCAGTCACTGCGGAATAGACATCCGATAAAGTCGAAGCAATGACTCGGCAGGTAAATGTCGAAGCATTGAATTCGTGATCGGCATGGAGTGTCAGTGCTGAGTCAAACATTTTTACGACTTCAGCATCTTGCTCGCTACCCAAAAGTTGTTGGAGAAAACTTGCGGCATGTGATAGCGATGGATTGGGCGCTGGCAGCGCTCTGCCATTCCGATGGGCATCATAAGCGGCAATGACTAATGGAATCTGAGCCATCAGTCTGATACCTTTATTAATATTTGCTTCGCGAGTATTATCTTCCGTCGTTTGATCGTAATACGAAAGCTCGCTCACGACAGTGCGAATCACCGCCATAGGGTGGACATTCTTCGGGTACGAAGCCAGACGGTCCTTGATGACCTTTGGTAATTCACGACTAGCCGAAAGTTTGGCGCTGAACTCGGCGAGTTGGGCAGAGTTCGGGAGCTTACCGTAAAATAGCAAGTACGCCGTTTCTTCGAAGTTCCCCTTTACGAGGTCGTGGATATCATATCCGTAATAGGCAAGAATACCATTCTTGCCATCAAGAAAACAAATATTCGATTGACCTGCGATGATGTCCTCAAGTCCGGCTTTTGATGGAGAGCTTGCCGGTGCTCCGTTTGCTGAAGCTGCCGTGATTGTTTCAGTTGGCATAACAGTTTCTCTTAAAAAAGTACGAAAGTAATACGTGCGCTGTGGGAATAGCACAGCGAAAACAATTTCTGTTGGAACAAAGTTACCGTTTCGGAATAAAATCCAACAAAGCGTTTTTGTTGTATTCGTAAAAAAAATGTAGTAAATTCGCATACCCAAATTAGTCGTATTTTGCTCGTCACAACATTTGTGCTCCATTTTAAGAAAGTTTGTATATGAATTTCAAAATTGAACAATTAGATAAGGCGACGATCTTCCGCCCAAATGAAAAGCGTCTGGACTCGATGATCGCACCTGAGCTGAAGGCTGAATTCCTTATACTTGCACAGCCTGATGTGCAGACATTGGTGCTTGATCTCTCGGCAGTCGAATACGTAGACTCAGCCGGGTTATCGGCGATGCTCCTCGCTCAGCGCCAGCAGGCTGGGCATCATGGCGATATGCGTATCGTTGGTGCAAGCGATAGCGTGAAGTCACTTCTCTCGCTTACGGCACTTGATCGGGTATTCCCACTCTATGACAGCATCGAAGAGGCACTTGCTGCTCCACAGCTCTCTGCGATTACTATTCCTCCTGGGGATGTGACTCCTGCAACGGAAGCACTGAGAACTGGCATGAAAATGACTGCTAGTGCCATTGGCGTAGCCGCCATTGCTGATTTGATGATGGCAGATACCATGCCCGACGGATTCGAATCCGCACTGCTTGATGACGACGATGATTACGACGAAGATCTCGACGACGATGACCTCATAGATGATGAAGATGCTGTCATTGAAGTACCCATAGAAGAAGCTGAAGACGAAGCCGCCGAGGACGACCTCACCGAGGCTCTCGATGATGACGATATCGAAGAAATTGAAGAGGACGACATGCTCGAGGCGGATGACCTCGATCTTGATGACGACGACGATGATGACGATGACATTTTCTAATGTCATCGTAAGCTGTTATTGCGCCGCTTTGTCCCTCAAGACAAATCGTTGAACCTTGCCAGTATCGGTTCTTGGCAAGGCTTCGATAAACTCAATTTCTCGTGGATATTTATAGGGCGCTAACTCGCGCTTCACGAAATCCTGTATATCTTTTTTCAATTCGTCCGAGCCTTCCTTGCCAGGCATGAGAACGATATACGCTTTCACGATTTGTCCGCGAAGATCATCGGGTTTCGGAACGACGGCTGACTCCTTCACAAACTCATGCTCATTAATCACTGCCTCAAGCTCTGGGGGAGAAACGTTGTAACCTCCGGTGATAATTAAATCATCGTTACGGCATTGATAATAAAACCAACCGTCCGAATCCTGCATGAATACATCGCCCGGCACATTCCACCCATCCATCACATACCCTGCCTGACGCTCAGGCTTTTTTAGATACCGACAACCCGTTGGTCCCTTGATTGCCAGTAATCCAGGGGTATTTGGCGGAAGTTCATTCCCCTGATCATCAATAATTTTTGCTTGGTATCCTGCGACAGGTTTGCCTGTTGCTCCGCCTTTGACATCACCTGGTTTATTCGACACGAAAATATGGAGCATCTCGGTCGAGCCGATTCCATCGAGTAAGTCAATTCCGTATTTCGTTTTCCATTTATCGTAAACCGTTTTCGGCAATGTCTCACCAGCACTTACGCCGAGTCTGAGGTTCGAGAGATCGTATTCACCTTGTTCATCCAAACGCATCATCATGTTATAACAAGTTGGTGCACAAAAGCCGATTGTGCATTTGTAATTCACCAACGTCTTGAGCATATTTTCTGGTGTGAACTGATCGAGGAGTACAACACTCGCGCCAAATCGGAAAGGGAAAACTAAAAGTCCACCAAGTCCGAATGTAAATGCAAGTGATGGATGTCCGCCGAAAATATCGTTCTCGTTTGGATGCAAAACATTCTTTGCGTAACCATCGGCGATAGCAAGTACATCATCATGAAAGTGAACTGTGCCTTTAGGATCACCGGTGGAGCCTGAAGTGTAGCCGATAAGCGCTATGTCCGAGCGCGTAGTGAGTTCGGGTGGACATTCAGCCGATTCATTCATCCAATAATCTTCGAAAGATTCATAGACATCATCTTTACCGTCGCAGACCAAAATTTTTCTCATCGTATCCATGGCTGGAGCAGCTTTGCGGACTTCATCTATCGAAGCAATGTCACAAAGTACAATCGAGCATTCGCTATCGTTCGAGCGATACGTGAGTTCACGTGCGCGGAGCATAGGCATCACCATCACCGCAATTCCGCCAATGCGAAGTGTTGCGAGCCACACAGCGACTGCTGTTGGATTGTTCGGGAATCGCATCATCACGCGATCACCTTTTTGGACGCGAAGTCTTCTGAGTGCATTTCCCATCTTGCCAACGATCTCTGCAAGTTCGGAGTAGGTATATTTTTTATCTTTATAGAAAAGCGCAGGACGATCACCAAACCCACGAGCGATATTTTTGTCGAGCAGTTCTACGGCCGCATTGAGAGATTCAGGGTAGTTGAAATCATCTGTTGTATAAATTCTCTCGCCCCACATTTCCTGCGGTGGCATCCCCTTCAAAAATTCTGCGTACGTGGACATAGTGATTGCTAAAGTTTAGGGTACAAATTTAAGAAAATAACTCCTTCTTCTCCCCAAACTCCCTCACCCGTGCGCTAACCACCTCAAACTTCGAGCTGCTGGCAATCTTCGATAGCAAATATGCATACCGCGCCAAGCACGTTGCATCTGCTCTATCAGGCGATCTGCCTAATCTCAATTTAATCTGATCTTTCTTTTCGAGAAAATATGTATCGCTCTCGTTGTTTGATGCAAGTCGTGTCGCGCAGAGTTCGGCATGGAGTTTGTCGTCCGCGATGAGTCGTACACTTCCTGAGCGAATTTCTTCGGCAAGGTGGTAGTACATCTCGATTCGCTTGTTCCCAAGTTTTCTATGAGGCGCATCGTGAATAGCTCCCGCCGGTTTCGAAGCAAAATGAATTGAGTGCGCCTTCACTCCAAGTTTTGCAAGTCGCGGTGTGATTCGCCCAATCGCACCAGTCTCATCAATCGCAACGTGCGTGAATCCTTTTTGATACTGTTCTTGAATGCGTTTGCAAATATCTTCGGGATCGCTTGTGCGAAGTGTGATTAACGGTAATTGAACTGATCCATCGAACCGTGCGATCACTGTTTCGTCTTCGCCACCAGAAGCAATATCAACGCCCATCATCTTTTCGCCAGGAATAACGGAAGCTGTGAGGGAATCAGCGATCATTTTTCGCGTGATGATACCCTCGCCTGATTCTTCGTGCCACTCGCCTAAAATTCTGCGTGATACTTCCAATGTTTTTCGCCACCATGTGCCGTAGAATTTAATTGCATTTTCCGAATCAGGCTCAACTTGTTCGCTCCAGAGTGCAAGTCTATCGCGCGTCGAACTCCGAGTCACGGCGCCCGGAATTAAATTCCGATTCCGCTTCACATTCGGATGTTCGAGTGCGCTGATCGTGATTAACTTCCACTCGCCTGAGCGTTCGGCTTCATATACGAATGAATCCTGCGACATCGGATTGTAGATCATCACGATTTGCACATCATCTCCTGTAGCAGTGCCGATGAGTGATGAAAGAATATCACGCCGGACAGCCGTCGCTTCATCAACTGCGATTAAGATTGACGGAGCGTGAAAACCTTGTGCAGACTCGGGTCTTGAAGGATTGACAGCAAGCATGAATCGCTTTTCGTCGAGCTTGATGCGCGTATCGGTGATACATTTTGGATCGTAAAGACCAGCAGCGAATGCTTGTCCTCTGATCTCGCCCCAAAGATTATGACGCAATTGTTTTTCATTCGATGATGTCGTGAGCACGATGCATTGCTCGAAGTGTGTTAACTTCCAATTGCACAAAGCGGCAAGTGCAGTTGTCTTGCCAACTCCATTCGCACTCCGAACAAGGATACGCCTTTCGCCTGCCTCGACGGCTTTGAATAGCTCCGAGAATTTGTCCCACATGACAAGTTTGAGTTTCTTTTTTGCAAAAGCAGAAGGTGATTGAATCATAAAAAAATGGATGAGTGGCAGGAAGGCTCAACAGGATTGAAGCCCGAAGGTATGATCTACCCTACAAAAATACAAAATGCAACACCGTTTGTCAAGGTGCCCAAACGGATTTTTTTTGAATTCGGATAAAATATAGGTGCCTTTGGGCTATTATTTTTGGAGAGTGGCGAAGTGAGAATTGTGGGTGGGAAAAATTCTTAGTCTGAACCAGCTTTGCAAACTAGACTAAGTGGGGAAACGATGTGATCCCCCTGCATCACTGCATAAACAAATACGGCTCCCAGTTTTTATCTACTCTACCGACGTATTGACGGAGGAAGACGACGTGGTTGGGGCGGACGGGTTTTTTCTTGAGGGGCATGCGGCCTTCGTCGGGCGTGAGGTTGCCTTTTTTGTTATTGCATCTCAAACATGCGGTAACGAGATTCTCCCATGAGTCCTCGCCGCCGCGTGATTTCGGATGGATATGATCAACAGTTAACCCAGCTCGTGCGCCACAGTATTGGCATTGGTGTCCGTCACGCCGGAGGATATTTTTTCTCGAGAGTATGACTTTCTTGAACGGCACATGAATAAAATGCGCAAGCCTGATGACACTTGGAAATTCCATCGCCGCATGTGCCGAGCGGATAATTTTGTCGTGGGCAACGCTCACCACTTCTGCCTTGCCCATGAAAATTAAGATGATCGCTTTTTGGACTGAGCAGATCGTGAGGGGTTCGTAGTTGCCGTTGAGGAGTAATACTTTGCCGGAGAGTGCGTTTGGCTGAGTACCGGAGAGTTCGGGACTATCAGATTCTAAAATAGCGGCGGCAACATCATCATCAACACCAGCAATCGTGGTGCGTTTGTGCGCAGAGCCTTTAGCATAAGCTTTTGGGATCGAGGTTAATTTACTGAAGTCTCGTTTATCCTTTCAAGTGTTCACCAGTTCGCCACACCGGAGATAGTGTTCTCCTATTGTAATGTCAAAAGAGGGGTAATCAATTCCCGAAGTATATTATTAAATTGTTAATTTTGTTCAAGTTAATACCCACTTCCTACAATCCCATGCCTGATTGCTATTTCCAGCGGCGTTGCATCAGGTAGTGGAGAATAGTCTTTCGCTTCTTTCGGCTTTGCAAATTGGAGCGTAAGGTGGCGAGGTCCGCTTGCACGCATCACATCCATCTCAACTGTAGCTGGAAGTTTAGATTTTGTTCGAACGTAGTTGAGCTTTTCAGGCGTGCATGGGAAGCCATTGATTGTGATGACAGTATCATTTTCCATCGCACCTGCCAAGCCTATCGGGCTCTCACTTGTAACCTTCGAGATAATCATCTTTCCATTCTCGACCGGATGAATACGCGCTCCGAAATGGAGAACAGTATCCACCTGCCCTCCAGCGGGTTTTCCGATTCCCATTTTCTTCAGGTACTCAGTGAGTGGGAGTTTATCGGTACCTGCAATATATTTTTTATAGAAATCTTGTAGGTCTATTCCGACAATTTTTTCCATCTTGCCGATGAGTTCATTATCTTGAAATGTCTTACCTTTCTTTGCATCGGCGTTGAGTGCAAGCATCACATCATCGAGTGACTTCGTGTTATTTGTGCGCGAGCGAATTTCTATATCGAGTAACAATCCCACAAGAGTACCTTTTGTATAAAAGATAATCGCTTTATCAAGATCAAAATCACTTTCATCAATCGAAAGTTGTTCAAGTGTTTCGCTCTTGGCAGTTGAGGATCTCTCAACAGGTCCCGCAAGACCAGTGAGCATGGATTCAAACTCTTTATACGGTACAATGCCAGCGCGAGTCAGGAGTACATGCGCATAGTAATCGGTAATGCCCTCTGATAACCAAAGTGATGTTGTCATCACGCGCTTTGTATAATCAAATGGTCCGAGGAGTGAGGAGTGAATACGCTTGACATTCCAAAGATGGAAAAATTCATGCGAAAGAATTTCGGGTCCATATTGCTTGAAGTAGGGCCACGGAATATTTGCAAGCAAGTATGCACTTGAGTTTGAATGTTCAAGCGCCCCTTGTCCTGCGCCTACGGAACGGTCGAATGTCGGAGCATTGATGAGAAAGGTATAGTGCTCGAATGGAGTATCATGAAAGAAATCAGTCTGCGCACGTACAATCTTGCGAGTACATTCGGCGAGTGAATCCATATCGAATGGTTTATTGCTCGCCAGAACAATATCATACCATGCTTTGCCCTCTTTGAATGTGCGAGTTTGTAATCCTGTATCAGCCATCACCGGAGCGTCTGCAAGCTCGTCGTAATTTCTTGCTTTGAATTCTTTCAACCGGAATGTCGGAAATTGAGGGTATCCAGAAACGAGCTTGATTTTTTCCTTGTCCCATGGTTCTAAAGAAGTGGAAAGAAGCCAATTCTTTGGAAAATGATAGCTAACTCCTGCAACAAGATCTTTTTTATCATTCACATATCCAAACAAGCACGTACCGTTTGCAAAAAAGAAATTGGTATCAATGTGTGCAAGTGCAAAGTAGAGACTTGTAGAGTCCTTATGCGAGTCGCTAACGGAATATGAGAGCTTCTGGATGATCATTTTTCCTGTTGCATCCCAGCGATCTCCATCTATCTGTTTAACAGGAATTTCATTCCCCGATACATCGAACGCCTTAAAGTCAGTTATATAATGCCCGTAGTGCGTCACACTGTATGCCCCCGGCGCCCAGATTGGCATTTGGTAGGTAATTTTTTTTGAACTGAGACTCTTCACGTCAACCGTAACTGTGACCTTATGTGTCTGTGTCGAATTCAAATCAACGGTATAAGTAAGTTGCGAAAATGAAACCTCGTATGCCAGGAGGATGAGAGTAACGGCGAAAAACTTTAGCATGAATGTGCTCCAGGAAAAACGTGTGAATAAAATAGTTAGTATGCGCGAAAAGGGGGAAAGAGTTTCAGACTCACCTCACCGCCTCCAGCAATATCTCCGCTATATCGCGCACTCTCACATCATCGGTACGTTCTTTGGTTTTGACTCCATCGGTCATCATTGTCATGCAGAATGGACAGGCCGAGGCGATAGTCTTTGCTTCAGTTGCAAGGGCTTCTTCGGTGCGTTCGATGTTGATGCGCTTGCCCTGCGTTTCTTCCATCCACATCTGTCCGCCACCAGCTCCGCAACAGAGGCCTTTTGATTTCGAGCGCTCCATCTCGACGATCTCAAGACCCGGAATCGCTTCGAGCGTTGCGCGCGGAGCATCATAGATAGAATTCGATCTGCCTAAATAACAGGAGTCGTGATACGTGACACGCTCGTGCAAATCATTCGTGATCACAAGATCGCCTTTAGCTAAAAGCTCAGCAACGAAATCGGTATGATGAACGATATCGTAGTTGCCACCGAAATCGCCCCACTCGTTCTTGATTGCATTAAAACAATGTGGACATGTCGTTACAATTTTCTTGATGTTGTAACGATTGAGTGTCTCGATATTATCTTTGATGAGTGTCTGTGCGAGATATTCATTTCCCATTCTCCGTGCCGGATCGCCGGTGCATTTTTCTTCGGTGCCAAGAATTTTGAAATTGATTTTCGCGATTTGCATCAGTTCGGCAAAAGCTTTGGTAATGCTCTTTGCTCGCTCATCGAACGAACCTGCGCACCCGACCCAAAAAAGAATTAAGTCGTCTTTTTTATTAGTAATTCCTAATTCGTAATTCGTAATTGAAGAGCTATACTCCGCCATTGTCTCAATTCCCATTCCCGCAGCCCAATCAGCGCGTTCGCTTGGCGAGAAAGCCCATGGCGAATAATTATTTTCCATCGAAGCGAAAGCTGGTTGCAGCTCTGGTGGGAAGTTCGCTTCCATCATCACAAGGTTGCGGCGCAAGTCAACGATTTCGTCAACATGCTCGATCATCACGGGGCATTCAGTCATACATGCTTGACAGGTTGTGCATTGCCAGAGCATTTCGGAAGTGATGTAGTCACCGATAAAATTTTTGGAATTCACTTCTTCAAGAGTAAGTTTCGGACTCATTCCAAGGAGCGTACCAGTAGCTCCGACAGACAGATTCCCACCTTCGGACTTCGGAGCATGGACTTCGGACTTCTCCGCAATCGCATCTTCCCAAGACTCAAATCCGAAAGCCCCTTCAGCAATTTTATACGGAGCTTTATCAAGCATTCGTTGCTGAGTGGCGATGATAATCATTCTCGGGTCAAGAACCTTGCCTGTGATATTTGCTGGACAAACGGACGTGCACCTTCCGCAATGCGTACACGTATCACCATCGAGCAATTGCTTCCACGTAAGATCTTCAATATCTTTCGCGCCGTATTGCGTAAGGGATTCATCTTCGAAGTTGATTGGCTTCAAATAATTTTTTCTCTTCAAGTCCGACAGATACACATTCGGGATACTGGTGATTACGTGCAAATGCTTCGAGTAGGGAAGGTAGTTCATAAACCCAAGCACAGCAACGATATGCACCCACCAAAAGCCTTCGTACCAAAGGAGTGTCTGGTTGCAGGGACATAAAAATCCGGCAATCCAACTTGCGAGCGGACGAACTTCGCCAGTATAAATTCCACCTGTTGCGATGCGCGTTGCATTCGTCATCAACAGTGCAACGACGATAAGCGTAATGGTATATAATATCAACTGTGCATCTTTTTTCTCGTGAGCATCGGATGATTGCAAACGCTTCACCTTCGAGACCAATCTCCGCCACAGCGCGCCGATAACACCGATGATAATCAGTGCGATAAAAATATCTTGCGAAACAGTAATCACGGAGTAGAGTCCGCCCAAGAACGAGAGCGAAAATCTGCCGAAGATTCCCTCGCCGATAGACTCGATCACCGCGAAGACGAGGACGAGGAATCCCCAAAAGATAAACACGTGAATCGGACCTGCAACAGGATCGCGCATGATCTTCGATTGCCCGATGGCAATGACGAACGTGCGCCGGAGCCGCTCGGGGATATTATCGAAGCGGTTAGTCCACTTGCCAACTCGCAAGAAATCGAGCAGTCGGCGGCTATTATAAATAATCCCGCCAAATGCCATGGCAAGGACAACAAGAAACAATCCAGTTTTAAGAGTCATGGTACAAAAATACGGAAGAGACTCCAACTATTTTTGAAGTCTCTTCCGCACTCGCTGCGCAGCCTGCCATCATCATGAGGCGATCTCTTCACCTATCGCCTTCACCTTCCGTCATCATCATCGTCTTTGATCAGTGCGCCGTCGGAGATTCTGATAAAGAGGTTCAGTGTGATCGAACCCGTCTTGACCACCACTTTGAACGCGGCGATATTTTCGTAGGTGACTTGTGTCGCCGAAATCGCTTTCGCGGCTGAGGCAAGTTCGGCGATGGCGATCGCGTTCGAGTCCGTGATCGGTCTGGCGGTGATCTTGAGTGAATCAACGAATGAAGTATCGGCGGCGATGACTTCCGTGTGATCGCGAGGTTCCATTCCATGTTCTTTGCAGCTGGCGAGTGAGAGGACGGTAATGATCGCTACTATTGCTCCGAACCATGCTGCTTTATCCATACGTGTCATATTCATATTCATGCTCCTTTAATTGTTAATGAGAGTGTCTATATGAAAGAGCAGAAGCACAAGGGTTTGTTTCAGACTGACCCGCATCCGAATAGGGCAACAAACTCCCCCTTGTTTTGCAAGTTGAAGACTCGCCGGTGACGACGTTATTCTTGCAACACTTCCGCTTTTCGCGTATTTTTGTGGGACACATTCATACCTCATGTCAATCTACTTAGTACAAAGATACCAAGCCGAAGTCGAAAAGCTCATCCGCTTCGGGGGTTCAACCAATGAAGGCGCGCTCGAACAAGCGTTTGCAAATCTCCTCGGTGAGTATTGCAAACCGAAAGGCTTTGTTCTCGTCCCGAAAATTGCCGTAAAGACCCCATTAGGCAAAACCGTCATTCCCGATGGCGTCATTAAAGATTCGCTCCGTTTGGATTGGGGATATTGGGAATCCAAAGATGAGAAGGATGATCTCGATGAAGAAATAGCTGCGAAGTTCAAAAAAGATTATCCGAAGGATAATATTCTCTTCGAAGATCATACGACTGCCGTGCTTTATCGCGGCGGAAAAGAAATGATGCGCGTGCCGATGTCCGATGCTGCAGCGCTTGACGGTCTCTTAACGGAATTCATCAGCTACGAGCCGCCGATGGTTCGGAATTTCCGAACGGCTATTGATAAATTCAAAGCCGATCTGCCTGTCGTTGTCGAATCATTGCGCGAGATGATTGACGAGCAGGCGAAGGTCAATAAGAATTTCAGAGAAGCGCAGGAAGCATTTTGGGAATTATGCAAACAGGTAATTAATCCTGAAATAACACGCGACGACATCCGCGAAATGCTGATTCAGCATATCCTCACAGAAGAGATTTTCAATACCATCTTCGATGAAACGCAATTCCACCGCGAGAATAATATTGCAAAAGAACTGACGAAGGTCGAGGAGACTTTCTTTACAGGACAGACCAAGCGCGATTCGCTTTCCAGAGTCAAGCATTACTACGAAGTCATCAATGCCACTGCTGCCGGAATTGCCGATCATCATGAGAAGCAGAAATTCCTCAAGGTTATTTACGAGACTTTTTATAAAGCCTATAATCCGAAAGCTGCCGATAGGCTGGGCATCGTCTATACGCCGGGCGAGATCGTGAATTTCATGATCGAATCAACCGATTATCTTTTGCATAAGCATTTCGGAAAAGGGCTGGGCGAAAAAAATGTGGAAATACTCGACCCTGCAACAGGCACAGGCACATTCATCTGCGACATCATTGATTATCTTTCAGCGGCGCAGCTTGAGTATAAATATAAGAACGAGATACATGCAAATGAAGTAGCCATCCTGCCCTATTACATTGCCAATCTGAATATAGAATTCACTTATAAGCAAAAGACGGGCAAGTACGCCGAGTTCGAAAATATCTGCTTTGTCGATACGCTCGATAATGTCGGTTTCGATTTCAAAGGCAAGCAGGAAGGAATGTTCGGCTTAGCGGCAGAAAATGCAGAACGCATTAAGAGGCAGAACAAAAATAAAATTTCTGTCATCATCGGCAATCCGCCGTATAATGCCAATCAGATGAACGAGAATGAAAATAACAAGAACCGCGAATACGAATTTATCGATAAACGCATTAAGGCAACATACATAAAAGAGAGTACGGCACAAAAGACAAAGGTCTATGATATGTATGCAAGGTTCTTCAGATGGGCTTCGGATAGATTAAATGAGGACGGTGTGATTGCATTCATAAGCAACAATTCGTTTATCAATGCTCGAACATTCGACGGATTCAGAAAATCCATTCAGACTGAATTTGATTTTGCCTATGTCATTGATCTTGGTGGTAACATCCGCGAGCTATCAGGCAAAGACGGTATTTTCTTAAACGAAGAACATACAATTTTCGGAGTTGCAGCGGCAGTTGGTATTGCTGTTACTTTTCTTGTGAAGAAAAAGGTAAAGGTAAAATTACCCTGTGAAATAAGATATATTCAACCCTGCGATATCCGTGCAAAACGAACAGAAAAGCTCGATTATCTTGCAGCAACACCGCTGAAAAATATTGAATTCAATTTGATTTCACCCGATAAAAATAATAATTGGATCAATCTTTCAGATAATGATTTTGAGAGTTTGATACCAGTTGCAGATAAAAAGACTAAACTCGCAAAGAGGAAAGAAGGAGAGCGAGCCTTATTTAAACTCTATACATTAGGTGTAGTATCAGCCCGAGATGAATGGGTTACTGATTTGTCAGAAAAAAGTCTAACCAAAAAAATAAATTATTTAATAAACAGTTATTCTAACCAGCTAAAGAAAAAAGAATTAGTAATTCCAAGCGTTAGTGACGCGAGATATGAAATAAAATGGACACGTCGTTTGAAAAAACTTTGGGCTAAAAAAATCAAACTAGAATTTTGTCCAAATAACGTTATCCACTCTATTTACAGACCCTTTAATAATTTATTTACTTATTTTAGTAAAGAACTTAATGAGGAGATCTACCAATTAGATTCTATTTTTGACGCTAAGAAAAAGAATAAAGTTATATGCTTTAGCGGTGTCCCACACTCAAAGCCACAACAAGTATTTTGTGTAGAGGCAGTTTTCCACCATGATTTTTTAGAAAAAACACAGTGTCTACCACTTTATCGATACGACGACTCAGGCAACCGCATCGACAATATCACAGATTGGGGCTTAGCGCAATTCCGCGATCATTACAAAAACAAGAAGATCACAAAGGAAGATATTTTTCAGTATGTTTATGGCGTTCTTCATGATCCGAAATACAGGAAGAAATACGAATTGAATCTGAAGCGCGAATTCCCGCGGATTCCGTTCTATACCGATTTCAAGAAATGGGCGAAGTGGGGTGAGGAGTTAATGGAATTGCATATTGGGTATGAAACGGTGAAGGCAGCGAAGCTTTCCGTCAAATCCGTAAAATCAAAAACTCCACCTAAAGCTAAATTAAAAGTCGATAAAGAACACGGCTTGATAATCCTTGACGAGGATACAACCATCGGCGGCATTCCGAAAGAGGCATGGGAATATAAGCTCGGCAACCGCTCAGCGCTGGAATGGATTCTCGATCAGTACAAAGAGAAAACGCCAAAAGACCCAACGATCCGCGAGAAATTCAACACCTACAAATTCTCCGATTATAAGGATAAGGTCATCGATCTGCTCAAGCGCGTCACGACGGTAAGTGCGAGGACGGTGGAGATTATGGGGGAGATGGAGGGGGTTTAAAGTATGGTAACTTATTCCGTGCTTTGAGACCTTGCGAATTCTGCCCTTTTGATCATTTGAGTGACTTCTGCATTGGCGTTAAAATGCCAGATATGAATATTCGGATGCTCATTCCGAAATACTCTGAAAATTTCATCAGCGAACGACTGCCCGATTACGCTCACACCGGTAAAATCGAGGGCTACTTCCCTAAATTTATCGAGTCGTGCGAGTAGTCTTTTTGCTTGCGAACGTGAAACCAGATTTTCTTCGCCGATTTTCGCTAACTCTACGGGTATATGCGTTACGGTAAAACCGTAGTCAGCATCATCTTCAGAAGCAAAAGTATCGAAAACTTCCTTTGCCGTACGTTCAGAGTTGCGCAAGATTTTCATAAAGACTTGAGTGCCCACTGTTTCGTCTATCTTTTCAAATTGGGTATCAAAGCTTTCGCCTCCCAGGAAATCAAGGTGATGTGAACTAATCATAAAACGATCACTTATGCGGGATGAAAAAAAGATTCCTTCGCCCGAATGCATCTTTGGTGCCGTTGTTAATTTTCCTTTTGATAATTCAAGAATTGCAACTCTTTCATCTTCAAGGTTGAAGCGGTGCATTATTTTCTTGAATATTCCGACCCCGTTGTCATCAATTACTATTTTGATGTAACGCTCGTCATAGGAAAGTAATAGTGAAATAACCGTGCCTTCGCTATGATCGATTGCGTTATTAAAAATCTCAGTAAAGCAATAATGACATCGCCCCTCCACATTTTTGGATAGCTTCAGTATTTTCAGGTTTGGCAATATGTCGAGAGCATATACTCTGTCTTCAGCGAGTTTTTCCTCTATCGGGTACATTTTACTTATGAGGATGTGGGAAAAGAGCAGGTAGCTTTTTGCTCTTGTACTTCCTGTTTCAGTCAGGATATTCTTATTGATCAGATTTCTCACATGCTTATTGATCGCTTGCCTAGTGACCTGGAATTTGGTAGCAGCAAGGAAAGCAATATCGCGGGGATGATTTTCCACGTTTTCAATGATGAATTGTTGGATTTTCTCTGATTTGTTATGCATTGTGGGTTAGTTGACAATGTTGCTATATTTCTATAGAATAGTAACGATATTGTCAACCAAAAGTTCCATTTTGGTTGACAAATAGAAAATCAATCGGAGGATTAGGAATTGCGAATTGGAGGATGGCAGTCTCTAAAAAAAATCTTTGTTAGGCACCTATTTTTTTGGTCCCGAGCACCTTGACAAACTCGTGAAAATTTCGTATATTTGCAAACCATGATTAATGGGATTACAAATAGATTTTTAGGAGAGAAGAGTCCGCTACGGCGGACTCTTTGCGTAAGAGGGGTAAAGATGTGTGCGCGAACTGCTATATGCACATGGCGTAAGGAGTTACAGACCCTTCCGGCAAATTTGTCAGTACATGAGCACCTTCTCAATCGCCTTCGCGATCTCTTCAGGTCCGGGGAGTACGGCGTTCATCAAGCCTACGTTGTAAGGGATGGGCACGTCGGGAGTCGAGAGTCGTTCGACTGGTGCATCGAGAAATTCAAATGCTTCCTGAGTGATGGTTGCGCAAAGCTCGGCAGCGAAATTACTTGTCCAGTTATCTTCGCAGAGTACAATGACGCGGCTGGTTTTCATCACTGATTCTAACACAGCTTCTTTGTCGTAGGGGACGATTGTTCGGAGATCGATAATTTCTACTGACGGACTAAGAGTCCGTCCCACTAATTCAGCAGCAGTCACGGCTCTCTCGACCATTGCACCCCAGGTGATGATGGTTAGATCATTTCCTTCTTGAACCATTCTTGCTTTGCCGAATGGAATCATGAATTCATCGCCGGGGTAATTTTTTCTGCCGGGAGGAGTATCGAGTAATGCGCGATGCTCGAAGAAAAATGTCGGGTCTTCACCGCGAAGTGCAGTGCGGAGCAAGCCGACGGCATCTTCAGCATTCGATGGGAATGCAATGCGCCAACCGATCTGATGAGCGAAGACTGCTTCGCCCGACACTGAGTGCCACGGGTCACCAGTTTTCTTTGCATATCCCGCTGGGATGCGGACGACCATCGGAGCTGCGAATTGTGATTTACTTCTCCAGCGAACTGTGCCAGCATCGTTGATCTGTTCAGTAGCGGGGTCAGCATATTTTCGGAATTGTATTTCGGGTACGGGCATCAGTCCTGCGAATGCCATGCCGACTGATCTGCCGATGATCCCTTCTTCGGAGAGCGATGTATCGAAGACTCTGTCTTTTCCGAATTTTACTTGAAGGTCAACGGTTGCGCCATGCACTCCGCCTTTTGCCCCGACATCTTCTCCGAAGATGAGTAGCTTCGGATTTTTTGCAAGTTCCACTTCTAATGTTTTGCGAACGGCATCTTGCATATTCATTCGGATGCCTTCTTCGATAGATGAGTTGATCGGGGTAGGCATTGCAGAGAAGACGTGGTCAAGGACCGTAGCTGTATCGGGTTGTGGAGAATCCTTCGCTCGGTCACGAGCGGCGATGACATCAGTTTCGACTTCTGAAGCAAGAGCATCCCATTCTTGTTTCGTAACGATTTTATTTGCGATGAGATACTTTTCTAACTTCGGAAGCGGATCGTTTTCTTTTTCTTGCTTTAATAATTCTGGTGACTTGTAACTCTGCGTATCAACGAATGAATGCCCTTCAAGACGAGGGATGGTCATGCGAATCAAAGCGGGACCATTCCAAGTTCTGGTATAGTCAACTGCTTCAGAAATATTTTGTGAAGCGACTTCGGGATCGGTGCCGTCGCAATCCCAAATTTTTAGATTACCGAACGACGCAAGATTCTTTGCGATGTTTGCGCCGGGGGTTTGAAAATCTCCTGTTACTGAAATTCCATAACCATTATCTTCGATGAAAAAAAGTAGTGGAAGTTTCTGTGTAGTCGCTGCATTGAGTGCCGCCCAAAACCCATTCGCTGCAACAGAGCCATCACCACCAAGTGCAACGGCGATTGCCCCTTGATAGGAATTTTCCTTTAATACATTATAATGATACTGCACAGCTTGTGCCCAACCGATAGCAGGGGAGTACTGCGCTCCAACATCGCCAGAAGCCGGAAGAACCGTTGCCTTGCCACGCGACCTGAGAAAATGCACAACACCAATATCACGTCCTCCATGGACTCCGCCACTCCGCGCCATTGATGCCGCCATTGATTCCTCAGCTGTCAGTCCCTGACCTATTACAAAAGGTCGAGATCTATAGTAGACGGTTGCTCCATCATGCGGATGGGAGATGCAATCCGAAAGAATTGCCTGAATCATATCATGGCCACGAGCCGAGAATTGATACGTAACAAGCCCGCCTGGGACAAGTTCTGTCTCCTCAATCTTATCGATAGCCCGCGAGGTAAGAATCGTGCGGGCAACGTTTGTCCAACTTAGCTGTGATGTTTTCTTCTTTGCCATCAATTTTTTTATTGAGGGTCTGAAAACACATTTCATTCGGGAAAAGTCCGTTGGGGGAATAGCACGCGGATGACACGGATGGGACGGATTTTCGCGGATTATATGGATGGAACACTTTTACGGGGTTTTGGATTGTATTTGCTTCCCCACTGACCAACTTATCGAAGTAGTTCATATCAATTATCATAACAAGGATAAACCAATGAAATCACATAACATTAGAGCGAAGTGGTTTTTGCCATTCGCATTTGCATTGCTCGTCATGACGGGCATCAACACCGGTTGTCAGAACACTACCGGCACAATGAATCCATCAACAACTCATCAGTCAATTGATCCAGCTGCGGTTAATCCAATCGCACTCAACGGTGTTGACCTCGAGCCAACAATTGCTATTCAAGATCGTCATAACGACGAGCTAATGGCTATTGATGGTGTCAACGGCACAGGTACTGGACTCACCACCGATGGTAAGCCAGCAATTCTTATTTTCACAACTCGTGAAGGCGTGACAGGAATTCCAACTTCAATCGAAGGCGTACCAACATCAATCACGATAGTTGGCGAATTCAAAGCATTCGCTGAAGTTGCGAGCGGAGTAAGCACTGGTAATGATAAGGAATGTGCCTCTGGTACTATCGGATGTATCGTAACAGAACGTCCGAATCATAAATCAAAATATTTCCTTAGCAATAATCACGTCTTTGCGCGTGAGAATGCTGCTAATATCGGCGAGCGCATTGACCAACCCGGTCGTTACGACGCTGTTCCACAATGTACTCAGACTGGGCAGATCGCACGTCTCTCGGCTTATGTGCCAATTCAATTCAAGCGTGGCAATTCGAACACTGTAGATTGTGCAATCGCTGAACCACAAAATGGTGCAGTTGGGAATTCGACAAATGCAAATTTCTCGCCAACGGCAACTCAAGTGGCTCCTGCAGTTGGAATGTCAGTGAAGAAAAGAGGTCGTACGACAGCTTATACGACCGGAACAATCGCTGGTGTAAACGTTTCAACAAGTGTGAGTTACGGCAACGGGCTAGTTGCAAATTTTGTAAAACAATTCTACATTTCTTCGACAACATTTAGTGCGGCTGGAGATTCTGGTTCGCTAATCTGCGATGCGAATGGCAACCCAACAGGTTTGCTTTTTGCAGGAAGTTCGAATGCAACAATCGCAAATCCTATCGGACTTGTGCTTAATGCATTGAATGTTGATGTGGTAGCCGGCACAGCGCTCGGCACTCCGTAATCTGTAGAGATATTTATTACAAGGGCGACGAGTTTTACGTCGCCCTTTTGATTTAGGAATATGAAGTATTTTTTTGTAGCGTTTGTATTCGTATTTCTTTGCCTGACAAGTGTTAAGAGCATTGCCTCGACCGATAGTTTACGCATAGCGAAAAAGAGGATGAGCATCACTGAAGTCTTAGAAAAGAATACTCCTGCATGGATGAAGCATCCAGGTGTCGTTGGCACTGGCGAGGGACGACACGAAGGCAAGCCTTGTATTATTATTATGATGAATGGTCATCAGGCGGAGATCAAAAAAATAATTCCGAAACAAATTTCTGGTTTCCAAGTAATCTTCGAAGAAACAGGGAAGATTTCTCCGAGAAAGTAATTTACGTCTGTCATTCCCGCGAAGGCGGGAATCCATCTACGGAGCAAAAACTAAGCCGTGGATTCCCGCCTCCGCGGGAATGACAAGTTTCTAAATATCATTATGAGGTTATCCGCAGTTTTTGCTTTAGTTGTTCTCGTAGCTATCATTGGCTGCCAGACACTCTATACGTATAGACTTCCAACCGAATCAGAATTACATAAGTATGCCGATTCACTTAAGTGGACGTATAGCGGCAATACCATTACCTCAATCCCTGTCGCCGATGGGATGGGAAGGATGTTCCGGTTATCAGTTACTCCGAAGACGAAAATCCAAGTGAAGACTGTTTACGGCGAAATATATAAATTCTATATACAAACCCTCGTCGTCTCTGGTGAAGAAGCATTTATAGGCTCCTCGCAAACGTGGACTGGTTACGAACTCTTAAATCATACAAAGGTCACTATCATGGCACACGATATTCTTGAGATGAGCATAATCTCGGATGAAAAGGCAGTACTTCCGATTCATATCCTCTAAAATAGGCTAAAAACGCCAGTTCGTGTTGAAATGTGGGAATTTCTTAACAATTTCTTAACAATTCAGTAATAATTTGGTAACATTGGGTTTGTATTTTTGCCAGTGATTATTCACGACAAATACTTAACTACTCTATATGACCCAAATGACCCGCATTTCTCTCAGACTGCTCGCAGTCCTTATTGTTGTTGTTTGTTTTAACCCACTTTCCGTTTTTGCTCAAGATGAAGCCACTCTGAAAGGCACAGTTGATGGCCTTGGTGAACGCGTTTCAACGCTTGAGAGCACCGTTGCCGGTATGGCGAAGATGAAGATCACCGGATACGTTCAGCCACAATGGCTTTGGAACGACGCTGATTCTCAGGCGAACCAAGTCAATAGCAAAAACTATTTCCAGATCCGCCGTGGTCGCGTAAAATTCACGCATACTTCTGGCGACATCAGCGCAGTTATCTACCCAGACATCACTGAGAATGGTGTAGTCATCAAGGAAGTATATGCAACTTGGAATGCTCTCAAGGATGCAGGTACAAATTTGTTGGGCATCAGCATGGGTTCGATGAACCGCCCATTCGGTTACGAAATCGCATACTCATCAAGCGCACGCGAAGTAACAGAGCGTTCACTTTATGAGAATAGATTTTTCAATGGCGAACGCGACCTTGGTATTCAGTTGAACTTTACACCAACTTTCGGTTCGATCAAGCCGCTTCTCGAAATCGGTTTGTTCAACGGAACAGATAATTTCGGAACAGGCCCTTCAGGTGCAGTACCTGGTGCAAACAACAAGATGGGATTTACAGCAAACCCAATTGGATTCGCCGCCGTACCTTTCGCTACTCCAAAAGGAGCTGACTCATTGTTCCAAGTCAAAGCTAATAGCGCAGTCGGAAAAGAATCTGCTTTAATACTTTCAACTCAAGGTGGATTGCCAGGCGGTACAACTGGTACACCTATCGGTCAGCCAGCAAAAGAGTTGATCGGTCACCTACGTTTGCCATTCCTCTTGAGCGATGAGTTCAGCTTTGATGTTGGTGCATCTATCTCAATGGGCGGTATCACCGAGCCTTCAAATGTTATCGGTAAATACACCGGCACGAATGGCGCGCTTGTACTAGCTAATACTGGAACAAATGCTGGGCATTCATTCTCGAACCAGAACCATGTGTTCATGCAGTCAAACCGTTCGATTATTGGTGTTGATGCTCAGTTCTACTTATCAGTTCTTCCCTTCGGTGGTTCGATCGTAAAGTTTGAAATGTATTCTGGTCAAACACCTTTCTATGGTTCTGCTGCATTATTTAACTCAGCAGACTTCGCAGCTCTTGGTGATCCACTTGCTTCGACAATTTACAAGAAAACATCTGGTATGTACGTGATGCTGGTTCAGAATCTTTCGGATATGTTGCAGATTGCAGCTCGCTATGAGACGTATGATCCAAACACAGAAGTAAAGGGTACTGATTTCGCTGTTCTTAATGGCGCAGCAGTTACAAAACTACGTGGTGTATCAGCAAGCACAGGCTTCGGCGGTGACCTTGCTCAGAATACGATCTCGGTTGACTTGAACGTCTTCATCTCTGGTACGATGCGCTTGATGTTCGATTTTGACATGCCGACAACAGAAGATTTCACAAGAGTTGATCCTGCTGTTGCAACAAATGTACAGACTGTGAAGGATGCGCATGACAACCGCTTCACATTCCGTATGCAGTACAAATTTTAATCAACAAGTAAAACAATACGATGAAAAAGATAACAATGTTAGCCTCTGCCATTGCAATTTTTGCATTGTCAGTGGGCTTCATCTTCGCACCAACCACGACGATCACCGTAAAGGGATCGGACACGATGGTGCAGCTCGCTCAACGTTGGGCTGAGAAATACATGAAGCAAAACTCTGGCGTGAATATCCAAGTAACAGGCGGTGGTTCGGGTACTGGTATCAGTGCTTTGATCAACGGCACGACAGATATCTGCACAGCATCTCGTCCAATGAAAGATGGCGAGAAACTCAAACTCCGTGAGCGCTACGGTTCAACAGGTATCGAAGTTCGTACTGCCAAAGACGGGCTCACGATTTATGTGAACGAAGCAAACGGAATTGGCGAGTTGAGCTTTGCGCAGATCAAGGGTATCTATACTGGTGCTATTAAGAATTGGAAAGAAGTTGGCGGTGCCGATGCTTCGATCATTCTATATGGCAGAGAGAACTCCTCTGGTACGTATGCCTTCTTGAAGGAGAAAGTTCTTGATAACGATGACTATGCAAATTCCATGCAAGCACTTCCTGGAACAGCCGCAGTGGTGAATGCTGTAAAGCGTGATCCAAATGGTATTGGTTTTGGTGGTGCTGGGTATGCAAAGGGAGTGAAAGAACTTGCAGTCCGCAAGTCGGATGGCGATAAAGCATTTTTACCACATAAAGAAAATATAGCAAGCGGTGATTATCCGATCACTCGGTTCCTCTATTTCTACCTTCGTCAAAAACCGGATGGTGATATGAAGGAATTCATCAAATGGGTAAGAGGACCTGAAGGTCAGGCAGTCGTCGAGAACGAAGGATTCTTCCCTGTACAGTAAAAACTTTTTACGTAGTGACATAAGAGAATTCCCGGAGAGTTGATCGGATCATTTCCGCCACTCTCCGGGATAATTTTTGAACGAGTCTTCACCATTGCCGCATGCCTACTCAATCGCCTCTAGATAGACCTCCTTTACAGCTCGGAAAAAAATTCCGGTTTGTTGAGTGGTTTATTGAGTCAGGAATTCGCTTTCTCTCCTTCATCTCGTTTGCTGCTATTATTCTGATTTTTGTATTTGTATTTAAGGAAGCTTCACCGATTTTTTTTGGTAAAAGCGAAGCAGAAAAATCCGCCGCCAAAGATTCAATGGCGATGGTAGTGAATGCTCAATCCTCCTCCAACAATGCGGATTCAGCAAGCGGAGAAAAAGTCGAAAAAGTAATTAAAGGTAAGGGAGCGTTAAAAGGTACTGACCTCACTGTAAAAAAAGATGCCTCAGGTAAACTAAAAACTGTAACCACGAATGGCGGTAAAGTTGAGCAAGAAGAATATGATCCACTCGCTGATGATGCGCCAGCTGCAAAGAAGAATGAACCAGCGAAAGAAGTAAAGAAGATTGAACCTCCAAAAGAAGCAATTAAGAAAGCTCCCGCGATTCACGTCTTAACAGAAAAAGAAAAGAAGGACTCGACTGCTAAAGCGAGTGCAGCATTAGCCCAAGCTATCAAAGATAGCATTGCTCATGCGCAAGCCGATGCACTTGCGATGAAGCAACAAAAGATAGAAGATGATTCTATCAAATCAAAAGAACTTAAAGATGCAGAGGAGAGAAAATCTTCGACAAACTTTGGAAAAATGCTTACAGGTGGAAATTGGCAACCTGTTTCTACCGTGCCGAAGTTCGGAATGCTTCCGCTAATTATAGGTACACTTAAGGTTACCTTAATTTCACTTCTCTTCGGAGCGCCCCTTGCAATTCTCGCAGCACTTT
Source organism: bacterium (assembly GCA_037143335.1). Lineage (GTDB taxonomy): Bacteria > Bacteroidota > Ignavibacteria > Palsa-1295 > Palsa-1295 > PALSA-1296. The sequence goes on along the minus strand of JBAWZA010000009.1, from coordinate 49,874 downwards.
TCACTTCTACATTCGCACCAAAATGGGCACGCGAGACGATTAAGCCAGTGATCGAATTGCTCGCGGGTTTCCCAAGTGTAGTAATCGGATTTTTCGCATTGATCGTAATGGCAACAATCTTCCAAGATTTTTTTCATTATCAATTCAGGCTTAACTCATTCATCGGTGGTATTGCGATGAGCTTTGCGATTATCCCGATCATCTATACAATTTCAGAGGATGCACTCACCGCAGTGCCCCAGCCGCTTCGCGATGCAAGTACAGCCTTAGGTGCGACGCCTTGGCAAACAGCATTCAAAGTATTATTGCCTGCGGCTGTCCCTGGTGTTTTTGCAGCAATCATCTTAGGATTTGGCAGAGCATTCGGCGAAACAATGATTGCGCTGATGGCAACTGGTAATGCGCCGCTAACGAGTGCAAATATTTTAGAGCCTGTTCGTACATTCTCGGCAACGATCGGAGCTGAAATGGCAGAAGTAGTTTTCGGAGACCAACACTATAACGTACTGTTCCTCATCGGAGCAATGTTATTCGTCTTTACTTTTTCATTGAACTCAATCGTCGAGTTCTACGTGAGAAAGAAACTCATTAAACGCATACAAGGAAAATAATGGCACAAGCAGTAGCCATGGTATCAGACCGCGCAGGCAAAATGCGCAAGCTATACGGGACACTCGCTTCAGGCGTTAGTGGCTTGGCAGCGCTTACCATTGTGGTGATTGTCGGCATTATGGTTGTCTCCATCGTTGGTGGTGGGTATAAAAATTTCACTTGGGAGTTTCTTACTCAAGCTCCTGAAGAAGGAATGACAAAGGGCGGAATTTATCCCGCCATCATCGGCACAGTCTTTATGACATTGCTCATGTCATTCATGGCAGTTCCGCTAGGCACGATTACAGCAATCTATTTATCAGAGTTTGCAAAACCGAACTCTGCTTTCGCTCGGACGATTCGTTTCGCTGTCAATACACTTGCAAGTATACCATCGATCGTATTCGGATTATTCGGACTCGGATTTTTTATTCAGTTCGTTGGAAAGGGGATTGATGATGTATTTTCCCCTGGTGTGTTGCAGTGGGGACAGCCAAATATTTTGTGGGCATCGATGACGATGGGTTTGCTGACGCTCCCGGTAGTTATCGTATCGGTCGAAGAGGCAATTCGGACAGTGCCTCGTGATTTGCGCGATGCATCACTTGCACTTGGTGCGACGCGGCTACAAACAATCTGGAAAATTGTTATCCCGGGATCAATGTCCGGTATTTTGACGGGTATGATACTTGCAATTAGCCGCGGAGCAGGCGAAGTTGCACCGATACTTTTTACTGGCGCTGCATTTTTCTTGCCTCAGATACCTCATGCCTTGACAAGTCAGTTCATGCATTTAGGTTATCACATCTACGTGCTCTCGACTCAGTCGGCGAATGTTGACAAGACGATTCCGCTTCAATACACGACTACGATGGTCTTATTGATTCTTACGTTTACACTGAACATCTCAGCAGTTATTTTGAGGTCACGTCTGCGGAACAAACTCAAGTAAGATACGGATTTATGGATACAATGGAAATGGAAAAACCACAGGATATTTCACCGGGGATCAAGACCTCGGTTCGGATGCCTACTGAGCCGCATGTTGTCTACGAGACAAAGGTCTCTACCAAGGGGCTTGATTTATTTTACGGTGCGAAGCAAGCACTGAGTAACGTATCTCTCGATATTCCCGCGAAACGCGTTACGGCATTTATCGGACCATCTGGTTGTGGCAAGTCAACGTACCTTCGTACCCTCAATCGTATGAACGATACGATTCCCGGCTGTAAGGTGACGGGTGAAGTAACGGTTGATGGAATAAATATCTACGATCCGAAACTTGATGTAGTCGAATTGCGCAAACGTGTCGGGATGGTTTTCCAAAAATCGAATCCATTCCCAAAATCCATTTGGGAAAATGTTGCATACGGTCCGAAAATATTGGGCGAAAAGAACAAACAGAAATTAAATGAGATCGTCGAGCGAAGCCTCAGGCAAGCCGCGATTTGGGAAGAGACGAAGGATAGACTGCATCACTCCGCCCTCGGTCTATCTGGCGGTCAGCAACAGAGAGTATGTATCGCCCGAGCCTTAGCAACGAACCCAGAAGTGCTTTTGATGGATGAACCTGCGAGTGCGTTGGATCCGATCTCGACAGCAAAAATAGAAGAGTTAATTTTTCAACTCAAAAGAGACTACACAATTATCATCGTGACGCATAACATGCAGCAAGCTGCACGTGTCAGCGATTTAACGGCATTCTTCTATATCGGCGAACTCATAGAAGTCGGCGATACAAGAGACATGTTCACGAATCCGAAGAAAAAACAAACAGAAGATTATATAACGGGAAGATTCGGATAAGAGCAATTTATTAATTTTTTTATTTGCACATGACTGCAGCATTGAACACACCCCGCATTCACCGTCACTTTGAAGACGAGCTTGAGAAGCTTCGCGCATTGCTTATTCGTATGGGATCGCTCGTTGATGAGCAAGTCGAGCTTGCATCTCGCGCCCTCATGAGTGGCGATATGGAAGCAACACGATTTGTTATTAAACGGGAATCTCGAGTCAACGAGTACGACTTGATGGTTGATGGACTGTGTCAAAGAATTTTAGCTCTGACCCAACCAGTTGCAGTTGACCTTCGGATGCTGATTGCAGCGATGCGGATTGATAGTGAGTTCGAGAGAATCGGCGATATTGCCGTGAATCTCGCTGAGCGAGTCCAGCCACTGATTGGTTCTACAGACCTTCTTGAGAGAGTCGGCATCAAACAAATGCTTGCTGAGGCAATGAGGATGTTCCGCGATGCCTTCGATGCGTTTATCAACAACGATGCCGAACTTGCACGATCTCTCTTTGAGCGTGATGACACCGTAGATGCTATTGCCCACAATGCGTTTGACCTACTCATTGAAGAAATGAAACGCGACCCGATTCAGATAGAACCTGCCGCTCATTCAATGGCACTGCTCCGCCACATCGAACGGCTCGCCGATCATGCAACCAACATCGCAGAAGACGTTGTATTTATCGTCGAGGCAAAAATGTTAAAACATCAAGTGCCAGAATCTGTGAGTTCGAAGGATCAGGATTGATTTGCAGATTTCTCTTCCGGTAATCGCGGACTTGGCTTTATGATTGTTCAGTTCGCGACAAACTGAATTGTTGCGATTTAGACTTCACACACCAGCACCACTAACGCTCCGACACATGGGATTTTCAACATTTATTCGGCGGTTACTGCCGAAAGAGAATCAATACTTTGCACTCTTCACAGCAAATGTCGGTAACATACACTCAGGTGCTGAGGATTTGCGTAAACTCCTGGCCGAGAATTCTTCCTCCGAGAGAAAACTACTATTAAAAAAAATCGAAGAGGCAGAACATCGTGGCGATGCCATAACGCACGATATCTTCACAGATCTTTCACAATCATTTATTACCCCCATTGATCGTGAAGATATATAAGCATTAGCTGCGAGCTTGGATGACATCCTCGATCTGATCGAGGATGCAGCATTGCGAACTCTTCTGTATGAAGTCTCATCGTTCCCTTCGGACTTTCATGATCTTGCAGAAACGCTTTGTAAAGCAGTTGGGAGCTTAGTGCTTGCAGTGCCATTGCTTTCGAACATGAAGCATCATCTAGAGATACATCGTCTCTGCGAAGAAATTAATACCTGTGAAAATACCGGTGATGATATCTATCAAAACGCGTTAGCCCATCTTTTTCATGAACAAAAAGACCCGATCGAGTTGATAAAACTCAAAGAAATTCTCGGCGATATCGAAGAGGCTCTCGATAAATGCGAACAGGTCGCGAATATCATCGGTGGAGTTGTCATTAAGTACGCATAACAATTAGAGCTATGGTTCTTGTGTGCATAGTGATCGGCGCCGCACTGATTTTTGACTACATCAATGGATTCCATGATGCAGCCAATTCTATTGCTACGGTTGTCTCAACTCGCGTCTTGACGCCTGGTCAAGCAGTTCTTTGGGCTGCATTTTTTAATTTTGTGGCGGCTTTTGTGTTTGGCACCGGAGTTGCAAAAACGATAGGCTCGGGTATGATCGACATCACTGTTGTAACTACCTACGTAATTATGGCAGGGCTTGCGGGCGCGATCATCTGGGATCTGATCACGTGGTGGTTGGGACTGCCAACGAGTTCATCACACGCTCTCATTGGCGGTTACGCTGGTGCTGCGATCATCAAGGTTGGTAATCTCAGTCCACTCATTACCGCGGGTTGGGTTAAGACTTTGCTCTTTATTGTGCTTTCACCACTTATCGGTATGCTACTTGGGTTTTGTATCATGCTCACAGTCACCTGGCTATCCCGAAAAAAAACTCCCTTCGGAGTTGATAACTGGTTCAGAAGGGGACAGTTAATTTCCGCAGCTGCGTATTCCCTCGGTCACGGTACAAATGATGCACAGAAAACGATGGGCATTATTGCCGGAGTGCTATTCACGAATAAATTAATTCCGACGTTTGAGATTCCATTCTGGGTGATCATTGCTGCATATTCCGCGATTGGTCTTGGGACACTTTCAGGCGGTTGGCGGATTGTAAAAACGATGGGGATGCGTATCACCGCGCTCAAGCCAATCGGTGGGTTTTCGGCAGAGCTTGCAGCAGCAGCCACCCTGTTAGGATCCGCCTCAGCAGGAATTCCTGTATCAACTACTCATACTATCACTGGAGCAATTGTAGGCGTTGGCTCGTTGAAACGCCTCTCAGCAGTCCGGTGGGGCGTGGCGACCCGAATCATTTGGGCATGGCTTTTAACAATTCCTGCAGCAGGTATTCTCGGAGCTGGGACATACTATTTGATTCGCGAATTGGGAGGTGTGTAGCAAACCCTTATCAACACTCTATTGCGAAACGATAATGTTATATGCTGATAATTTTGTATTTACTCCAAGAAATTTCAGGAAGTAAACCCCTCTTGGTAAATTCGTACAATCCAATTGAAGAGAGTGTACTCCTTTTAAAAGTTGACCAGAAAATACTTCAGCGACCTTTGTCCCAAATGTGTTGCGTAATTCCACTGTGATGAATCTATCCACAGGAATTTCAACGGTAATACTTGTTGTTGTCGAGACAGGATTTGGATATGCACAAATGTTCGCTACAGCGTTACCCGATTGATTGCGTACGGCACTCGGTAGGCCGAGTAGATAATTCGGATCATATTTGTATGCACGGTAGCTATAGTTACCAGTATCCATTGCTAACTCAAAACGTGTCTTGAAGTTTTTATCAACCTCAGTAACAGAGAGCTTATCACATGCTCCCCATCCGATCAGAGTATTTCCATTATCGAGCCGTTGCACATACCCCATTGCAGAACCGAATACATCGGGTGTGTGCCGGAATTCCCACACTTTCGTAGCTCTGTGGTTCACTTCGTCGAGTTTGTATTCCAGAGCTCGGCTATACGGTTGATCGTAGAATCTGATGTTCCCATTGTCGAAGAGTGTATAATTGCCGTTAGCAATTCTTCTGATTGCATGTTGATGAGAAAAAGGGATTGTATCATTTGTAAAAGTAAATTGATTATTTATCCCTCCCATTCGCCAAATGATATTTCCCGACTCTAAATCGATCTTTGTGATTTCATCCATGTGACGCGACGAAAGGAGAAAGGTATTCCCAGAGTCAAGATCAATCGCATTTACATGGCAAAAATCAATGACATTCGCACTCAGGTCCTCATGTGTTGCATCAATCAGTTTAAAATGATCAATGGATCGCCACTCCATGATCAGATTTTTTTCTTTATCAAATACTTGAATTACCGGTATCAGTACCGCGGCATTGGAATCGCCATCCACAACCGTGTGACGCAAGTCCATATATTCGTAATCAATCGCAATGATTATGTAATTATTTTCTGGCGTGACCACAAAGTCGTGTCCATCGGTAATAAAGCCGTTCGTTGCTTCGACACTATCAATGATAGTGAATGAAGTATCCATGATAAAGTATTTTGCTTTTAAGACATCGAAGTATGAGTACGTACCATTTGGATGCGGTTTAAAATCATTAAAGTAATCTGAACCGTTTCCGATGGCGGTATCCAGCGTCCCGTTAGCATTGAGTACGAGCATGTATGTACCTTCTTCCGTGTCAACGTAAAATTTATAATTCGCCAAATATAGTAATCCCTTCATCGGCTGGGAGTTTGTGATAACATTCAACGTGGGAAGATCATCGGGGTTTTCTAATGGGCTGAGATTCTGAGAGACTAATTTCTTCGTGCGTCGTTTCCCGTGTAATGACCGTTCTAAAATAGGATCATCACTATGATAATTTGTATCAATCACTGCTGTACTCAGCGATGTCTGAAAATTAATTACGTAACTCAGTTGATCTGTTGTACTAATAAACTTAATGTTCGAGATTGTAGCCGTGACTTTTTCGTCGGGCAAAAATTGATGCGAAGATTGAAAGATTATTGTCCGTCCGTTTGTTGATGTACTTACCGAGCCAGGGTATGCGCCTGCCTTCGAACCTACAACGGTAATATTTGTCAGCGTAACAGATGATTTATCAACTTGATCAGAAAAGGTTATCCCGATTTTCGTTACGGTCTTCACATTTTTTGCGCCTGAGGTTGGGTAGGTATTTACGACGTGAGGTGGTGTGCCAGCCTGTATTGCATCAGCAATAAACAATGATAGTACCACAACCGAAAATACACGAAGCCATCCAAACTTTTTCATAAGTTTCCCCCAATAGTCAATAGCACTTAGATACCATACCAACCCAAAGGTTTCATAGGCGCAGGGCGAAACTTCCCCCGAGTATTACGTGCAGCCGACCGGCAATTCCGCCCTATGGCATTGGCAACGGAGCAGTATATTTCCGACCTTCTAAGAACGTTCGCACTACGACAATAATCATAATAATAACTCCGCCGATGATCGCGTACTGGCTTGGTGTTTCGCCTACTCCGAGATATACCCAGAGAGGGTTGAGAACGGGTTCGAGCATAGAGATGAGCAATGCGTCAAGTGCGCGAACGTGGTGAATACCTTTTGTGAAGAGTGCGTATGGAACACCGATCTGAATACATCCAAGCCACACTAATTTCTGAACTTCGACCACATCATGTGGCATCGCAACCGCATTCCCCGTAGTAACGAGAACAAGCATGATGGCGACAATGATGAGGTGTCCGACGATTACCGATTGCCAGCGCATTGCCTCCGAAGTTGCTTCGTGTTTGAGCAAAAGCGTATATCCAGCGAAGCAGATTCCGCTTGTGAGTGCTAAGATGTTTCCGATGATTGAGGATGTATTGAATTCTCCAACAAAGAACAGCCCCATCGCGCTGATTGTGATGAGGACGGCTATCACATCTGCAAACTTCAACTTCGTCTTGGATATCAGCGGTTCGAAAAACAGGACGTAGATCGGCGCGGTAAACTGCAGGAAGATCGCATTCGCACTTGTCGTTAATTTCGTTGCCACTACGAATAGAATCAGGAGTCCGGCATAGACAACAGCAGTACTGAGTGTACGGATGGAGTACCAATCCTTCCGTCTGGAATTAAATCCTTTCAGACTCTGCCGGTAGAAAATGTACAGCGTGATCGCTGCAAGGGATGAACGCCAGAGCGAAATTCCGAAAGCGTCTAACGAGATTGATTTGATAAAATACCCACCCGTGCTCCAAAATAGCGCGGCAGTCAGGATGAATAGAGAACCCTTCTTCGTAGAGTGCATAAGTTTAATGGCCGCTCCAACCGCGTCTGTCGCCTTCTTGCAGAATCGCCTTTAATTCAGCTACGTTAATCTTTTTAATTTGCGCAAATGAATCAAGCTGCTGCTGGGTTAAGCCTGGTTTGCGAATGGATTTGAAATCATGGTAGATGTTTACGACTTGAATCGGATCAAACCGATTCAGCAATGCCTGTTGCTCAGGGGTGTAATACCGCGATTGATCAATAAGCAAGCCCGATGCGGTATCGCGTTGTGGTTGGGACTCAGGGACAAACTCCGTCGTGGGTTTGACAAGGATGCTATCAGCACCACTACCTGGACTGTCGTTTTTCTTCGAGCAACCAGATGCAAGACATCCAACAGAGACTGCGACCGCCAAAATAACCAGATACTTCATAGCTTCGTAAAATAGTACGTAATGAAAATACGCTTCTCAAAATGTATTATTTTTCTACTCAGTTCCTTTAGCGAAGAGGAAATGACGAAAACATTTGTTACCGAAATCAAGAAGCGAAAGACTAAAAGAGAACATACTACGCTAAAATGACAAAGAGAATAATTCTTCGATTTGCACTCATTGCTACAGCCGTTATTGGAATCAGTTGTGGCAAAAAAACAGAGGCCCCGACAACAGATTCCCTCGGGTCAGCAAATCTGCAACAGCCGGCTCAGACGCGCTCAGCGCAGGCATCAGCCGATTCCGGTGCATCCAAGAATATCGCCGGCGGGAGGTATCCTATCCAAACAGCAATCATCCATGGAGAGAATGAGGCGATGGGTGTGAAGAAGAAGTCAACCAAGTACATTGATAATTTCGGAATGCGCATTCGTGATGAGACTGTTTCGAGCAACTTCGTAGGCGGAATCGAAATGCGAGTCAGACATGTCAATCTGATCAAAGACGGCTGGATTTATTCCTATGATCCTGATCAGAAAACAGGTACGAAGATGCGATTCAGCGTGCCAAGCGGTCTGGACTTTAAGAATATGCCCGATCCGGTACTCAAACAAATGGGTATTACCAGAGTTGGTACAGAGACAATCCTCGGTAAGGAGTGCGTTATTTATGAGTACTCAAGTAATAAGAACAACATGGGTATGTTAGGAAAGGCATGGATTTTTTGGGGACTCGAACCAATGAAGTTGGATTTAGCGATGAACAAAGTGAGTATAAAGAGTCATGTGATTTCCATCGAAGAAAATGTCAAATTAGATCCATCACTCTTCGATGTTCCATCGGATGTGAAGCTGCAAGAAACGGCGACACGAATGCCCATGACACCACGCAATTGACCGGAAGAACTTCGTTTAGCATTCTCAAGCTTTCTTATTTTTAACAATATGAAATTTGTAACGTACAAAGGAACAGTAGGTTCAGCAGCTACATCAGCCGAAGCAGAAAAATTTGAAACTCTGCGAAGTGAAATGTTCAAACCGTGGGGCACAGACATTCACCACCCGCTTGAACCAATCGGCAGACTTGGTTTCGTACTTGGTGACGCAGTAGTTGATCTTCAACTTGCTTCACTCGAGTACTCGATGAATCATAGCGACAAGACAATGAAGTCGCTACCATCAGATATTATTACATTCCTTGCTCTTGGTGATGAAGCTCTTGCATTTGCAACGAAGGTGTATGAATGGTGCGCCAAACGATTCGCCGCAGACTCCGAACAGACACGACCACGACGAATGTTGATGAGTGAAGTAACACTCTATGCACCTGTCCCACGTCCAACCTCCATGCGCGATGGTTATGCGTTCAGACAACATGTTGAAGCCGCCAGAAGAAATCGTGGAGTAGAGATGATACCGGAGTTCGATCAATTCCCAGTCTTCTACTTTACAAACCATCAAGCCGTGATCGGTCCGGGTGAAATGACAGTAAGACCGGAGCATCAGAAAAAATTAGATTTCGAACTCGAAGCCGCGATCGTCATTGGCAAGGAATGTCGGAATGTATCGGCTGCGCGAGCGGATGAATATATTTTCGGCTACATGGTGATGAATGATTGGAGCGCGAGGTACTTGCAGATGGAAGAGATGAAGCTTTCACTTGGACCGGCTAAGGGCAAAGACTTCGCAACTGCAATCGGTCCTTATCTTGTCACAAAAGATGAGCTTGTCTCTCGACGAATTCCGAGTCCGAACGGAGATCGGTATGATCTTACGATGACTTGTCACATTGGTACGGAAGAGATTTCTCGTGGCAACCTCAAAGATATGACCTGGACATTCGCGCAGATTATCGAGCGCGCAAGCTACGGTGTTACGCTCTATCCAGGCGATGTGATAGGCTCTGGCACTGTTGGCACAGGTTGTTTCTTAGAGCTAAATGGTTCGAAAGTTTATGACAATCGCTGGGTACAAGTCGGCGAGGATGTAACCTGCTCGATTGAGTTGTTAGGAGACCTCACGAATAATGTTCGAGGTTTGGAATAAATTCTTAGAAAAACTTACCGAATTGAAAGTGCGTATGGAGTCCGCTGATTGGGCCGAAGGGCACGTTCGGATCAAATCCGTATCCAAGATCAATTCCGATAAGCCCAACTGCAGGCACTTGTACACGTGCACCAACGCCGGCGGCACGTTTTAAGGTGAATGGGTCACTATTCGAAAAATCACTCCAGACATTACCAGCTTCAGCGAATGCTTCAATGAAAATAGGAATCGGTTCGCGTGCAATTTGGAATCGTAATTCCGCAGCATAGCGATTATAGAATAATCCGCCTTGCGCGTACGTTGCACCCGGAGAGGTCTGTGTGCCGATTGAAGCGTCGTTATATCCGCGAAGTGGAATGGTATAAAAACCTGACGAAAGGCCCGAACCGCCCATCGTGAAGCGCTCTTGAGGTGGGACGAATGGGTGACCGCTGATGCCACCAAGTTGACCAATATCGGCAACCATGGCAAGTACCAATTTATTCGTTGCATTCAACTCGACAAGCGTCGAATAAAATTTCATAGTGAATACAAGCTTGTAATAGTTTGCAGGCTCATTCGGAGAAATAGATTCTAGCGGCAGATACGCAAGTTTCGAAATGAACGCAAAGTCTGAGCCTGATGCAGGGAAAAGCGGATCGTCCGTTGAATTTCTCGAGATGATCTGTTGGATACTTATTTCATCATGCTTGCCTGTTGTGTAGAGACCTCCTCCATTAGAAATGTTCGAAGTTTGTCCGAGTAATGTCCAATCACCGCGGAAGAAATCATCTGGTACACGGAATCTACGCCCCACTGAGATTGTCGCACCCGTGCGCGAGATATTATAATAAATATTACTTTGTTGGTTAAAGATAGAAAAACCTATCGCTGTCGGCTCTTGCTGGAACCACGGTTCCGTGAAGCTAAGTGAAAGTGTGCGATAGTTCGATTGACCGAACTCAGCTGACACACTTGCAATTTGTCCTGCACCTCCGTGCAACGGATCGGCTATATCAAAGTTATTGAATGATACACCAACCGAACCCGTAAGTCCGAGCGCTCCGCCATAACCAAGTGAAGCATTAAATGTATCGCTCGATTTTTCTTCGACGTTATAAGTAATATCAAATTGTGTTGCATCTTGAACAGGCTTCACGTCAGGCGTGAGCTTTTGTTGATTGAAATAATTGAGCTGTGCCAACTGTCGCAATGAGCGAATAATAGCCGATCTGCTGAATGGATCACCAGGGCGTGTATAGAGTTCGCGACGGATGACGTAGTCCTTCGTTTTTGTATTTCCTGCAATGTCAACGTTGCGTAAATAATGTCGCTTGCCCTCGGAGATATGAATGAGAATATCGAGCGAGTCACCGTTGCTTTGAGCAGTATGCTTGACCAAACTTTCTTCTTTGTTGATATTAACGATATATCCGCGATCATAATAGAGTGAACCGACATCGATGAAGTCCTGCGTTGGTCCTTTGAGGTTCAACTCAAACTTTTCGACGTTATAGACATCACCTTTTTTGAATCCCAGATTTCTGCGAACTTCATCTTCGGTGAAGACTTCATTGCCTGAAATGGCAATGTTCCGAACGTAATAAAGTGGTCCTTCATACACATGAACGAGAATATTCAAATCTTCTTTTCCCGTGACCCAAACGGTATCGCCAAGTACTGCAGCATCGCGGAAACCACGAGTACGGTAGTAGGCAAGTAGTTTTTGTTTATCCTCTGCAAATTTTTTCTCATCAAAATTTCCGCTTCGGAATAAATGCCAAATTTTATTTTTTTCCTTGGTATCATCGAATGCATCGCGCAAATCACTCGATGATACAAGTGTATTGCCCTCGAACTCAATATGGCGAATCGTTACTTCTGTGCCTTCGTTGATATGCAGATGCAGTTGGACTTTTCCCGTTGTTGGATCGGTCACCTTTGTCTCGGAGCTAATCGTTGCGTAGTTATATCCTTCCTTCGTATATGCGGCTTTGATCTTATTCTTTATCGCATAGATTTCCCACGGACGCAAGAAATCGTTTTTGTAAAAGGAGTAGGTCTTTTCAATTTCTGAGAGACTCAAATTTTTGTTTCCATCAATGATAATCGAATCGCAATGAGGAAATTCTTTTAATTTAATCGTGAGAAACGCACCATTCGTACCATCGGCTTGGGTGCTAAGTTTTGATACTTCGAGCGCAACATCTTCATAGATATTCTGTTGCCACAATCTTCTGATTGCTTGTGAGGTGCTTTGATCGAAAGGCGGTTTGATCTTGTCGCCTTTTCGCAAAGTTGATTGCGCGATAATCGTTTCAGGGTTGCCAGATACATTTCCCTCGACGCTAATGCCCATGATCGTGTACTCAGTTTCAGCCGGTTGAGCGAAAGAATTTGTACGGGTGAGGCCGAGCAAACACAAGCCAAACACACTAAGTGTGAGCAGTCGGCGGAGCGGATGGAAAGCCTTCGGCTGTGAGAGTAGTCGAAAAAAAAACTGCATAGAAATAAAAAAATTATATCGTACCTTTGGTGAGTACTCGGACGATATCTTTTACGTACGAGGAATGTCCTTCGGGTATTTCTTCGGCGCGTTTGATCTGCGCACCTGTCATCCCGAAGCGGCGTTCGCGTTTTTGGTATTCGCGGATTGCCTCGTAGAGATGTTCCCTACGGAAATCAGGCCAACTTGTTTTGGTCACATATATTTCACTATAGGCAAGCTCCCAAAGCATAAAGTTCGAGAGGCGAACTTCGCCAGAAGTACGAATAAGCAAATCGGGATCCGGCATTTCCGATGTCGTGAGGTACGAAGCTAAAAGCTCTTCATTAATATCTTCGGGCGATACCTTCCCGCGTCTGACATCAAGCGCCAAAAGCTGCGATGCACGAACCAAATCCCATCTGCCGGAATATGACAGCGCCAAAGTGAGCGTCAATCCTGTATTTGTTGACGTTCTTTCAATTGCATCAAAAAGATCGCGCTGGACCTCCTTCGGAAGTGCATTGCTCTGACCGATGGTATTGAGGCGAACGCCGTTTTGGCTCATCTCCTCAAGCTCTTCCCGAAGCATCTTGCGGAGTAAGCTCATGAGCATCCCAACTTCGCGACGCGGACGCTTCCAGTTCTCGGTACTGAATGCATAGAGCGTCAGATGGGAAAGTCCCAACTCACGCGAAGCACGCGTAGCATCGCGAACGCTTGCAATACCTGCCTGATGACCTGCGGCACGCGGGAAGCCACGTTCTTCAGCCCATCTGCCATTACCGTCCATGATAATCGCGACATGCTTGGGTAGCGGTCCACTTGCGCGAAGTTCATCTTGGATAAGCCTATCTTCCTCGCTTTGCGAGTATGGGTCGGGCTTAAATAAATGTCGGAATAATGACGGCAATGTTCAACACGTTAATGAATCCAACTCTAAAACTCCAAACCCCCGCTTTAGGTTTGGGAAAAATGGGGGACCTATGACACCTCCTCGAGTATCCCCTCCGCTTCTTCGATCGTAGGTGCTTCGGCAATAAGCCTTATGATAGGTTCTGTATTTGATGCGCGGACATGGAGCCAGCTCTTGTCGAAGTCGAAACGAATGCCGTCTTCTTCGTTGATCCGAAGCGCCTTGGGTGCCATGATTGCTTTCACAGTTGCAAGAACTGAAGTCACTTGCGCAGGGTCTTTGAGTGCAATCTTAGATTTTACGATTTCGTAGTGGGGGAGTTGCTCTTTTTTCTCGGAGAGGCTGCACTGATTTCGGGCAAGATTATTGAGTGCGAGAGCCACTGCAACAAGCGAATCGCGCCCCGTGTGGACGGCTGGGTAGATAACACCGCCCGAACCTTCACCACCGATGATGGATCCAGTTGCGAGCACTTTCTTTGCCACATTTATTTCTCCGACCGGAGTGCGATAGACTGTTGCGCCAAACTTCTCAGCAATATCTTCCACAGCGCGAGTTGTTGAAAGATTTACCACCACCGATTGTCCGAGGTCGGAATTCGACAGTACTTCTTCGATTGCAAGTACGATGGTATTCTCCTCGATGAACGGTTCACCGTTGTTCATTATGAATACGCATCTATCTGCATCGGGATCAATCGCAATTCCAAGATCAGCACTTTCACGAATAACAGCTTCGCACAATCGAGTCAAATTCTGCGGTACTGGTTCAGGCATGTGTGGGAATTTCCCGGAGCCATCGGCATGAAGTGCGATGACATTCGCGACACCAAGCTTCCGAAGTAATTCCTGAATGATGACTGAACCGGACGCATTTACTGCATCAAGTACAATCTTGAAATTGCGCGATGCAATTTTTTCATTCTGAAGAAATGGAATCCGGAGTACTGCTTCGATGTGTTCGGCGACGATTCGCTTTCCATCAATGATTGCACCGCTTGGAAAAGATTTTGATTGAGTAGTGGAGTCTATGATGTTCCACAGTTTTTCGTTTTCATCTTTATCGAGGAAGAGTCCGGTACTTGCAATAAACTTCATTCCATTCCAGACTTGTCCGTTATGCGATGCAGTCACGGAAATTCCACCAATCACATCGGCATGTTTTTCAACTGCGAACATCACCGTCGGCGTTGGGACCATCCCAAGCTGGAGAACGGAACAACCAGAATTGCAAAGTACTGCCGAGATAATCTCATAATATTTTTTTCCGCCTTCGCGCCCATCATAGCCAAGAGCTATTGTGCCGGAATTGCCGAGCATGGCTGCAAAACTCTGTGCGTACTGGATTGCAACTTCATCAGTGAAGCCGTTTGGTGAGGCGGTGAGTCCGCGTAAACCTGATATTGAGCGTATGAGCATCTAAATATGTACTATCCGCGCTGTGTGAGAATGGGTAATGGCACGCGGATTACGCGGATGTAACGGATTTTCGCGGATAAGAATTGCCAAGGTACTATCTGATTTAAGTGAGTGGGAGGAATATCAGTTATGCTGAATCCCATCTCGAATCCATTTCTCGATCTTGAGTTGATCGCATCTCGTTATCATTGGTCCAAGTGTATCAGCGTTTCGGGGCATCGCTTCATAGGCTGCGCCGTGCTCTATTACCCCTCTCAATGTGCCGTCTTCAGCATAACCTTTGATGTGGTCAAAATTGGTGACATCAAAAAATCCGCCTTTGTCAAACGAATTATGGCAACCCAAACAATGCACTTCAAAGATGGGGAAAATATTTTTTGCATAGGTGAGTGAAAGTGTATCGCATAATGATGCTGTGTCAGGAGTGTTCTCAGCTCCTTGCATGATCCAGTTTTTTATCAGCTCAAGTTGCAGTGGAGTTAATTTCGGTCGCGGTGATGGTGGCATTCGTGCACCAGAAAGCGTCGCTGTTGAACGTAAGTAGAGCGAACTCGCTATAGTATCTCTTGGTACCACAAGTTCGCGTATCGCAGAGTAGGAGGATAAGACGAGGTTGTGCTCATGCGTTTTTGCATCATGGCACGTGCGCAATCCACAATTACTTTCGATGATCGGTAAGATCTGATACGAAAATGATACCGTTGCCGCCGCTACTGAAGGCTCAGTCGGATGCTTACACCCTATAGCCCCTATTAGTGTAGCCAGAACTACCGTGAGATAAATCGAGAATTTCATAGTTCGTTTAGTAAGCAATAAACAAACCAATCCTCTACTAAATCATATTGTTTATGTTAAGAAATTGTTAAATTATCAGACGAAATATTCTTGGTCATGCATTCCCCGTCGTTGCAGTGCCGCCGGTTGTGCCCATTTCTGGTGAGGCACTTTCGGCTATGGCTTTTCTCATGCCGGTATCTGCTTGCACGTTCTGCATATTGTAATAATCAAGTACTCCAAGTTTGCCAGAACGGAAGGCTTCGGCAATTGCCATCGGAATTTGTGCTTCGGACTCCACAACTTTTGCGCGCATCTCTTGAACTCTTGCTTTCATTTCCTGCTCGAATGCAATAGCAGCGGCTCTGCGTTCTTCGGCTTTTGCGCGAGCAACTTTTAACTCCGCTTCAGCTTGATCGCTCTGTAACTTCGCGCCGATGTTCTGACCAATATCAACGTCGGCAATATCAATCGAGAGAATTTCGTATGCCGTTCCTGAGTCAAGGCCTTTGGCAAGAACTGTTTTAGAGATATTGTCGGGTGACTCAAGGACTTCTTTATGTGAATTGCTTGATCCGATCGTCGTGACAATTCCTTCGCCTACTCTTGCAAGAATCGTTGCCTCGCCCGCTCCGCCAACAAGGCGCTCGATGTTGGCTCTAATCGTCACGCGCGCAACTGCTGTAACTTGAATTCCATTTTTCGCTACAGCGGCAACAGGCGGTGTTTCGATAACTTTTGGGTTAACTGAGAGCTTGACGGCTTCGAGCACGTCGCGACCAGCCAAATCAATTGCCGTAGCACGGTCGAAATCCAAATCAATATTTGCTTTGTGTGCGCTTATGAGTGCATTGACAACCTTTACGACATTTCCGCCAGCCATGTAATGAGCCTCGAGCTTGCCAATCTCAACATCAATCCCAGCTTTGGTAGCAGTGATTTTGGATCGAACGATAATATCGGGGGGTACTTTGCGGAATCGCATGCCTACAAGATCAGCGAATATACGAACCTTCACTCCACTCGAAAGTGCTGTGATCCACAATCCAAGCGGGACCATGTAGAGCAAGAAAATCAGGAAAAACAGGCAGGCAATGATGATGCCGAGGGAAAGCCCAGAGATTGAATTCATAATAACGTTTTGGTTAGTAACTTATGAGTGCAAATCTACGATATATTTAGCCTATTGGAGTGGATTCGCAAAGAATCGGGAAAGTCAGACCACCTTCCACGTCTCTTCAAAGATTACTTGTTTGATATTATCAAGTTGTACGCCAAGAAATCGCTCACCAATGGTTTGGAATTTCTGAGGTGTATCGCTGACTAAATATGAATGCTCGGGGCTGGACGAATTGGAAATTGTCGAGAGCAGAATTTCTCTTGAGGCTACCTCGCCCGAATTAATCAACGATACATTCGGTCCCATGACGCTCTGAATTATTTTTCTGAGAACGGGGTAGTGGGTACATCCCAAGATCAGCGTGTCAACATTTGCCTCGATGATACTGCCGAGATATTCTTTGGCAACGAGTTCTGCGGCTGCCGAGTTTTCCCAACCTTCCTCTGCAAGCGGCACAAAAAGTGGACAGGCTTTCGAAAACGTTGCAACAGCTCTCGCGCCTTCGTTTGCAAGAAATGCCAACTGTGTATCGTATGCTTTACTCGCGACCGTAGCTTCAGTGCCGATTACGCCAACTCTTCCCGACTTGGTGATTCGGAGTGCTTCTCTGCAAGCAGGTTCGATCATCCCTATGACTGGAATTTCCCCTGCTGTCATTTTTACGACATCAAGTGCAACGGCACTGACGGTATTGCACGCGACGATAATTAATTTAGGCGAATGTTCAAGAAGTAGTTCGGTATCTTCGAGTGCATATCGGCGTACGGTCTCTATGGATTTCGAACCGTATGGCACTCTAGCGGTATCCCCGAAATAAATAATCCGTTCATTTGGATGCAGTGACAAAATTTCCTTCACAACGGTGAGGCCGCCGATGCCGGAATCAAATACACCGATTGGTGAGGTTGAACTCATGAGTAGTGAAATAATTCGTTTACGCTTCGAGTATTATTTTTTCTTACGCAAAGTAGAATCTCCGACAACGATTGTCGAGTTCACATTCTGTTGATTCATATCTGGGATAGGAATTCTCTGAGGTGTTCGTTGGTCTTTATTTTTCGGAGGCTGCTCCTTCTCCATCCTCTCGCGCGCTGCTTGGCGAAGTGGCAAGAGGTTTGCCGAAAGAACCCTCGTGATATACATGTTTCCATCACGCGGAGCTGACTGAAGATTAGAAAATACTTCGAGGATATGCTCGCCATCAGCATTCGCCGAGAATTGCATCAGGAGTGCCAATTGCTTTGCATTCAAATTCCTCCGATATGCATCGTGGAATAATTTGTAGAAGGCATGTGTATCCAAAGAATTGAATGCAACCTTCGAGGCTTGGATCGAATCAATTCCACTCATCGCAAACGAACGAGACATCGCACTGAACTGAAGTTCAGCCTGCTCTCTCACACCAATCTTTGGTTTGAGTCGCTGATAGTAAATCGAGAAGAGCGAATCAAAGGCTACGCTATCAGGATATGATTTAAGCGGAGCATTCGCGATCGTTCTGCCCGGGATCATCCGGTCATGCGGTGTTTCCTGAGCCTTGAGAGAACTTGCACTAATTGCCGAGGCAAAAAGTAGTGTTGTAAAAAATAACTTCATAAACTTTAAAACAATTTTTAATCCGATATGTGTAACGAACGCGGTGGATTGCTTAGTTCGGGAAGTCTCGAATTACATAGGCTTATCAGCAAGCTCATGCCACCCATCGCCGGTATAAATTTCGAACTTTGTGATCGGGTGAATTTCCCAGAGTGAGCCGCGAGACTTCCAAACTTCATCACCATGCTCTTGATCCCAAAGTAACCATCCTGTCACTCGAACTCGAGCATGTTCGAATGCAAGTTTCTCAAATGTTATTAATTGCCATGAAGGGAAGTGTTCTTTCCAGAATGGTGTGGCTTCGATGACGATGCCTTCATTCTTGTTTTGATACGGCGACTCCGTTATCCATAAATGAAAGTCATCATATATTTCACTCTTTCCGTTGCATGCTTCCGGTCCTTGTTCACGAACCTTTGAAAGATAACCCACGACCCGAACTCCCTTTGTTTCCGCACTTGCCGCTTCGTCACGTGCAGCTACACTCCACTTTTTGCGGTGTTCGGATTCCATCATGTCAAGTGCAGTGTGTGGTAGTCCGATGATTTGGGAAATTCTATACTCGCGGACATCCGCAGGAATGCTCCAGCGATTTTTTTGACGATTCAGATCAGGATCGCCACCGATACCTTCTCGAGGAATTCCATGAAAAGTCTCTGGCGCTATGACATTCTCAGCCTCTGAAGAACGAACCGTTTTATGCTGATTAGAATCTTTGCGAAATGCAAAGTAGAGAATAATAATGAGTGCAACAACTGCGCCAAGAATCAGGAGAGGCTTATTTTTCGATTTCAATTATCCGACACTCGCTTCCATCCGGTTATCATTGACCAAAAATTCTGCCAACCGGAAATAATTACCATGAAAAGATGCCCAAGAAAAAACATCACCAAACTTGCCATGAAAAGAAAATGCAACCACCGCGCGAACTCGTATCCACCAAGCAGCCATGTCAGTGGCGATGCTTGAACAGGTAAATACATAACGATGCCCGAAAGCGTAACACCTATGGCAAGAAACGGAGTGCTGGTGTAGGCGAGTTTTTGTAAGGAGTTATACTTCTCATATTTCGGATGATCTTTCTGGATTCGCAAATAATATTTTATCATTGGAAGAACTCCTGAAATATCCTGTTTGCGAAAAATAGTCGTATTCCTACCGTGTTTAGAAATAATGTTGAATGCGACAGCAATGACACCGTTCATAAAAAAAATCCACATCGCCGCAAAGTGCCACAGCCTTGCTCCACCGAGCCACCCGCCGAGCAGAATCCATTTCGGAAATTTATAATCAAAAAGAGGGGAAGCATTAAAAATTCTCAGCCCGCTTGCGACCATAATCGAAAGCGCAACAAAATTTGTCCAATGCGTGATGCGCACGATAAGCGGGTGGAAATACTCTTTGCCGAGATGTGATTTACGTAATTTCATATCCCTGCATGCCAATCATATCCTTGGTCTTCCCAATATCCACCTGGCTTTTTATCTGTGACGACAAGCTTGAGAATCCACTTCGCAGATTTATATCCAAGTTTCGTCGGCATCACAATTCTGCATGGTGCGCCACGCTCAAGTGTCAGAGGCTTGTTGTATGCTTCATAGCATAACAGTGTTTGTGGATGACGAGCAGATTCAATGTCGTACGACTCGTAGTATTTATCTGCACACTCGACGTACATATACTCCGCCTTCGGATCAGCGCCGATCCAATCAAGAAAGCGATAGAGTTGAGTGCCGCCCCACTTCACATTCTGACTCCACCCCTCAACACAAACATGCTTTGCATTTTCGACGGTCATACCGAGCGTTTTGATTTGATCGAGAGTATAGTAACCGGGATATTTTACAAGTCCTCTGACTTCGAGTCGCCAATTGGACGTAGTATCAATTGGGGGACGGTCAGTGTCGTAATTATTTTCTCTGTATTTAGATTCAGGGGTGAGGTCTTTGTCGGCGATTTCGGGGATGAGTTTCTTGCGGCTGAAAATTTTTTGCTTAAGTGCATCATCGGCTCGCTGAAATTGGAGCAATATTTTTTCGGTCTTGCCGTCAGGGGTAGCGTCGCAAGAGCAGAGAGTGTAGGCGAGGAGGAGAAGCGAGAGGTACCTAATCATAGTGAATCTAATGCCAATCAATCACAATTGCTAAGCCCAAAGCCATAAACATTAGGAACACCCAGATCGCTATACCAATGACTAATCCCTTGCGGAATTTCGGGCTGCGATCAAATTGCTGGATTTCGTTCACATTAGAAAAGCCAATGTGGCTGGAATCCCCATTCGAGTGCAAGCATCGCAATTAATATCGATGCAACAATCAGAGGCGAGTACGCGATAACTGAGAGAAACTTCGCATCATATTTCAAATGCATGAAGTACATTGCCACAAGCCCGGCTTTCACAAGTGCGAACGCGATCAAGAGAACAACCATCGGCGTATGCGACATCCCGCTCTGAGATAAAATTACTTCTACGATTGTCAGCACAGCAAGTGCGCCAAAAATCTTCATGTAGCTTTTCGTATGGTTCGTTGTTGAGTGTTCCATAAGTCCTAAAAATTTCTAATTATTGTGTTATATTGATTCTCCGATTTTGCGTCGCTACTGAGTCTGTTAGATGAGATAAACGAGCGTGAACAAGATGATCCAGATAAGATCAACAAAGTGCCAATAGAGTCCGACAACTTCGACATCATCACCTTGTAATGCTTTCGGTCGTTCGCGCAGCCACTTAATTCCGCGAATCATAATATAAGGGACTGCTCCAGAAACGATTGAGACGAGCACGTGAGGTAGAGGTGGCCATTTGTGAAGTGGCCCGAACCAGAGATAAAGGGTTATTCCGAAAGCTCCAAGTCTTTCGAGTGTCATAATCCAGCCGTTCTCAGAATATTCTTTATGCCCGAGCTTGGTAGCGATAGTCACGCAGAGAAGATAAATTACTCCGCTAAACACGTGCAAGCCGTGGAAGCCGGTGAGTCCGAAGAACGTTGCATCGAAAAGACTCTTTTCCATTCCCATGCCATCTTCGCCGATGAGGTGACGGTACTCATAGACCTGCACACCCAAGAAGATTGCTCCGCCAAGCGCTGTGAAGAGCAGCCATTTGATAATTCCTTTTTTCGTTTCAGAGCGCGCAGCTTGCACTGCCATCACCATGGTAACGCTCGAGCAAATCAGGATAAATGTATTGACTGCGGTGAGGTTGATGTCAAGCGGATAGTGCTCAGGTGTATGAAGATTATTCGGCGAGGGCCACACATCACCGAGTCCGATACGAACGGAGATATAGGCAGCGAATAGCCCCATGAACATCAAGGCATCCTGGCACAGAAAAAGCCACATGAAGACTTTTCCCATCGGGGTACCTGTACTCGTATAGGTCGGGGTATAGTGTTCGTCGTGCGAAGAATTATGTGAAAGTGCGATTTCAGCCACTGTTTCGTCAATTATTGGTAAATGTCCTACATGCAAATATACAGAAAATTCCGCGGAGGACAAGATATTTTCGGTTTTTGGGAGAGTGGGAGGTTCTGCGGGGGTCTTGGTGGTTGTTCGCACGAATAAGTCATATAATTTGGTGGGAATAAAACTCTCACCTAGCGGAGTAGCGAATACAGTGCCGTTTGGAGTTACTGTTTCGTTAACGCAGAATCCGGCAACAAATTTTCTCAATCTTACGGTGAGTGGCGTGCGTTCAGCTGAGATTGGAATTTTCGATTTGCTTGGCAAATCAGTTGCAGTGACAAGTACACATGCAGTGTGGCATTATGAAACTTCCAACCTTGCCCCTGGCTCGTATATCGTTCACATCAGTGGTGTGAGCGAGAGCGGCGAGCAGTTCGTCACGTCGAAGAGAATCGTTATTGCAAGATAATACAGTTTCGCATAGAGAATTATGCTTTGAAGCCCGCATGAGCGGGCTTCAACATTTTATACGACTCATAATTAGATTCTATCTTCAAAGACTATTTCATACTTTATCCCTTCAGTGTCTTTAAAGTAGATTGCATAATATTGCTCCCCGTGTTGGGGAAAATATCTTGGTCCATCAACAATTGTTGCAGGTGTTTGTTGAATCAGCAATGAGAGTCTATCGACTTCACTTACTGACTCAGCCTTGAATGCAAGGTGATGGAGTGCGCCTGGTTTTCTTCTATGCACTGGATCATCTTTAAATTTCTCACGTGGTGAGTTAATTCCGAACAGCAGAGATGGAGAGAAATATTCTACGACATCGAAATCATGCTCAGGGACTCTTCCCTTTAGTTTTACGACTTAGATCAAAACCGAGAATGGGAAGGAACTGATCATAAAATACTTCCGCATTCTCAAGATTCTGCACGGTTATTTGTATATGGTCAATGATAGGTCGCATAGATTGTTATCCAGTTATACGTTAGTGATGCTCCTCTGGCGTTGTTTGTATTTTCTAACGAAGAATCTTTTATCAGCCTCGTGTTTGGCAATTACCTTCTTGGGAGGTGGTGGTGTATCGGGATTATACTTCGCACCCCATTTCATGATTTCGATGATTACCGGCACAAGATCAATTCCTTTTTTCGTTAGTCCATAAATAAATTTCGATTTGTTCTCCGGCGAGATTCGCTTCGTGAGAATACTTTCGGATTCGAGAAGTGCTAACCTGTCGGAGAGAATATTTGATGCAATGTTCTCTTTGGAGCGCGACATCTCGCCGAATGTGAATCTCCCGTGAATAATGATGTCTCGAATTATTAGCAGTGACCACCTATCACCGAAAATATCCAGTGAGAATGAGAGTGGGCAATCCGATCGTTTTTTTATCCTGTTCATGTTATAAGAAAGTACTTGCAGAATGCAAGAACTATATAGGACGACGAAATTGTTAATTCGCTCGTACTTAATCCACTTGCATTTTGCAACTGCTATAGAACAGCAAATTCATGCAGTATAATTCACAAATAGCCATGAAGAGTAACAATTATTCCACAGCGTTTAACATAAATCAATCTCCGGAGGAGGCTTTTGCCATCATTAACGACGTTCGATCATGGTGGACTGGGTCACCTGGAGTTGAAGGGAATACTGCCGCGCTTGGCGATGTGTTTACCTATACCCACACACCGTGGCATGTAAGCACTCAAAAAATAGCCGAGTCCATTCCAGGGAAAAGAGTAGTGTGGGATGTGACCGAAAGCAATCTTTCGTTCATCGAAGATCATGCTGAGTGGGTTGGTACGCAAATCGTTTTTGAAATATCCAAGAGAGGAGATAGAACAGAAGTCCGATTCTCTCACATTGGTCTCGTCCCTGAAATTGAGTGCTACAAAGCCTGTTCTGGGGGATGGGATTCTATCATTAACGGAAATCTATTCAATAGATTTGGAAGCGCGGAAGTGGGTAACTCGAAAATCCATGCAGACGCATTTAGCTACACTACTTCATTTACAGTTGATAATACTCCTGAGGAAGCATTTACCGCGATCAACAACGTTCGGGGTTGGTGGTCGGAAGAGATCGAGGGAATCACCGATAAAATAGGCGAAGAGTGGCAGTACCACTACGAAGATGTTCATCGTTGTACCATGAAGGTTACAGAACTCGTTCCAAGTATACGAGTCGCTTGGAAATGCTTAGATAACTACTTTAACTTTACGAAGGATAAATCCGAGTGGAAAGGCAACGATCTGATATTTGAAATTTCTCAAACCGAGGGTAAAACCGAAGTTCATTTTACTCAAAAAGGTTTGGTCCCTGCGTATGAATGTTTTGATATTTGTGCAAACGCATGGGGGTCTTATATTACTAGCAGTCTAAAAGCGCTAATCACGAAAGGGAAAGGGAAACCGAATCAAAAACAAGATTCATACTAACGAACAGCATCGCATTGTCTGTTGGTCGCCTATCGTTTTCTTGCAACTGAGATTGAATCAAAATATTCCGAGATTGTTATGTCAATACCAATCAAGTAATATATAATGTATGAAAAAAGAATTGACTCAAAAACAAAGTGAAGGGCTTATCGCTACACTCCGAGCGAGGTTCGAAAAAAATATGAAGCGTCACGAAGGTCTCTCGTGGTCGAAGGTCGAAGCGAAGCTTGAAGCTAATCCTGCAAAGCTCTGGTCGCTTAGCGAAATGGAAAAGACCGGTGGCGAACCGGATGTCGTAGGCTTCGACAAGAAAACAACGGAATTTATTTTTTACGATTGCTCGCCCGAAACTCCGAAAGATCGCAGAAGTCTGTGCTATGACCGCGAAGCACTTGACTCGCGAAAAGAACACAAACCAAAAAATAATGCAGTGGACTTGGCGAATGCGATGGGAATTGACCTACTCACCGAAGAACAATATCGCGAACTTCAAAAACTTGGGAGCTTCGATTCGAAAACCTCGAGCTGGGTAAAGACTCCGCCGAACATCCGCAAACTTGGCGGTGCGATTTTCTGCGATTACCGTTTCGATACAGTATTTACTTATCACAATGGAGCAGAGTCATACTACGCCGGCAGAGGATTCCGCGGAGTGGTGCGGGTGTGAAATTATTGAAAATGGCGGCACACAAATACGCGAATTCAGATCCTATAAATCATCGTCTTCTCATTAATCCTGGTTCAGACATTTACTCCGGCAATTTTCGCAAATCTCTCAGCCTCTCAACTTGATCCAGAAGGACTCTCCTATTTTGCTGAGGATTTGCAACTGAGGGGTCTGGCACCCAATCGAGTAACCCATTATCCATTGCACGAGCAATGCGCATCCTATTAGCTTGCGAATTCTCACCGAATGCAAGTGCTGCCGCATTCGAGATGGTGATAAGCTCATCAACAGAAATCCACCACCGCGCACGTGAAGCGACAATCCCAATATCCGATTCCCAAAACTCGCTCGTCAGTGCAAGACTTTCGTCCATTGCATTGCCAAGTAATAATTGGAGAATACGTTTCAGCGCCGACTCCACTCGTGCAGTCATCACATTCGTTCGAGTAACTTCGCCGTTTGCAACAGCGATGAGGAGTTTCATATCCTCTCGGAGCGGGACCCGCTCATGATTTTCTTGTTTTGTGTTTTGCAAATGACCAAGTGATTTGCGTAGTTCATCGTATCGCTTTTCAACGATCTTCAAAATATCATCCGTAAGTTTTTCAGTAAAAAGCGCCATAAATGCTATTGTTAGTTACGGTACTAACGTTAGTTGCTTGGCAAGCGTTCCCATCGTAGTATACGAAACCTATTCCACCCTAAGCTATCCACCCATCTCCCCCAGCTCAACCCAACGTTCCACATTTTTGTCGAGCGATTTCAGGATGCCTTCGAGTTCTTGAGAGAGTGATTGGATTTTTGTGAAATCACTTGATTGCTTTGATAACTCATTTTCGATTGCAGTTTTCCGAGCTTCAGCTTTCTCGATTTCTTTTTCTAATGTTTCGTATTCTTTCTGCTCCTTGAAACTACGTTTTGTTTTTTTCTTTTCAGCGATTGGCTGAGAAGCAGATTTCTTATCCTTCGCGGATTTGGCTGCTTCCTCAGCAGCGGCAATTTCTTTTTGCTTTATTTCAAGAAACGCTGAGTAATCTCCGGGATAATTCCGCAGTCTTCCTCCTCCTTCGAAGCGGAATATTTGATTAATCGTCCGATCAAGAAAATATCTATCGTGGCTTACGACGATCAAGCAACCAGTAAAATCATCCAAGAAAGATTCGAGTGCAACGAGAGTCGGGATGTCAAGATCATTCGTGGGTTCATCGAGTAATAGGATGTTCGGCGTCGCCATCAGAATACGGAGCAAGTAGAGCCTACGTCGTTCGCCTCCGGATAATTTCCCGATTGGTGCATACTGCATCTCTGGTGGGAACAAGAATCGCTCGAGCATTTGCGAAGCCGAGATCGTGCCACCATCTGATGTCGGAATATGCTCAGCGATGTCTTTGATATAATCAATGAGTCGTTGCGACTCATTTAACTGACGTGACTCTTGATCGTAGTAGCCAAGCACAACGGATGGACCTATTTCAAGTTTACCGGAGTCTGGCTTTGTCCGCTCGGTAATCATTTCAAGCAGTGTGGTTTTACCTGTACCGTTGGGACCAATAATTCCGATGCGTTCACCACGAGTCATGATGTAGGTGAAATCTTTTACAAGAATTTTATCACCATACGATTTTGATACGTTGTCGAACTCAATGGTTTTCGTACCAAGTTTTCTTGTCAGAATAGAAATCTCAATCTCCGCTTTCTCTTGTTCTTTCGGCGCATTGATTAACTCATGCGCTCGATCCGATCTGGCTTTTTGTTTTGTCGAACGCGCCTTCGCACCGCGCCGGAGCCATGCGAGTTCACTTTTTGCAAGTGATTTTCTCTTCTGACCTTCTATCTGACGGTTGAATTCAAGCTCTGCTTTGCGTTCGAGGTAGTATTCGTAGTTTCCACCGAAGAGTTGTGTTGTGCCACGATCAATTTCAAGAATACGATCTGTCACGCGATCGAGAAAATACCGATCATGCGTTACCAGCAACAGTGCGCCGGAATATCGTGAGAGATATTGTTCAAGCCAACTAATTGTCTCGGCATCAAGATGATTTGTGGGTTCATCAAGCATTAGAAGATCGGGTTGGACAATCAGTGCATGAGCGAGTGCTACGCGTTTACGCTGACCGCCAGAGAGATTTCCCATCTTCGCATCAAGGTCATCAACTCCGAGTTTTGCGAGAATAATTTTCGCATTCGTCTCTATCTCCCATGCGCCAGCAGCATCTATCTTCGCACTCAATTCGGAAATCTGCCGAGAGATTGCGGGGTCATCGTGATGCAGAATGAGTTCGTGACAGGCAAGCTCATAGTCATGGATCAAACTCAATGCATCGCTGCTCCGTGAGAAAATTGCATCAAGGACGGTTTCCTCGGGATCGAAAATTGGATTCTGTGGAAGGTAGCCAACTCGACTTCCTTCGGCAACGGTGACTGAGCCAGTATCAGGCGTTTCCTCGCCCGAGAGAATGCGCATCAGCGTAGTCTTGCCACTGCCATTTGTACCAATAAGCCCGAGCCTCTCCGACCAATCAATACTGAAGGTTACGTCACTAAAAAGCGGCTTATGCCGAAAATCCTTACTTATTTTATCTATTGAGAGAATCGGCATCCAGTCTTTATTCGTTGTATTTGCAATCGCACCAAACGCCCAGAGGGGCGGTTACGTCCCCGAAGGAGCTGATGGTTATGATCTACTGCGACTAAAGTAGTTTTTTGACAACGGTGAAACAATTCTCCTTTCGGGGTGTTGTTGAGATACCAATTCATCAAGATTTTATTGCCATGAGAAAGAATTCGGTATGGCTTGCGACCTTCGCTATCATAACTTTTTGCCTACATGATTCCTCTGCGCAAGGGATTCGTTTAGTTCGGAGCAGTCAGAGTAACCTCGATTTCTTTGTCTCAAATAAAGGTGTCGTCTTCAACCATGATGCCATTGCTGGTTTGAACTGGCCACGTGGTACGTCAAATAGTTATATCTTTGGCGGCGGGATCTGGTTTGCCGCAAAGAAATACTTTCCACTAGAAAACGGTGATGCAAACCCGTGGACTGATTTAGGGAGCGAGAGTGATAGCCTCGTTTCTATATCCGGCAATACTAAAACCAGAGACATTTATGTCTCGACTATAAGATCACTAAACGGTCTGCCTCTTGGACTTCACAAACGCTCGGATACATCCGATACGTGGACGGATGTTCCCGTCCATGCACGATTCACTTCTCGTGTAAATACTCCTCTACCAAATGGTCAGCAGTTGGTTGGCGCAGACTCTGGGTTATTCGCGAGCACGAGCGGTGGTGCTTGGATGGCGATGGTGAAAGCTCCGAGAGGGACAGTTGAGTATTTCACTGCCCTCTCAAAATTCGGTGCTGCCGTTTCATCTCATCGGCAAAATAGTGTTACGACACAAACCTTATACGTTCCCAATCAAAACTTGTCGCAATGGACATTGCGATACACATTCCAAATCAAGGAAAATATTTTATTTCTGACTTCATTACCAGGGAATTCAGTAATCGTTGCCGCGCACGCATCGCGTATTTGGATGTCAAAGGATTCTGGTGTTACGTGGGACTCTACTTCTGCGCCAGGACTCTCGGCGATTACCGGAGTTGCAATTTCACCTCTAGATACCAGTCTGCTCACAGCCACTGCAACGGAGGGTGTATTCCATACAAGTAACCTGGGCAAGACATGGACATCTTATTCTGACGGCATCGCTGATTTACATACAACAGCTTTAGCATCTTCAGACGGAGTCAACTTTGCACTTGGGACCAAGACAGGAATTTTCACATTGAATTATTCTCCAAGCCTCAAACACTCATGGATAAATAAATCAGCAGGAATTCCTGCAATCGTGTCTGTGAGAGTCTTAGATATTGATGCTGGTGGTGATCTTCATGTTATTCTCGACAATGCACGTATCTATACTACGTGGCGCTCAAAAGAATTTGTGCCGGGACTTTCTACCGTTTGTGAGCTGGGATATAATCCTGATAATGGTGGGGGATGGTTCAGTCCAGGTGAATCCAATTCCTACAAAGACGGATCCGATTTATCGGGGAGATACTATCCGTACGTTGGTACTAAGTTTGATCATGAAACCGGCTTGCCTAAAGTTCAGGACTCTGTTACTCCAAGTGTACGGTGGCCAGTTTGGTCTTCGACGATTGGCAGGGATTCTGTTAAACGCAACTTCAATTTCGGAAGATGGGTATCAAGACCCGAAGAGAGGGATTCAGTTGCTAATCTTGGCTATAAGCCTGTTTTTATTTCACAGGAAGATATTCTCAACTCATACACAGATTTTGATACGACAGCAAATCCAGAATTTGTGAGCGGAGGTGGTTATCCGCTCGGACTGAATATCCAAGAGTCAATATTCTCATGGGGCTATTCGCCATACAAAGATTTCATTTTTGTACGGTACAAAATTGGTAACGCTTCGAATGATACACTCCGAGAATGTTATATCGCACCCGCAATTGACCCAGATTTAGGCCCAGGCGGTACTGCGTCAAGCAATTCAAATTCATATTTCGGGCTTTTACACCAAGATTCTGTTGACTGTGCAAATAATTTTACCGTTAGTTCTATCTTTCATGAGAATCCGTCGATGTTGAAGCTCGGACGGCAGTGGTCTGGTCAGAACTTCAGTGCGACTCCGCCAGGAATCTATGGCTGTCTCGGCGTCGCCTTTGTGGAGACCCCAGTCACAATCAATAACCAATTAATTGCAAACGATGATAGTATTTCACTCGGAGGCTATGGTGCGAAAAGTAAATACTTTTCGAATCGTCTGGGTTTGAGTTCGTTTCGTCAATGGACAATCAGTAATGATCCTCAAAACACGTCCCAACGATACACTTTCGTCGCGTCAGGTAGAAAAGACTACGTGCCGTCAATTGTAGCAGACATGCGGATGATCCTCTCAACAGGACCGTTTACTCTTTTGCCCCATGCCACCGTAACCACGACGGTTGCAATTGCTATCGCTCGTCCGAGCACGACAGTTTTGAAATATAACCAAGACTCCTTACTCCGATTAATCGGATTTGCACACGATTTTTTTGCTCATTCAGTAGAAAACAATAACGACGCTGATGCGATAACGATCAAACACTTCGAGGGAGCATTGACAGAGTCAATTCCTGAGCAAGCAAAGAATATCCCTGAGACGTTACAGATTTCCCCGAACCCGTGTCATGATTATTTTACTATTCGCAGAAGTTCAAGTACGGTCGCATCGTTTGAGTTATTTGACGTGTTGGGACGAGTGGTTATCCCTAAGACGAATATAGAAGGGCGCCTTGAGGAAGTTGTTTCTATTCATAGTATTCCGGCAGGGCTGTATATACTTCAACTTCAAACCTGCGGAGCAGCTTCCAGCCGGGCGATCCTCATTGAATAACCTCCCCCCCCCAAAAAAAAAAATATTCCCCCTCGGGAACGAAACGTCCGTTAAAGTGCTGTATATTACAAAGCACTTTACTAAACGCTTATTAAACATCATGGAAACACAATCACAAGCAATAGAAGAACTCGCATTTATTAAGAAGATCATCTCGGAAAGTCGGGAGAGTTTCGTTGAAGATGGCAAGCCGTATATCCTGTGGGGAGTCATCGTCGCACTGGGGATGACGCTGACCTACATCTCGGCAATGACACAGACCGAACTCTATGTCGGCTATATCTGGTTAGGACTCAGCCTTCTCGGTTGGGCGACAATCATTTATTTTGTCAAGGACAAAAAGAAGAAAGCCGCACGTACCCGCAGTTTCGTGGATCGCATTCAAGGCGCGATCTGGGGAGCATGTGGTATGGCAATCGGATTGACGGTAGTACTGATCATCGTGCGCGACAACATGAACATCAACGACGTACCGCCGATTCATCAATACTACATTTGCTTCATCACAGCGATCATCATTGGCATTGCATATTTCCTGAGCGGAATTGCAAATGACTTGAAGTGGTTGAGCAACATCGGATACGGATGGTGGGCAGGAGCAATCGTGATGATTCTTTTCCCATCAGTACACATTTTGCTTCTTTATGCAATCTTGATCGTGTTGTTCCACGTCGTACCCGGCATCATATTGATGAAGCGTTACAAGGCGATCATTACAAAGATTGCCAACTAAAGTAATATGTCAAAATACGATTACCAAAATATAGACGACATTATTCATTCGCGCATTCGGCTTGCCATTATGGCAGTGCTGATTGCAGTTGATGAAGCGGAGTTTATTTATCTTCGAGAAAAGGTGAATGCAACTGACGGGAATCTGAGCGTGCATCTGAAAAAACTTGAGGATGCAAAATACATTACCGTCAAAAAAAGCTTCGAAGGCAGAAAACCGATCAGCCATTACAAGCTCAGCTCTGGCGGCAGAAAAGCTTTTGAGGCATACATTGATAGCCTCGAAAAACTGATAAAGAAATAATTTTTTTACCCGTATGCTTTGCTTTTCAAAGTACTTTATATATATAACGAACATGAACACTTCAATAATACACTCAACGATTCTTGCATTTATACTCGCACTCATACTCAGCGGATGTTCTGCATCTACGGAGCCGATGCCCATAGCGACATACCACACACCGCAATCAGGGGACAGCTATACGTATCACGAATACCAGACGGAGCTTGACGGCACGATGATTCCTGATACTGATACCACATTGGTAGCGTCAGTCGGCGCTACGTTGCCAACGTTTGGCGGTGTGTCTGATGTATCGCAAATTTTCAAAAATGCCGATACAACATATCTCAAAGTAAAAACCGATTCATCATTTATGCAAATGCAAAATGAAATTGCTATCACAGCGAGTGTAAAGATACCTGCACTTTGGATCAGCTATAGTCCGCAAACGAACTCGATTATTCTTGACACAACAGTATCGAGCTTCATTTCGGGAATGCCTGCAAAATTCCATACGACGATTAGTATAGACTATGTGGGCAGAAATTCGGTAGTGGTTGGTGGAGTGACGCTCAAGACTTTGAAATTCTCGAGGATAGAGGTCGTCGTTGTGACAGTATTCGGGACAGATTACACTACGACAGTAACGGTGGAATCTGAATATGCACCGACGATTGGCTACGTGGCTTCGAATACCGTAACATTCTCAAGCGATTCGCCGCAAAGCCCAGTGCCGAATGGAATTCACTATTCAAAGTTGACAAACTACACCATTCACTAATCTGAATTGGCAGGACTCCGTGATTTCCGGAGTCCTGCCAGATTTCTAATTCTTCGGAAACGCTTCCAATGCCTTGCTGGCAATTCGGGAAGATTCATCAATTCCTCGCTCACCAATTTGTTGACGCCACATGGCGAAATACAAACCTTTTTCGGCGAGAAGATCTTGGTGACCGCCTGATTCAACAATGTGTCCGCGTTCGAGAACGAAAATTCTATCAGCGTGCATGATCGTTGAGAGTCGGTGTGCAATGAGTATGGTGATCTGATCGGCGCGAGTAGAAACATCGCGAATCGTAGCCGAGATCTCTTCTTCGGTGATTGAATCAAGTGAAGACGTTGCCTCGTCGAAGATCAAGAGCTGAGGCTTGCGAAGCAATGCACGAGCAATGGAGAGTCTTTGTTTTTCTCCACCAGATACTTTCACTCCGCCTTCACCGATAACGGTATCAAGTCCTGTTGGAGCACGCTTCAGAAGCGAATCGCATGACGCTTGATGCAGAACCTTCATACATTCTTCATCAGTTGCATCGGGACGAACATAGAGAAGATTCTCACGGATCGAACCAGAAAATAATTGAGCATCTTGCGTGACGTAGCCAATTCGATTGCGATAGGCATCAAGATCGAGCTTATCGCTTGGCGTATTATTGCAGAGCACTTCACCGCTAATCGGGCGATATAAACCAGCGAGCAATTTTACAAGCGTCGTCTTGCCCGAACCTGATGGACCGACAAATGCAACGGTCTCACCGCGCTTGACTGAGAATGATACATCGGTCAATGCTTTGTTATTCGCCGTTTGATGTTGGAAGCTCACTTGGTTAAATGCAAGGCTTCGGATCGAGTCAACAACAATCGCGTCCGCAGCTTTTGGCTCGACGGGTCTATCCATAATGCCCTTAAAATTATCAAGCGATGCTTCGGCTTCGCGATAGGTTGTGATGAACGTCCCCAATTCTTGCAACGGCGAGAAGATAAAGAATGAGTATATCCAAAGCGAAAAGAACTCGCCAAATGTAATCGTCCTATTGAAGATGAGATAGAGCATCAAGAAGAGAATGCTCGTGCGAAGAAAGTTTATCGTTGTGCCTTGAATGAAACTTAATGAGCGAATGTATTTCACTTTCTTTAACTCAAGCCCTAAAATCTTTATCGTTGTTGCGTTGAGGCGTTTCACTTCCTGACCAGCCAGACCTAAGCTTTTCACTAACTCGATATTCCGAAGGGACTCCGTCGTCGAACCTGAGAGCGCTGTGGTCTCGCCAACAATCGTTTTCTGTACCTTCTTTACTTTTTTGCTAAATGTCGAACTGACATAGGCAATCACTGGCATTGTCGAAAAATACACAAGCGCTAGAAGCGGATTAATCATCACGACATAAATCGTCACGAAGATTACACCAATCGCAGTGGTAAAAATAAAATTGATGAACGAGGCGAGCAATCGTTCGATATCCGTTCTGACTTTGCGTAAAATATCCAGTGTCTCACCTGAGCGTTGATCTTCGAACACTGCATACGGTAGTTGAAGCGAATGCTCCAACCCTTCGGTATAAACTTGCGCGCCGAGTTTGAGTGAGATTGTATTGACAAAGTAGTCCTGAAAATTCTTTGCGACTCGCGAGACAAATGCAACTCCGACGGCAAGCCCGAGAAGTTTTATCACACCTGCAAAAAATTGGTCACGGGTGAGTTTGTCGAATTTCGAGACGTAATCATCAATCACATGGCGAAAAACGATAGGGTCAAGGAGCGAAAAGGAGATATTAATTGCCGCCAAAAGCAGTGCGACAGCAATGACCTTCCAGTATTGTTTGAGATAGGGATAGAGTATTTTCATAAGTTTGTGTGCAAAGATACGAATGCAAGGACGATTTGTAACCAGAAATATTGTAATGTCTGGATTTGCCACTGATTTCCCCAGTGAAATGTTGAAAGGAAAAGAAATTATTTTTACTTAAGTGCTCGATCTCTTTTATTCCATCGAACGGCGCAAGGTCAGGTATCCACGTGTGACGGTCTATCCCGATCTGAGCGTGAAGTTTGTGATTCCCCTGCGTTATAGCGATGAGCATATCCAACATTTCATCAAGGAGCATCAGCCGTGGGTGCAAAAGAAACTTGCAGCATTCTCGAAACCTCGACCGAAGTTTATAGAATTACAGCCTGGCGAAATACTCTTCATGGGTAAGGCAGTAATCGCTGATTTTGACCCGCGTAATCAAAAAGAACTTGAAAAATTCTACCGATCCCAGGCGAAGCACCACTTTGTCATCCGTACTACGGAATTAGCAACTCAATTCGGATTCACATTCAATAAGATATCCATTACAGGAGCACAGACTCGCTGGGGTAGTTGCTCATCAAAGAAGAATCTCTCGTTTACGTTCTCGCTCGTTAAAGCTCCGCCTTCTATTATAGACTATGTCATCCTGCACGAGTTAGCCCATACGAAGATTATGAATCACTCTCCGAGGTTCTGGGATTTAGTCAGCAAACTCTACCCCGACCACAAAATTGCCCGAAAATGGCTCAGGGTCTATGGGCGGGAGCTGAGCCAGCTATAGATATCTGAAAATCGGCTAAATTCCTCGCAAATACTATCTGGCTAATAAATTCTCATAAAAAAGCTGTTATTGGGTCAATTTCTCTGAAACTACTTATGGAATTATGGGTTGTTATAGGCTCAGTTACTTGCTGAAAGCCATATTCACTGATTTTAGCAAGTTGTTTGGGTTTGTGCGATTTTATTTTATTATACACAGTTGTCACTTATGAAACGCTTAATTACACTTTTGCTTTTGGTGCTCGTACTCGGGGTAAGCGCCTCTCAGGCACAATGGAGTTCTTTGCCAGCAATGCCGGATGCGCTAAGTTGGTCTATGAATGTCCAAGTTGATGGTACTCTCTACGTAATCGGTGGATTAAATAACGCCGGAGCAGTCAGCACTTTCTATACCTATAAGCCAGGCGATGCAGCCTGGAAGAAATTATCCGTCACCTTGCCCACAGGAAGAGTAGGCGGAGTCGCTGGCGTTGTAAACGGTAAGATTTATATCACCGGTGGAGTTGGTATTTCAGGGAATAGTGTTATTCCTGATAACAGCACACTTGAGTATGATCCAGTCGCTGGAACGTTGGGCGTAAAGAAGTCTATACCTAATACTGCAAACTTTTCTGCTGGTGCAACAATCAATGGCAAAATTTATGTCGTTGATGGCTGTACAAAGTGGGCGTTTACAACCTCAGGCGATTTAAATCTGGTTCAGATTTATGATCCAGCTACAGATACGTGGGCAAATTCTACGACTTTACCACCATTTACAAATCGTTTGGCTGGAGTCACAACTCAGAACGGGAAAATTTATCTGATGGGTGGCATGGTCAATAATGGTCAACAGTATAATAGTGATGTGTGGGAGGGTACTCCTTCGGGCAATGATGTATCTTGGAAGAAAGCTGGAGTTCTTCCGGCACCGTATATGCAGGGCACAGCAGGATCGGTTGGTGGGAGTTTGATTTTTACCGCTGCCTATGGTGCTACAGCAGTACCAAACTCGAGCAATACCTTCATTTCCGCAGATAATGGAGCGACATGGACAAAAACATATTCATTGCCAATAGTTACCTATAATTGTGGCGCACTCCTCGGCTCTGGAAATGATCTCTACCTTGCTGGTGGTGCAGGTAGTACCGCTACATTCAAATTTACTCTTTCTGAAGCCAAGTTGCCGTATGGCTCGCTAAGTCCGGTTGATATTTTTGTGAATCTCTCACAAAATGATACACGCGATTATTCAACAGCGGTTGGCAACTTCGGTATTGCACCTTTAAATGTAACGGTTAACATACCAGACAGCATGAAGTCTTGGGTCTCGACTACAGGGAAGGTAACAGTAAGTGCATTAGGTTCGTCAAGTTATTCATTACACTTGATGGCTGGCACAATGACCGCTGGCCTCTATCGTGGCACCGTAACGATAAACACAGATGATCCAAAGAGCACGAACATCAAACAAAACATTACGCTGTACGTACTTCCAAACACCATTACCCCTCAGACAACAAATGTTGTACTCGAAGGTGCAACAGGTAATTGGTGCGGATACTGCCCACAGGGAACAGAAATTATTGAGAATCAAATTAAACCCAATTTCCCAGATAATTTAATTTCAATTGAGTACCACATGGGTCCTGGTTACCCATCAACAGACCCTCTCCATATCACAGCAGGTGAGAATCTGATTTTGGCTATGGAACCTGCTGGAACAATTGGTGCACCGCTTGCTGCGGCTCAGCGCTGGTTAATTCCAGGATTGCCGTCTCAAGCAACTGATAGAAACTATTGGCCCTCGATGGTACAGTATGTAGTCGACAATCAGCCAAATGCACCAGTAGCGATTACCGTTACAGCATATTCATTCGATAAGACAACAAGGAAGCTCCATGCTGTCTTGACGTTTGACAAAAATGAGGCGTTACTTACGAAAGCAAATACAACGATTAACTTGACGACTGTTGTCACAGAGGATGGATTAGCAGGGCAACAAGAAGACTACAGGCTCCCATCGCCCTATTGGAAAGCATTTATTTGGAATGACATAGCTCGTCAAGTCTATCCAAATGAATTCGGTACGGTGATTCCTTTCCCAAAAGCAACAATGGTTGGCGGAAATGTTGAAGTGCCAGGCGACAAAGCTACGCTCACTGTTGATCTTACTGTACCGAACACAATCAAAAAGGATTCTCTCAAAAATTGCAATGTTAATTTCTTAGTAAGTTATATCACGAACGGAAATACGTTTGGTGATATGTTGCAGGGTATGAAGATTCCATTACTTTCTCCGACACTTGCTGTTGAGACACCTAATCCGACAGCTGTATCGCTTGAGCAGAATTTCCCGAACCCAGTTTCGAGCGAAACGACGATTGAGTATTCACTCTCTCAGCGTTCGGCAGTTACTCTCACGGTGTATGATGTTCTCGGAAGAGAAGTTGCTCATCTAGTGAATTCGACTGAAGATGCTGGAAAGCATGCTGTTGATTTTGATGCAGCACGACTCACACCAGGAACTTACATTTATTCGCTCTCGGTCGGCGGTAAGTCGTTTGAGAAGACGATGGTTGTCACAAAATAATTATTCTTGAATTGAAAAACCAAAGGCGGCAGTTTACTGCCGCCTTTCTTTTTTAGTAAGTTATCACGAAATTATTCACAACTGCACTGTATAACCGCTGTATAAAAATGTAAAAGATGTGCATTGTTTTTGAACGTTCTCTTCGTAAATTTGTACTATCTATATTAAAGCAAATCGGTGAGCGTAATTCCAATCCAAGCTAAAGAGCAAGCAGGCAGCAGACAAAGTCGAAATTATCTTCGCAGCTTCAGCGAACTCTATGACCGCGTCGCAGGTACAGGGCTTGTCCCTCCGCAAGCACTAGAGATCGAGCAATCAATCTTGGGTGCGATGATGATTGATAAGACGGCCGCGAACCGTGCGATGGAAGTCTTAGGCGACAGAACGCTCGAAGATAGCCCGTTCTATCGCGAAGCACATACAGCTATCTACCGAGCCATTCTTGCACTTGATACCAAGAGCGAGCCGATAGATTTACTCAGCGTGACAAGTCGTTTGCGTCTTGATGGTGCGCTCGAAGACATCGGCGGTCCGGCATATTTAGTCGAGCTTACATCCAAAGTAGTAACGACAGCGAACATCGAAGCTCATGCAAGACTCATCCTCGAAAAATATCTTGCTCGTGAGTTAATCAGAACCTGCGAGGAGATGAAACTCCGCGCTTTTCTTGGGGAAGATGATACATTCGAACTTTTGGATCAAGCAGAATCAAATTTATTTAGACTCTCGGAGACAAGGCATCGCAAGAGTTTCCTGAAGATGGATAAACTCGCACACGATGCAATTGATTATCTTGAACGCATTCACGAGCATCATTCAGGTGTGACTGGAGTGCCTTCCGGTCTTGATGATCTCGATGAAATGACGAGTGGTTGGCAGAAAACGGATTTGATTATCTTAGCCGCACGTCCATCTCAGGGTAAGACTGCACTTGCCTTATCGCTTGCACGCTTTGCTGCGCTTAATCCAGTCAAAGAACTCCGCGTACCAGTTGCAGTATTCTCGTT
Organism: bacterium; assembly: GCA_037143335.1. GTDB lineage: Bacteria > Bacteroidota > Ignavibacteria > Palsa-1295 > Palsa-1295 > PALSA-1296. The sequence continues at coordinate 11,494 of JBAWZA010000009.1, read as the reverse complement.
AGAAATGGGTGCGCAGCAGCTTGTTCTCCGCTTGCTGTGTAGTGAAGCTCAAGTGAATATGCAAGATGCTCGTAAAGGAAAGTTATCGCCCGATGACTGGCGCAAAGTATCGCACTCGATAGGTCGCTTGCATGAAGCGAATATTTTTATTGATGATACCGCCGCTATCACTCCATTAGAACTTCGAGCAAAATGTCGTAGGTTGAAAGCAACCGAAAATATCGGCATGGTCATCATTGATTACTTGCAGCTGATGGAAGTGAGTCGTCACATGGACTCACGTGAACGAGAAATTTCTACAATCTCTCGTTCGCTCAAAGCGTTAGCGAAAGAACTCAACATTCCTGTGATCGCGCTGAGCCAATTAAATAGAAGTTTAGAGGCACGTGCCGATAAACGTCCGATGCTATCTGATTTGAGGGAGTCTGGCGCGATCGAGCAGGATGCAGATTTGGTCCTTTTCATCTATCGCCCCGAAACGTATGGCATTGATCAGTACGAAGATGGAAAACCAACCGAAGGTACCGCAGAAATTATTATCGGCAAGCAACGTAACGGACCTGTTGGCTCGACACGCGTTGCGTTCAGGGGAAATGTCGGACGGTTTGATAATTTACTCTTCGTACCAGAGTTTGATGAAATTGATACGCCGAAATCAAACTCGAACTCCGCCGCATTTTAAATCTGAAGTTGATATATTAGAGCATGAATACTATTATTAATCCACCAGAGCTTTCGCCGCCGATAGGATTTAGCCATGCGATTAGCTCGACAAATGCGACGACAGTTTTTCTTGCAGGGCAAGTATCTGCTGATCAAGGTGGCAAGATTATTCACGTCGGCGATTTGGTAAAGCAATTCGACCAGACTCTCCGGAATTTACAAGTTGTAATGGCATTAGCTGGTGGAGCGATGACGGATATTACGAAGCTCACGCTCTTTGTTCGGAGCAAAGCTGATTACAAGAATAATTTGAGAGCGGTTGGAAAAATTTATCAAACATATTTCGGAAAATATTTTCCTGCTATGACACTTGTTGAAGTATCATCACTCTTCGAAGATGATGCGCTTATCGAAATCGAAGGCATAGCTACACTATCGTAACATGAACTTCACACTCACCGCAGATCAACTTCACTGGCAATCGGTTGCCCGATCATTCGCTCAGGATGTCGTTGCACCGATGGCAAGGAAGATGGATGAGGACGGTTCGATGCCCGACTCCATTCCAAAACAACTTGCCTCGCTCGGCTTACTTCGCGGAGCAATTTCAAAGCAGTATGGTGGGAGCGCGATGGATAGTATTTCATTAGCACTTGTCTATGAAGAGCTTGGCAGAGCATGTTCTAGTGTGCGAGGTCTGATGACTGTTCACTCATCGCTTGTGATGCAATGTATCGCACAGCAAGGATCGGACTCGCAAAAAACAGAACTACTTCCGAAACTTACATCTGGTGAGATGATCGGTTGTTATGCACTGACCGAACCTGAGGCAGGAAGTGATGCCGCAAGCATTCAAACAACTGCGACTCCTGTCGAAGGTGGGTACAATCTCAATGGTGAAAAAATTTGGATTACGAATGGTGGCATTGCTGGGCTTGCAATAATTTTTGCTCGGCTACCTCAACAAGCGAATGAAAAACCATATCAAGGCGTCACAGCATTTCTCGTTGATACGAAATCGGAAGGATTCACTCGCACACGAATGCCCGGCAAAGAATTGGGTCATCGTGCAAGCGACCATGCGCATATTATTCTGAATGATTGTTTCGTACCGGCCTCACGAGTACTTGGTGGTGAGCGCAACGGATTCAAGGTTGCAATGTCCGCGCTCGATCACGGCAGACTTGGCGTTGCGGCTGGTGCGTTAGGTGTGCATCAGGCATGTCTGGATGCCTGTGTCTCTTTTGCACGGACTCGAAAACAATTCGGCTCGCGTATTGGTGATTTCGAGATGATTCAAGCAGTGATAGCCGAGATGAAGACTTCGCTCGAAGCATCACGCCTACTCGTCTATCACGCCGCATGGAAAAAAGATCAGAATCAACCCTGCACCCTTGAAACATCAATGGCGAAACTTCATGCAACTGAAGCCGCCGTGAAAGCCGCGAATGATGCAGTGCTCTTGCATGGAGGCAGAGGTTATTCCAATGAATATCCGGTCGAAAGATATTTGCGAGATATTAAGGGTTTGGAAATTTATGAAGGCACGGCGCATATTCAAAAAATTGTTATAGCCAGACAAGTTATTGGTAAACCGTAACAATATCCATGTCAACAAGTCCACAGTACCTTTCGGATGTGCTCTCAAGAATGCTGAAAAATTTTGGCATGGAAGAGAATGCCAAACGGTATGAGGCAATCACCAGATGGGAGGAAATCGTCGGTGCTAAACTTGCGTCTGTGACAACTCCCGAACGACTTTCGCATGGCACGTTAATCGTCAAAGTGAGTTCGTCCGTCTGGAAGTACGAGCTTTCATTGCGAAAGCAGGAGATATTATCGAAGATCCATCAGGTAACGGCTTCGGCGGATGTCAAGGACATCCAATGGAAATAGTGTGCTCGAAACAAGGAGTCCTCCACTGCCGTACCGCTGTTCATATACTATGAGACACATCCATATTTTTTTCATCTCTGGCTTTTTACTCGCTCTAGGAATACTACAGCCACAGCAAACTCTTGCACAAAAGAAATGGCCAGGTGTAGTTTTGTTCTCAATTGAACGGAATTCCATTTCGAGAGAATTTATCATTGATCCTGTTGTCAGAATAGATGAAAAAGGACCATCATATCCCGTGCCAACGCCACCAGAAGCATTCGATGGACCTGACGCTGAGAAGGTAATTAAAGGATATTTCGATCGCTTTTGTAAAGAAGAATATAAGAAGGGTCGGGTGCTCGATCTTTATGTAGGCGGAAATAAAACAGGAGTAGTAAAGGTAGGGAACATTGATACTCTGAACAGTTGCTCTTCGGTGATCTCGGAAGTAAAACTTGCTTACGATGACTCAATGAAATTCTTGATGAAGCTGCATGGCCTTGTTATCTCACATGCTCAGCCACTACGACCGATTCCTGAGTTCAAAATAGACTCGGTTCTTGAAATTGGCGTGCTCAAATATGGGAAAGATGAATTTACAAATCGTGGTGTTCCAAAAAATATTGTTGACCGAGCATACATATTTGAGATTCGTGCAACCGATCTTGATGGGGATGGTAAGCCAGAGTACTTAGTCACTTATTACATCATGGGTGATGAAGTGAAGCGTGGCGAGTTCGAAGGCGAGATACAATATTCACTCACCGTCATTTTGCGCCCCGATGGCAACGGCTTCAAATCATTATTCACTCACTACCCCGATCCCGGTATCTCATTGGAAACGCATTACTACAAAATCGTTGACGTGCTCGACATCGCTGGCGATGGCAATTGCGATGTGGTGATCCAACGACGCAACGTATCGAGTTGGGATTACATTCTCCTCCAATATAACGGCAAGATCTACGAAGAAGTCTATGAAGGCTCTGGCGGCGGCTGTTAAAAATTTACTCCCAAACCGCTTCGACTTTTTTTATTCGAATAGTTGTTAGTGACCGCTTAATGGCTAACGAAGAAGAATTATTAGGCAAAGCGTATGATGCGCGATTGATGAAGCGTCTCCTGAAATACCTCCGTCCATATAAATGGCAGGTGTTCGGAGCGATACTGGTTACTGTTATCATCACTTCTTTAGGTCCCTTGCGTCCAATACTCGTGATGAGCGCTATTGATGATCACATCATGAAAGGTGATTATCCGGGTCTCTACAAAGTGCTTGGTCTTATCATTGGTACGATCTTATTGCAAGCAATCGTCCAATACGCACAAACTGTTCTTACTCAATGGATCGGGCAAAAGACGATCTATAATTTTCGCAAAGAGTTATTTGCGCACCTGCAAACACTTTCGCTCCGTTTCTACGACCAGAATCCCGTTGGCAGACTCGTTACCCGGCTAACGAGCGACATCGAAGTATTGAACGAGCTTTTTAGCTCTGGGATAATTATGGTCTTCGCCGACATCTTTGTCATCATCTGGAGTTTTGTCTTTATGTTCATAATCAGCTGGAAGCTGAGCCTGATGGTAATGTGTGTCTTCCCATTTCTGCTCATTGCAACTTCAATTTTCAGAAAAAAAGCGCGTGAATCATATCGTGAGATCAGATTGCTTGTCGCTCGGATGAATGCATTCCTGAACGAGCGTGTATCGGGTATCATCACTGTTCAACTATTCGGACAAGAGCGAAGGACGTATAAAGAATTCGAAAAAATAAATAAAGAGCATACCGATGCGAATATCAAATCTGTTTTTTATTATGCAGTTTTTTATCCGACGGTTGAATTCCTTTCTGCAATCACATTTGGTTTGATCATTTGGTACGGCGGATCGCTTGCTCTCGGCTCAACCGCATCAATGAGTAGTGTTGTTACCATCGGAACACTTGTTGCTTTTATTCAGTACTCCGAAATGTTTTTCCGACCAATCCGCGACCTTGCGGAAAAATATAATATTCTTCAGAGCGCAATGGCTTCAAGCGAGAGACTCTTCAAGCTTCTTGATGAGACAACGAATGTGGCTGTGCCAGAACATCCCATCGCTCTCGGTAACGCCCGTGGAGAGATCGAATTCCGGAATGTGTGGTTTGCCTATAACGACGAAGATTTTGTCCTCAAGGATGTGTCGTTCGTTGTAAAGCCAGGTGAAACAGTGGCGTTCGTTGGTGCAACTGGTGCGGGAAAAACTTCGATCACCAGTCTTGTCACACGGTTCTATGAATTTCAGAAAGGACAAATTCTGATTGATGGAATTGATATCCGTAATATCCATGAGCATGACCTAAGAAAAAATATCGCCATTGTTTTGCAAGATGTATTCCTCTTTAGTGCTGATGTAGAAAATAATATTACACTTGGTAATACCGATATTTCAAGCGAACGAGCAATCTCGGCTGCTGAGACTGTCGGCGCTGCTCCTTTTATTAACAGATTACCTCGCGGTTATCAAACGCATGTCAAAGAACGCGGTGCGATCCTATCCGTTGGCGAGAAACAGCTTCTCTCATTTGCCAGAGCATTAGCGTATGATCCGCGTATTCTCATTCTGGATGAAGCAACCTCAAGCATCGATACAGAATCAGAAATTCTTATTCAGAATGCGATCACAAAACTCCTCAAAGGCAGAACTTCAATAGTCATCGCACACCGTCTCTCGACTATTCAAAAAGCAGATAAGATCATTGTCATGCACAAAGGCGAAATCCGCGAAATGGGCACGCATGACGAGCTACTCGCGATGAACGGCATCTACCGCACTCTCTATGAGTTGCAATATAAGGAGCAGGAGGTTGGAGTGTAAAGTATTCTTTTCGGATTCTTCGCCACCGAATCTCTGTTAATGCCCGCCAAATATGAAAACACCTATAACGATAGCCTACGGGGATGGTATCGGACCGGAAATTATGTCCGCTGTCCTCCGAATCCTTGAAGCAGCGAATGCGCAGATCGAGCCAGAAGTAATTGAAATCGGCGAGAAGCTCTATAAAAAAGGAATTTCGTCCGGCATTGAAGATTCGTCGTGGGATTCCCTCCGCCGAACGAAGGTATTTCTGAAGGCGCCGATTACGACTCCGCAAGGAGGCGGTGTAAAAAGTTTGAATGTGACAGTTCGCAAGACGCTAGGACTCTATGCAAATGTTCGCCCAGTTGCGGCGTATCCTCCGTTCATTGAAACGCTGAAACCGAAAATTGATCTGGTCATCGTTCGCGAAAACGAAGAAGATCTTTATGCCGGCATCGAGCATCAGCAAACGCAAGATGTCGTTCAGGCACTCAAGCTCATCTCGCGCCCTGGTTCAGAAAAAATTATCCGCTATGCCTTCGAGTACGCTCGCGCACTCGGCAGAAAAAAAGTGAGTTGCATCACGAAGGATAATATCATGAAATTGACCGACGGTCTTTTTCACCGAGTCTTCAACGAAATCGGAAGCGAATATCCCGAGATCGAGCAAGATCATTATATCCTTGATATCGGCACAGCCTACGTTGCTGAGCGACCGGAGATTTTTGATGTAATCGTGACACTGAATCTTTATGGTGATGTTATCTCTGATGTGGCTGCTGAAGTTGCAGGCTCAATCGGCATTGCTGGCTCAGCAAATATCGGAGATGGGTTCGGTATGTTCGAGGCAATTCACGGCTCGGCTCCGAACATCGCAGGTCAGAATATCGCTAACCCATCAGGATTGTTGCAAGGCGCGATTCAGATGCTCATCCATATTGGTCAGCCCGAGGTTGCAACAACAATTGGCAACGCTTGGCTTTGCACGATCGAAGAGGGAATTCACACGAAGGATATTTATTCGTATAAATTTAGCAGCGAGTTAGTCGGCACAACGGAATTCGCCGACGCTGTGATCGCTCGGTTAGGAAAAACTCCGCAGCACTTCAAGTCTGTTGCATATAAGGCAAGAATTGACCAGAAAATTTATCCCTACGTTCGCAAGACAAAGAAAAAAGAAATCGTCGGTGTTGATATTTTTCTTGATTCACTCCTATCACCTGATGAAATAGCGGCAATGCTTCAAGCGATTCCGACTGCTGGCTTATCGCTCTCGATGATTGCTAATCGGGGAGTGAACGTCTGGCCCGATGGTGCGCCCGAAACATTTCTCTCGGATCATTGGAGATGCAGGTATCTCTCGAATAATTTGCAGAGTGTGAAGCACGAGGACATTGTTGCACTCTTGAGTGGAGTCACGGAAGCCGGTTTAGATTTTATAAAGGTCGAGAACTTATGTACCTTCGATGGAGCAATTGGCTATTCATTGGGCCAAGGCGAGTAGCAGCTACTTCTCGATCGCATATTTTGCAATGAGCGTACCCTGCTCATTTACTTTTTCGATGCTGGTGAGTTTGAGTTTGACATCTAATGGCTTTTCAGATACAAAATTTCCGCCAGTACCGAAAATGCGAGGTTCAAACGTCAGCCAGAATTCGTCAACTAACCCTTCAGCTAAATACGCGGAAGCAATATGTGCACCGCCAACAAGTAAGATTTCAGGATGACCTGCTGCCTTCAATCTATCAGCGATTTCGACTGGGGACTCCTTTGTAAATTCAACTTGTCCAGGCACGAGGTATTGCTTGTACTTTTCTGGTGTACTTGTCATGACAATCAGCAAGCGCTCTGGCGATGGCTTCACCGGATCAAATGCAAATGTGGAGCTGCCCATGATAATTACTTTCGCTGAATTCCACTCGTGCATGAAATATCTTTGATCTTCTTTCGACGACCAATGAAATACATGCGGATCGCCCCATTTGGTTACTTTGCCGTCGAGTGTCGTTACAAAAATTAGTCGGATTTTCATTTGTAGATATGTGATAAAAATATTATTGAAGTTTAGAGATTACTTTTTCAATTCGCTTGCGTTTTGATTCTTGCTCAACTTTTGGCAACCGCAGCTGTAACGTTTGCATAAATTTCGCTTTTCTTTTTTCTGTAACAATCGGGAGCATTCTTTCGGCATACATCGGGAGCTGATTCGTCGGAGCAGTTGCGAGCTGCTTGATCAGATGCTCGAATCCTTTTTCGAACTTTGGATCATCAAGACATAATTTGATCAATATCCCAACAGCATGATCTCTTGTAATTACTGAGCCCTCATCTGTAATTTGCAGAATGCGCGGAAGTGCTAAAAGAATGGGCTTCGGATTCAACCCCGTAATCGTATCGAGTGCAGTCATGGCTCCCCATTGGAGCCGATTATTTTTGCTATTCAAGAGAATTACAAAATTCGCGGCGTACTCGGCTATGAGTGCCGGTTTGGATTCGCCGATTTCGTAAAGCACCTTTATTGAATCACTTTGAATTGCTTTGTTCTCATCATCGAGCAATGCAATAAGTTGAGCTATTGCTCGTGAATCGGATTTGGCAACGATACGTTTCGCCAGCTCTTGATTTGGCTTTTCATCTCGTTTACCGAGAGCTGAGGCAAGTTCACCAACAATACTCATTTCGCTTTTGATTTCTTTGATGCGACCGCCGAAGAATTAAAATCAAGTGCGAGCGTAATCCAATAATCAAACTGAGCTTTCGATGTCAGACCTTCTGGACTTACAAAGACAAATCCTTTCATCGGCTTACCGGTAAAGTCCATGACCCGTGCGCCACGCTTATCAAGCGCTTCGTCTTGATTTGCTGGTTCTATCCTGCACATCAGATCGTCATCATGAACACCGACACACATTTTTCCATTGACCATGAACGTCAATCCACCCATCATCTTTTTTTCCTCGACAATTTTCTCGGTTCCGAGTGCAACACGAACTCGTGTTGCTAATTTTTCGTCGTAAGCCATTTATTCCTCCTCCAATCGTTTGTGCTTTTTCAGTTTGAGCCTCAACATTTTTGTAGTAACAATGGGTTGCAGAATGAACAATGTAGAAGAACCATCACTATTGGTATTTAGTGAGTCATCTTTTCGCGTCACTCACTTTATGCTTCGGGAGAGGAGAATACCTTCATCAGAGGCTAATGTTCCGTATCTTTGCGTATTGGTTGTACCAAAGTCGGATGATATTCCGAACCTCGAACAATCTCTCATAAATCACTAACTGCAATGACAAAAGTACACCTCTCTGCTTCCATTTTATTTGCATTTCTCACTCTTTGCGTTTCGACATCTTTTGCGCAACATTGGCTTGAAGTAGATGACGGTCTCTCGCATTTTACAATCGTTAAGCCTGCGACTGGCTCGTTGGGTGTAAAATTTACACTTCCTTCAGTACTCACGGATCAAGTATTTCTTACTCAGGGGGTTGGGTCGCCATCAACCTCGAACTCACTGCTCTGGAATGGCAACCAAAACGGTACCGGCGCCCCTGACCCGGTAATCCCTGGCTACGGAAAATTTGGCACACAAGATAACGTGAGCCTTACGGTTATTACCAATAACACTACTCGTATGACAATTAGTAGTAGTGGCAACGGCGATGTTGCCGTGAGCGGAAATATCACTCCAATGACGGATAATAACCGTTCTCTCGGTAACCCAACGCATAGGTGGCAAGAAGTCTATGTCGGTCCTGCAAGTTTGCATGTAATCAGCGGAGCACCTGTCCGTGATTATGCAATTGGGATTAATGGTGGTGGCGATCTGACTTTTAGCGAGGCAGCAGGACCTACGGTCCCGTTCACGCTCTCTCAAGTAGGTGATGCGACAGTATTGAGAAATCTTAACGTTCGAGGTCTGAGCTACATCTGGCCAACTTCGCTCCCAGCTGCTCCTGGAGCATCGCTTATCAGTGATAACGCGGGCAATCTTTCTTGGACTGGTTCGGTAATTCTTCATATAACCGAAACTTATACAACTGCCGCACCTTACTCGGCAGGCAATGCTGGTCTGCGTGAAGCCGCAACAGGAGCAGATGCAAACATAGATTTTGCACTTTCACCAAAAGGCACAGGAGCTATCGAAGCTCAGCTTGCTGATGGTGCTGTCGCAGGTGGAAACAAACGCGGAGCAAATGCAGTGGATTGGCAGACATCACGTTCTGCGGCAACTCAAGTTGCATCGGGTAGTGCGTCCGTAGTTGCAGGTGGAAATTCTAATACTGCAAGCGGCAACGGATCATTCGTCGGAGGTGGCGGGTATGATGGCATCTCAACACTTGGGAATACTGCCAGCGGCAATGCTTCAACAATTGCTGGCGGGTTCAACCTCCTTGCAAGTGGTGCCTACTCATCGATCGGTGGTGGCCAAGATAATCAAGCCACTGGTGCCTTCCACGCATCAGTTGGCGGCGGATTTGCAAATATCGCATCTGCCCAAGCCTCGGCAATTTCAGGAGGTAGCTCGAATACTGCTAGTGCACAAGGTGCATTCGTTGGTGGTGGCGGGTATGATGGTACAACGACTTCGGGCAATGCCGCAAGCGGTAAAGCCTCAGCGATCGGCGGTGGACTTGGAAATAAAGCAACGGATGACTATAGCGTTGTGGGCGGAGGTAAGACGAATCAAGCCGGTGATAATGCTGGAACAACCAGTGATCATACATATGCTACAGTCGGAGGTGGACTGAATAATAAAGCCACAGGCACTGGCTCTGTTGTCGCTGGTGGTGGTACCGATGGCCTAAGCCTCGCAGGTAATGCTGCGCAGGCAGTGCTTCGGGTGTTGGCGGTGGAGTTGCGAACAGTGCAACTGCGAATTATGCAACCGTCAGTGGCGGTGTTCTCAATACGGCTTCGGCGACGCACTCAGCGGTTGTCGGAGGATACAGCAACCTCGCTTCTGGAATTGGATCTTTTATCGGTGGTGGAGGATTTGATGGCTCAGTCTTCTCAGGCAATATTGCATCGGGTAAGACCTCAGTCATTAGCGGTGGATTAAATAATCTCGCGTCCGGAGGTTGGGGAACGGTTGGCGGCGGTCAGAATAATCAGGCATCCGGAGCTTTCCATGCAACCGTAGGCGGTGGATTTACAAACAAAGCTTCGGCGCAGGCAGCAACAGTAGCCGGCGGTAGTTCGAACACGGCAAGCGGACCAGGCTCATTTATTGGAGGTGGAGGTTACGACGGCACAACAACGACAGGCAACACAGCTTCTGGTAATGCCGCAAGTGTTGTCGGTGGATTAGGAAACTCTGCGGGTGGTAATCTCTCAACTGTTGGCGGAGGGACACTAAATAATGCCAGCGGTTTTGCAGGCGTCATTTCCGGCGGACAATCAAACACTGCATCAAATAATTCTGCAACTGTCGGAGGCGGATCGCACAACACATCGAGCGGTAACGGTTCATTCGTCGGAGGCGGAGGATACGACGGCACGACAACTTTTGGAAACACTGCCAGCGGTAATGCTTCAACAATTGCTGGCGGATTCAACCTCCTTGCAAGTGGTGCGTACTCTTCGATCGGTGGCGGCCAAGACAACCAGGCTACTGGTGCCTTCCACGCATCGGTTGGCGGCGGATTTGCAAATATCGCATCTGCCCAAGCCTCGGCAATTTCAGGAGGTAGCTCGAATACTGCTAGTGCACAAGGTGCATTCGTTGGTGGTGGCGGGTATGATGGTACAACGACTTCGGGCAATGCCGCAAGCGGTAAAGCCTCAGCGATCGGCGGTGGACTCGGAAATAAAGCAACTGATGATTACTCGTTCGTAGGCGGCGGTAGCCTTAACACCGCAAGTGGACAATTTTCAACTATTTCTGGTGGGCAAAATAACACCGCAAGTGGACAATTTTCAACTATTTCTGGTGGGCAAAATAACAACGCAATTGCACAATTTGCAAGTGTTGTCGGTGGATTAGGAAACTTTGCGGGTGGTAATCTCTCAACCGTCGGAGGTGGTCAAGGAAACTCTGCAAACGTTTCATATGCAACTGTCGGAGGAGGGACACTAAATAATGCCAGCGGTTTTGCAGGCGTCATTTCCGGCGGACAAT
>JBAWZA010000008.1:0-123132 GCA_037143335.1 bacterium | reverse complement strand
AAAAAAGAGGCAAGTGGGTACAGTTCAATCTTGGATTTTCTCACCCAGTGGTTTTTGCTGCTCCTGATGAAATCACCATTGATATTCCAACGCCGACAACACTTACTATTTCAGGTATTGACAAGCAACTTGTCGGTGCAGTCGCAGCAAAGATTCGTTCTATCAGACCACCAGAGCCTTATAAAGGCAAGGGAGTGAAGTATTCTGATGAGCGTATCATCCGCAAACAAGGTAAGACCGCAGGTAAATAATTTTTTAGGAAAGCTACAATGGCAACGAAACTACATTTACAGGACAAAGCAGAACGTCGTTTACGTCGTCGCCGCAAAATTCAACGAATCGTTCGTGGCACTACAGAATGCCCACGTCTCGTTGTTTTCCGAAGCAATGCTTCGATTTATGCACAGTTAATTGACGACTCGAAGGGTATGACGATTGCTTCTTCAAGCTCAAGAAATCTTGAGTCTAAGGCATAGAAGACGGAGATTTCAAAACTGACTGGTAAGGCGATTGCTGAAGTGGCAAAGGAGAAGGGGATCACTTCTGTCGTGTTTGATCGCAATGGATATTTATATCATGGTCGCATCAAGGCATTAGCTGATGGTGCACGTGAAGCTGGTTTACAATTTTAAGCAATAATTACTATTTTGGCAAAGATTCGTACATCTGAACTTAACCTGAAAGACAAACTTGTTGCGGTTAATCGCGTAGCAAAGGTTGTTAAGGGCGGTCGCCGTTTCAGCTTCAATGCTATCGTTGCCGTAGGCGATGGTAATGGTCACGTTGGTATCGGTCTCGGGAAATCTAACGAAGTCCAGGACGCGGTGACAAAAGCAACCGAAGATGCAAAGCGTAACGTGAAAACAATCCCGTTACGTAAGGGTAGTATTCCTCATGCCATCAATGGTAAATTTGGTGCAGGTAAAGTATTTTTGAAGCCAGCATCGCCTGGAACAGGGTTGATCGCTGGCGGTGGCGTTCGCGCAGTACTTGAACTTGCAGGTGTTCAAGATATTTTAACGAAATCTCAAGGCTCATCGAATCCCCACAATTTAGTGAAGGCTACGATGTCAGCGCTTGAGTCACTCACAGACGCTGCGGCAGTTGCTGAGCGCAGAGGTATTTCACTTTCAAAAGTGTTCAACGGATAATACCATGAAAAAGCTTACAATTAAACAAGTGAAGAGTGTCAACGATACGCTCAAGAATCACAAATTGACTATCAAGGCTCTCGGCTTAGGTCGTCCGAACTACGTCGTTGTCAAAAATGATAGTCCTGCAATTCGCGGAATGATTCGCACGGTTCGTCACCTCGTTGAAGTGACTGAAGCGTAAGTAACCATTCGCCACAAGCGGCGTAATATTTTTTTAATGCGAGCGGATACTTCAACAATTCCGCGTTAGTAACCAATATGGAAGTAACACTTAAACTCAACCCACGTCCGGCAGCCGGAGCGATAAAGAATAATAAGCGTGTAGGCCGAGGTATCGGTTCAGGTCACGGCAAAACCTCAACACGCGGATCAAACGGAGCGGGATCTCGTTCTGGTAATAAAAGGAAATTAGGATTTGAAGGAGGCCAGATGCCTCTTTCTCGTCGTTTACCAAAGTTCGGATTCAAGGCGCCGTTCCGCGTTGAATACGAGGAAGTTAATGTATCGCGTCTCGAAGAAGCAGCAAAGTCAGGTCGCCTTCCTAAAGGTGAACCGATCACTCCTGCATTGCTTCGTGCTGTTGGTATGATCACCGGCGGTCATGCACGAGTAAAAGTTCTTGGTGTCGGCGACGTTACAGTCGCAATGACTATTCAGGTGCACAAAGTTTCTAAAGGTGCAGCCGCGAAGATCGAAAAAGCAGGTGGAAAGATTGAAGCCGTTGTGGCATAATAATTTTTTTGATTGTTAATTCATGAGCAGACTTACAGATAGCTTTCGGAATATCTTCAAGATAGACGAACTGCGTCAGCGAATCATCTATACTGTTTCGTTACTTGTTGTTGTCCGTTTTGGTGCGCACATTACCCTTCCGGGTATTGATCTCGTTGCACTCGAGCGTCAATCGGGGCAGGGTGGTTCGAATTCACTTTTCGGACTCTATGATCTCTTCGTAGGTGGCGCGTTCAAGAACGCTGCCATTTTTGCGTTGGGTATCATGCCATATATTTCTACTTCGATCATCATTCAGTTGATGGGAAGTGTAGTGCCGTATTTCCAGAAACTTCAAAAAGAAGGTGAAGAAGGACGTAAAAAGATTACACAACTAACAAGAGTTGGTACGTTTGTCGTTGGCTCGCTTCAAGCAATCGGTGTTGCGGTTCACTTACAGAGCATGGGTGGCGGAGTAGTTGCTGAAGGCGTAAGTCCTCTACTATTTACGATCAGCACAGTATTCTGTTTGGCTGCTGGAACAATGTTTATGATGTGGTTGGGTGAGCAAATCACCGAGCGTGGCATCGGAAATGGAATTTCCCTTATCATTTTCATTGGTATCATTGCACGTTTCCCAGGCGCATTACTTGATGAATTCAAAGACATCGGTACTGATGCCGGTAAGAATATCATCGTTGAAGTTGTATTGATTGCATTCTTCGTTGGTATCATCGCTTTCGTTGTCCTCATTACACAGGGCATTAGAAAAATACCGGTGCAGTATGCAAAGCGTGTAATCGGTCGAAAAGTATACGGCGGCACAACTCAGCACATCCCGATTAGGATTAATACAGCTGGAGTTATGCCAATCATTTTTGCACAAGCAATTTTATTTATTCCAACAACACTTGTTACGTTCTTTCCTGCTTCTCCATTTGTGCAGAGCATAGGAAAGTTTTTTGATTACCGTTCTTTCAGTCATGCCATAATTTTCGGCATTATGATTGTGGTGTTCACGTATTTCTATACGGCGATCGCGTTTAACCCTCGTGACGTTGCTGATACGATGAAGAAGCAAGGCGGATTTATTCCAGGCGTACGTCCAGGCAGAAACACTTCGGATTATATTGATAATATCCTTACACACTTGACCTTGCCCGGCGCAATATTTTTAGCAATCATTGCAATCTTGCCGACATTCGTTACGAGCTTGGGTGTAACATCGGGATTTGCACAGTTCTTCGGCGGTACTAGTTTGTTGATTATGGTTGGTGTTGCTCTTGATACGCTGCAACAGATTGAATCGCATTTGCTCATGCATAACTATGATGGCTTGATGAAGTCAGGTAAGTTAAAAGGTCGTTCAACAGGCGGCGGAGTATATGGCGGCGGTGGTGGTTTCTAAAAAGAGACCACTCTCTCAAGACAATAGGTCTTCAGAACTAAGGCAATGTGGGATCACAGAATGACGGTCAAGACCGAAGAGGAAATCGCAAAAATACGAGAAAGTGCTCACCTCGTTCATGAGACATTTCAGTATGTTCAGACACTCGTAAAACCAGGTGTCACAACCTTAGAAATCAACGATAAAGCTGACAAGTTCATTGTAGATAACGGAGGAAGGCCAGCATTCAAGGGGTACAAAGTCGGAAGGCAAACTTTTAAATATGCCACCTGTATGTCACTCAACAATGCTGTTGTACACGGAATCCCGAATGGTGTACCTCTGGAAGAAGGCGATACAATCTCAGTTGATATAGGTGTTGAAAAGAACGGTTGGTTTGGCGATAGCGCTTGGACCTATGCCGTTGGCGAAATCGAACCGGATGTCAAAAAGCTCCTCGAAGTTACGAAAGATTCGTTACTCCTCGGAATTGCCGCCGCACGAAGTGGTGGCAGACTATATGATATTTCAAAGGCGATTCAGGATTACTGCCAATCATTTGGGTACGGAATTGTCAAGGATTTAGTTGGGCATGGAATTGGTAGAAATCTTCACGAAGAACCACAGGTTCCAAATTACGTGCTCAAGCGCTTTGACCCAGCGTATCGGAACATCGAATTGCGAGAGGGGATGACCCTTGCAATCGAACCTATGATAAACATGGGCACCGGTAAAGTCAAGACCTTGACGGATGGTTGGACCGTCGTCACCGGTGACGGCAAGAGAAGTGCTCATTTTGAGCATACAATCGCTGTTCGCTCTTACGGCGGCGAGATTCTCACAAAGTAGAATTTTGGAACGAAATTTAGCGAAATGCCGTTTGCAACGGGCTGTAAGTGGCAAAATTTGTATTCTTTAGATCGTTTGGATGTCAAAGCAATCTGCTATTAAAGTTGATGGAGTTATTGAGGAGGCATTACCAAATGCGACGTTTCGAGTAAAACTTGATAACGGTCATACGATTTTGGCACATGTATCGGGTAAAATGAGAATGCATTTTATCAAGATATTACATGGCGATAAGGTAACGGTGGAGCTTTCTCCATACGACCTTACAAAGGGTAGAATCACATACCGTTACAAGTAATTTTTTTAGAGGCAAGTTATGAAAGTACAAGCATCCGTAAAAAAACGCTGCGAGCATTGTAAGATCGTCGTCCGAAGGGGCGTCGTTCGTGTTATTTGCAAGACAAACCCAAAACATAAACAACGTCAAGGATAATACTTTTTAGATGGCACGTATAGCTGGAATAGATCTACCAAAATCAAAGCGCTCAGTTATTGGGCTGACCTATATCTACGGAATAGGCAAAACTTCTGCAACAAAAATCTTAGAGAAAGCAGGAATATCTGAGGATAAAAAAATTGCCGATCTGACAGAAGACGAAATTACGGCAATACGTCAGATTATTACGAATGAGTACAAAGTTGAAGGTGTTGCTCGTAGCGAGCAACAGCTCTCAATTAAACGTCTCATGGATATCGGAAGCTATCGTGGCTTGCGTCATCGCAAGAGCCTTCCAGTTCGCGGTCAGCGTACCAGAACTAATTCGCGTACAAGAAAAGGCAAGCGTAAGACGGTTGCTGGTAAGAAGAAAGCAGCAGCTAAGAAGTAATTTATAGAATATGGCAAAGACAGCAACAGCAGGTACAAAGCGCACAAAAAAGAAAATTGTAGCCCAAGCTCACGGGCATGCGCACATTAAAGCGACATTTAATAATATCGCTGTGACCCTCACTGACATACAAGGGAACACTCTTTCATGGGCGACTGCCGGAAAGCTCGGGTTCAAGGGATCACGTAAGAATACACCGTTTGCCGGACAAGTGTCTGCTGAAGCAGCAGCGAAAGAAGCGTACGATATGGGACTTCGCAAAGTTGATGTCTTTATCAAAGGACCCGGTTCAGGCAGAGAAGCTGCTGTCCGTGCCTTACAAGTTGCAGGTATTGATGTTTTATCGATCAAAGATATAACTCCGATGCCGCATAATGGATGCCGTCCGCCGAAAAAGCGTCGCGTCTAATTTTTTTTTCGGGGCAGATTTTTCTGCCAGAGTAGTTTTTATGTCGTAAACTTCATGTCGAAGCTATACTGAAGGACGAAGGCTAAAAGCAACGATTCAACAACTCAAAATCTCTAATTATGGCTCGTTATACAGATCCATCGTGTAAATTATGCCGCAGAGAAAAGCAAAAGCTTTTCTTAAAAGGCGCAAAGTGTTTCTCTGAGAAGTGTCCTGTCGAGAAACGCAATTTCCCACCTGGCCAACATGGTATGGGACGTCGTTCCAAAGTTTCTGAGTACGGTATTCAGTTGCGCGAAAAGCAAAAAATTCGTCGTACCTATGGAATGCTCGAAACACAGTTCCGCAATACCTTCGAGAAAGCTTCAAGAATGCGCGGTATTACTGGTGATAATCTTGTAAAACTCCTCGAGCGTCGTTTTGATAATGTTATTTACCGACTGAACATTGCTCCTTCACGTAAAGCCGGAAGACAGCTGATTCTTCACGGCCATGTGCTTGTGAACGGAAAGACTGTAAACATCCCTTCGTACTTGTTAAACCCAGGTGATGTTATTCAACTCAAGGAAAGCTCACGCAAATTAGAAGTTGTGCACGAATCTTTGAAACGAACACGTGGCGATTCGGGCGTACCATCATGGTTATCGCTGAATAAGGCTGATCTTTCGGGGACATTTCTTGCTGTTCCTGAACGTGCTGACATTCCGTTGAATGCTAACGAACAGCTTATCGTCGAGTTATACTCTAAATAATTCGTCATACAAATTTTACGACACAAATTTTATTAAGGAAAATCGCATGACAAATTTACAAATGCCGGAACGCATTGAGCTTGAGGAATCTTCAAGGACGAAAACTTTCGGGCGATTCATTGCATCTCCTCTCGAGGAGGGTTATGGGACTACGCTTGGTAATTCAATGCGCCGTATTCTTCTGTCTTCAATTCCAGGTAGCGCGTTTACCAGCTTGAAGATCGAAGGCGTTCAGCATGAATTTTCGATGGTTAAGGGCGTCACGGAAGATGTTGCCGAGATCATTCTTAATCTAAAGGGTGTAAGAATTCGAGCTGAACAAAATACACCGACAAGGTTATTGGTTGATATCAAAGGCCCAAAAGATTTTAAGGCAGGCGATATTCAACAGTTTACAAATGAAATTGATATCCTGAATCCAGACCATCATCTTTTCACACTTTCGAAAGATGCTCGTTTTCAGATGGAGCTTGTTGTTGGGCACGGCAGAGGGTATATACCTTCAGATGAAAATAAGTCTGCCGATGCACCTCTTGGCACAATTGCGATTGACTCGATTTTTACACCGATCGTAAACGTACGCTTTAGCGTCGAGCCTACTCGTGTAGGTCAAAAGACAGATTACGAGAAGCTGATTCTTGAAGTTGATACAGATGGCTCGCTGACTCCAGAAGAAGCGATTACTCTTGCGGGCAAAACGCTACGGGATCATGTAAATCTTTTCGTCCGCTTTGGAGGACCTGAGGATGAACTGCCGACAAAGCCAATCGCCGATACCGAGACAGAGAGAATCAGAGCTGTACTCACCACTCCGGTTGATACACTTCATCTTTCAGTTCGCTCACAGAATTGTTTGCGCGCCGCGAATATCAAAAACATTGCTGAACTCGTTCGCAAAGACGAGCGCGAATTACTCACATTCCGCAACTTTGGTCGTAAGTCACTTGACGAACTCGGAAGACTCGTCGAGAATCTTGGACTTCAGTTTGGTATGGATGTCGATAAATATCTCGAGGGACACGAGACAGTTAGTGCTCATTGATTTTACGTTTGTACTTAATAGAAAGATAAGACCATGATACATGGACGTAAGGGAAGAAAATTAGGTCGTACGAATACGCATAGAGCTTCGACGCTCAATGCGCTTGCAACCTCTTTGCTCCAACATAAAAAGATCAAGACAACAGTTGCTAAAGCCAAAGAGGCTCGCATTTATGTTGAACCTTTGATCACAACAGCAAAGCGTTCATTGGCTTTGACAGGGGATGAAAAGACCGTTTCTATTCAACGCGTACACGCTCGTCGTCAAGTAGGTCGTTTCATTAAGGATACTGATGTACTGAAGACATTGTTCACAGAGATTGCACCGAAGGTTGCTTCTCGCCCAGGTGGCTATACCCGTGTTGTGAAACTCGGAAGACGCCTTGGTGATAGCGCTGAAATGGCAATTCTTGAACTCGTTGATTGGAACGAGAGCGGTGCCGCGCCGAAGGCGAAAATTTCGAAGCCGCGTCCAACACGTCGTAAAGCCGTAACTGCGAAGGCAATACCGGTTGCTGAGGCAGCACCTGAGGTAGTTGAAGAGACTGCAGTGGCAGAGCCTGAAGCTACTCCTGAGACAGAGAATTAATCTTATGGTTAGCGTAGATTTACTATTCATAAAAGCCGAGTTTAACTCGGCTTTTTTATTGCCTTTGACAAGGTTTTGCGTTTATCGAAACAAAGGGAGGTAATAGGCGTATTTTTGTATCATTCATACGATAAATTCGTCGCCTATGACAAAAATTTGTACAGCTTGTTTTCTCTTCATCGGATCTCTCTTTTTTTCAGTAACTCTTCGCGCACAAGAACTTTACCAGCAACGTGAGCTTCCGACAAACGATCTTAATTCTGGGATACACCTCAATTATTCCGTTGGCGATACCAATTTTTTGCCAGACTTGCTTAAGGGTAAGTTTCTGGATAACCCGTTAAAAAATATGTTCCGTTTCCGTGATAGCTCGGATGAAGATTTGTGGAGCTTCCAAGATTCGACGG
Organism: bacterium; assembly: GCA_037143335.1. Lineage (GTDB taxonomy): Bacteria > Bacteroidota > Ignavibacteria > Palsa-1295 > Palsa-1295 > PALSA-1296. The sequence goes on along the minus strand of JBAWZA010000008.1, from coordinate 115,006 downwards.
ACGATTCATTATTACTCGACTTAAAAGTAGGAGATTATGCAGGTAAAAGAAGGCATCATCGCCATTCATTTCTGATCACTGAGCCAGCATATGACCGCGAGATACCACATTTAGAATCGTTGCCGTTTATGGATTTTAACCGCGTAAACGGTTATTACTTGGGTATTGCTACTCCGGGTATGGCAGATTTTGGGCCGCATCAGGAATTTGGAATTAAGGGCGGCATCGGCTACGGATTCGAAGAGAAAAAAGGACAATCGCAATTAGGTGGAGAATTCAGAATACCAATAGGGAAGAATGATACGTCTATCGCTGTTGAACGTTGGAGACTCGTACCAACTATTGCCTTAGGCGCGGAATATCATAACGTCACCACAACAGAAGACGCGTGGCGGACGCAGCGAGGAGAAAATGCAGCGTATGCTTTCCTTGTGCGTGAAGATTTCAGAGACTATTTCAAGATTGAGGGATGGAATGCTTACGTGGCATTTAGACCCGAACATAAATCTGAATTACGTGTCGAGTACCGAAGTGATATATACTACAACCAACCTCAACGAGTATTTCACGGCAGATTTGGTGGCGGAAAAGACCTGCCATCAAATCCAACTATTACCCAAGGAAGGATGAATGAATGGGTGGTTACCGCAGGCCATGAAGACGCAAAATACGAAACGGTAAGCCAAGCAAATTTCTGGGGAGATACTGTTTCATATAGAAGAATGAACGGTTGGGTCACTCTCCTTCAAACAGAGTTCGGAACAAACGTCGGCGCTGATAGTAGCTATCAACGATATATTTTTGATCTTAGAAATTTCAACCCGATCTGCCCTGGACTTTCGTTCGATACGCGATTCCGGATGGAAAGCTCAACGGGGGATGCGCCGTTCCAAAAGTTAGAATTCATCGGCGGTCCTTCTTCGCTGCCGGCACTGAAGAATAGAATTATCGGTGGTAACCGTCTCGTACTCCTCAACACAGAACTCCGATTCAGTCTCGCAGCACTAAGTACATTCTTCAAAGATAGTCCAGAACTTATCATTTTGAATGACTTTGGATTTTGCAAGAGAGTTCGTCAAGATAATAATTTGCTCCAAGGATTCGGCGATATAACGTTCTCCACGATTGCGTATAACATCGGTATCGGAATTGGACATCCAGAAGGAGTGCAGATAGGTGTGTCGTTCAGAACTGATATCAAAGAAGCAGGCAGATTCTTCTTTAGATTCCAAAGACCATTCTAAGAGTGACTCTGAAATAATTCAACGCGAGGTTTTCTTTCGTTTCTTAGAAAAGTAGTCACGGAGTATTTCTCCGCATTCATGGTCTAAGATACCGCTCACGGTTTGTACCTGATGATTTAAACGATCATCTTCGGTAATCGTAAAGAGCGTACCACAGGCACCCGCCTTGGGGTCATAAGCACCGTACACCAATCGCTCTATCCTAGAGTTCACCATTGCCCCAGCGCACATCGGACAGGGTTCGAGCGTCACGTAAGCAGTGCAGCCAGTAAGAAACCGCGACTCCAGTGTTCCAGCAGCCGAAGTCAATGCAATCATCTCAGCATGAGCCGTCGAATCAGTTAGCTGTTCGGTTTGATTATGTCCCTTACCAACGATCACATTATTTCTGACAATGATACAACCTATCGGGACTTCGTCGGCTTCATAGGCGCGCTGAGCCTCATTCAAGGCGATGCGCATCCAGTACTCATGAGGTTGGGAAAATGGGTTTTCAGCCACGTAGAATAAATGCTTTCCAGCGAGGGAAGTGAATGGTTAATTTTGTGGGCCCTGCAGGACTTGAACCTGCGACCAATCGATTATGAGTCGACTGCTCTAACCAACTGAGCTAAGGGCCCCGAAAATGCTCTGCTTCTCGTATTTTGGCGTTGTAAAACTATAATAGCACGAATCGAATTCCTTCAATTTTCAATTAATCAGTTTTAGCTTTACCGATATGCTCCTTGAGTTGGAGAAGTGTTTTTACAGGGATACTATGACCTCCTTCAAATTCGATTGTTCTAAATTCGTTACCACGTGACGTTAATAACTCCTTCGTTTCAGTGATAATCTCAGCGCGAATAAAGGGATCAGTCTTACTATAGATCAACCATTTCTCAGCATTTTGGGTATGTGAACGAAACTCATCAAAGGCTAAATCGCGTGGCACATCGCCTGACCAGATGACAATTTCATCCACTCGAGAATTACCAGCGGCAAGCCAACGCAAAAGAGTAGGACAACCTTGCGAAAATCCCAGACCGATAATTCGTTTCGGACGATCCATCAAAGGTTTTAATATTTCGTTATACAGATTATCTAAATAATTAATGTAATCCTGAATTTCATTCAACCGATCTTCTCGAGTCATCCACGATGCCGTAACTTCTCCGGAGAATCCTTTCCAATAGAAACGGGATAGCGCTTCGGGAGCGACAATCAAAACGCCAGAGCCAGAGATAGGGGCAAAATCGCTAATAAATTGCTCTGCTCGCTGCCCATAGCCGTGCAATACGATCCAGAGTTCGTCAACTGGTTCGGAAAAGGAACCCATCGAATAATATCTCGCTGTTCGTGTTGTTTGGATATGGTTCTCATTTACAATCATGGCTATTGTAACGATGTTAAATCCATTAAGATTATTTTCTTAAAAAAAAACCTCGTAATTTCTCCATTCTATTTCTTAACAATTCCTTCACATAGCAGCGGGAACTTAGCTATCGGAATTCGCATTGTTTATCCGGATCTTTTATCTAAGACCTGACATCCTACATTCGAGAACTTCACTCGAAAAAAGTTTGCCTCTTCTTTGAGAATGTGCTGGACAAGTAAAGGTTATTGTTTCCCCGTAGAGCAATATGAGTGTCGCAGTCTTTCATAAGCCCTTTTCTTTGCAGGCAGAGTGCCTGAGGTTCTTTCTGTACCAAACCCAAATCTTTAAAAAAATAAAGGGCTGGCTTGCGCCTGCCCTTGTACTATACGTACATCCAGTTTTTGCCGAAGCGAAACCGAACATATCAGTATTGACCGTACAGATATGTAAACGGTTGAGAGATGGTAAAGAATCCGCATTTCTCACAGCAGTATCAACTGCTGACTCCTTGAGCATAGCATTAAAACTCTTGTTATCGCTTAGCTCACGCTTGTTCAGGGAGTCAGTGGAAGACTGCATGTTTATGTATCAATACAATGAGACATCTACTAAAACTCATGACCGGAGTAGCTCTTATAACGGTCGTGTTTTATCAGAACTCAGTTGCGCAGACGAACGTCAGTACAGACGTACCTCGCATTATGAGTTATCAAGGGCAAATCACTAACTCTGATGGAAGTGCTATGAATGGAACACATACAATCACAGCCTCGCTCTACTCCGACCACTACGGAAGAACTTCTGTATGGTCTGGTAGTTATGATGCTGAGGTGAAGAACGGACTCTTCAACATCTTGCTCGGTGCTGGCAGATCGCCACTACCTGCAGTGCAAGACCTTAACCGCCCGATGTGGGTTGGCATTAAGGTTGATGGTGGGTCAGAGATGCGACCACTTACACAACTTGCAGGAGTGCCGTATGCCTTGAACATCCCCGATCAATCAGTAACGGCTGCGAAGCTCGCTCCGGAACTGATGACACAGTTGAAGGGGAGTACTGCAAAACCAATGGGCGTTCCGAATAGGATTGCGCTCAGCGATGGAGCAGGGACAACCTTCGGTGCGGGAACACAAGGCACAACAACAACAGTGTTGCATGGCAATGCAGCAGGTTCACCGACTTATGGCTCAGTTGACTTAGCAAATGATGTGACAGGAACGCTCGGTGCCGCAAATGGTGGTACTGGCGGAACATCAGGTGGTTGGACTCTCACTGGTAACTCTGGCACAACAGCCGGAACAAACTTTGTGGGCACAACCGACAGCACAGCATTTGAAATTCATGTCAATGATGGCGATGCAACGGCAAATCGAGGAAGCAAACGAGTCATGCGATACGAACCGAATGCCGCAAGTCCGAATATCATCGGAGGCTTTCAAGGCAACATCATCCGTTCGGACATGGTCGGCTCGGTGATTGGTGGTGGAGGCTCAAACTCGAATAAGAATGAGATCCGAAGTACGTATTCCGTTATTAGTGGTGGCAGAGCAAATCTGATTGATAGTAATTGTAATAATTCGGTGATTGTCGCCGGATCAACAAATTACATCGGCAGAGGAGCAAAGTACAGCTACATCGGATCTGGGAAACAAGATACAATACGTGAAGGAGCTGAAGGGAGCGCAATTATCGGAGGTGAAATGAATCTGATTTCGGATTCATCGAAGTTCGGATTTATTGGTGGAGGCAATAATAACATCATCATCAATAAAGCGCTGAATGCAACTATACCTGGGGGAGATAGTCTGATTGGCCAAAGTTATGGACAGACGGTGATGGGTTACTACAATGTTGCACAAGGTACTTCCACTCCAACAAATCTCATAGATACTGATGATATTTTTATCATCGGCAATGGGACGGCTGGAAATCGTAGCGATGCGTTTCAAGTGTCGAGGAAGGGGCATTCAACCGTCCATCATACGAACGACTATGTCCATCGAGCTATTGTCGGAGGGACATACAAAGATAATATAGTATATGCATGGGGTTATTTCACCGCCGGTCATACACCAGCCTTAGACCGAAGTTTTGGTGTATTTAGTATTACCGCTGCTGGTGCAGGCTATCATGTCGTATTAAATTTAGAAGATCCCAGTGGCACAGGTGCCTGTCTAAAAAACAATGATGTTGCCGTCATTGTTACGCCATATGGTGCCGGTGATGCATGTATTTATCCGATGGTGAATAATCTCACGAATAGTGGTAATACTACTACCAGCTTTGATATTGAATTCTATCATACTGTTCTATTACCCCCTTGTCCATTAGGGTGTAGTCCTCCAAGGGCAGATTATTCATTAGATTGTCAAGTAGCAACCGCACCACCATTTATGTTTATTGTTGTAGGCAGACCGTTCTAAATCTGTCGAAAGAGAGTTTGAAGATAACCACCCTTTGATGAAAAGGGCGGTTATCTTGATATTTATTCTTACATAAAATTATGAAAAAGTTCAGTTTTTTTCTTTGCTTGTTTTTGCTTGTGGTTAATGTACCAGTTGAACTGAAAGCAACAACTATGACTATTTCTTTTGGCGGGGTAAATGGGTTCACATATTTCCCAAAATCATTTAATGTTACGGTTGGAGATACCATACAGTGGGTTGGGGATTTCACGACGTATCCGCTTCACTTCACATCAATCCCATCTAACTCAGCACCAATACCAACAATTAATCTTGGCGATACCTTCAAGCTTATTATTCATGTTGAAGGCCAGTATAATTATCAAAGTGATCCTTTTTTAGGAGTTGGGATGACTGGAAGTTTTTCTGCGGCAATGAAGCTACTGGGGCTTTCTAATGAAGGGAAAGAATTTTATTTAGGACTTTTTACTCCGAGTTATAACAGTATTGCCAATGGTGCTGTGCTTTATGATTATCGTGCGTATGCGATCGTGTCTTCATACTATAACAATATTGTTACTTTTTCCTATTACGATGATGCTGGAGTTGAAACTGTACTTGACAATGTAAGAATTGTGGCAGGAAAATCTGCTCAGGTTTTACTAAATAGAAAGTTTTTGCAGATGGATACTGCCTCTGATATTCCCTCGTATAGATCATGTCATGTTAAATCAACATATCCCATTTCAGTTAATGTAGTTAGCGTAGGAGGTTGTGCAGGTGGAAGTTACCTTGCATTGCCAGTACTCGGATTGGGTTCGAGATATATTGCAGCATGTTATAATGACAATCCTGGCAATGGAGCCGCCTATGACGCTGATACCTTTCCACCGAAAACTTATGAATTTGCTGGTGGTATATTTATTGTAATAGCATCGCAAGATAATACTTCAGTAAAAATCACTCCAACAACTCCAACTGTTACTGGACATACTGGCTCACATTCGTTGCCTGCCCATCCCTATAGTATTAAGCTGAACAGAGGACAGTGTTACCTTGTCAAGTCGAATGGAAGAAATGATGAAGCCGACCTGTCTGCTTCGTTGATTGAATCAACGTCACCTGTTGCAGTAATTAGTGGTCACGAAAATGCCTTTCTTGGTGGCGTCGAACCGTTTCTGATGGAGGGAAGAGATTTAATGGTTGAACAAATGATACCAGAAGAATACTGGTCCGATCAGGGTAGCGTGATGATTCCACTTGCCGAACCAACTCCTTCTGGAACAGTGGGAAATGGGGATACTTATCGAATTTTTACTTTTGAAAATGCTAATGTGAAAGCGCATTTAGATGTACAGGGGATCGCAGGCGGTTTTGATTTCCCGACTCAAAGACTCGCCGTTCCACCGGAGCGAGGTGATATTACAGCACCTGTAGATGCGTACTCTTTGGATTCTAAGAAAATCCTCTTGATGCAATACGATGAACGAAGTCAAACAAACAACTCTCCATTCCCTGCGCCAAGTATGACTTCTATTGTACCATACGCAAGGTGGAGTACTTCTATACAGTTTGCCACTTTTTCTGATTTTGATCCAGCGAAAGTGGTTCACAGTCGGTATATAAATATTCTCGGATCCAATCTCCAAAAAGTACAGATTTCGGTTGATGGTGGATTTCCAACATCTCTTTCAACTTTAACTAAAATTACGGGCTATTCCGGGCTCTCTTCTCGAATCCCTGGCTTAACAGGTGCAACATATAAAATTCCAAGCACGGGCTCAAACTATCGATTAACATCCGTTGAGCCATTTATGGTATATTTTTATGGGATGCGATTATTCACGGCGGACAACCATTTGGGCGAATACAATTATGCAAATTTTGTAGATGAGTATTCCGCCCCCGCCGGGATGCAGCTCAACACTGGAGTTTATCCGTCATTCATCACGGACATTCAAACAACTTGCTCAGGTTGGCATGTGTGTATTCGAGATACGGGTGCGAATGACCCGGGTGTGAAGGCAGCGATACTTATTGATGATCCTGATGGAGTGTATTGGAATACTCCTGCGAAATTCTCCAACGTCAGCTTCGATGAAACGTCATCTGACTTTGCTGATGGCGAGTTGCATCCGCATGTACATTCGAATTCGGCGTATTGCTTTGATGTGAACTTCGTTAGCCCGCTTGCGGCGGCATCTGCTCCGCTTGCAATCGTTGATAATCTCGGCAATGCCATAATTCTCCGCCTCGATCGCCCAGCACCTGCAGTGAAACTCATCACCTCACCCCCAACGTCATCGCGCTCGGATAGCATTGTATTTCCGGTGAAGAAAATTGGTGAGCAGATTTGTACGACGTTTGTACTCAAGAATACTGCCGCTAAAGGTGGCGCGCCGATTAATCTGAATGCAGTCACACTCACCGCTGGCGATCCAACCTACATCGCATCAACAACGATGAACTTCCCTCATGCGATAGTTGCTGGGGATTCAGCACTTGTACAAGTATGCTACACACCGATTGATTCTCTCCGTCATCAAGACAGTCTCATCCTAAAGACTGATTGCTTCAACCTCACGATCACGCTTGATGCGCACGGCTCGACAGGGCTGATCTCCGCATCGGATTTGGATTTCAAATCAATTGTAGCGGGTGACACATCGTGTAAATCCATTCAAGTGAAGAACGTTGGATCAGCTCCGTTTACATTGACGGGAGCGAACTTGAGCGATACGATAAATTATTCAATCAACCTTGCATCGTTGCCAAAGCAATTAGCCGTCGGTGCAAGTGCATTCATTCAGCTTTGTTTTCATCCAACAACAGAAGGCTCATATCCAGCGACGATTGAATTTCAAACTGATCTCGAACCATCGTTCAAACATTCGGTGAAGGATAAATCCCTCATCACAGCTCAAGCCACACCGAAGGCAGGAGTGAAGCAAGGGACTGAGACAAATTTCAGCATCCGTCCAAATCCAGTGAATGGGAATTATGTGACGATGACATTGGCATCAGAATCCCCGACTGAAAGTCGGAGCTACTCCGTGTATGATGTTTTGGGCAGAGAGATGCTTCATAGCACCATCCCAGTAGGACAGAACGAAATCCAAATCCCAATCCAAACTTTAGCGGAGGGGATGTATTATGTACGACTTAGTGCTGGCGGGGCAACAGAATCGCGGAGTTTTACGAAGGTTCGATAATTGGAACAAAGCCGAAATCTCGCTGGTTAGACTCACAACTTTTATAAGTGAGCACAACACGATGCCTTCTCGCCCAATTCAATCCGACGGAATTCTTCATCACATAGATTCGCAGTGGCATATTGTTCTCGCCGAATCACCACCGTCATTCGAGGAGAACATGCCCGTGTCAGTTGTGCTCTGGGATCAGCGCGAGGCGGGAAGTAGAAGCGAAGTAGAAGAGATTGCACGGGTTCAGCAGCTTGAACCCAGCATCGTAGCATTAGGGCTAAGTGCCGAAGGTACACTCGGAGCAACAAAGTTTGGAGTAAATCTCAAATCGAGTCAATCATAAATTTAACAATTTCTTAACGTGCTCCATGCAATTTCTTGTTGAGACAGATGTGTTATGTGATTGCTTATGTGCAACGGAGCCAGGTTCATTGCTTCGGAGTGCGTTATCTCGAGGAGTTTGTTATACGACGATGTTGAACGCGCTCGAACTTTTTCGCGAGGCAAAAACTCCGAATGAAAAAGAGGCAGTGACGAATCTCTTGATGGTCGTGCGAGTACTTGGTTATAGCGCTCGGTATGCGGAAACGTTCGCATCGTTCGCTTCCGAGCTTGAGGAAAAATTGTCAGACCGACTCAGCGAACGCGAAGTGATGATTGTTGGAATGGCACGCGCATCGAAGCTAATACTTTTGACTGAAATGAATTTCACTCGCTATTCATCACTACCAGGAGTGGCTGTGATACGTAGTTTGGAAGAGGTTCCCATAGGGTAGTAATATTTATGGAACATTTGAATTCATTTCATAGTAGTAAGAGCAGTTGAATTTTAGAGCCTTAGCTTTTTACCCGTAATTTCAGTATGAGGATTTCAAAACAATATACAAATCGTGAAAGTCAGTCGTTAGAAATGTATCTTCAGGAGATTGGCAGAATGGATCTGCTCAATTCTTCGATGGAGATTGATCTTGCAAAACGAATTCGCGAAGGCGGCAATGACGGTCAGCGAGCTTTGGAGATTCTTGTAAAGGCAAACCTACGCTTCGTGGTATCTGTAGCCAAGCAATACCAGAACCAAGGTCTCTCCCTCGGCGATCTCATTAATGAAGGCAACCTTGGGTTAATCAAAGCCGCAAAAAGATTTGACGAAACGAGAGGCTTTAAATTTATTTCCTATGCTGTGTGGTGGATTCGTCAGTCTATCCTTCAAGCACTTGCAGAGCAATCACGTATCGTAAGATTACCGCTTAACCGAGTAGGCGCACTCAATAAGATTGGCAAGAAGTTTTCACAGCTCGAACAGGAGTTTGAGCGCGAACCAACAGCTTCCGAACTTGCTGAAAAGTTGGATATGAGTTCTGCGGAAGTCTCGGAAACTCTAAAAATTTCAGGAAGACATCTTTCCGTTGATGCGCCTTTTGCGCAAGGGGAGGACAATAGACTCTTAGACGTGCTGCAAGATCCTCAACAACTTCCTCCTGATATGATCTTGATGAACGACTCCCTCAGAGTCGAAGTAAAGCGTGCGCTCCTCACACTCTCTACACGTGAACGAGAGGTTCTAGAATTATTTTACGGACTCGACGATCAGCCACCAATGGCACTCGAAGAGATTGGTGATAAATTCCGTCTGACCCGCGAACGCGTTCGTCAGATAAAAGAAAAGGCGATTCGACGTTTGCGTCATGCTCATAAGACGAAGCCTCTGCGTAATTTCTTGGGATAAGTAGCGGGAAGCACTCAGCGAACTCTCGCTTAGGGTTTTCTATTAAAGCGTTCTAAACTGATTAGCATTCTACCAAACTCCAGACGTAAAGCGTAGTTAGTAAAAAAGTCTACTTCTTCAAATCATTACGAAAACAATTCGTAATTTTGCATTTTATTTATTACAGCTGACGTCACCAATTGTTGCGACTTGCCGTTTTGGCATCTGGTCAAGGATCTAACCTAAGAGCTATCTACCATGCTATTGCATCGGGAAAGCTGACGGATGTTGAAATATCACTTGTCATTTCGAATAATTCAAAGTCAGGTGCAATAGAATTTGCACGCGAACGAGGAATTCCGTCAGTTCATATCTCGCTTTTAGTCGCAGGGGATGATCAGACAAAATTTGAGAATGAGCTTTTGAACGCATTCGAGAGGTTTCACATTGATCTGATTGTGCTCGCTGGGTACATGAAATTACTACCTGACATTGTGATCGCAAAGTATCACAAGAGGATCATCAATATACACCCTGCTTTATTACCTGACTTTGGGGGACAAGGAATGTATGGATTACATGTCCATCGTGCAGTGCTTGCTTCAGGTAATAAAGTATCGGGTGCGACTGTACATTTTGTTGAACATGAATTCGATTCTGGCGAAATTATCTTGCAAAAAAAGTGCGAAGTCTTAGAAACTGATACACCGGAGTTATTGTCAGAGCGAGTGAGAATCTTAGAGCACGAAATATTACCGATAGCGATTCAACAAATCATTTCGATTTCTAAAGTTATCAATGAATAATCAAATCCAAATCAAAACCGCTGTCATCAGTGTATCGGATAAAACTGGGTTGGCTGAGTTATGCACAGCATTGGCTTCGCAAGACGTCAAGCTATACTCCACAGGTGGGACTGAAAAATTCTTGCACGAACATGGATTTGATGTTACGAGTGTTTCAGAGTTAACTCACTTCCCTGAGATGATGGATGGAAGAGTGAAGACCTTGCATCCTGTCATTCACGGTGGTTTACTTTTTCGTCGGGATATACCAGAGCATGTTCAACAAGCATCTGCTAATAATACTCCACCGATTGATTTGTTGGTCGTGAATTTATATCCGTTCGAAGCTACTGTCGCAAAAACAGGTGTGACACATGAAGAGATTATTGAGAATATTGATATAGGTGGACCTGCAATGCTCAGGAGTGCAGGGAAAAATTATGAAGCGGTTGTATTACTGACAAGTCCAATTCAGTATGCTAAATTTATTAAAGAGTTCACGCACGCAGACGGCTCGATAAGTTTGCAATCACGGCTAGAGCTAGCCGGAGAGGCTTTTGAACATGTTGCTATCTATGATCGCGCAATTGCGAATTATTTCAGTGGCAGTAAAAAGAATGTTCTGCGCTACGGAGAAAATCCGCAACAACATGCAACAGTTCAGGGGAAAGAAATTGATGTACTCTACCATCAAATATGGGGCAAAGAGCTTTCCTATAATAATTATCTTGATTCATCAGCAGCACTGCAGTTGATCGGCGAATTTCTTGATTCCGAGAAATCTGTTGTTGGTATTATCAAGCATACAAATCCGTGTGGAATTGCCGAGGGCACGTCAGTCTTGGAGGCATTCGAACGGGCTTATGCAACTGATACGGAAAGCCCGTTCGGTGGAATTATTGTAATGAATAGGCCATGCTCAGAAGAGTTAGCACTTCGCATCAATGAATTCTTTAGCGAAGTAATTTTGGCGCCGTCATTCGATGAGAAGGCGTTAACTATTCTCCAAAAGAAAAAAGACCGAAGACTCCTGTGTTTTGATAGGAAAACCCTCTTCGAGCTGAGTAACCGAGGCTCTGAAATTAGGACGATTCTTGGCGGCACATTGGAACAAGAAATAGATACAAAGTTATCCGCCGATTCAGAAATGAAGTCAGTAACCTCACGTAGAGCTTCAACAGAAGAACAGAGTGGTTTACTATTTGCGTGGAAAATTTGTAAGCACGTAAAGAGCAATGCAATTGTTTATGCCGTTACGGAAAATGGGTTCGCTCGTACGATTGGAATAGGTTGTGGCCAAACTTCAAGAGTAGCTTCCAGCCGCTTAGCTGTTGCGAATGCCAAACGTTTTGGACATTCGACGGCAGGATCACTTGTCGCGAGCGATGCTTTTTTTCCTTTCGCCGACGGATTACTTGAAGCTGCCGATGCCGGTGCGATTGCTGTCATAGAACCGGGTGGATCAGTTCGTGATAACGAAGTCATTCAAGTAGCATCCGATAGAAATATCTCACTCGTAATGACTGGGATGAGACATTTCCGCCATTAATCAAAATTTGTTTTTTTCTACGTATTCAAGATGTTAAATCTTTTCAGCGCCGATATTGCAATTGACTTAGGGACTGCCAATACCTTGATCTATATGAAGGGTAAGGGCATTGTCTTAAATGAACCTTCGATAGTCGCCTACGATACGACGACAAAAAAACTTATCGCAATCGGACGCGAAGCTCAAGCTATGCTTGGCAGAACTCACCGAGACATCCAGACAATACGTCCGATGAAAGACGGAGTTATAGCCGATTTTGAAATCGCAGAAGGGATGCTTCGTCAATTGATTCGGAAAGTGCATCCATCGTGGCTTCCGTCGCGGAGAATTATTATTAGTGTTCCAAGTGGCATCACCGAAGTTGAAAAAAGAGCTGTACGTGATTCAGCTGAGCACGCTGGTGCGAAAGAAGTGCATTTAATTAGCGAGCCGATGGCCGCAGCTATTGGAATTGGTTTGGATGTTGACGCACCAGTTGGTAATATCATTATTGATATTGGCGGTGGTACAACGGAGATTGCAGTTATTGCGCTCAGTGGTATTGTGAATCAAGAATCACTTCGTGTTGCTGGCGATGAACTCTCCGATGCTGTTGTATTATTCTTTAAGAAAAATTACAACATGCTTATCGGTGAACGTACCGCTGAATTGATTAAGTGTCAGGTCGGCAGTGCGATGCCACTCGAAGAAGAGTTAATGGTAGAAGTAAAAGGTCGCGACATGGTCGCCGGAATTCCAAAAACAATTGAAGTTAGTTCGATCGAAGTTCGCCAAGCTCTTGCTGAACCAGTGAATCAAATTGTCGAAGCAGTGAAGCGAAGCCTCGAACGGACTCCTCCGGAATTATCCGCCGATATTCTTGATAGGGGAATGATGCTCTCTGGTGGTGGTGCTCTACTTAAAGGCTTGGATGAACGCCTTCGTTTGGAGACAAACCTTCCAGTTCATGTTGCAGAGGATCCATTAACCGCCGTTGTGCGTGGCACTGGCAAAGTACTCGAAGATCTGCCAAAGTTTATGAAAGTGTTACTCAAGGGCAAGCGCTATTAATCTTTTTGAGTAGGAATAGAACATGCGGAGACTGTTGAATTTATTTCTGCTGTTTAAAGAGTACTTCATCCTTGGGCTCCTGGTGTTCCTTTCATTTTTCTTCATGGCGCTCTCTCGCTCGAATGAGGTCCAACCTCTGAGAGCCGCGACTGCTATTCTCGTCGGTTCACTTCAATCGCTTTATTCTTGGGTGCCTAACCCTTTCACCCTGGGATCAGAAAATGAAGAACTTCGCAAGCAAAACATTCTACTTTCATCTGAATTAGCGCAATTCCGCCGAGCAAAAGGAGAAAATGAAGAACTTCGAAAACTGCTTGCATTCAAACCCTTAAGAAACTGGAAATTGTTGCCAACTGAAATCGTCGGTAAAACTTCAGTCGGTGAACGAAATATGATTACACTCTCGGCAGGTGAATCAGCTGGAATACGAAAATCTATGGCGGTAATAACCGATGCAGGCCTTGTCGGCAAAGTGTATTCTACAAGTAGTGGATTCAGTTTAGTAGAAGGGTTATTCAACCGTGATATGCGAATCGCTGTGAAGATGGTGCGAACCAGAGTTGATGGGATACTGGGCTGGGAAGGCACTGATGAACTTGTCGTTCGCAATGTGCCAAAGGCACTAGATGTCCGCGAAGGCGATCAAGTAGTTACAAGTGAGTACTCGACTTTTTTCCCGTCTGAGGTTCCTATTGGCGTGATAACTAAAATTGAAACCGAACAAAACTCCTTATTCAGAAAAATATATGTCACCCCTGCTGCACACCCATTTCATATCGAGCACTGCTATGTCGTCCTCAAAGATGAAGCACTTGAGTTAGAGAAAGCGACACTCGAAACTAAAGCCATTGATGATGCTAAGAAGAGTACGATGGTTAACCCTAAGACTAAACGATAGCAATAACGATGCCATACCTCATTGAATCCTCGATTGCGTTGGTCTTGGTTATCGTACAAGTACTCTCCAGTCGGCTTGTATCTATTGGCGGAGCCGCGCCTGATCTTGTCGTAATTTTTCTTGCATACACAGTGATTACACGTGGACAGTTGTCTGCACAAATTGCAGGATTTGTGGTTGGACTTCTGGTTGATATTCTTTCGAGTGGGACTCTCGGGGCACATGCTCTTTCCTACACGCTTGCTGGGTTTCTCTTAGGCTACTTTTTCAATGACGAAAGTGTCAAGCAACGATTGCGGAATTGGCCCTTTTTACTTTTCGTCTTTGGTGCATGCCTCATTTCTAATCTGGTTTACTATTTCTTTTTTACCGCCGGAAGCGGACTGAATTTTTTCACATACGTAACCGATCACGGGGGACCGGGGACATTATACACAGTGATTCTCGCAGTTGTGCCAATGTACTATTGGTCCAGACAAACACTTTATTAGAAAACTCTTAGAAATACATTATGGCAAAACTGATTCTTTTGCGCCATGGCGAATCTGAATGGAATTCCGAAAACCGTTTCACAGGTTGGGTGGATATTGGACTTACCGAAAAAGGGAAGAAAGACGCGCTCGAGGCAGGGAAGTTACTCAAAGAGATTCCAATTGACATTGCATTCACCTCTGTGCTAATCCGCGCCATTGATACGCTCACTGAAGCTCTGAGGGGAGCTGACCAGGAACTTGTGCCAGTTGTGAAGGATGCCGCTTTGAACGAACGCATGTATGGTGATCTTCAAGGATTAAATAAGGCGGAGACGGCAGAAAAATATGGCACCGATCAGGTCAAAATATGGCGGAGAAGTTATGATATACCACCACCAAACGGAGAGAGCCTAAAGGATACAGCTGCACGAACGTTACCGTATTTTATTGAAGCGATAATGCCGATTGTAAAGCAGGGAAAAAATGTCTTGATATCAGCTCACGGTAATTCATTGCGTGCGATAGTAATGGAGCTTGACAAACTTTCCAAGGAAGAAGTTGTTGAATTGAATATACCCAATGCGGAACCCATCATCTACGAGATAGATGGCGAAGGGAATATTCTCTCAAAAATAATTTTATAGGTTCTCAAACCCAAACGAACGATAAATAGCATCAATCATTACGCTTCCAGAATTCGCCATAGCGACCTGAGAACTTTGATTGAGAAGCGTATATACGTTTTGTTGAGGAAATAGCAGCGAGGCGTTCTTCGACAACATGGTTAGCGGCTTCGTTGGTCGTGATGCCAAGTTCTGACGAGCGGGTGAGTACTTTCTTCAACGTATTATAAATGTTCTCCGCTTGGCGAAGCGCACGTGTTTGAGAGTAACCTTCGAGTTCGCTTGCAACGTTGATTAAGCCACCGGCATTGATTACATAGTCTGGAGCATACAGAATTCCACGAGTAGCCAACTCCTTTGAATGTTTTTCTTCATCAGCTAATTGATTATTGGCGGGACCGGCAATGATGTCGCATTTCAGTTTTGCAATCGAGGCATCGTTGATAACACCACCTAGAGCAGCGGGTGCGAATATATCACACGCGGTATCGAATACCTCTTCAGGCGAAATCACCGTTGCGCCAGTTTCTTTGGCTACATGATTCGCCTTGTCGGCGTATATATCAGTAATGAATACTTTTGCACCAGCATCGCATAAATGTTTTGCAAGCACAGACGCCACGTGCCCTGCGCCTTGAATCACAATCCGCTTGCCTTCTAACGAATCATTACCATAACGAACATTTGCACAAGCTTTGATTCCGCAGAATGAGCCGTACGCAGTAACCGGAGATGGGTCGCCAGAACCGCCAAGCTCGAATGGAATACCGGTAACGTACTTCGTCTCATGGAAGATATGAACCATATCGTTGACACTTGTGCCAACATCTTCGGCTGTGATGTAACGACCACCAAGACCCTCAATAAATCTTCCGAAAGCACGGAATAGTTGTTCAGTTTTTTGAGTGTGCGGATCGCCGATGATGACAGCTTTTCCACCACCTAAGTTCAGTCCAGCAGCAGCGGCTTTATAAGTCATACCTCTTGATAGGCGAAGTACATCATTAAGTGCATCAGCATCGCTAACATACGTCCACATTCTTGCACCACCCAATGCTGGTCCTAATGTGGTGTTATGAACAGCGATGATTGCCTTCAGGCCGGAGGCTTTATCCGAGCAGAAAACTACTTGCTCATGATCCTTCGAACGGATGAGGTCGAATAATTCGGGGTTGGTTGAGGATTCGGAATTTGCGAGAGCATCCGAAATTTTGCCATTAGTATGAATTGACTTGGTGGTAGCGGTGGTTTCAGCTGCGGACATTTCCTTCGTGACAAGTAAGAAATATAATGAGAAAAAGGCAGAAACGCCGCGACAACTCAGGTGTGAGTTTCCTGTTTCATACCAGCAATTTCCGCTAAAACGAAATGAGTGGCAGTTCACGTTCCGCCAGAATCAGTCGCAGAAAAGAAATCTGAGGCCTGGATTTTCCGCCTCATTTCCCCAAAATCCAGTACGCTAACAGAGCCACACTTTCGCGAAGGCGGTAATATGCCAGATCGAGGGCTGGCTGTTTGATGCCCGAGGGAGTGCCGATCGCATCGAGTCCATTGAATTTGCACATTTCTAAAACTCGTGCAAGGTGGTATTGATCGCTCACGACGATAAATTTCTTCCAACCTTGCTTTGTCATAAGCTCATTGCGCATATAAAGAATTTGACTCAATGTAGAATGTGATTTCGTTTCAGCAGTAATCTTGGTCTCATCCACTCCTTTACCAATCAATTCGCTTTTTGCGATTTCACTTTCAGCTTTCTCGCCAATGGCATTTGAACCTGTCGTAACTAATTTTGGTACGACATTTTGGTGGATGAGTTCAGCTCCAACTCGAATTCGCTCAGCCAGAGTTGGGCTTGCGCGTTCGCCATGTTCATTCCCATGCCATACCGCCGCTCCGAGTATGACCCCTCCATCGGCATCGAACCTGCGCATATCGTTGAAGTCCGAAGTTACCTCGTAGGTAAAAGTAAAAACAAATGTGAAAAGAACCGCCGAAGCGAAGACAATGAGCGTATTCTTGAGGACTCTAATCGCTCCCATAATCTTGGAAAATTGATATTCTTTTCGAGGGATTAGTAGTGACAAATATGCTGCACGTAACAAGATAAAGGTGATTGAGGCAATTCGAGGAAATTCGCCAACTTCAAAGTTCTTTGCACCAAGTGTAATCCAGAAAATAATAAACCCGCTAACAACCAGGATGATAATACGCTGGGTACTAATTCTCACCGAATGCAACAATCCTCGTACGAGGAAGAAAAGGGTGAAGAAAAATAGGGCATTAGAGAAAATATCACTATTACTCGTAAACCGAAAAAATTGCGGTTCAAGCCCTTGCCCAAAATATCGGGCATTAGTCAGTGCACAAAAGGAAAGCACTTCTATCAGCGTAGCCAACAGCAAAAGCAACCGTTTCAGGTTTTTCTGTTTCTGATCGGAGCGGTCAACACTCTGCTCTATTGGATGTAAATTGGTCTCTTGCAACTCTTCGATGAATCGGCAGTGTTAAATTGGACTTGATCGAGTTAAAATACGCCCGTCTCTCTACCTAAACATGTACCGGGCGTTCAAAGAACGAAACACTTGGCTGAACAGATTCAATTTTTAGCATTAGGCGGCGCGCGAGAAATTGGCGCGAACTCATATTTCTACAAAATTGGCGGCTTTGGCCTCCTCGTTGATGCAGGGTTGCATCCCGAAAAAACAGGCTGGGATGCATTCCCACAAGCGCAATTACTCGACCCCGATAGTGTAGATTCATTCATTATCACCCATGCACATACCGATCATCTTGGTGGTGTGCCTTTCCTGTTGCAATCGCAACCGCAATCGCGAGTCATTGCAACACCTGAAACGACTGAGATCGCAAAAGTGATGTTAGGAAATTCTTCCAGTTTGCTTCCGAGGCAACACCCTGCTGAAGTAATTGAGCGACTGACCAATTACACAGAAGATAAGCTCGATGAGATTCTCAGAAATATCGAACCAAGAAGAATTAATAATACTTTTTTTCTCAATGATAGCTCGGAGTCATCCAAGCAAATAAAGTGCACCTTCCACAAGAGCGGTCACATACTCGGCGCTGTCGGTCTTCTGCTCGAGTACAATGGCAAACGACTTTTTCATACGGGCGATACGTCGTTGCATTCACAGTATCTCATAGGTGGTGCAGATTTGCCGAGCGAGCCAGTTGACGTCGTTGTAACCGAATGCACTAATGGCAAAGCCGATGCCTATCTCAGCCAGACTCGCGAAAAAGAACTTGAGCGACTTGAAGCATCTTTAACAAAGACATTGGAAGGCGGCGGCTCTGTACTAATCCCTGTGTTTGCGCTTGGTAAGATGCAAGAAGCACTTGCGATGATTTGGGATGGTATGAGAAATAAACGCATTCCTGAAGTAGATATCTACACCGGTGGGATGGGGAGAAGAATTGCTGATATTTATGACAAGTTTGCATTTAGTGATTCGCGCCAACGTCCTGAAGAAATTCTAAAAGATATCCCACAAAAGGATTTGCCGAGACGCGAGGAGTTATTTAGTGGCAAGTATTTCAAAACTCCGAGCATCGTTCTCGCAGCGAGTGGTATGATGCAAACTGGTACCTCAAGCTATATGCTTGCTCAGCGTTGGTTGCGACAGAAAGATTTCTCGATTTGCTTTATCGGGTACACAGATCCACGCACACCTGGCTATGTCGTTTCACACGCTGAGCATGGGAAGCGAATTAAGTTTGGATCAATGAAGAGGGAAGTGCCAGTCAGGTGTTCTATCGAAAGATTCAGGTTCAGCGCCCATGCACGGCGTGAAGAACTTTTGGAAATTGTTGCACGCCTGAAACCCAAGCACGTCGTTCTTACACATGGTGATACTGATGCAATGAATGCATTCTCGGAGTTAATCATCGATTCCTTCCCCGGAACAAAGGTCAGCGCACCCGAAAACGGGAAGTGGTATAATTTGTTCGGAAATTAGTTGTTGAAACCTAAGGCACCTCGTATGAGTAGTGCTTGTTGTATATAAGTATAAGATTGAAGATATAACGGAAATTATGGCAGAAGATAGATCATCAGGTGGGTCAGTACAATCATTTGTAACAGGCGCCCTCATCGGCGGAGTTGTCGGTGCGGCTTTTGCGCTATTGTATGCTCCCAAGCGAGGCGCGGAACTCCGCGAAGATATATCAGAAAAAGTAGGAGATATTTCTTCTACTTTTACATCGCTCTTACGCAGAGCAAAAGAGGCAGGTGAAGATCTAATCTCTGAAGGTAAGACTACGACCAACGCTGCCGTGCATGAAGCATATCAGCGAGCAGAGGATTTGATAGCGGAGGCTGATAGAATTATTTCTGAAGCTCGCGCAAAGATAATCGATGTAGTTTAATTTTTATTCCTAAACTTTCCCATGGAAATTATCGTACAAATAACCGTAGTTATCGCTTTACTCGCCTTAGTATGGTTCATCTTTGCTGCTGTCCGAGCATTGAAGAATGCTGATATTTTCTTGGCAAATGCAAACGTTGCACTCTCCGACATCAAGAAGGATGTAAACCAGATGGCGAGTGAAGTCACTGTGATTCGGATTCATGCAGTGCCAGTGCTTGATAACATCGCCGACGTAACGCAACGCCTATCAACACTGAGTGAAGGTCTTGTTCCCCGTATCGAAGCCATATATGAAACAGTAGATGATACTCTTGACGTCGTTCGTGGCGCTTTGGATGATGTTGAGCGCATAAAAGATTCAGTCATAGAGACAATTGAATCTCCCTTAAATGCAGTCAAACGCACAACGACAGGCATTGTCGGTTCAGTAGTAAAAGGTCTCTCGTTGATTCGGGAATTGGTATCCGAATTCAAGAAAAAATAATACTCTGTCTGTTGTTTTGTATTTTTCCTCCGATTAATCTGTAACCTTTAGCCTTCTCACTTGACTTAGTATAGTAGGGATTCACCCTATGTGATGGAGTAACAGAATCTTGATTCTCGAGTTATTCTACATACCATTGACATTCTTTGAATCAGACGACTATGTCCAAATGCGGAATAACCTTTGGATTCAGTATCGATTCATTGGATCACGGATCTTCAGTCTCCCTATGCAGATTCATTTAAAACTGTATCGTACCTCATCGGAACACCTGTCAGCTCCCGTCTCGCTTGGGACCGCCCGCGTCAATACTTTGTGCTTGACACCGTCACTGGAGTTGATTCGATCTCTCATCGAGTGAATCTGGTATCGGTAGGGTCAGCGGCAGTTAATTACATATCGGTTGATATATTTGCTGCTGATTCGGCTGAATTTCAAATGCTCAACAACCAGAGAGGGTATTTCCCGTTGGACAATTTTTCGATGAATGGGGGGGAGTCCATTTGGATTGACCTCCAATTCAAACCTGACCTGACCAAACCTTATCCGGAGAGGTATGCAAATCGTTATGCTCGGCTTGTGGTGAGATATGTGTCTTATGCTACTGGCGAGTTTATAGACACCACCATGGACCTGATTGGAACTTGGACAAAAAACCGAGTTGAGGAAAAGCCGACATCACATTTCACGATTAATCCTAATCCCGTCACAGGGAATAGCATTACGCTAGAGTTGGAGAGTCGGGAGGGCGGTGCTTCTGAAGTATCAATTTTTGATCTTTTGGGAAAAACCCTCTACACCCAGAAAGTCTCAAATTCCGATAAATTACTCACAATTCCTGTGCCGCAACTTGTTGCTGGCACCTATATATTACGAGTCTCCTACGAAAAATCGGTTAACTCCGCCCGATTCGAAATTTTGCGGTAGGTGAAACAAATCGCAAGTTGGTGAATCATTCTAGGCAACCTTTGTGTCAAGTGGTTGCTTAGGAAGTTGGGTTCACTCAATTTTCTGGGCAATCCGGGGCACAAATAATGGCTTTTTTGGGTTATGAGAGACGTTTTTTAATCCTCTGTGATTTGAACGTTTAACGCTATCTCAAATCGGAAAAGCGATTTTTGTCACAGTGAATATAGTGTTTGTGTCATACATATTATTAATCTGAACCTGAGTCTAATGAAGAAATTCTCTTTCCCCGTACTGACGGTAATTGCATTTTTTGGCGTTTTCCTAACAAGCAATGCATTCGGACTTGCTCCGACAACTCATACCATCACTTTTGGTGGTACGCTAGGACACCACTACTATCCTACCCGTATTTCGATTGAAGTCGGCGATACTATCTACTGGAACGGTGATTTTGCTACGGACAACATGTCAGTACTTTCGATCCCAGCAGGTGCAACACCAATCAATACCGTCACATCGGGAAACTCGTTTATGTATATCGTTCAAGCTCCTGGTACATATATTGTTCAGAATACCACGTGGGCAAATTTAGGAATGCGCGACACGATCATTGCAGTCCTTAAGCCACATGGCAGTCTTACAAACGAAGGGCGTGAATTCTATCTTGGATTTTTCTATCCAACGTATAACAGGTTTGTCCCATCTTCATTGAGCAACCAATTTAACGTTTACGCTCTTATCACGAGTTATTACCAGGATACTCTCTACATCTCATATTACGACGACCAGGGTAAGGAGAAATCTCCATTGCGTCAAGTGATCAATGCTAACCAAGTGTTGCAATACAAACTTGATCTTTCGCAAATGCTTGATACCGTTCCTGAAACACAGAACGTATTCAAAGCTTGCCACATTGTTTCAAAGAATCCGGTGTCAGTACAGTACCTCAGTCGCGGTGCGAATTCTGGTGGCTCGTATATGGCTTTTCCTGTTTTAGCCCTCGGAAAGAATTATGTTCTCACGAGCATGTATGATAACGCAGGGAATGGCGCATTTACTGCTGGGACGGATGCAACGGCTGCAGGATGCTTCTATGTGATCGCAACAAAGGATGGAACAAGCGTTAGTGTAACTCCGTCGACAACTTCAGCTTTCCCCGGTCATCCAAAGGGCAGAACATTTTCTTTCGGATTAAGCAAAGGACAATGTTATTATCTTCGTGCTGATGGGAAAGACAACGCACATGACATCACTGGTACAATTGTTCAATCAACAGAACCGATTGTAGTGCTTTCCGGACATGAAGACGCGTACCTCGGTGACATCTCTTGTTACAGTGCTGAAGGAAGAAATGTGATGATGCAGCAATCAATTCCGGTTGAATACTGGGATAGTATTGGTTACATGGGGATTCCATTTATCGAGGGTACAAAAGGTAACTCGAGCTGTGCGTCTAACGGCGATACGTATCGTGTTGTCACCTACGACCCAGGTCAATCACCTGTTGTACAAGCCGACATCACTGGTTTGCCTGGTGGCGTGTTACTTTCGACCTCGCAATATAATTTTTCCGAAAAACCTGATGTTACAGGTGCGGCGGACGTTTATTCTAAGAACGGCAAGAAAATCAGTGTCATACAATATGATCAAAGAACACAAACGCAGAATAAACCGTACCCTGCAGCGACAATGCTCACACTTGTGCCACATTCACGCTGGAGAAAATCCTATAACTTCAGCATCTTTAATCCATCGGCATTTGGTGGAAGCGTCGAATCACAATACATTAATGTCATTTCTGATAGTCTCTCTCAGGTTTTTGTTTCTGTTGCAGGTGCACCAGACCAAGGATTTACAAATGCGCTGAATCAGTCGAAGACATTCAACAATATCTCCCCGAATAACTTCCCGAGTAGTAAGGGCGGAACGTTCGTCATTACGGGCAAGGCATTTTACGTGCACTCTGATTTTCCATTCATCTGCTACACTTATGGCATGAATGAAATCCAATACTCAACAGGTGGCGGTATGATGTTTCAATCACATAATTTTGAAACTGAATACGCTACTCCAGCTGGTATGCAACTCAACACAGGAGCAGTCTCTTCACTCAAAGTGACCACTACAGAGCTTCCAAATTGTGCTGGGTGGCATGTGACAGTTACCGATCCGAATCCTACTAACCCAGGAGTGAGAGCGGTGATGTTACTCAACGATCCTGATGGAGTATATTTTGATAAACCTGCCAGTGTTGCATCAAATGTACGATTCGACCCTGAGGCCGTCGGTTACACAACCCTAATTGATAGTACTGTTGCAAGATTACCGGCTGAGCTTCAGCCTTATTGGAAATCGAGCGAAGCTTATAGCTTTAATGTTTATATCAATCAACCACTCGCTGCTGCTGTTGCCCCGCTCGGGTTTATCGATAATCAAGGAAACGGAATGTATGTGAGACTTTCGAGAAACGCTCCGTCCTTAAAATTACTAACACGCCCAACGAATTCACCCGACCCAAATAACATCGTTTTTCCACAGCAAACAGTTGGTAGTCAAATGTGTACGACTTTTGTCGTTCGGAATACCGCAGTTGTTGGTGGCTCGCCGATGATGTTCATTTCTGCAAAGACCGCTAAGGGTGATCCTACATTCAGTGTGACGAGCACGGTTCCAGCGCTTCCAGCTTCAATTGGACCTCAAGACTCGTTAGTGGTTACTCTTTGTTCAACGCTTGGTGATGCAAAGCATCACGTTGATTCATTAATCATCATGAATGATTGTTTCACTGTTCCAATCGCTCTTGATGCACGCGGCGCAACGGGTACAATTGTTGCTCAGGATGTAAGTTACGGCTGTGTTGATCTTGGAAAAGAGTTAAAGAAAACCTTTGTCGTACAGAATACTGGACAAGCACCGTTTACGCTTAAGCCTTCTCCAGTGCTTACGGACAATGTCAACTTCTCAATTGACCAACAGTTCTTGTCAATGCTTCCGGTTACTATTGGTGCAGGCAAGACATCGGCTCCGATTTCGGTTGCATTCCATCCGACTACTGTCACGAAACTCGATAGTGCTGCAATCCTTTGGGTTACAGATATAGATGGTTCGTTCTCTAATACTGGTAAGAACTATACTATTTTAAGAGGATGCGGTAATGATACAGCGCATATTGGTGCAGTTAATGGAGGAAGCAATAGCTCTAATAGCTTAAGCGTTCGCCCGAATCCTGCAACAGGAAACTCAGCATTCGTAAAGTTTGAAATCCCGACTCAAAGCAATGTTTCCATTACTATTTACGACTTGCTTGGCAGAGAAATGCTCACTCAGCGTTACTCTACAGGTAGTGGGGAGTTTGAACTACCAATAGCTAATCTTGTCAAGGGAGTTTATTACGTCCGCTTAACCTCTAATGACATTGTACTTACACAAAAACTTGAGGTTAAACGCTAACGTTTATAAATCTTGTTGAATTAAAGGTCGGGATTTCCCGACCTTTTTTTTGTCAACTCCCGATTTTCTTTTTCTGAAAATTGATCTGGCCGAAAATCATACTGCCTATGATTATGAGCGCGCCGATAAATTCGCCTGTGCTCAATTTTTCTGTGAGCCAGAGGTACCCAATAAATGCTGCTACAACAGGTTCGAGAGTATAGATCAGAACTGCGGAGGTTGGCGTAACTTCCTTCTGATACATGACTTGGATAAATGTTGAGAGGGCTGTTGCGAAAATTGTCGTATATAAAAGTGCAAATACCGAATTCGTCGAGAGTACGAAATGTGAGACTTCGGCAAATGGAAGAATACACAGAATTGAAATGAGACCAATAAAGAGCTGCATCGAACTTATCATCATCACCGACGCGTGTTCACCGCCGGATACTCGGTTGGCAACGGCATGAATTTTATCAAGCCATAAAATATACACACCAAAACTCAGTGCACACAGCAAGCTAAAAACGTCACCGATCACTATCTGCTCAATAGGGTATGGGTGCATGAGGAAGACAATACCGATGAGAGAGCTTATGATAGCAACTACTTTTTGACTTGAGAATTTTTCATGTCCGATGAGTTTCGAAAAGAGTGGGGTCCAAACTACCGTTGTTGACGTCAAAAATGCTGACTTGGAGGTCGTGGTGGTGAGCAACCCGACGAATTGAAAAATGTAACCTAACCCTAATGCTACGCCGATAATGAGAGCCTGATTACGGAAATAAAGTTCGTCTATGCCTTTCGGCTTGAAGAGCAGTCGAATTCCATTTCTTGATTCTTTGGATATAGTCAGAAAAATCCCTAACGCCAGGACAAACCGGATAGCGGCGAAGAGGATAGGGGATACATCCGAAAGCGCATTCTGAACGATGGAGAATGTTGTCCCCCAAAAAATCGTCAGAATGGTGAGGATGACGATGGCTGTATTCTTCTTGGAATTCGTTGGCATGCCTTAACAACAGAAGTGGATTCCGTGACGTGCCAAGAGTCAATAAATATCCATTTTTGTGGAATTCTTAGGTGGTGAACTGCGTTTCTATCAAGCTATTATTGTAATTCTTCTACCGAGCACAACAACATACGATTTTAATCGTCGCTGCGTGTAGAAGCGTTCAAACTAACATTCGCATAACGATCTTGATTCGGCAAACAACCATTGCACCTGCGCGCACTACTATTCTCGCGCATTTTTTATTTCCAATTTTACAGAGTTTTTCACCACTCGTCCGTTCATAGCGGATCAGTGCTTCGCGCATGTAGTATGTGCGAATTTTTGTGCCTTTAAAAAAGATTTATTTGAGAGCAGATACGTATGAGCAAAAAAAATACTCCACTTCTTAACGGCGCCCACATCAGTGAAACTGGCCGTATTTCTTTCTCGAAGATTCCGAAGGATTACACAATCCCCGATCTTCTTGATGTTCAATTAAGGTCGTTCGAGGAATTTCTACAATCTGGTATTCCACTTCCCGAGAGAATGGCAACTGGATTGGAATCGGTATTCCAACTGAATTTCCCGATCGTTGACTCTCGTGAAACGTTTGTCCTCGATTATCTTGATTACCGCTTGGAAAAACCGAGATATGGTATAATGGAATGCCAAGATCGTGGACTCACGTACAGCGTACCACTAAAGGCACGCCTCAGGTTGTCTTCAAAGAATGCGGCAGAAGGCACAGAAGACTTTGTCGAGACGATTGAACAGGAAGTATTCCTTGGTAATCTTCCGATGATGACGGAGCGCGGCACATTCATTATTAATGGTGCAGAGCGTGTTGTCGTTAGCCAGCTTCATAGATCACCTGGAGTATTTTTCTCTGAGAGCTTGCATCCAAACGGTACAACTATTTACTCAGGTAGAATTATACCTTTTCGCGGAAGCTGGGTTGAGTTTACGACCGACATCAATAATGTGCTCTGGGCATATATTGACAGAAAAAAGAAATTCCCGGTCACTATGCTCCTTCGTGCTCTTGGATATTCAAGTGATGAAGACATTCTCGAACTTTTCGGGATGGTTCAAGATGTAGATATCAAGAAGACGAAACTTGATACTTACGTGGGACGCAAGATCGCTGCTGATGTTATTGACATGTCAACAGGAGAAATTTTCCTTTCAAAAGATTCTGAATTTAAGGAAGAGCATATCGACCAGCTCAAAAAGAGTGGCGTGAAGTCGGTGAAATTTTTGGATCTTGAAGAGACAGGCGGTGCAGTTGTACTCAACACGATCGTCAAAGACCCGTCTCGTTCTACTGATGATGCATTCGAAGCTATCTACCGTGTCATGCGCTCAACAGAAGCACCTGATATGGAAACAGCGAAAGGACTTTTGGAAAAAATGTTCTTTACGCAGAAGCGTTATGATCTTGGTTTGGTCGGAAGACTACGATTGAATCAACGCCTCGACCTCCAAGTTGCTAATGAAGTAACGACACTCGCAAAAGAGGACATCGTCGCAATTCTAAAATATATCATTAAACTTCAGCTCGGCAAAGCGCAGCTTGATGATATTGATCACTTAGGTAATCGCCGTGTCCGTTCAGTAGGTGAACAGCTTGCACAGCAATTCAATATCGGACTTGCTCGTATGGCAAGAACGATTCGTGAGCGTATGAGCATCCACGATGAAAAAGTCGGACCTGCTGATCTTGTGAATGCACGAACAGTGACGAGCGTCATTAATACGTTCTTTGGTACGAACCAGCTTTCACAGTTCATGGATCAAACGAATCCATTGGCTGAGATGACACACAAACGCCGTATGTCTGCCCTCGGACCTGGTGGTCTTACTCGTGAACGAGCAGGATTCGAAGTTCGTGACGTTCACTATACTCATTATGGCAGACTCTGTCCGATTGAAACTCCTGAAGGACCAAACATTGGTCTTATTTCTTCGCTCGCAGTATTTGCACGAATCAATGAGTTCGGTTTTATTGAAACACCGTATCGCATCGTAAAGAATGCGAAAGTGACAAGTGAGATTGAGTATCTAACAGCTGACGATGAAGAAGACAAAATCATTGCTCAGGCAAATCAACCGCTTGATAAATCACATTTTATTGGCGATAGAATTAGCTGTCGTCAATTTGGTGACTTCGTGGTGAAGACGCCAGAGGAAGTTCAGTACATGGACGTGGCTCCGAGCCAGATCGTTAGTGCCGCAGCGGCTCTTGTGCCATTCCTTGAGCATGATGACGCGAACCGCGCACTCATGGGATCGAACATGCAACGTCAGGCTGTGCCATTGTTGCGTCCAATCGCTCCGTTGGTTGGTACGGGATTCGAAGGCAAAATAGCCCGTGATAGCCGAGCATTGATTTTAGCTGAGCGTGACGGAGTTGTAGAATTTGTCGATTCTGAGCGCATCGTTATGATCTATGATGATGAAGGATCAAGAGACGAGATTATCTCAAGCTTCGATGATCGCAGAAGACGTGAGTATAAACTTACAAAATTCTTTAGAACAAACCAGGACACTTGTATCAATCACCGTCCAATCGTTAGAGATGGACAGCGTGTCGTTAAAGGTCAACCACTGGTTGATTCATCTTCAACCGAGGGTGGCGAGCTTGCACTCGGACGAAATGTCCTCGTTGCATTCATGCCATGGCGTGGGTATAACTTCGAAGATGCTATCGTCATCTCGGAACGTGTAGTATCAGAAGACATCTACACTTCAATTCACATTGAGGAATTTGAATTACATGTTCGTGATACAAAGCGCGGAGAAGAAGAACTTACTCGTGAAATTCCGAACGTATCCGAAGAAGCAACGAAGGACCTCGATGAGTCGGGTATTATTCGTATCGGTGCCGAAGTAAAGGAAGGCGATATTCTCATCGGTAAAATTACACCAAAAGGAGAAACAGACCCTACACCTGAAGAGAAGTTGTTACGTGCAATTTTCGGAGATAAAGCTGGTGACGTAAAAGATGCGTCGCTCAAAGCACCTCCTGGAATCAAGGGTGTTGTTGTCGAGACAAAATTATTCTCTCGCAAAGGCACCAAAAAAGAAGGTGATGAAAAACGGGAAGAGAAGAAGCGCATTGACATCATAGATAAGTATTATAAGGATGAAATGCTCGGCATCAATACCAAGATTGCTGAAAAGCTGTTGAAAGTATTGGATGGCGAAACCTGTACCGGAATCAAAGATCTTGATGGCTCTACCGTCATTCGTGCAGGCGTTGCAATTAAGAAAGATACATTCTTCTCTCGTTTGGATGAGTTAGAAAAACTTTCCGTCGGCAATGACTGGGTCGAAGATCGCAGAAAAAGCAATCTCGTCCGCAAGATTTACGAAGGCTACTGGACAAAGCGTGAGGATATCGAAGCTGAAGTCCGCAAGGAGAAATCTAAGGTAGGACTCGGAGATGAGTTGCAACCTGGTATTATGCAGATGGCAAAAGTTTATGTAGCAAAAAAACGTAAACTTTCTGTCGGTGATAAGATGGCAGGTCGTCACGGTAACAAGGGAGTTGTTGCCAAAATCGTGCCTCCACAGGATATGCCGTTCTTGCCGAATGGTACTCCTGTTGACATTGTACTCAATCCACTTGGCGTGCCGAGCCGTATGAATATCGGTCAGCTCTATGAGACTGCACTTGGATTCGCCGCTTCGATGCTCGGTGTCAAATTTGAAACACCAATTTTCGATGGCGCGCACTGGGATGATGTGTTCTCATATTTGGGCGAAGCAGGTCTCGATCAAGAGGCTCGTACCTTGCTCTATGATGGAAGAACTGGTGAAGCCCTTGAGCAGAAAGTAACGGTCGGACAAATCTACATGATGAAATTATCGCATCTTGTTGATGATAAGATCCACGCTCGTTCAATCGGACCTTATTCCCTTATCACTCAGCAGCCACTTGGCGGTAAGGCTCAGTTCGGCGGCCAGAGATTCGGAGAAATGGAAGTATGGGCACTCGAAGCGTACGGTGCAGCCCATGCACTTCAAGAGATTCTCACGGTGAAGTCTGATGACGTACCAGGACGCTCACGTGTCTATGAGGCAATCGTCAAAGGCGAGAACATGCCTGAACCAAGTGTACCTGAATCATTCAGCGTATTGGTTCGCGAGTTACAAGGATTAGCACTTGAAGTGAATATTGATTAACTCATTCGGCGGAGCTTGCTTCGCCGAAATGTAGCACGACTAACAAACGATTTTAAAACATAAGTAAGTAAGAGGAAAAAACTATGGCATATATGCTTCCAATGGATTCACCGTTCAAGCGGTTTTCCCAGATCACGATCAGCCTCGCCAGCGACGAGTCTATCTTGACACGCAGTCATGGAGAGGTAACCAAGCCAGAGACAATCAATTATCGTTCATACCGTCCAGAAAAAGACGGGTTGTTCTGCGAGAAAATTTTCGGACCGACACGTGATTGGGAATGCTTCTGCGGTAAGTATAAGCGTATTCGTTACAAAGGAATTATCTGTGATCGTTGTGGCGTAGAGGTGACGACGAAATCTGTTCGTCGCGAGCGCTTTGGCCATATTGCCTTAGCCGTTCCAGTTGTTCACATCTGGTATTTCCGCTCATTGCCAAATAAGATCGGACACATTCTTGGCATGCCGACCAAGGACATCGAGAAGATTATCTACTACGAATCATATACCGTCGTCAGTCCAGGACAAACTGGTTTGCCGATGAAACATCTTCTTACAGAGGAAGAATATTTCCGAATTCTTGATTCGCTCCCATCAGGTAATGAGAATTTACATGATGATGATCCGAAAAAATTTATCGCCGGAATCGGTGGGATTGCAATTCAAGAATTGCTTCGCCGTTCTGACATCGAAAATCTTTCGATTGATTTGCGTCGTGCGGCACGTGAAGAAACATCACAGCTCAAGCGTCAAGAAGCGCTGAAGAGATTGCGCACAGTTGAGGCATTCCGAAATGAAGAAGGATTAAAAGTTGAAAATCGCCCCGAGTGGATGGTGCTCGGCGTTGTTCCGGTTATCCCGCCAGAACTTCGTCCGCTTGTGCCACTTGAAGGTGGACGTTTTGCAACGAGCGATCTTAATGATCTCTATCGCCGTGTCATCATTCGCAATAATCGCTTGAAGCGATTGATGGATATCAAAGCTCCTGAAGTAATTTTGCGTAATGAAAAGCGCATGTTGCAAGAGGCAGTTGATTCGCTATTCGACAATTCACGACGTGCCTCAGCAGTAAAGGCTGACACCTCTCGTGCACTGAAGTCACTCTCTGATACTCTTAAAGGTAAGCAGGGTCGTTTCCGTCAGAACTTGCTCGGAAAGCGTGTTGATTATTCTGGTCGTTCAGTTATTGTCGTCGGACCAGAACTGAAACTTCATGAGTGTGGATTGCCGAAGGAAATGGCGGTTGAATTATTCAAGCCGTTTATTATTCGTAAACTTATTGAGCGCGGAATTACTAAGACAGTAAAGTCTGCAAAGAAACACGTTGAACGCAAGACGACAGACGTTTGGGATATTTTGGAGTCTATCATCGATGGACATCCAATCATGCTTAACCGTGCTCCGACCCTTCATAGACTCGGTATTCAGGCATTCCAGCCAAAGTTAGTTGAAGGTAGAGCATTACAGATCCATCCACTAGTTTGTACCGCATTCAATGCGGATTTCGACGGCGATCAGATGGCTGTTCACGTTCCACTTTCGTTCGAAGCCCAGCTCGAAGCGTCAACCTTGATGCTCAGCTCACACAATATCATTTCTCCTCAGAACGGCGAACCTATCGCTGTTCCTGGTCAGGACATGGTACTCGGACCTTATTATTTGACTAAACACAAAAAGGGTCAAAAAGGCGAGGGCAA
Organism: bacterium; assembly: GCA_037143335.1. GTDB lineage: Bacteria > Bacteroidota > Ignavibacteria > Palsa-1295 > Palsa-1295 > PALSA-1296. The sequence goes on along the minus strand of JBAWZA010000008.1, from coordinate 83,629 downwards.
GAGTTTTGCTGACGCGAAGGAAGTTATCATCGCGCATAATCTCGGACAGCTTGCAATCCATTCAATGATTAAGGTTCGTATCAACGGAAAAATGATCGAAACGACAACCGGTCGTGTCATTTTTAATCAGATCGTGCCTTCAGAGCTTGGTTATCTCAACGAACTTCTCACGAAGAAGCGATTGCGTCAGATCATCTCTATGTGTTTCCGTAATGTCGGAATCTTGCAGACTGTTGAATTCCTTGATAAGCTCAAGGAAATGGGATTCTTCTACGCAACAAAAGGCGGAATTTCAGTTTCGCTTTCTGATATTGTTGTTCCAAAGGAGAAAGACGAGATTATCAATAAAGCTCAAGCACAAGTTGATGATGTTCAAGATAAATACTTGAACGGGTTTATCACAACAGGTGAAAGATACAATAAAGTTATTGATATTTGGACTCGTGCAACTAACCGCGTTGCCGATAAATTATTCGAGACACTTGCTCATGACAGAGACGGATTCAATCCTCTTTATATGATGGTGGACTCCGGTGCTCGTGGATCGAAAGAACAGGTTCGTCAGCTTGCCGGTATGCGCGGACTTATGGCCAAGCCACAAAAGTCGCTTTCTGGTCAGACAGGTGAATTGATTGAGAATCCGATTCTTTCGAACTTCTACGAGGGACTTTCGATTCTTGAATACTTCATCTCGACTCACGGAGCGCGTAAAGGTCTTGCTGATACAGCATTGAAAACTGCTGACGCAGGTTATTTAACGCGTCGTCTTATTGATGCATCGCAAGATGCTATCATCGCCGAGCATGATTGCGGTACGATTCGTGGTATCCCTACATCTGCCCTCAAAGAGGGTGAGGATGTAAAGGAGACACTTTCTGAACGTATCCTCGGACGTGTTCTTCAAGAAGATGTGATTGACCCGCTCTCTCAAAAAGCACTTGTAAAACTCGGGCAAATGGTTGATGAAGAAGTAGCTGCCAAAATTGCTGTTACTTCTATCGAAACCGTTCTCGTGCGTTCAGTACTCACGTGCGAATGCCGTCGCGGCATCTGCGCACTCTGTTATGGACGTAACTTAACGACTCACAAGCTCGTCGAAATTGGTGAGGCTGTCGGTATTATCGCCGCTCAATCAATCGGTGAACCTGGTACTCAGCTTACGCTCCGTACCTTCCATACAGGCGGTACAGCTTCGCTCATTGCTTCTCAGTCTCAGGTCACATCGAAGTTCGATGGCACAATCCAGTACGAGGGCATGAAAGTTATTTCCAATGAGGCAGGAGAGTCGCTTGTACTTTCTCGCTCAGGAATTATTAATATCCTCGACGAGGATAATCGCGTTGTTGGTAAATTAGATGTTCCTTACGGTTCTACAATTCTCGTAAAGGACACCGAAATTATCAAGAAGGGTCAGATGCTCTATGAGTGGGATCCGTATAATGCTGTTATCATTTCGGAGCATGCTGGAAAAGTTAAGTTCAAAGACTTCGTTGAGAACATTACAGTTCGTAGGGAGCCTGACGAATTAACAGGGCATATTCAAACTCGTACCATTGACTCACGTGACCGTACGAAGTCTCCGACTTTGGATATTTTAGATAAAGATGATAAAAAGATCATCAACTATATTATCCCTTCGAATGCAATCTTGCAAGTTGAAGATGGCGAGAAGATTACGACAGGTACAGTACTGGTGAAGATTCACCGTGATCTTGGTAAGAGCCGAGATATTACGGGAGGTCTTCCCCGAGTCACTGAACTATTTGAAGCTCGTTCACCAAGTGATCCTGCGACCGTTTCTGAAATTGACGGAACAGTTCACTTTGAAAAACCTCGTCGCGGTTCACGCGTCGTCGTTGTCACAGCGCACGATCGCACTGACCGTCGTGAATATACGATCCCATTTGGAAAACATATTCTTGTTCAAGAGGGTGATGTTGTCCGTTCAGGCGAACGTCTTTCGGACGGTTCGATTGATCCTCATGACATCTTGAAGATCAAGGGTGTCGCTGAAGTTCAACAGTACCTCGTGAATGAAATTCAGGAAGTGTATCGTATGCAGGGTGTGAAAATCTCTGATAAGCATATCGAGATCATCGTTCGTCAAATGCTTGGTAAAGTAAACATTACCAGTTCAGGCGATTCGCTCATGCTCGAAAATGATGAGGTTGATAAGCAGAAAGTTGCGACCGAAAATGATATGCTTCGCAATTCAGTATTTGTCACCAAACGTGGCGACTCTAAATATAAAGTCGCGCAGATGGTGGATAAGAAGCGATTCAAGGAAATCGCAGCTGAATTGAAGAAGAAGGGTAAAGTCGCCCCTGAATCAAGATCTGCTGAGCCTGTTATGGGTGAGCCAGTGCTCTTGGGTATTACTCAGGCTGCGCTTACGACGGAGAGCTTCATCTCCGCTGCAAGCTTCCAAGAGACTACAAAGGTATTGACTGAGGCTTCTATTCAAGCGAAAGTTGATCTCTTACTTGGATTGAAGGAGAATGTTATCGTTGGGCATTTAATACCCGCCGGAACAGGACTTCCGAAGTTCAAGGAATTACTTGTTATCCCAGAGGACATGCAAGATGGCCATTTCTCTGAACTCGTAATTGAGGATGTCCCAGTGCATCGTCCGAAACGGACAAAAGTCGCTGCCTAATTGGCATTGCATTTTTCATGATAAAACCTGCTCGTATTCCGAGCAGGTTTTTTTTGCGACTATTTCAATCTCCACCGAACTCAACATCGGTGCATAAGGATTTGCCCTGCACTCTGCTAGATTTTCGTAGTAATTATTTTCGCAATGAATTGGTTTTTTTCATTGAAGCCACACACAGAAAGATTCAATGTTGTCGTTACTCCACTGCTTCGGGAGAACATTTACACACAGATCGAGACCAATCAAGGGTTTTATTTTAGGAGGATTATGGCCAAAGCTTTTTCGATAGCTGGTTGTCTGCTTATCTTGTCCGGATTTTATTCATCTGCGTATTCGCAAGTGGATGGATACCCGAGTAAGTTATCTGTTTCTCAAGGTGAAAATATTCAGTTCTTCGTTTCCACTCCAGAGAATCACTTCGACTTGAGTATATACCGTCTTTCGGGAAATAGAGAAAAAATGTCGGTTTATAAAAATCTCAATGGGGGAATACAGCCTGTTGGTGATAACGCATTTATTCTTGGATGCAAGTGGAATTCAAATTTGACGGTCCAGGTACCCAACTCTTGGCTTCCCGGCGTCTACTCCGCGGAGATACCTTCGGGAGATTCACTGAAGAGTATAATATTTGTTGTCCGAGCTAAAATACCTGGAGTGCACTCGAAAATGCTTGTTTGTCTAACTGCGAATACTTGGCAGGCGTATAATAATTATGGAGGAAGAAGTCTTTATAATTATAATTCTTTTTCTCAAACAGCATCTGTCAAAGTTAGTTTTCAGCGACCTCTTTCAAATGATGCAAGCTCATACTATTTTCGGTGGACAGAGAAGTTAATTTCGTGGTTAGATGATCACCACTATGAAGCGGAATACTGTGTAAACACTGACCTCGATGAAATCCCAAGTTTACTGTCCCACTACAAAGTGTATGTCACTGTTGGCCATGATGAGTATTGGTCGAGACCGGAGAGGAATGCCGTCAAAAAGTTTGTTGACTTTGGCGGTCGTCTGATTTGCCTTTCTGGAAATACCTGTTGGTGGCAAGTGCGGTTCGAGGATTCGGGGGCAACAATGGTCTGCTACCGTGATTCCTCTCTTGATCCAAAATATCCGAAGGAGGATTCTATTGTTACGACTAACTGGGGGAGATCACCAGCGTATGATTACATCAATCCGTTATTTGGAGTTAGTTTTGAAGCTGGTGGGTTTATTAATGATGATGGTATATTCCCAAAATATCAAGGTTATGGTGGCTTCACCGTCTTAAATTCCTATCATTGGATTTACAAGAATACTGGTGTGCATGATGGCGATGTCTTCGGCGCAAATTCCGCCGTAGCGGGATATGAATCAGATGGCACCCCTTTTTATTGGGATAGAGGATTTCCAATTCCATCAACAGAATTCCGTACACCATCAGATTTTCAAATCTTGGGAATATCCCCAGCGGCTTCCGCGGGTAACCTACCTATAGGTCATGCTACAATGGGATATTTTTCAAATGCCTTTACCGGGGCTGTGTTCAACGGCTCCTCAACAGATTGGGTAGTCGGATTGAGTGATGAAGACTCCATCCAATCACGAATTCTCCAAAATGTTATTGCTCGATTTCTAATACCAGGAGAGATGCCGCCGCCAGTCCAAACTTTCTCACCAGTTCGGGTAACTTCTGACTCAATCAATCACGAACGATTGAGTATCAATCACTTGAGTATGAAATATGAACTGCATAAGATAGATACTTTCTGCCTGAAAACGGTTGAGACAAGAAACAAATATGTGAAGTACACATGGGTTGTGAATGGTAAGGTCGTCGGTGACGATTCGACATTTCTCTTCAAGCCAAGCCTAAAACAGTACATTAAACCTCCAGTTATCGTTAGCGGTGTTGTCGCTGATGGCTATGAGTCAACGGTGATAACATGGGTTCTGCTCGATACTGTCCTGAAATTCATTTCCCTTCCTCCAATAGCAAACTTACTTCCCGGAAAGAAATTATCTTACCAAGCGATAGCTGTATCACTGCAGGATGAACATCCGAAATACGAAATAGTCTTTGCACCGACTTGGATTACAATGAATGAAGCAGGCTTGTTAACCGGAGAAGCGCCAAAACACAAAGTAGATGCAACCGTTATTTTGAGGGCCATAGATTCTAAGCATGCCTCTGAGTTTCAATCGTTTAGTATCCATGTTGCAGATACAACCAATGCCCGCCTAATAACGGAACCGAGCGACGAAATAATTTTATGTTATCCAAATCCAAGCGCAGATTATTTCCATTTTCGTTCTGCAAGTGTCGGGCAAGAGATCCAAGACATTAGAATTTTCGCCTTAAATGGGGCTGAGATAAAACGAATCATTTCAGAAGGATTACTGAATGCTAATCCCGACGGCATCGTTTGGAATAGAACGAATTCCGACGGCAAAGCTCTGCCCGAAGGAGTATATTATTGTAAAATCACATCTACAGGTGTGTTGCATGATAGTGTAATTACGTTAATCAAACTGATTGCAGTCGGGCGGTAGTATTCAGATGTACTTTTCGTACAAAAAAAATGAGGACTTTTTGTTTTTGTGTACTGACGATGATGATTTATTCGGGTTGCAAAACGCCGACAGAATCAACAAAGGCTTCGTCCATCTTTGGTGTGGTCGGTCTCTTTGATGGTTCAGGCAAGTCATTGCCGTCTGATAGCGTACTCATCTCCATCACAAATCCAGCTCAAACCAAACTCTCTGATTCGGCAGGGAATTGGGTACTGACAGGCCTTGAAGGAACATCGTATGATGTGACACTCTCTAAAACTGGTTTTGGTAGTGTGAAATTGTTTGCAGTTGCCTCTGGTAACTCTCCAAGTTTGCCAATCCAAACTTATCTTGGTAAACCCACATCCGATCGTGTCAATTTTCAGACGATCCTACTCGATCTGAACTCGAAAGATACTAATGGGACAATTCACATCCAAGGCTCCGTAAGTCCTCCTTGGGAGCTTCAGAGGTATATGGTCTTGTGTATTTCGACAGATAGCGTTGCACTTGCAAGCACACCGGGTACTGCACCAGTACTCATTACTTTTCTTTTATCTGGGGATCTCTACCCTAAGATCAATTATTCAGGGGATTTCGAGTGGGAAATAAAAGGTATAAGCTCAGTAGCTAAACAGGTGCTACAGGCTGGCATCAACTATTATGCGGCGATTTGTATAGCAGGCGAGGGGATTCATGCTGCGGAAGTGAGTAATTATTTAGACCCGACAACAAAGAAGCAGATGTTTACCTCTCTTGGTAAGCACACGCAAATCGTCAAATTTCAAGCTCAATAGGATTATTAAGAACTATTTATAACCCATTGTTATATCGAGAGATAAAGACGGCAGGTCATTAACAGACACAATTTTCTTCGTCAATCTATCCATTACTACATAAGATGAAGGTGGAGTTCCACCGGTGCCATGATGATGCGCGCCTCCAGCAGCAAGTTCGCAAACCGCGATAACATGCCTTCCATCCGGTGTAATAGTAATTGCATGTGGTAAGGAACTAGTGCTATCAAGTCGAGCTATCCTCTGGTTTGTTTGTGTGCTGATTGCTTCTACAGAGCTGGATCCCCAAACGGCGACCCACAATTCCAATCCGTCAGGCGATAGAGTCAGTCCCCAAGGATTATGAAGAACTGGTATCCGGTTTATGATCGAATCGTTCGTGAGATTTATTTCAACAACTTCGCTCGTATTGAGACAACTTACATACATTGTTTTCGAATCCATTGAAATCACCATTTGCTCGGGCGTATATTTACGTGCATAAGCGGTAGTGGGTGGTACCTCAACGTCTAATCCTAAAGGAATACTCTTTAGTATTTCATCTGTCTGTGTATCAATTCGTAAAATGTTATCTGACCCATGGCCACAAACATATACATACTTCCCATCAGGAGAACATTTCAGATAATTCGGATCTATGATCAACGGAGTTTGAATCGTACGAGTTATGCTCATGGTAATCGGATCAAAGGCTAATAAGCGATTCCCGGAATATGCCTCATCGGTAATATATCCTTTTGATCCATCCGGAGTAATTACAATTGATGAAGGTGAAAAAGTTGATTCGAACTCTGCTACGAGGGAATAGTTAGATGCATCATACTTTCGGATTGACCCATTTGCGCCTGAGCAACCAACTATAAAATATTGACCACCCGGCACGACTGCAACAGAGGTAGGGAGTGTGGCGATTGTCGGAATTACTCGAACTAAGCGTTGCGTCACGGCGTCTAAAACGCTCACGCAATTATCGCCTTGATTTATTACGAAAATCTTTTGGGTAACTTCATTATACGGCACTCTGCCATCTTCGCTCTTTGCACCTTGATTAATCCAATTGAAAATAGCCAATTGGTCAGCAGTACTCAATGGGTTCAGGGACAGTGGCATCTGTGGGGTAAAAGTCGGACCGATCAGAGAGTTTGTATTGATATGCCCGAACAAGTGACTATTTACAGCACTGTATGGAATGACGTCGTTAAGTAGAATGCTACCATTTGTCATGGCTTCCCAAGTGGATAGGTCAAGTCCTCCGTTAAGGGTAGTGGCCGAACCATGGCAATTACCGGAGTTGCAGTTCTTCTGGATTATTGCGCTGACCGAACTTGGGTAATTCCCTACGTTGGGTTCTGATGGCGTCTTACAGGAATTTAAGAATGCTCCGGCAATCAGCAACAGAGCTAACAGTCCGAAGTCACGATAGTCTGGTAATTTCATTTGCATCATCAAATGCTATAGACACAAAAACAGACCAATAAAAGACAAAACGCGACATTTAATGTCGCGTTTTCCACCTTTTCAGTGGACCCTAGGAGAGTCGAACTCCTCACCTACTGAATGCAAATCAGTCGCTCTACCAGATGAGCTAAGGGCCCTAATCAATTTTACTTCCGTGGGCCTAAGTGGAGTTGAACCACTGACCTCCCGCTTATCAGGCGGACGCTCTAACCAACTGAGCTATAGGCCCAGTCTCTGAAGCTATCGCCCCGAGGTAATCCCCCGGTTGCTGAAAACTGGAAGTGCAAAAACGGACAAAATCTTCATACTGTTCCCGTGATTCACTGTATTTATTCATTTACTGGAATAAACGTACCAAAGCGTAGTAGAAAGTCAGAACCTTTAGATTGACAAATTTTTAATTTAAATGTGTGGAGACATACTAATGCTCCTCTCTAAAGAGGTACCTCATTCTGGGCATTAGTATCGAAGAATTCAAAAGCCTTAAATTTTGTTGGGTGCGCACGATAATAATTTTGGATGTAGATTCTAATATGCGTTTATTGATTCTCACTGTTTTCTTTCTCGTGGTTGCTGACACAGCTATTCATGCGCAGACATGTGGGGAAGCGTGTTGTGGTAGCTCAATCGTCTCGGAGTGCGATTACTGTCAATGCTCACAAAGTATATCACCATCGCAAACAGGGTCCACTGGTGTAAGACTTGATGTTCGTTCGCTCTATCGCGGTAAACTCTATAATGGTTCAATACTCCAATCAAATCCAGAAAATATTCATGAGACATATCTCACCGATCAGATCATGGGTTTTTATCGGTTCTCAGAATCTGATATTTCGGCATCGCTTTATGTGCCTTACGTTTCAAGGGAATCATTTGAACCACTCTTAGGGATTAAGACCTCCGGTATTGGAGATATTTCTGTTTTAGTTCATTACAACTATCAGGATATGATGGCAGAGCTACCATTCATGCTCTCAACAAATCTTGGAGTGAAACTACCAACGGGTTTTCATGAGATGAGTCTTTCAGATGGCAGGTATATAGATCCGCATATTAGGGCAGGTTCCGGTACAACAGATGTTTTGGTTGGGCTCTCAGGTAAAATTCATATTTCTGATTTCACGATCGGTAGTTCAATCAACGCTGGTATAATTGCCGCAGGTGGCGCACCTGATTCAGGCGGGATTCATAAATTCGGTAATTATTTTACCACAGAAATATCTTTCGGTTACAGTCTCTTTTCCCAACCGTCATCTGGAATAAATCTTTCATCAATGATAACGATTGGCGGCGAGACTCATGCAAAGGAAACGCTCGGAGGGGATTTGGTAACTGCTTCCGGCGAAACTCTTCTTTATATCTCACCCGGGATTGAATATCATTTTTCACAAAATATTTCCGCCGACATCTCCATTCAACTTCCCATATACCAGTACGAAGGCTGGGATAGTGCAACGGACGAAGGACAGCTGGGACAAAACTACCGAATCGTTTTGGGGTTGCAATATATCGTACGGTAAAAAGATTCACATTTACTTGTTACAAATCTGTTGTTTTAACGAATACTGTGGATGAAAAAAACAATGGTTATGAATATTTTAAACTTGCTTCTCACGTTAGTAGTGGCTGTCGGTTGCACGAATCAGAAATCAGAATCACGTACGAGTGAAACAGTCATTCCAAGTGGCAAGAAAATTAAGGTGTTCTCAGCGCAGACCAAATCCTATGTCTTTGTTGATCGAGTTTTAAAGACAGAGGCACAATGGAAGCAACAACTTGAACCACTTTCGTTTGAAGTCACACGTCAACAGGGGACTGAACGTTCTTTTAGTGGCAAATACGCAACGAATCATGCCGCTGGAACATATTCGTGTATTTGCTGTGGGAATGATTTATTTACTTCCGAGGCAAAATATGAATCTGGTACAGGGTGGCCAAGTTTTTGGCAACCCATAGCAAAAGAGAATATCATGACGAACACCGATCATCTCTTAGGCTATGAACGTACTGAAGTTATCTGTGCTCGTTGCGATGCACATCTCGGTCATGTTTTCGACGACGGTCCTCAACCGACAGGGTTGCGTTATTGTATGAATTCTGTTGCTCTAAATTTTACTCCGACTCATTAAAATATCGAGTAGGTAATGCCGAGTGAAAGTCCTTCCTTAATCTGCGTTCTCGGAGTTACGACTTGATCATTGATGACATTCACTGTTAAGTTTGTTGAGAGATACTTGCTGATTTTCGCCGTTAGGATGTTGTCAAAATGAACGACAATTCTACCCATTGTTTTTAATGGAGCAAAGAGTTGAAGCTTTGTAGTGTAGAGGATATTCTCATCTAACTGTGCTGAAAAATCAGTGATAGATTCAAAACCTCCTTCGATGTGAGTAGTCTCCACCTCAGTTGTAGATGGGTCGTCACTATACTGAGTATATAGCTTTGTAAAGGTCTCCCTTATGCCGATACCGAGTCTCGTTTTGAATTGCTTCATCGGCTCATAGCCTAAACCAATAGTTTGCGTTGAATACGCAGGGTCGAGAAAATCTGAAATCCCAGTTCGTGAGGTATCAGTGTATTTGTATCCAGTCGTGAATTGCGAGAGGAAGGTGACGCTTGCATAGGGATTGACATAGACTCCCAACTTATACGTGAAGACCGATGAGATCTCAATCTTATCATCTGTTTTTCTTGAAGACTTATCACCTAATTTGGTTTGACCGTAGGCGAAATTGTATTGAGTCGTCCAATTGGTATTTGGCAAGTCATTGATGGATTTCCCTGCTATGAGTATTGAATAAGCTAAGGCATCTTCGCCACCTTGTGCCCAATTGGAATAGGAAACTTGAGAGAGATTCAACCCAGCTATGAGGCTGTGCTTCCAGGTAGTATCAGCCTGTTGTGCAAAGCTTTGGTGTGAAATGCAAAGCGTAATGATTCCTAGAGCGAATAGTTTGATTTTCATAGTGTAATTAATAGCTGTGAATAAAATGCCGGCGAGAAGCCGGCATCGAAAAAAAATTCTAAACCAGTTAGTTTTTACTTTGCTGAAAGTGCATCACGGATTTGCTCGAGGAGCAATTCTTCTTTTGATGGTCCTGCTGGGGCAACCGGTGGTTCATTTTTTCTGTTCATCGTATTGATTCCCTTAACAATGATGAATATACAGAAAGCAACGATTAGAAAGTTTATCAACGTATTGAAAAATATTCCATAGTTAATCATGACGGCAGGTGTTTCGCCAGCAGCTTCTTTCAGCGTTACAGAAAGGCTACTGAAGTCCACACCGCTCAAGAGCATTCCTATTGGGGGCATAAGAATATCCTCAACCAATGAAGATACGATTTTCCCAAACGCCGCACCGATGATAACGCCGACTGCAAGATCAACAACATTGCCTTTAGCGGCAAATTCTTTGAATTCTTTAATGATGGCCATATTAATCTTTGATTAAGTGAGAAATTACACTCTACAAAGATAAGGATAAACGGCTCATTTCAAATTGAAATGAGCCGTTTGAAGATTGAAAGATTGGCTAAACTTATTTCGTCCTTGCGAACTCGATCCTACGATTTTTCTGCTTGTTCTCAGGAGTATCGTTCGGAGCGATCGGACTATCCGGTCCAAAGCCCTTGGTTGTCATACGGCTCGCGGCTATGCCACGATCAATCAACCACTTTTTCACTGATTCTGCTCGGTCATGGGAGAGCTTAACGTTCTTCTCGCGTTTACCAGAGTTATCAGTATGACCACGTATTTCCACTTCTAACTCAGGATGATTTGCCATCATCTTGAGTGCCTTGTTGAGGGACGAATCGGAACTCGGACGGATAGTTGCCTTTGCTACATCGAACTCGATTCCTTCGAGAGCAATTGCAGCACCACCGACAGTACCGATATCAATTTCATCTTTTGGCTTCGCTTTAACCACGTCATCATTAGCATCAAGTGGATTTGTACCACGCGCTACTTCGACACCATCGAAAACGCTACCGCCATCAGTATCAGGGTTCAATGGATTCGTATGATACTTCAATACTTCATCGCCATCACTGAGTTGATCACCGTCGGTATCTTTTGCAAGAGGATTAGTCTTATACTTCGTTACCTCTTCGCCGTCATTCAAGCCATCACCGTCGGTATCCATTTTCAGTGGGTCGGTATGATGAGTCATAACTTCAGCGCCATCGCTAAGTCCATCACCATCGGTATCTGCCTTGAGTGGATCTGTGTGGTACTTCAGTACTTCATCTCCGTCAGATAGTCCATCACCATCTGTATCCTTATTCAAAGGCTCTGTGTGATACTTATTAACTTCTTCGCCATCCTTGAGACCATCACCATCGGTATCGGAATTTAGAGGATTGGTCTTATACTGATTGACTTCATCGCCGTCGCTAAGGCCATCGCCATCACTATCAGGGTTATGTGGGTCGGTACCGAGTAAAAGTTCTTGCTCATTGGTTAATCCATCACCATCGTCATCAGCGATTGCGTTGTTGAAAAAATTATAATGAACTGAGAGAATACCTTGCCACCAGCCATCATTCTATTGATCAGTTGCTGGGTTCAAGTTATCCGCAAAACTTGGGTTACCACTGATGTTCAAATCGAGCATCCAATTCCTGTTGATAGAATATGTCAAACCTGCACCTATTGCTAGATTTGGATCAGCACCCGTTACCTGAACTGATGGATCACTATTGTATGGTTTGTCCTTGATATTATAAATCACCACTCCAACTCCTGCATGGATATATGGCATCAATGTTTTACCATCTTCTGTACCAAACGGGTAGAACCTGATGCGAAGATCGGGAGCAGTCATACTTGTAGTATATTCGCTAAACCCGCCAAGAGTCGGAGTCCCGTTCGTTGTAAATGTTAAGCCGAGTTCAGGTGTGAACATCGAACCCAAACCACGCCAATAGAGTAATGTCACTCTTCCAGCGAAATGCAAAGTCTTGTCATGCGCCTCATTGACACCAAACGATGCTCCGCCACCTAAGCCGATGCTGAGTTCCTTGGTCTCTTGTGCGGAAGACTTATCTGGGGTAAGTGATCCGAATAAGTAGATCGCAATGCCCAATAATGGGATCAAACGATATTTTTTGAATAGAGTCATAACTATAGAATTTGTAAGTAGTAAGTGATATAGTGAAATAATAGTGGGGAATAATTTTAGGAGTCGCGAAAACCAGAGACTGCTTATAAAAATTCCTTCACGCTTCGAAGCTTGACCTCCTTACTACAGAGGACGTTTTATTTCATTCTTACGATTTCGACTCGTCTATTCAATGCCATATTTTCCGGAGAATTATTCGGGACTAATGGATTGTGCGGACCGTAGCCTTGAGTTGAAATTCTTCCAGCAGGTACACCTCGAGAAACGAACCATACTTTAAGCGATTCGGCTCGTTGTTGAGTTAGGGTCATGCTCTCGTTAAATTCTCCAGAGTCATCTAAGTAATCACGAAACTCTACTTCGATATCATCATGATTATTGAGTGCTGAAAGTATTTGATTTAATTCAAATTCAGAAATCGGTTTTATCGTAGCTTCAAGGGAATCGAAGACGACATGGGTAAGGACTCGGACAGAACCTCGTTCTCCAAGATCGAATTCACTGCCACTGAAATGAGAAGCATTTGCAGAATTAAGCTTAATAGAAATACCGATCGAGAAACCCCAAAAGGCATCGTTGCGACCATCGCGGACTGGATTCAAATCATCAGTGAATGATGCATTTTCGCCAGCTTTGAATTCAACACGAATTGATTCTGAAATTCGATGAGACATTCCAATCCCGACAGGAAAATAAGGAGAAAATCCTGAAGTACTTGCTGAGCTTGAAGCATTAGGCGATGCTGAATTGATACTATAGTGAACGAAGCCAAGCCCGGCATAAAGATATGGTTGCCATAAGTCCCCATCAAGTGGCGCATACTTGATTCGAGCATCAATCGGAATAATTGTCGTTGAATACTCCGAGTAGCCACCTTGCTTCGGACTTGATAACTTTCCAAACGCTGCATTAGCCTCAAAACTAAAATGCTCAGCAACTACATTTTCCCAAGTTAACCCAGCTCCAAACATTGGATTCAAGGACTGCTGCAATGCTTCGTTAATTCCCGATGAACCGCCAATTGCTATATTGAGACGAAGCTGATGCTCAGTCTGGGCTGAAAGCCAATCCGGTAAAAAAAGAACAGTTATCGTAATGATAACGGGAATAATTTTTTTCATCAAATAAGGATTTCGTCCGTGGCGTGAAACAACAACCCTACAAAAATACAGAAAAATACAAAAGGAGAAAGAATTTCTCCTTTCTCCTTCGATTTCTAAATTATTTCAACTTAGCGCTTACGGCCTGGATCAACTTCCTCAAGCCAAGCTACCTTAGCTTCGAGCTGCTCCTTTGGCTCGACCCAATTCGGATCAGGCAAGCAACAATCAACAGGGCAGACTGCCGCGCACTGTGGCTCATCATGGAAGCCTACGCATTCAGTACATTTATCAGGAACGATATAAAAATAATCATTCGAATGAAAACCGACTGCACCGCTCGGTGTCGGATCAGCAGCGCCATAGGTTTGGCCAGCCAAACTCCAATTTGCTCCGCCCTCGTAGATTGCAGTATTCGGACATTCTGGTTCGCATGCACCACAATTGATACACTCGGTTGTGATTAAAATTGCCATGGATATTCTCCTCTAAAAATATGTAGTGAAAATTTGTGAATCATGTTACCGAAGTTACCTTCATCATCGTGGGGAAGTAAGACTCCGCCACTTCATACGTAACATTTTTCGCGTGCATTAAACAAGCTCCATCAAGACATCGTTCTAATTCTTTGCAAAAATTTGTCAACTCGATGTCCATGTATGAAGGAAGGTACTGATTGAGTTTGTCAAGTGATTTCTTATATTGACTAATCGCTCCTGTCGTATTCCCATTCGATAAATGATGACAACCAACCGCCGCCTGAATAAGTCCTTGCAAAAATAACCGCCGTTCACTTCGCTCCTCCTGCCAAAGTTCTTCGAAGGCATCGTGGCACTCAAAGAATTCCTTCTCATTAAAAAGCTCGACCCCCCGATCGAATATTGTATCGAAATCTGATTGTTTTTCGTCCATTATGTATTGAAATGGATGCCATGAAACTCATTTTAATTCAAGTTCTAATCACGAACGCAAAGTTACGTAATGTTGTGCCAAAGATTAATGTTTGTCAATCGTTGTCGAATTTTTTAATGAATCCCAATTCAATTTTGGGTTTTCCATAGCAAGAAGCAATACTATGATAGCTCTGCGCATTTTGAAAAAATCAACCTTAGTAATGCTATCGATTCTGACTATGCTCAAAGCGCACAGCGGTCATGCTCAAAGTACAAGTCCAAAACCACCATCACCTCAGGCATACAATACGGTCTACGGCGAATTATCCGGTTATCTTTTTAATCATTGCCTTTCGATAAATTATGAACGTTCAGTGACACAACAGTTCTGGGTTCGTGTCGGATATGGCAGCGGTGGATTTAGAAGCGTTGACGGTGATTCACATGGCGATGGTAGCGGTGTGATGATCATGGCAGAATATCTCTCAGGAGAAAGGAGCAAATTGGAGCTTGGGCTGGGCGCTGCAGCTATAGACGAACTATATTCGGTGAGAAAATCTCGGCTATTGCTTACTCCGGCAGCATCTTTGGGTTATCGTTTCCAGCCTTTTCATGGTGGAATGGTATTCCGAATAGGATTGACGTACGATTTTTATGCAGGCCTTCCGATTCAGATCAGCCTCGGTTATGCATTTTAAGACAATGCTTCCAAAACTGCAAAGTTTGACGCTTGGCTGGGAGGTATCCACACATTATGCACACTTGAATTTCTACTGCTTTACTCCAACAGCATGAGATTTTCATCCACATTCTTCAAAATAGGCATTTTTAGCTCAAAATTGCGGATAAATTTGCCACTTATCCCCACCATATACAGTTTAAACTCCGTATATTTGTATCCAGAAAGATGTGGACAAAATGTGAAACGAGGGGGTAATGGGTAATGTTTAATAAGTAGCCAGATAAAACATGAATCTTTACGACGATTACGACGCTTTTGCCTTTGGTGATGATGAGTTCGGTGGTAAGCCGGATAAGGAAGAGTCTGAGACCCAACGAAAATATTTTGAAGAGGAGCTAACCCGCTACCGCGAAGAGAAGCGCTCCAATCGTGATTTTACTCCCCGCGAAAATAAGCAACGCGCTTTCCTCAGTCCAGAAATTTTAGAAGCCCTCGTTGATTATTGTATCGAGAATGACAAATTCGAGGAAGCTCTGCACTTTGCAAAACTTCTGACCCAACATGCACCATTCTCATCCGAGGCATGGCACAGAAGGGGAATGCTCGAAGCCCATCATGCTGAGTACGAAGATGCCATCGTCTCCTACGAACGCGGACTTTCACTCGACCCCACTGACCCAGAGCTTCTGGTGAATTACGGAGTCGTCTTAGAAGCACTCGGCAGGACAGAAGATGCACTGAGAATTTTCGACCGCGCACTGACTACTGACCCAGCGAATGACGATGCCTTGTTCTCAAAAGGCATTTGCTTCGAGAAGGCAGATAGATTCCACGATGCAATCTCCATCTTCCGCTATCTCTCTGGTAAAGAAGAATTTGCAAAAGATGCACTCTACGAGCTTGGGTATTGCTATGACTCAATTGAAGATTATAGCAAAGCCTTGGAAGCCTACGAGTCGCACCTCGATCTTGATCCATATAATCACAACGGTTGGTATAATCACGGAATCGTCTATAACCGGATGGGGATGTTCAACAAGGCTATTTCGAGTTATGAAATGGCTCTTGCGATCAAAGAGAAATTTCCCGCCGCTTGGTATAACCGAGGCAATGCGTATGCGAACCTCGGAAAACTCAATGAAGCGATTGAGTCGTACAAAGAATGTTTGAAATATGACGCCGAAGATGTAAGTGCATGGCATAACCTCGCCAATGCGTACGAAGAATTGCAAAGGTATCGCGATGCGGTACGTTGTTTCTCGCAAGCACTGAAGTTTGATCCTAAACATTCCGAAAGTTATTTCGGCAGAGGCTCGTGCTATGATGCACTCGACCACCCAAGAAAAGCATTAGAAGATTACGACGCAGCACTTGCGATCAATAACAAGAATGCCGAACTGTGGTATGCGAAGGCTGATGCGCTTTATAATCTTGGCAAACTTGCTGACGCGTTGCTTGCATACAAGATGGTGCTGGAGTTATCGCCAAAAGATTTCGAAGCATGGTATGATTACGCCGAAACCCTCGTTGACGAAAAACGCCTCGCCGAAGCCGCTCGCGCATACGAACAAGCCACACAGATCGAACCTGATTGGGCTGATGCTCACTACGGCAGGGCCAAAGCACTCTACCTCCTCGGTGCGTTCTTAGAATCCTCTGTTGAACTGCTAATCACATTTCGACTTGACCCAACAAAAAGAAAAAACTTCGAGTCCGAATTCCCAATCTTGGGCACCGAAGAGTCATTCAAGCAGGTCGAAGAAATAGTGAATGAGGAGGGGGAGTAGGTTCTCTTTGTTCCTTCCACCGAATCAAATTCTTTGAGAATTCTCATTGATTCTGAAGACACTAATTTTAATTTTATTGCAAGTTGTGTAGCGAGGTTATCATTTTCTAACTCCCGATTGTGTATGCTAAAGTTGAGCAATTCTGCCAGCCAAATCTGTCCTCTTCGCTCCATGTAAGAACTTCGCTTAATATTTCGTCTTTAGTCGTACTTATTCAAATATCTCGTAACGATTACTACCACTCCAGCTCTCCCATCTTCCCTGATTGAAAATCCAGCCAGGCTTGTTTGATTTCGGCTTCGGAGTTCATCACGAAATTGCCGTGGGCAACTACGGGTTCTTTAAGTGGTTTTCCACACATGAAAAGGGCGCGCGAATCCGCGGTTGCTTTGAGAGAGATACCATCGCCTTCACTCTCGAACGTAGCCGCAAGTCTTTCACCGACTAAGGTGCCTGACACCTCGACCTCTCCGCTCAAGATATAAATAAAAGCATTAAAACCGGGTTCAATCGGCAGCAGAATCTCACCACCAGCTTTGAGATATATTGTGGAAGAATTTACCGGCGAGGGAGTTGGAATTGGTCCCTTCACCTTCAGGATATTTCCTGCTTGCACGTACATCTCAACTAATCCGTCGTTGCTCGTATGCTTCGGAGTATCGTCTTTAGAGAGTGGGAAGTATGCTGGCGTATCGGCTTTATGTCCACGCGGAGTGTTCACCCACATCTGTATAAGTTCTTGTTCGCCACCAAGTTTAAAAATATCGAGTGGTGGTCGCTCGGAATGAATGACCCCACTTCCTGAATTCATCCACTGCACTCCGCCAGCATAGATCGTACTATCGTTGCCCATGCTATCGCGGTGATGAACACCTCCGGCAAAAATAAATGATACTGGCGAGAAGCCTCGATGCGGATGCGGTCCTACGCCAGCATGTCTCAAGTCAACATTCGGAGAGATCGTTATCTTTGCATGATGAAGTAAAATGAACGGATCAATAAATCGTACACCATCAGTGTAGGAAGGAAATGCCTGATGAACATTCATATCACCGACGGGGACTTCTGTGCCAGTTAGGACAGCGGATACTTTTTTCGGAATCATAAATTCGTTGGAATGCTAATACTGAGAATATGCTGGAACATCTAAAATTGTTTCTTATTGAAAAAGTATATCGACAGCATAAAGTACGAACTTGCCAAAAGGATGATGAGAAAAATTGGCAGAATGGTTATCGCATTGCCGACCACGAGATTTTTCATATTCTCGGACATATCACCTGTCTGCGGTAAGATGTAATACAGCACATCGGCGATAGTGGCTAAGAGTGATTTAGATTCTCCACCCGACATAGCTGCAATGCCTCTACCAGCCGCGACGATAGAAGAAATAAAATAGACACCAATACCAACAATCATCGAGAGAGCACTCGAACCGGAAAGTACGCTCACCAGAACCACAATCGAGTAAATTCCTGCGAATCCCAATACGATAAACGGAATGCTGCCCAAGAAACCAATATTCCAAATACCCATTGTTGCCCCGACAACAACCCAGATACCAATAATAAAATATGTGACCTGCAGTCCGATGATCGTTAGTGAGGCGAGGTATCTACCGAGAAGGTAGAGCCACTTTGGTACAGGCTTGGAAATGAGTAAATCAATCGTCCCTTTCTCCATCTGTGATGTAATAAAACCTGTCGTCGAGAACACACCGAGACAGATCGTAACGAAATTCAGCATCATCAACACGACAGTCCAGAAAATATCCAATGCCTTCACCATAATCATATCGGCAGCCATGTTGGGCGATTTTTTTCCGTATTGCTGCACCTTCATCATTTGCTCCTTCACTGTAGGGTTCATAAAGATGAACATGACAACGAGTATCACCAACGTAGAGATGATGAAGTACCCAATGATGGTCTTCCGTGCGAGCGCTTCGCGGTAGGTCTCTTCACAGATTGCAATAAATTTCTTAAGCATATATTTTTTTATCTTTGGACGTCTGATGTACCGATGAGTTCGATGAAGAGATCTTCCAAAGAAGTTTTCTTTGGAGCAAGGCTTTCGATAGCTATGCCGTTTGTTCTGAGCGTATCTATCGCTGCGTTCAAATCATTTGGGTTCATGAACTCTGCTTCGATGAGGCCGTCATCCGCTCTATGAAATGCACTGCCGAGTATTTCCTTTGCCTGTGCAATTGCATCGGGGGAAATCCTAATCTCATACTGATTTTTTGTACTCGTGAGCATCTCGACTGTTCCTTCGGTAATGACTTCACCTTTGCGCATAATCGCAACACGGTCGGAGATGCGCTCAACTTCAGAGAGCAAATGGGAATTGAGAAAAACTGTTTTGCCTCGATCACGAATAAGCGTGAGCACATCGCGAATTTCTTTTCTGCCGACTGGGTCAACACCGTCTGTCGGTTCATCAAGGATGATCAGATCTGGATCATTAATCATCGCTTGAGCAAGACCGATGCGCTGCATCATACCTTTGGAGTATTTCTTAACCTTCATTGATCGCCAATCACTCATACCTACGAGTTTCAGAGTCTCATCAATTCTGGCGCCAAGTTGTGAGTTCTCAATGCCGGAGAGTTTCCCAAAATAACGGAGTACTTGTTCACCCGTTAGATGTAGCGGATACTTGTGGTTTTCGGGTAAGTAGCCAATTTTTTCTTTGGCAGCGATGGAGGCAAGGGGCATACCGAGGATATATCCTGAACCTCCGGTGGGGAAGACTATTCCTAAAAGACACTTGATAAAGGTTGTCTTACCAGCTCCATTGGGTCCTAAGAGGGAATAGATTTCCCCTCGCCTGACAGAAATGCTCACTCCTGGCAAGGCAGGTACGCTTCCTTTTCCGGAGCCGAATCTTTTAGCGAGACTATCAGTCGTTATTGCAAATTCCATAATGTGATGAACGAATAAGTCCAAATTTACAACAGAAATCTTGTTATGTTTCAGAAAGAGTAAGAATAATTTTGGAACACCAATAGTTTTTCATCCGTTATGCAACTAGAGAATGATATGGTGCCGTAGCCAAGTGGTAAGGCAGAGCTCTGCAAAAGCTCTATTCATCAGTTCGAGTCTGATCGGCACCTCTTGAGAACCCGAAAACTATTAATCGGATACAAACGGTCTCTCGTTGCCGTTGTGGCACTACTCCCGTCTATTTCACTTTTGCTTTTCGTTTTTTTGGGAAATGCTTACTCTCAGAGGAAGCACCTTCCTGAGAAGCAAAACCTCGGTCATCTTATCAATTCACCGTTCTCGGAGCTTGCACCAATTATTGCACCAAGTGGTAAATTACTTTTTTTTACAATGGGGGTAGGCAACCCATCAAATTATGGTGATGAACATTTACAAGATTGTTATGTATCAAAGTGGCAAGGCAATAGGTGGGGGAAGCCCAAGAATCTTGGTGTCCCGATAAACTCCGATGGGAATGATGCTATAAGTGGTGTATCACCTGACGGCAATGTTCTCTTTATTAAAAACTTTTATCATAACGCAGTCAGCGGATTATGCTTCGCCGAGCGTGATACTAATTCTAAGTGGCACTTAGACCCGATTACGATTGAGAACTACACAAATGCTAATCAATTCTCCACACAGTGCATTAGCACCAATGGCGAATTTATTTTACTCTCAGCCGAAACCGCAGACGGGTACGGTAAACTTGATCTCTACATGTGCAAACTCAAAGACAGAAAAAAACATCTCTACGCTGCACCGATAAATCTTGGACCTGTTATCAACTCCACTGAAAACGACTTCGCACCATTCCTCGCGCCTGATGGAAAAACTCTCTATTATTCAACATCAGGCAAAGGAGGCTTCGGCGAGGCAGACGTATTCATGACAAAACGATTGGATGATTCATGGATTAATTGGACTGCTCCGCAAAATTTAGGAGATCAAATAAATACTTCGGGAATGGACGCTTATTATAGCATTCCTGCTTCAGGAGATGTGGCGTATTTTTCTTCATCAAACGGAGAGTACGGATTAGATTTATACAAGATTGCCCTTACGGAGGATCAACAACCAACAGCTGTAACGTTACTCAGTGGACGAGTGACTGATAGAGCAGGAAATACGCTGAATGCGCAAATTATTTGTACCGACATCGTTGAAAATCATGAAGTTGCACGGTCATCTACATCTGATGATGCGGAGAACTTTTCGATGGTTTTGCCAGCTGGTTCTCATTACCGATTCAACGTCACTTCGCCAGGCTTCTTACCATTTAGTGATGAGATTGATCTTTCCAATCAAGCAGGATTTTCGGAGCCAATTCTAGATATTGTACTCGATAGCATCAGGGTCGGAAGCCTGACAACACTCGGAGATATTTTCTTCGATTTTAATACATCAAACTTAAAACCCGAATCTTTCTTCTCTCTTGATAAAGTTGTCGAATTTTTGAAAATCAATTCCTCGATGAGTATAGAAATTCAAGGGCATACCGATAGCATTGGCGCTTTGGAATTTAATAAGCAGCTTTCTGTTGAGCGTGCCAAGGCAGTAGTGAACTACCTCATTGCGAAGGGAATCCCAGAGTCGCGGCTACGGGCAGAAGGTTTTGGCTCAGTCAGTCCTGTTTCAGATAATGTGTCTGAAGAAGGTCGCCGCAAAAATCGTCGGGTAGCATTTCGTATATTGGGAATTAAATAACAACATGGAATCAGTCTCAAAAAAATCACTCGACCGTATTTCGGAAATCGCAACATTGGCGGCGAGTACATTAGGTATACTGGTGTTAAGGATTACGGCACGCGGGACTGGATCAAGGCCGATTGTGGAAGTCACACTCGATGGATCTCGACTGATTGCGATAACAGATTGCGAAACCGTCAACCGCAAACTCAATGAGATGATAGAAGCAGAATCTTTGCTCCCAGGAAATTTTCGCATTGATGTACTCTCTCCAGGATTGGATGAGCCTATAGTGCATGATTATCAGTTGGAGCGCACACTTGGGCATTTGGTAGAGGTAAAATATCACGCTGATGAGAAGGAAATCTCAACTCTCGGGAAATTGGGTTCTTACTCGCCTTCGTCATTGTCAATATTGAAGCGCCAATCGCGAAAGGGGACTGAGGCAGTTCAGATTGAGATCGAACGAGCTAAAATTACAAAAATCTACGCTCGCCCCGATTTTGGCTAAATCGTCGGAATTGTCGTTTTCGCGGTTTCGGTGAATTATATGGGGATAATGGCTGTTACGTATTTGCTATAATGCAGTTCCAGTTTGCAGACTTTCAGCGAAAGTCTGTTTTTATTTGTAGGAAGCAGGAAGCATTTGGCAGTTTAACAAGGTATGAATCCATTAATTGTAGAATCATTCGCGGATATGGTCCGCGAGAAAGGTATAGATCGCGATATCCTCATGTCTGTCATCGAGGAGACGTTCGCTATGATGGTCCGTAAAAAATACGGTGCCGAGTCCAAGTTTGACATCGTCATGAACATGGACAAGGGCGACATCGAGCTGTACCTCGAAAAAACTGTGGTTGAGACCGTGGAAGATCCCTCCACGCAAATTACGGTTGAAGAAGCTTTAAAGAAATCCGGCGAAGAACTTGAGCCGGGTGACGAGTACGTTGAGGTTATCAACACTGGTAAAGATTTCGGCAGAAGATTAATTATCGCTGCAAAGCAGAATCTGAATCAGAAAATCCGAGAAATCGAAAAAGATAATCTTTTTAACGAATATAACGGACTTGTTGGCGATGTGCTAGTTGGCGAAGTCTATCAGATTCGTCAAGGTGATTTATTTATTTTGCACAACCGCCGTGAGTTGTTGCTTCCAAAGTCCGAGCAAATTCAGCGCGAACGCTGGCGCAAAGGCGATACGATCCGAGCGCTCTGCAAGGAAGTCAGGCGCAGTACTGCAAATTCTACACCTATCGTAGTTCTTTCGAGAACTGACTCCCGCTTCTTAGCGAAGTTGATGGAAGCAGAAGTACCTGAAATATTTGATGGATTTATCACGATCAAGGGCGTTGCTCGCGAGCCGGGGGAACGCGCAAAAGTCGCCGTTGAGTCGAACGATGAGCGTATTGACCCTGTCGGCGCATGTGTCGGCATGAAGGGCGTTCGTATTCACTCTATCGTACGCGAACTCGCTAACGAAAGCATTGACGTTATTCCGTGGTCGGATGAACCTGACATGTTCTTAGCACGTGCTCTTTCACCTGCTAAGCTTATTTCCGTTCAACTCGATGAACTGACGAAGACAGCCACTGTCTTGGTTTCAGATGACCAAGTGTCTCTTGCAATTGGCAAGCAAGGACAAAATGTCAGATTGGCATCCAAACTCACCGGCTATCAGATCAATCTCGTCAAGGAAGCTCGCGACGAAGAAGATATTGAGTTGATCGAATTCCGTGACGAAATCGGACTTGACCTTTATACCGAACTCATTCGTGCAAGAATTGATACTGCGAAAGAGTTCTTGAATACGCCGAGTGCACAATTGTTGCAAATTCCAGGGCTTGATAACGAGCGCATCGAACAGATACGCGGTTTATTGGAGCGCGAATTCCAACAAGCAGACTTGGCACTTGAAGACGTTGCTGAGAAGGCAGGATTTAAGCTGACGACACTTCGGCCCGATGGGCGCGATGCCGGAGATACAGCAGAAACCAACCGAGTTGCAAATACTGCATCGGTAACAGATTCCAACGACGCAGATGTTGAAGCGAAATAACATCGTTATGCATACGCGTTTATCACATTTTTTGTGGATTGCCCATAAACTTACTACATGGCGGCTGACACGACAGAAACAACGAATAAAAAAATTACCGTTCGCAACCTTGCAACGGAGATCAATATCAGTCATGACACACTGATAGAGTTTCTCCAGAAAAAAGGGTTCTCGAACGTCAAGAGTATCATGTCCAAAGTGGAAGATGATGCTCTCGAACTGGTGATGAAGCAGTTCGGTAAAGAGAAAGATGTTTCCGAAAAGCGCCATAAAAAGGTCGCAGCATTTAAAGAAAAACAAGCGATCGCAAAAGGATCTGCCGAAGAAACCCCGAAAGCTCCGAAGAAATCTTCCGCAAAGAAAGAACCTGTTGTTGAAGTCGAAGAGCCTGAAGCTCCGATTATCGAAGTCCCCCAGCCCGAACCTTCCGATGGTGAACCCACTGAGTTAGAAATTGCTCCACCACTCGTCATTGAACCAACCGATGAAGTCGTCGCCCCAGCTCCAACCCTAACCGCAGATCACGGTGAAGACGAGACCGATGAAGCAGGCATGCTTCGCCGTAAAAAAAGAAAGAAGAAAACCACAACTGTTATTTCTACGGGTTCAGTCGAGCCTCAAGGACTCAAGATCAAAGGCAAGATAGATCTTGCGATGTTTTCACCTAAGAAAAAAGAACCAGGTGCAAAGCTTGAGCTGAAGAAATCCATAAAAACGGGCGGTCCAAAAATCGATGCCAACAAGCGCAATCCTTTCGAAATTAAATCTAAGAAGGCGACTGAAGAAGAAGATCGCGCTGGGAAGAAAAAACGCGGTAGAGAAAAATCTACAATCAATGCGAAGGAAGTTCAAGAAGCTGTTAAACGTACCCTCTTCGGACTCGAAGAAACTACTGCTGCTTCGGGTAGAGCAAAGATGCGTAAACAGCGTAGACTCACTCGCGCCGAGAACGAGGAACAGCGTCTCATAGATGAGGAGTCACGCGGCAAGGTTATTCAAGCAACAGAGTTCCTAACTGCTAATGAACTCGCCAATCTCATGCACGTTGATGTTGGCTCGATCATTACCAAATGTATCGAACTTGGCTTGATGGTCTCGATTAACCAGCGACTTGAGAAAGATACCATCCAACTTGTCGCCGATGAATTTGGCTACACAATTGAATTCCAAGAAGAGTACACAACAAATGTACTTGAGGACATCGTTGATCCACCAGAGTCTCTCAAACCAAGACCACCGGTTGTTACGATCATGGGTCACGTTGATCATGGTAAGACCTCGCTTCTTGATTACATTCGTAAATCCAGAGTTGTCGCAGGCGAATCAGGTGGCATCACTCAGCACATTGGTGCTTATGAAGTTACGCTCGAGAGTGGCAGACAAATAAGCTTCTTAGATACACCGGGTCACGAAGCCTTCACGGCGATGCGCGCTCGCGGTGCTCAGGTGACAGATATAGTTATTCTCGTAGTTGCGGCGGATGATAGCGTGATGCCACAAACATGGGAGGCTATTTCACACGCTACAGCAGCAGGAGTGCCGATTGTTATTGCTTTGAATAAAGTTGATCGCCCAGAAGCAAACCCAGAACGTATTCGCCAACAGCTCTCGGATAGAAATATCCTCGTTGAGCAATGGGGAGGTAAGTATGGCTCGGTTGAAATATCTGCAAGGACAGGACTTAACGTTGATAAACTATTGGAGAGAGTTCTACTTGAAGCAGATATTCTCGAACTGAAAGCTAACCCCGACAGAGTTGCACGCGGTGTTATCGTCGAAGCAGAAGTTGATAAAGGTAGAGGAATTCAGGCAACGGTGCTTGTACAAAAGGGTACACTCAAAATGGGCGATCCTTTTATCGCTGGTGTCTATTCAGGTAAAGTACGTGCGATGTTCGATGAGCGAGGTAATCGTTTAGAGGTTGCTCCGCCGTCTCGTCCAGTTCAGTTGCTTGGATTTGATGGTATTCCTCAAGCTGGCGATCAATTTATCGTTGTTGAGTCTGACAGTGCCGCGAAAGAAATATCCCTTACGCGTCAACAGCTCAAACGTGAGCAGAGCTTCAAGCAAATGCGTAATGTCATTAGTCTTGATGACATTAGCGAGCAGATCAAAGAAGGAAAAGTACGGAATCTTCGTATCATCCTCAAGGGTGACGTGGACGGCTCTGTTGAAGCATTGGCTGATTCCCTCCAACGTTTAGCCACAAGCGAAGTAAAAGTAGAAATTGTTCATCGCGCTGTTGGTGCGATTTCTGAAAACGATATCCGTCTTGCCGCGGCAAGTAATGCAATTGTTATCGGATTCCACGTGCGTCCGAACATTGATGCACGAAGAATCGCAGCTGCTGAGCATGTTGACATTCGACTCTATAGCGTCATCTACGATTGTATCAACGAAGTTCGTTCTGCTCTCGAAGGCTTACTCGCACCAGATCAGAAAGAAGAAGTTTTGGGTACGGTTACCGTTCGCGAAATCTTTAAGGTACCAAAAATCGGCACCGTTTCTGGTTGTTATGTCCTCGATGGAAAGATCACCAGGAATAATAAAGTCCGCGTCGTTCGCGATGGCGTCGAGGTATTCATGGGCAATCTGACATCATTGCGCAGATTCAAAGATGACGTGCGCGAAGTTGATGCCGGATATGAGTGCGGTATCGGTTTAGAAAATTTCAATGACATGAAGGTTGGTGATACCATCGAAGCATTCAAGATGGTAGAAGTAAAACGTAAGTTGGAGATTCCAGTACCCGTACGATAATATGTCAATACGAACTGAACGTGTAGCAGGGGAGATTCAGAAAATATTGTCGAATCTCTTTCAACGAGATTTCTCACACCTTGCCGACGGATTACTGACGGTAACGATGGTACGCATGGCTCCTGATCTTCGGAGTTGTCGCGTTTATATCAGCATCATCGGCGGAAAAAAAATGAATGAGGAAATCTTAAGCTCGATGAAGCTTGAAGCTCCGCATATTCGCTCAGCGATGGGACGCTCACTCCGCCTTCGGCATACGCCTGAGTTATTCTTTTATCTCGACGATACCCAAGAGGAAGTCTCGCGAATGGAAGAGTTATTCAAGAAAATTCGTGAACAGCAAAATCCCAATGCCTGACGAAACAGCGATTGTTCCGATGTTCGGTAGGGCTGAGTTTGATGCAGATAAAGCAACGTTTCTGCAATCGTTGAATATGACAGATGGTGCGCTTCTCCTCGTTGATAAACCTTACGGCTTTACTTCGTTCAATCTTGTCAATCGTCTAAAGCATATCTTACAGCGATTCTCCGGCGACAAATGGGTGAAAGTCGGACATGGCGGTACACTCGACCCACTTGCAACTGGTTTGCTTATCATTGCAACCAGACGCGCTACAAGATCACTCACGCAATTACTCGGACTTGAGAAAACCTATTGGTGCGAACTCCGCCTCGGAATTACTACGCCAAGTTTTGATCTTGAAACCCCAATCACGATTGTTGGCATCAGTGATGGAGTCACTGCAGCGATAGTAGAAACTGCTGTTCTTGGCTTAGTCGGCGAACAACTTCAGACTCCGCCAATGTATAGTGCAGTTAAATTGCGTGGCAAGCCTATGTATGAACATGCTAGGAAGGGAAGACAGATCGAAATTGCGGCGAAACAAATCACGATTCATTCTATCAGCGACGTACACATTTCATTGCCGATTGTTTCCTTCCGCATTCGATGCACAAAAGGAACCTACATCCGAAGTATTGTTGCCGATCTTGGTACAAAACTGGGATGCGGAGCAGTGCTGATAAACTTGCGCAGAGAGCTTATCGGAGAATATGACGTGAAAGATGCAATTTCTGCAGAGCAATTGGATTCATTATCGGAACCAGGAGTAACACAGTGAAGATTACCTGGGGACTTGAAAACGCTGTAAGGATAGATGACACGATCACAACGATCGGCAGTTATGATGGCGTGCACAGAGGTCACAAGAAGATCCTTCAGCGATTAACGCAGTTAAAGAGGGAAGGCGGATTCGCCCGTTCACTTGTGGTTACATTCGACCCACATCCGCAAGAAATATTACGCAAAAATAATAATCCGATCAGCTTACTAACCACTACTGAGGAGCGCTTATATCTACTCGAAGCAGAAGGAGTTGATGAAACACTCATCATTAAATTCTCGCTTGAGTTCGCTCGCACACCGTATCAAGATTTTTTTAATACTATCATTTGCGATATTCTTGGGACGAAAGAGATGGTTGTAGGATTTAACCATGCCTTCGGCAAAAACCGAGAAGGGGATATAGCACATTTACAATCTTTGGCCACTGATAGGAGTGTGATGGTTGAGGAGATACCACCCCTTGTGCTTGCTGGGGAAAATGTAAGCTCTACAAAAATTCGCCATGCACTTCTTGACGGAAAAGTGGAATTAGCAAACGAGTATCTCGGAAGAGCTTACGATCTCACTGGTATAGTAGAACACGGCGACAAGATTGGGACCGAGCTTGGTTTCGCCACAGCTAATCTGAATTTGCGTCAAAATAAGATCATCCCAGCGGACGGTGTGTATGCTGGCCTTGCTCTGCTTGACTCCACGGAATATCCTGCCGCGATAAGCATTGGTACTAGACCAACGGTTACGGAGTCAGGTGAAAGAAAAATCGAAGTCCACATGTTGGATTTTGATAAGTCTATTTACGATAAGCAATTGAAAGTCAAGTTTCTGAAGTACATCAGACCTCAGCAAAAATTTGATTCGTATGAAGAGTTATCGGCCGAGATCAGGAACGATGTTGCGATTGTCAGAGCTGTTACAAACACAATAAAGTAAAATTAGAGAGCTATTCATGAAGATTCCAGGTACATTAGATGGGAATAATGTTGAAACTGACGCAAACCTTCGGGTTCAAGAGTTAGCGCCTAATCACTTTCTAGTCTATTCCGCCGACGAAGCTACTGAAGTGTTCTTGAGTCCTCAAGGTGGATTAAGTGATGGCAATCACTTGGACGGGATTTCGTTTCAGATTCAATCCGAGCGGGAGAGAATAATCGTGGAGCGTTTTGGCCAGAGCACGGTTGCAGGAAAAGGAGCTACTAATAAGGGGTTGGTATTGAAAGCACCAATGCCAGGAATGGTACGCGCTATTCACGTTAGTATCGGTGATTCAGTTAAGAAGAATACTCCTGTGTTAGTACTCGAAGCAATGAAGATGGAGAATTCCATCGCAGCAGGTTTTACAGGCAAGGTGAAACGGATATATGTGGAGACCGGATTGTCAATAGAGAAGAACGGCGCCTTGATAGAATTTGAACCAGAATGAGTTGCTAATAAGACTTTACATAATGTATCTATTGACAATGAAGTCCATACATCAAACCAATCTATTTCAGTATCTTTGCCTTGGCATCTAACCGTTTCTCAAGCTCCTGTAAGGTTTTAATTCGCTGGTCAATCTTCTTTTCGTACTCCGAAGCATCCCAATATCCTCGATCCTCAAAATAGCCTTTCACTAAGAAATTATGTTTCAACGCCTCGGTGACTTCCTCAGTATTGCCAGCCGCTCCTGAGATCTTCGCCATTGCATCTTTGAGTTCGGCAACTGTACTCTGAATTGACTCGGTCAGGCTCAAAAGCTGTGAGTACATTATTGTGTCGTTCAGCAACTTTCCTATAGTGCCTTTACCGCTGTTAAGGTTATGTCCCAGCTGCTTGATTTCTGTGGATGTTCCTGCAAAGTTTACCAAAGCTGAATCTACTACAATTTCGAGTTCTTTCGCGGTTTTAGTGATGGAGCTGATACTCTTATCTGAATTCGTTACAATCGCTCGGATATCCCTATACAATCCCTCATCAGTAAGTAATTTACCCATGCTACCCTTACCACTCCGAATTTCCTTAAAAAGCCCTGCAAGCTCATCGGTGAGGTTTTTAACTGACTTTATCGTAAGAGTTACTGTATCTGCGATACTCATGAAGTCCTTCTGGGATTCACCAGTTATTAAGCCTCCCGGAGAAACTAACGGGCTGCCATCGGATCCTCCAGCAATAGCCACAATCTTGTCGCCAACGAGTCCGACAGTGGTTACAGAGGCTTTCGAATCTTGATGTATAAGATTTGTCGCGTCCTTGACGAGGTGAATCTCCACAAGCACTGAATCACCTGTTTTCTTCGGAAGCTCAATCGTCCGAACACTGCCAATATTGATTCCAGAGATCATCACGACAGCTCCGCGCTTTAAGTCATTAACTTCCCTGAACTTAATAAAGTAGGTTGTCGTGTTGCTAAAGAGCTTTTGCTTGTCCCCTATAATAAATAATGCGATAACAAGTAAACTGAAGCATATGAGCACAAAAATGCCAGTTCGAGAAGACGGTATCTTCGTAATTTTCATGGGGTTAAGAATTTTACTTAATGTGGGAATCAGCTACATGGTGAATAACGTCTTCCCTACGTGATCTATCAAGTTTCGCTGCTTGCAAGAACTCGTCGAGGTGGTCATGGTGAGCTTCTGATAAGCCTTCCATCTGTCCATCATATATCTTTGTTCCTGATTCGAGCACAATGGTTCTATCACTTATCGTAAATGCAGTAGGTAGATCGTGAGTTACGACAATTGAAGCGACTTGAAGCTCGGTCTGCAATGTTAAGATAAGCTCAGCAATTGTATCTGCCGTTATGGGGTCAAGTCCAGTTGTAGGTTCATCGTAGAGAATTAGTTTTGGCTCCAGCACGATTGATCGTGCCAAGCCTGCGCGTTTTCTCTGGCCGCCGGAAAGTGCGTGAGGCATCTCATCGAGCTTATCTGCGAGTCCTACCAAACTCAATGCTCTCCGAATTCGTCTCTCCCGTTCTTCAAAGGGGAATGTAGTATGCTTATGCAATACCATATTCAAATTCTCTCCAACAGTCATCGAATCAAAGAGTGCTCCACCTTGAAAGAGAAATCCGATATTCTTTCGGATGTTATTTAGTTCTTTCTCGCTTGCATGTGTGATTGTTTTCCCCTCGTAAAATACTTCGCCGGAATCTGGTTCAAGAAGTCCGACGATAACTTTCAAGAGCACACTCTTCCCTACTCCGCTTTTTCCTAATACGGTGAGCGTTTCTCCTTCGTCAATCGTAAGCGAGACATCGCGCAAGACGTGGTTCTCGCCGAACGATTTCGACACATTTCTGACATCTATAAGCGTTGTTGGCATTTTAAATGTCAAAGAAAAATACAGTGATTTTTACTGCGAGCACATCGGTAAGAATAATGAGCAATGAGCTAACAACCACAGCGTTCGTTGCAGAACGTCCGACACCCTCAGTACCTCCCTCAGAATTAAAACCCTCGTAACATCCGACAATCCCCATGATGAAACCGAAAAAAATCGTCTTGATAACACCGGGTAGAAAATCAACGAAACTGATGCTCGATACGACGCTATGGTAAAAGAGCGCGCCATTCATACTCGCCTCAGCTTTTTGCACAACGAAAGAACCGAAAAGTCCCAAGAAATCAGCATACACCGTTAAGAGCGGCAGGGCGATCATACATGCCAGAACTCTGGTGACAACAAGGTAATTAAATGGATTTAACGCAGCAACTTCCATTGCATCAATCTGTTCGGTCACACGCATGGAGCCTAATTCGGCACCTATTCCAGCAGATACTCTGCCGGCAACAATGATTGATATAAGTACCGGCGAAAGCTCTCGCAAGACACTAACAGCAACCATCGCTGGTACAAATGCCTCAGCGCCAAACTTAATCAATGTTGGGCGGCTCTGCATCGTAAGGACCGCACCGATAACTAGTCCTACAATAGTTACAAGTCCGAAGGAACGCACGCCCACTTCGTAGGTCTGCTTGATGAGTTCGCGGGTTTCAAAGGGAGGGCGTACCACAGCCGTGAAAAACTTCGCAGAAAAAACTGCAAGTTTTCCAATCTTTTCAAGTATGTGTCGTAGCGTGAGTTTGGATAAGACGTTCATCGTCGCGAGTTGAGTCGGCTATAAAAACGCAAGGCACGTCAATGACGTGCCTTGTGTCTTTATGGAACGATATAGCGGATCGGATTACTTACAAACCTGCTTGAGGTATTCCAGCCCCTTTTTTGCATTCTCGTCATCGGGCTTAATCTTGAGTACCTCTTTGTATGCCTCGGTTGCTTTCTTACAATCTTTCAATTGGACATACGCTGTGCCAAGAATATTATACGCATTCAAAAGGTATGGCGATTTACTCGATAACAACTTGAGAGCCTTTTCGTCCACAATTGAAGCCGTATTAGTGTAATCTTTTGCCACATAGAATTGAATTGCCAACCGTACGTATGCACTACCGAGATTATCTTTCTCTTCAACCGTTGTTGCATAAGGCATTGCTGTATCAAGCATTTTCCACGCTTCAGAAAACCCTTCGGGAGTTTTCTCGAGAGCATCAGCGATACCTACGTAAGCCATCAGATATTTCGGATTAATTTGTAAGGCATTGTGGAATGCATTTATTGCATCCTGCGGCAAATTAGCGAATGTAAAAAATTGCCCGGCACTGGTGTAATCGCTTGCGGAATTCTTATCCTTTGCGACATCTAGATAGACTTGTGCAATTTCACTAAATTTTTTCTGAACATTAAGGATGCCGATGATCTGCTCGCGGATCTTGAGTTTTTCTTGGGCTTTGTGATCGGTATCGCTTGCAAGAGATTTCTTCCAAAATTCTATTGCCTTAGACGTATCGTTCATTGAGAAAATTGACCAACCTGCATAATAAAGATCATAGACTCCCAAGTTTTTGGAGATTGCGAAAAGCTCGTTTGCCTTGGCATACTGCTTAGCGAAGAAATAACTTCTGGCTAAGTATAAATTCGTGAAGTTTTTCAAACTATCATTCTTTGCCGATTTCTCCAAATACGGAATAGCTTTCGTGAACTGATTACTCTCAGAAAGTGAGCGAGCTAATAGCCAGACACCATCAGTGTTATCGGGGTTCAGGGCAACAAATTTCTCTGCATACTTTGCTGCATCGAGATGGTCATCGGTTAGATCATAAATATGTGCCATCTCATAGTACGCTCTGCCGTAGGTAGAGTCAAGTTTTGTCAGGTTGTCCCACTCTTTCAATGACTCATTATATTTTCTGCCGCGGAAATAGAGTTGTGCTAATTTTGCAAAAATAATCGGATTTGTTGACTCAATCTTCTTAGCTTCTTGGTACTGCTCAATAGCAAGATCAGGGATATGTTGTTTTTCGTATAACTCAGCAAGTCCGAAGAATGGACGAACGTCAGTTGCATTCACTGACTGTGCACGGTAGAGCGTGATCTCGGCAGATTTAAGTGAATCAATTGAAAGGTAATAATGAGCAAATGCGAGGAAGGTCGCAATTTCTTTATCATTTATTTTTATCGCCTTATTGAATTCCTCTACAGCATCTTCGCGCTTCCCTTTTTTTCCGAAAAAAGTACCGCGTGCTATGCGCACCAAAATGTTTTTGTGTTCGATGTCATAAGCAAGAGCGACTTCTTTTTCGGCTCCATTTATATCACCCGTTTCAATCATTGCAAGCGCAAGCCCTGCATGGGCCTCGGCATTTTTAGGGGATTGAGCTACCATCTGCTGAAACTCGGTGAGTGCCTGGGGAGCATTCCCGAGATCGAGATACTTCAACGCTTTCAAAATTTTAGCATCGGATGTTTGCGCAGGGGCAGAACCCGCCGAAAAAATGACAGCCGTAGCAACGAGCATAGCTACGATGGCTCGAAAAACGCTCTTTTTGCTGGAATTCATCAAAATAGAATTCAAATAGTACTTTCTAAAAAAATTACGGATACCAAACACGGAAATGAGGTTTTAGCTCCGCAAAACTTTCCGGAATTGGCATTATTTTTGTGAGGGCACTAACTTGAGAATCTGGGTCTTTGGTATGAGATCATAATTCAAAAAGACCCGCTGCCCCTCCGCCGCCATAGCATAAGCCAAAAACCCTCGTGGCAAGGTGTTTGGAACCTCTGTTGTATATGCGCAAATTCGGGATTGAAGTGGGTAGAGTCCCTGCAGAATATATGCTGGGTGCAGCATTATCGGCTCGCCTCCCCCGCTCGAAATTTTGAGAATCCTGAATGATGAATCTCCTTTACGAATCCGGTCATGTATCCAGCTAATATTTACGAAGCCTATCGCTCCTGTATCCTTTACCACTGAATCGAACACACTGTCGGTAGTTCGGAATCTGACAATTTCACCCTCCTGATATTTTTCTCTTCCGAATATAGAGTCGAGTACCGACTCGGTGCTCGATAGATAGGATGTCGAAACTCGATGATGTGGTACCCAGTGATTACCCACGATCTGGTAATTGAGCAAACGTCTAAGCTCATCCATTGACATGCTTTCGGATATGCTCTTACGGCTGACAATGCACCCAATAGAGCTTTGAGCGACTTCAGCTTCAGTGAGTTCGATCTTTTGAGATTCCAGAATTTTTCTTTCTTTAGATGTTAGTGATCTTGCAATAAGCACCAGCCGAGCCTTCTGATTGATGAGTGCATCCAATGCATCGGTAGCATTCACGTACTTGACCGTGACCTTGCCCTTCGGTGTTGTAATATTGAAGCCAGTGATTAAACTATCAATGCACGGACGTAGTGTTTCATCAGCCAGCAACTCAAACGCGCCGGAAGTTGCTGTGTCCCCTGGCTGTAGTTCCTCTTTGCCTTTGGTACAGGCAACGAAAAATAGGGTCAGGCATAACCAAACAAGAGTCCGAGAGTGCATACGATGAGTAGCTTATTTTTTTGCGGCTTTATTTTTGCGGATTGTCCCGATGAACGACCAAACTCTATAGAGTCCGTAAGCAAACAGTACGCCGATAAAAGCACTGCGCATATTTTCGCCGAACTGTATGAGTAGTGTCTGGTTGGCTAACATGGCAATCCCGAGTCCTAATGCCAACAAGCCAAAAGTGAGGTAGAGAAATGCAGCTATTTTCATGAACATAGACTTTTTCCTTTTTTTCAAAAATACGGAAAAAAATCTCTCATCTCAATAACTTGAACCTTACGATACCGTTATAGTATGTTTCGACAGGTTCGTTATCTCGCATTGCAGGCTTAAAAAGAATATTGAGCAAGGCTTCCACGACAGGTTGCGAGAAAAGCTCGTAGTCAGCATGTTCGATGATAACGCGCCTGACCTTACCATCTTTACCTACCAGCGCCGAATACCTTACTACCCCTTCGACGTTGGCTCTTCGTGCTTGCTCCGGGTATCGGACGGCAAGTTGAATGTTACGTAGAGGAATTGCCTCGGCATCGACGTAAACAAACTCGTTTGGGTCAGTCTCAGGTACCTGAGTAGTTTGGACTTTCGGTGCTCCCTCAACGTGATTACCATTCGTAGAGCTGTTCATCCCAGGACTGCCAATCCCAGTGCCATTTGGCAAACCAGCATTGCCATTCTCGGTTGAGGGATTCGTAACGTTTCCTTTGGGCACCTCCGAGACGGCTGCTGGAATACCTGCGGTGCTCCTCGGCGTAGTAGCATGTGGAAATGTAGGCTGATTCTTCACACCGAGATCGGGCATTGTAAATCCTCCAAGGTTTACTATACCACTCCGTGTCCCGCTTGTTAGGGGTGATTTATCATTTCCTCCAAGTAAGTTTGAGGCAACGTAAACAAGTAGTAACAACGCATGAAGTGCGACTGAATAGACAAATCCCTTCACGGTGTTTTTGTCAGAGTTATCTAACCGACTCTTGAATTCTTCTCCTGGTTGCGTATGAATTCCGGACATTGTGTATTCTCCCTTCCTAAATAGAATACACCCTTAGATTTGAGAAGTTTCTTTTTCTCGGATGAAATCTTATTCATAATCACCTAAGCGCAAAAAAAAGCCGTCACAAGGACGGCTTCTACTCTCAACATTCTGAGATTAGTGAATTTTGAAATTAATCGTTTGTGTGTACCAAACGACGACAGGAGTATGATTCTGACGAGCAGGGGTGAAGCGTACCTTCGATACGGCATCAATGACCGGTTGGCGGAATACGTCGTAGTCTGCCTTATCAATATTGATTTTCATAACTTTACCGTCTTTCCCAATCATAGCCGAGAAAGTAACCTTACCTTCAAGGTTTGATCTTTTTGCTTGATCAGGATAGACTACGAGTGTTTGGATATTGACGGTTGGCTTCGGCTCTTCGTCAACGCTAACAAAATCTTCCTCACTTGGCAGAGCCTCTTCAACGGCTTTCACTGGTGGCGGTCCGCCTCCGCCATCGCTTGGTGGTCCTCCATTGCCAGCTGGACCGGTGTTCGCATCCGCAGATGGCATGATCTGATTATTATCAGGCATGGTCATGTTCGGAGCTTGAATGTCGGGCACTGGAACAGGAATACCAAAGGTCGGTTTTGCAACATCCATCTGAGGGGCAGATGGTGGCGGTGCTGCCATATCCTGAGAGGTTGATGGTGGCGGAGCGAGTTCAGCGAGACTCGAAATTTTTCTGCGGAAGTGTGGGACTTTTGACGTATCTTCACTTGTCAATGCCGTCCAACCAACGTAGAGAAGAATCAACAGAGCATGAAGGGCAACAGAATAGGTAAAGCCAATGTAGGCATTCTTCTGCGCATTCCTCTTGATGTCTATTCCACCGTATTGCTCCATCCCCTGGAGCGTCAGATTACTAAGTGACATATTCTTTCTCTTTCAATACTACATGCACCCTACGCTCATAAAGCACCAACTAAAGCATCATCGTCCTTATCCATGGTGATGATGCTAAAGCGTTTTTCAGTTTGTCCGAGTTTGCCTTGAACAAGGTTTAGCTCGTCAATAAGATCGACAAGTTTCTGATACTTCGCTTCACGATCAATCTTGATCAGTGTCGCGATTTTTGAATTCTCTCTGAGTCTCTGCTCCAAAATTTTCGGCACTTCTGCAGATGTAATCTTCTGCGGAGCATCTTTTCCTTTATTCCAGAACACGACATCGTCCTTGCGCACTCTCAAGGTGAGCAAGTTCGATTCGGCAACTTCAACATTCACCTTACTATCAGGTGGAAGCGAAATTTCCATTACCTGCGGAGTCGAGAGTGTAGTTGAAAGCATGAAAAAAGTCAAGAGCAAAAAAGCCACGTCCACCATTGGTGTCATGTCCATTCTCACGCCAACTCGCTTTTTATGTTTTTTTCCTTTTTTGCCGCTTCCACCGGCTTCTACCATTTCTGCCATTTCGTCGTTTCCTTATCAGAAATTATTCAGAATCACATCCCACCAGTTACGGTCACAAGATTGAATCTTGTGGCGCCATTTTTTTGGAGTGTGCGCATCACGTCATCTATGTAGCCGTAGCTCAGACGTTTATCAGCATTAATCGCGTATCGTAACACCTGATTCTGCCAACGCGCGGCTTTCACGACCGACTCGAGTTTTGACTTGCTGACGATCACCTGTTGAATTTTTGTTGCTTCGAGGTCATCAAGAGGTGCGCCCGACTTAGGGTCGGTCAAGCCCATAGGCTTATAAATCGCTGCGCGATCTTTTTCATTCGCTACACTGAAGTAGATAATTGTGTCGGGAACATCCGTCGGATTTGTGACCGTCGATAGTCCTATAGTCACAACGACGATATTTGCGTCGGGGAGCTTAGCTGTATCGGCTTGAGCTACCGGCAACTTGATCTCGACGTTATCTTTTTGTGATTTGAATTTCGCAGTTAACATGAAAAACGTCAGCAACAAAAAGCCGACATCCACCATTGGTGTCATATCAATGCGAAAACCGTGACGCTTTAATTTAGCTTTTGACATAGTGTGTCTGTACTCATTAGTCTGTGGTCTATAGTCGTTAGCAGTCTTTAGTCGCAAGCTATGCTTACGACTAAAGACTAACGGCTAAGGACTAACTTATGCTTTACTTGGCTTACCCAAGAGACGAACCTTGATCGTCTCGAGCAAATTGAGGGATGCCTCATCAATGAGATAGGTAAACTTATCTACTTTGTTTGTAAAGAAGTTATAGGCAACAATCGCGATAATAGCTCCGCCGATACCGAGTGCCGTGTTGATAAGCGCTTCAGAGATACCAACCGAGAGCTGAGTTGCGCTCGAGCCAGCTCCGCCTTCACCGAGAGCTTTGAAAGAACGAATCATTCCGAACACTGTTCCTAAGAGTCCTACCATCGTTGCAATAGAAGCAATCGTCGAGAGAATAACGAGGTTCTGTTCCAAGAGTGGAGTTTCGAGCATCGTAACTTCTTCAATAGTCTTCTTTACTTCTTCTGATTTTTGTTCATTAGAGAGATGGTCGTTGTTCTGAACTTCCTTGAATCTGGTGATACCAGCACGAATGATATTTGCTACTGTCCCCTTTTGCTCGTTGCAAAGTTTAATGACAGCATCCAAGTTTCCTTCATTAAGGAGCTTTTCAATCTGTGGTAGTAATGCAGCAAGATCCTTCTTGCCCTTTGCCTTCGAGAGGCTGAGCAGGCGCTCACCGATGAATGTAAAAATCATCAATGAAAGTGCCAAAAGGATAGGCACAAGAAATCCTCCAACGTACATCAAGCCGAGAATGCTATCGGCAGGTGGTGATTTGCGCGTAAGCGGATCTTTGAAATTGCTGGGATTTCCGAGAACAAATTCCCAGAGCACATATCCGATCACGAACGATGAAATAATTACGATCGCCACAAAGGCTGAGTTCTTTTTCATAGAGTATTACGAAAATAATAGAAAATTGAAATACGTTTTACATCCTAAAAATTAGAGTTATGGTAAAACACAAAAAACGGCTTCGGGTTCATTTTTTTTAAGCTTATGGCTTGCATGACGTCGATTTAACAATTTATTAATATAGACATTTTGGCTGTGCGAAGCGCATCCATCCAGACTCTCGTACTAACTCGCATACTTCGTCAAAATTCGCTTACCCTCATAGATAAAGACCTTCCTGGCAGTTTCGGCTTGGGGTGAGAGGTCATCCCTGCGGTGGAGAATAGTTAAGTCGCGATAGATATTCAGGTCAGCAATTTTCAGATTGACGAGTGTTTTTCTTGCTTCGGGATTGACGAACATGTGGGAGTATAGAAATCCCGCGCACTCACTTGTCGTGATGATATTCCTAGTAAGGGTATAATCATTCGTCTCCGTGACAATCTTCAGATTTTTCCCGAGTCGCGAGAGAAAGCGCTCAATCGGTTGTCGGAGTCTATCTTTCTTTTCTGGGATGCAGAAGGCTAATTGACTTAGATCATTTTTCGATACATTTCTTTTCTTTGCAAGTTTATGCCCACTGGCTACTGCAAGTCGTATTGGGTCGTGATGCATGACTTCTGCTACGATAGACTTAATCCCAGGACTTGATGCAAAACCTATATCGGCCCTACCTGCTTGAAGTGCTTCAACAACCTCATCTTGATTCCCACTGAGTGCAGTTGCTATCTTTATTAGCGGGTATTTTTTTTGAAGAATGTTAAACAGATCAGGAAATACATATTCCATGAAGCCTTGTCTGCCAGCGACACGAATAGTACCAGCTTCCGGATTTGATTGCTTGAAAAATGAAGCAATGTCGGATTCACTCTGTAAGAATTGTTTGATGAATGGCAATAGTAACTTCCCGCTTTCGGTCAACCGTAATCCAGTTCGTGAACGATGGAAGAGTATGACGCCAAGCTCGCGCTCAAGGTTATTGAGTGACGCGCTTATTGCTGGCTGCGACACGCCAAGCCTCTCAGCCGCCCCGATCATAGAACTTTCGGTGACCAGAGCCAGCGCAACTTTCAGCTGTTGGATTTCCATTATAAATATCCTTTATACTAAGTTTAATAAGAATTATGATAATCTATAACATAAATCCATCGTTAATGTTGCCTCAATCACATATATTGGATTCATTTTATGGCAAAGAAAAACGATACTTCAGGCGCACAGGAAGCAAATTCATCAGAGAGAAAAATTGGTACAGACTTAGTGAAGCGGGCACTTCCAGCGATGCTCAAGGGCGGGGTCATCATGGATGTTGTCACGGCAGACCAAGCAAAGATAGCTGAAGATGCAGGCGCATGCGCAGTGATGGCGCTCGAACGTGTACCTTCGGATATCAGAGCACACGGTGGCGTTGCAAGAATGTCCGACCCTGAACTCATCATTCAGATTATCAATGCTGTTTCCATTCCTGTAATGGCAAAGGCACGTATCGGACATTTTGTTGAAGCGCAAATCTTGGAAGAACTTGGTGTTGATTGTGTGGACGAAAGCGAAGTCCTCACGATGGCAGATGAAGAACATCATATTGACAAGCGTAAATTCGATATCCCATTTGTTTGTGGCGCAAGAAACTTAGGCGAAGCACTTCGCAGAATTTCCGAAGGGGCTGCGATGATTCGCACCAAAGGCGAAGCTGGCACCGGCGACGTTGTCGAAGCGGTGCGACATGCACGTTCGATCTTCGGCGAAATTAGGAGGTTGCAATCACTCTCAACAGATGAGCGATATTCATTTGCCAAAAATATCGGTGCTTCTATTGATCTTGTGAACGAAATCGCAATACTGGGCAAACTTCCTGTCGTGAACTTTGCAGCGGGTGGTATTGCTACTCCTGCCGATGCCGCACTGATGATGCAACTCGGCGTAGATGGAGTATTTGTGGGTAGTGGTATTTTCAAGTCCTCCAATCCTGCGAAGCGCGCTCAAGCAATCGTGAAAGCAACGACGTATTTCAACGATGCCGCCATTCTTGCCGAAGTTAGTCGCGGACTTGGTGATCCTATGGTTGGGAGATCCGCAAAATCATTGTTGGAAAGCGAACTACTTGCTTCTCGCGGTATTTGAGTTGGGATGCAATGAATATTGGCGTACTTGCTCTTCAGGGTGATTTTTCGGAGCACATTTCTGTGCTTCGAGGATTAGGTGTAGTTGCTTCTGAAATTCGCCGAAGTAGTGAGCTTGAGATGTTAGATGGACTAATCATTCCCGGTGGAGAGTCAACATCTAATGCAATCATCGTTGATGGTACTCATTCTCTTAAGTCTCTAAAGCCTGAACACTTCCCTCTTTTTGTAGCGATCAAGGAGAAGGCTCTCACTGGTTTCCCGGTTTGGGGGACATGCATGGGAAGTATTGTTCTTGCCAAACGAA
The DNA here is from genome assembly GCA_037143335.1 of bacterium. Lineage (GTDB taxonomy): Bacteria > Bacteroidota > Ignavibacteria > Palsa-1295 > Palsa-1295 > PALSA-1296. The sequence goes on along the minus strand of JBAWZA010000008.1, from coordinate 42,760 downwards.
TTGAAGGATCCAATCAAGGTCGGGTTGGTGCAATGGACATTACGGTAAGGCGAAATGCATTTGGGCCACAGAAAAAAAGTGCTGAAATTTCGTTATCCATTCCAGTACTTGGTTCAAGCCTATTTCACGGTATTTTCATACGCGCACCGTTGATTACAGAAGTTGGTGTTAGTGTGCAAGTTCTCTCGCGCATTCACGAAGGTATAGTCATGGCACGAGAGGGTAACCTGCTCGCGACAGCCTTTCATCCTGAGGTTACGTCGGATGATAGAGTCCACAAGTATTTCATACAGATGGTAGAGCAGTACTCCTCTCAACAGGTTTAGTAAGCTGATTTGGCGCTCGGAAGACAAGCTGCTTTGTTATGAGGGTTTGCAAAAACTTAACTCTTCTATAGGTAGTCAATCCAGTTTGGTGTTTCATCTGCAATTGTACCATCACCATAATAAATCCTGTCATGATATTCATCGCATCAGCATACATCAACCCAAAGAAACATCCAAAATTATAGATCACCATACTATGAATCAAAATCTGATTCATGAGAAAATCTTCCTCCGATTTTTGGGTACGCCAGTTGATAAGTATAGATTTCCAGATGCGACATAAAAACCATAAGAATGCAACTGATCCAATAATACCAGTTCGAAGAGGCCAATACAAGTAGCTATTGTGACAACCGAGTGTGGTGTAGTTAGCGAACATCGGCATCTTGTAATACTGAAACCACTGTGTCCCCAGTGCTACCCCAAAAATTGGGTTGTGATAAATATTTGCCAATACATTCGGATACTCCATCAATCGAATGTATGAAGAGCCTTCCTCTGTCGGACTGATCAGTGCACCGACAAGTCTTGCCATCATTCCGACAGGGTCGGTAGCTAATACGGTAATCACAATCACTAATAGGAATCCCAAAAATAAGTAGGCGTGACGCTTCACTCGACCTCGCCCGACGGTAAAGAACATCGCAATGACCGAAGCAAATAGTCCAAGAATAAAAGTTCTTCTGAAACTTACGATAAGTCCGTACATCATTAACGGCAAAGCTATATACATAGTCGTGCGAAGCTTCTCATACACTTTGCCTCGGTAGTTCGCGAGTGTTAGCGTGCCGGCAATTCCAATTGCAAGAATGAATCCGTCCCGCCAGAATAGTAAAGTGCCCCAACTTTTTTGAACGTCATCAGAAAAGAATTTGATCCATGTTGAGTCAGCCGCTTTCATAATTGCGGCAAGAAAAAACATGGTAAGCATCACCTTGCGCTCTTTGGGGTCGCGGAAAATGTTAACAAAAACAAAAAAACTTATTGGAATCAACAATGACTCATGTGCTTCGTAGATGACGACAAACTGTTGGCGAATAATCATTCCACGTGTCCACGACAAGACAAGGGCAAATGTCATCAAGAGCATCGGCCCACTAAAATACGACCGTTGAAGTTCATAATCGTCGCAAAGATAACGCTCGATTATCAGAAAGATGGCGGTCAGGAGAAAGATTGTTTCATGAATGAGAATCGGAGTTCCTTTTGTCAACTCCAGAAGAAAATTAAACTGGAAAATCGAGCCACTCACCAGCCAACCTTGCCACAGGCATAGCCAAGCCATGAAGTAGAGAATTGATCTCAGACTGAATCGCAGATGCGAATCTGCTGATAATTTCCCTGTATTGGGATTATATGTATTAATGTTACTACCCAATGTTGAGCAATGGTTCGCGATGAAGTAAACTCTTTATTCTTTGCCAGATCCTCAAAGCTTCTGGTACTCTCAATATAATATATGCCAACACCGTTACCATCGAGCTTATACCTACCCCAACAACGGATGCGATTAATGGAGTTGGCGAGTGGAAGGTAGTTTGTAAAATGGCATAGGCAATCGCAGTTGATAAAGCTGAGATTAACAAAATACGTAACGTATTCAGCGGCAACATTGATTTACCAACAAATTTGTAGGCAAAAAAACCTTCAGTCGCACACGCAAATGCGTTCGAAAATTGTGTGCCAATGAGAGCGCCCATCCCACCGAGATATTTTATCAAGAAAAAATTAGCAACAAGATTTATCAGACACCAAACGAGGCGATTTTTGAACACAATTCTTTCCTTACCAATCGCAACCAGAGTAGTGATTTGCATTCCCCCCCCGAATACTCCTACTGATAATACTAGTGCTATCAAACCTACGCGTACCATCGGTACTGAAGAGCTGAATTGTGCGCCATAGATAGCCCCAACAACATCGTCAGCAAAACCCATCATGAAAGCACAGAGCGGTATAAGTACGACATTCTGAAACCCACTGATCTCAAGTCGTGCTTTTGTTAGTCTCGGATATTTTGATCCCCTATATTCGGCAGTATCATCGGCTGAAAGCTTAGAAAAGATAGAAACAAGTGTACCGCCTAATCCGAACAGGAATATATATTCTGTTACGAGCAGAATCATTGATGCTGCAACATAGTACCCAATCTCCGATGTCTCGCCAAGTATTCCACGCATCATAAGGACATCAGGTTGCCTACCAAGAATATTACTCAGTATATCAGAACCCCATGTCGTAATGCCATAAATCATAATCGGAGTAATCATGAAAAGGTGGATTTTCTTCGGATGACGTAGTAGATCACCACACAGAGTGATTATAGGTTTAACTCTTTGTAACCAAGATGTTGTGTGCTTAACCTCATACTTTTTCATCTCTCGAAATAGTACGAAAAGAAGTATGGCAGAATACATCGCGGTGCTAGTCACATAGAGAATTATTGCATTCCAAAGCGACGCATCGGAGGAGGTAACTAGAATGATACCACCAGTTAGTAGAGTTGTGCGCGCTAGAAGACTTGCAATAAACATGCCCTTTGTCTCGAGCAAGCCAATGAGTGAAAAAGTACAAAACGCAACGATAGATTGGCAAAATAAATAGAGGATGAGAGATGGGAGGTAACTTCTGATCTGAGTGAAAAATATTTCGGTACTATCGAAGAGAAGTGGAACAGCGTAACAAAGGAGTATTACTAATGATGAAACAAAGAACGCAATCACTAATCGGAAGGATAGAAGCGTCTTCAAAAATACTGGGACACTAAAGCTTTCAATATCCCCAAGGTTATTACTGTTAGAATGCTTATTATTTACAACTCTCTGGATGTACCTCAACAGAACTCCGTCCACTCCGAATGAAGCAAGAAGTGCTCCTGAAGTACAAATCGCTGTAAATACTGCATAGGGTGAGGAAATTGCCGGACCAAAATGTCTGACTACAAGAACTGTGAAAAGATTTACTAAACCGAATTCAGTGATTTTATAAAAATAATTCCAAGCGAATCCGCGTGTTGCACGTGAATGAAAGTCGTGGTCGCTTTGCTGAGAATCCATCTATAAATTGTTTATCCAACGCTCGAGTTGTGGACGACTGACTTTTTGCCTTGGAGTGTCTGAACAAAGTTGAGATAGCGTGTGTGTTCCTCGGGGTGCAATCGAACATTCACAAAATAATTTCTCGTTGCAACGTAAAGTATGGCGATAACGAAACCAGAAAACAATCCTAAAAGGAGCATCGCTAGTCTACTCGGTGAGCTACGGCGCTCAGGATTTACTGCGGCGTCAAGGACATGCAGTGTTGGCAAGTCGCGCTGTTCGCTGATTCGCTCTTGCTCCAGTTGTTGTCTTAAAAAAGCAGAGATGGTTTCCAAGATTTTAACTTCGCGAGTTAGATTTGCCAAGTTGTGTGCAAGTTCGGGGACATCCTTAAATGCCATCACGTAATCACCTACTCCGCCATCTTCATATTTTTTCATCTCCCGCTTTGCTTCCTCTAATTGCGCTTTGAGCATTTGAACCCTCCCCGATGAAGGGGTTAATTCTCTTTCGGCAACGCCAATCTGCATATCCAATTGTTGCACCTGTGCAGCAACCTGCGCTGCACTAACTACCGAAGCAGTTAATTGCTCGGTAAGTGAAATCGTTTTATGCTCCTGTTGGAATGCTTGTAATTTGGCATATTGACTATCGAGTTGTCGCATTCTGGCGTTATACTCACTTTCGACAAATATTCTGGTTGTCCGCGCTTGAGTCATCATACGCTCCCTATTGTAGCGATCAAGGTATCGAATAAATGTTTGAGAAAGATAAGCTACCAAATTTTTAGCTGAATCTTTTTCAGCTTGTGTAGGATTCCAGTGTGTTTTGATACTTATACTTACATTGAAAAGTGAATTCCTCAGCGGCTCCGACTCCATCGAGCTTCTAATCAGCTCTGCGACGAGTTTTTTTGATGTATCAAAAGTTGAAAAGTATCTAAAGATGCGCGGGTCTTCCGCGATTTGCTCCGATAATTGACGTGAATCCAGTACATTCTTAAACATATCAAGTGCAGGGTTTTCAGCACCTTTCATGATATCAAGCACTCCTGATCCTGTTAAGAAGTTAAGCAGACCACTCTGCTGGCTCTTCTCTGGTGGGATGATAGTCGTTAGTCCAGTAAAGGTTTGGGGCATGAAATACGTGAATGCGAAGAAAAGTATCCCCGTCGTGAGAGGAATGAACATTACTGCTTTTCGATATTTAGCAAGTAATGTAAAGAAGTCCATCAAATGTGGATTCTTCTTGGGGGCTTCGAGGATGGGGGTGTCCCCTATTGGCGTATTTACTTGTGATTCTGTCATTACTTCTTAATCTTCCCTATCATTTTCTACTTAAGAGAAAAATACCTGCTAGTATAGTGAGCACTTGCGAAGTTATCGCTGTAGCGAGTTCAAAATTTTTCCAAAATTCAGAATGCTCTTCCGGTACGATGATTGTATCCCCGGCTTCTATTTGATAATCGCCTGAGCGTGGATTGATATAACTCGATGAACGAGAGTTAATCACTCGAACAGCACCGCGATCTGCATTCGAATTGAACCCACCCGCCTTGTCTATATAATCTCTGTACGAACCACCTTCAATAAAACGTACATTACCCTGATTGTTCACACTTCCGATCACACTCACATAACCTCTTGCTCTCGGAATCCAGATTGAATCCTCGTCACGAAGTTTAATATCTTGAGAAAAATCCTTTCCTTCAACCAATGCTCTGAAATTTACAGTCATGATTTGTCTGCCAAGCTGACGCATCCTTGCCATGTAGTAATTATACTGGTCATTCGAAATCCGTTTTTCATCGAATCCTTTCATGCGTTCAATCATGATAAATTCTGGATCACTTTCCCAAGATCCAACTCCGGCGCGTCTCAAGACACAGGCTTCATCAAGCGAACCGCTTGGTAAAATTCCACCAGCACGCGCCAGCACGTCCGAAAGTTTTGTCTGGTCAAGTTCGATCGAATATTTTCCTGGATACCGAACTTCTCCACCAACTGAAACAACTCGCGGCACATGATATTGAGAATTTCCTTGAATCGAAATTACATCACCATCCATCAGCTCGACATCTCCACCGGAGAGAAAATTATGGTAGGTACGCTGTGCGTGCATCGGGTCCTCGGGTGAGAATCGTGCAATCTCCACGGAGTCAAGCAATGCGCCAGGCTTTAGCCCTTTTGCTAGAGCGATAATTGTGCTGAGCTTATCACCTTCAACAAACTCATACGCGCCTGGAATTGAGACAAACCCATTGATCAGAATTGTTTTTGAGCTTCGCGGGACAACAACTACATCGCCACCTTGGAGAATTGGGTTGGAGGCAAGATTTCCGGTGTTAAAATACCTTGTCAAGTCTGCTTTGGTTCTCAGTGAGCCGTCAGGATTGCGGACTTCAATATTACGGAGTGACGACCTCTCTGTCATGCTGCCTGCTTTCGAGATGACTTCGCTCACGCGCATCATGGCAGTAGCATCGTGTACTCCGGGATAGAGTACTTCGCCGAGTACGTTAACTTTTAAATTCCTGAGTCTGCGAAGCGAGAGGAACGCCTGTGGGTTTTTATAATCGCGGGAGAGTAATTTATTGACCCGTTTTTCAGCCTCTGCAATACTTACACCTGTCACGTCAACTTGTCCAGTACGTGGCAAAATCATTTTACCTTCGGGAGTAACAGTTAAGTCCTGATCGAGAAAATGAGCGGTATAGACGTCGAGGAAAACTCCGTCGCCTGGACCTAAGAGATAGGTAGAAGGATCAATAGCTGCTTCGAGCGCTTGTGGGTCAGAACCTGCGCGGATTGCCTGACGTTTCGCCATTAGGCTTTCTGTTAAGCTATCTGCCACATCCATCCGATTGATCATGAGGCGTTCACCAGTTTGAGAATAGGAACTCACTGGCAAATTCACGAGCAATAGCAAGAGTGCCGAAAAACTGAGAATTCGGCGAAATGAAATTGCGAAACCTTGTATTTTCAAGACGTTAGGATTAATAATAGAACAAACACACGTCACAGATTCGGAATAGAAACGCAATTCGTTGTGCCGATAATCCCGAAATTAGGTGCAAAAAAACGTACCTTTGTAAAGTGAGTGGCAACTTAACAGAAACGATTCTAAACAAGTTTGGTTTTTCCCGTGCGAAAAATTACGTAAAACAAGCAGAATTATCAATGCGAAACGGCTACTTTGGGATCGGAAGAGCGATAGGACTTGTCGTTGGGATTGGGGTTCTTTTCAATATGATTAGCGGTCTCATTTTGGTTGCAATCTACGGGGTTGATCTAGCTAATTCCTCGCCTACCGTACTGATACTCTCGAACTCAATATCTCAGTTAGTCGGACTCATCGGTATTCCGGTCTTACTCTCGCGTTCATTCGGTCAAGAATTTTTCCAGACTTTTCGGCTGGAGGGAATGAGCGAGTCACGGATTTCATTTCATCTGGTAGGAATTCCGATAATTGCATTTGGTCAACTCTTTGGGTCGGCACTTTCATCATTATGGATTTCCCTGCTTTCCCAATTTCCGGATATGTATTCGGTGTTGGATGCTTACCAATTAAAAATTGATGACATGATGAAAGGGTTGACAACCGCTCACTCACCTACGCAGGCAATTTTGTTTCTTTTTGGGATTGCAGTTATCCCCGCTTTCGCTGAAGAATTTTTCTTTCGAGGTTTCGTCCAAACTAATATTGAACGTAGCGGGAAATTGAAAGCGCGACCCATAGTCGCGATTATTGTGACATCAATACTTTTTGCAGCACTCCACCTCAGCCCCTTTAATTTTCCTGGTCTCTGTACATTAGGGTTGTTGCTTGGATGGTTAGCGTATCGGACTTGTGATTTGCGAGTGAGTATTTTAGCCCATGCATTCAATAATGGAATTATAGTTCTTGTTGTTTATTTTGCTAGCCAAAATACAGGAGTTGCTAGCTCATTAGCAGGCAGTACTCAAATGCCGGTTGATCAAGCTTTTGAACTCCTTACCATTTCTGCGCTCGGACTTGCAAGCTTTCTGTACCTCTTCCAAAGGATAACGAAGGATGTAAAATCGAGGACGTTTATAGTAAGGCAATTCGAAGAACTAAATGAAATCGTTTAACAGATAAAATCAGCACAAACATGAATAATCTTGTTCAAAGAGTTCTCGTTGCAGTAATCGCGATACCTATCGTAGTCTTTATCGTACTTAAAAAACCATTTGCGCTGTACACGCTCGTACTCATTCTTTCTGGCTTGACAGTTTGCGAGTATTACGGACTGGCGAAGGTGAAAGGATACAAACCGCAATATATCGTCGGAGTATTGATGACGCTCCTCGTTGCTCTCAGCTTTGGGAAATTCAGACTCCAATCCATTCTTTCCTCATTCGGATTGTCAGTAATCTCACCTCAAACCGAAATGTTAAGTGTTGTAATCATTTGCGCAAGCATCGTGATTCTTACCGTTGAATTGTTCAGAGGTCAGCCGAATCCATTGGAAGGAACAGCGATTACACTTTTTGGTCCAATTTATATTGGAGTTGGATTAGGAAGTTTGCTTGGGATTCACGAATTTTTCACTATGAAAAATATTGGATTAGAGCAATTCGATAAACTTTCGGGTGGATACTTTCTCGTTGCACTCTTGGTCTCAATTTGGGTCGGCGATAGTGCTGCATACTTTGCGGGAAAAGCTCTCGGGAAACATAAGATTGCGAAGCACATCAGTCCTGGGAAATCATGGGAAGGAGCTGTAGCAAATCTCGTGATGACAGTTATGGTATGGGTCTTGGCGCATTCACTCATCTACCAATTTGCTAATATCTCGATGCAATCATGCATTGCTATTGGGGTAATCATTGGAATCATCGGACAATTCGGTGATTTCGGGAAATCACTTCTGAAAAGAGATGTAGGGGTTAAAGATTCTTCCAACTTAATTCCAGGACACGGCGGTGTTCTTGACAGACTTGATTCGATCATTTTTTCCGCTCCTGTTGTATTACTCTACCTCTGGTTTTTCGGAGTGTGAGTTATGCCGCCACTGCCAACGTCGGTTCTTTCTTTAATCGGACACTTACGATTTTTGAAATGCCATCCTCTTCTTGTGTGACACCATAGAGTGCGTCAGCCGCAGCCATTGTACGCTTGTTATGAGTAACAACAATAAATTGTGTCTCCTTCGTAAAGCGTTTGACAAGCTGAAGGAAGCGATCGATGTTCGCATCATCAAGTGGCGCATCCACTTCGTCCAAGATGCAAAATGGGCTTGGCTTGACCAGGTAAATTGCGAAAAGTAGGGCAATCGCAGTCATCGTCTTTTCACCACCTGAAAGAGATTCAATTCCATGCGGCTTCTTACCACGGGGTCTGGCAATGATTTCGATTTGTGCTTCGAGTGGATCTTTGCCCTCTTCCAATTTTAATTCACACTCATCACCTTCAGTAAATAACGAACGGAAAATATCTTGAAAATATATTTGCACCTGTGCAAATGTTTCCAAAAATTTTGCAGTGGCAGTAGTATTGATCTCGTCAATCGTTTCGAGCAATGTTTTTTGTCCATCTGCAAGGTCTTTGCGCTGAGTCGTCAGAAACTCCATCCGCTCTTTTTCGGTCGTGAATTCTTCGAAGGCCAATTGATTGACATTACCAAGATTTCGAATAGTTTGTTTGAGTGACTGAATCTGTTCGCGGGCTTCACCAAAGCTAAAAGTATCATCGTCACTATATTCCTTCAATTCAATCTGCTCGATCTGGAATTCTTCGCGGGCACGAAGAGCAAGTGAAGATATTTTTGTCTCCAACTCCTGTATCTTCAATGCCAGCTCATGTGTGGCACTCAGAGTTTTTTCATGCTCTTGTCGCTGGTCACGTAATCCCTCGCGATATTTATGAATCAGTGATTGCTTGTCTTTTTTCTGGGCAAGAATTGCTTGGTACTGCGTCTCCGATGTGCCAATCTCGGATTCGAGTGATTCGAGCATGGATTTTAATTCAGTACCCTTCACTTGGTTCGAGTTGCGCTCGGACTCAAACCTCTCGGTGTCTGAGGCTTTCTCCGAGAGCAAGACAGCAGCAGACTCAATTTCGCGTTGCAGTCTTGTGATTTCGGATAATGTCCTATCCAAGAGTGACTGCGACTGGCTTGCCTTTACTTGAGCTGTCGTATATGCCTCTGAGACAGCTGATAGTGCCTGCTCCGCCTTTTGCACATCAAGTTGAACTTCTGCAAGCGACTGGTTCGCGGCGACATACTTAGATTCTAATTCTTCAAGTGCTGGTGTAATTTCTTCCAGAGCACTCAGCTGATCCGAATTACGAATTGTCAGTTCGTGCTTCTCTCTTGAAATTGCAGTTAATTGCTCAGAGGTTCTTTTGAGTTCGTAGGCAATTTGTTCGAGCGAGCGTTCGGCACTACGGAAACTATCCTGAGCGGTTTTAAGATCGCCTTCAATAGTATGAAGCGAGATTTGTTCGTATTGCAGATTAGCAGATTCAATTTCTTTGTCTATTTCTTCTACTTGGAGACGGAGTCCATTTGCTTTTGTCTCGAGTTCAGCAATTTGTTGTTGCTTACCAATGAGCGATCCTTCAGAATTCTTCTTGGAGCCACCACGTAATACACCACTATGCGTAACAACTTCGCCGTCGAGAGTCACAATTTGCTCAAGAGAAGACGTGTTTCGTAATAGTGAAAAAGCAGAACTAAGTGTATCAGCCGTTGCAGTATTGCCAAGCAACAATGAATAGAGATTACGGTATTTATCCTCAAACGTTGTCACCTTCAGCGCGGAATTGGTAGGAAGTTCGTCCGTGTAATTTGGTACTTCGTCCAAACAAATAAATGTAGCCTTTCCTTTTTGTGAATGTCGGAGCGACTCAATCGCCTCCATGGCTTCTGCTCTTGTCGATGCAATCAGATACTGCCCTGCTTCACCGAGTGCGTTTTCGATTGCAACGCGATATTCTGGCGAAGTATTTATGGCATCCAAAACAGTAATTGGTCCGCCAGACTTTGACCAACTATGATTCTTCATCAAGAACTCGGAGCCTTCGCTTGTACCAAGTGAGCGTTCTACCAAGCTAGTAAGAAATTCTATTTTTGAGAGATGCTGTCCGATCTCCTTTTGTATTCCGAATGATTTATTTTGGAGTGAATTAATACTGGACTTTAGACTTTCACGCACAGCAAGTACTTCACGGCGATGTTGTTCGGCATCAGCGAGTTTACGCAGTGCAGTCTCGTGTTCGATCGAAGAGGATGACTCCGTGATCTTCAATTCACTCTGATGGGATTGTAATCGCTCTTCCTCGGCAGTAATCTGAGTAGTTCGGAGTGCTAATTCTTCAAGACGAGCGCGCGATTGGGCTGCACTCCGCGAGAGGTCATTTCTCTCGTCCAGAAGTGTGGAGACTTTGCGCTGAGCCGATTGGAATGCGGAGTGACGGCTATCAAGATCATTGCGCGCAACCGTATAGTCAGCTTGAGCTTGCTCCTTTATCTGAGCATGCGTAGCCGCTTCAGTCCGAAGGTGCTCAACGTTGAGAGTATGACTCTGTAGTGTCGCAGTTAAAGTCTTTGAGTCTAACTCTAATCGTTCGATGTCTTTCTGTGCTGTAGCAAGCTGATCGCCGAGCGAGACGATTCTTTCCTCGGTGCCGGCAATCGTGGCGCGGAGTCTGCTGAATGTTTCATTTTTTTCTTTAAGCGAACGCTCAGCTATACGCAGTTGATCTTCAATTTCCTCTTCTTCACGTGTCCCAAGATCAATGAGGGATTCAAATTTAGCCAGTTCAGTGACTAAACTTGAGCGCGTGGCTTCGTGCTCTCGGAGTATCGTGCGGAGCGGAGTGAGTTTGTTGAAGGATGACGCATATTCATGCTCCATCAAATCAATCTCAGCAGTCTTAAGTGAGACTGTGAGTTCATTATACCGTGCTGCCTTCTCTGCCTGACGCTCGAGAGAGTTTACGTTCTTGGTGACTTCTTTGATAATTGAGTCAATTTTTTCCAGATCTGCAGTGACTTGGTCTAAGCGTCTGAGTGCTTCTTTCCTTCGGGCTTTATATTTTGTGACACCAGCGGCTTCTTCGAAGAGTTTGCGCCTTTCCTCTGTACGGTCACTTAAAATTGTTTCAATCATCTTCAACTCAATCACCGAATATGCATTGGCTCCCATGCTGGTATCCATGAATAGCTCGATAATATCTTTAAGGCGACACTGCGCTTTGTTGAGTAAATACTCAGATTCTCCAGAACGGAATAACCGTCGCGTAATTGTCACTTCGGAGTACTCTGTTGGGAGGATGCCTTTTGTATTTTCGATTGTCAACGAAACCTCGGACATGCCGAGCGGTTTGCGCGTACGGGAGCCATTGAAGATGACATTCTCCATCACATCCGAGCGAAGGGTACCAGCCTTCTGCTCGCCCAAAGCCCACCTGATGGCATCAACGACATTCGTTTTGCCACATCCATTTGGTCCAACAATTGAAGTCATTCCTGAGTCGAACTTCAGTAATGTTTTGTTCGCAAATGACTTAAAGCCGATGAGTTCAAGTTTCGATAAATACATTTCGTTGCGTTGGTTAGTAGAACGTAAACAGGAGTAAGCTACACTTCGTCCCGTCGTAATCAAACAGTAATCATTGAAATACGATTTGTATGATAATCATTTCGGTGCGTTGATTGTTTCAACTTGCACTATCATAATGGCAAATATACTGTTTTTGTGAATTAGTTGTACTCGAATTTTAAAAAATGTTATTAGTTATTCCCTCCATCAAAATCCGAGATGGTGTTAGTGTTGGTGGTTTCAGCCTGAATGGAGCTGAACTCCCAGAACTCGCTTACCCCAGTCCGGTTGATCGCGCCCGGTTGCTTCGCAAAGAAAATGCCAAAGCACTCCACTTAATCATTGAAGGAGGAAAAGAATGGACACAAGAGAATTTGGAGTTAATCGAACTCATTCGACAGTCAGTTGATATTCCTATCGAAGTTTCCCTTTCGTCAATCCCTGATAATCTAGACTGCATACGACAACTCATCCAATCTGGGATTTACAGACTTTTCCTGCCATATAATGTAACTGATGTATTCCTCACAGAATGTATTAGCGGTTTTAGCAAGCAAAAGATTTCTCTTACTTTTCCATTCGAATTAGCAAATCAAGATACTTTTTCTCGCTTAAAGGCGGACGGTGTTGGTCGTGCGTGTATCACCCTGCAGAATGATCAACCACTCGACCTAGAGCTAGCACGAAGTGCCCTGACCGAGGCGACTGCTGCCGGATTGCGCCTTTCCCTGCTTTTTGGTGTTTACTCATACGAGACCTTGGTAGAAGTTCTTAGCTTAACCCCAAGTTTTGATTCCGTCATTTTAGGCACTGCTTTGGAGCAAAGCGTTTTCCCTTGTCAGAATATCTGGCGAGGAATGGAAATTGAGGCAACAAAGTCTCGCGGTATGGAAGCTAATCTTTGGAGAAATCCGTTAGCAGGTGTGCCGCATATTTGATGTGTTTGAATTTTATTACTTATTTCCAATATGAAAAAAGTTGTTGTTCTCTCGAGCCTGATGATTGTGGCTCTCATTCTTTCCCCAAAGATTTCACATTCGCAATGGATTCAGAATGAAACTGAGGAGACGGAAACAACAAGCGCTGACGGTTTCTTTAAGTGGTTTTACGGTCGGCGCACATTCGGTTTAGGGTACATCCCTCAGGACGGATGGATGAATGCGGTGAAGAAGCGCGATGAATTGCGCGCAAAGTATTTCCCTGTTGACGGTACTCCTGCAAAGGAGTCTTCTCTTGCAGCACTCACAAATGCTTCTTGGACGATTGTTGGACCGGTGAACATCTCGAACGCAAGCAATTACCATGCTGGAAGAGTAAACACTATCGTCACCGATCCAACGAACGAAAAGATTGCCTATCTCGGAGCCGCCGCAGGCGGTATCTGGAAAACTACTGATGCTGGCCTTACCTGGAATCCACAAACCGATAATGCATACTCGCTTGCAATGGGTGCACTTGCTATTGATCCCGTCAACCCAAATATATTATATGCTGGTACAGGAGAATTCGTTGGTGCAATTGATTCGTATTTCGGGTCTGGACTTTTAAAAAGTATTGATGGCGGTAAAACATGGGCTTCGAAGGGCTTGAATTTTGTAAGTGCATTCTCGAAAATTGTCGTAAGTACAAATAACTCTTCAATCGTTTATGCTTGCGGGGCTGGCTCAGGTGGAGGACTCTATATCACTGATGATGGAGGTAATACTTGGACACGGGCAGCAGGCGGCTTGCCACCAGGTCAGGTAACAGATGTTACGTGCACGAAAGTTAACGGATCAGATATTCTCTATGCTGCTGTGACAGGTCACGGTATTTATCTTTCACAAGACGGAGGCAAATCATGGGATAACGTCAATCCGTTTATCGGAAAAAATATGCGACGTATGCATATTGCTGTTGATCCGAAGAATTGGAAAGATATCGTTGCATTGTCGGTGACTTTCACTGGCACTCTCGAAGCACTCACCCGCTCAACCGACGGTGGCGGAGTATGGGATGATATTGAGAATGGAATTGGTAACGGCGGTGATATTTTCACAACGAGTGCGAGTGCGCAAGGCTGGTACGATGTTTATGTGACACGCGATCCTGAGGATGCGAATCGCATACTCGTCGGTGGAATATCCATCTGGCTCAGCGTTGACGGTGGTTCTTCATGGACCGATGCTGGAAGGGCTTACGCAGGTGGCATACACCCCGACCAACATTGTGCTGCGTTCGCGAAAAAAGGCTCAAATTTACTTTTCGTAGGTTGTGATGGCGGTGTCGCTATTTCAAAAGATAAGGGCGCTAACTATGAAGTAAATCAAGATAACTTGGCGATTACACAGCCATATAATATCGCGATTGACCAAACTGTTGACGACATCACATATTCTGGGAATCAAGATAACGGTACTGTTAGCGGTGGGCGTAGCGCAGACTGGGATGTGCTTGCTTCTGGGGATGGAGCGGCTGTAGCTGTTGACTCGAAAGATCACAACGTCCTCTATTTTATTCGCCCGTCAAATTTTTCCGTACAGAAATATAATGGCTCAGAGAGCACTTGGTCAACAGGGTTAAACACTGCTGATTCTGTTGCATGGCTTATTCCTCTGGTGCAAGATGAAACGAGCCATATTATTTACACTGGTTCCCGCTATCTCTACTATCACACCGCGACGGCTGGTTCATGGACAAGGCTTCCGGCTCAACTTGATACAACTGGTTACATCTCTGCTATCGGACCTGCTGGCGACGGCAAAACTTTACTCGTCGGTACGACGACTGGAAAAATTTGGTCAACCGTAAATAATGGCGGAGTTTTTACCAATAGAACAAATGGTCTTCCTGGTCGTGACATTACTTCGATCAAGGCTAGCCCCGCCGATAAAAATACATTTTATTTAACGCTTTCAGGCTTTGGCTCAAGTCACGTCATGAAGACCGCTGATCTTGGCGCAACATGGCAAAATATTTCAGCGGCACTTCCGGATATTTCAGCAAACATGATTGTCGTGGATGATCAACATCCGACGAACCTTTATGTTGCAACTGATGTCGGTGTTTTCTTTTCTCCCGACGACGGGGCGAACTGGATTCCTTACGGCAACGGACTCCCCAATTCACCCGTTACGGATCTTGCATACCACAAGAAAAATCGTGTTATTCGCGCCGGCACTCATGGAAGATCAATTTGGGAAGCACCAATGGCTGCTTCACTTTCAGGGATAACCTCACCCACATCTGCAAAGATTTGGTATGTCGGTGAGCCAGCTGTGATTTCTTGGATTGGCGTGAATTCACCTGCTAAAGTTGAGATTAGCACAGACGGAGCCATTACGTGGCAAACAATTTCACCTTCAGTTTCAGGCACAAGCCTACAAGTTCCGAATGTCACTTTTGCTCCAAGCGAAATTGCTTTGGTGCGTGTAACAAATGGATCGGATGTGATTCAATCATATCAATTTAGAATCCGTGTCCGTCCTGCTGGGTCTGTGCTAACAACATTCAGCGAACAGCCATTCTATATGTATGATCTGGCGTACGATAAAGATGATAATATTTTGTGGGCTACATCATTCACACAGTCATGTAGTAGTACAGACGATAAGAAGATTTATAAGATTGATCCGAATACTGGAGCACTCCTTGGTTCGGTGAATACCACAACCGGAGGATACTGTACTGGCATCAAATACGATCCGGCAACGAAACATTTGTTCGTTCACCAATCCGATCAATGTAAGAATACTTCGTGGATCTATGAGTTAACGACAACTGGTACCACTGTCCATAAATGGGGTTCACCTTGTACGTATGGGACAGGCATCTTCGTTAGTGGCGATTCCCTCTTTCTTGCTGATAGAAATAACAATATCATTCACATTGTGAGCAAAACAAATCCACTCAATAGTTATGGTGATTTGTCGCTTGATCGTCAATCACCGTTCGGTCCACGTTGTATCACTTTAGATCCGAAAACAGGTAACTTGTTACACACTTGGACCGATTTCCAAGGAACAGATGCAAGCCCTTCGCTCTATGATAGTTACATACTGCGGTTGAATCGTGAAGACGGTGCAGAGTTGAACTCTTGGTTTGTTCAAGACGGAATAAATTCTGGCACAAATGTCAGAGGAATAGAATTAGATCCTCGCGCGGCTGGTACTGTGGTTTGGGTCTCAGTTCTGAGCTCAGGAAATTCGGCGAAAATTCTCAAAGTACAATTAAGTGCACCAGCCCCAACTCCGCTTCTTATGTCACTTGTCACGCCAACGAGCGGATCATCAAACCTTGATACATCTATCACCTTTACATGGTCACCTACGACGGAAGCTGGTTCGCATTATTTCTTCGAGCTATCTACCGACCAGAGTTTTGCAACCAATGTGATTTCCCGCCCTGATTTAACTTCAACAAGCGTTACGATTGGTAGTCTTCAACAAAAGATCACATACTTTTGGAGAGTGCAAGCTAAGACGAGTGACGGATCAAAATCAGGACCATGGACGGATGTATGGAGTTTTGGCGTCAAGAATTATAATAGTGTTCATGATTTTGGTAGCTCGGAACATTTTTATATTCACAATTTCCCGAACCCATTCTCTACAAAAACTACTGTTGAATACGGCTTGACAGAAGATGCTCAGGCAACTTTGACATTGACCGACCTGTTGGGCAGAAAGATTCAGGTATTGCACTCAGGCATGAATACTGCGGGAGAACATTCACTCAACTTTGATGCAAGTGATCTGACGAATGGTGTGTACATACTCACTCTTGAATCAGCTAATCAGAGCACTTCACATATTATTCATGTAATGAAGTGAGGGAGCCACTAACATAGAATGAGGCCTCGAACAAGGGACAAGATTTTTCTTACAGGCGCTCATGGCTTCCTCGGTCAACATGTGTTACGTACTTTTTTGGACGAAACTCACTGCGACCTGATCATTTCTTCGCGGCAAGAAAAATTAGAATTTGCTGATCTTGTTGATGAGCCAAGAGTTATTGCATACCAGCAACTCGATGTAACCGATCGAATTGCTGTCAAAGATGCGATTGGCTTGTATAAACCCGAATTCATCGTCAACTGCGCAGGCTACGTTGATGTTGATGGTTGCGAAACAAATCGAGAGCTTGCATGGAAGACAAATGTGAAGTCGGTTGAGTATCTGATCGAAGCAGCGAGAAAGACCGATTCAAGAATTATTCACCTTTCCTCAGATTACATTTTCGACGGACTGAAAACACCCTACTCAGAAACTGCGGCTCCGAACCCACTGAATTATTATGGCAGAACAAAACTCGCGAGTGAAAACGCATTGAGAAGTTCAGGCGTGAATCATTGTATTGTCCGAGGTGCATTTTTTTATGGTGTCGAGATTCGCGAACGTCCAAGTTTTGCGATGATGGTGTTGGAATCATTACGCAATAACGAGACGGTAAATGCATTTACCGACTTATACTCCTCCCCCACACTGGTTGACGATCTTGCTTTCGCAATCATCAAAATAGCCGAGTACAAACGGAACGGGATTTATCACATCTCCGGAACGGAGATGCTCTCGCGTTTTGAATTTGCTCAACGCATTGCAACCACCTTCAAGCTTAACCAAGCATTAATACTCCCCACTACCTATGAACCACTTGGACGAGCTCAACGACCGCTACATAGCTCATTCGTAACCTTAAAGGCACAGACGGAGTTGGGGTTAAGATTCTCAAGTGTGGACGAAGGATTACAGGTAATGCTTCGGGGGATCAATGACCTCGCAGATGCAAGACAAATTGTTTACCAGTAGCAATTTGTGAAGAGATCCACTTAAATTATCATATAACAAGGACTTATCCATATATTCATTCTTAATGATTTGTTTACAATTTGGTAATAATTCCGTAATACTGGTTTCGTATTTTTGTAGAGTGAATTAAGGCACTCCCAAAGCCATCGAAGCAAAATAGATGGTTGTATCCCGTGGCAGGGGCATCGAAAGGTGTCCCTTTTTTATTTTATCCAAAAAAAAGGCGGGTTAAACCCGCCTCAAAATAATAGCATCTATCAATTCTTATGCAGCAGCTGACTTGCCCTTCTGCATCTCAACGATCTGCTCCTGAACGGATTTCGGAGCTTCCTCGTATCTTGAGAATTGCATTGAGTACACGGCACGTCCTTGTGTCATCGAGCGAAGCGTTGTTGCATATCCGAACATATCTGATAGTGGTACGCTTGCCTTAATAATCTGCGCATCGCTTCTGGCAATCATACCTTCGATCTTGCCACGACGTGAGGATAAATCACCCATCACATCGCCCATGTAATCTTCAGGAGTAATAACTTCAACATCCATTATCGGCTCAAGGATAACAGGACTTGCCTTACGACATGCCTCTTTGAATCCCATCGAACCAGCAATCTTAAATGCCATTTCGTTTGAATCAACTTCGTGGTAGCTGCCGTCGAACAAACGAACCTTGATATCTTCAACAGGATAACCTGCGAGAACACCAGATTTCATTGCCTCTTGAATACCAGCACTGACCGGCTGAATATATTCTTTCGGTACAACGCCACCAACGATATCGTTGATGAACTCATAGCCCTTACCTGGCTCGTTCGGCTCAACATCAAGCCAAACGTGACCGAACTGACCACGACCACCTGACTGACGAACGAACTTACCTTCCTGAGTAACTTTCTTACGAATAGTCTCTTTATAGGCAACTTGAGGTTTACCGACGTTCGCATCAACTTTATACTCGCGTTTCATACGATCAACGAGAATTTCAAGATGTAACTCTCCCATTCCAGAAAGAATTGTCTGTCCTGTTTCCTCGTCCGTTTTGACGCGGAATGTCGGATCTTCATCCGAAAGCTTCTGCAATGCCTCACCCATCTTCTCAGAATCAGCCTTCGTCTTCGGCTCAACTGCCAACGAGATAACAGGTTCTGGAAAAATCATGCGCTCCAAGATGATCGGATCATCCTCGTCGCAAAGTGTATCACCAGTTCTGGTTTGCTTTAAGCCTACTGCAGCGCAGATATCTCCAGTACATGCCTGTTCGACATCTTCTCGGTGATTAGCGTGCATTCGCAAAATTCGGCCGATACGTTCCTTCTTTCCTGAGACGCTATTCAAAACGTAAGACCCCGCATTCAACGTACCCGAATATACTCTGAAGAATGTCAATTTTCCAACGAATGGATCGGACATAATCTTGAACGCAATCGCAGCAAAATGCTCACTATCAAGCGGCTCGCGCTTGATATGATCCGTAAGATTGATATGATGTCCTTCGACAGAACCAACGTCAACCGGCGATGGCAAGAAGTCAACTACTGCATCAAGCAATTGCTGAACGCCTTTATTCTTAAAAGCTGATCCGCAAAGTACTGGAATGATTTTGCTGTCAATCGTCGCTAAACGTAATGCTTTGCGAACTTCTTCTGGAGTAATTTCCTGTCCTTCAAGATACTTTACAAGTAAAGTATCATCAACTTCAGCAACAGCTTCAAAAAGTTTAATACGCCACTCCTTAGCCATTTCTTTCAGGCTTTCCGGAATCTCAACAATGTCAAAATTCTTTCCAAGTGCAGTCGCATCGTTATAAATCATCGCCTTGTTCTCGACGAGATCAATAACACCAGCGTAGATATCACCTTGGCCAATAGGCAAGTTGATAGGAATAGGATTTGCGCCGAGACGCTCCTTAATCATGTGAATAACGTGGAAGAAATCCGCACCAGTACGATCCATCTTATTGACGAATGCGATACGCGGGACTTCGTACTTATTAGCCTGACGCCAAACAGTCTCGGACTGAGGCTCTACGCCACCCACTGCGCAAAAAAGTGCAACAGCGCCATCGAGAACTCGGAGTGAACGCTCTACTTCAACGGTGAAATCTACGTGGCCTGGAGTATCAATAATTTGGATCTGATTGCCGCGCCATTCGCAAGTCGTAGCAGCGGAAGTGATTGTGATACCACGCTCCTTCTCCTGCTCCATCCAATCCATAGTTGCGCCGCCATCGTGAACTTCGCCCATACGGTGAACCACACCTGTATAAAACAAGATACGCTCTGTCGTCGTGGTCTTGCCGGCATCAATGTGCGCCATGATGCCAATATTGCGAGTCTTATCTAATGAAAATTTCCGTGCCATTGTCGTATTTTTCTAAAATTTCTTTACTGTTTATAACAGAAAACGCCAAAGCTGGCGTTTTCCAGATGCTTTATTTTATAGCCCATTGAAAACGATATGGGGTATTTTATAGTTCATAGAATCAGCGAAAACGTAGGTGTTTAGCACTTAGAGTGGAGGGGAGAAGAGTCGGTCACCTAAATTATCAAGATCAAAAGACTATGCTTGGCGATTACCATCTGTTTCCGGAAATCATATTGCGCTCTGTCGTCGTATATCTCGTCATCTTGGCTGGATTCCGTCTGGCGGGCAAGCGGCATATCTCTCAGCTATCGCTACTCGACTTTGCCCTAATCCTCCTGATTTCCAATGCTGTGCAGAACGCAATGGTCGGCACCGACACTTCGCTATTTGGTGGAATTGTGGCGGCAGTATCGTTATTGGCTGCTAATCTGATCTTGACAAAACTCATTTCCCGAAATAAACTTTCGAAAGAATTTCTCGTTGGCGAACCGAAATTATTGATTCGGAACAGCAAGCTGATCCTTTCCACGATGGAGCACGAAAACCTCTCGGAGGAAGACCTCTTGGAAGCCATCCGTGAACACGGATTCGAATCGCTCTCAGAAGTTCGGACTGCTATCTTAGAGTTAGATGGCTCTATCTCTATAATCCCCTACCCCCAAGCAGGCCAACACATCGAGCATCACATGGCACCAATCACACGAAAACGTCGGGGGAGGAAGCGGATACTTTAGATATTAGTGCATCACGTTAAATACCTTTTGCTCATTTTTTGAACTCACTTCGACGAAGAGCACTTGCTTTAGACGCAATCAATCCAAGGTTGGGGATTATTATGAAAGTTCTCGGACTTCATAGTATTATTTCATTCAATCAACAGAACAGTAATTGCTTCATTTGCACAGGAATGCCTTCCCCCTTCTCGCTGTTATCCGCCCCGCAACTATGATAGCAGTCGAACATTTAGCAGTCCAATTTGGCGGAAAATATCTTTTCCGTGATGTGACCTATACCATTCGTATCGGTGACCGTGTAGGTCTTGTAGGTCCGAATGGCGCTGGCAAATCTACGATGATGAAGATCATCGCAGGTTTTCAGGTGCCCGAAGAAGGCGAAGTCCAGATGCCGCGCGACTACAAGCTCGGCTACCTCCCCCAAGAGCCAACGCTCGAAGATGGCGCGCTCGATAGAAGTATCCTCGCCGAAGCGTTGCGCTCAAAAGAAGATCTGCTTGCTTATACCGAAGAATTAGAAATCGTTCAGCAAGCACTGAGCGATACAGCGGACGATCACGATACAAAAGAATATCACGATCTACTCGACAGATTCGGAGAACTGAATCATAAGTTCGAGGATGCTGGCGGATTTACGATTGAGGCGGAATCGGCAAAAGTTCTTTCGGGTCTCGGTTTTACCGAAACTGATTTCAGCCGACCACTGAAGGAGTTTTCCGGCGGCTGGCAGATGCGCCTCTTGCTTGCGAAGCTCCTCATCAAGCGCCCCGACATTCTCCTGCTCGATGAACCTACGAATCACTTGGACTTAGAGAGTATGCTCTGGCTTGAGGAATTCCTCAAGGGCTATGAAGGCTCGATGCTCCTCATTTCGCATGATAGAAAATTCTTGAATGACGTTACAGGTAGGACTGCCGAGATTACACCGGGCGGTAAGTGCGAGATATTCCCTGGCAATTATGATTATTACGAAAAAGCAAAAGCCGAACGTGAAGCATTGCTCGAAGCACAATCCGCAACACTTGAACTTCGCAGAAAAGAATTAGAAAGTTTTGTCGAGCGCTTCCGCTCGAAAGCATCAAAAGCAAAGCAGGCACAGTCACGCATAAAAATGCTTGAGCGCATGGAGCGCGTCGAACTTGCCTCGAATGCACCGAGCGTTCACTTCGCCTTCCCTGCCGCTCCTCCATCTGGTAGGACTGCATTCGAAGTCGTAAATGGCGCGAAGAGTTATGACGGAGTCCGTGATATTTTTTCGAACTGCGAGCTTCGGATCGAGCGCGGTGAGCGAGTTGCGTTCTTAGGAAAAAATGGCGAAGGCAAAACCACTCTCGGAAAAATTTTAGCGGGTGCCGAAAAGCTAACTCGCGGACATCTTGCGCAAACTCATAATGTCACAATCGGTTACTACGCACAGCATCAAGCTGATGACTTAGACCCGAAGCTAACGGTCCTCGAAACCGTTGATTCGCTTGCCCGTGCCAAATTCTTTAACGGCGGTGATAAGAACGGCCAAAGTTATTCCGAGGGTCAGCTTCGTGCTCTGCTCGGTGCATTTCTCTTCCGCGGCGATGATGTCTTCAAGCGCGTGAAAGTTCTCTCAGGTGGTGAGAAATCGCGCTTAGCATTGGCGAAAATGTTACTTGAGCCATGTAATACCTTAATCCTCGACGAACCCACGAACCACTTGGATATGCGCTCTAAGGAAGTCCTCAAGCAAGCCTTGATGGCATTCGATGGTACGATCATCGTCATCAGCCATGATAGAGATTTCCTTGAAGATTTAGTTGAGCGAATTATTACGTTCGGCAACGGAGTCGTAAAGGATTATATGAGTTCGCTCGAACAATACCTTGACGAACTCTACCAAAAAGAACTTGATCGCATTCGAGGCAAGCAATCTTTCAAGAAGGATGATAAGAAAGTAGCGACTCCATCTAATTCAAAAGAAAAGAAAAAACAAGAAGCGGAACTGCGCAACGAAAAAGCGCAACGCGAAAAACCCATTCGCAATAAAATAAAAAGAATAGAGGAAGAAATAGCTCTCTACGAAAAAAAGAAAGAGGGCATTGAACATGCCATGCTTGATGCGAATTATTTTAACAACTCAATCCGCGTTGCCGCTGAAGCAAAACTCTTAGAGGATTATCGCAAGAAGCTCGAAGAGCTTTACTTCACGTGGTCGAAAGCAAGTGAAGAATTAGAACTCGCATAATAAAAAAAGGCACGTAGAACGTGCCTTTTTTTTTCCCCTTGAAAGAAATTATTTCGAGAGCTGTGCCATCTTCGCTGCTTCATCCATAATCACAATAGAATAGGCTTTGTTGAATTGCTTATCTGTCTCCAAGTATATTTTGTAACGAACGTTATCGCCGAAAAGTAATCCACCAAGATCAGCGCGTAGTTTATTGAGAATCCACGTTTTATCGGCTTCTAACTCCTTCATATCGCACTCGATTTTTTTCTCTTTTGCCGTAGCGTAGAATTTCTTGATTATATCATCAGTCAATTTATAAGAATTTACAAACGTCTCAGCAGTATATTGCTTTTTCAGCTCTGCGCCCCTGTTCGAAATCAAGTCTCTCGTATAATCAAATGGAATTGCCGCACCAAATACACGAATAGTAGAGCGTGTAACCGTGTCCTCCTTCACAAAATAATCCGGTGTTATCCCGCCACCGCCATAAATTGTGCGACCGCTCGGAGTCTTGAATTTCGGACGAGTTGTATCATTCGCATTCACATCTTTTGTGTGTGAGAAATTATCCTCTTCGTCGGCTTCGTCATTTTCAATCGCTTTTTTGTATTTGCCACCATCATAAGGACGTTGGATTGATCTGCCAGACGGAGTGTAGTACCGTGCGACTGTGAGTCGAACAGAACTACCATCATTCAAGGCATACTGACGCTGTACAAGTCCTTTGCCGAACGTCGTTGCACCCACAATCGGTGCGCGATCAAGATCTTGGAATGCACCACTGGTGATTTCACTTGCGCTAGCAGAGCTACTATTTACAAGGACGACAAGGGGAGTCTGTTCGTACTGCTGACCAGGATGGGAGATGTCAACATCATCCGCGCCAGCGACTCTGCCTTTTGTATAAACGATAGTTTTATTCCCACCGACAAATTCGTCAACAATCTGCACCGCCTGCTCAAGGTATCCACCAGGATTCCCGCGAAGATCAAGAATTAATCGCTTCATTCCAAGTCCTTTTAATTCTTCGAGAGCTTTCACCATCTCACTATGTGATGTCTCGATGAAATGGCTGAGATAAATATATCCGGTATTGGCATCAACCATAAAGTGCGCGAGTACGCTATTAAGAGGAATGACATCACGGGTAATCTCAAATGAAAGAGGCTTCGATCCCCCACCTGATTCAGAAGCAGGAGTACCCGGACGTGCGATCATGACATTCACCTTCGTGCCTTTTGGTCCACGTAGATGTTTGATGACAGAATCTTGAGTATACCCTGACGTGCGTTTGCCATCAATAGAAAATATCTTGTCACCGGTATTCAATCCTACCGCCTCGGAAGGACCGCCGACAATTACTTCTTCAATCAGTATGGAATCATGTGCCATCTGGAAACGAACGCCAATGCCCTCGAAGCTACCGTGAAAATCTTCGGCAGATTGCTTCACGCTGACTGGGGACATATAGACAGAGTGTGGGTCGAGCTTTGCGAGCAATCCGTTGATAGCAGCAACATTCAAGTCGCCCAAGTTCACCTTGTCCACGTAATTCTTTTGCACAAGATTGAGGACTTCGGAGTACTTCTGAAGTTCTTCGTAAGAATTGTCGGACGAGAACGCTCTCTCAAGCTTCGTGCCAAGCATGGCACTTGAGATGACGAGGACGAGAGCTATGAAGGTTAAACGCTTCGGATTATATAACGATAATTTCATTGTGTATCACTTAACAAACTTGTCTTCTTTAACCAACATTCGCAAAAGAAACGGAGTTCGGATTTATTCGATTTGGTAACAAATTACTCAAAACATTTTCTCAAACCGACTCAGGCTTCAGCCCCGCGTGGTAATCCATATCTTTGCTTCGGCAACACAGTTCAGAGATATTTAGATTGTTCCTCTGGCGCTCGCAATGATGTTGCCGAGAGGCTTTCCCCACATGTAACCGTCCGACTATTTTTCAATACACCGTTGTTCGATCTGCGTCTATTTCTGGTAATCTGATGTCGTACAATCCTCTCGGAATCTCGTGAGCAATAAAGCGAGGGTTAAAAAACTTAAAGTCTTTGTACGAATACCCTTGCCCAATTGCCCACTCAGCAATGTTCGGAATCGGTCCTTGAGCACTCACATGTTTAATGCCATGCATTTTGTATGGTGCGAGCTTCTCTAATTGCAACCCATATCTTGCGTTATGTTCAAGCAATTCCTTGATAACTGCAATACGAATCGGGTATCGCATAGTTTCTTCACTGAGCATCAGATTCCAATAACTTTTTTGTTTTTGAAAATCCATCGCATCGCTCAAGCCTTCTTCACCCATATTATATGCCGCCGCGCAGAGCAAATAATCAGCATTAAATCTCCGCTTAAGGGATGAAATAAATCTGATCGCTGCTTGTGTCGAGAGAATCGGATCAAGTCGCTCATCAATATATTGATCCACACGTAAACCAAATCGCTGGGCTGTGGGTGTAAGGAACTGCCAATAGCCATTCGCGTGTGCAGGTGATTGAACGTTCCGAATCCCACTCTCCGCAATCATCAAGAACTTGAAATCCCGAGGCAATGAATCAGCATCGAGCATCGAATCTATCATCACTTCCCATCTGCCAAGCCGCTTCCACCACATAACAAGTTGATCGCAATTGTTATAATTATAGTAAAATTCGCGTTCGAAGCGCTCACGTACTTCCCATTTGTCCAAAGGAATTTTCGCTCCGAAAAGTGTAGCCTCCGTCGGAAGTTGAAGTGAAGTGATTGACTTGTGAAATTCGCTGACTGTGTCTTGAGGCTGAGCAACACACGGAGCAGAAGAATATCTTGTTAACCAGATAAACCCAATAAGTACAGCAACGCAAATAATGGCGATTGTACGTTTCCGGTTTTTCTGTTTTGATTTTACCATCCGAGTGATTTCATTTCTTCAGAGATCTTGAGAGTAGATACTACTTCACCAGCACATGCTACGTTCTGCTTGGTAAGAATATTCTGCAATTCTGCATTTATTTTATTGCCGATGTCGGGATCAATAAAGTTGGCAGTCCCTATTTGGACGAGTGAAGCACCGACGATAAGAAACTCTAAGGCATCTTGTGCCGAAGCGATACCTCCGATACCAATAATCGGTATCTTAGATGACTTTCGTGCATCATACACCTTCGCGAGTGCGATAGGCTTGATCGCCGGTCCAGAGAGACCACCAGTCACGGTGGAGAGTCTCGGCATTCTGGTATTCACATCTACTGCCATTCCGATGACAGTATTTATCAAACTTATGGCATCAGCACCAGAATTCTCGCAAGCAAGTGCAAACGGAGCAACAGATGTAACGTTCGGTGTCAGCTTTATGATAAGCAGTCGTTTCGTCAACGGTCGCAATGCTTTCGTAAGCTCCTCAACTTTATCAATTTTAGTCCCAAAGGAGAGTCCACCATCTTTGACATTCGGACAGCTCACATTTATTTCATATCCAACTAAGTTCGCGGTAGCATTTGCTTCGATGTGATCCAATACTTTGCAGTATTCTTCAATACTCGAAGCGGCTATGTTCGCAATGATATTCGTATCGAACGTGGCTAAGTAAGGCAACTTCTCCTCGACAAATACATGTACCCCGACGTTCGCAAGCCCAATGGAGTTGAGCATCCCCGACGCGGTCTCGACGATACGTCGCGGGAAATTCCCTTGTCGTGGTAGCCAACTTACGGATTTGGTAACGATTCCGCCAAGAGAGGAAATATCGCACAAATCTTTTGCCTCGGAGCCGTAGCCATACGTGCCACTCGCTACAAGTATCGGATTCTTGAACGTCACGGCACCTAATTTGATCGTCATATTGGTCATAACACAATAGCCTCCTTCTCGAATGACGGTCCGTGAGTGCATACCAAATAAAATTTTCGATTAGCCTTCTCGGCTTCACTTTCACTGAGCAAAATCGGGCACCCTTGACATATTCCTATGCCACATGCCATTTCTGTTTCGAGGCTGACTTCGCACATGATTCCAAATTCATCCGCCAATGTTCTTGCTGCACGCATCATCCCTGTTGGTCCGCAGACAAAGAGTTTTGGGTTTTCATACGCTCCAGCTGAGAGGTGATTTCGTAAATTATCTATCACCGAGCCATGATAGCCACGAGTGCCATCGTCAGTGGAGTGTTGAACATTCAGGAGATATTCATCAGCAAAGAGTGACGACGTCCGAGCACCGTAAAAAGTGACAAGTTGTCTGTGTTGTTTCGCAAGCGATTTCGTAAGTAGTGGCATGGAAGCAACGCCAACTCCGCCCAGAACTAAAATAGCAGTTTTGTAATTAGTAGTGTTGAAGTGCCATGGATTACCCAATGGACCAAGCACGTCGAGCATCTCCCCGACATTAGTGTTGGCAATGACATTCGTGCCTCTGCCATGATCTTGAATAATAATCTCGACGAGATTGCCTGTGATGTTATAGACACTAAACGGTCTTCGGAGTAGTGGGTCAGAGAATCCGATTTTCGGAAGGATATTCACAAACTGACCTGGCTGGGTGTTGGAGGCAACGAATTCATTTTCAAATTGCAGAACTACCAAACCCGGAGTAATCTCTCTTCTTGAGCGAACAATTGATTGATGTATAACTGACTTCGGTGTATGGCTCGTCATTTCTTCTTAATTGGTGGTTCGTTCTTCGGTGGTAGGGCAACAGGTTTTTGTTGGGGTAGCGTTTGCTTGACAGAATCTTGAAAAACATTTACCTTACTCGGTGATGGCGGGTTGGTGCCTGCATTTTGCTGAGGTTGTGAAATAATTTGCCGTGGCTGTTGACTCATCGCGAATTGCATTTTCGGTTTGAGGTACTCAGCATATCTGGAATAGGGATATTCTTTAAGCACTCTGCGATAATAAACCACTGTGCTATCATATCGCTTCATATCTTCATATGCGAGACCAATTGTATAGAGCGATTTTGCGGCAACATCTTCGTGCGAGTGGTCAGTGACAATTCTCATGAATGATGCTTTCATATTCTCGATGCCAAATGATTTCATACTTGAATACGCAGATCGAAAGGCAATTTCTCCCGGTGAATCTTTATCCGCAAGTCCTGAGAATTCCTTGCCAGCTTGCTGAGCGTAGATTGTTTCGCCATAATCGCGCGTGAGTACTGGGAGTATCGAGTCACGTTGCTGGGCATTCTTCAACTGATTATCCAGTGACAGCCAAGAATAAAGAATTTGAGCACGGAATCCATGAACGGTTGTATCGGGCTTGATGAAGTTAATATTCAGCGCGGATTGGTATTCGGATATTGCAGTGGGATACTCCGTAAAGTTTTCACATGCTCTTGCAATTTCAAAATGCCCATGCATTGCTACCATGTGTATGCTATCAATATATTTTGTGGTATCGGCAAAATTAATACTGAATGCACTGACCGCACCTGCTGATTTCTCCTTACGGATGCGGTCTATGTATTGTTCAACAAGTTTTGATTCGTCAGCGCTAAGCGGATTCGAGTGTTCGGGTGACCATTTCGCTCCTAATACTTTTTGTTCGGCTTCAATACGCAATTCTTTTGTGATCGTCTCAACCATTGTTGACCCCGGTCGGCGCAATTTATGAAAGATATGCTCTGCCGTATCAATCCGGAGTAATTGTAACTTCCAATCAGCATAGCGAGTGATTGCTCGGAGCCTTTCATTAACAAAATCATTC
Source organism: bacterium (assembly GCA_037143335.1). Lineage (GTDB taxonomy): Bacteria > Bacteroidota > Ignavibacteria > Palsa-1295 > Palsa-1295 > PALSA-1296. The sequence goes on along the minus strand of JBAWZA010000008.1, from coordinate 14,043 downwards.
ATCTCATTACTTGAGAAATCTTTTGTACCCGCAATGATATTCGCCAAGTGCGCCGCGGAATCATACTCCCCCATCTCCCTGAAAATTTCAGCTTGCCGAAACCGAGACCGAGCCATAATCGCTTGACTGATAGTTCGGTACGTCGTATCAACTGCATTATAGACTCTCCTCACATCAGGATAGTGATCAAGTTTGTACGGCATGGACTTGAGACTATTCTTTACCGCATCGCGTGCCTCAATATCTGTTGTAAGCGCATACTCATAATTCGCGGCTGGGTGAGAAGCCGAGTATCTGGATTTTTTTAGGACCGCTTCAAATGTTTGTTTTGCCTCAGCGTATCGTTTTTGTCTGCGGTAGGTCTCGCCTAATGCGACGTATGCCTCCCCTTGTAAAGACTGGTCGGGAGTTTTCGCAATAGTCTCTTGGAATGCTGCCTCCGCATCTTTCCATCTGCCAGCCAAGAAGTAGAGTGCACCACTATTGAACGATAGACGCGCTGCGCTTTCTGCGGATAAATCTGTCTCGGCAAGTTTATATTGTTCAGCGGCTTCTGCCAAACTATCGGGCGATGAGACAAGTATCAACTCGGCATATGCTGTATGCGCTTCTGAGATCGTCGCTGTATGCCCGTCGCGTTCTGCATTCTTCAAGACTCTGCTTATCGCAACGGCTGCAGTATCGTAGTCATTGGATGCCATCATCGAGCGCGCCATCAGCATGCTCACCTCTGTGCCGTACTTAGTGTCGGGATAGCGAAAGAGTAATTCGTTAAACTTGCGCTTGGCACCTGAGAAATCATTTTTATAATACTGAGATTTGCCGACAATGAACAAAGCATCCTCAACATACTTTGTCTCTTTTTTATCTGCTAAAACTTTCGAGCCAAGGATGATTGCAGAATCTAAATGTTGCGAACTGATACTTCTGCTGCTCGTTCCGCCGTTGCCTTTGTTCAGATTTGCAATCGGTAAGGTAGAGCCGGTGCGAAATTTGTAGTGTTCGAGAGCGACATATTCTTCGTCTAACCAGCGGTGAGTTGTGATAACAGCTGCTGCCCCGCTGACAGGTGTTTTCTCAGCAGCCAAACTTTCCTCATAAAGATCGAGGTGCTGTTGAGCGAGATAAACGACGTTGAAATAGGTCGTAAAATTCCTGTATGTGGAGCATGAAAGTGAAATGCCAGAAATAATAAAGAGGAGTAGCAGTGCAACTGTCTTCTGGTGGTGGTTTTCGTTTAATCGTTTGGTCTTTAGCACTGATAATTTTTCTGTGTGCATTTAACGAGTCTAAAAATAAGTTCGTTCAAACCCTAGCGTACTTCATCGCCGAATATAAAAAAGAATTCTTCAATTGGTGCCGGATTTTCTTACGCGCATTTGAGATCAAAGTTGCTATTTTTTTTACCTTACGGAAACTATTTTTATTAAGACCGTGTCTTAATTGTAGCATACTTATACTATTAAGACTTAGTCGCAATAGCTACTACTCAACAGCAATGACGATTTTTCGACGAACAACGATAGTTCTGACAAGCGTACTCGCAATCCTTGCCTTCAGTGAGGCATTTGCTAACAGACGGCATTTTACCTATACCTACGAATCTGCGGTGCTACCCAAAGGCAGCCATGAACTTGAAATCTGGAATACGATTCGCTTAAACCGCAATATCTTCTACCGTGCAAATGACACTCGTTCAGAATTTGAATTCGGTCTTGGCGGGAATCTTCAAACATCACTCTACTTGAATCTCACAAGCGAATCAACTTTTCTGAACTCCGAACTTAACAATTCTCAAGCATTTGGTTTTTCAAATGAGTGGAAGTATCGTATGCTTGACCATGCGATTGATCCGATCGGGCTTGCACTCTATGCTGAAGGTGCATACTCCAACGATGAGATTGAGTTGGAAGGAAAAATTATTCTCGATAAAGAAGTGGACGGTTTTATTTTTGCGCTGAATGGATCAATCGAACAGTCATCAATTACAGGCGTAGACGGTGGTAATCTTAAATCACAGACGGAGACTGTCTCTGAGATTTGCGGTGGTGTGGCATATTTAGTTGCCCATAATTTCACTCTTGGAGTAGAGGCGCGCCAGCATATCAAGCACCCTCCTGCCTTAGAGGGTGGTGGTAGCTACAGTGCTTTTTTTGCAGGTCCATCGCTTTCGTTCAGTGGATCAAACTGGTGGTCGGCTATCAGCGTACTGCCACAGATTTTCGGAAGGTCCGATCAAGTTGCCAATAGTGACAAGTTCGAGCTTTCGCAACACGAGAAAATTGAAGCACGACTCTTGCTTGCTTTTGAATTTTGATATGTATGAATACTAAAATATATTTTGGATTTTTTCTTATCATTGCCGGAACTCTATTCTCGTGTGCGAGTACGATTCCGAGTGCTGATAGTGCCCATCAGAAATGGGCGTCACATAGGTGGGAAGGAATTCAACTTGCCGAAGCTCAGTCGTTATACTCTGAGCATTGCTCAGGTTGTCATTCACTTCCCTCTCCGATGGAGCATACGCAAAAAGAATGGGAAGTATATTTTGGAGAGATGGCGGGACGTTCCCACATGAATACTGGAGATAGTATCGCCGTATTCGCCTACTTAGAAAGTTTTAGTAAGGATAATATCCTGATTGCTCACTAGGATATGTGTGAGTAGTAGAAAAGTGTGCGTATCCCTTTTCCCAGCTTACCCGCTATGGAGGGGAGGGGTAACACATCGGAAGCCCTGTAAGTAGGGCTTCCTTAATTTTTTGAAACACTATTCTTCGGTCAATAATAGATACCTATTTAATTATTTACCCGAATGAGGCGTTTTATGTGTTGAAAACACAAACCACGCTGCAACGCTTCATATATTTTATACTTTTCGCCACAATCATTGCCTGTAATGCACAGGCGCAAATCCCCGCGCGCCGAATCTTAACACCACTCTCAAGCAGCATTTCCCAGGTAGCAAAGAAGAACGGCAAATCCCCTATTCGCTCCATGGGTTCGAAATCTGGTGTTCGATCGTACGTTAAAACTTCAAGCGATCAAATCCTAAATGTACGAAGCAAGCAGGTAGGAAGTTCGTTGAGCTTCACCTTAGATGTTAATCTCGGCGAACCGTATACTACCAAAACATCTGTACAAATTCCGAATCATACTTCCCATCAATTTAGCACGATTGCTTGGACTCGCCTCTTCTTGGATAAATTACCAAGAGGCGTCTCAATTATCAATCAAGGGAGTATCGGGGCGCCATCGATTCCGACCCTGTGCATAAGACTCGTTGTACCTGAAGGAGCTAACGCTTTCCAAACTTTGATTACAAAGTCCCGTAGTAAGACATTCACGAGCACATACCTCATACCTAAGACAAATGGGAGGAGTGGTGAATTATTTTCTGCGGATAAATACAGTGTCTTGGATCAATACTCAGTCAGTGTTTCGCCAGTCGCCAGGATTCGAGAGCTCAATGTTATTAGCATTTCCATTCCATTAACAGATGTAAATGTGACAAGTGGAGATGTGTCTGCATTCCAGGCATTTACCTGCACGATATCATTCCAAATCCCTCCGCAGTTCACAGGTAACAAATTCACAACCACTGATCCAGCGTTCGAGCAATTGTATTCTCAGTTAGTAGCTAATCAATCGGATCTACCCTCATTCCGATCGGGATTTAAGCGCGTCCAAACAAAGAATAATCTTTACATCCAAGCGCCAACTCACAGCTTTGCTGATGCAATCACTGGTTGGATTGATCCGCAAGCCCCATACATAAAACTCTATGCAACCAGAACAGGGCTTTATCGCATGACACCTTCGATGATTGCGCCGAAATATGATATGACAAGCTGGCATGCCTCAGACTTGAGAATGTTCAACCGCGGTAAAGAAGTACCGATTTGGATTGACAGCAACGTTGACGGCAAAGTCAATGCGATTGAGTATTTCGGTGAACGGTTACCAGGTCTGCCGAACGAGTACTACAATTTGTCATCCGATTCCAATGCGTACTGGCTGACAAATAGCAAGAAATTTCAGAGTAAACCCCTGCGATTTGTAGATAAGGAAATAAACCAAACCCCAACTCTGCATGTCTCCGAGGCTAACTACTCGTACCATCATGAGTACGACGATGATTATTATGGTGGCGATGCAGGGAATGATGAGACAGCAACTTTGCAACGCAATGAGTATGTCTCTGGTGAGCGATTTGTTTGGCGAAAATTCCCATCGAAAGTTGGGGATGTTCTTATCAATGATGTTACGGATACTCTGAATATCGCATCACTTCCATCTAATCTCAGCGGCAAATTTGCGACGATTACGGTGTTTATGCGTGGCATGTCCACGCTCAATACTGGTTCGGTAACTCACCAGGCCTCGATACAAGTTAATGGCAAAGTTGAAGCCAGTCCAAGTTTTAATGATTTTGCGGAAGTCAAATCAGTTTTTACAATACCGCTCTCGGATTTACATGTTGGTGCTAATCAAATCAAAATTGTTCATAGTAATAGCGGCTCGAGCAACGATAACTGGTACTTAGATTTTTATTCCGTGAGCCTACCACAGCCTATCAGCCCGAGCACTGATACTGCGATAGCAGTCGGTCAATGGAATTTCACAATCTCCCCAACTCAATCCCAATTCAACATTGATTTACAAACAAATCAAGGAACCCCCCATCTTTTCAATTTGTCAGACACGACACGACTTCTTCCTTCAGGCATTTCTACATATAAGGAAAATTCATCTAATCTTTCCCGTTACGTAGCAGCATCAAGTTTAAGCTTTTTGAAACCAGATAGAATTGATACCGTCATTCAACGGTTCGCTACTGCATTAGATACAAGTTTCGGAGCTGATTACATAATTATCACGCATCCGAGCTTCCTGAATACCTCACTCAGGCTTGCATCCCGTAGAAGAGATGTTGTGAATATGAGAGTGAAGGTTATCACGACCGAAGAAGTATTTAACGCTTTTAATTTCGGATCAGATGAGCCGTGGGCATTGCGGAGGTATTTGGATTTTGCCTATAATAATTATCATGGCATACCCCCGGGTTTGGTTACGCTTTTTGGTGATGGCACGTGGGATCCAAAAGCGAATCTGAACAATCAATTCCAAGATATTTCCGCACGAACAAATCATCGGAGTTTCGTGCCAACTTATGGTGTCCCGAATAGTGATTATATCTTTACCACAGCCGAAGGTTCGACGGAAATTGATTCTGCTTCTTTCAGGATGGTAATCGCAAGAATCCCTGTCGAGACACAGGAAGAAGCTGATAATTATTTCAAGAAATTATTGGATTACGAAACATCACCTCCCGCGGATTGGAATAGAAATTTTCTGTTTGTCTCTGGAGGAGATGCCGGATTCCAATGGGGTCAGTTACTCGAGTTCAACAAACTCTATGTAGGTTTACCACCATACAATACCAATCAATACGGTGGCTTAGGAAATTTCCCAGTGAATGCGAACCCAACGTTCATTTGGCGCCACGATTTCACGGGATCAATAGATGTTACACAAACACCAGCAATCCAAAATTCTTTCAAGGATGGACTTGGGTTAGTATATTTCTTCGGGCACGGGGCTCCGAATATTACCGATGTCCAATTCCCTGATGTATTTACACTGCGCAACTCCGGTAGTTACCCTGTGTTCATCTCAGTATCGTGCCGAACCGGAGCCTTTGCCGAACCGAACATTATTTCGATGAATGAATCGTTCGTTCGTGTTCCGAATGCTGGCGCGATTCTCGCTTTAGGTACGACCGGTTTCGGTGAACAGAATTATGATTTCAGTATGTCAGCGCATATTTTTAATTTCATGCGCGGCGATTCCATACTCGCTTGGAGTCCCTCAGCAGGTCCGCACAAACTGAACATGCCGATCATCATGACGACAGCGAAGTTCATAACCTCAGTGTTGGAGCCACCACTGAGCGGAGGTTTTGGGAGCCATAACTCCATCTATGAATACTCTATTCTCGGCGACGCGGCACTCGGACTCGATTTTCGTCCACAACCAGAATTGAATATTACAAATGCCGATATTCAACTCATACACAGAGATAGTGTGAATAGATCTGTATTTTCCGTCACTGATTCAACGATCCAAATTCGATACGTTGTACGCAATTTTGGTTACGCAATAAACAAACCAGTTCGCATACGGATAACGAATAACCAACCAACAGGGCGAACTCTCCTGTTTTTTGATTCAATCAATTCTCTTACACAACTTGCTTCATCAGGGGTTATTCTTTCACTCGACTCATTTGCTGTCGGGAATAATACCATTCAGGTCGACGTGGACTACGATAACCAATTTGCTGAAAGTAATGAGACCGATAACTCTGTTAAAATCTCCTTCATTGTAAATGGTAATTCTGGCTCGCCATTTTTTCCGCCGGAAGGAAGTAAATTCTTTTGTGATATCACCGCGGATTCTTTGCATGTGATCACACTGCTACCAAATCATAACTCACAACCGGTATCCCTTGAGATTGACTTTGACACATCACGTGCCTTCATTTCGCCCAAGCACTTCGGAGGGTTGAGTGGGACTGGATTATTTTTTCAGCACTCTTTTTCGAGGGCGGAATTACCGAATCCATTCTCGAAAGTATTGTGGTGGCGAAGCCGTGCAATGTTACCAGGCGGCGTGACTTCTTCGTGGCAGTATCAAAGTGTATCAATAGAATCAAACAAGCCGAACTCTGCCAATCCAGAATTCTCATACACCTCGGCAGACCAGTTACAAGGTACGGTCACTTCAGGACTTCAGATTGATCCTGCTGATGGCGCTCTGATCATACCTACAAAGGACACCGTTGAATACGACATCGAGGCTCGCGGATTGAATGACACCAATGTCGTTGCAAAACTACCTATTGGACAATTTCTTCTCAATGGCAAAGCGCCTTATACGACGACGTATCCGGGAGGAAACTTCATTGCATTCGTGATGCTCCAAATGACAGCGGACTCAAGTAGTGTTTTAGATACAACGGAGTTTGTTAAGTCAGATAATGATTCGGTTGGCCAAGTTCTTGCAGATTCGCTTAGTCGGAAAATCAACGGTCTGCCTGACGGGAGACGAGTCGTGATTTTTACAAACTTTGCACCTATCATTCCTGGTTTTACATTCAATCCTAAAGTTAAATCCGCATTGCAATCATTGGGTTCGCTATCAGGAATGGACGGACTCGGTACGTTTGGGACCTATGCTCTCATCGGTAAAAAAGGATTACCTCCTGGTAAGGCAAAAGAAAAATTTAGTGGAGATCAAACTGGAGGAGTTTCTCTACTTGATACTGTAGTCGTCAATGGCACCGAAGGATTTGCACAGACCGCTTCCACGGCAATCGCAACATCCTACGGCAAACTCCGATGGATTGCGGAGAATATTAATTCAGGTTCGAACATCGAGTTTTCGGTACTAGGGATTCGCAAAAGCAATGGCGTTATTGAACGAATAGCTTCAGGAGATGCGGCAGCACTCACAAGCATTGACCTCTCGGGAACAAACTTCCCTGCTACATTCTGGGATAAGGTCTTCGTTCAAATGCACTTTGTTCGATCAACCTCGTCCTCGCTTAGTCCGAAACTTCGCTCAGTGGAATTAGAGTATGATCCAGCACCAGAATTTTATATCCATGACAGCGCTATCTCGCTCGGCCCTCGTGTGCAAGTTGAAGGAAATCCTGTAGTTGCAAAGTACCAAATTGAAAATGTAACGTGTACTGATGCAACGAATGTTCCTGTTCAAATCATTCAGCACTATCACGGTTCGAATGTAATCCTTGCAAATGATACGATCAAGTCATTCTTTGGCCATTCGAGTGTAAGCTTCACCCACGAAATTCAAACAACAGGTTTTGGCGGAGATGTTGGGCTTACAGTTGTTGTCAATCCAGGCGGAGTGATGAATGAACAACTGACATTCAATAATTCTGCCAACGCGAATTATACCGTCGTTCGCGATTCCACAAAACCTCGGCTCGAATTACTCTTCGACGGACGACGCATTAATAGCGGTGACTATGTATCATCAAAAGTTACGACGGAAATTCGATTACTCACTCAATCAACTCTTCGGCTCACCGATTCATCTTCTATCAAAGGAATCTTGCAACCACTCTTCGGTCAAGCGTCACCACTTCCCTTTTCTGGTAGTAGCCGTAGTGATAGTTTTCAAATATCTTTCCGTGTACTTTCAAGCGGACTCCTACAAGGCACCTTAGACATTACGCCGAATAAACCTCTCAAGCAAGGCAGATACTCCTTCACTGCAATGGCGAATGATGCAAATGGAAATCGCACCGATACTGTATCTCAGGAATTTGTTATTTCACAAGTGAATGGATTGGAGCACGTCATGAATTATCCGAATCCATTCAAAACAACTACATGGTTTACGTTCATTCTCAAATCAAATTCACCTGCTGATGTGAAAGTCATCGTGTACGCAATCTCTGGAAGAATAGTCCGAACACTAGCATTAATTCCTACTAAACAGCACGTAGGCTTGAATGCTATCGAGTGGGATGGCAAAGATCAGATGGGCAATGATGTTGCGAATGGCACATATCTATACCGAGTGGTACTCAATGGCACGAATGATGATGCTTCTCCTTCCACGGACGCAGCGACAGAACGCATCGTTCGTTCACGATAATAATTCTGATTCTACGGAATCGCATCCAGCAGCAGCATGTTTAGTGGCAGACTTAAAAATCACGAGACTCAATACGAAAATGTTAAAAGCAATCATCGCCACCCTGACTTGTTTCACCCTTACCTCCTGCTCCGGCGGAGTTAATCTCTTCACGAAGCAGCAAGATATTCAACTCGGACAACAAGTGCAAGCAGAAATTGCGAAGGATCCCGCGCACTACCCTGTGCTGAATAATCAAACGGTTCGACAATATGTGCAAGGGATCGTTGATAAAATCGTGCAATCTCCGAATGTAAAAAATAAAGACTTTCACTACAACGTAACTGTTATCCACGATGACAAAACCGTAAACGCTTTCACCATACCTGGTGGTCCGATTTATGTCTATACCGGTTTGATGAAATTCGTTGATAACGAAGCAACTCTCGCAGGTGTACTTGCGCATGAAGTCACACATGCCGACCATCGTCACTCAACTCAACAAATGACAAAGGAGTACGGCGTACAAGCAGTAACAGCGCTTGCATTAGGTGCAAATAATGGTCTCGCCGTCCAGATAGCTACAAGCCTTGCGGGAAATTTATCTATGCTCAAATTCAGCCGCGATGATGAGACCGAAGCCGATGCAACCTCTTTTGATGATTTGATGACTATTCCAGGCAGACCGTGGTACCCAGCGGCGATAAATTATTTTGAGATCAAGACACTTGGCAACGGTTCAAAGCAACCTGATTTCCTCACCAAGCTTTATGCAACACATCCACCGTCACAAGAACGGTTGGATGCTATAAAAGCAAAGGCAAAGAAGGCAGGATTAGCTGAGCCTACCGAAGCGCAATTAAATACCGCTCAGTACCAGAGATACCGCTCTATGCTTCCATAAGATTGGGAGGAAGTTTTTTTTCGTATCTTTGTAGAGATTTAGTTCATTCACATTCGGAAATGGTGTCCGCCACAAGCGGATGAAAAGGGAATTCCGTTAGATTCGGAAGCTGTCCCGCAACTGTAACTCGTAGAAAAAACCACTGACGTTTCGCGTCGAGAAGGAATGAGAAGCCAGGAGACCTGCCATTGCCGTTAATTTCCAACATGCCTTCGAGGTAAGAGGCAGAGGACTTTTTTGCGATTCGTTTCCAGAACGAATTGCATTTGGCTCCTTTGTCTTTAAAAAATAAGACAGTGGAGTTTTGTTGTTTGTAAGACGTGTATATTTTTGTTATTCTTTCCTACTCCTGGTCACAGGTGTCTCACTTGCACAACCGAAGGGCGATAGCGTACGTCAGGTCTCGGCCCCCACTATCACGATTACTTCCGAACTCTCATCCACAGAGATTATACATCCCAATGATGTAGCGATTGCCTCTGCGGCTCAGCTTCGCGAACGAACTGGGGCGATTCGACTTTCCGAGGCATTGCCTGTTATGCACCCGTCTATTGATGTTCGCAACTACGGTTCGCTTGGTGGAATTTCTCTTCTATCGTTTCGGGGCTTACCGTCGGAGTACACAAGCATTTACTGGCAGGGGCTAAAAATCACCGATCAACAAAAAAGCTTGACTGACCTTGCACTGCTCGACATGCAATCAGTTAGCTCTATCGGAATCGTTGATGCATCAAATGCAATTCTTATCGGGGGTGACGTTGCATCTGTCGGGTTGATTTTGAATACTACACCAGAATTCGAGAATTCACTTTCTATTGGTGGAACAACAACGAGCTTCGATGCTCTCTCTTCATTCCTTGAGAATCGTGGCTCAGTTGATGGCTCGCTGCGACTTGGAGATTCGCTTGCCATCTCCGGAGGAATAACATCTTCATATTCAAACGGTAGCTATCCTTTTTTGCAGCAATCAACTGGGCATACTATTCTCAGAGAAAATAACGATGCACATCTTCTAAACTCGCATCTCGCGACGGGATGGACAGTGAACGAGAATTTGTCACTCAGCGCATTCTCGTTTTATACTCGATCAGAACGAGGCGCTCCGGGAGCAGTCACCACTGATGACGCAGGTGCAAGTGATTTGAGCGCACGACAGTACGATGAAAATTTCCTGATCGCACTCTCACTCGATAATCACCCGCTAAATAATTACACACAGACGATTTCCGCTGGTTACAGCTCACAGTACGAGACTTATACAATCCCAAATTTCCATGTAGCAGACCGATATGAAAATAGAATCTTTTCTTTTGCATGGAAAGCATTAACGACTCTTTCTGAAGTTGAAGGAATTTATACTGGTCTTGACTACACCAAAAATACACTCGCCAGCACTCAGAATTCATTTCCGAATGGCGATTCATCAATTCATCGTGAGTCATACTCAGCCTATATTACATCACGAACACTATTTCTCGACAACTTCGACCTGACCGCTTCGCTCCGCACAGACTTACAATCATTTATCAACAAGCCACAGGTGTTGCCTACGTTGTCACTCCGTTATCAAGAACCGCAGAGTAGATTCTTGGTACAAGCGTCATATAGTCGCCTCTTTCATGCGCCGACATTTAACGAACTGTACTGGCGCGTAGGCGGAAATCCGAATCTCAATCCAGAAAAAGGGATTGCATACGAAGTCACAGCGATAATTCCATTTGAGTTGCTAAGCACATTAACTGTGTCACTAAAGGCGACTGCATTCCAGAATAATTTTAGTGGCCAGATTATTTGGGTACAAGGAAGTAATGGTTATTCGATCCCGGTACAGGTGAGTTCGAGCATAACCGAAGGGTTAGAATTTATTTGTGATGCAAAGTATCGCACAAGTGACTACGAATTCCAGATTGTCGAAGGACTCAGCCTCGATTCGACAACAAATTACAGTCCAATTTATTTTGGCAAAGCTCTTCCCTATTCTACTCCGATGCACTCATCATTCTTAGCTTCGATCAGGAAGGAATCAATCGGCGGCTTGAGTTTGCATGTGAACTACCGAGGCCATCGATTTACGGATTTTTATAATCTCGAAACGGGCAGATTGCCTCCTGTAATGCTGATTGATTTTACATTTACTTCAATCCCCATCATGCTTGGAAGCTTTGGGGATTTTATTTCACGCTTTTCTATCCTGAATCTCGGTAATATCAGTTACAACGAAGTAGAAAATTATCCACTTCCTGGGCGAAGCTTCAGATTTTCACTCGATTTTCATTTCCACTAATTCATACAGAACATGTTAAGAAATACTGTACTACTATTGACGATCATCTTCGCACTCGGACTTAGTTCTTGCGAGAAGGTAACCGCCCCACGCCAGTTAAATGCTACATTCACCGATAGCACACTTTTTGTTCTTTCGGAAGGATTATTCGGCAACAACAATGCCGAGCTGGATGGCTATTCATTAAAGAAAGATGTGCTGCAAAAAAGTATCATCTCACCACTCGGCGATGTTGGAAACGATATCCAGATCATCGGGAATCGGTTGTACGTCTTGCTTGAGAATTCGAACAAAATTCTCTCGGTCAACCCCGACTCTACAAATGATCGTTTCGCAATAAATTTTCCGAATGGAAGCACGCCATATAATATGGCGAAGGTATCAGAAACGGAAATATGGGTTTCGGAACTGACTTCGAAGAACGTTGGAGTCTTCAATCCGCAGAACAATTCTTTTTTCTCGATTCCGATTGACACAAGTCTTGCGTACCTTTCAATTTTCAAAGGCAAAGCCTACCTGCTCACGAATGCAAATATGCTTGAGGTACTCGACGTAGCTACCTGGGCTGTTCTCGGCAAAACCTACATGGGAGATTACCCGGCACAAATTTGCATTGATACAGCCAGAAACTCTCTACTGGTCTTGATCTATGGTGATGCCTCCGTTGCAAAAACAGCTTCGAAGATTTTTTGGGTTGACCCAACAACCTATAAGAAAACAGATTCCGTAACAATCGCTTCGACGGATTTTGCGAACCAGATGATTTTGACTGGGACGAAAGCATTTTTAACCTTCGGTGACCGCCTCGGATATCTCAACCTTGATTCCCACACGCTCTTTAAGTTCAACGATTCAGTCTACTATAAGGGAATTTATGACCCGTTCAATGATCAACTTATTCTCGGCAAAGGCTCATACACAGCACCGGGGAATGTTGACATCGTTGATGCCACCACAGGTGCCGTTAAGAAAACATTTGGCGGAGGCTTGTTGCCCGGACATTTTGCCATTTACAGAAAATAACTCAATCATTTCGTATTTTTGTAACAATATGTATAAATCAACTACTCAAAATTCAGAATTTTTCCTTGCCATCGCATTGGTGGTCATGGGTATCGCATCGCGATTAGTCTTCCATGCGTTGAATATCAACAACTTCAATGCTGTAACGGCTACTGCAGTATTTGCTGGGGCATATCTATCGCGCAAGCGGTATGCACTTCTCATCCCGATGATCACAATGCTGCTCACAGATGCAGTTATTGGATTTTATGATACTTCGTACATGGCTGTTGTATATGGATCGTTCATACTTGCATTCGCTATTGGGACGGTTTATTCTAAGAAGCCTTCCTATTTGCGTTATATTGTCGTGGCTCTTGGTGGATCATTCACGTTCTTCCTTGTGACGAACTTTGCATGGTGGCCATTTTATACCACCCTTTACCCACACACGCTCGGCGGGCTAATTCAGAGTTATGTTATGGGAATTCCTTTTTACAAGAATTCGATTATCTCAGACTTGCTATTTTCTGCAATCCTGTTCGGAGGGTTCGAGATGGCAAAAGTGTATCTGCCCCAAAGCAAGAGAAACGTGGTGTTGAATTAAGATTTAAGGCTCCTCTAAAGGAGCCTTTTTTGTGTTGAAGAAATTCAGAATGAAGAAAAGTGCTCGGTTAATATTAGAGAATGGTGCCGTGTTTAACGGCTTCGCGTTTGGTGCGGTAGATAAACTCCGTTCCGGTGGCGAAGTTGTATTTACAACGAGCATAACAGGCTATCAGGAAATCCTCACCGACCCCTCCTTCGCGGGTCAAATTGTCACCATGACAAATCCCCTCATGGGAAACTACGGCACAAATGACGAAGATCTCGAAGGCAAGAAATCGTATGTTAAGGGATTCATCGTTCGTGAATTAGCTGAAGAATACTCAAATTGGCGCTCGAAGGAAAGTCTGAGCAAATACCTGCAACACAATGATATACTTGCACTTGAAGGCATTGACACTCGCAAACTTGTCCGTATTTTACGTACTGATGGCGCACTGAGAGGATTTGTCACAACTGAAACAACCGATAGCAAACAGCTTATCGCGGAGGCGCTTGGATTACCGTTAATGACGGGGCAGGATTTGACACTCGGCGTAACTACGTCGGAGACTTACGTGGTCCCCGCCTCCCCCTCT